>NZ_MJIE01000001.1:0-1401771 GCF_001940235.1 Hornefia porci | reverse complement strand
GTGAGATTGTTCATTTTCAGAATTCCTTTCAGCTGCGGCCCGGCGGCGCCACGAAGATAATCCTGTGCTGCCGGTGCTGCGTGTGCGTTAACTGTTTCTTCATTATACGCTGTTTTTCGGCGGAAAACAAAGAATTTCGAAAGGTTTTCCGGATGAGTTATCGGATAATTTGCCCGGAACTGAAGGAATGGGAGACGGCTGTATTTCTTACGTCGACGGGATTGAAAGCGGTTCTGTGCGAGATATGTATGCCGGAAGAAAATCTGCCGTTCCGCATCGTGAAACAGGAGTATCTCAGAACAAAACCGGGTTCGTTGACTTTTTCCGTGAATGGAGTATTATCTAAACAAATAAAGAATTTCGAAAAATCAGATTGGAGGGATCTATATGTTGAGTGCAAAAACCGGAACAAGTGTGAACGCCAGCCCGGAGCTGGCGGGAAAAGAAGCTGCGGCTGCAGTAAAGGCGGTTGAGGACGCGAAGGTGGCGTTCGTTTACAGCGGCGTCCAGTATGACACAAAGGCATTGCTGGGAGCGGTCAGTAAAGAGCTTCCCGGGGTACCTCTGATCGGCAACACTTCCTTTACGGGAGTCATTACGGATCAGGGCTTTGTGACCGGAGACGACGGATTCGTAGGAATCATGGCGATGGGGGATGCGGACATGACCGTCGGAGTCGCGGGATCTCCAAAAGAGGGTGACGCACGGGCGACAGGCCACAAGGTCGCGGTCGAGGCGATGAAAAACGCCGGAAAGGACTGCGCTCCGGATTATTTCTTCATGGTAGCCTCTCCGGGTGAAGAGGAATTCTATCTGAAGGGAATCACGGAGGTCATCGGACGCGTTCCGATGTTCGGCGGAAGCGCCGCGGACAATACGATTACAGGAGAGTGGGTTTTGTACACCTCGGACATGGTTACGCCGGACGGCGTTGCGGTAGCCTTCTTCTACACCGACAAAGCCTTTGCCGATGTATATACAGGTGCATATAAGGAGACTGAGAAGGTCGGCATCATCACGAAGGTCGAGGATTACCGGAAGATCTGCGAGATTGACGGAGTTCCGGCGCTGGAGAAATACATGGAGTGGACCGGCGCTAAGAAAGATGAAATTGAGGGCGGAAATCTCCTGGGATATTCGGTTACCGCTCCGGTGGGAGTGAAGGATCCTCTGGGAGACCTGATTGCGATCCGGCATCCCCAGAGTGCGAACGAGGACATGACCTTCAATATTGGCAACAACGCGGCGGTCGGTACAGCGATGATCCTGATGGAAGGGTCTGTCGATCAGCTGATTTCCTCTACCGGTGAGACGCTGGAGAAGCTGAAGACAAAGCTCGGGAAGGAGCCCGGTGCCTATATGCTGGTTCACTGCGGCGGCAGAAGAGCGGGCATCGGCGATCGCATCGATGAGGTTGCGAAGGCGCTGAAGGACGCCGCCGGCGGCGTTCCCTTCATCACCGAGTTCACCTTCGGCGAGTTCGGATATGAGGACGACGGCAGAAACACCTGCGGAGGGCTGATGCTTTCCTTTGCGGGATTCGAAAAATAGGATAGAGCATACGACGGAAGCATACGGAGGTGATTTTGTATGAAAATGGTAATAAACGGAAAGTATGTAGACAGTGAAAGCGGAAAAACCTTTGACGTCACCAATCCGGCGACAGGAGCGGTCATCGAATCTGTGCCCCGTGCGACGGAAGCGGATGTGAAATCCGCGGTGGACGCCGCAGTTGAGGGCCAGAAGATCTGGGCGGAGTTTCCGGTCTGGAAGCGCGCTGAGGTGCTGAAGAAGTTCCTTCAGCTGGTAGAGGTGAACAAAGATGACCTGGCGCAGACGCTCTGCGCGGAGAACGGGAAGCCGATTCGTGAGGCGCAGGCGGAGATCGGGAATATTCCCATCGGGTTCAGCGGATTCATGGAGCACGCCAAGCATTATTACGGGAGCATTATCCCGCAGGGCACAGAGCAGGGACAGGATACGAATCTGCAGCTGATCACCCGCGAACCGATCGGCGTCGTGGCCTGTGTCATTCCGTTCAATTTCCCCTGCGACCTGTTTGACCAGAAGGTGGCGCCGGCGCTGATGATGGGGAATGCGGCGATCGTGCTTCCCAGCTCGGACAATCCGCTGACGCTGCTGAAGCTGACCGGACTGCTCTGTGAGGCCGGCGTTCCCAACGGCGCGATTCAGTGTCTGACTGCGCCGGGCGCGGTCAAGGAGGCTGCGATTACAGATCCCAGGGTGCATCTTGTAACTTTGACGGGCAGCACGGAAGTGGGAATTTCCACCGCGAGGCTCTGTGCGGACAATCTGACCCATACTGCTCTGGAGCTGGGCGGCAACGATGCGTTCATTGTCATGGAGGACGGCGATGTGGATCTGGCTGTCGAAGAACTTGTCTGGGGCAGAATGTACAATACCGGTCAGGTCTGCTGCGCGAGCAAGCGGTTCCTGATTCATAACTCTCTGAAGGATGAATTCGCAGAGAAGGCCGTCGCACGGATTAAGCGTCTGAAGGTGGGGCAGCCGGATGATCCGGACACTGAGATCGGATGTCTGATCAGTGAGAAGGCGGCCGTCAAGGTGGAGGCACAGGTGAACAAAACCGTGGAACAGGGCGGAAAGATCATTCTCGGCGGTCACCGGGACGGTGCATTTTATGAGCCGACGGTCATCGTGGATGTGCCGGCCGACGCGGATGTGGCGTCCGACATGGAAATCTTCGGACCGGTCGTTCCGATTATCGGATTCGACACCGAGGAGGAAGCGATTGCCATCGCAAACCGCTCCAGATTCGGACTTTCCAGCTGCGTATTCACCCGTGACCAGAAGACGGCGTTCCGCGTTGCGTCCAAAATGGAGGCCGGCGGTGCGGTCATCAACGGAGCCAGTTTCTTCCGCGCATTCGAGCAGCCTTTCGGAGGCTACAAAGACAGCGGAATCGGTACCGAGGGCGTATTCTCAACCTTCAATGAGATGACCCGCAGTAAGACGATTGTACTGAAAAATATTTTCTGATCTCTGACTCAAAGCATAACTCCGCCGCCGGAGTCTGTGATGACAGTGTCACAGACTCCGGCGGCGGGCTTTTTTTGTGATGCACCCGGCAGGTTCGGCGCTCTTTTTTGTTTCGTGAGAGATCGGCGTCCTTTGTATCGTGAGGGTTCGACCGCGCTTTGTACCGTGAAGGATCGGTGTTCCTCGTCCACGCCATGTGCAGTGTTCTTTGTACCTGTGAGAGAAGTCAGCCGGTATATCCCATGGTGCGGGAGATCTCCATCGCCTGCTCTGTCAGATACGACGCGACACTCTCGATCCGGTCTTCCGTGAAGACGCTGGTGGGGCCGCTCGCGGAGATGGCGGCGATGATGTCGCCCCGATAGTCGTAGATGGGAGCGCCAAGGCAGCGGTGCCCGATTTCTGATTCTTCATCGTCAAGGGCCCAGCCGCGGCGGCGCACGGCGTCCAGGTCGGCGATCAGTTCATCCATGGAGGAAAGCGTTTTGTCCGTAAATCGGACGAACCTGCAGTTCGACATGATGTGCCGCACCTCCTCTGCGGAATAGTTGGAAAGAAGGCATTTCCCCAGAGAGCAGGAATAGGCGTGGACGTGGACGCCGATCTGGGAATAGAGACGCACATTGGAGAAGACGTCCATTTTTTCGATGTATACGACCTCGTCACCGTCGAGTACGCCGAGGTGGCAGGTCAGTCCGAGCTCTCCGGTGATTTTGGCGACATAGGGCCTGGCCTCCGTCTGGAGTTCCAGACTGTTGATATAACATCCGACCGCGCGGATAAGCTCCAGTCCGATTTTATAACTGCCGTTCCTGTCCTTCGCCAGATATCCCCGGTTCAGCAGCGTTGCGGCGATGCGATGCACGGTGCTTTTGTTCATGTTCAGGCGTTTCGCGATTTCAGTGGTCCCCAGGCCGCCGCTTTCCTCGGAGAGGACTTCAATGATGTCCAGCGCACGGTCCACAGACTGTACATTGTTATCCGATTTCATAAATAAACCCGCTTCCGTTTTCTCAGAGTGCGCCGGAGCCGGCGCGTTGCTACGGTTATTATACGCAATCTGTGCGGGAATGACAAGAGGAGAACGGCATTCGGGCGGCATGTGCGGTTATCTGCCCTGCGGAGGAGCGGCATTCGCAGCGGGGCGGTCGGTTATCTGCGGCGTCTGGGCGCTGCGGTGAATCTCTGCAGTGAGTATGCGCGAGTCTCTCCCCACCCTTTTCGGGAAAGCCTTTGCAGAAAAAGAAGATTTTGTAGGTTTTGTGGGTTAATTGTTAACCTACAAAACCTACAAAGCTGTCTTGTCGGCATAAAGCATCCGGAAAAGACTATGAGAGCCTGCCCCGCGATTGAGTATAAGAACCTGCCCTGCGATTGGGAGCCGGATATGTCCTGAATTGTCGGCGATGTCGTCACTGCCGGGCGAAGACTGTCTTTTGAAAAACGATGAAACAATGCTTCCTGGCAGCATCACCGGGTAATGTCCGCCGTCACTTCAGCAGATCGTTAATCAGGTTGATGTACAGATACGGGAGCACCTCGAAGTTGTATTTTTTGTTCAGGCGTTCGGTGCTTTTGTGGAAGTCCTTTCCGTAGCCGCCCAGCACGATGCCGGGGACCGAGAAGCGCTTGAGATCTTCCTCGGGCAGCGAATACATATGGTTCACGCCGATCACGTTCTGGAACAGCTGGTCAAAGTTCTTGGAAGAATCCAGCCCGGTGTAGCTCAGGTCGGACAGCCCCATGTAGTAGTCCCGCTCCTCCAGCGTCGTGTCGTACTCTGTCCGGGCGTATTCAATGGTCCGGTCCAGGCATTCCAGCAGATTCTTCACCTTCGGATCGCCGGTATCGGGGTAAACATCCGGATAATATGGGGGAATAATGGAAATGATGATCATCGGCCTGTTGAATCCGGACATCTCATAGATTTTTTTCATGGTCCGGATGGCTGTGGTCTGCATTTCCGGATTTTCGGCCTGCCATTCGTGAATCAGCCGGTCGATATAGGCGTCGTAGTCCGGTTCGCCGGCGCCGCGGTCCCGCTCGTAGTTCGCTTTTGCGGCGTCGTTCACCTCCCGGAAGGTCATGACGCAGGGCTGCGGACGGTGACGCTGAGAACGGATACCGAAGCGCGCCTCATATTCGCTGATCCTCCGGTCGTACAGTTCATTCGCCGCGTTGAAGCTCTCAAAGGCGATTTCCTTCAGCTTGCTCATCGCGACCTCCGGATCCAGATCCACGCTGATGATGTTGTAGTAGGATGCCGCGTACATCGGGATTGAGACGGAGTAGGTCGATTTCAGGTCCATGCTTTTCAGGCATACCGGCGCCGGCGTCGCTTCGCCCCGCGCGGTCTGGCAGAAATCGACGTTGAGGCTCATGCGCCTGTAAACCTCTGCGGAGAGGAGGTTTGGGTCAATTCCCATGAATGGTGCTTCGCCGTGGGTGGATTCGCCGACAAAGAAGAACATGGGCATGATTTTCCCGGAAGCGCCCATGTGGACATAGTGGACGCCCTCCCTGGATTTGTCGTCCACAGTATAGCATTCGGTCAGCAGAAGGGCCTGGTAGTCCAGTCCTTTCTCATCGGTCATCTGATTGAAGAAGGGAACCGCCCGGAGCATTCCCTCCGAGTTGGTCTCCTCTCCGCAGACCGCGGTGTACAGAAGATTGCCGTTGATGCCGCCGTTCTCGGAATAATAGCGGAGGAGCTCCAGGCACAAAGCATGGCCGAACTTCATATCCGCGGTACCTCTGCCAAAGAACCATTCACCGCTTTCGAAATCCTTTCGGGCGCTGTCGTCCAGCGGAAGCTGATTGATCTCGCGGCTGATTTTTTCGATATCGTATGCATCCTTCTGGAGGCTGCCGAATTCCTCGACGTCTACCACATCATAGTGGCCGGTCAGGATGACGGTCTTTTTGCTCTGCGGGCAGCATTCCAGATAAGCGGTGACGATGACTCTGTCAAAGGGATCGTTTTCCAGAGGAACCAGCCGGACGTTGTCTTTGTGCTCTGCGAAATAAGGAATCTCATAAAGCAGCTCCTCCAGCTTCCGTGCGGCCAGAATCTCATCCTCTGTGCCGGAAACGCTGGGAACCTCGACGAGCCTTTTCATGTTGTCATACATTCTGTTTTTCTCAATCATGTGATTACCTCCTGAATGTCAGATCATCAGATAGGAGAAGCCCCGTGCGCGGAGTGAGTCCGCACACGGGTCATATTTGTGACGGCAGCAAACTGCGCTGTGTGCTGCCGCATGATTTTGTTCACTACATATCGATATTCTTCGCTCTCGCGTCGCCGTGTTTCTTTACATAAAGCGTCGCAAGGACGTAGATTCCGATGTAGCAGATCGCGCTGACGATGATTCCTGTGCGCTGCGAGGCGTCGATAAGGGATACGACCAGCATGATCAGGAAGGCCAGAACGCCCAGAACCGGTACCAGAGGATAGCTTGCGACCCGGAACTTCAGATCCTTCAGATCGCCGCCCTCTGCGACATAGCGCTTTCTGAATCTGTACTGGGAAATGCAGATTACGGAATACATGAAGATGTTGGCGCCTCCGATGAAGTATACGATGAACAGATATACGGTGTCTTCTGCGACGAACTGAGCGACGATGCCGATCATCGCGAAGAGCATGGAGACGATCAGCGATCTAGCCGGCACGCCGTTTTTGTTGGTCTTTGCGAAATACTTCGGCGCCTGTTCAAACTTGGCCATGGACCACAGGTACCGCGCGCAGGCGAAGGTGAAGTAGTTGCCCGAGGTCAGCGCGGAGGTCAGAACAACGATGTTGACGATCAGGGCTGCGCTGGGCATTCCGGCGTTGCGGAATACGTAGACAAAGGGGCTGCCCAGAACGTTTGCCTGCTGCCAGGGGAGCAGGGCCGCGACGATGGCGATGCTGATTACGACGGAGCCGATCAGAACCAGAAGAGTGATGTTGATGGCCCGGCCCATTTTGTTCTCGTCCTGAATCTCACCGGCTGTAGACGCAACGATCTCCGTTCCGGCATAGGCGTAGAAGGACGTCAGAATGACTGCTCCCATTCCGGCGAGACCGGTCGGGAACGCACCGTCGCTGAAGTTGGAAAATCCTACTGCGTCTCCGCTTCCGAGACCCCCCATCATTCCTGCGCCTACGATGATGAAGGCAACGATCATGATCAGTTTAATTGAGGAGGCCCAGAAGGAGATGTTTCCGAAAATTTTTACGTCCAGCATATTGACGCCGAACAGCAGTGCAGAGAATACAACGATCCAGAGCCATGTGGGCGAATTGGGGATGATGTCCCGCATGATGATGGCGGAGGCCACAACCTGTGCGGTGATGGTCATCGCGCCGCCGATCCAGTTGACCCAGCCGATGGTGAAACCCATGGCCGGACCGATAAATTCTGTGGAATAGGCCTGCAGACTTCCGGAAACCGGCATGGCGGCAGACATTTCGCCCAGGCAGGTGGTCATCAGCCAGACGATCAGGCCTCCGATGAGGTACATCACGATGGCTCCGCCCGGTCCGGCTGTGGAAATAACGTCTCCGGAACTCAGAAACAGTCCCGTTCCGATGGTACCGCCGACGCCGGTCATGATCGCGGCGCGGGTCGTCATGTGTCTGTTCAGACCCTGGCTGGTGTCCATCACATGCTGAATGCATGGCACTTTCTTACTCATAAAACTTACCTCCTAAAACAAAAACATAAAACAAAATAAAAAATGAAAATATGCAAACGCACCGGTATGCCGTCACTGCCGTACCCGGACCGGCTCGCGAGCTCGCCGGCGCGCCAGAACGGCGAAATCAGCAGGTGTCACATCGGCATTACCGGCCCGGTTTTACTTTGTGCCCGGAAAATTCAATGACACGGCGCGCCAGCACTTCCAGCGGGTCTTTGTACATATCGCCCAGGTCGTTGTCGCTGCCGATGACGGAAAGCTCCGTGCAGGCCAGAAGCGCCCGCCCGCATCCGTGTCCGGTCAGTTCTCTGTGGATGTCTGCCCAGGCCTCCCGATCGTATGGCAGACCCGCCTTGACACAGTCGTAAATCTCGTGCATGACCAGCGCCTGACCCTCGGAGCCGGGAACAAAGGGCTCAAGTCCCTGCGCTTCCAGCGCCTTCTGGTAGAGCCCGGTTCGGATGGTTCCGTCCGTGGCAAGTATGGCGACTCTGCGGTTTCCTGTTGCCGTCGCTTCCTCTGCGGTTTCTCCGGCAGTCTCCCGGATCATATGGATAATCGGGATGTGCAGTTCATCGGCGATTTTGTCCGCAAAGTAATGAGCCGTGTTGCAGGTGATCGCGATGGCGTCGCAGCCGCAGTTTTCCAGTGTCCGTGCGTCCTCAAGGAGTCGCGCCGTGACCTCGTCTGTCTTTCCGCTGAGAATCGCCTGCGTGCGGTCCGGCATCTGGGGGTCGCTCAGGATCATCATCGGGACGTGATCCTGGTCTCTGTCCGCAACCGTTTTCTCCGTGACCATCTTATAAAAAAGCTGACTGGCCATGGGCCCCATGCCGCCGATTACACCGATTTTCCTGTTCATATTTATTCACACTCCTTATATATTAATGCGAGTTCTGCCGGCGCACATTACCATTGGATTGATTGTGCGCCGCGGCGCTGCTGATAAACTGCTGTCAGCGCCCATTAAGTCCGACGGGGACTTAATGGGCAGATACTAATTATAATAGCACGGAGCGGAAAGATAACAAGTGGACAGAGGAAAAAAACACTGTTCTGATTTGTACCTGTTCACAAAAAAAGGCTCGTACTCTCGTTTCATGAGCACAAAGCCTCGTAAGGGTTTTTCAGAGGTGCAGCGGTCAGTCGGAGGAAAGCAGCTCGTCGATGTCTGCTTTGCCCAGCGACCCGAAGCTGATTCCGCACATCGAAACTGTTTTATGACCTTTCAGGTTGACCGACGCCTCCTCGTGCCCGCTGCCGACATATCCGCGGTTGAACTCACTCAGACTCCCCTTGACGAGAAGTCCTATGTTCAGCGTATTTTCTTCACCTGCCCGGTAATACCGGTCGCTGCATATTTTCTGCACGCTGATCCGATACGACAAAGCCACCTCAGAAGAGATGCTTTTCTGCAAGTTCCCCATTCAATGAGGCTAAAATTTTGGCATAGTCTTTTGTTGAACCGTTGTCCGCGCCGTATCCGAGAAGTTCGCTTACCGAAGCGTCAAAAACATCTGCCGTCTCAGACAATATATCTGCATCCTGAACAGATATGTTATTTTCCATTTTGACACGGTCTGTCTTGTAACGCCGAGTTTATCAGCAAGTTGTTCCAGAGTCATTACTGCTCGTTTGCGCAAATTTTTTATATTTTCACTGAGCGTCATAACTGATCCTGCCTTTCCTATTTGTCTTTGCCGTTTTGCAGTCGGCTTCTCTGTATTCTATTCCCATTATGCCGCCGGATTTCCTGTTAATCAGGCAACGCAATTTAACATTTGTATCAAGCGTTGCAGTCATCCGGACTTTTTGAACAGATAGAGCGCACAATAGCATTTAAATATATTTTTCTGAATAATTCAATGTATCTCTGCGAGGAGCAGTGCTTAAGTAATAAGGGTGATTTGCACGAATATTAATAGCAAATGTAGTTTATATTCAATAAAGAATGATATTTTATTTGTTATTCGGATTCGGAATTCTGTAACAACAAAGACTGGATTATCACTCGAATAAAAAGCTGTAAAAATTCACGTTGAATTTTACAGCTTTTGTGTATAATATAAGTAGTATCTGCTCATTAAGTCCCCGTCGGACTTAATGGGCGCTGACGGCAGTTTGTCAGCAGTGCCGCGGCGCACAATCTATCCAACGGTAGTGTGCGCCGGCAGACACTACTTGATGCCTGTGCTCAGGGATTCGGCCGTTTCCGAATCCCGCTGCCGCAGGGTTTTCGGATGAAACGCTTGAAAACCTTGCGGCAGACCATCGAATATGCTCTTTGTATTATTGATATTTCAAGCATATTCGATAGCTGAGCACGCATTAAGTAGCAGAAACAAGATAAAATCAAGGAAGGAGCTGAAAGTATATGGCGAGTATTTTACCGGTATCTGATTTGAGAAATTATAATGAAGTCCTGAAAAACTGTCGCAAGGGTGAACCTGTATATCTTACAAAGAATGGCAGAGGTCGTTTTGTGGTGGTGGATTTTGAAGATTATGAACGTGATCGTGCGGAAAAAAAGCTTTTGATGAAGTTGCAGGAAGCCGAAGAAGCAGTGAAAGACAGTGAGGGATGGCTGGATTTGGATGAATTGAAGGCACTTGTGGGGGAACAAGATGTTAAAATTGCGGATTAACCCGATTGTGGCAAAGGATCTGAAGAATATTCGGGATTACATTGCTGAAGACAATGAGGAATATGCGGCAAAGACCATAAAGGAAATTTACGGTAAATTTGAAAATCTCCAGATGTTTCCGGGAATGGGATCAGATCTTTCAAAGCGAGTCAGTTTAAGGACAGATTATAAATATGCGATATGGGAAGACTATGTGATTATCTACAAGGCAGGTAAGGAGTATGTTGAGATTTATCGAGTAATCAACCGGCATCAGGATATTACGAGGATTTTCGAATAATGCTCAAAAAAACGCCCCGGCGAACTGTGTCGCACGGGGCGCTTTTGACTGTATCGGCCTCCGCGGTCGCGGAGGCCGCCGGGCCGTTGAATATCAGCCGAAATATTTCTGAATGTCGTCCTCGACTGTGCCGATTCCGCCGATTCCGAAGTTTTCCACCAGAACGTTGGTCACGTTCGGTGAAAGGAAGGCCGGAAGGGTCGGTCCGAGGTGGATGTTCTTCACGCCAAGGTACAGGAGCGCCAGCAGTACGATGACCGCCTTCTGCTCATACCACGCGATGTTGTAGACGATCGGCAGATCGTTGACATCGTCCAGCCCGAACACTTCCTTCAGCTTCAGCGCGATCAGCGCCAGAGAATAGGAATCGTTGCACTGGCCGGCGTCGAGAACACGGGGGATCCCGTTGATGTCGCCCAGTCCCAGCTTGTTATATTTGTACTTGGCGCATCCTGCAGTCAGGATCACCGCATCCTCCGGCAGAGCCTTCGCGAAGTCCGTATAGTAGCTTCTCGCCTTCTGACGACCGTCGCAGCCTGCCATTACGACGAACTTCTTGATCGCGCCGGACTTGACGGCGTCCACAACCTGATCGGCCAGTGCGAACACCTGCTCGTGCGCGAATCCGCCGACAATCTCACCCTGCTCCAGCTCTGTGGGAGCGGCACAGCTCTTCGCCTGCTCGATGATGGGAGAGAAGTCCTTTACCTCACCGTAGGCCGCGTCGATGTGTCTGCATCCCGGATATCCGGCGGCGCCGGTGGTCCAGAGACGGTCTTTGTAGCTGTCTTTCGGCGGGACGATGCAGTTGGTGGTCATCAGGATCGGTCCGTTGAATTTCTCGAACTCGTCCTTCTGCTGCCACCAGGCGTTTCCGTAGTTGCCTACGAAGTTGTCATATTTCTTGAAGAACGGATAGTAGTGGGCCGGCAGCATCTCGGAGTGAGTGTAGACGTCCACGCCGGTTCCCTTTGTCTGCTCCAGAAGCATCTCCAGGTCCTTCAGGTCGTGACCGGAGACCAGGATTCCCGGATTGCTGCGGACGCCCAGGTTCACCTTGGTGATTTCCGGATTGCCGTAGGCGCCGGTGTTTGCCTTGTCCAGCAGCGCCATGCCCTGTACGCCGTATTTTCCGGTTTCCAGCGTCAGTGCAACCAGGTCGTCCACGGACAGCGAGTCGTCCAGAGTCTTCGCCAGCGTTTCCTGAATGAACACATCGACGTCGGCGTCATCCTCCAGCAGCGCGTTCGCATGCTTCGTATATGCGGAGAGACCCTTGAGACCGTAGGTGATCAGCTCGCGCAGGGAGCGCACGTCCTCGTCCTTGGTGGACAAAACTCCGTTGGCGGCGGCTTTGGCCGCGTATTCGTCCTCGCTTCCGTTCCACAGCGCGGCCGGCGGCAGGTCGTTGTTGTTGTGAACCTGACCCAGAAGCTGCTGCTTGACTGCCAGAGTTTCCTTGACTCTGGCCACGATGGCGTCCTTGTCGAAGTTAGCATTTGTGATTGTAGTGAACAGATTGAGCGTCACCAGATGATTGACATCCTTGCTGACCGCGGTTCCTTCCTGACGGAGCCGGCAGGCGACCGCGGAAAGTCCCTTTGTGACATAAATCAGCAGATCCTGCATCGCAGCGACCTCCGGCTTCTTGCCGCATACTCCGGACACGGTGCAGCCCGTGCAGCCGGCGGTTTCCTGACACTGATAGCAGAACATTTTGTTTTCCATATTGATTACCTCCGTTTTCATGGCGTTCGCTGAGCGTGCGCTCTGAGCGGCTCGGAAAAGCCGGATCCCGGGGCGCCGTCACTGCGTATCGGTTTCGTATGTTATCTGCATGATATCACGTCAGTGGGGGGGACGACGGTAACAAATGTTACGCGGCTGGAATTTTTACAAAAGTTTACATGACCGTTGCGGAGTTTTTTCTTGACACGGTGAGGGCGCGGTGCTACAATAATTAACATTGTTAATTATTAACAAAGATAACAATATGCGTGCGCGGACAGACAGAACGGCGCGGAGGGAGGACGTATGGACAGGAAGAATGCAGGAAATGAGGAAAATGAACGGATTCGTGAAGAGCAGCGGGAGCTGATTCATCTGATCGGACGCATCAAGCGGCTTCATCCGCAGATAAAGGACTGCGAGCTGAATCAAGGGGACCTGAATACCATGATCGCCATCGGGCATGAGATGAGGGACGGAGATTACGTCAGGGTATCGGATATCGTACAGGCGCTGCCGGTGCCGCCGCCGGCCGTTTCACGGAGTCTGCGGAATCTCGAGCTGAAGGGATATACCCAGAGGTCTGCGGATCCCGGTGACCGGAGGAACACGCTGGTGCGCCTCACTGAAAAAGGATGGAAAAAATGCGGACAGTGCAGGGCGCAGATGGATCAGTTCTTTCGGGGGATTTTCCTCCGGATGGGACGGGAAAACGTCAGAATGCTGCTGGATTCCCTGACGCGGCTGGTGGACGCCGCAGAGGCGGAGAAGGCAGAGCGCTGTGATAAAGGGAAGGGAGACGAAAATATATGAGGAAAATAATCGGGAACCTGAAGCCCTATCGGGTCACGGTGATAATCCTGGCGCTGATGCTCTGCATCCAGGCTTACTGTGACCTGGCGCTGCCGGAGTACACACAGGACATCATCGATGTGGGGATTCAGAACAAGGGCATTGAGCATATCGTGCCGGAGAAGATGACGGCGGAGGAGTATAAATCTGCGTCAATCTTCATGACAAAGACGGAGAAAAAGACGTGGAAGAGCATCTACACCAGACAGGGGAGCCGGTATGTTCTGAACGTCACGGATGGAGACAGGCTGGACGAGCTGGATCAGGAGCTTCTGACTCCGATCGTGCTCACCTACGAGATGGGGCATACCAGTGTGTCCCGGTTCAGAAAAATCATCCGTTCTTCTCTGCTGCAGCAGAAGAACCCTCAGAGCAGGACTGTCGCATCGCGTATTGACGATATGTCGGTAAAGGAAATCGGAGAGCTGCTTCATTATGACATCGACACCTTCCGGGCGGAGGATGAGAACGGAAAGGTGAAGACATATGTAGACATGCGTTCGATGATGCAGAGCATGATCGATTCCGGAGCCATGTCGGACTCGGCGGTGACAAAGGCGAAGAAACAGATGGAGGAGACCATCGACTCTGTGGGGACGCAGACGCTGAAATCCATGGGAATTGCCTATGCGGCCGGATGTGACAAGGCGGCGGGGATGAATGTGGACCGGATTCAGAAGCAGTATTTATGGAGAGAGGGCGGCAGGATGTTCCTGATGGCGCTGATGATGTTTATCGCCGCGGCAGTGGCGTCCTTCTTCGCGGCTCGGATCGGCGCTTCTGTGGGGCGCGACCTGAGGGGGAAACTGTTCCGGAACGTGATGAGCTTTTCCAATGCGGAGATCGGCAGATTCTCCTCCGCGTCGCTGATTACACGCTGTACCAACGACGTGCAGCAGATCCAGATGGTGACGACGATGATGCTGCGCATGGTCATGTATGCGCCGATTATGGGAATCTGGGGCATTATCAAGGTGGCACAGACCGGCGCTCATATGGGATACATCATCGCTCTGGCGATTCTGATGATCATTGCGTTTGTGGGCGTTCTCTTCGCAGTCACGCTTCCGAAGTTCCGTATTATGCAGAAGCTTGTGGACGGTCTGAACCGGGTCTCAAGGGAGATTCTCACCGGACTTTCGGTAATCCGCGCCTTCGGGAGAGAGAAGGAGGAAGAGAAGCGGTTTGATGTCGCCAATGAGAGGCTGAAAAAGACACAGCTGTTTACCAACCGTGTCATGACGCTGATGCAGCCGTCCATGCAGATGTTCATGTTCGCGCTGATCGTTCTGATTACCTGGGTATCGGCGCACCGCATTGACGACGGAACTCTTCAGGTAGGCGCGATGACCGCGTTCATTACATATTCGATGATGATCGTCATGTCCTTCTTAATCATCACGGTCATGTCCATCATACTTCCCCGAGCAGGCGTTGCGGCGGAGCGGATCGATGAGGTCATCCGGACCGGCTCCTCGATTCAGGATCCGGAGCATCCCCGGGAAATCAGCGCGCCGAAGGGCGTTGTGGAATTCGAGCATGTGGACTTCCGTTATCCGGACGCGGAGCATAATGTGCTGACAGATATCACCTTTACCGCGGAGCCGGGGAAGACCACAGCTATTATCGGGAGCACAGGCTCCGGAAAAAGTACTCTGGTGAATCTGATTCCCCGTTTCTACGACATTACCGGCGGAAGGCTGAAGGTGGACGGCGTGGAAATCCGGGATCTGAGCCTGCGCGCCCTGCGCGGCGAAATAGGCTTTGTTCCGCAGAAGGGAGTGCTGTTCTCCGGAACCATCGCCTCCAACATACGCTTCGGGAACAAAGACGCGTCCGACGAGGAAATGCGGGAGGCTGCGGAGATCGCCCAGGCGACGGACTTCATCGAGGAAAAAAACATGGGCTTTGAAAGTGACGTATCACAGGGCGGAAGCAACGTGTCCGGAGGTCAGAAGCAGCGGCTCGCCATTGCCAGAGCCATCGCCCGGCGGCCGAAGATCCTGATTTTCGACGACAGCTTTTCGGCGCTTGACATGAAGACAGACGCGAAGCTGCGGAAAAAGCTGTCTGAGAAGGTAAAAGACGCGACCACGATTGTTGTCGCACAGCGGATAAGCACGATCCTGAACGCTGACCAGATTCTGGTGCTGGATGAAGGACGTATGGTGGGGAAGGGAACCCATCAGGAACTGATGGAGAACTGCGAGGTATATCGCCAGATCGCGGAATCGCAGCTTTCCAGTACGGAATTGGAGGGGATATAAATGAAGGAAGACAGTTCGATGAAAACGGCGCCCCGCAGGCATCCCGGACCGGGGGGCCCCGGCGGACACAGCGGACCTGCGGGGATGATCCCCGGTGAAAAACCGAAGCATTTCCGGAGATCCTTCGGGGACCTGCTCCGGTATATGGGAAGATACAGAATCGGCGTGTTTTTCGTGATGATATTCGCGGCCGCGTCCACGGTATTCAACGTGATGGGACCGAAAATCATGGGAAACGCCACCACAGAGATTGCCGAAGGACTCATGCGGAAGATCAGCGGAACCGGAGGAATTGATTTCGGAACAATCGCCCGTATCCTCCTGATAACGCTGAGTCTGTATATCGCAAGCGCGGTGTTCGCGTTTCTGCAGGGCTGGATCATGACGGGAATCACCCAGAAAATCTGCTACCGCATGCGTCGGGAGATTGCGGAGAAAATTGACCGGATGCCCATGAAATACTTTGAGAGCAGGACATACGGAGAGGTTCTCTCCCGCATCACCAATGACGTCGATACGCTGGGAACCGGACTGAATCAGAGTATTACGCAGATTATCACCTCTGTGGCAACTATCATCGGCGTGATCGTGATGATGCTGACTATTTCACCGCTGATGACGCTGATCGCGCTGGTCGTCATTCCGGTTTCCGCGGTGCTGATGACCCTCCTGATCCGGTTCTCGCAGAAATATTTCAAGACGCAGCAGAATTATCTGGGTCATATCAACGGGCAGGTAGAAGAAAATTTCGCCGGACAGCAGGTTATCAAGGCGTTCTGCAAGGAGGACGATGTGATAGAAACCTTCGGGCAGACCAACGACGTGCTCTATGATTCCGCCTGGAAGTCGCAGTGTCTTTCGGGAATCATGCAGCCGCTGATGATGTTTGTCGGAAATCTGGGATACGCAGGCGTCGCTATTTCCGGAGGCTTCCTGGCGATACGCGGAACCATCGGAATCGGAGACATTCAGGCGTTCATCCAGTACGTCAAGAATCTGACGCAGCCCATCGCCCAGATCGCGCAGGTCATGAACCAGGTGCAGTCCATGACGGCGGCCTCGGAACGTGTCTTTGAATTCCTCGCGGAGGAAGAGGAGGAACTAACGCCTTCGGATCCGGTTCATCTGGAGAAGGTTGAGGGGCGCGTCCGGTTTGACCATGTCCGGTTCGGATACAGCGAGGATCAGATTGTCATCAACGACTTCAGTGCGGAGGCTGAGCCCGGGCATAAAATCGCCATCGTCGGCCCGACCGGAGCCGGCAAGACCACGATGGTCAAGCTGCTGATGCGCTTCTACGATGTGAACGCCGGAAGTATCACGCTGGACGGCGTGGATATCCGCCGGTTCGACCGTCACGAGCTGCGGGAGAACTTCGGTATGGTGCTGCAGGACACATGGCTGTTTTCCGGAACGATTATGGAAAACATCCGCTACGGACGTCTGGACGCGACGGATGAGGAAGTCATCGCTGCGGCGAAGGCGGCTCACGCCGATCACTTCATCCGGACTCTGCCGGGAGGCTACGATATGGAGCTGAACGAGGACGCCACCAATGTCTCTCAGGGGCAGAAGCAGCTGCTCACCATCGCCCGGGCGATTCTGGCGGATAACCGTGTGCTGATTCTGGACGAGGCCACCTCATCGGTGGATACCCGTACAGAGGAGCAGATCCAGGCCGCCATGGACACTCTGATGGAGGGGCGGACCAGCTTTGTCATCGCTCATCGCCTTTCCACGATACGGAACGCTGATCTGATTCTGGTCATGAACCACGGCGACATTATTGAGCAGGGGACTCATGAGGAGCTTCTGGCGCAAAACGGATTCTACGCGGATCTCTACAATTCTCAGTTCGAGAAGGTGTCCTGAGGCAGCCGGCGCGACGACGGCATCGCCTGATGTCTGTGAATGCGAGGCTGGTCGGCCTCGCGCCTGCGCAATCTGCCCGACGACAGCAGATCTAAAGCAGGCCGCGCCCGCGCCCTGCGAAAATATTGTCTGAAAAATGCTGTTTCTTTTCCGCTGCATTTAGTATATAATGATGATATACAAAGAAGGGGTGAGGCAAATGAAGAAGCTAGTCACAGTAAGCAGAGAATACGGAAGCGGCGGCAGACAGATCAGTGCCATGATTGCGGAGAAGCTGGGTGTCCCGTGCTATGACAAGGAAATCATTGACATCGCCGTCAAGAAAAGCGGTCTTTCCCGCGAGGTGATTGAATCGGCGGAGCTGAGAGCGAAGAGTGCGTTTACCTATACGCTGTCCTCCGCGATGGTGTTCGGCGATAATATCTACCGCGAACCGATTTCCATGAACGAGAAGCTCTTTCTGACACAGTTCGATATCATCGAGCAGATCGGCGAGCTCGGCGAGGGCGTCATTGTCGGACGCTGTGCGGATTACATTCTGAAGAACATTCCGAATGTGACCAACGTCTTCATCTACGCGGAGCTTCCGGATCGGGTCAAACGCTGTGTGGAGGTATACGGGGACGACCCGGAGGAGGTCAGAAAGAAGATCGCGACCTACGACAAGGCCCGGGCGAATTACTATAATTACCACACCTGCCAGAAATGGGGAGCGTATGAAAACTACAATCTCAGCATTAACAGCAGCTACATATCCGAAGAGGCGGCTGCGGATCTGGTAGTTGACTTTGTCAGGACAAGAATGTACAGATGATCTGAAGGAGGTAGAACATGAACAAGATGAGCGCGAACAAAGCGGATCAGGGCAGAAAGACCACGTCTAAGGCCGCGAAGGTGATGCTGGCGGTCATTGGAGTCGGCGTAGTCACCGGAGTGACTCTGGTTATCGGAATGGATCAGGTCATGAAGCGTATTTTCGTCAACGAGGACTGGCCGGACGAGGAATGGTCCAGCGACGACTGGGCCGGAGAGGATCTGGAGGATTAAGTCTGCGAAAGCAGATAGAAATGATATGTCGGAAGACGGGAAAGCCGCCGTACCGGGCGCTGAGAGGCGCAGGTGCGGCGGCTTTCTGTCTGATGCGGTGCGGGCGGCTTATCCCCGAAGTTCCAGGCAGATTTCGCGGAACGTATCCGCGAAAAGGCTCCCTTTGTTCCATACGAAACTGAAATCGTGACGCACCCGGAAATCACGCAGCCGGAGCTCCCGCAGGCTTCCCCGTGACAATGCTTCTGCCGCCGCCGCGCGGTACATGAAGGAGATTCCCATATCCGCCTCCAGCAGTTGGAGGATGATATGCATACTTCCGATTTCGACGCACCGGCTGAAATCGCCGATGTTCAGCTCCGCCGCGGCGAGGTTTTTCTCAAGGATATCCCTAGTGCCCGAGCCCGGTTCCCGGATCAGCAGAGGCTCATTCAGAACCTCACGGAGCTTCAGCGGTTCGTGTGCAAAAGCATGCTTTGCCGATGTTACCGCGATAAAGTCTTCTGTGCTGTACCGGCAGGAATCGAATTCCCGGGAATCAAAATGCCCTTCGACCAGCGCCACGTCCAGCGTACCCTGCCGGATCCGCTCCAGCAGCTCTGTCGTGTTGGCAGCGGACAGATGAAGGCTGAGCTCGGGGTTCCTGCGCAGAAAACGAACCATCGGGCGGCCGATGACAAAGTCGGCGATGGTTTTGGTGGTGCCCATGCGAAGCTCTCGGACCTGCGCATCCGTGTCCTTCAGCTGCTGACGCAGAAGCTCCCCGTCGCTGCGGATCGTCCGGGCGTGACGCATCAGCAGAGTTCCTGCGGGGGAGAGCGATATGCGCTTATTTTTGTGCACAAAGAGCGGTACGCCGTATTCCTCTTCCAGGCTTCTGATGTGCCGTGACACCGCCGGCTGCGTAAGACCGAGTTTCGCCGCCGCGCGGGTGTAGTTCAGGGTTTCGCAGACCGTGAGAAAGGTCTGAAACCGATAATCCAACATGCTGAAATTCCTCCTCTGAAGCCGTGTGCCTGAAATGACGATAATACATATACCATTGTATCATAAAATTTCCGTATGAATACATGAAAAAATATGATTTTACTTTATAGTTGAAAGAGGGTATGATGTGAGAAGTCCGCTGACGGCGGATAAACGGAGAAAGTGAGGAAAAAACAGAATGGAATTTGTGAAAACGAATGGAAGAGGAATTCTGCTCTGCGGCGGAATCGCCGCGCCGGCATGGCTGCTGGGAAGGGCGTTCCCGGTGGTGGGAGGGCCGATTTTCGGGATCCTGATCGGGATGGTGTTCTGTCTGGCTTTGCGTGACAAAGGTGTGTACCGTGCGGGAATCGCTTTTACCTCAAAGAAGATTCTGCAGACGGCCGTGGTATTACTGGGATTCGGTCTGAATCTCGGCGTTATCGCGCAGACGGGAAAACAGTCATTGCCGATTATCCTTTGTACGATCACTACATCGCTGGTCATCGCCTGGCTCCTTCATAAAGCGACAGGGACGCCGGGACAGCTTTCCATGCTGATCGGAGTCGGCTCGTCCATCTGCGGAGGTTCTGCAGTGGCGGCAACGGCAAGTGTAATTGATGCGAAAGACGAGGATATCGCCCGGGCAATTTCAGTGATTTTCTTCTTCAACGTTCTGGCTGCGGTTCTGTTTCCGCCTCTCGGACATCTGCTTGGCTTTGATACCGCCAGCGGAGAGGCGTTTGGCGTTTTCGCCGGAACGGCGGTGAACGATACGTCGTCGGTGACTGCGACGGCGGCGACCTGGGACAGTATGTGGAATCTCGGCACGGCGACACTGGACAAGGCGGTTACGGTCAAGCTGACACGGACTCTGGCGATTATTCCGATTACGATGGCGATCGCATTCATGCGGACGCGGGATGAGGAGGTCAGAGAACGCGCGGAAGGTAAAAAGGTTCCGGTTCTCAGTGTTTTTCCGATGTTCATTCTCTATTTTATTCTTGCGTCTGTAATTACGACAGCGGCGACCGGCGCCGGCGTTCCTGCGGACATATTCACGCCGCTGAAGGAACTCAGCAAGATTTTCATTATCATGGCGATGGCGGCGATCGGCCTGAACACGAACATTGTGGAACTGGTGAAGAACGGCGGGAAACCCATTCTCATGGGACTCTGCTGCTGGATCGGAATCACGGTCGTGAGTCTGGTGCTTCAGCGGGTGATGGGTATCTGGTAATGCCCGCCCGCCGCATCAGTACAGCCCCAGCGCCTGCATCAGCTGAAGAGCGAACGGTACTGCGAGGAATGCGGGCAGAAGGTTGATGACCTTCAGGCTGGTGAGCTCAAGCATGTTGGTGCCGATGGCGACGATCATCAGGCTTCCGCTGCAGGAAAGCTCCAGAATCAGAGCGTCTGACAGAAACGGCGCGAGAGACGAAGACAGCAGCACGATGGCTCCCTGAGCGATCAGCGTGAAGAGCGCGGATCCGTAGACGCCCGCACCCATCGTGGCGCCCAGCATGACGCCGGTGATGAGATCCAGCAGAGACTTTGTATAGAGCATCGTATAGTCGCCCTTCAGGCCCGCATCCAGAGAACCGACGATCATCATGGCGCCGACGCTCATGATCAGACAGGAATTGATAAAGGCCTCCGCTACTGTGATCCGGCCGCCTTCCGCTTCCTTTTTCTCAAAGCGCCTCGTGAGCCGTTCTGTTCCACGGCTGATCCGGCCGTCCAGGTCGCAGAGCTCGCCGACAGCGGCGCCGGCCACACAGGAAAGGATGAGGATCAGTGCGTTTTTCTCCTGTATACAGCCCTGCAGGCCGATGATAACGACGCACAGTCCCATCACCTTCATCATGATGTCTGAAACACGCTCCGGAATTCCTTTTTTGAATATCAGGCCGAGACTCGTGCCGATGACGATCGCTATAGTATTGATGATAACTGCAAACATAACAGACCCTCCCTTTGCTGATACTACTCTACCACAGGGGAGGGTCTCTGTGAAATGAATTGTGGTCATGAATTCATTCCTTTTTTTCATCGATTTTTTCATCAGTCCGGACAGAAACAAATCGGATCAGCCGGCGCAGGGCATCAGGTACATGGGATTCGCAGTAAATGAGCTCGGCCGTTTCGGAATATATCTCGCGCATGGGAAAAACCGCGAGGGTTTCCGTGTTCGCGGCGGTTCCAGAGGGGATCAGAGCGAAGCCCCTTGACATGCCGAGGTTCATCAGCTGCTCGGCGAAGGATTGAACCTGAAGAACGTCCGAAAAATCCGCGCCCAGATGACGGCGGAGCATCCGGCGGCATGCGCTGTGATAGGCCGTCGAATCGGTCTTTGTAATAAAAGGCGTCGACTCAATCACCCGCACAAGCGACCCGCAAGTCTCCAGAAGCTGCCGGGAGCATACAAGATCCTCGTCAATCCGCAGAATCGGAAGCCGGCGAAGATTCCTGCCGCCGATTTCCAGCACATCCGGCGCAATCAGAGCGTCCACGCGTCGGTCCTGAAGCTCCTGAAGCATCCGCTCCTTCTCATCATATCGGAAAAAGAGGCGGATATCCGGAGTTTCCTCTTCAAACGCCCGCAGCACGGCGACATCGATATAATCCGTGGCGACTATGCCGATGCGCAGTTCCTTTCCGGCGTCCCGCGCGAGCTCCTCGCACAAAGCCTGATACGAGAGGAGGATGCCGCGGATTCCGTTGTAAAAGCGCTCGCCGGCAGGGGTCAGGCGCACCGTTCTGTGCGTTCTCGTGAACAGAATACAGTTCAGCTCCCGTTCCAGGCCGGAGATGTATTTGCTCATCGTTGTCTGGCTGATGTGACAGCGCTCCGCCGCCTGCGTGAAATTCAGTGTTTCTGCCGCCGTCAGAAAATAGCCGATTTTAGAAAGATCCATGGAGACTCCTTTCGCACGTTACTGCCGCGTCATCTTCCTTTGTTATGCCGCTGTTATAATGCTATTATACCGTGTCCGCTGCGGAAATGCAAAATGGGATAAAAATACTTTTAATGGAAAAAACTGTATGAAAACCGGACAGCAAAGAGAATCCGGTACGGATTCTTCCCAGAGAGGAAACGTACCCTGAAAAATAACCGTCAAAACGCCTATAACCGTTCCGATTGCGCGGATAGGGAGAATCCCGGATGTATGGATAAAAATACATGATTTTATTCTGGTAAAGGGGGTTGACGAGAATACAGACAAGATGTTAATATGCTCTTGTATACAAGATACAGACAGCCGCGCGGCGCATTTCGCGGCTGATAGAAAGCATTTGGCATAGACAACGGAAAGGAGTAATCGTATGAGAAAAGAGTGGGAAGGGTTCAAGGGAGGCCTCTGGCAGGATCAGATCTTTGTGGATGATTTCATCAATCTGAACTTCACCCAGTACAACGGCGACAGCAGCTTCCTGGCGGGCCCCACGGAGAGGACGGCCGAGGTCAACGAAAAAGTGAAGGACCTTCTGGTCAGAGAGAGGAAGAACGGCGGAACGCTGAAGGTGGACGCCAGCAGAATCATGCGCATCAACGCGTTTGAACCGGGATACATCGATAAGGACAGAGACATCATCGTGGGACTGCAGACGGATGAACCGCTGAAGAGGGGAATCTGCCCCTTCGGCGGAATCAAAATGGTCCGGGAAGAGGTTGCGGAGTACGGTGAAGAGCTTCCCGAGAACATTCAGTTCCTGTTCAACTATATGACCTCTCACAATGACGGCGTGTTCAAGGCCTACTCTCCGGAAATGAGAAAGGCGAGACATCTGGGCTTCATCACCGGCCTTCCGGATGCCTACGGACGCGGAAGAATCATCGGCGATTACAGAAGAGCCGCGCTTTATGGTCTGGATTATCTGATCGAGCAGAAGCAGAAGGATCACGATGAGATCAGCTCCCGCGAGGAGATGACGGAGGAGAACGTGAGGCTGTCCGAGGAGGTCTGGAACCAGATCGCCGCACTGAAGGAAATCAAGAAGATGGCGGAGGGCTACGGCTTCGATATCTCCCGTCCGGCGCAGGATGTGAAGGAAGCGATTCAGTGGGTGTACTTCGCGTATCTGGCGGGCATCAAGGAGGAGAACGGAGCAGCGATGTCTCTGGGCAGAACCGCGACATTCCTGGACGTCTATGCGGAGAGAGACCTTGCGTCAGGCAGATACACTGAGGAGCAGATTCAGGAATTCGTGGACGACTTCATCCTCAAGCTCAGAGTGGCGAGACATCTGAGGACGAATGAGTATAACGAGCTGTTCGGCGGCGATCCCATGTGGATCACTGAGGGCCTGGGCGGCATCGGCGCTGACGGCAGACACAGAGTCACCAAGATGACTTACCGCTATCTGAATACTTTGTACAATCTTGGCCCCGCGCCGGAACCGAATCTGACGGTTCTCTGGTCGGAGAAGCTGCCGGAGCCGTTCAAGAGATTCTGCGCTCAGGTCTCCATCGACACGGATTCAATTCAGTATGAGAATGACGACAAAATGAGACCGAATTACGGAGACGACTATTCCATCGCCTGCTGTGTTTCCGCGATTCAGATGGGAGAACAGATGCAGTTCTTCGGCGCGCGGTGCAACCTTGCCAAGTGCCTGCTGCTGGCTATCAACGGCGGAATTGACGAGCGCACAGGCGAGCGCGTGGGACCGCAGATGGAGCCCATGGGCGACGGCCCGCTGGACTTCGACGAGGTGTGGAGAAGATACAATATTTATCTGGAATGGCTCATGGGCGTATACGCACGCATCATGAACATCATCCACTTCATGCACGACAAATATGATTACGAGAGATCGCAGATGGCGTTCCTGGATTCCGAGGTGAAGAGGCTGATGGCGTTCGGCGTCGCGGGATTCTCGGTAGCGGCGGACTCCCTGTCCGCGATTAAATACGCGAAGGTTACGCCGATCCGTGATGAGAGAGGGATTATCGTGGACTACAAAACTGAGGGCGATTTCCCCAAGTACGGCAATGATGACGACAGGGTAGACGATATCGCGGTCGCGATCTCGGAAAAGTCCATTGCGGAGCTGAGAAAGCATCCTGCTTACAGAAACGCGGTCACCACTCTGTCGGTGCTGACGATTACATCCAACGTGATGTACGGAAAGAAGACCGGAAACACGCCGGACGGACGCCGGGCGACGACGCCGTTCGCGCCGGGAGCCAATCCGATGCATCAGCGGGATACCCACGGAGCGGTCGCGTCGCTGAACTCGGTGGCCAAGATCGACTGGAACACCTGCCAGGACGGAATCTCCAACACCTTCAGCATCACCCCGGATTCCCTCGGCAAAGACAGGGAACAGCGGACAGATAACCTGGTCACTCTGCTGAGCGGATACTTCAATCAGGGTGCGCATCATCTCAATGTGAACGTGCTGAATCGCGAGACTCTGATCGACGCGTACAACAATCCGGATAAATATCCGAGTCTGACCGTCCGCGTCTCCGGATACGCGGTACGCTTCAACGCGCTGTCCAAGGCCCACCAGAAGGAAGTCATCGAGAGAACCTTCCACGAGGCGATTTAAGATATAGGATAATGTCCGCCCGCAGAGCTCCGCGCGGGCTCTGCGGGTGCTGACGGCAGTCTGCCGGCAGCGCCGAGGCGGATGAAAGAGTATTTGCAAAGTATTTTGAATTCAGAGGAGCAGGTTGACACATGGCGACAGGTAGATTACACTCAATAGAGACGTTCGGAGCGGTTGACGGTCCGGGGATCCGTACCGTATTCTTTCTGCAGGGCTGTCCTGCCCGGTGCGCTTATTGCCATAACCCGGACACATGGAATCCGGCAGGCGGAAAGGAAATCACCGTGGAGGAGGTCGTGCGCCGCGCCAGACGGGGAAGACCGTATTACGGCGCCAACGGCGGCGTCACATTTTCCGGCGGCGAACCGCTGCTGCAGGGCGAATTCGTTCTGGAAGCGGTGCGCGCACTGAAGAGAGAAGGAATCTCCTCGGCGATTGACACCAGCGGAACGTATTTTGACGATATGTCAGAGCAGGTCATTGACGCGGCAGATATGCTTCTGCTGGATATCAAGCATATCGATCCGGAGAAATTCCGGGAGCTGACCGGCCGGGAGCAGAGTCCCCTGTTCCGTCTGATCGAGGTGATCAACCGTCTGGACAAGCCGATCTGGATTCGTCAGGTAATTGTTCCGGGCTTCAACGATGACGAGCAGTACATTTACAGTCTGAACGAGTTCCTCAGGAAAATCCGTTCGGTGAAGAAGATCGAGCTGCTGGGTTATCATAACATGGCAGAGAACAAATATGACAGGATGGGCCTTCACTACCGTCTTCAGGGAGTCAGACCCATGAACCGGAACAGGCTGCAGCAGCTCAGCAGCCTGACACAAATCGTGTAAATCATCTTATCTATATATTCTTTAACAGAAAGAAGGGTCGCGGGAAACTGCGGCCCTTCTTTCGCACAGAGATGCAGAGGAGCTGCGGAGACAACTGATCCTCCGTCTGTGTATCTGACGAATCCGGAGCGTCGGGCAGGCAGAGGCGCGGCAGGTTGCGGAACATATACACTGCCTTTTATAAAAACGGTATCATATATACCGGCAGATAATGAATACCTTTCTCCTGTTTATAGTCCTTTGTATGAACAAGGTATATATCTTTTATCCGGCTGCTGAATCTGTCACGGAATACATCTAAAGATTTATGTCCTCTGTAGTTTCCGGACTTTACTTCAATCGGATTGACTTTAGTTCCCGTTGAAGTGAGAAAATCTATCTCGTACAAACAAGATTACCGCCGAAATCCCCGTATAAAATATCAAAAATTACCCTCGAATCCCCGTTCGCATAAGCGGAATAACCCGGAGAATCCCCGTATAATGCAGCGGACGAAGACGATGGACGGCGGATACAGCTACTCTCCGCTGTCTTCTGTCTCGCCGGAAAAGCCTGAAACATTCACCGGAATCCCGTTGATTTCCACGCCGTCGCCGGCCGGAATCAGAATGTAGGAGCTTCCGTCTATGACGCGGGTCTCGATCATGCTGCTGTATTCCGGCGTCACGGAAATCTTTACGTCGGGCGTCTCGATCCGGAATTTCCCGGTTTCGATAATGTTGCGGGGATTCAGCTCCGCGAATTCTCCGTAGCGGTCGCGGCATTCCTGCTGGAACGCCTCGGCCTTTTCGGCAGGTACGCCGCTGTGCCGCAGGACGTCGCCGACTTCGGGGATGGATAGGACGAGAGGCTCGGGATCCTTGCTTTCCTTGTGATCCGCGATGCGGCAGCGCACCTGCTCGTGGACAGACTGTACGACATCGTAGCAGCAGTCTTCCTGCAGCGCGCTGCTCAGAGCATCGTCGAACAGAATCTTTTGTTCCTCGGCAGACATGGGCGGGTCCACGTGAAACAGTGCGTCGATGATGTTCTGGTGTATCTCGTCGGGATTTTTGCTGTAAAAAAGAGCGTTGTAAATATTCGCTGAACGGTCGTCGAAGGCGGGGAACAGAAATCCCAGCTCAGGCGCGAGGGCGATATGACCTGTGGATGTGCTGCGGAACGAGTGCTCCTGACTGTTGTAGATCAGCTCCAGCTTCGGATCCTTCACCGGGCAGACACTGCAGACAAAATACTGGTAGACTGCCTCGGAGGCGTCATCCATGACCGCGTCGTCGCTGCCGCGGAAGGGTACGTCATAGGTGTCTGAGGCCAGGAGGATGAGGTAGTTTGTGTCTCTCGGATCCATGGCGTCAATGATGCGTCGGCACAGCTCTTCGCGGGCGTCTTTGTTCTCCAGGCCCGACTGGCGCACAGTCTGAAGCAGGCGATGCTCCCCGCTGTTCTCCACCTGCGCAGTGGAGAATTCAATATCGATCAGATTCCGTCCGAGCGCGCCGGACAGAGACTTCTTCAGAAGCCCCAGATACATCTCCTGCTCTTCCTCTGGCATGAGCCCCAGAGAAGTGTCGATATATGTAATCGGTTCTTTGTTGCCGTTGACATAGCAGCCGTAGATCCTGCTGATGGCATTGTGATCTGGCTTGAAACGCCGGCGGATTTCATTGAGCTCTTTCTGATTCATGTTACGCCTCCTGTGGAACAAAATACAGTACTTGCTGAGCACGCATTAAAAAAAACATACATATCATAATAACATGTGCGGGTTTCCGGTTCAATTGTTCATTGATCTGCGACGGTCAGAATTGAATTTTGTTCCTCCGTGTGCTATCCTAATAATGTCAATGCCCCCGTCCCATTCGACGGGGAGAAGAAAGGAATGATTTGATGTCTGAAAACAAAGCAAGCAAGGGAACATATTACATCTCAACCCCGATCTATTATCCGAGCTCGAATCTGCATATAGGCCATACCTACTGCACCGTCATGGCGGACGCGGTTGCCAGATTCAAGCGCCTGTCAGGCTATGATGTGCATTTTCTGACGGGAACGGACGAGCACGGTCTGAAGATCCAGAAAATCGCGGAGGAGAAGGGCGTTACGCCCCAGGAATATGTAGATGAGATCGTTGCAGGAGTGAAAAAGCTCTGGGCCACCATGGAGATCTCCTACGATGACTTTATCCGCACGACGGAGCCGCGGCATGTCAGCCGCGTGCAGGCGATCTTCAACAAAATGAACGAGAAGGGGGATATTTACAAAGGCGAGTACGAGGGCTGGTACTGTACGCCCTGCGAATCCTTCTGGACGGAGAGCCAGCTGGTGGACGGCTGCTGCCCGGATTGCGGAAGACCGGTGGAAAAAGCTCATGAGAAGGCGTATTTCTTCCGCCTTTCCAAATACCAGGACCGGATTCTGGAGCTTTTTGAGAAAAATCCGGATTTCCTGAAGCCGGATACCAGAAGACATGAGATGGAGGAGTTCGTCAGACAGGGGCTGGAGGATCTCTGCATCTCACGCTCGACGTTCAAGTGGGGGATTCCGGTGCCCGGCGATCCGGAGCATGTCATCTATGTCTGGCTGGATGCGCTCACGAATTATATCACGGCGCTTGGCTACCCCGACGACCCGGAGCTGTATAACAAATACTGGCCGGCGGATGTCCATCTGGTGGGCAAGGAAATCGTCCGTTTCCACTCCATCATCTGGCCCGCGATGCTGATGTCGCTGGATCTGCCTTTGCCTAAGCAGGTGCTGGGGCACGGCTGGCTGCTCATCGACGGCGGCAAAATGAGCAAGTCCAAGGGGAACGTTGTAGATCCGGTGGTCCTGATCGACCGCTACGGCATCGATGCGCTGAAATATTTCCTGCTGCGGGAATACACCTTCGGGCAGGACGGCGTATTTACCAATGAAGTGATGCTGAAGAGAATGAACTTCGATCTGGCCAACGACCTGGGGAACCTGGTGTCCAGAACCACAGCCATGATCGAGAAATACTGCGGAGGCGTTATTCCCGGGGCGGCGACGGAGGATGAGATCGACCGCGAACTGAAGAGTCTGGCGGTCAGCGTCGCGCCTGAGGTGGAGAAGGACATGGACCGGTTTGCCTTTAACAGCGCGCTGGAGAATATCTGGGTGCTGGTACGCCGCGCCAACAAATATATCGATGAGAAGACGCCGTGGATTCTGGCGAAGGACGAAAGCCGGAAGGCGGAGCTGGATACCTGTATGCACAATCTGGCGGAGTCGCTGCGGATTATTTCCATTCTGATCTATCCGTATATGCACACCACCACAGAGAAGATCCGGGAGCAGCTTGGAATCACCGGGGAGATCCGGTGGGAGGACACCTTTGTCTTCGATCTTCTGGAAGGAAACAGAGTATGCCGCGGCGAAGCCATCTTCCCGCGCCTTGACATCGAAAAAGAACTGAAGGAGCTGGACGAGCTGAAAAAGCAGCAGGCAGCGGCGAAGGACGGAGACGGAGAGAACATTCCGCTGAAGCTGAAGCCGGAAATCGAATATGGCGACTTCGATAAAATGGACTTCCGCGTGGGAACGATTCTGTCTGCGGAAAAGCATCCGGACGCGGACAGGCTGCTGGTCTTCCAGGTGCAGATGGGAACGGAAA
This sequence comes from Hornefia porci, assembly GCF_001940235.1. Classification (NCBI taxonomy): domain Bacteria; kingdom Bacillati; phylum Bacillota; class Clostridia; order Peptostreptococcales; family Anaerovoracaceae; genus Hornefia; species Hornefia porci. Next base: position 1,372,373 of record NZ_MJIE01000001.1, on the reverse strand, counting down.
AACGCCAGATCATTTCCGGCGTCGCGAAGGACTTCCGTCCGGAGGAGATGGTCGGGAAGAAGGTTATCGTTGTGGCGAATCTGAAGCCGCGCAAGCTCCGGGGGATGGAATCCAAGGGCATGATTCTGTTCGCAGAGGACGGAAAGCATGTGAAGCTGGTGACCACGGAGGCTCCCGACGGGAACGCGGTGAATTAGGAGCATTTCCATGAACAAAATATTATTTGACGCGCACGCGCACATCAACGAGGAATCCTTCTCTGAGGAGGACCGGAAAAAACTGGCGGAGGCTGTCGAGGCTTCGCCGGTGGCCTATGTTATGGACGGTGGTTCAAACATTGCGACTTCCCGGCAGGCGGTCAGAGATGCGGAGACCTGGGAGTGGTGCTACGCCGTCGTCGGCGTGCATCCGCATGATGCGAAGGATCTCGAGAGCGGCGCAGCCACGCTGGAGGAAATACGGAGTCTTGCGGCGCATCCGAGGGTGAAGGGCATCGGTGAGATCGGACTGGATTTCTATTATGATAATTCCGAACGGGATGTGCAGCGGAAATGGTTCCGGGAGCAGATCCGCATGGCCAATGAGCTGTCCATGCCCATCGTGATTCATTCCAGAGACGCGGAGCAGGAGACGATGGAGATTCTGAAGGAGGAGGGCGCATTCAGCCGGGAACGGCAGTCGGCCTTTCCGGCCAGAAAGGGGCCGGACGGAGAGGAGCTGCCGGACAGCAGAGTTCTGATCCACTGTTTCTCCGGAAGTCGGGAAACCGCGGAACAGTACGTGAGGCTGGGCGCGACGATTTCGATCTGCGGCCCGGTCACTTTCCGGAACAACCGCAGAACCGTCGAGGTCGCACAGGCGATTCCGCCGGAGTTTCTGACGGTTGAGACAGATTCGCCGTATCTGGCGCCGGAGCCGAAACGCGGGAGACCGAACATGCCTCCCTATGTGGAATATGTGGCCCGCCGGGTCGCGGTACTGAAGGGAATGAGCTACGAGGATGTCGCGGCGATCACCTGCGAAAACGCGAAACGGTTTTACGGGATATGAACGGAAGAAGCCGTCCCCCCGCACAGGCGGGGCAACGGCTTCTTCTGATTTTTAGACAGAGCGACTGCGCGGAAGAGAACCGCGAGTTACCTGTACTTTACAGTATAGTCGCTTTATAGAGCATAGTCAACCTGCCGACTGACCTTTTATAATTGTTCCGGGACGGTGCAGGTTGTATGATCAGTTATGAACCATTCTGGGAACGGACAAAAGAATCGGGAATCACTACGTATGCTCTGATCAACGAGTATCATTTCAGCTCGTCCACAATCGACCGGCTGCGGCATAACAAACCGGTGAACACGACGACGCTGAACGATCTCTGCAATATTTATCAATGCCCTATCGAGGGAATCGTGAAGTATATTCCGGACGATGCTGCTGCGGAGGAGAAATGATTTTTTTCCCGGATGCGACAGGCGGAGGCGGGATGCGAAGGGACTGAGAAATGTTCCGGATGAAAACCGATTTCCTGTTTGAATCTGCCCGCCGGAATGGTATAATACAACCATGAATACCGTAGTTGACGCTGTCAGAAACAGCAGCCTGATAAGAGAACACCAGCACATTGTGATCGGACTCTCAGGAGGTCCGGATTCCATGTGCCTTTTTAACGTGCTGAAAAGTCTTTCCGGGGAGCTGGACCTGAAGCTGTATCCGGTTCATGTCAATCACAAAATCCGCCCGGGAGAGGCGGAGGCGGATCAGGCCTTTGTAGAACGGCTCTGCCGGGAGAGCGGGCTGGACTGCTATTCAGTGGAGTTTGACTGCCGTGCCGCGGCGGAGGCCCGGGGTGAGACGACAGAGGAAACCGGAAGATGGATGCGCTATGAAGCGTTCCGCGCCAGGGCAGAGGCTCTTTGTGAACAGGGCGTGGATCGGGGGATATCGCCGTCGCGCTGGCCCATAATGCGGACGATCAGGCAGAGACGATTATGTTTCGCCTGATGCGCGGCACGGGGGTCGGCGGCCTCGCGGGGATGGCGGCAGAACGGGAAGACGAGTCCGGTTTCCGGATCATCCGTCCTCTGCTGGAGATCCCCAAATCCCGGATACTGGAGTATTGCAGAGAGCACGACCTGCAGCCCCGGACAGACCGGACCAACGCGTCGACCGAGTACGCCAGAAACCGGATCAGACTGGAGCTGATGCCGGCACTCAGGCAGTACAACCCCCATATACGGGAGGCGATTCTGCGGCTGGGACGATCGGCGGCAGAGACCAGAGACTATCTGGGCGCGATGGCGGCGGCGTACATGAAGGAAGGAATGGAGCGTCGGGGCGAGACCGGGCTGTGCTTCCGCAAAGATCTGGCGGAGCTGCATCCTGCGCTGCGGAAGCATATAATCGGGAAGGCTCTGGAATCACTGGGACTGTTTCAGGATATGACGTCTGCCCATTACGGCGGAATTGAAGACATTCTCCGGAGCCGCTCACCTTCCGCTTCGACGGATCTGCCTCACGGCTACCGGGCCTGCATGGAATACGGCCGGTTGGTGCTATATGCGCCGTCACGAGCCGCGGAGCCGGAACCGGCTCACGTCCGTCTTGCGCTGACCGTTCTTCCTGCGGAGAAAGCGGTTTTTCCGCCGGGGGCCGCGGTGTTTGATGCGGATGCGCTTGAAGACGCATACGGACCGGATTTTGTCACAAAAATCACGCTGCGGACGCGCGGGAGCGGAGATTTTCTGGGAATCCGCGGCGGCCGGAAGAAAATCCAGGATCTCTTTGTGGACGAGAAGATCCCGAAGGAAAAACGAGACCGGGTCCCGATTGTCGCCATCGGCAGAGAGGTGCTGTTCATCCCCCGGGGAGACTGCGGGCCGCTGCGGCCGCGGTACAGTGCGAATTATGCTTTGTCCCCCGATACAAAAAGAGTGATTACGGTTGAAATAATTGGTATAGTATGATAAAATTAATGAGTTAATTTGTTAGGAATAAACAAATTAAAACTTAAAGAGAATACAGCGGAGGGAAATAGAAAATTGAAACGATTTGCGAAAAACATCGTCATATATCTTGTGATATTCGGGCTGGTTCTCGGCGCGGCGGTTCTGTATAAGGGCGGCGCCGGCACCACCAACAAGAAGGTGAGATATTCTACGCTGGTGCAGTACCTGGAGCAAGGAAAGATTACCGAAATCAGCATCGGCTCGGACTATAAGGTTACGGGAAAAATCGGCGACAAGGAATATGTGTACGCCTACTGCAACAACATCGTGGATGAGCAGTGGCTGTTCCAGAAATACATCACCAAGGGAATCAGCAGCGGTAAAATCTCGTATTACAGCAAGCCGCCGAGCTCAGGCAGCGCGATTCTGCAGATTCTGCCCACCATTATTATGGTGATCGCCCTCGGCTTCCTGTTTTATCTGATGATGAACCAGGGCGGCAACGGCAAGGCGTTCCAGTTCGGGAAGAGCAAGGCCAGACTGTATAAGGGCGACGGGAAGGTGATTACCTTCGCGGATGTCGCGGGTCTGAAGGAGGAGAAGGAGGAGCTTGAAGAGGTCGTGGACTTCCTCAAGGATCCGAGAAAATATCAGGAGGTCGGCGCACGAATCCCCAAGGGAATCCTGCTGGTCGGTCCTCCGGGAACAGGAAAGACTTACGTGTCGCGGGCGACGGCGGGCGAAGCGGGAGTGCCGTTCTTTACGATCAGCGGCTCCGACTTTGTTGAAATGTTCGTCGGCGTCGGTGCGTCCCGTGTCAGAGATCTGTTTGAGCAGGCCAAGAAAAACGCACCCTGCATCGTGTTTATCGACGAGATCGACGCGGTGGGACGTCAGAGAGGCGCCGGACTGGGCGGCGGCAACGATGAGCGGGAGCAGACGCTGAACCAGCTGCTGGTTGAGATGGACGGATTCGGGGAGAATTCCGGCATCATCATTCTGGCCGCGACAAACCGTCCGGACGTCCTGGATCCGGCTCTGCTGAGGCCGGGACGCTTCGACCGGCAGATTGTCATCGGCATTCCGGACGTCAAGGGCAGAGAGGAAATCATCCGCGTCCACTCCAAGGACAAACCGCTGTCAGAGGAGGTTTCGCCGGAGATCCTGGCCAGAAGAACCCCGGGCTTCACGCCGGCGGATCTGGAGAATCTGCTGAACGAGGCGGCGCTGATTACGGCCAGAAGAAACGGCCGGAGAATCCGCATGGCGGAAATCGAGGAGGCGACGACCAAGGTGATCGCCGGTCCCGCCAAGAAGAGCCGGGTGATCAGCGAAAAAGAAAAGAGACTGACGGCGTATCACGAGGCGGGTCACGCGATTGTGATGCGCAGTATTCCGGGTTCCGATCCGGTGCATCAGATTACCATCATCCCCAGAGGGCAGGCCGGAGGCTTCACGATGTCTCTGCCTACTGAGGACCGTTCTTATGGAACAAAGAAGGACATGGAGCACGAGATCCAGCACCTTCTGGGCGGACGCGTGGCAGAAGCGCTGACGCTGGATGATATCAGCACCGGAGCGAGCAACGATATCCAGAGGGCGACGGAGACGGCCCGCGACATGGTCACCAAGTACGGGTTCAGCTCCAAGATCGGACCGGTGAATTACAGCGATTCCAGCGATGTCTTCCTCGGACGGGATTATTCTAAGACAAAGTCCTATTCGGAGGGCGTCGCGATGGAGATCGATACCGAGGTGCGCAGGATTATTGAGGAAGCGTACAGCATGACGGAAAAAATCCTGCAGGAGAACATGGACAAGCTGGAGCGTGTCGCACAGGCGCTGATGCGTGTCGAAACCCTGGACGGGGAGCAGTTTGAGGCTCTGTACACGGGGAAGGTTACCGCGGAGGAGCTGGAACAGCAGGTCATGGAGAAAGAGGCGGAGATTCGCCGCCAGAACGCGCGGGAGGCGGAGGAGTCAGAGCGTCTCCGCAGAGAAGAGGAGGCGCGCCTGGCAGCAGAACTTGCCAGATACGACACCGATTATCTGAGCGATGACGACGAACCGGAGCAGAGTGAACCGGAGGCACAGAGCACTCCGGCACAGAGCGAGCCGGAGGCAGAGAATCCGGAGCAGAGTGAACCGGCGTCACAGAACCCGGACCAGGATACGCCGGAGGCTCAGGACACGCCGCGCCGGACTGAGGAGGATAACCCGGAGGGGGAGAATTCTGCGGATGAGAAAGAAGGCGAACATCTGTGAAAGTTACAGTAAAGGACTGCCTGGAGCTGGAAGCGTTCACGCCGGGCGTGCTGGTGGCAGGCAAAAGGAATATTGATAACAGAGTGCGGTCCATTTCCGTTCTCGACGCCGACAACGCTGATGCGGCAGTGGCGGAGAACGGAGTCAGGGAGCAGCTTCTGCTCACTTCTTTCCGCGGCGTGCCCACGGACGAGGAGAAGACGAGGATCGTTCAGGCGCTGGGGAAAGCAGGCGTCGCCGCGCTGGCGGTGTTTCACCTGCCTCAGGGAGCGGACTCTTTGAACAAAGCCGCTGTGGCGGCGGCTGAGGAGTCCGGTCTTCCGCTTATCGTGATTCCGCCGGAAAACGAAGCGGTGTATTCCGAGGCGATCGAGCAGGTGATGGACAAGCTGCTCTACGGCGACAATTTCAAGAATGGACTGATTAACAACACGATCTACCATCTGCTGGATTTTGAGAAGCACAACAGCTTCCAGGCAGCATTGAAGGAGGCGGCGGTCAGCAATGAATTTCAGGTGGTGCTCCTGTCCAGAGACTTCAACCCGATTCTGACGGTGGAGACACGGCAGCGGACAACCATCGCTGACGCCATACGCGCCGGAAAAGAACGGGATGTGGAGAAGTCGGGCATCTACACCTTTATCGATGTCAATGGCGTGCTCACCTACTGGGGGCCGATTACCATAAACAGTGAGAAATATTTTTTGTTCATCGTGGATAACGACGACAATTATTCTGCCGGAGAGATCACCAAGCTGGCGGAGATCATCGAGCTGGCCATGGGTATGTGGAAGTACACGCCGGAGAGGGACGTGAGGGCGGAATTCATCAAGGCGCTGATCCGCTCCAACAAAAGTCTTGCCTACTCGCTCAAGGACGAGATGGAAATCGTGAGTGAGAACATCCTCAGCGTGTTCTATGCGAAAGGAATCGAGACTCCTGAGGGTCATGAAATCATAGCGGCCTGCGAGCGGGAGGAAAATCTCGAGGTCATGTGTATCGCGGAGGGTGAGGAGACCTACGGCGTGATCCTGAAAAACGGGAACAAACCGGAGGACAGCGAAACCACACAGAAAATGGGCGTTCTCCATCTGTTTGACCGCCTGAAGGAGGGCAACAAGACGGTGCGGATTTTCCACGCCACCGGAATCGACGGTATCGAGGGCGCGGCGGATGCGTTCCGTCTGATCGGAGAGACCTGGACCTTCGTGGAGAGCGTCTTCCCATATAAGAGGGTGTTTACAAAATATGAGCTGGCGCTGGTTTCCAACTGCATCAACCTGCAGGTACAGGGCGGCTATCTGAAGAAAAACTATATGGATCTGCTGGAGCCGTTCAGGCGTGAGGTCGGAGAGAATAAGGCGCGGCAGCTCCTGGAGACGCTGGAGACCTTTGTGCTCGACGCGGGCATGAACAGCAGCAAGACCAGTGTGTTTATGGGAATTCATACGAATACAGTTCAGTACAGACTGAAGAGAATTAATGAGATTCTGGGCGCGGAGATTACCGGGAATCGTGTTATTCCGGGTCTCACGATGGCCCTGGCGCTGAAAAGACTGGAGAGAGTCGTTAAATAACTGAAGGATAAGGAGAAGATGTTATTAGCCTTTGACATTGGAAACAGCAACACCGTACTTGGAGTGTTCAAAGACGGGAAGCTGGTGACGAACTGGAGGATCGAGACGGATCCCAACAAAAGCGCGGACGAATACGGCATGCTTGTCCGCCAGCTCTTTGATTATGAAGGACTGGTGATGAGCGAGGTCCGGGATGTGATTATTTCCACCGTCGTCCCGTCAGTGCTGTTTACGGTACAGCACATGTCGCAGAAGTATTTCAACAGGAGAGCCATTGTGGTGGAGTCCGGCGTCAAGACCGGGCTGATTGTGAAGTATGACAATCCCAAGCAGGTGGGGGCGGATCGGATCGTGAACGCCGTCGCCGCATATAACAAGTACGGCGGGCCTCTGATCATCATCGATTTCGGCACCGCGACCACGTTCTGCGCGATTACCGACAAGGCGGAATATCTCGGCGGAACTATCGCGCCGGGGCTGAAAATTTCCTCGGAGGCGCTCTTCCAGAAGACTGCGATGCTTCCGAAGGTGGAGCTGGAGGAGCCGGGAACGGCCATCTGCAGAAACACTATCCAGAGTATGCAGTCGGGACTGATATACGGACACATGGGTATGGTGGAATTCATGGTGCGTAAGATGAAGAAGGAGCTGGAGGAGCTGACCGATACAGACAGGCCGGTTAAGGTGGTCGCCACCGGCGGTCTGGCCTCCATGATTGAAAGCGGCGTCGGATGCATCGATTATGTGGACAAGCTTCTGACTCTCGAGGGTCTGGAGATCATTTACCGCAAGAACCGCCGCAGCCGCCATATCCACAAAGATAAAATGAAATGTGATTGTGATAAAGAGACGCGATGAATCATAGAGAAACAGACATCGGAACGAGAGAAGCGACGGCAGGGGGATGTGTATCCATCGGAAAACTGAAGCTGAAGAATCCCTTTGTCCTCGCACCTCTGGCGGGAATTACCGACGCTCCCATGCGGCGCATCTGCCGGCAGATGGGGGCGTCTTTGACGTATTCGGAAATGGTCAGCGCCAAGGGAATGTATTACGGCGACCGGAAGACGGAAAAGCTTCTGGCGCTGTATGATGACGAGGGCCCGACCGCCTGTCAGATTTTCGGCAGCGAACCGGAAGTCATCGCCTTCGCGGCGGAGAAGCTGGAGCAATACGGCCACGCCCTGCTTGATATCAATATGGGCTGTCCCATGCCGAAGGTGGTGCGCAACGGTGACGGTTCCGCTCTGCTGAAGGATCCCGTCAGGATTGAGAGGATCGTTGCGGCGGCGGTGGCGCATACGACAAAGCCTGTTACGGCGAAGATCCGGATCGGCTACGGCGCAGGCGAGAATAACGCGGTGGAAACGGCCAAGGCGATTGAAGCCGGCGGCGGAGCCGCGGTAGCGGTTCACGGAAGGACCCGTGCACAGTTATATACCGGAAAGGCGGATTGGGGCGCGATTGCGGCAGTTAAGCAGGCGGTAAAGATTCCGGTCATCGGAAACGGCGATGTGACCGATGTTTCTTCTGCTCGCGCGATGATGGAACAGACGGGCTGCGACCTGGTGATGATCGGCCGGGGCGCACTGGGGAATCCATGGCTTTTCCGCGATCTCAGCCGCGACTGGCAGGGACTTCCGCCTGTTCCGCCGCCGTCGCTTCCGGAGATCCGGGAAATGCTGCTGCGCCATCTGGATGACCTGACCGGCTGGAAGGGCGACTACACGGCGGTTCGGGAGATGCGCAAGGTCTGCGGATGGTATATCCGCGGAATTCCGGGAAGCGCAGCCTTTCGCCGGCAGGTGAACCAGATTACGGATGTGGACGAGCTGCGAAGAGTCATCGAAGGACTTTAGCTTCAGACCTTGTCTGCGAATTCGCTGAACGCCTGAGACTGAAACCGGAACGGGCGGGGGTCCCGCAGCCAGCGAAGAGAAAAGTTAATATATGTACGAAAAAAAGCCGCTGCATCATCGCTGAACCGTCTGATGCAGCGGCTCCTTTCATGAGCCTGGGGATGACTCCTGTTTCGGGCTCGCCTGCGGACGAGCGACTGACAGGAAGTTCATCCTTCTCTGTATATTTTTATTTGCCGAAGTATCTGTCAAGCAGTCCTTTGAAGGCCGCACCGTGTCTCGCCTCGTCCTTGCACATTTCGTGGACGGTGTCATGGATCGCGTCAAGACCAAGCTCCTTGGCTCTGGTCGCCAGATCCTTCTTGCCCTTGCAGGCACCTGCTTCCGCATCAACTCTCATGGACAGGTTCTTTTCGGTGGAATCCGTCAGGACTTCGCCCAGCAGCTCTGCAAATTTCGCTGCGTGCTCAGCCTCCTCGTAAGCGGCCTTTTCGTAGTACAGGCCGACTTCCGGATAACCTTCTCTGTGCGCTACTCTTGCCATCGCAAGATACATTCCGACTTCGGAGCACTCGCCCTCAAAGTTCGCCTTCAGACCGTCTACGATCTCCTGATCTACGCCCTTGGCAACGCCGACCACATGCTGGTCCGCCCAGGAAACCTCGTCCTCCTGCTTCACAAACTTATCTGCAGGAACCTTACATACCGGGCACTGTGCCGGGGGTTCCGGTCCTTCATGAACGTATCCGCAAACTGAACATACCCATTTCATAATCATGTACCTCCTTGGTTGAAAATATATAAACTTTTATGTCGGTTTGTCACAATCATTTGCTGTAACACCTTTATTCTACCACAGAATCAGGATTAGAAACAGTCTAATTTTATTTTTTTACAAATAAATTACAGAAACGAGGAAAATGATGCGGGGTAAACAGGTTAAAGACGGCGGTAGAGCTGAAAAAAGAACTTATCGACGTAGTTATGTGATATGGGAAAATATTGCATTTATTTTGCTGCAGAATTATAATAAAAGGAAGAAATTTTCTTTTTTGTCGAGATTGCGCAGCCTTGACAGCAACATGAGAGGGATGACAGATGCTCGCTATTTTCTTACAGATTGTAGATACGCCTGAGGAACAGACAAAATTTGAGAAACTGTATCACAGATATAAGAATCTGTTGTTTTACGTTGCGTATAATGCCCTTGAAGACTATGAAGATGCTGAAGATGCTGTGAATGAAACCTTTTTTCGTGTGGCAAAGAATTTTTCAAAAATCGGTGAGATTGAATGTCACGAAACCAGAAATTTTCTCGTTATTATTATTAAGAACATTTCAATTGATTTGCTTCGTAAAAGAAAGGCTTTTACAGGTGAGTTAAATGAAGAACAGCCGGTCAGAGGTTATGCAGGGACGGACGAAAATACGCCAGAAAAACTGAGAGATGTTGTTGATGTTTTGAAGGAAATGCCGGCAAAATACAGAGATGTTTTGTGGCTGAATGCGGTGGCAGGATATCGCGCTGTCGAAATAGCAGCTTTCCTCGGAGTGAGTCCGGAAACAATTCGCAAACGTCTGCATCGAGGACGGGAAATGCTGAAAAAACGGTTGGGAGAATAAGATGGAAAAAATAAGGGAAGCACTTGTATTGATATATGATGAAGAAATCAACACAATTGAAAAGGATTCCGTCAATTCGCCGGAACACAGTTTCACTGAGGAATTTGAAGAAAAGATTTTCTCTTATGTGAGGTTCTCCGAGCGACACTATGTCCCTGTGTCGCATTTCAGAATAAGAAAAGCCGCGGTTATCGCTGTGATTGCAGCGCTTGTGATGACCTCGGCAGTGGTCTCAATCGCAATCGTAAAGCCGTCTGTTATCTGGAACATTCAAAAAAAGGCTGTAGAATGGATAATAGAATTCCATCGGGAGAATACGGACAGTGAAACTGGCGGATTTAAGATCCGAAAACTGGAAATTCCCGACGGGTTCACGGTGAAGGAAGAGAGCAGGCACGACAGCGGTTATTATGTAAATTATGAGAACCATGACGGTAAATTCATTGCGCTCCAGCAGTCTGTGGCAGATGATACAAAGATGTATCTGAATGCTGAGAGCGACGAACGTAAGACCTTCAAAATTGATGGACATGATGCAATTGCAATACGTGATGAAGATACCTGGGTAATCGTTTGGGATGATGGAAAGTATGTCTATGATTTGACAGGCAACGTGAGTTATGATGAGCTGATTCGGGTGATAGAGTGAAAAAATTAAAAAAAATAAAATAAGATGTCACGTTTCAGAGACTCTCCTCGTTATTATGTATAGAAATGTTATTTCAGAATACAGCGAGGAGGGTTTTGCACTATGAAAAAGAATGTAAGCAGAGGAGCATTATTCGCTATTTGCTTTATGCTGGTGGTTGTTTTATCGGGGACTGTGGCTGTTTATGCGGTAGATGTTGAACATCAGGCTGGTGAGAAAATAATAGATGAATATGAATATATCAGCTCAGCCTCAACGAATTTGTCGATTTCAGGGGACATGGCGACAGCATCAGCTAAAATAACTCGTAAATCCAGTGCAGATAGAGTGAAAATCACGATGAATCTTCAGCAAAAAAAAAACAATGAATGGAATACTGTCAAAAGCTGGGGAAAGAACAGCTCGAGCAGGGTCACGTACATAGAGAAAACAAAGACGGTGTCCGGCGGGCTATATCGCGTATATACAAAAGTCATAACATATACCGGAGATGATAGCGAAACTATAAAGATTTACAGCAAAACTAAGAAACATTGAATGTTGTGTATATATACCGTGTGCCTGTTAGAAACATAGCAAGGGTGTATTTGGAAAAGAAGGATATAGCTGCAATGTTTTTATTATAAGCGGGAGGTGAGGACGATGACTTAGGAGACGGCTGCGGTTTGAGTTGATATATTATGCGTTATAGAATACAATATCAGAGGACGTAACGGGGACAGATTATATTGCAGATAATTATTTAGAAGAGCGTGACGTATATATTGTCAACAACGCTGATTCGAGTATTTCAATACCGAAAGATGGGGGAGATACAATAATATTCGATTCAAACGGGACGAAACCCATTGGATTTGCATTACCTGAGGAAGCTGAAATCAGCAGAGGTCAGTTGTTGGGGAACGGTACTGTCCTTTATGATTCGCCAAAAGGAAACGTAAGCATGGGAGTTCAGGCTCTGTCCCGTACAGAAAATGGGATGACATATAATGCCGTTAGAAGTTTGATTACAATTATGGATGCATCTGCTCCGCACGAATACAGTTTTAAATTTACTTTGCCAAGAGGATATCGATTGGTTTGGGATTATGATTATGATGACGGACAGGATGAACTGGATGACGGAACTGTTTTCATTGTGGATGAAAATGACGAGGTGGTCAGAACGATTGATCCTGCATGGGCAAAAGACGGTGAAGGGAAGGATATTGCCACGCATTATACGATCACAGGGAATACACTGGTTCAGCATGTTGACTTCAATGAAAATACGAAATTCCCTGTAGTTGCGGATCCGACTGAAGGTGATACGAAGATATCGACGAAATACCTTACAAAAAAACAGGTAAAAAAGACCAGAGACGAATATGCGGGGAAACCGAAGCATGAGTTCTGGGATCTGCTTATGACTCTGGTGGGGGGAAGAGTACCAGAACTGGAAACAGCATGGAAGTTGGCGAAGTTCATGGAGACGAACATTAATGCCACGAGTTATGCAACCTGGAATAAAATTTATGAGAAATTCCCTAAAAGCAAAAATCGTGTGAAAGTCGTTACGAAATACAGATGGCATCATAAAGGTGCTTGGGTGGCAACTGGGATAGCGAAATATTCGTATGTGACGAAATAAGGATTTATCATTGGATGTCGGGATGTAGATCACATTGCGCATCCCGACAACTGTAATAATACAGATTCAGATTCACGGCGCCTTGCTTAATACCTCAAAGACGAGTGAATTCTTCGGAAAAGCAAGAAAGGAGAAAATTAAATTGTTAACTGATAATTAGTATCTGTTTGTGAAGTCTTCGTGGAACTTAGTAAATGATGGTTGTGTCCGGACAACGATGTCAAGGAGTATAATCTGACCATGATGTTCGCCGGCGGATGCTAATTGATGCTGAAACTGCATCGATTGGAGGATACAAGTATGATGAAAGAGAAATGGCAGGAACAGTTTAAAGGCCTGAATGGCTTTTTCAAGTTCTGGTTTATTGTCGGATCGGCTGGCTGGCTCATCGTCTATGCGAATATGGCCGCCCGCATATATAATGTGCCGGCAGAAGAAAATTTAGCGTGTAGTCTGGCTGTTGCCGTAATGACTGTGGCGGAATTTATTGTGTGGGGGGCGGATGACCGTTGGGCAGGAGTACGGAAAGCAGAAACTCCGGAGAAAAAAGGAAGAATTCTTATTTTCCACAATGTGATGATTGCTGTGCTAGAGGTGATATGGCTGCTGCTGTTTATGGTCATCTGGAAGAAAGGGGGAGTAATTCAGACTCCGATGGAGGCAGGAAATATTGTCACGCTGTTTCTGATCGGAATTCTTATTACGGTCGCAGGGACGGGGATTTACCTGCGGTTTTCCCGCAAATATTAACATATGCACCAGCAGAGAATGGGAGACCAGCTATGAAAAATAGAACAAATTCGGGCTTGATCCAAAAGCCATCCGAAAAAGAATTGGTTTGCATTATCTTTTTCTCGCAAATAATCATTGTTGTAGCGATATTAGGGATACTTTTTTTAGAAATTGGGACAGAACGATTGGCTTTTTTAATCTTTGTTCTAGCACTGTCATCTTTAATATCTGCAATTAAACTTCTAAGAAATAATTCTCAGAACGTTATTCTAAGTGAGAAGAAATAACGAATCCTACAGAGCCTCACGTTCATGGTAGCGTGGGGCTTGGTGACGTAATTCCAAATGGCTCTTGCGCAGCCAACACGAAGGTCGATTTGGTAAAGGAAACAAATATACTTAACCAACATTTAATTGAGGCAGATTCAAAAAGGAATAGAATAATTGGCAGTGCTATAAAATCGAGTTATCATGAAGATAAGATATTAAGAGCGGAGGAGTTATATGAGTAAAACGATAAAACGAACTATAATTGTGTCAAGCACGATAGCATTGTTACTGTTTTTTTTAGTAGGAAATAACGTCTTTGCAAATACTTTCAGTGGAAAGTATACAACAGGGAATTTGACGTGGAAGTTTGCGGGATCATATTCAGCAGATACACAAAAGGAACTGTTAAAGTATCCCAAAAAGTGGACGGCACTTTCGAGCAAACTCAACCTTAAAGGAGAAGGTGATTCATATAAGTATTCAAGATTCAGGATAAGATACAATTTGACAAAGCCATCGACATCTGGACTCTTAGGGAGAACATTCTTTTTCACTAAGGAGGGTTCGCCTTTAACATATACCGACAAGTGGTGGAAGGCAACTGTCTCGGTTTATAAAAATCCAGACGCTAATACGACTAATAAACACGCCACATTAGTGCATGAGGCTGGGCATGCTTTCAGCATGGCTCATTGTAATCATCCTGGGAAAAAAACACATAATGCATCAGGGGTTAAAGAACTATACCTCTGTTTCGACGTACGAGAAAAATGAACTTATTGGTAAGTGGGGATCGTGATGAGTTGAAAGAGGCTCATTATGTAGTTAGGATTAAGGAGGGGATTGTTATGAAGAAAATAATAGTATTATTGATGGCTATTTTAACAGTTACTCTTTGTGCATGTGCCAACGAGAACGAGAGCAAAACATCGGAAGTTAAGGATGTTACAGTGCAGTCAGACTATACACAGTATGAGTATGAAGCGCTCAAGAGGGTTTCAGAGATTATAGTGAAAGCTGAAATTCAAGACGATCTTTCTGAAAAAAACAGCATAATCGAAAGGGATAGCGATGATCCAGAATCGGTTTCCGGTTTCAGCGCAGTCAGAGAGATAAAAATACTTGATGTATATGCCGGTAAGGAAAAAATAAAGGCGGGAGATACTATAAAGATTATTGAGGATGCAGCAATGGATGGAGGGTACTATTACCACGGGGAGAATTATGAGAGCCTTAAAAAGGGTGCGGAGTATATTCTGTTCTTAAATAAGGACAATGCTGCTGGTGAATACTCAATAATAAGTGCTGATAATGGGAAAGTTTGCACTTCTGATTTTGAAGACATGAAAGACCTTAATGAAGAGAATTTCGAAGTTGCTGTCAAGACTCTTGTAGAATTTAACAGTGATCTTGATGATAAAGAAAAGTCCAAAATCATAGAAGGCAATGTTTATAGGAGTACTAATAAAGAGGCGTCAAGAAAAGAGGTTGAATTGCCTTCTGGGGTAATGAAATACGACTACACGAATAAAGGAATTGCTGTCACTTTGAAATAATAATAGTTAAAGTCAGAAAAAAGAAGCATTCTTATTTTCCACAATGTGATGATTGCTGTGCTAGAGGTGATCTGGCTGCTGCGCCGCGGCGCTGCTGACAAACTGCCGTCAGCGCCCATTAAGTCCGACGGGGATTTAATGAGCAGACACTAATCAACAGGGGGTGAAAGTTATGACAAAAAAGAAAAAAACTGTTGTGATTCTGGGTGTTGTTTTGATTCTTGCTGTATCTGCAGTCTGCTCTACAGGATTCATGTTCAGGGCCGCGGTGTTTATGCATTCGCCTGCGAGTGCAGTTACGATGCAGTATAAAGCGTCTGACGCAGCGACCCGCGACAGAGATCTGTATGTTATTACAAAGAATGCGCCGGTTGAAAAGGCCACGCAGGGGACACTGACAACCTGGATTGTATATCACTTCGGACCTTTGAAATTTGTGAAGTATTACGGCGAAGGATAAAATTAAGACGCCCTCAGAATGGGATTCGGAGAGAGACGTCGTTATTGCCGCGGCTTTTCGGATGAAAAATATTGCCGCGGGTTTTTGGGTGAAAAGATTAAAAACGGTTTCAACAGGGTTTACATTCCTCGCCGGGATTAGTATAATGAATGGGTGTTGAAGCCCGCGCCGGCGGAACGGAAAATACTTTGTGTTTGCGGAGAGCGGGTTGTGGGTATAGACATTACGTAAGCGAAAATCACAGACTGAAAAATGGAGGATATATAAATGGAAGAGAAAATCAATGCGGCGCTGGCCGATGTAAGACAGGTGCTTGCCAGAGACGGCGGAGATATCGAGCTGGTTGAGGTTACCGGCGACAATATCGCCAGGGTCAGACTGATGGGACACTGCGCGGGATGCCCGGGTGCCAGAATGACGCTGAAGGGAATCGTGGAGCAGATCCTGCAGGAGGCAGTTCCTGAAATTAAAGGTGTAGAGGCGGTTGACTGATTCCGCGCCGCTTCGGGGATGCGCGTCACGGCGGTGAAAACTGCGGGAGAGCGCTGACGGAGCGAAAGGGAAACAGGAAACGGCAGAATCGTGAATCGGAAGGAGTGGACATGAACCTGGCACAGTATGTGGAACAGCAGAAAGGCCCGGCGGTCCGTACTCTGAAGGAACTGATCAGAATCAAAAGCGATGCGGGGGATCCTGTCACGTCTGCGTCCGGGGAATTTTTTCCGTTCGGGCAGGGCGTACAGGATGCTTTTGCGTATATGCTTTCGAAGGCAGAAGAGTACGGATTCCGGACAGAGGACATCGATCATTACGGCGGGCACATCGATTTCGGCGAAGGTGAAGAGACCCTTGGCGTGGTCGGACACCTGGATGTGGTGCCGGCCCTCGGCGAGTGGGATTTCGATCCCTACGGCGGAGAAGAAAAAGACGGATTTATTACAGGCAGAGGCACGACGGACGACAAAGGCCCCGTGGTAGCGGCGTTCTACGCCATGAAGGCGCTGAAGGACGCGGGGTACGAACCGAAGCGGCGGATCCGCCTGATTCTGGGTCTGGATGAGGAGACCAACTGGAGGGGAATGGACTATTACCTGGAACGCGTCAAGGCGCCTGACTTCGGGATCACGCCGGACGGAGATTTCCCGGTAATCAACGGTGAAAAGGGGCTTTGTGATCTGGAAATCGCAAAGAAGCTTTCAAAGAGCCCGGCGAAAGGTCTGCAGCTCAGCCGCCTGTCAGGAGGCACCGCGCGGAACATCGTTCCGGACGCCGCGAGAGCTGTTGTGAAAAGTGATTTCAAAGAAACCTACGACCATATCCGGAACGAACTATCCGAGTACCGTGAGGAGACCGGATATCGGCTGAAGGCGAAGGGCGTCGGTCAGGCGCTGGAGATCACCGCAGAGGGAAAGGCCTGTCACGGCGCATCCCCGCAGGACGGACTGAACGCGATATCCGTACTGTTCGGATTCCTGGGAAGACTGAATTTCGCCAGTGACGACATCAACGAATTCATCGAATTCTACAATCATCACATCGGCTTTCAGTGCAGCGGCGAGGGAATGAACATCGGATTCGAGGACGAGGCCTCCGGAAAGCTGACCATGAACAACGGCATTGTCACCTATGATCAGGAGAGCATCGCCATAGAGCTGAACGTCCGCTATCCGGTCACCGTGGAGGCGGAACAGCTCTACCGGGCTGTCATGCCGATTCTGGACCGGTATAATCTCGGGCTGGTGAAGAACGGAAACCAGAACCCGCTTTACTTCCCGCCGGACAGTCCGCTGATCACAACGCTGATGGATATTTACCGGACGAAGACGGGGGATACGGAGCACGGGCCCATGGTCATCGGCGGAGGAACCTACGCGAAGGCGTGCCCCAATATGGTGGCCTTCGGAGGGCTTTTCCCGGGGGATCCGGACATCATGCATCAGAAAAACGAAAAGATTGCAGCGGACCGTTTCTTCCAGATGATCGATATTTATACTGAGACGCTGTATCGCCTCAGCAGTGAGGATTTCTCGCTGAAGTAATTTGTTTCGGAGTAACCTGTATGAGAATGAACTCAAGATATAACCGGGTGAAGATGACGACGCTGGCCATGCTGACCGCGATTTCCTGCGTGCTGGTCTTTCTGTCCTTCCCCTTTCCGCTGTTTCCCGCGTTCAAATACGAGCTGGCGGACGTGCCGGTTCTGATCGCTACATTTGCCTTCGGGCCTCTTGCCGGACTGCTGGTCACGGTGCTCGCGGCCTTTGTTCAGGCGTTTATCCTGGGGCAGGACACGTGGGTCGGGTTTCTGATGCATGTGGCGGCTACAGGATGCTTCGCTGTTGTGGCAGGGCTTCTGTACCGGAGGAACCGTACAAAGAAGAGTGCGGTGCTTGCGCTGATTCTGGGAACGCTGACGATGACGGCGGTGATGGCGCTGATGAATTACATCATCGACCCGCTGTTTTACGGAATGCAGCGTCAGGCAGTTGTGGCGCTTATGCTGCCGGCCATCATTCCCTTTAACCTTTCCAAGGCGGGGATAAACGCGGTCGTAACATTCTTTGTGTACAAAAAAATATCCAACGTGATTCACCGGGCGGAGGACGGAGCCCGATGAGAACTGTCCGGATCAGAGACGAACGGGAGACCGGGGAGTTCGGGCGGCGGCTGGCTGAGCAGCTGAACCCCGGAGACATTGTCGCGCTGATAGGCGATCTGGGGACCGGAAAAACCACGCTGACCCGCGCGATTGCCCGGGGGCTGGGGGTCACTGAACCTGTCACCAGCCCGACTTTTACGATTGTGAAGGAATACCGCAGCGGACGGATTCCGCTGTTTCATTTCGATGTGTATCGGCTGAAGGACGGCGAGGAACTGCTGGAGACCGGCGCTCAGGAATATTTCGACGCCGGCGGGGTTTGCGTCATTGAGTGGGCGGACCGGATTGCGGAGCTTCTGCCCGATGAGACAAAGGTAATCTTCATAAGCTATGGAGAACAGGAAGGAGAGCGGATCTGTCAATGTACATTTTAGGAATCGAAACCACCGGACCGGTCGGTTCGGCGGCGCTGTATGATCCGCAGACCGGACAGCTGTCGATGAAGCGGACGGAGGAGCCGATGGGGCATCTGCGGAGACTGGCAGAGATGGCGCAGGAGCTGCTCACGGAGAACGGAATATCGCCCCGGGAGCTGCGGGCGGTCGCGGCTTCTGTAGGGCCGGGCTCGTATACCGGCATACGAATCGGCGTTTCTACGGCGCGGGCGATGGCGCAGGCGCTGTCAATTCCCGCTGTGGCGGTGGGAGCGCTGGACCAGTTTCGCCTCTGCTGTGACGGGGCCAGACCTGTCGCGGTGATTTTCAACGCTCGTCGGGGACAGGTCTACGGGGCTGTTTTCGATGCGAACGGAGAAGACATTCTGAAGCCGGGTCCGTATATGCTGACAGAGGTTCTGGACAGGATCCGGGAGGAGTCGGTGAGGCCTTTGTTCTACGGAGACGGAATCGACGCGGGTCGTGAACTGCTGACGGGATTTGATCTCGCGGACAAGGAAGAACGGTATCCGACGGCGGCGCTTACTGTGCGGATGGCGGCGGAGAAGCTGGAGGCCGGCGAAACCGTGAGCTATCAGGAGCTTCTTCCCCGGTATATGAGGGAGACCGAGGCGGAGCAGAAGCTGCGCGACGGGACCCTGGCCAGGCTGAGGGAAGCAAAAATGGCGAAATTCAGGAGCAGGTAAATGATACAGCTGATCATACGAAAAGGAGAACCGGCGGATGCAGAAGGTCTGGAACGCATTGAACAGGCCTGCTTCAGCGTGCCCTGGAGCCTGGATTCCCTCCGCCGGGATCTGGAAGAGAATCCAAAGGCTCTGTATATTGTGGCGGAGAAGGACGGCTGCCTGATCGGATATGTGAGTGTCTGGAATATCCGGGAGGAGGGTCATATCAACAATGTGGCGGTACTCCCGGAGTATCAGGGAAAGCATGTGGCTTCTCTGCTGATGAGTGCGCTGATTCGCGTGACGGAGGATTCAGGCGTCAAAAGTCATACGCTGGAGGTGCGGGCCGGGAATGCGGCGGCGCAGCATCTCTATGAAAAGTTCGGCTTCCGCTCGGTGGGAACCCGGCCGAATTATTACGAGGACGATGGAGAGGATGCGGTCATCATGTGGCGCATCGGTGATCCTGAGCAGAGAGAAGAGGAGTCCTGAATGAAAGACGGAAAATTTATTACCCTCGGAATCGAAACCAGCTGTGACGAAACCTCCATCGCGGTGACGGCGGAGGGGAGAGAGATACTGTCGGACATAATCAGTTCACAGATTGCGGTTCATACGAAGTTCGGCGGAGTGGTGCCGGAAATCGCGTCGAGGCATCATCTGCAGAATATCAACGGTGTGCTGGATCAGGCGCTGTCGGAGGCGGGGATTTCTCTGGCGGAGGTTGATCTGATCGGCGTGACCAACGGCCCCGGGCTGATCGGCGCGGTGGTTATCGGCGTGGCGACCGCGAAGGCGCTGTCCCTTGCCGCGGGGATCCCCCTGGTGGGCGTCAACCACATGCACGGCCATGTGAGCGCCAGTTATCTGCAGTATCCGGAACTGGAGCCGCCGTTCCTGGCGTTGATCGTATCAGGCGGACACACCAATATCGTTGAGGTGACCGATTACAACCGGTGCCGGGTTCTGGGCGGAACGCGGGACGATGCGGTGGGAGAAGCCTATGACAAGGTGGCGCGGGTCGTCGGACTCGGCTATCCCGGCGGTCCCAAGGTGGATCGGGCGGCAAAGGACGGAGACCCGGAAGCGGTCCGGTTCAAGCGGGTGTATCTGGAAAACGGCAGCCTGGACTTCAGCTTCAGCGGACTGAAGACGCAGGTGCTGAATTACATCAACCGCGAGAGGATGGCAGGACGCGAGGTGAACGTGGCGGATCTGTCGGCGAGTTTTCAGCAGGCGATGCTGGATGTGCTCGTGGACAAAACCATGCTGGCGGCGGAGCAGACCCGGGCAGACCGGCTGGTGACGGCCGGCGGAGTTGCTGCCAATTCCCGCCTTCGGCAGATGCTCGCAGAGGCCTGCGGCGCCAGAGGAATCCGGCTCTATATGCCGGAGCCGGTGCTTTGTACGGATAACGGCGCCATGATCGCTGCGGCAGCTTACTACAAATACAGGATGCAGGGGCCGGACGACCTGAGTCTGGACGCCTATGCGAACTTACCATTATAAATATGATCATATTATCGGCGACTGAGTTGACAAAAGCATACGGGGTGGATACCATTCTGGACCGCGTTTCCTTCCATGTGAACGAGGGGGACCGGATCGGGATCGTCGGTGCGAACGGCGCCGGCAAGACCACCCTTCTCAATATACTGACCGGACGCGATCATGCGGATTCCGGCGATTTTTTCGTGTCCGGCGACACCACTGTCGGGTACCTGAGCCAGAAGGATGATTTCTCGCCTGACGGGACTCTGATGGAGGAGGTTCAGCGCATTTACGGGAAGTTTGACGAAATGGAGGCGGAAATCCATCGCCTGTCGGATCGTATCGCGGAAATGGCGGCAGAAGGGAACGCGGAAACGCCGGAATACAGCCGGACGATGGAGCGCCTGGGACTGCTGCAGGACCGGTTCCGGAGCGAGGGAGGGTTTTCCTGGAGAAGCGAGATGAAGGGGATTCTCACCAGCATGGCCTTTGGAGAGGAATATTACGACAAAGAAATCTCCACCTTTTCCGGCGGAGAGCGGACCCGCCTCGCGCTGGCGTGCCTGCTGATGGGAAAACCGGATCTTCTGCTGCTGGACGAGCCCACTAATCATCTCGATATCGGTATGCTGAAATGGCTGGAGCAGTTCCTGCGGAATTACAGAGGCACCGTTATGCTGGTTTCCCACGACCGGTATTTCCTGGATCAGATGTGCACCAGAATCTTTGAGATTGAGCATCACCGGCTGAAGGCCTACGACGGAAACTACACCGCGTTTGCGGAAAAGAAAAAGCTGCAGAGAGAAGCTGACCTGCGCGCCTATGAAAAGCAGCAGGAGGAGATTCGCCGCCAGGAGGATATCATCCGGCGCTTCAAGGAGCGCGGGACGGAGCATCTCGCAAAGCGGGCGGCGTCCCGGGAAAAGCGGCTGGCTCATATAGAGAGGATCGACCGTCCGGAGCAGGAGACCGGGAAGGTGAAGATTCGTTTCCATCAGGATTTCCAGAGCGGAAACGATGTGCTTATCGGAGAAGGGCTGAGCAAGTCCTTCGGAATCGGCAGAGACCGCCGGGAGCTGTTCCGGAATGTGGATTTCGACATCAAGCGCGGGGAGCGCATCTGCATTGTCGGACCCAACGGAATCGGAAAGACCACGCTGCTGAAGATCATGATGGGTGAGACTGAACCCGCTGAGGGATATCTGAAGCGGGGGCACCAGGTGACCTTCGCATATTATGATCAGCAGCAGGAGATGCTGGACGGGAGCAAAACCGTTATGGACGAGGTTCACGATGCGTACCGGCTGTACCGGGACAGCGAGATCCGGGGGCTGCTGGGCCGTTTTCTGTTCACCTCGGAGCAGGTGTTTCTGCGTGTCGATGATCTGAGCGGAGGGGAACGGGCGAGACTTGTTTTGTTAAAGCTGATGCTCTCCGGAGCGAATACGCTGGTGCTTGACGAGCCCACAAACCACCTGGACATCAATTCGAAGGAAGTGTTCGAGGAGGCGCTGCGGGAATTCCCGGGAACGGTAATCGCGGTATCCCATGACCGTTATTTCCTGAATCAGGTGGCGACGCGCATCTATGAGCTGAATGCAGACGGGATTACGGAATACGTCGGCGGATACGATTATTACGAGGAGAAAAAAGCGGCTGTCGCCTCCGGGAGGAAATATCTGAATGAGCTGAAGGAGGAGACCGGGCGGAACGAGCAGCTGCTGGAGGGGCTTCACAGCGCACAGAAGGCGGCGGGAATGATTGTCAGGGACGAAGACGGGAAGCCTCTGACCGCCGCGGAGGAACGCGCTCTGAAAAAGAAGCTTCAGGCGGAGGAACGGCGCAGAGAGCGGGAGCAGAAACGGCTCGAGGAGAAGATCGAGAGTCTGGAGGCGGAGATTCTTGACCTGCAGGAGCAGATGTGTCTTCCGGAGCACCTTTCGGATCCGGTGAAGCTTGCGGAGCTGGACGAGAAACTGAAAGCCTGTCAGGAGGAACTGGAGTATGTGTACGACACATGGGTTGAATTGTCGTAAAAAATTGCTTGCAATACGGAAATGACTATTCTATAATTAGTTTTGTGATTACACGGATTCAGGAGGTTTATTATGACATTTGAAAAGATTAGGGACATCATTGTGGAGCAGCTCAGCGTTGACGAATCAATGGTAACTATGGATACAAATCTGATGAAAGATCTGGAAGCGGATTCTCTCGACGCGGTTGAGATTATCATGGCGATTGAAGAGGAATTCGACATCGAGATTCCGGACGAGGAAGCAGAGAAATTCCAGCTGGTCGGCGATCTTGTGAAATATGTGGACGACAATCTGAACGATTGATGAAAACCCGCCGCGGCGGGTTTTTCTTGTCTAAAGCAGTTTCGGATGAGATTTCTGATGCAAAGCAGACCGGAGACGGTTTTAATACAGAGAGAGGTGGAATGTATGGCGAAAAATGCGAAAATCTCAAACGCGGTAATCAAGCGGCTGCCGAGGTACAGGCGGTATCTGATCGAACTGAAGAAGAAGGGCGTGGAGAAGATTTCCTCCAAGGAATTCAGTAATCTGATCGGATATACAGCGTCGCAGATCCGGCAGGATCTGAACAATTTCGGAGGATTCGGACAGCAGGGCTACGGATACAGTGTGGACGGTCTTTATAAGGAGATCAGCGCAATTCTGGGCCTGGACAAAGAATACCGCATGGTAATTGTCGGCGCCGGCAATCTGGGACAGGCGATCGCCAAATACACGCATTTCCACAAGCAGGGCTTCAAGGTGTGCGCGGCTTTTGATATCAATCCGAATCTGATCGGGAAGGATCTGGATGGAATTGAGATCCTGGACTATGAAAATATCGTGGAATATGTGGAAGAAGAGGAAATCGATATCGGCATCATCTGCGTGAACCGCGACAACGCACAGGAGGTTGCGGACAAGCTTTCCTTCGCGGGCGTCAAGGGTATCTGGAATTTTGCGCCCACGGACATCGAGGTTCCGAGCCATGTGGCGCTGGAGGTCGTGCATCTGTCGGACAGTCTGCATTCGCTGGCGTATCACATGAATGATATTCAGAAGAAGGAGGCCGCCGCGGAGGAGCTTCGCAGGAGCGACAAAAGCGCGAGGGACTGAAGAGCGGCACGGTGAAAAAGACCGGCGTGGAAGACAGGAATATGAAATCGTGAAAAAGACCGGGCATAAAAAATAACCGTTCCGCGAAAGCGAAACGGTTATTGTCTGATCGATGTCGATTAGCCCTCAACCGGAGCGTCAACAGGACATGCATTGGCGCATGCTCCGCAGTCGATGCAGGTATCTGCGTCGATGACGTACTGAGTATCGCCTTCGCTGATCGCTTCAACCGGACACTCAGGCGCACACGCTCCGCAGCTGATGCAGGCATCTGTAATCTTGTAAGCCATTGGTAAATCCTCCTTTAGACATGTCTTAAAATGAATCGCTTATTATTATAGCAGAAAGAAGCAGGTTAGTAAAGGTGAAAGTTTATTCTCTGACAGGCAAAAGCGGCACCGGAAAAAGCTACCAGGCCATGAATCTCTGTAATGAGGAGAACATAGAAAGCATCATCGACGACGGACTTTTTATCTATCACAGCAGGGTGGAGGCCGGTATTTCCGCCAAGCGTCAGAAGACGCACGTAGGCGCAATCAAAACGGCTTTGTTTACCCAGGACGCGCATCAGCAGGATGTGGCCTCTCGGATCCGGGAGCTGTCGCCGGACAGCATTCTGATTATCGGGACCTCGGACCGTATGGCGGATAAGATCGTCGCACGCCTGGGACTTCCGCCCGTCAGCCGGAGGATTCATATTGAGGACATTACGACGGAGGAGGAACGGGAGACTGCCGAAAAGCAGAGAATCGGCCAGGGTAAACACGTGATTCCGGTTCCGACGCTCCAGCTGAAGCGGGATTTTGCGGGATATTTCATGGATCCGCTGAGAATATTCCGCGGCGGGCTGTTCGGCGGCGACAGGCAGTCGGAGCGGACGGTGGTGCGTCCCACCTTCAGCTATATGGGCGATTTCTTTATTTCGGATTCGGTTATTACCGATATTGCGGTGTGCGTCGGGAGCGAGTCGCCGGGCGTCGCGAAGGTGATGAAGGTTTATGAAAACACCGCGCCGGATGCGCTGGATGTGGATGTGAAAATCGCGGTGGACTCGAACGCCCGGTTCTGGGATGCGGCGCTGGATTTCCAGAAAGCCCTGGCGGAGCAGATCGAGTACATGACTGCCTTCAACGTCGTGCGGGTGGATGTGGAGATAAAGGCGATCGTGTGAGAAACGCCGCACCGGCCGCCCCTGGCAGGGAGAACGGTGGAGGCAGGCCGCCGGCTGCTGCGGAAACATACGGATACCGGCTGCCCCTGTAACAGGGAAACTGTTGACACTGCCCTCCAAAAACAATATAATAGACTGAGTGCAGAAATTGCCTTTTATTAGCTTCGCCTGATATGGTCTGGGTCCTGCGCAATAGGATGCCGTGAACCTTGTCAGGTCCGGAAGGAAGCAGCAATAAGCGGAAGTTCTTATGTGCCGCAGATAAGCCTTTTCCTACGTCATGCGGAGCTACTAAAGGGCAATTTTGATTTTTGCGTCTGTGTGACAGCACGCCGGCGCGGCAGGGAGAACCCTGCTGCGGACATCCGCGCCGCGCGGAATCCCGGGGAGGCTCTGCCGGCGAAAATGCGGGAGCCGGCGGGCAGCGCGGCGAGCGCGCCGGACTGTATTTTGTGCAGAAAAAGAAAGAAGGAGTCATGAAGCAATACCTGGCTTTGTACAGAGAAAACCGCCCGGAAACCTTTTCGCAGGTTCTGGGACAGGAGCATATCGTCAAAATTCTGCGGCATCAGATCGCCACGGATACGGTGGCGCACGCATATCTGTTCTGCGGGACGAGGGGCACCGGAAAGACGACCATGGCGCGGATTCTGGCCAAGGCGGTGAACTGCACCGGGGAGTCCGGAGAGAAGCCCTGCGGAGTATGCGACACCTGCCGGGATATTGCGGCGGGCAGATATGTCGATGTGGTCGAGATCGATGCGGCGTCCAACAACGGCGTGGAGAATGTGCGCGATCTCCGCGAAAGCGTGAATTATCCGCCGGTTGTCGGCCGGAAGAAGGTTTACATCATCGACGAGGTTCATATGATGTCCACCAACGCGTTCAACGCTTTTCTGAAAACACTGGAGGAGCCGCCGGCAGACGTTATTTTCATTCTGGCAACCACGGATCCGGAGAAGCTTCCGCCGACCATCCTTTCCCGGTGTATGCGCCTGGATTTCAAGCGCGTATCCGGCAGGGAGATTCGGGAGAATATGCGGAGGATCTGTGCGGCGCACGGGGTGGAAATCACGGAGGACGCTCTCGCTCTGCTGGCGATGAACGCAGACGGGTCGGTGAGAGATTCGCTGAGCCTGCTGGAGCAGTGCATGAGCTCCGGAGAGCCGCTGCTGGATCGCGACGTGGTCCTGGAATTTCTGGGAGCCGCCTCTGTGGAGTTCTATGCCGATCTGACGGAACGGGCGCTGGAGCACGATGTTGCCGGGGCGCTGCTGCTTCTGGAGGAAGCGCTGCAGGAGGGTAAGGATATCCGGCAGCTGATGCGCGGCTGGATGGAGCATTACCGGAGTCTGCTCATCGCCAAGTTCGTGAAGGAGCCGCAGGATATGCTGAACATGTCTCTGGAGAATATCGACCTGCTGAAGCAGCAGGCGGGACGTATCCGGCTGGAGGCGCTGAACCGCAATATCGTCACGCTGGCTCGCACCATCAGCGACGCCCGCTATTCGACTCAGGCCAGAATCCTGATGGAGGTTGCAATTGTAACCATTGCCGAGGATATGGAATATGCCGGCCGGGCAGGGACACAGACGGGAGGAGCAGCTGCGCAGCCGAGAAGGGCAGCAGAAGCCGGACGGACTTCCGGCGGTGCAGCTGCAGGTCATGACATGAGATCGCGGGGAACAAAGACCGGTTCTCCGGGCCGCTCCGCGTCTCCCCGGGCGCCGCGGCAGGAAACGCCGGCGGCGGAGAACAGCAGGCTCCCGAAGTCCGCGGCGGAAACGGCTGTCGGAGCCGGACAGGCTGCGGAGTCTGTGAATACGCCGGCACCTGTCGACAGTTCTGACGGGCTGGACGAAATCTGGCGGGATGTGTGCGAGGCGGACGGACTGGATCAGCTTAGCGCAGGCGCCACGATGCGCGGCGCGCGGCTGGCGGCGATGAATGACAGGGAATTCAAGCTTATCGTCACCGGAGATATGGTGCGTCGTATGCTTGAACGGAATTCAGAACAGATCTGCGACCTGATGGAACAGCGGACCGGGCGGCGGAGGAAAATGGTCGTTCGGGAGATGAATCAGACGGAAAACAGGTCGAAGGACGAGCGTCTGCAGCAGGCGGCAAGCGAGGCTGCGAGCATTCTTGGAACAAAAGTAGATATCAGATAACGGAGGTTTTTATGGGTAAAGGAATGAAAGCGGGAAAGCGCCCCAAAACGGGCGGAGCCAAAGGCGGAAAAAAAGGTCAGATGGCGCAGATTCAGCAGATGCAGGCGATGCAGAGGCAGATGGAGCAGATGCAGGCTGAGCTGGAGGAAAAAGAAGTCACCGCAACCGCAGGGGGCGGCGTCGTGACAGCGGTCGTCAGCGGTAAGAAGGAGCTGACGTCGCTGACGATTCAGCCGGAGGTCGTTGATCCGGATGATGTGGAGACCCTGCAGGATCTCGTGATCGCTGCGGTGAACGAGGGAATGAGGCAGATTGACGAGCTGACGAACGATGAGTACGGAAAGCTGACAGGCGGTCTGAATATCCCCGGAATGTAGGCGCTTTATGGCACAGCAGTATCCGAAACCGCTGGCGCGCCTGATCAGCGAGCTGGCACGGCTGCCGGGTATCGGCAACAAGACCGCCCAGAGACTTGCGTTCCATATTCTGTCCCTGCCGGATGCAGAGGCGGAGTCCCTCTCTGCGTCCATTCGCGAGGCGAAGAAAACCATGCGTTACTGCTCCGTCTGCGGAAATCTGACGGATCAGGATCCCTGCCGGATCTGCAGCGACAAAAGCAGGCGGGACGATATTCTTTGTGTGGTGGAAAGCCCCCAGGACGTAATGGCCATGGAGCGCATCCGCGAATACAACGGGCGCTACCATGTTCTTAACGGCGTGATTTCTCCGATGGAGGGAATCGGCCCGGGAGACATCAACCTGAAGCAGCTGATTCTGAGACTTCAGCAGCACGAAGAGGTGCAGGAGGTCATTCTCGCAACGAATCCCAACATCGAAGGAGAGGCGACGGCCATGTACATTGCGCGTCTTCTGAAGCCGTCCGGAATCCGGGTGACGCGAATCGCTCATGGTCTGCCGGTAGGAGGCGATCTGGAGTATGCGGACGAGGTGACGCTGCTGAAGGCGGTTGAAGGGCGCACCGATCTGTAAAAGTTAAGAACAAAAAAACGGGTATCCGGAAGCGGCTGTCAGCCGCACCGGACCCGTATTTTGTTAGTGCGCCCGGCGAGCGCACGTTCTAAAGGGTGAAAGTCCCGAATCCGCCCGGCAGTGGGAAGGATACAGCCGAAGGCAAGGGTGTCCATCGTGAGGTGGAATCTGAAGGAAGCCGGATGTGGGGAAAATACTAACCCATGGGCAAACCTCTGGCCTGACGAACAGAAATTGCATATGAGGCTCTGTATGAGGATAAGGCTGCTAAACAGGTCAAAGTCCAATTACTGCACGGAATCATGCAGTGTAAATGCGGCAGGTAGATGGAGGAAAAGAACGTGTGAGTACCCGGGGAGGTCTCACCAGCAAGGAGACTTGTAGTAACAACGAATGGTGAGAAGTCAGCCGAAGCCATAGTAGCGGGCCAGTCCGTGAAGGGCCGAATCAATAGGAGTCTTGAGTACGACCGGGAAAGGAGGAACGAACTTGAGCACAGAAAACAAGAAAGAAAGCTGCCTGCAAAGGGATAGCGCGGAACGTAAAGAGTATGCAGGAGCGCGCCGTTCATTCCGCCGGATATGGAAGGAAAGGGACAGTGCAGAGCCGGGACTTCTTGAGGCGATACTGGACAGAAGAAATATGAATAAAGCCTACAAGAGAGTGAAGGCAAACAAGGGAGCGCCGGGTGTCGATGGAATGACCATCGAGGAGGCACTGCCTTACTTGCGGGAGCATAAAGATGAACTCATTGGAAGGATATTACGTGGGAAATATACCCCGTCTCCGGTGAGGAGAGTCGAGATCCCGAAACCAAACGGTGGAATACGAAAGCTTGGTATTCCAACTGTCATTGACCGTATCATCCAACAGGCCATCAGTCAGAAACTCATGCCCATCTACGAGCCGAAGTTTTCGGACGGAAGCTATGGCTACCGGCCGGGACGAAGCGCAAAGGATGCGATAAACAGAGTGAAGGAATATGCGGAGAAAGGATACCGCTATGCGGTTAGTCTTGATCTCAGCAAATACTTTGATACGCTGAATCATGAGCGGCTTCTGAATCTGCTGAGAAAGGATATCGATGATGAGAGAGTCATTCAGATCATCAAAAGGTACCTGAAGAGCGGAGTGATGGTGAACGGTGTGGTTATGGAAACAGAGGAAGGTTCGCCCCAGGGCGGAAACCTTTCTCCGCTTCTGGCCAACATTTATCTGGATGAGTTTGACAAAGAGTTCGAGAAGCGCGGGGTACCATGTGTACGCTACGCAGATGACATTGTATTGCTGTCGAGAAGCGAAAGAGCCGCAAAGCGGCTGCTGGAAACGAGCACTTCATATCTGGAAGGGAAGCTGAAGCTGACCGTGAACAAAGAGAAGAGCAAAGTTACCAGTGTTTTCGCTATCCGAAATTTTAAGTACCTCGGCTTCGCACGGGGAAGGAACGGAAGCGGAATATACGTTCGCGTTCATGCGAAGTCGTGGAGAAAGATGAAGGCTAAACTGAAAGATCTCTCTTCCCGGAGATGGGTTCAGAGCGTCATTCCGGCATTGCACAGAATCAAGGTGTACATGCGCGGATGGCTAAATTATTACGGCATAGCCGCAATGAAGAACAGCATCGGAAAACTCAATGGATGGCTGTACCACCGAATCCGGATGTGCATCTGGAAGATGTGGAAACGGCCGCGGTCAAAGATGAAGTATCTGATGAGACTGGGAATCCCGGAATACTATGCCTATATGACGGCAAACAGCCGCAGAGGGTATTGGTTTACATCGGCGACCAGCACAGTCAACAGAGCTTTGTCGAAAGAAATACTGGTACACATCGGATTTTATGATCTATCCGAAGCATACCAGCGAATGCACATCAACTATTGAAAGCGCCGTATACGCGAACCGTACGTACGGTGCTGTGAGAGGACGGGGGGAAAACTCCCCCTCCTACTCGAATTGTAATGTAATTTCTGCCGCATCGCCGCCGGAAGCCCGGGGCTTCTGCGGATTATGCTTTGTTATCCCATCAGCGCCTTATACCATCCGGTGCCGGAGAAGAAAAAGCTGCTGAATTGTACGAAGATGACGATCGCCATGAAAATCGGACTGACGTAGCGCAGACAGAAATCGACGAAGGGGCGGCTGCGGTAATCGGAGCTCAGCCGGACCTCGTCATCGATGAATCCGCGTCTGGACCAGCCCAGAAGAATCGCGGTGAGGAATCCGCCAAGGGGCATCAGGATGCCCTCCGCGCCCAGGTCGAATACGTCCAGCCAGCTGCCCAGACCGAAGGGCTTCCAGACAGAGGGGTTTCCTCCCAGCTGATCCAGCGCGACCAGCACACTTCCGACCAGTGTGGTCAGGGTGATCAGAACCGTTACGTGTCCGCGGCCGGCCGGTTTTCCTTTGCGGATGCGGTGATCCATCAGTGCGGAGATACCGCCCTCCATCATACCGATAGATGAGGAGAACGCCGCTACAAAGACCAGGACGTAGAAGATGAACCCGAAGAGCGGTCCGGCCTTTCCCATCGCATCGAAAACCGTCTGAAGAGATACGAACAGCAGACCGGGACCTGCGGAGGGTTCGAGACCTTCCGAAAAGACCGCCGGGAAAACAGCCATGCCTGCCAGCAGTGCCGCAGCGGTATCCATGACGGGAACGATCAGTGCGCTTTTCTCCAGATTATCTTCCTTTCTCATATAGGAGCCGTAGGCGATCAGTGCGCCGGAGCCCAGAGAAATCGAGAAGAACATCTGGCTGCCCGCCGTCGCGAACACCTTGAACCAGCCGGTTCCCGCGAAAACGGAGAAGTCAGGCTTGAACATGAAACGCAGACCTTCCATCCCGTTTGGAAGTGTGCAGCAGCGAATGACCGTGATGACCAGCATCACAAACAGAACAGGCATTCCGATGGAGCAGAATTTTTCGATTCCCTGTTCGATGCCGCGGTACACGACATAGGAGGTCATTCCGAGGAAGATCAGAGTGAAGATCGCCAGCACCTTGAAGTTTGAAACGAAGCTTCCGAAGAAATCGCTGCTTGCCATGCCGTGGAGCCCGAAGGGCGCACCAATGATGTCTCCGAAGTTGACGACGGCGTAGCGCATGACCATTCCGCCCAGCAGACAGTAGAAGCACAGCAGCAGGAACGGAACTGCGGTTTCAAACACGCCGGTAAAAGCAAAACGCGGGTTGGCCTGTCGGAACGCTTCCACAGCGCCCTTTCCGCTTTTACGTCCCAGCGAAAATTCCGCCAGGAGCAGCGGATAGCCAACAAAGACTGCCATAAGAATATAGACGAGCAAAAAGGCAAATCCGCCGTTCGCCCCCATTTTATACGGGAAACTCCAGATGTTGCCCAGACCGATGGCGACGCCGACCGCCGACATCAGAAAACCAAAGTTGGATTTAAATCCACCCTTTCCAGAATCTGACATAATAATAAACTCCTCCGTTGTTCAAAGTATACTCGCTTAATAAGCATGCGCTGCGGACGAACCGTTATCAGCGCCGGTTAAGTCCGACGGGGACTTAATAAGCATGCACTAATTTAATGCGTGCCCGGCAGCAGAATCAAAGAGAGGGCATATTCTGCTGCCTGCTGCGGGAAGGCTCAGCGCCGGTTTCCAAAGAGCCGGCAGCAGAGGGATTCGGAAACGGCCGAATCCCGGGGCACAGGCATCAATTAGTGCATGCCGGCGCACAGCACGCCATACAGTTTGCCGCGGATTGTGCGCCGGGGCGCTGCGTATGAACCGCTCTCAGCGCCAGTTAAGTCCGACGGGGACTTAATAAGCATGCACTAATTATAATTGTCTGAATAAAATGTGTCAACGAATATTGCCTTTTGCCGATGAATAATCTGCTTTGGCAGCACCTGACTTGGCAGTCACATTGAATGAATACACAGAATTGCCAAATCACCGAAAAAAATATTGCCGAATCACCGAAAAATATATCGCCAAATCACCGAAAATAAATTATACTGTAAATCAAGAGGAGGCATTATGAAAGTATATAGATCACGTATAGTAGATGAAATGCTGAAGGACAGACTCGAGGCAAAAGGGGCTGTCGTAATAGAAGGACCTAAGTGGTGTGGAAAAACAACAACAGCGCTGCAAGTTGCCGGCAGCGTTTTGAAAATGGATGAGCCGTCGAAAAGAGATGCTAATATACAGATGTCAGAAATTGAGCCGAGTCGTCTTCTCGCAGGCGAAACTCCGAGACTGATTGATGAATGGCAAATTGCACCTAAAATCTGGGATGCGACACGCTATGAAGTTGACACAAGAGGAGAAGAAGGACAGTTCATTCTAACCGGTTCGGCGGTACCGGCAGAATCTGAAGAAATAACTCATTCCGGAACAGGAAGATTTACATGGCTGATGATGAGACCGATGTCTCTGTATGAATCAGGTGAATCCTCAGGAGAAGTAAGCCTGAAAGAATTATTCGGTAAACCTGATAGGATTGTCGGTACGAACAATCACAAAATAGATGACCTTGCATTTCTGATTTGCAGAGGCGGATGGCCGCGCGCAATTGACATGAAAGAGAAGGCGGCACTCTCACAGGCGGAAGATTATTTTGATGCAGTTGTAAGATCTGATATTAACAGAGCTGATGGTGTAAATAAGAACCCTGAGAGAGTTAAAAGGTTAATGAGATCATATGCCAGAAATCAGGGCTCACAGATTGCAATTACAACACTTAAAGATGATATTAAGGCAAATGATACAGAAACATTGAATGAAGATACGATAGCGGCATACATTAATGCATTAAAGAAGATATTTGTTGTTGAAGACATGCCGGCCTGGAATCCAAATCTGCGTTCAAAGACAGCAATACGATCATCAGATACAAGATATTTTGTGGATCCGTCTATTGCAACTGCAGCTTTGGGCATTGGTCCGAGCGACCTGATAAATGACCTGAATACCATGGGACTGCTCTTCGAGGCATTATGTGTCCGGGACCTTAGGGTGTATGCTGAATCCCTTGGCGGAGATGTGCTGCACTACAGAGACAAATCCGGATTGGAGTGCGACACGGTTATCCATCTCCGAAACGGAAACTATGGTTTTGCGGAAATAAAACTGGGTGGTCAGAAGCTTATAGAGGAAGGTGTAAAAAATCTTAAATCTCTTGAGCGGAAGATAGACACGGAGAAAATGCCGGGCCCGTCTTTTATGATGATAATTGCAGGCGTTGGAGATTTTGCATATAGGCGTGAGGACGGAATATACATCGTTCCGATAGGATGTTTAAAACACTGATTTGTCGGCAGCGCCGCAGCGAACAATCCAATAGCAGGGTGCGCCGGCGGATACTGTTCGATGGCTGAGCGCACATTAAATAGTCTGACCTGATATGAATATTGTCTTTTGCCGATGAATAATCAGGGGGACTGTGATATAATAATCGTGTTTAATGCACAGGCACTGTTCATACGGGAGGCAGTTATGGCAATCGATAAGGTAAGAGAATATTTCAGTCAGTTCGGTCTGGAGGATCGCATCCTGGAGTTCGACGTTTCCAGCGCGACCGTGGAGCTCGCTGCGCAGGCGGTGGGCGTCGAGGGCGCCCGCATCTGCAAGACCCTGTCGTTTCAGGTCCCTGATCAGGAGGACGCCTGCATTCTGATTCAGTTTGCGGGGGATGCGCGGGTCAGCAATCAGAAGTTCAAGCAGACCTTCGGACACAAGGCGAAGATGCTGAGCGCTGAGAAGGTGCTGGAGCTGACCGGGCACGCTGTCGGCGGAGTCTGCGCCTTTGCGGTGGACAATCCGGCCGTCCGTGTTTACTGCGACGAATCCCTGAAACGCTTCGATACGGTGTTTCCGGCCTGCGGCAGTGCGAACAGCGCGATAGAACTCAGTCCGGATGAGCTGTTCCGCTATTCCCGGGCGCTGGGATGGATCGACGTCAGCAAACTGCCGGAGGAGAGCGGAGTATGAAGTTTCGCGGAAAGACCCCTAAGGAACCGCTGACGAGAAAGCAGAAGCTCCGTCGGGAGCTCCTGAGGATTCTGGTCATCTCTGCCGCGGCGCTTTTATCGGCCTTCAACCTGAACAGTTTCGTCGACACGGCGGATCTGTTTCCCGGAGGCTTTTCCGGCGCGGCGCTGCTGATCATACGGCTGACCGATAAATACCTGGGTCTGAAGCTGGCGTATTCTGCGGTTTTTCTGCCGCTGAATGTCTTTCCGATTTATCTGGGACTGCGGTACCTCGGGAAAAAGTTCACATTCTACTCAATGTACTTTACGATACTGTCCAGTGTGCTGACCGATGCGATTCCGGCGATTCCCATCACCTACGATGTGCTTCTGATCTGCATCTTCGGCGGGCTCATCAACGGAA
The DNA here is from genome assembly GCF_001940235.1 of Hornefia porci. Classification (NCBI taxonomy): domain Bacteria; kingdom Bacillati; phylum Bacillota; class Clostridia; order Peptostreptococcales; family Anaerovoracaceae; genus Hornefia; species Hornefia porci. The sequence continues at coordinate 1,337,761 of NZ_MJIE01000001.1, read as the reverse complement.
TGATTATCGTTCTGTGCCTCTGGATGGACGCCAGCGGCGGCGGAACAGACTTTATTTCCATTGTTCTGCTGGAGCGGAAGGGAATCAACGCATGGAATTACATACTGGCCGGCAACGTGGTGATCCTGTGCCTCGCGGGTATTTTTTTCGGGTGGGACAAAGCCTTGTACTCCATAATTTTCCAGTTCGTCACGACACAGGTCATTCAGAATCTGTTCAAGCGATATAATCAGCTCACGCTCATCGTGATTACCGACATGCCGGAATCCGTCTATGATAAAATCAGCATTCTGACTCATCATGACGCGACTCTGTTCCGGGGCGAGGGGTTCTTCAAGGAAACCACAAAGCATATGATTTACTCGGTCATCGGCGCAGATCAGGCGCCGATGCTGATCCGGGAGATTCACGAGGTGGATCCCCACGCATTCATCAATGTGCTGAAGACAGAACGTCTGGCCGGACATTTCTATTCGAGACCGCGGGAGTGAGACGCTGCCGGCGGCAAAGCGGTGCGGCAGGCACACTGTCGGGGATTTTGTTAAAGGCCGCGGGCAGGAGAGCGGCAGGAGGAGCCGTTAATAAACGTATTGGGTCGAACGTCAGACAGGAGGAGACAAATGGCAGGAATGACAATGAAAGGGGCGGAGGTAATTGCCGCCATGAAGGAAAAAATGTTTCGGGATGTTACAGAACTGAAATCCCAGGGTATAGAACCGGTAATGCATATTATCCGGGTCGGCGCGCGCCCGGACGATCTGGCGTATGAGCGGGGCGCACGCAAGAGGATGGAAAGTGTCGGAATTCGCCTGGATGTCACTGAGCTTCCGGAGGACATCAGCCAGCAGGATTTTGTGACTGCCTTCCGCAGAATCAACGACGACCCGGACGTTCACGGAATCATGCTCTTCCGGCCGCTTCCCCCCGCCCTGGACGAGGAGGAGATTGCGGGAATGATTAACCCGGTCAAGGACGTGGACTGCATGAGTCCGGTCAATATCGCCAGAGTGTTCAGCGGAGATTCAGGCGGACATGCGCCGTGCACCGCGGAGGCCGTGATGGAGATGCTGGATTTTTACGGGATAGAGCTGAGCGGAAAGCGTGTCACCGTGGTGGGGCGCAGTATGGTGGTGGGGAAACCGCTTGCCATGATGCTCCTGAAGAAGAATGCGACGGTGACGATGTGTCATACCCGTACAAAGGATCTGCCCGGTGCCTGCCGGCAGGCGGAGGTGATTGCCGCGGCTGCTGGACGGGCCGGCATGATTACCGCGGACATGGTCTCTGAAGGGGCTGTTGTTGCGGATGTCGGAATTAATGTGAATGAAGAGGGAAAACTTTGTGGAGATGTGGATTTCCCCGGAGTTTCAGAAAAAGCAGCCGCCATCAGCCCGGTGCCGGGCGGCGTAGGCGGAGTGACGACCTCTGTGCTGGCGGCCCATGTAGTGCGTGCCGCGCAGATATTGGCGAAACAGGACGCCGCGGCGCAGTGATACGTCGAACCCCGAATTGCGAAGCAGCGACGAATTGAACCGCGGAGCAACAGGACTGAAACGCAGATAACGGCGGCAGACCGAAAACGGCAGGCGGCGAAACAGCGAACCGCGGAGCAGCAGGAAAGGAAACAGGTTGGATTTCAGAATTCATTCGGATTACAGACCCACCGGCGATCAGCCCCGGGCAATAGAAAAACTGGTGGAGGGATTCCGGTCGGGAAAGAGATGTCAGACGCTGCTGGGAGTCACCGGCTCCGGCAAAACCTTTACGATGGCGAACGTCATCGAACAGATGCAGCGTCCGACGCTGATCATTTCTCATAATAAGACGCTGGCGGCGCAGCTGCACGGCGAATTCAGGGAGTTTTTCCCGGAAAACGCCGTAGAATACTTTGTCAGCTATTATGACTATTATCAGCCGGAGGCCTATGTGCCGTCCACCGATACATATATCGAGAAGGACTCAGAGATTAACGATGAAATCGAAAAGCTGAGGCACAGCGCCACCGCGGCTCTGTTTGAGCGCCGGGACGTGATCATCGTTGCCAGCGTTTCCTGCATCTACGGACTGGGAAGTCCGTTCGACTATGAAAATCAGATGATTTCTCTGCGGCCCGGAATGGAGAAGTCCCGGGACGAGATTCTGCGGAAACTGGTGGATATTCAGTATACGAGGAACGATATGGTGCTGGAGCGCGGCAGCTTCCGCGCCAGGGGCGATATTCTGGACGTCTTTCCGGCGGGTGCGAACAATGCGGTGCGCATCGAGCTGTTCGGCGATGAGATCGAGACCATCAAGGAGCTGAATCCCGTGACCGGTGAAATCGTAGGACTGCGGAATCACGTGGCGATTTATCCGGCGACTCATTATGTGACCTCGCCGGAAAATATGGAGCGCGCCATGGGAACCATAGAGGAAGAACTGGAGGAACGGATCCGCTACTTTAAAGACCGGGGTAAGCTGCTGGAGGCGCAGCGCATCGAGCAGAGGACACGGTACGACATGGAGATGCTCCGGGAGATCGGCACCTGCAAGGGCATTGAAAACTATTCCCGACATCTGAACGGTCTGCCGCCGGGTTCCCGCCCCTATACGCTGATGGACTACTTCCCGGAGGACTTTATCGTGATGATCGATGAATCTCACGTCATGCTCCCGCAGCTGCGTGCCATGTATGCGGGCGACCGTTCCAGGAAGCAGTCGCTGGTTGATTTCGGCTTCCGGCTGCCTTCGGCGCTGGACAACCGTCCGCTGAAATTCGAGGAGTGGGAAACCCTGGTGAACCAGATTTTGTTCGTCAGCGCCACGCCCGCCGCCTATGAGCGGGAGCATTCTGACGGCATTACCGCAGAGCAGGTGATCCGGCCTACGGGACTGCTGGATCCGGAGATCGACGTCCGGCCGACGGAGGGACAGATTGACGACCTGATCAGCGAGCTGAATACGACGATTGCCGGGGGCGGGAAAGCCTTTGTGACTACGCTGACAAAGAAGATGGCGGAAAGCCTGACGGATTATCTGGTGAACGCAGGGATCCGCACCCGCTATCTGCATTCGGAGGTCGATACGCTGGAACGGCTGGAGATCATCCGCGACCTTCGTCTGGGGGAATTCGACGTGCTGGTGGGAATCAACCTTCTGCGGGAGGGCCTGGACATTCCCGAGGTGACACTGGTGGCGATTCTCGACGCGGACAAAGAAGGGTTCCTGCGGACGGAGACCTCGCTGATTCAGACCATCGGGCGGGCTGCCAGGAACGTGAACGGGCATGTCGTCATGTACGGTGACTCTGTCAGCAGGGCAATGCGGGCCGCCATCGATGAGACGGAAAGACGCCGGAGCATCCAGCAGAGGTACAATGAGGAGCACGGGATCACGCCGCGGAGCATCGAAAAATCCGTTCGGGCTGTGATTGAGGCGACGCGCCCCGCAGAGGAAAAGGGCTACAAAGGAAAGAAGCCTGAGGAGCTGACGACCCGGGAACTCAGAAAGTACCTGGAGGAGCTGGAGAAGGAGATGCGGCAGGCCGCAGACGATCTGCAGTTTGAGAGAGCAGCGGAGCTCCGCGATCGGATTTTTGAATATAAATCAAGCAGGCTGTGAAAGCCGGTGGAAAAGGGGAATTAAATGGAAAATGAAATCGTCGTCAGGGGAGCTAATGAAAACAATCTGCAGCACCTTGACGTGACAATACCGAAAAACAAGCTGGTGGTGATGACAGGGCTTTCCGGTTCCGGAAAGTCCTCCCTTGCGTTTGACACGATCTACGCGGAGGGACAGCGGCGTTATGTGGAGAGCCTGTCCTCCTACGCCCGGCAGTTTCTGGGGCAGATGGACAAGCCGGACGTGGAGTTTATCAGTGGCCTTTCTCCCGCCATCTCCATCGATCAGAAGACGACCAGTAAAAATCCGCGGTCCACAGTAGGCACGGTGACGGAAATTCACGACTACCTCCGCCTGCTCTACGCGCGGATCGGAAAACCTCACTGCCCGGTGTGCGGCCGGCCGATTTCCTCCCAGACCGTGGATCAGATCGTCGACGCCATCATGTCCTGGCCGGAGGGAACCCGCGTCATGATTATGGCGCCGGTGGTGCGCCAGAGGAAGGGGGAGCACGTTCGGATTCTGGACCGCATCCGCAGAGAGGGCTATACCCGTGTCCGGGTGGACGGAGAAACACTTTCGGTAGATGAGGATGAGATACGGCTGGACAAAAAATTCCGGCATACGATTGAAATCGTCATCGACCGTGTGGTGGTGAAGCCCGGTCAGGAGGGCCGCATTTCAGAGGCTGTGGAGCTGGCCATGAAGGAGGGCGAGGGGCTGGTGAACGCCTGGCTCAGGCATCAGGATTATGAAAAGGAACAGACTTTTTCCACCAAGCTCGCGTGCCCGGAGCACGGGGCCAGCATTGAGGAGCTGGAGCCGAGGATGTTTTCCTTCAACAGTCCCTTCGGCGCGTGTGAAACCTGCAGCGGGCTGGGCTTCACAGAGAAAATCGTTCCGGAGACCATGATCGACATGGACAAAAGCATCCTGAGGGGAGCGCTGAAGCGCATCTATGCAACTATGGAATTCAGCGGCTTCTACAAAAATATCGTACAGGTGATCGCGGAGCAGGAGGGCGTTGACCTCAGTGTGCCCTTCCGCGAGCTTCCTGAAAAATTCCGTCAGGAGATCCTGTACGGCACCGGCAGCCGCCATATCAAATACACCTACGTGAGCAGCAGCACCGGCAAAACGCAGAAACGCGATCATCCCTTTGAAGGGCTGATCAGCAATGTGGAGCGCCGCTACCGTGAGACGGGATCGGACTTTTTCAAGGAGCGGATGAGTAAATTCATGGTCACAAAGCAGTGTCCGGACTGTAAAGGACAGAGGCTGAAGCCGGAGGTGCTGGCGGTCACCGTGGGCGGACGCAATATCGCGGAGCTGTCGGACATGTCGGTGCGTCAGGCGCTGGACTTTGTGGATCATATGGAGCTGTCAGAGAAGGACCGGATGATCGGACGTCAGATTCTGAAGGAAATTCACGAGCGGCTGCATTTCCTTGTCAATGTGGGGCTGGATTATCTGACCCTGAGCCGTGCGGCGGGAACGCTGTCCGGCGGAGAAGCGCAGCGTATCCGCCTGGCGACACAGATCGGATCCGGTCTGACCGGCGTTTTGTACATCCTGGACGAACCCTCCATCGGGCTCCATCAGAAGGACAACGACAAGCTCCTCGCGACGCTGCGGCATCTGACCGATCTTGGAAACACGCTGATCGTGGTGGAGCACGATGAGGATACCATGTATGCCGCGGATCATATTATCGACATCGGACCCGGCGCAGGGATCTATGGAGGACGGCTGGTGGCGCAGGGAACGGTGGAGGACATCTGCGCCTGTGAGGAGTCGGTTACGGGTCAGTATCTGTCGGGCAGACGGAAAATCGCGGTTCCTCTGGCGCGCCGGCCCGGAAACGGAAAGAAAATCGTCATCCGGGGTGCGGCGGAGAATAATCTGAAACACATTGATGTGGAGATCCCGCTGGGGAAATTCGTCTGTGTGACCGGCGTTTCCGGCTCCGGAAAGAGCAGTCTGATTAACGAGATCCTGAACAAAGGAGCTTCCCGCGTCATTAACCGCTCTCAGCAGGAGGCCGGGAAATTCGACGAGATCCTGGGGCTGGAGAATATCGACAAGGTGATCGATATCGACCAGTCGCCTATCGGGCGCACGCCCCGTTCCAATCCGGCAACCTATACAGGAATGTTCACCCATATCCGGGATCTGTTCGCGAGCCTTCCGGAGGCCAAGATGCGGGGCTTTGAGAAGGGACGCTTCAGCTTCAATGTCAAAGGCGGCCGGTGTGAGGCGTGCAGCGGAGACGGCATCATCAAGATTGAGATGCATTTCCTGCCGGACGTCTATGTGCCCTGCGAGGTATGCCACGGGAAGCGGTACAACCGGGAGACCCTTGAGGTGAAATATAAGGACAAAAGCATATTTGACGTGCTGGACATGAGCGTGGCGGAGGCACTGGATTTCTTCAGGAATATTCCGTCGGTGAAACGCCAGCTGGATACGCTGAACGAGGTCGGCCTGGACTACATCAAGCTGGGGCAGCCCTCCACCCAGCTGTCCGGCGGAGAGGCCCAGAGGGTCAAGCTGGCGACAGAACTCTCGAAGCGCAGCACCGGGAAGACTTTGTACATCCTGGATGAGCCTACGACGGGGCTTCACTTCGCGGACGTGGATAAGCTCCTGGCCGTGCTTGACAAGCTGACCGACGCGGGAAATACCGTAGTGGTCATTGAACACAATTTGGATGTAATCAAGCGGGCGGACCACATTATCGATCTGGGACCGGACGGCGGAGACCGCGGCGGGACTGTCGTCGCGACGGGTACGCCGGAGGAGATCGCGGCGTGTGAGGCGTCCTACACCGGACAGTTCTTGAAGAAAATGCTGAAGTAGAGTATAATGGTGGGCAGAGCCGGCGAGACTGGATCGCCGGGAGCACAGTGAGCACGGAGTAACCAAAAGGAGAAACCAAATGGTTGAAGAGAAAAACCTGACGATGCTGACGGATTTCTATGAAATCACGATGGCAAACGGATACCTCAAGTCAGGTATGATGAACGATATTGCGTATTTTGACATGTTCTTCCGCAGAGTTCCGGATGAAGGCGGCTACGCCATCATGGCCGGTATCGAACAGCTGGTGGAGTATCTGGACAATCTGGAATTCACCGAGGAGGACATCGCATATATCAGAGGGAAGGGGATTTTCTGCGAGGAATTCCTGGACTATCTGAAGAATTTCAAATTCGAGTGTGACGTCTGGGCGGTTCCGGAGGGAACGCCGATTTTCCCTCATGAGCCGATTGTGACGGTTCGGGGGCCTGTCATCCAGGCGCAGTTCGTGGAGACCATGATTCTTCTGATCATCAATCATCAGAGTCTGATCGCAACGAAGGCGAGCCGCATCGTCCGGGCGGCGCAGGGGCGGCCGGTCATGGAGTTCGGTTCCCGTCGGGCGCATGGAGCGACGGCGGCGGACATGGGCGCCAGAGCGGCCTATATCGGCGGCTGCAGCGGCACGGCGTGCACCATCTCGGATCGGGATCACCAGATTCCGGCGCTGGGAACCATGGCGCACAGCTGGGTGCAGATGTTTCCGACTGAATACGACGCCTTTGTCAAATATGCGGAGATCTATCCGGACAACTGCATTCTGCTGGTGGACACCTATAATGTGCTGAAATCCGGCGTACCCGCGGCGATACGGGCCTTCCGCGACATGAAACCGAAAAAGATGGGAATCCGCATCGATTCCGGCGACATCGCCTATCTCACAAAACGGGCGCGGAAGATGCTGGACGAGGCCGGTCTGCAGGACTGCACGATTACCATTTCCAATTCTCTGGACGAATATCTGATCAGGGACGTGATTCTGGAGGGCGCGCAGATCGACGCCTTCGGAGTCGGCGAGCGGCTGATCACCGCCAAATCCGAGCCGGTGTTCGGCGGCGTGTACAAGCTGGCGGCGCTGGAGAAGGACGGGGAGATCATCCCGAAAATCAAGATCTCCGAGAACGTGGAAAAGATTACAAACCCGGGATTCAAGACGCTGTACCGTCTCTACGACAGAGACAGCGACAAGGCTCTGGCGGATGTGCTGACGGTGGACGGCGAGACCATCCCCGAGCAGGACGGCTATGTGATCTTTGATCCGAACGCCATCTGGAAAAAGAAGACTCTGAACAACTTCTATGTCCGCAATCTGCGGGTGCAGCTCTTCCGGCACGGGGAGAAGGTCTATGACTGCCCTGACATTGAGACCGTGCGGAATTACTGCGCGGAGCAGATGGAGACACTGTGGGAGGAGACCCTGCGGTTTGAAAACCCGCAGACGTATTATGTGGATCTTTCCCGAAAGCTCTGGAACATCAAGAACGATCTGATCGAGGAGCATAATATCCGGTAGAGAACAGGCTCCGGCGGAGTGCAGCCTCTGACGGGGCACAGCCTCCGGCAGAGCACAGCGTGCGGCGGCGCCGCGGCATCTCCCGGAGAATATACAGAAACGAATGACTGCGCGAGGCGAGACGCGTCCGGAAGGAGCGGCGGATTCGCCTCGCTTTTTGTTTTGTGCCTTGCAAAACATCGGGAGAATGAGGACTGGCATATCCCTTGCATTAACAGTATGCAGAAAGGACGCGCCCTGTTGCGGGGCGCGAACCGGAAATCAAGACAACGGGAGATGAATAGAATGTATAATTTTACGATGAGCATTCCCACGGAAATCATTTTCGGACAGGGAGCTGAAGAACAGGCGGGGGAGCAGATGAAACGGTATGCGGATCGGATTCTGCTGTTGTACGGAAGCGAGCGGATCTTTCGCACCGGGCTGGGGCAGCGCCTGACCGCGCGTCTGGAGGAGGCCGGCTGCACGGTTGTGCCCCAGGGAGGCGTGACGGCCAACGCGGACAGTGAGCTTATCCGGAAAGCGGTTCGTGTGATCCGCGATCGGGAGCTGAACGGAATACTGGCTGTGGGAGGCGGAAGCGTTATCGATTCCGCGAAGGCTGCCGCGGCCGGCGCCTGTCTGAGGGGAACAGTTGAAGAACTGTTCAGAGGTGAAATCGAGCCGGAGACATTTCTGCCCGTCGGCGCAGTTGTGACGCTTCCGGCGACGGGCAGTGAAGCCAACGGAATGGCGGTGATCCAGGATCATGAGACTCACGACAAGCTGCTTCGATACTTTCCGCAGCTTAAACCCCGCTTCGCGCTGCTGGATCCGGCGCTCACGGTGACGCTACCGGCACGGCAGACCGCAGAGGGCGGATTCGATGTTTTCGCCCACGCGTTCGAACGTTTTTTTGATCTGCGGAGAGAAAGCGTTCTCCTTGACCGGATGACGGCAGGACTGATGAAGACGGTGACGGAATGTCTTCCCCGGGTGATCCGTGATCCCGGAGACCTGCAGAACCGCGCGGAGATGATGTTTGCGGCGACGGCGGCTCACAGTGATATGCTTGGACCGGGAGGGGACTTCGCCTGTCATACCATGTCTCATATTCTCACAAAGGAATACGGACTCGCTCACGGAGCGGCGCTGGCGATGCTGATTCCTGCATGGTGCAGTGAAATGTTTTCGAAAAACGGGGAAAGATTTGCGGAATTTTACCGGCAGGTCTTCGGAGAAAAGGAGCCTCGAAAGGGACAGGAGCGTCTGGAGGCGTTCGTCGACGGGATCGGACTCCCCCGGAAACTGGGCAGCGTCGGCGTCGGAGCGGAGAAACTGGCTGAGGAAACGATGGCCTCTGTCCCGCAGGTCGGAGAGGGCTTCTGCGATGGAATGAGTGAGGAAGAGATAATCCGCGTGTTCCGCCGGGTGATGCCGTAGGCCGGAGGTTTTTGTTGCGCCGCCGCAACGCTGCCGGAGACGCATGCAACAAAGCGGGGCATACTTTGTTAAAAAATTGTTCAAATAACGGCATTTACACCTTGGCATGGTACTTGCTGATTTACTGTGGCAGGAATCATTCGATATCGAAAAATATCACAGCTCGTGAAAGGAGATACTATGAGCAGTAAATCGAAAGTAGCCCTGGTGAAAGGGGCCGACATTCAGGAGGATGTCACGAGAGTGTTCGACCTTCTCGGCGGAGTGCAGAACCTGATTCAGAAGGGATCGGTGGTGATGCTGAAGCCGAATGCGGGACATGCGGAACCGCCGGAAACCTCGGTATGTACCAATCCGGAGGTCATCCGCGCCGTGATCCGCGAGGTGAAGAAGGCGGAGCCTAAGGAAATCGTGATCGCCGAAGCCGCCGCGATCGGCTGCGACACTGTGGAGTGCTTTGAGGTCAGCGGCATCGCGAAGATGGCTGAGGAGGAAGGCGTCGAGTGCTACGACATTAAGAGGGACAAGGATCTCGTCAACGTTGCGGTGCGGGGATACCGGTCCAACCTGGATCACATCAAGCTTCCCCGGAGACTGATGGAGGCGGATCACCTGATCAATCTGCCGATTCTGAAGGCGCACGCCAGCATGGTCTTCTCCGGCGCGCTGAAGAACATCAAGGGCGTGGTGCAGGACAAGGTTCACATGCAGATGCATCAGCAGAATCTGACCATGGCGATGATGGACGTGTGGTCCGTATGCAGGGCGGATCTGAACATCATGGACGCGTACAGAGCGGCCAGCGGATACAGCCCCCACATGCCGGTGCCTATTGAATCCAACATGATTCTGGGGTCGAAGGATCCTGTCGCTATTGACCGGGTCGCCTGCGAGGTCACCGGAATCGATACCTCCGGCGTCAGCTATTTTACGGTAGCCGAGGAAGCCGGACTGGGAAGCTACAGCATGGATCAGATCGAGGTCGTGGGACAGACTATCGAGGAATGCTTTAAGCCCATGTGGATCCCGTACATCGGAGACATGAGCAAGCGGTGGCCGGAATACGATGTGCGCTGCGACGGCGCATGCTCCAGCTGTCAGGCGCTGCTTGCCATCAATATGGAAGAGCTGAAGGCGGTAGGAGAGTACGACAAAAACGCGGGAATGACCATCGTCGCGGGACCGAAGAACGAGGTTCCGAAGGATATTCCCGACGAGAAGATCGTGCTCCACGGAAATTGTACAAAGAAATATCTGAAAGACCATCCGAATGCTTACTGGATTCTCGGATGCCCACCGAACGAGCCGGCTCTGTATCTGACAGTCCAGAGGAAAGAGACTATCAACGGAATGGGCGACCAGGAAGACGAGATCATTCGTCCCTGCATGAAGAGGGACGAACCCGTATGGCGCGACTATGTGTTCAAGGCCGCGGAAGAGTATTACAAAGAACATCCGGAGAGTAAATAATCATGCTGAACGATTACGTATCCTACAATAACGACGATGAATTCAAGAAAATCCTGGAGGATATCTTTACAGATGAATTCATGCAGGAATACACCAATCTGGAAAATTTCGAGGCCTTTAAGTATTCCAGCGCCGTCATGTGCACCTGGGATTCTCCAAGACTGGTATACTCTAAGACGCTGCTGGACGGCTTTGTCCGGGAGAGCAGCCGGTTCGATACGTGGGATGAAATGGTCGTGGCAGCCACAGACCTGAGATTCGGAAAGAAATAGGCGATTTCCTGCCGGCGGCGCGGGGGCGCGGATGAATTCGCGGCAGCAGGCGCGCCGCCGGCGACAACCATATGGAGGTTTATTATGTCAGATAACAATGTGAAATTACAGTCGGAAAACACCAGAGCCGACTTCGGAAAGGGCTGGCTGATCATCTTCTACTGCATGATCATGTTCTGGTTCCTCATCGGTTATTCCATCGACGGGCAGAATATCGTCATCGAGGCGTTTGCGGGAGCGCACTGGAAGGCGCTGGGCTACGCTTCTCAGACGGCGCTGCATGCGAGACTTCTGGATATGGCGTTCTATGCGGGCCTGATCGGCGTGGTCGCTTACTTTATCATCGGGCGCATCTGCGTTAAGATCGGCGCCAGGGCGCTTTCTGCGATCTTCCTCGGACTGGCGGGAGCATCGTACATTTATTACGGCGCATCTCAGACAGTATTCTCGTACTTCATCGGCCTGACACTGGTAACGATTTTTATCAACGGCGCTGCGTACATCGGCGGAGGAAATCTGGTTACCCAGTGGTTCCCGAAGAAGAAAGGTCTTGCCAACGGCTTTACGACGATGGGACACAATCTGGGTTCTGCCCTTTATGTTCCTCTGATTTCCGCACTGATCGGCGGTCTCGGAATGGCTGCCGGAATGAGAGTCATGGGAATTGTCGGTATCGTTGTAGCCATTATCGGGTACATCGTGATTCGCAACACTCCCCAGGAGAGAGGCGTCTACCCGGACAACGTCAGCAAAGAGGTCTATGAAGCGGAATATGCGGATATGAGCTCGGAGAACACCAGCAGATGGACGGTTGCTTCTCTGCTGAAAACCCCGGAGATGTGGGTGGTCGCCATCATCATCGGAATCAACCAGCTGGTCACCACCGGAGTCATGAGTCAGATGGTATCCAGAAACATTGAGCTGGGATTCACGCCCACCAAGGCGGTGTTCATGATGACAGTCTGCGCCCTCGTCGGCCTGGCCGGCTCCTACGGGTTCGGCTTCATCGACCAGAAACTGGGCGTCAAGACCGCGGTTCGCGCGTTCCTGATCTGGTACATCATCGCCCTCGCGGTCAACTATATTCTGAACAATCAGCTGGGCGGATATATCTGTGTCGCCATGGTCGGCGTAGCAATCGGAGCGGCGGCAAACTTCATGACGTCCCTTCCGGCTTCTGTATTCGGTAGACACAACTTCGATCTGGTCTATTCCATCTACTTCCCGATTATGGAGATTGTGCTGATGCTGAACTACAAAATCAATTCTCTCGCGCTGACCATCACCGGATCCCTGCGGGGAGCCTATATCGTATTCATCGTGCTGCTGGCGGTGAACATCATCCTGATCTCTGTGCTGAATACGAGAAAATACAACCTGGACTACGCGAAGGAAGACTCAATTACAGGAAAGGAAGCATAAGCAATGAGAAATGTCGTCATAGTAGCAGGCTGCAGAACGCCTATCGGAACCATCGGCGGGCAGTTTAAGACCATTACGTCACTGGATCTTTCCATCCCTGTCATGCAGGCGCTGGTAGAGCGGGCGGGTATCGATCCCGCGATGATCGAGGATGTAATCTGGGGCTGCAACTATCAGAGGACCTACAAAGAAAACAACCTGGCCCGCGTCGCCGCGGTCAAGGCAGGCCTGCCGGTTACGGTGCCGGGAATCACAATCCACAGAAACTGCACTTCGTCGATGTCGTCAATTCAGTTCGGCTACTATCAGATTAAGGCCGGCGAAGCAGACTGCATCATGGCGGGCGGCGCGGACAGCATGAGCACCGCGCCCCACATGGTGTTCGACGCCAGATACGGCAAGAAGTACGGTCATATGGAGCTGCGGGACTCCATGTGGGATTCCCTGACGAATCTGGGCGTCGGACCTGCGATGGGAATCACCGCGGAAAATGTGGCTGAGAAATATCATGTGACCAGAGAAGAGATGGATCGCTATTCTCTTCGCTCCCAGCAGAGAGCGGTGGCAGCCATCGACGCCGGGAAATTCAGGGATGAAATCATTCCTGTTACGGTGCACGGAAGAAAAGGTGACACTACCTATGATACCGACGAGTATCCCAGGAGAAACGCGAGCTATGAGGCGCTGGCGAAGCTGAAGCCAACCTTTAAGGAGGACGGAACGGTGACCGCAGGCAATGCGTCCGGTATGAACGACGCGGCTTCCGGCGTGATCCTGATGGAGGAGGAAAAAGCCAAGGAGCTGGGGCTGAACATCATCTGCCGCATCAAATCTGTGGCGACGGTAGGCGTTCCCCCGGAGCTGATGGGAATCGGCCCCATCGACGCCTCCAGAAAAGCGCTGGACAAGGCGGGAATGACCATCGACGATATCGATCTGTTCGAAATCAACGAGGCCTTCGCCGCTCAGTGCCTTGCCTGCCAGAAGACGCTGGGAATTCCGGATGACAAGCTGAATGTGAACGGCAGCGGTATTTCCCTCGGTCATCCCGTGGGCGCAACCGGCTCCCGCCTGGTCATCACCTGCATGTACGAGCTGATGAAGCGCGGGCAGAAATACGGCCTCGCCACCCTGTGTGCGGGCGGCGGCATGGGAACCGCAGTCATCATTGAAATGGTATAAGAAAAAAGGCTCCGCTTTAATGCGGAGGCTTTTTTTTAAAACGACTTTGTGCAGTATAAAGTTCATTTCTCTGATGATGTTTTTCGCCTGATCAACAATCCTGCCGCAGCCAATGCACTCAGGAACGCCAGACCGGCCAGCGGCAGTATCGGAGCGGAGTCGCCGGTTTCCGGAGATGTTTTCGCGTCCGTGTGATTCAATGAATCAGACACTTTGGAGGTCTCATCTTTCTTCGGCTCGTCTGCAGAGAGAGATGCGCCGATGACACAGCCTTGCGGGTCACTGTCCATGGAACTTTCGTTCCAGATATCATCGTAATCCGGACTTATTTCATCTGCATTACCGCGAGGGTCTTTCGTGATTCCGATACCGATATAATGCCGTACCGTATCCGGAGGATTATTGTTCCAGTTATGATAGTAGTAGATGATAGACTTTTGCAATGCTGCAGAACCGTTCAGCGTCGGCGTATATATGCGGTCGGCTTTGAATGTCCCGCCGTCCCAGTATTCCATCGGATGATCCGGGTTGGGATCCACGACAAAATTCCAGTTTTTCTGCCAGCCTGAAGGCGGCGTCAGATTTCCCTTGTCTTTGTCAAAGAAAATCTGATAAAGAGTTGCCTTCCCCTCGTAGTCTTTGTAAATCTGCTGCATCCATTCGGCTGTTGGGGTCAGAGTGGAGGCGTCATAGCTGATAAAGCTTCGCCAGTGGTTCAGGTTAGGAGACACATCCGTTCTGTGCATTTTATCGTTCCAGCGTCCTTTGATTCCCGTCAGCTGGGTATACTCGGATTTGTTATTGCGATGCTTGTTATACCATGTGACAAGATCGTGGATTCCTTTTTTCCGGTTTGCTTCATTAATGATGGCCTGTTCTTTGGCTGTGGTATACAGATACATTTCATGTCCGGGCACCTGATAGTGGCGTATGGAATCAGCCAGCGGCGTTACTTTGTATTTATTGTAGATTTCTCTGACTTTTGCAATCTGTTCGTCAAGCATACTCAAACGTGTTTTCAGTCCGTCTGTGGAAATCCTGGAAGTAATGTGAGTCTTGTTATACTTCTCAATCGCATCGATCCGGGCCAGAATCGAGAGCTTGTCCACTGCGGCGGCGGACAGATATGATTCCGTCACATTATTCTGGAAAGCAGCCCATTCCTCGTATGACTGGTGCTCCCATTTGTATTTGTATTTCATGGTCTGATGCCATATTGAATAAATCGGCTGCCGTTCGCTGCTGTATAACACCCATTCACCCTGGGTCAGATAGTTTCCGTAGGTGTATACATCTTTATCAAACTGGCAGTCTCCGCCGTGGAGTGAACTGGGATTCATTTCTGCGACGCTGGTGATAAGATAGTTTTTCTGTGCGGATGCCCGAGCGGCGTCGCTGCTGTATGATGCAGCATTTACAGCGGTCAGTCCTTTATAATTCTTTTCGAAATCGCCTGACCATGATTTCTTGATAAACTCATTCATATTATCGTAGAGATCTTTTTTCATAATCTTCGTATCGATCTCACTCAGCATATCAATCATCCTGGTCTGGTTTTTTACGATGTCATCCAGCCTGCCCATGATAATGTCACAGTCGCTTACTTCATCGGAGTTGAGGGCAGCGGCAATCAGCTTTTTTGTTCCCCATTTTGCAAATTCAGACGGGGTGCCTTTGGCAGCATTCAGCAATGCCTCCTGGAGGATGGTCTGCGCATCCACCTCGCTGCCGGCGGCATGGACAGTAACGGCATCGCCCGGCTGGCAGACAGTAAAAGCGATTGAAAATGCAGCCAGCATGGTCAGCAGTTTCTTTCTCAGTGAGTTCGGGTTTGATGCTTCTTTGTGGTGTTGCGCGCGATGAAAGATTCCTTTAACCCCTTTCACAAAAGCTGCTGAACCGCAGCATAAAGCGCTTACTTTTTTCGAGTCATTCTTTTTCTGCATTCTTCTGGGCATGTGTAGATCCTTTCCTGCATGCGGGTTATAAATCGGATATCAGATAATTAACTGTAGTCTTGAGTATGGTCAATTATAGCATAAGAGCAATGGGCAGGGCAACTGTATAGTGATAATAATCTGCAGATAAATAGTTTTATTGTAAAATTGACGGGGAGCGATGTCTGACCAGAGTGATTGTGATTTCTTTCCTTCAGATAAATACAGAAAACCGCGGCAATGGCCGCGGGAGAATAAAATAAGAACGCCCCGGACGAGGTGCAGGCGTTCTTTCGTATTCTTATGGACTGTTCTGACAAATGAAGATACAGCAGACTGGTTTCGGTCGCACCAGAAAATCCGGAGACTGTGCTACTTGGTTCCCGGATAGTCGATTCCGTACTGCTTGATTTTGCGGGATATTGTGGAGGCGTTGACGCCCAGACGTGCGCCGGCGTCCCGCAGGCTTTTTGAGCTTTTCAGAACCGTTTCGATGAGATTCTTCTCATAATTTTCCACGGACTGAGCCAGAGTTCCGGCGCCGGTGGCCGGGTTGTCGCTCTGGGAAATGTCCAGTATTCCCCGGAGAGTCTCCTCGTCTACGTGGTCGCTGCCGGAAGCGCAGATCGTCAGATATTCGATGACGTTTTCCAGCTCTCTCACGTTGCCCGGCCAGTGATAGGCACGGAAGACTTCTCTGTTTTTCTCAGACAGAGTCAGCCGGCGATGGTGCTTCTCCGCGAACACGTCGATGAAGTGGTCGGTCAGCGCATCGATGTCGTTGATCCGCTCCCGGAGCGGCGGGATGTTGACCGGAATGACGTTCAGCCGGTAGAAAAGATCCTGCCGGAACGTGCCCTCCGCGATTTTCTTCTTCAGGTCGCTGTTGGTGGCGGCGATGAACCGGATGTCCAGCTGAATCGGTTTGGTGCCCCCTACGCGGGTTATTTTTTTGTCCTGAATCGCCCGCAGAAGCTTCACCTGAAGATCCATGGGCATGTCGCCGATTTCGTCCAGGAGAAGCGTGCCGCCGCTGGCCATTTCAAAGAGTCCCGGCTTTCCGCCGGAGTTCGCGCCGGAGAACGCGCCGCGCTCGTAGCCGAAAAGTTCGGATTCCAGCAGATTGGCGGGAATCGAGGCACAGTTTACCTTGATGAAGGTCCGGTCGCTGCGGTCGCTTTTTCGGTAAATTTCGTCCGCGATGACCTCCTTGCCGACGCCGGATTCTCCGGTGATCAGCACTGTCGCGTCGGTGGGAGCAGCCAGAGCGATGATATCGGAGATTTTTTTCAGCGAGTAGGAAGCGCCGATAAGCCGGTCACCGGACATGGAAGGAGATTTCGCGTTTTTGTGAATCGTGACGTGCTGCTGTTCCTTGGTGCGGTCGATTTCGGAAAGGAATCGGCCGTAATCCTCGTGCAGCGCCTGGAGTGAAAGAATCGGACGGCTGCTGACCACCACCTGAGCCAGTTCTCCGTTCCTGTCGAAAATGGGAACGCCTACGGTATATCCGACTTCGGGGGGATCCTTCTTCTGCACTGTAGAGAGGCGGAAAATCTTCTTTTTCTCTTTGATGACGTCCATCGTCGATCCGCCGGTGAACAGAGTGCCCTCGCGGACAATATCGCCGGTGAGGCGTCCCAGGACCTCTTCCGGCTCAATGTTGGTGTTCTTTTTGTGAGCCGGATTCACATACATGACGCGTCCTTCTTTGTCGGTGATGTAAATGCTGTCGTCGAGGCTGTCCACTACGACCTTGAAATCGATTCCGGCCTCGTGAAAATAGTGCAGATCAGCCTTGAGGCTCTGCAGCAGCGCCAGGGCGGCGTCCGGATCCTTATAGTCCTCTCTCTTGACGGCGTCGTCGATTTTTTCAATTACTTCCTGTATGGCTACTATCTGATTCATCGCGTCCTCCCGGTTATTTTCCTCATTATACCACCGATGGGCGGAATGATAAAGGGAAGGATGAGCACTGAAAGCAAATTTGTTGCCGGACTGCAACGGGAATGACGCTGTGCAACTTGAGGGCCGCCGGAACGGCGGATTTTCAATGGCTTTGTGGTGGCACAAAGCTTGCGTTTGTATATGTGCGCAAAGAGAACGGCGACAGCGCCGTCATATTTTGTAGCAGGAGGAAACAAAAATTATGTATGAAACACGGAGACTGAATGACAAAAGTAAGGTGATCGTGACCGCGGCGCTGACCGGCGCTGTGACCACGAAGAAGGATAACCCGAACCTTCCGACGCAGCCGGAGGAAATCGCGGCGTCCGCATTGGCGTGCTGTGACGCGGGAGCGTCCGCGGTGCATATTCATGTACGGGATGACAACGATGCGGCCAGCATGAGGTTTGACAAGTTTGAGGAGACGGTAAAGCTGATCCGGGACGCTGGTTCGCCGCTGGTGCTGAATCTCACGTCCTCCGGAGGTCAGGGCTTTTCGTGGGAGGAGCGCATCCATCCATTCCGGGAACTGAAGCCGGAGCTGGCCTCCTTTGACGCCGGAACCATGAACTGGCTGAACAGCGTGGTGTTTATGAATGAGCCGGAATTTCTGGAGCTGTGCGGAAAGGAAATGATTGCGGCGGGCGTTAAACCGGAGATTGAGATATTCGATATCGGGATGCTGAACACGGCGAAGTATTACATCCGGAAAGGGATTATTCAGGAGCCGGCGCACTTCCAGCTCTGCCTCGGCGCGGCCGGTGGAATGGAGGCGACGACGGAAAATCTGCTGTACCTCGTCAATCACCTTCCGGAGAAATGCACCTGGAGCGCTTTCGGTATCGGGAAGGGAGCCAATGAGATCATGATGGCGGCTCTCGCCTTAGGCGGCAACGTGCGCGTGGGGCTGGAGGACAATGTCTACTACAACAAAGGCCAGCTGGCGGAATCTAATCAGCAGTTCGTCGCGCGGGTGAAGCGCATCGTGGAGGAGCTGGGAAAAACCGTGGCGACGCCGGATGAGGCCCGCAGTATACTGGGCGTGTAGAAGATCTGCTGCCCGGGCGGGCGGAAAATCCGTTGCCTGACTGCAACGATCTGCGCGTGATGCAACAGAAACCGCCGCAGGCGGCGGGGATCAGCTTTTGTTGAAGCGTTGAAAACATGCGGATTGCAGCAAATCCGACGGAATGGCATACCCTTTGCTAATTAATATAAGCAGATACGTATTACAGTTGTGATTCAATATGCGAAAATAAAAGGAGAAGAAAAATGGGTAAACAAGTATTAGTCGACTTATCACATCCGTTCGGCAGAGGAAATCCGCTCTGGCCGTCCAACGGCGATTTCCATATCGACAGAGTGCAGCATATGCCGATGCACTACAGACTGCTGCAGACCTTCAATGATTTCCATATGCATAACTCGACTCACGCGGATTCCCCGTCTCACGTGATTCCGGAGGGCGCCTACACTCACGAGCTTCCGCTGGAGAATTACTACGGACCGGCGGTATGTCTGGACATCCCGAAGAAGCACTGGGAACTGATTACTGCGGAGGAAATCGACGAGGCTGCGAAGAAGGTGGAAGGCGGCATTCAGGAGGGTGACTGGGTCATCATCTGCACCGGCATGAACAAGCGCTGGGGAGAGAACGACGATTATTTCGCATACAGCCCTGGATGCTCCATCGAGGCGGCGAATCATCTGGTCTTCGATCTGAAGGTGAAGGGCGTTGGATTTGACCTTCAGGCGCTGGATCATATCCTCTATACATACGCGGCGCAGCACGGTCCCGGCCCGTATGTACCGAGAATTGTTGAAGAATATAAGAAAGAGTTCGGCCATGAGCCTCTGGAGGATTATCCGGAGTGGGAGCCGGTACACAACATCCTGCTGGGGAACAATGTCATGGGCATTGAGAACATCGGCGGCGATGTGGAGAAGGTCAAGGGGCAGAGATTCATGTTCTGCGCATTCCCTCTCAGATGGTACATGGGCGACGGCACCATCGTTCGCGCGGTGGCGTTCATTGATGAAGATAAGATTAACAAGGACGTACCGGACAGAGTTTACAAGTACGGCGTATATTAAAAATTCCGCGGGGTCTGACGAGTTCAGGCCCTGCTTTTCTACAGCGAAAGAGAGAATCCCGGCACCGGAGTGGAGGGAAGGCCCCGGGCGAAGTGACTTGCGGGTGCGGGGTGTTTTTCCAGGAGGAGAGAGATGGCTTTAATGACAGGAGAAGAATATATAGAAAGTCTGCGCAGACTGAAGACCAGAGTCTACATGTTCGGCGAGCAGGTGGAGAACTGGGTGGATCATCCGATCATCCGCCCGTCCATCAACAGCGTGGCGATGACCTACGATCTGGCGCAGGACCCGGAGTACGCGGACCTGATGACCGCGAAATCCTCCCTGACCGGCAAGACGATCAACCGGTTCACCCATCTGCACCAGAGCACGGACGATCTTGTTCGCAAGGTGAAGATGCAGAGGCTTCTGGGACAAAAGACGGGCGCGTGCTTTCAGCGCTGTGTGGGGATGGACGCGTTCAACGCGGTGTTCTCCACGACCTATGAGCTGGACGAGGCGAAGGGCACAAAGTATCACGAGAACTTTGTGAAGTTCCTGGAGATGATCCAGGACGAGGACCTGGTGGTGGACGGCGCGATGACGGACCCCAAGGGAGACCGGGGTAAAGCGCCCCACGCGCAGCCGGACAAAGATCTGTTTCTGCGGATCGTGGAGCGCCTGCCGGACGGGATCGTGGTGCGCGGAGCCAAAGCGCATCAGACCGGAGCGGTCAATTCCCACTGGCACCTGATCATGCCCACCATCGCCATGCGGGAGGCGGACGCGGATTACGCGGTATCCTTCGCCTGCCCCAGTGATGCGGAGGGGCTGTTTATGGTATACGGCCGCCAGTCCTGCGACACCCGGAAGCTGGAGGATCCCTGCTCCGTCGATGTGGGGAACAGCCGGTTCGGCGGACAGGAGGCGCTGGTGGTCTTCGACGATGTGTTCATTCCCAATGAGTATGTGTTCATGGCCGGGGAATATGAATTCGCGGGCATGATGGTGGAGCGGTTTGCCGGATACCACCGGCAGAGCTACGGCGGCTGCAAGGTGGGCGTCGGAGACGTTGTCATCGGCGCGGCGGCGCTGGCGGCGGAATACAACGGAGCGGAAAAGGCTTCTCACATCAAGGACAAGCTTATCGAGATGACGCATCTGAATGAGACGCTGTTCTGCTGCGGCATCGCCTGTTCGGCCGAAGGGCATCCCACCAAAGCGGGGAACTATCAGATCGATCTGCTGCTGGCGAATGTCTGCAAGCAGAATGTGACACGCTTCCCGTATGAAATCGTCCGGCTGGCGGAGGATATCGCCGGCGGGCTGATGGTGACGATGCCGTCCCAGAAGGACTTTGAATCGGAGCTGCCGGCGGGAAGAGGAGGAGAATCCGTCGGTGAGATCTGCCGGAAGTACTTTGCGACCCGGGAAGATATGGATGTTGAGGACCGTCAGAAGGTGCTCCGGCTGCTGGAGAACCTGTGTCTGGGAACCGCCGCGGTGGGG
The DNA here is from genome assembly GCF_001940235.1 of Hornefia porci. NCBI lineage: Bacteria > Bacillati > Bacillota > Clostridia > Peptostreptococcales > Anaerovoracaceae > Hornefia > Hornefia porci. The sequence goes on along the minus strand of NZ_MJIE01000001.1, from coordinate 1,316,555 downwards.
TACCGCACAGAATCCATGCACGGTGCGGGATCGCCTCAGGCGCAGCGCATCATGATTTCCCGGCAGGGGAATATTCAGGGAAAGAAAGACCTTGCCAGAGCGATTGCCGGAATAGAAAACAGATAGAAACGCGGCGCGGAAGCGTCGGAATGCATGAAAAGAGGACCGGGTCGCCGGTCCTCTTTCTGTGACATGAATTATTTGTGACGCCTGTTCCGGTACAGCTTCTGAAGCTTTCGGAACGCTGGTGCCGTCGACGGCTTTTAGCGCTGGTTGGAGCACTTCAGCACGTCTCTCATCTTGTGGGCTACCATCTTCTGGATGGCGTCTCTGCCCGGGCCGAGGTATTTGCGCGGGTCGAATTCCGCCGGATTCTCGTGGAAGACTCTCCGGATTTCCGCAGTCATGGCCAGACGCAGGTCGGTATCGATGTTGACCTTGCAGACGCCGTGCTTTACAGCTTCAGTAATCATATCCTCCGGAACGCCCTGGGCACCCGGAACCTCTCCGCCGTATTTGTTGCAGAGCTCGACGAACTCCTGCGGAACGGAGGACGAACCGTGGAGAACAAGCGGAGTGTCCGGAATCAGCGCATGGATCTTCTTCAGTCTCTCAAAATCGAGATACGGAGTTCCTTTGAATTTATACGCACCGTGACTTGTTCCGATGGCGACCGCCAGAGAATCAACGCCGGTCTTCTCGACGAATTCGGCTGCCTCCTCAGGTACAGTGAAGGTCGCCTCCCTCTCGTTTACATGGACAGCGTCCTCTACTCCGGCAAGCTTTCCGAGTTCGGCTTCCACAACGACGCCGTGGGCGTGGGCGTATTCCACGACCTGACGGGTGATTCGGATGTTTTCCTCAAACGGGTGCTTGGAGCCGTCGTACATAACGGAGGTGAATCCGCCGTCAACACAGCTTTTGCAGATGTCGAAATCGGCGCCGTGGTCCAGATGCAGAGCCACATCCACGCCGGTGTCTTCGATGGCAGCTTCAACAAGCTTGACCAGATAGACCGGTTTCGCGTATTTTCTCGCGCCGGCAGACACCTGCAGAATCAGCGGAGCGTTCTCCTGCTGAGCCGCGTCAACAATTCCCTGGATGATCTCCATGTTGTTCACATTGAATGCGCCGACCGCATAATCGCTGTTCAGTGCCTTTCTGAACATCTCTGTTGTTGTAACTAATGCCATTTTAATACCTCCCGAGTATTATTTAATAACATCTTTCGCTATATCTTCCTTTGTCATACCCTGGCTGAACGTATAGGTTCCGGCTTTGATGGACGCCGCATTCAGGCCGTAGCTCTTGCACACCGATTTGAAATCGACAGAGCTGGTGAACAGACCCGCGTCGATCAGGCACTGGATCTTCTTGTCTGCGCTGGAGCCCTCCACGGTGAGTGTGAACTCCTCGGCGAGCTTGTCGTCGGTCCAGGTTGCCTTGTTGGTCCCGGAACTCCTGGTGCTCTCCTTGGCAGCGGTATTGTCTGACGTCGTGGCGTTCTGCTCCGTGGTCACGGTAGTGCCTGCCTTCTGTCCCAGCGTCGACGGATAAGCCATGATGATGTTGATCCGCCACACAATCAGCGCGGCGGCGATGATCAGGATGACAACGGCAAGCAGGATATCGCTGTGATCGTAGTGATAGTCACGAAACGATCTGGATTTACTCATTAACAGACCCCCTTTATCTGGTTTTGTGCCGGAGCGGTTTGCGGCTTCGGCACCGGTTTCTACAAGAACATCATAACATACTTCCGCCGAAAGGACAATTAATTTTGATTTACGCAGAGCGCTGTTGTATAATATAAGACATGAAAAATATCGACATCGGTGAGAATGAACAGAACCAGCGGCTGGACAGATTCCTGCGGAAGTATCTGAACGGCGCGCCCCTCGGTTTCATCTACAAGGCAATCCGGAAAGACGTGAAGGTCAACGGCCGCAGAGCGGGACGGGACCGGATCCTCCGGAGCGGAGACGTGGTGAGCCTGTATATCGGGGATGCGGATCTGGCTTTGTTTCATCGCGGCAAAAAAACGGAAAACGTCCGGAGGCAGTTCCGCATCGCCTATGAGGATGAAAATATTCTGGTGGTGGAGAAGCCGGCGGGGCTGCTGACCCACGGAGACGGGAAGGAAAAAAAGAATCACCTGACCAATCAGGTGATTTCCTATCTGACGGCGACGGGAGGCTACGATCCGTCCCGGGAGAAAACCTTTGTTCCCGCGCCTGTGAACCGGCTGGACCGCAATACCTCGGGGCTGGTGATCTTCGGCAGGAATTATCGTGCGCTGCAGCATTTCAATGAACTGATCCGTGAGCGCGGAAGCATCCGGAAATTCTATCTGACCATCGTCTGCGGCGATCTGAGAGAGAGCCTCCGTCTGCGGGGTGAGATGGTGAAACGGGAAGACAAAAATATGGTCCGGGTCGGAGAGGAACTGCCGGGCGGAAAAACGATGGAAACCGTCGCCGTTCCGCTGCGCCGGGGCGGAGGCTTTACGCTGGCGGAGGTGGAGATCCTCACGGGAAGGACACATCAGATTCGCGCACAGCTGGCGGCTGCGGGATATCCGGTCATCGGAGACGCCAAATACGGAGATCCCGGCGTGAACAGAGTCATTCGGGAACGATTCGGTCAGACGACCCAGCTGCTCCACGCGTGGAGGCTGGTTTTCGATCACTGCGGAGAGGGGTATGAGTATCTGGACGGAATGGAAATCCGGGGAGAACCGCCGGCGCGGTTCCGGAGCATCGAGAAGGAAATATTGAAATAAGCGGAAACAAAGAGAAAACGAGAGGAAATACAGAAAGTGGCAAAGAAAAAGGAAATCAGGGAAAAATCACTGGCGCTGGAATGGATTAAGGATATCGTAATCGCGGTGATTATCGCAGCGGTAATCGTTCAGGTTGTGAAGCCAACCATCGTCAAGGAGAGATCCATGGAACCGAACTTCTATCAGAACGATTATCTGTTCGTCTACCGGCTGGCGTACAAGGGAGATCATAAAGTTCAGCGGGGCGACGTCATCGTCTTCCGCTCCGATCTCGAGACGGATTCCGGAAAGAAAAAGCTGCTGATCAAACGGGTCATCGGCGTGGCCGGCGACAAAATCTCCATCCACAACGGCGAGGTCTATGTCAACGGGAAAAAGGACGATCAGAGCTACACGATGAGCGGCGAGACGGTCGGCGATCTGGACGAGACGGTGCCGGACGGAAGTCTGTTCTGCATGGGAGACAACCGCGACGTCAGCATCGACAGCCGATCCGATCAGGTCGGGATGGTCAGCACCGGAAGAGTGTTCGGCAAGGTGGTCTTCCGGTTATATCCCTTCAACAGGATGGGAAGGATCGCGAATCCGTATAAGCAGTGAAGGCGGAGGCTGCGCCTCTTTCCGTTCAGCCGGGCAGGAGTAATCAGAGGAAAGGAATAATGGGAAAAAGACAGAGGAAGGTCGTGGCTAACAACAAAAAGGCCCGGCATGATTATTTTATTGAAGATACATATGAAGCGGGAATTGTACTGACGGGCACGGAAATCAAATCGGTCCGCGCCGGCAAGGTCAGCATCAAGGAAAGCTATGCGAAGATCCAGAACGGCGAGGTCATTCTTCTGGGGATGAACATCAGTCCCTACGAGCAGGGAAACCGCTTTAACGCGGACCCTCTCCGCCCGCGGAAGCTTCTCCTGCACAAAAAAGAGATCGGAAAGCTGCTGGGGCTGACCACGCAGCAGGGACTGACCCTGGTGCCGCTGCAGATGTATATTAATGAAGAGGGACGGGCAAAGGTGGAGCTTGCTGTGGCCCGGGGAAAGAAAAACTATGATAAACGGGAAACACTGGCGAAGAAAGACGCTCAGCGGAAAATGGAGCAGGCGATGAAGCGGCGCTGAGCAGACTCGGCATTCAGAGGGACTCGGAGACAGCGGGTTCGGCCCGCGGTCGGTCGCGTCTCAAAGCATATCCGTAAAGCACGGGTCGAACCGCCGCCCTGCATCATGGCTCTGCGGCTCGGGCTGCTCCGGCTGCTCGTGAACTGACGGCTGCTCGTGAACTGTCGACCGCTCGTAAGCCGCCGCAGACTCGTAAGCCGCCGCAGAAGTGTACGCGCGGATGCGTGTTATAGACTGCTAGGGAAAACCGATTGATATTACTGGATTTCTGTTTTGAAAAGGGCTTGAAAAAGCCTTTGTTTTTTCTAAAAAAGTCTTGCATTTCCAATTGAATTCATTTATACTTAAAAGGCTTGCATTAGGCGATGAAGCGGGAAGTTGCTGAGCTATCAGGTAATTTCCGTGGAGAATTGTTCCCGCCGGACGGGGGCGAAGGAGCTCGCCGGATTTTGTTTTGTGCGTTTTAAAAAGGAAACGCACGGACGCGTGTGCGAAGCAGGCAAAATCGAAGCGCACGTTGAAAATCGGGGAAAAGAGCCCCTTGTACGAGAATAGCGAAAACAGTACAAAACAGTAACAGGAGGCAAATGATGAGTGAATTACAGAAAATCAGAATCAAACTCAAGGCTTATGATCACGCGCTGCTGGACCAGTCTGCCGCGAAGATCGTAGAGACGGCGAAGAAGACCGGCGCGGATGTTTCCGGACCGATTCCTCTTCCCACCGAGAAGGAGGTCGTAACGATCCTTCGTGCGGTTCACAAGTACAAGGACAGCAGAGAGCAGTTCGAGCAGAGAACCCACAAGAGACTTATCGATATCACCAATGCGACACTGCAGACAACCGACGCGCTCACGAAGTTGGACCTGCCGGCAGGCGTTGACATTGAGATTAAACTGTAAGGGACTCTCCCTTAGATGTACGCGAAAGCGGACCAATGTAAGAACGGAGGAAAAACAATAATGAAAGCAATCTTAGGTAAGAAAGTCGGCATGACGCAGATTTTCGCAGAATCAGGAGAGGTTATTCCTGTAACTGTGATCCAGGCCGGACCGGCTGTGGTCACACAGATCAAAACAGCGGAGACCGACGGATATGACGCGGTCCAGATCGGATTCGAGGATCAGAAACCGCAGAGAGTGAACAGACCGATGACCGGACACTTCGAGAAGAGCGGCGTGGCTCCCAAGAAGTACCTGGCGGAGTTCAGAAACGATGAAGGCGAGGCCTATGAACTGGGACAGGAAATCACCGTCGCGGATTTCGAGGAAGGCAAGAAGCTGGACATCACCGGCGTTTCCAAGGGAAAAGGAACCCAGGGAAATATCAAGAGACACGGACACCACAGAGGACCGATGACTCACGGCTCCAAGCACAAAAGACTGGCCGGCGCGCTTGCAGGCGCGACCTATCCGTCCAGAGTCTTCCCGGGTAACGCGGGTCCGGGCCGCATGGGACGCGACACCGTCACCGTGCAGAACGTAGAACTGGTAAAGATCGACACGGACAGAAATCTGATGCTCGTAAAAGGAGCGGTTCCGGGCGGAAGAGGAAGCCTGGTGAAGGTCAGATACGCTGTCAAGGGTCAGGGCAAATAAGTCAGACTGAGGAAAGGAGGAAGCGCATAATGGCTAAAGTAACAATGCTCAACATGGAAGGCAAAGAAGCCGGAACCATTGAGCTTAAGGATGAGATATTTGGAATTGAGCCCAACGCAAACGCGGTTCACGCCGTGGTGAAGAACTATCTGGCGAACCAGAGACAGGGTACTCAGTCAGCCAAAACAAGAGGCGAAGTCAGAGGAGGCGGCAGAAAACCGTTCAGACAGAAGGGAACCGGCCGTCACAGACAGGGAAGCAGCACCGATCCTTCGCAGATCGGAGGCGGCGTCGTATTTGCACCTAAGCCAAGGAGCTATAACTACGCAGTTCCCAAGAAGGTGAAGAGACTGGCGCTGAAGTCAGTGCTGTCCGCCAAGGTGCAGGATGGGGAGATCATCGTTCTCGACGAACTGAAGATGGACGCTCCCAAGACAAAGGAAATGGTGAAGACACTGGCGAATATCGGCGCGGAGAAGAAGGCGCTGATCGTCACCGCCGCGAAGGACGACAACGTCGTCAGATCCGCCGCGAACATTCCGGGCGTGAGAACCGCTCTGGTCGGCACCATGAATGTATATGATATCATCAATCACACGAGCTTCATCGTAACGAAGGAAGCCGTAGAAAAGATCCAGGAGGTGTACTTATAATGAGATCCGCTTACGACGTAATCATCAAGCCGGTCATCAGTGAAAGAAGTATGGACCAGGCCGCTGAGAAAAAGTACACGTTCAGGGTTGCAGTCGATGCAAACAAGACAGAGATCAGAAACGCTGTCGAAGAAATCTTTGATGTCGAAGTGGCAAAAGTCAACATCATGAACGTCAATGGAAAGAAAAAGAGAATGGGAAGAAACGTCGGAACAACCTCTGCGTATAAGAAGGCGATCGTTACGCTGACTGAAGGCAGCAAGGAAATCGAGTTCTTCTCGAGTCTGTAATATAGGAGGTTGTCACAAATGGGAATCAGAAAATATAATCCGACTTCTCCTGGTCTGAGGGGCATGACGGTTTCGACTTTCGAGGAGATCACAACCAGTACTCCTGAGAAGTCGCTTACGACAGCTCTGAAGAAGAACGCGGGAAGAAATTCGAGAGGAAAGATCACCGTCAGACACAGAGGCGGCGGCGCCAGAAGAAAATACAGAATCATCGATTTCAAGAGAAACAAGGACGGAATCCCGGGCATCGTCAGAAGCATTGAGTACGATCCGAACAGAAGCGCCAACATCGCGCTGATCGTATACAAGGACGGTGAAAAGAGATACATTATCGCACCTGAAGGTCTTCAGGTCGGCGCGGTCATCGAGTCCGGTCCGGATGTGGACATCCAGGTCGGAAACGCTCTGCCTATCGCAAACATCCCGGTCGGTACGATCATCCACAACATCGAGATGAAGCCGGGAAAAGGCGCTCAGCTGGTTCGCTCCGCCGGAAACGGTGCGCAGCTGATGGCGAAAGAAGACAAATACGCACAGGTCAGACTTCCTTCCGGAGAGGTCAGAAAGATCCTGATGGTCTGCAGAGCGACCATCGGCGAAGTCGGTAATTCCGAGCACTCCAACATCCAGATCGGTAAAGCCGGAAGAAAACGCCACATGGGATGGAGACCGACCGTCAGAGGTTCCGTCATGAACCCGAACGACCATCCGCACGGAGGCGGCGAGGGCAGAGCGCCTGTCGGACGCAAGAGCCCGGTTACCCCGTGGGGCAAGCCTGCTCTGGGTTATAAGACCAGAAAGAAGAACAAGGCTTCGGATAAATACATTGTAAAGAGAAGAAATGACAAGTAAGGAAGGAGCAAATAAATGAGTAGATCGGTTAAAAAAGGCCCTTTCGTAGAACCTAAGCTGCTGAAGAAGATCGAAGAGATGAATGCGGCGAACGAGAAAAAGGTCGTTATGACATGGTCGAGATCGTCCACCATTTTCCCGCAGTTCGTGGGACATACGATCGCCGTTCACGATGGAAGAAAGCATGTTCCTGTCTACATCACGGAGGACATGGTAGGCCATAAGCTCGGAGAGTTTGCTCCGACGAGAACGTACAGAGGACATGCCGCTGACAAGAAGGTAAAAGGATAAGAAAGGGAGATAGGAAATGGAAGCAAAAGCAGTTGCAAAATATGTCAGAATGTCTCCTTCCAAACTGAAGCCAATTGCCGACCTGGTGAGAGGCAAGGACTTGAACGAGGCACTGAACATCTTGAAGTTCACACCTGGAAAAGGTTCGGAAATCGTCGAAAAAGTTGTCATGTCAGCCGCTGCGAACGCGGAAAACAATTTTGACCTGAACCCGGAAAATTTATACGTTGCTGAGGTATATGCGAACCAGGGACCGACCATGAAGAGATGGAGAGCGGGAGCCCAGGGTAGAGCATCGATGATTCTTAAGAGATCCAGCCATGTTGGCGTAACTCTTAAAGAGAAAGAAGACTAAGGAGGTTCGTTGAATGGGTCAGAAGGTAAGCCCGCACGGGTTAAGAGTAGGCGTAATCAAGGACTGGGATTCTAAATGGTACGCCGGCAAGGACAACTTCGCGGAATTTCTCGCTGAAGATAATAAGATCAGAAAGTTCATCAAGAAGTCGCTGTACGGAGCAGGAGTCGCGAGGATCCTGATCGAGAGAGCTGCCGAGAACAAAATGAAGATTACTGTTCTGACAGCCAGACCGGGTATGGTCATCGGACGTTCCGGCGCGGGAATCGATGAGCTGAAGAAAAATCTTGAGAAACTGACAGACAAGAATATCACGATCTCCATCGAAGAGGTCAGAAGAAGCGAACTGGACGCTCAGCTTACTGCAGAGAGCATCGCTGACGCTCTGGAGCACAGAGTCTCCTTCAGAAGAGCGATGAAGCAGGCGATCGGTAGAACGATGAAGGCCGGTGCGAAGGGAGTCAAGGTTCTCTGCTCCGGAAGACTGAACGGCGCTGAAATCGCGAGAAGCGAAAAATACAGTGAAGGAAACGTTCCCCTTCACACACTGAGAGCGGATATCGATTACGGTTTCGCTGAAGCGGTAACGACCTACGGCAAAATCGGCGTCAAGGTATGGATCAATCACGGCGAGATCCTCGACAAAGGCCTGCAGAGCCCTGTCCGCGAGGAAAAGCGTGACAAGAGAGACAGAAGACCGAGAAGAGACGGCGACAGAAGAAGACGGAACGACAGAAGAAACGACAGAGGCGGTCGCCGCGAAATGCCCAAGGCGGTCAATCCGAGAGTGAGAAAAGCACCGAAGGAAGAGCCGAAGGCAGCACCGCAGGTTGAAGCGACTGAAACACAGGCGCCTGCAGCAGAACCACAGGAATAAGCATGAGTGAAAGGAGGAACTGAACCATGTTGATGCCAAAGCGCGTGAAACATAGAAGAGTTCATAGAGGCAGAATGAAAGGCGTTGCCACCAAAGGAAACACAGTGACCTATGGTGACTTCGGACTTGCCGCCACAGAGTGCGGCTGGATCACCTCGAACCAGATCGAGGCGGCCAGAATCGCGATGACCAGATACACCAAGAGAGGCGGTAAGGTATACATTAAGATTTTCCCACACAAGTCGGTCACGAAAAAACCTGCCGAAGTACGTATGGGTTCCGGAAAAGGTGCTCCTGAATACTGGGTGGCAGTCGTGAAACCGGGCAGAGTCATGTTCGAGATCGCCGGCGTTTCGGAGGAAACGGCAAGAGAAGCGATGAGGCTGGCCAGCCACAAGCTGCCTGTCAAATCCGAATTTGTCGTCAGGGAACAGGCAAAGGAAGGTGAAGCGTAATGGATTTGAATAAGATGAGAGAAATGACAGATGTTGAACTCAACGCTGAACTGGACAAGATGAAAAAGGAACTGTTCAATCTCAGGTTCCAGCATGTTACCGGACAGCTTGAGAACCCCGTAAAGATGCGGGAGGTCAAGAGAAACATCGCCAGAGTGAAAACGATCATCAGAGAAAAAGAGCTGGATGAGGTTCAGGCTTAATCGAAAGGAGGATGTGAAATGGCAGACGCGAGAAACAGAAGAAAAACCAAAGTCGGCATCGTTGTCAGCGACAAGATGGACAAGACCGTTACGGTTGCTATTGAAGATTTCGTAAGACATTCTCTTTATGGAAAGGCTGTAAAGAGGACCAAGAAGGTCAAGGCTCACGATGAGAACAATGAATGCAACATTGGTGACAAAGTTAGAATAATGGAGACAAGACCTCTGTCCAAGGACAAGAGATGGAGACTTGTCGGTATCGTTGAGAAAGCGAAATAAGGAGGCGCCGGATCATGATTCAGACAGAAACAAGATTAAGGGTTGCCGATAATTCAGGCGCGAAGGAGCTGCTCTGCATCCGCATTCTGGGAGGCACAGGCCGTCAGTATGCGAACATCGGAGACGTCATCGTCTGCGCCGTTAAGGATGCGACCCCGGGCGGCGTCGTCAAGAAGGGCGACGTGGTCAAGGCTGTAGTCGTCAGAACAAAGAAGGGCGCCAGAAGAGCAGATGGAAGCTACGTCAAGTTCGACCAGAATGCAGCGGTAATCATTAAAGACAAAGAAGATAAGACTCCGGTAGGAACACGTATTTTCGGACCTGTGGCCAGAGAGCTCAGAGACAGAGGATTCATGAAGATCGTGTCCCTGGCTCCGGAAGTACTGTAGGAGGTGTAACGAATGCGTATTAAAAAAGATGATATGGTAATCGTTATTACCGGGAAAGACAAAGGAAAGACCGGCAAGGTCCTGAAGGCCATGCCGAAGGAGAACAGAGTCGTCGTGGAGGGCGTCAACATTCAGACGAAGCATCAGAAGCAGACGCAGAAGGAAAGAGCCGAAATCAAGCATGTGGAAGGCCCTATCGACGTGTCCAACGTGATGTTCTATGACGACAAATCCAAAGAAGCGGTTAAGATCGGCTATTCCTTCAAGGACGGAAAGAAGGTAAGAGTCAACAGAAAAACCGGAAATGTAATTGACTGAGAAAGGAGGAGAATATTTTGGCAGCGAGACTGAAAGAAACCTACGATAAAGAAGTGTTCAACGCACTGAAGGACAGATTCCAGTACAAGAACGTTATGGAAGTTCCCAGACTGACCAAGGTCACCATCAACATGGGACTGGGTGAAGCGAAGGAAAACGCCAAGGTTCTGGAATCCGCGGTAGAGGAAATCGGACTGATTTCCGGACAGAGACCGGTTGTTACCAAGGCCAAGAAATCAATCGCTAACTTCAAGGTGAGACAGGGAATGCCGGTAGGCGCCAAGGTGACGCTTCGCGGCGACAACATGTATGTCTTTGTCGACAAGCTCTTCAATATTTCTCTTCCCCGTGTAAGAGACTTCAAGGGCGTCAGCAGAAATTCCTTCGACGGGAGAGGCAACTACTCCATGGGCCTGAAGGAACAGCTGATCTTCCCGGAAATCAACTACGACGACGTAGATACGATCAAGGGAATGAATATCGTATTCACGACAACGGCGAAAACAGACGAAGAGGCGCAGGCGCTGCTTGAGCTTCTGGGCATGCCGTTCGAGAAGCAGCAGTAGGAGGTAGAAATGGCGAAGACATCTCTTAAAGTTAAACAGCAGAGAAAACCCAAATATGCGACTCGCGCCTATACGAGATGCAGCATCTGCGGAAGACCACATTCCGTTCTGAAGAAGTATGGAATCTGCCGTATCTGCTTCAGAGAGCTGGCATATAAGGGTGAGATCCCGGGCGTCAAGAAAGCGTCCTGGTAAACCGGAACAGTTATCACGTTTTTTGTGAAGGCGGGGAAACTCGAACCACACAAGAAGGGAGTACAATACAATGACAATGACAGATCCGATTGCGGATATGCTTACAAGAATCAGAAACGCAAACTCCGTTGGTCATGAGTCCGTTGAAATCCCGGCGTCCAAGATGAAGAAGGCGATCGCGCAGATTCTTCTGGACGAGGGCTACATCGAGAACTTCGAGGTGATCGACGACGGCGTTCAGGGCACCATCAAGGTCACACTGAAGTATGGCGCCAATAAAGAAAGAGTAATCAGTGGAATCAAGAAGATTTCCAAGCCGGGCCTCAAGGTCTACGCGAAGGCAAACGACGTTCCGAGAGTTCTGGGCGGACTCGGTATCGCGGTTATCTCCACATCCAGTGGAATTATCAGCGACAAGAAAGCCAGAGAACTGGGCGTCGGCGGCGAAGTAATCTGTTATGTTTGGTAGGAGGTAGCGAATATGTCAAGAATAGGCAGAAAACCTGTAACGCTTCCTGCCGGAGTAGAGGTCAGGGTAGATGACAAAAATGTCGTTACCGTGAAGGGCCCCAAGGGAGAGCTGGAGCAGCAGGTAAACGAAAGAATCAAGGTCGAGGTCGGCGAAGGTGAAATCAGACTTTCCAGACCGACGGACAACAGAAACGACAGAGCTCAGCACGGTCTGAGCAGAGCTCTGATCCAGAATATGGTCACCGGCGTTACGAGCGGTTACGAGAAGAAGCTGCAGATTATCGGCGTCGGATACAGAGCAGAGAAAAAAGGAAATAAGCTTGTCATGAATCTGGGATTCTCGCATCCGGTAGAGATGGAGGATCCGGAGGGCATCACAACAGAAACGCCGGATGCAAACACGGTCGTCGTCAAGGGCATCGATAAGGCCCTGGTAGGCAACTACGCGGCGAACATCCGCTCCTGGAGAAAGCCGGAGCCGTACAAGGGCAAGGGCATTCGCTATGAGGGCGAGCGTGTACGCAGAAAAGAAGGCAAGACCGGAGCTAAGGCATAGAAAGGAGTGAAGCAAGATGGCAAAAGAAAGCAGAAATGACAGGCGTCTGAAAAGACATGCCAGAGTCAGAAAAAACTTAATCGGAACTCCTGAAAAGCCAAGACTTTGTGTATTCAGATCCAACAAGAACATCTCCTGCCAGATCATCGACGATGAAAATCATAAGACTCTGGCAGCGGCGTCAACTGTGGACAAGGAGCTGAAGGCCGAAATCGGCCACGGCGGAAACAGGGAAGCAGCCAGAAAAGTTGGAGAAGCTATTGCAAAGAGAGCGCTTGCCAAGGGAATCGAAGAGGTTGCCTTTGACAGAGGCGGTTTCCTGTATCACGGAAGAGTGAAGGAACTGGCTGAGGGTGCTCGCGAGGGCGGATTGAAATTCTAACAGGAGGAAAATAATGCGTAATATTATTGATGCTTCCAAGCTGGATCTGAACGAAACCATCGTAAACATCAGACGCGTCGCCAAGACGGTCAAGGGCGGAAAGAACATGAGATTCTCCGTTACCGTGGTTGTCGGCGACAAGAACGGCTATGTCGGCGTTGGTCTCGGAAAGGCACAGGAAATTCCTGAGGCGGTCAGAAAAGCGACGGAAGATGCAAAGAAAAATCTGATTTATGTTCCGACTGTCGGAACCACGATTCCACACAGGAACGTCGGCATTTTCGGCGCGGGAAGAGTCATCCTGATGCCTGCTGCACAGGGTACCGGAGTAATTGCCGGTTCTTCTGCCCGTACCGTTCTGGAGGCGGCCGGAATCAAGGACGTCAGAGCGAAGTCCGTCGGATCCGACAACGCGGGAAACATCGCGTATGCAACCCTGGAGGGTCTGAAGAACATGATGACAGTCGAGAAGGTGGCGAAGCTGAGAGGCAAGTCGCCGGAGGAAATTTTAAGATAGGAGGAGACGCAGAATGGCTGGTAAGTTGAAAATCACTTTAACAAAGAGCACAATTGGCGCTTCCCCCAGGCAGAAGAAAGTAGTCGAAGCGTTAGGACTCAGAAAGATGCATCATTCCGTTGAGCTTGAGGACACACCGGCGACGCGCGGTGCGGTCAGGAAAGTTTCGCATCTTGTAACTGTAGAAGAAGTATAGATTGGAGGTGCGAGAATATGAAACTTCATGAACTGAATGCGCCTGCCGGATCGGGGAAAAACCGTAAGAGAAGAGGCCGCGGAACTGCCACCGGACAGGGAAAGACCGGCGGCAGAGGAATGAACGGTCAGAAATCCAGAAGCGGCGGCGGAGTCAGACTCGGATTTGAAGGCGGACAGATGCCTCTTTACAGACGTCTGCCAAAGAGAGGCTTCACGAACATTTTCGGAACGGAATATACCGTGCTGAACGTCAGTGACCTCGCGCGGTTTGAAGCCGGCACAGAAGTAACGCCGGAACTGCTTGCTGAGCTGGGAATGGTGAAGCAGGTAAAGGACGGAATCAAGATCCTTGGCGACGGCGAGCTGAAAAACAGCCTTACCGTCAAGGCACATAAATTCAGCAAGAGCGCTGTTGAAAAAATCGAAGCTGCGGGAGGAAAGGCAGAGGTGATCTGATATGGAGATGTTCAAAACGATTTCCCAGGCCCTTAAAGTCAAGGAAATTCGTGGCAAGCTGATCTTCACATTGCTGATGCTGGTTGTTTTCCGGATCGGGTCCAATATCCCGGTGCCGGGAATCAACAGAACGTACCTTGCGCAGATGTTCAGCGGAGACAATATGGGTCTGTTTGAACTGTTCAACCTGTTTTCAGGAGGATCGTTCAACAACTTCACTATCTTCGCTCTGAGCATCACGCCGTACATTACCGCATCGATCATTATACAGCTGTTGACGATCGCTTTTCCATACTTTGAGCGTCTCGCAAAAGAGGGAATGGAAGGCCGGAAAAAGATGGCGCAGATCACCCGCTACCTGACGGTGGCGCTGGCGCTGGTTCAGGGCCTGGGTCTGACAGTCGGACTCTTCCGGAAGACCATCATCGATCAGAACTGGTTCACCTTCGTGGTGATCACCCTGATCCTGACCGCAGGAACCACATTCCTGATGTGGCTCGGCGAACAGATCAATGAATACGGTATCGGAAACGGTATCTCGCTGCTGATCTTCGGCGGTATCGTCGCCAGGATTCCCAGCGGAGTCGCGAGCATCTGGAACAAATATTCCGACGGCTCCATGTCCATCATCACGATTCTTCTGTTCATCGTGTTCGGACTGCTGGTCATCATGGGCGTTATCGAGATTCAGCAGGGCACCAGAAGGATTCCGGTGCAGTACGCCAAGAGAGTCGTGGGACGGAAGATGTACGGAGGACAGTCCACACACATTCCTCTGAAGGTCAACCAGGCCGGAGTAATTCCGATTATCTTCGCCCTGTCCATCCTTCAGTTCCCGCTGACGATTATGTACTTCTTCCCGAATACCGCGTTTTACAGCTTCTGCGAGAAGTACCTGTCGCCGGGAGGCAATCCGGGCGTCTGGGTATACGCTGTGCTGAACGTGCTGCTGATCATCTTCTTCAACTACTTCTATACCGCGGTTACCTTTAATCCGGTGGAAGTGGCGCAGAATATGAAGGCGAACGGCGGATTTATTCCGGGCATCCGTCCGGGAAAGGCCACCGTGGAATATCTGAATCGGGTGATGTCGAGAATTTCCATCGTCGGCGCGCTGTTCCTGGCAGTCATTGCGACAATGCCGACGGTGCTGTCGGAGTACACCGGACTGGATATCCGCTTCGGCGGTACGTCACTGCTGATCGCAGTCGGCGTCGCGCTGGATACGATGCGGCAGCTCGAGAATCAGATGGTAATGCGGAATTACCAGGGATTTTTGAAATAAAAACGGAAAATGAAATAGAACGTGGGGTTTCGCGGAGCGTCCGCTCCCGAAACTCCGGCAGGGAGATACAGAGAAAATGCTGAGAACTATTTTGTTAGGGCCTCCGGGAGCCGGAAAAGGAACGCAGGCGGACAGAATCGTCGAGAAATATGACGTTCCTCATATTTCCACCGGAGACATTTTTAGAGAAAATATCAAGAATGGAACGGAGCTTGGAAAAAAGGCGCAGGAATACATGAACAGGGGCGAACTCGTGCCGGATGATCTGGTGGTGGAAATCGCCACGGATCGTCTGCTGAAGGACGACTGCCGCGAAAAAGGTTTCCTGCTGGACGGATTCCCGAGAACCGTTTATCAGGCAGAGAAGCTGGATGAATTCCTCGCTGCCCATGGACACAGGCTGGACAAGGTCATCGATCTCGAGGTCGGTGAAGCTGAACTGATGAAGAGACTGACTGGCCGCAGAGTCTGTAAAGTCTGCGGAGCAAGCTACCACATTGTCAACATTCCGCCCGCCAGGGAGGGAGTCTGCGACAAATGCGGAGGCGAGCTGATCCAGAGAGCGGATGATAATGAAGAAACCGCGAAGAACCGCATCGATGTATACAACAGAGAGACGGCTCCGCTGGTGGATTATTATGAAAAGGCCGGCGTTCTGGCAAGAATCGACGGCGCAGCGCCGCTGGAGGAGACATTCGGGAGCATTACAGCCGCTCTGGAGGAGTAGTAATAGCATGATCGTCTTGAAATCACCAGAAGAAATCGAACTGATGCGGACGGCCGGAAAAGTGAATCTGGAGATCTTTGAAGGTCTGAAACAGTTCATCCGGCCGGGAACCACGACGATGGACATCGACCGTTACGTGGAAGAGGCTGTGAAAAGTCATGGAATGATCGCGTCAGAAAAAGGATACTGCGGATTTCCCGCCAATGTATGCACCTCAGTGAACGAGGAGGTCGTTCATGGAATCCCCAGTAAGGACAGAGTGCTGAACGAAGGGGATATCGTCAGCGTGGATCTGGTCGTGGAATACGAGCATTATATGGCAGATTCCTGCAGAACCTTCGGCGTCGGCAGAATCAGCGACGAGGCGCAGCGCCTGATCGATACCGCAGAGCGGGCCTTCTTTGAAGGAATCCGCTTTGCGAAGGAAGGCTGCCGACTCCATGATATCTCCCACAGGATCCAGGAAATCGTTGAAGGCGAAGGATTCGGCGTGATCCGGGACTATACTGGTCACGGCATCGGAAGTGAAATGCACGAGGACCCGCCGATTCCCAATTACGGGAAAGCCGGAAAGGGGCCGCGGCTGCAGAAGGGCATGACGCTGGCCATCGAGCCGATGATCGTGCAGGGCTCCTATGAAACGGAGACGCTGCTGAACAACTGGACTGTCGTTACAGAAGATGGCGGATGGGCCGCACACTATGAGAATACCGTGGCAATCACCGATGGTGAACCTGATATACTCACGATTTGAAGAGAGGTGTAAATCATGGCGAAAAAGGACGTCATAGAAGCGATCGGAACTGTTGTGGAAGCCCAGCCAAACGCAATGTTCCGCGTTAAGCTGGAAAACGGTTTCGAGGTACTCGCGCATATCTCCGGAAAAATCCGGATGAACTATATCCGAATTCTGCCGGGTGACAAAGTAAAGGTGGAGCTTTCACCGTATGATCTGACTCGTGGAAGAATCATCTGGAGAGATAAAGGAAATTAATTCTGATATGTTTCATACCGGAAATACCGAGGAACATAAGCGAACGGAGGTTTTAAAATGAAAGTAAGAGCTTCAGTAAAACCGATCTGTGAAAAGTGCAAGGTCATTAAAAGACACGGCAAGCTCATGGTGATCTGTGAGAATCCGAAGCACAAGCAGAGACAGGGTTAGGATTGTCGCGGCCGCTCAGGCCGGATGAAACCCTGGGAACCTGGTTTTGTACACAAAGCCCGCGGTGCCAGGATCGCGGGAGCATATAAATTTTTTTCAGAACGCCTGTCTATATCACCCTGGATTTGTGACGGAAGATAGGAGAAGGAGGAAACGTATGGCACGTATAGCCGGTGTCGATTTACCAAGAGACAAAAGAGTAGAGATCGGGTTGACCTACATCTACGGAATTGGCAGAACATCAGCGAAGAACATCCTTGAGAAGGCGGGAGTGAATCCTGACACGAGAGTGAAGGATCTGACCGAGGAGGAAGCAGGAAAGATCAGAAGGATCATCGATAACGATTACATGGTCGAGGGTGATCTGAGAAGAGAGACTTCCATGAACATCAAGCGTCTGATGGAGATCGGAAGCTACAGAGGAATCAGACATAGAAGAGGTCTGCCTGTCAGAGGACAGAAGACCAAGACCAACGCGAGAACGCGCAAGGGTCCGAAGAAAACAGTAGGAAGAAAGAAGAAGGAAGGAGGACGCTAATATGGCTAAGGCAGGAAAGAAAAACGTCAGAAGAAAGAAAATCCAGCGTAAGAATGTGGAAAAAGGCCAGGCTCATATCCAGTCCACCTTTAACAATACACTGGTTACGCTGACCGATATGGACGGAAACGCACTGTCCTGGTCCAGCGCGGGTTCGCTGGGCTTCAAGGGCTCCAAGAAATCCACTCCGTTCGCGGCGCAGATGGCCGCGGAGGAAGCGACGAAGGCCGCGATGGAGCACGGTCTCAAAACCGTTGAAGTTTACGTAAAGGGACCGGGATCCGGAAGAGAAGCGGCGATTCGTGCGCTGCAGGCGGCAGGCCTTCAGATCACGATGATCAAGGACATCACGCCGATTCCGCATAACGGATGCCGTCCGCCGAAGAGAAGAAGAGTCTGATTAGAAGGGAGGAGTAAGAACATATGGCAAGATATACAGCCGCTAACTGCAGGCTTTGCAGAAGAGAAGGTCAGAAGCTTTTCCTGAAGGGCGACAGATGCTACGGAGCAAAGTGCGCGCTTGAGAGAAAGAATTACGCTCCCGGACAGCATGGTCAGGGCAGAAAGAAAACGTCAGAATACGGACTGCAGCTGAGAGAAAAGCAGAAGGCCAAGAGATTTTACGGACTGCAGGAGACGCAGTTCAGAAACCTGTTTGAGAAAGCAGCCTCCAGAAAGGGAGTTACCGGTGACAACCTGCTGATCCTGCTGGAGAGCAGACTGGATAATGTGGTTTACAGACTGGGACTGGCTTCCTCCAGAAAGGAAGCGAGACAGCTGATCGTACATAGCCACTTCACCCTGAACGGCAAGAAGGTCAATTCTCCGGGTCTGGAGGTCAAGGCCGGAGACGTGATCAAGGTGAAGGAAAAGAGCCAGAGCTCACCGAAATTCAAGGAAATCAAGGACATGCAGATTACTGTACCTTCCTGGCTGACGGTCGATACCGAAAAGCTGGAGGGCAAAGTGGTTGCACTGCCGACGAGAGCCGACATCGATACGCCGATCGCTGAACATCTGATCGTCGAGTTGTATTCCAAATAAAGCATAACCTGATGTTACTGCAACTGGAATTAATAGGAGGTTTTGATTCATGATAGAAATCGAAAAACCAACGATATCAAAGGAAATCAGCGAAGACGGCACCTACGGCAAATTTGTGGTTGAGCCGCTGGAAAGAGGCTACGGCACGACGCTGGGCAACTGCATGAGAAGAATTCTTCTCAGCTCGCTGCCGGGCGCGGCAGTCACCTCCGTGAAGATTGACGGTATCCTTCATGAATTCTCAACGATTCCCGGCGTCAAGGAAGACGTTACGGAGATTATTCTGAATCTGAAGAAGCTGGCGGTCAAGCTCACCGGTGATGAGACGAAGAGAGTGATCATCAATGCGGTGGGTCCGAAGGAAGTGACGGCGGCCGATATCATCGGCGATACCGAGATGGAGATCTTCAATCCGGATCTTCACATCGCGACACTGGAGGAGGACGCGGCTCTGGTCATGGAGATCAACATGGCCCGGGGGCGCGGATACGTTCCGGCGGAGATGAACAAAACGGAGAACACTCCGATTTCAGTCATCCCGGTAGACTCCATCTATACTCCGGTGCGTAGGGTGAACTTCACCGTGGAGAACACCAGAGTCGGACAGGTTACAGACTATGACCGGCTGGTTCTGGAAATCTGGACGGACGGTTCCATCACGCCGGAGGAAGGCGTGTCCATCGGCGCCAAGATCATGCAGGAGCATCTGAATCTCTTCATCCAGCTGGATGATACGGCAGACAGCCTGGAGATCATGATCGAGAAGGAGGAGGATCAGAAGGAGAAGGCTCTGGAGATGACAATCGAGGAACTGGAACTTTCCGTTCGTTCCTTCAACTGTCTGAAGAGAGCTTCCATCAATACCGTGGAGGAATTGACGGAGCGTACCGAGGAGGATATGATGAAGGTCAGAAACCTCGGCAAGAAATCTCTGGATGAGGTTAAGAATAAGCTGGAAGAACTGGGTCTCAGTCTGAAACCCAGCGACGAGTAGTTAGAAGAAAGGAGCATAGAGATGCCGGGATATAGAAAACTGGGCAGAAATTCGGCTCACAGGAAGGCGATGCTGAGAAATCTCGTGACTGACCTGTTCAGAGAAGAGAGGATCTCCACGACTGACACCAGAGCCAAGGAAGCCAGAAGAGAAGCCGAAAAACTCATCACTCTGGCGAAGCGCGGCGATCTCCACGCAAGGAGACAGGTGCTGAGCTACATTTACGATGAGTCTGTTGTGACCAAGCTGTTCGAGGAAATCGGACCCAGGTATGCAGACAGAAACGGCGGATACACCAGAATCCTGAAGCTGGGTCCCCGCAGAGGCGATGCGGCCGAGATGGTATTCCTCGAGCTGGTATAACGCGCTATAGCGCGGTATGGCGGCGGAGAGAGCTGAATAAGAAGACAAAGAAAAGGACTGCTGCGGTTGCGGCGGTCCTTTTTTCAGGATTGGCAGGCACGCTGAATGTGAGCCGAATGTGCGGGGGGCGCCGGGTATGCGGGCGCACCGGAGACGTCGGAGCATCGAACGCGCAGGGTGCATCGGGTGCACCCTGCATATTCACCCGGGTGTCATTCCTGCGATTCGCTTTTCTCCGGTTCAGCCTGCTGCTCCCGGTGCTCGGATGCGATCCGGACAATCTGATCATATTTGTCCAGTATCTTCGGATAGTTCTCGTGAACGTGCGGGAACATGCATCCGCTGCAGTCCTTGAACCCGTTTTCCGTGTACCTGAAATTTCCTCCGCATTCCGAGCCCAGGGCGTAAAGCGGACAGTAGCAGAAGAGGCAGTTGAACTTCTCCGGCCTGCTTGTATTGTGGCAGGGGAAAAATTCACATTCTTTATGCTGGAAAAAGGTAAACTTTTTCTCCAGCAGCTCTTTGATTTCTTTGTCTGTCATAATAAACCTCCATGTGATTTCTACTATATCAATTCCGGATAGAATCGTCAAGCGGAGGAAATTGACAGAACACGGAGATGTGTAGTAAGATAAACAGTGCCGGTTCATTGAGTCCCGTCGGACTTGATGAGCGCCGGATATTGCAGATATTCAGCGGCGCCGGCGGGTGACGGAAGAAAGGAAATGCATGTTTAAAGACGGAATCGGTGAAAGTTCCGAGTTTTCAGGGCTTCATCCCTGGGTTAATCTTATCTATTACATACTGGCCATTGGAATAACGATGTTTTCGCTGTCGCCGTGGTTCCTGGCGGCGACCTTTGTGCTGTCATGGACGTACTCTGTCCTGCTGAAGGGACGCGGAACCGTGAAGCTGAACCTGATTTTCAGCTTCTGGACGCTGGTGCTGATGGCGGTGATCAATGTTCTTTTTACTCATGAAGGCGTCACCGTGCTCTTTTATCTCAACGACAACGCAATCACGATGGAGGCGTTCATCTTCGGACTCAGTGCCGCGGTAATGCTGGTGTCAGTGATCATCTGGTTTGTCAGCTTCAATGTGGTCATGAGCGCGGACAAGCTCATTTTCATCTTCGGGCGGGCCGCGCCCGTGCTGGGTCTGACTTTGTCCATGATATTCCGCTATGTGCCGCTCCTGAAGGACCGTTTCGCGGAGATCCGCATGGGGCAGGCCTGCTTGACCGGAAATCAGAAGAAGAGCAGAGCCGCACGGATCCGGCAGTTCGGGAAGGAACTTTCCATCCTCGTCTCGTGGTCGCTGGAGTCCTCCATTGAGAGTGCGGATTCCATGGAGGCCAGAGGCTACGGCCTGCGGGGGCGCACCAGCTTCCATCTTTATCGGTTCACAAAGAGAGATCTGCTGCTTCTGCTTGTGATGTGCGGTCTTGGCGTCGTCGTCATAGCGGGCGCGGTTATGGGAAAAACGACCGTCTGGTTCTACCCGGAGTATGTGCTTCGCCGGTTCGACCTGATGACGGGGCTGACGCTGGGCGCCTATGTGCTGCTTCTGGCGCTGCCGATTCTTATCGATATCAGTGGGGAGGTCCGATGGAAACGATCCGGTTTGGCAATGTAACATTTTCATATCCGCTCTCTGACAGTCCTGCGCTGGACCGCGTGACCTTTGAGGTGCATCCGTCGGAGTTTATTGTAATATGCGGAAAATCCGGCTGCGGCAAGACGACGCTGCTGCGGCACATGAAGAAAAACCTTATTCCCTATGGAAGAAGAGAGGGCTCGGTCACCTACGGAGGTACCGAGATTTCCGCGCTGGACGATCGCAGAAACGCGTCCGAAATCGGCTTTGTGCAGCAGAACCCGGACAATCAGATCGTCACGGACAAGGTCTGGCACGAGCTGGCGTTCGGACTGGAAAGCCTGGGGCTGGACAATCGGACCATCAAACGCCGCGTGGCTGAGATGGCCAGTTATTTCGGGATCCAGGCCTGGTTCCGCAGAGACGTGAGCCAGCTGTCCGGCGGGCAGAAACAGCTGCTGAACCTCGCGTCGATCATGGCCATGCAGCCGAAACTTCTGGTCCTGGACGAACCGACCTCGCAGCTGGATCCTATCGCCGCGTCAGAGTTCCTGCGAACGATTTACAAAATCAACCGGGATCTCGGAACTACCGTTATCCTTTCGGAGCATCGTCTGGAGGAGGCGTTTACCATGGCCGACAAAGTCCTGGTCATGGATCGGGGAAGAATCATCGCATATGACGATCCCCGGCGCATCGGACGGCTGATGTCCGGTAACGGAGGCGGCAGCCGCCATCCCATGTTCTACGGGCTTCCTTCAGTGACCCGGATTTTCTATTCCGCAGGCGGAGAGGGCGAGAGTCCGCTGACCATCCGTGAAGGAAGACTCTGGATCGATGAGGAGATGCGCCGGGCCGGGAAGGAACCGGAAAAAGGGATCCCTCTCTGGCAGAAGGGAACCGGGAAGGAAGAGAAACCGCGGAAAATCAAGGATCCGGCAATCCATATGGAAAATGTCTGGTATCGTTACGACCGGAACTCCCAGGATGTCCTTCGGGGACTGACGATGGATGTGGAGAAGGGGCAGCTCTTTTGTATCCTCGGCGGAAACGGCGTAGGAAAGAGCACAACGCTGAAGGCAATCGCCGGGATTGTAAAGCCTCAGCGCGGAAAAATTGAGGTGAACGGCCGTCTGGCTATGCTGCCCCAGAACCCGCAGGCGCTGTTCACAGAGATCTGCGTGGAGGACGAGCTGCTGGAGGCCCTGCATGACGAAAAAGGTACAGACGGGGAAAAAGTGAAGAAGGTTGTGGATATGCTCCGGCTCATGGAGATCGAACATCTCCGGAAGGCACATCCCTACGACCTGTCAGGAGGTGAGCAGCAGCGACTGGCGCTTGGGAAGGTTCTGCTGGTGGATCCGGATGTGATTCTTCTGGACGAGGCCACCAAGGGTCTGGACCCTTTCTTTAAAATCGCCCTTGCGAAGGTTCTGAAGAAGCTGACCGATGCGGGCAGGACTTTGTTCATGGTGTCTCATGACATCGAGTTCTGCGCGGAATACGGCGACTGCTGCGCTATGTTTTTCGACGGAGGAATCGTGTCGGCCGGACCGCCGAAGGAGTTCTTTCCGGGAAACAATTTCTATACGACGACGGCGAACCGCATGGCGCGGGATTACTTCCCTGAAGCTGTCACATGGGAGGAGGTGGCGAAATGCGTCGGGGATTCGATCTGACTCAGTATGAGGCCGCGGCCAGAAAACGCACCGCCGTTTCCGCATTTCTGATTCTCGGCGTAATTCCTGTTACCGTGCTGGGAGGAAGCTTCCTGCTGGGCTCGGATCTGTATATGGTTGGCAGCATCCTGATTGTGATCTATACGATGATTCCGTTTTTCATGGTGTTCGAACGGCGAAAGCCCAAGGCCCGGGAGATCGTCCTGATCGCGATGATGGCAGCTCTGACTGTTGTGATTCACCTCTTCTTTCATCTGACTGTTCCGATTCAGGCGGGGACGGCCATGATAATCATCTCCGGAATTTCGCTGGGACCGGAGGCGGGTTTCCTGATCGGCGCACTGGCGCGGTTCGTCTGCAACTTTTATATGGGGCAGGGACCATGGACGCCGTGGCAGATGTTCTGCTGGGGGCTGTTGGGATTCCTGGCGGGGCTCGCCTTCAACAAAGTAAACTACGAGGAGATCCGGGATCGGGGATTCCGTGACGAGCTTGCCTCGCGAAGCCTGCGGATGGTGATGGGGCCGGTACTCTGCATCGCCTTTGCGCTGGCGGCGGCCTATATCTGCTATCTGATCTGGCCGGGAAAAGACCAGACATTTTTCGGCTGGCGGCTTTACGCGTTCGGGGTGGCCGGTCTGCTGGGAGGTCTGCTGGTGCAGCGGAAACGACTCTCCGTGGACGGACTGACCATGGCTCTGTTCACCTTCTTTGTGACATTCATCGTGTACGGCGGAATCATGAATATCTGCGCGATGGTGACCTCAGCCGCCATGCCGGGCGGGCGGCCGGTGAGCCTGAACACGCTGCGGATTCTCTATATCTCCGGAGCACCCTACGATGCGGTTCACGCCGGCGGCGCCGCGGTGTTCATCTTCTTTTTCGGAGATATGTTTATCAGGAAGCTGGAAAGAATCAAGATCAAATACGGGATTTACAGGTGACGATATGGAGAGGCAGATTTTTCTGGCGACGTTTTCCGACGACGCGCTGAAGGTGATAAAAAAATACGGTATCGGCATTGAATTCAACCAGTTCTGCATTTCTCAGACTCTGGATGAGGACAAAATCGACCGGACGATAGCCGCGATGCAGAAGGAAATGAAGGAATGCGGCGTTTCGGACGAGCGCGGCGCGATTGTTCACGGTCCCTTCACCGAACTCTGTCCGCAGTCTATCGACCCGCTCTTTGTGGATCTCGCCATGAAACGCTTCGAGCAGGCCTACGAAGGCTGCCGGCGGCTGGGGCTGAAACGTCTGGTAGTGCATTCCGGATTTATTCCGCTGATTTATTTCCCGGTCTGGCACGTGAAGCAGTCAGTGAAATTCTGGAGCAGATTTATGGAGGACAAGCCGGAGGACTTCACCCTTTACATTGAGAATGTGCTGGATTCAGAGCCGGAGTCGCTGACGGAAATTGTATCGCAGATAGACGATCCGCGTGTGAAGCTCTGTCTTGATGTGGGTCACGCCAATGTGGTGACAGAGCCTGAGTACAGCGTCACGGACTGGATCCGGATTATGGGCCCCCGGCTTGGGCACTTCCATCTTCATAATAACGACGGAAGCAGCGACCAGCACAGACCTCTTACCTCGGGAAGCCTGAACATGAAGGAAATCCTGGCGGCAATCGACGATTACTGCGATCCCTCTGCGACACTGACCATAGAGAGCAGGGAGTGCGACGAGAGCGTCGCCTGGCTGCTGAAGCAGTGATGGAATTTCCTCTTGACGAAAGGGGAAATATCCGATACAATTAAGGTGCAATTGAAAATGCGTTTCGCGTTCTTCCACACGGAAGCTAAGAGGGAATCAGGTTGAACGCCTGAGCGGTCCCGCCACTGTAGTTGGAGAGCTGTGTCGCAGGATGCCACTGGGAAACCGGGAAGGCGCGGCCGGCGATGATCCATAAGCCAGGAGACCTGCGCGAAAGCGTTTCTAATCGGCGGTGAACCGATGGTAGAAACATATGCATCAGCGAATACGGGCTGTGGGCAGAACCACAGTCCTTTATACTATCTGAGGATAGTGCGGATTACGGGGAGCCCCAATTGCTTTTCATTCTTTTTTCATTTTGAGGCAGGCCCCGTCACCCTGCCTCGTTTGCTGTAGCAGGAAAGAATCGGAAAGCGCAGGAATGTTAGAAAGGGGAAGAGTTATGGAAGATGAACTGTTGAGAAAGGCAAAGAGAAGGAAAATCAGGACGATCGCTGTTCTCGTGATTGTCGCACTTGCGGCAACCTCGGCGGTTTTCGGTCTGAGCATTAAAAGCGCCCGGGCGGAGAAGGCGAAGGCGACAGCGGCGCAGGAATCCGCGGAGACTCAGACCGCGTCCGATTCCGGTACGACGGAGAAGAAATCAGCGTCCTCGAAGGAAAAGAAAGACAAGGCCGCCGTGAAAAAGGTGGACGAGCTGATCGCTGCGATCGGCGATCCGGACAAGGTGACGCTGGACAGCAAGGACGCCATTCAGAAGGCGAAAAAGGCGTATGACAAGCTCAGCAAAGACCAGAAGGAGATCGTGGAGAACAAAGAGGTTCTGACCGCGGCTCTGGAGAACTACCGGAAACTGGTTAAGGAGAAGAAGGCAGAAGCGGCCAAGAAAAACGGCAGCTCATCGTCTGCAGCTGCCTCGGCTGCAAAATCCGTGACCATCAGCATCGAATGCAGGGATCTTGCAAATGATATGTCCCGGCTGAAGGACCCCGCCAAGAAAAAAAATATTCCTTCAAGCGGCGTCATTCTGTCAGCCACAAAGTATCAGTTCAAGAGTGGTGAAACCGTTTACGACGCGCTGAAGTCCGTCTGCAGATCCCGCGGCATCGCGTACATCAAGAAGGACGCGGGCGCTTATGACGGCGTGTATATCAGTTCCATCGGTCATCTCGCGGAATTCGACGGCGGCAAGAACAGCGGCTGGCTGTACTACGTGAACGGAGTCACGCCGAATTACACCTGCTCCAAATACAAGCTGAAGAATGGCGATGTAATCAAGTGGCACTACACCGTCAATTACACAAAGGAGTAGATAAATACGCCGCAGGCGCAGCGGCGGCAGAATGCATCGACAGAATAAGAGAGAGGCGAGGAGCGCCGCCGGAGCATCGCGGAGGCGCTCCGGCTCTTTTTTTGTGCTAAAGGCAGAGCAAAGACAGAGTAAATGTGATAGAATAGTAAGTGTCTGTTCACGCATCAGGCAGACAAATGAATGGAGAGTAACGAATGAGTTTTGAAAATCTGAATTCCAGGCAGCAGGAGGCGGTGCGTCAGCTGGAGGGACCGCTGCTGATTCTGGCGGGCGCGGGTTCCGGCAAGACAAGCACCATGACCCACCGTATCGCTCATATGCTTGAAGAGGGGATTTCTCCGTACAGCATACTGGCGGTGACCTTTACCAACAAGGCCGCCAGGGAAATGCGGGAGCGAGTGGAGGATCTGGCGGGAGACCGGGCGGGATCCATGTGGATCATGACCTTTCACGCCATGTGCCTTCGCATTCTGCGGGTCTATCCGGAGGAAGCGGGGTATGAGCCGAACTTTGTCATCTACGACGGCACTGATCAGAAGACCCTGGTGAAAAACATCCTGAAGGAAAACGGGATCAGCGACCGGGAATTCGCGCCGCAGTATCTGCTGGCGGTGATCAGCGACCAGAAGGAGAAGGGCGTGGATCCGGAGCAGTACCGGGAGACAATGGAGAATAATTATAAAACAAAGGCGATTTACCTGGTGTACAGAGAGTATCAGAAGCGGCTGAGGCAGAACAACGCGATGGACTTTGACGATATTCTGCTGAACACCGTGAAGCTCTTTGAGCGGAATGAGGAGATTCTGCTGCGTTACCAGGAGCGTTTTCAGTATATCATGGTGGACGAGTATCAGGATACGAACCATATTCAGTACCGGCTGATCCGCCAGCTGGCGGACCGGCACCACAATCTGTGCGTGGTCGGGGACGACGACCAGTGCATTTACCAGTGGCGCGGGGCGGATATCCGGAACATCCTGGACTTTGAATCGGATTTTCCGGAGGCGAAGGTCATCAAGCTGGAGCAGAACTACCGGAGCAAGGGGAACATTCTGGACGCGGCGTATTCGGTAATCCGCAACAACCGCGGCCGAAAGAGCAAGAAGCTGTGGACGGACCGTGACAGCGGCGAGAAGCTTCGCTATTACAGGGCGAATAATGACCATGAGGAGGCGGCGTATGTGGCCCGGCAGATCGGATATATGAACCGCGCCGGCCGGCCGCTGACGGATTTCGCGATTCTGTACCGGACCAACGCCCAGTCACGGCTTTTTGAGAGCGCTCTTTCCCGGGATGGAATCCCGTACCGCATTTTGTCCGGCATGCGTTACTATGACCGGAAGGAAATCAAGGACATCATGTGCTATATGCGGCTTGTGGTCAATCCGAAGGATGACCTGTCAATGCGGCGCATCGTGAATGAGCCGAAGCGCGGCATGGGCGACAAAACCGTGGAGAAGGTCATGGGCTTCGCCGCTGTGAAGAACAAAAGTCTGCTGGAGGCGCTCAGCGATCCTGAGGTGCAGGACACGCTGCCGGGCAAGGCGTATGACCGGGTACGGGAGCTGACGGACTGCCTGAACCTCTGCCGGCAGGAACGGACGAACCTGAAGGTTTCCGACATCTATGACCTGCTGCTTACGAAAACCGGATATCTTCCCGCACTGGAGGAGACCGGCACCGTCGAGTCGGAAGGACGGATTGAGAACCTGATGGAGTTCAAATCGGTAATTTACGATTATGAAAAGGGAACCGAAAATCCCTCCATCGAGGAGTTCATGGAGCAGCTTACACTTGCGGCTGAGGTGGATAACTATGACGAGCATCAGGACACGGTGACGCTGATGACGATGCACAGTGCCAAGGGGCTTGAGTTTCCGGTGGTCTTTCTGCCGGGACTTGAGGACGGTCTCTTTCCGGGGAACAAAGCCTTTGACGACCCTTCGGGAATGGAGGAGGAGCGGCGTCTCTGCTATGTTGGCATGACGAGAGCAAAGGAGCTTCTGTTCCTGTCCAGCGCTGAGGAACGCACCCGCTACGGGAGAACGGAATATACGAGGGAGTCACAGTTCCTTCGGGAGCTGGACCGGCGTCTCATTGAAGGAGACGCGGTTTATCAGAGAAAGACCGGAGATTCCAGTCTGGGAGTTTCCACGGGAAGCCGGGACGGATACGCCGCGAAGCCTTATAAACCCTTTGACGCACTGAAATACGCCCGGTACAGCACGCGGCAGAATGCAATGGAGAACACGGAGAGCTTCGCGCCGGGCGACCGGGTGAGCCACGGAAAATTCGGAGAAGGCATGGTGCTGGAGGCTACAGATACAATCGTTACGGTGGCGTTTGACGGAGCCGGCGTCAAGAAGCTTGCGCTGGGCGTGGCCCCGCTGAAGAAGATCTGAAGAACATACAGAGCAATGAAAGACAGAAAACAGGAAATCAGAGAAAAAATCGATATTTTGAACCGGGCGGCAAAGGCGTATTATCAGGACGGGATTGAAATCATGCCGAACATCGAATACGACCGGCTTTACGATGAGCTGAGGGAGCTGGAACGGGAGACCGGAATTGTATTCGCCAACAGTCCGACCCGGAACGTCGGGTACGAGGTTTTGTCGGAGCTTCCCCGGGAACGTCATCCGTCCAGGATGCTTTCTCTGGACAAAACAAAGAGCCGGCAGGAGCTGGCGGAATGGCTGGGAGATCAGCATGGACTCCTGTCCTGGAAGCTGGACGGACTGACCATCGTGCTGACCTACGAAAACGGAGAACTGGTCAAGGCGCTGACCCGCGGAAACGGGGAAATCGGCGAGGTGGTCACAGGAAACGCCCGCGTCTTCGCCAACGTTCCGGTGAATGTGCCGTACCGCGGAAGACTGGTGCTGCGGGGAGAGGCAATCATCACCTATTCAGAGTTCCGGAGAATCAATTCGCAGATAGGCGATGCGGATGCGAAATACAAGAACCCGCGCAATCTCTGCAGCGGTTCTGTGCGGCAGCTTGATCCCTCTGTCACCCGGAGCCGGAACGTGCGGTTCATCGCGTTCTCACTGGTGGAGGCGGAAAATGTGAATTTTGGCGGGACCCGGTCCGGACAGCTGGAGTGGCTCGCCTCACAGGGCTTCGACGTGGTGGAGTACCGTCATGTGGATAAGACGAACCTTCCGGAAACCATCGACCGGTTCGAGGAACAGGTTAAGACCAACGATTTTCCATCCGACGGTCTGGTGCTGATTTATGATGACATCGAATACGGGCGGTCGCTGGGAACCACCGCGAAATTTCCGCGGGATTCCATCGCCTTCAAATGGGAGGATCAGCAGGAGGAAACGGTTCTTCGGGAAATTGAGTGGAGCGCCTCGCGCACAGGTCTCATCAATCCGGTGGCGGTCTTCGACCCGGTCGAGCTGGAGGGGACCACGGTTTCCCGGGCTTCTGTTCACAACATCAGCATCATGCGGGAACTGAAGCTGGGCGTCGGGGACAGGATCAGGGTGTATAAGGCAAATATGATTATCCCGCAGATCTCTGAAAATCTGACGGGAAGCGACAGCATCGCGGTTCCGGAGGTCTGTCCCGTATGCGGCGGGCGGACTGAGATCCGCAGCGACAGCGGGGTCAGCACTCTGTACTGTACGAACCCGCAGTGTCCCGCCAAGCAGCTTAAAAGCTTCAGTCACTTTGTGTCCCGGAACGCGATGAACATTGAGGGGCTCAGCGAAGCCACGCTGGAGAAGCTGATTTCCAGAGGACTTGTCCGGGAATTCTCGGATCTCTTCCGGCTGGACCGGTACCGCACGGAGATAACGGAGATGGAGGGCTTCGGAGAAAAATCTTTCGAGAATCTGACGGCCTCCGCGGAGCGGGCTCGAAGAACCACGCCGGAGAGGCTTCTCTACGCCCTCGGAATTCCGGGAATCGGTGCAGCGAACGCCGGACTGATCGCCCGGGCGGCCCACAGTAACTGGAAAAAGATCCAGTCCATGACAATAGAGGAACTGACGGCCATCGACGGCGTCGGCGAAATCATGGCACAGGCCTATGTCTCCTTTTTTCAGAATCCGGAGAAAAAGAAGATTCTTGAAGATCTGCTGGAGGTTCTCGTTCTGGATGAAACAGAGGAAACCCGGGGCGAGGTCTTTCAGGGCATGACTTTTGTGATCACCGGCTCGCTGGAGTATTATGAGAACCGGGATGCGCTGAAGGCGGAAATCGAGAAGGCCGGCGGGAAGGTAGCCGGCTCCGTCAGCGGCAAAACGTCCTGGCTGATTAATAACAATGTGAATTCCACGTCAGGGAAAAACAGGAAGGCTCATGAACTGGGCGTTCCGATTATCAATGAAGATACGGTCCGGAAATGGATCGCGGAAGGAGAGATCACCAATGGCTGAACTGAAAATCGGCAAGCTGGACAGCGACGTTCTGCAGCGTATTGTAATCGATAAAATCAGATACCGTCGGCCGGAGGTGAAAACCCGGGCCGGAATCGGAGAGGACTGCGCCGTAATCGATTACGGGGAATATGAATGCGTGGTGTCCACCGATCCGATTACCGCGGACGTAAAGAACATCGGGCGCCTGGCGATTCACATCTCCTGCAACGACGTGGCCAGCAACGGGATTGAACCCCTCGGAATCACTCTGGCGGTGATGCTGCCGGTGGGAACGACGGAAAGCGATGTGCAGACCATCATGACGCAGGCCGGAACCGCGGCAGAAGAAGCCGGCGTTGAAATCATCGGCGGTCACACAGAGGTTACCCCCGCAGTGAATCAGCCTGTAATCGTCTCTACCGCTTTCGGCCGGGGAATCGCGGGAGAATCGGCCAGCGCCCGGAATATGCGGCCGGGAGATATGATTCTGATGACAAAAAGCGCGGGACTGGAAGGAACCGGAATCATCGCCACGGAAAGAGCGGAGGAACTGACCGGCGTTCTGACGCCGCAGGAGCTGCGGAGGGCACAGGGCATGATCCGGGACGTCAGCGTGGTGAAAGACGGCGTTACGGCCGGCCGCATCGGCACGTCGGGTATGCATGATGTGACGGAAGGCGGGATCCTGGGAGCTGTCTGGGAGATGTGCCATATTTCCGGGCTGGGCGCCGAGGTAGAGCTGGAGGCCATCCATGTGGATCCGGTGACAGAGAAAATCGCCGCCCATTACGGAATCGACCCGCTGCGGCTGATTTCCAGCGGATGCATGCTGATCGTCGCACCCCCGTCGAAGGCGTATAAGATTGTGACGGAATACCATAAAATCGATGTGAACATCAAGTCTGCCATCATCGGAAAAATCTGCGGCGCGGAGCACGGCATCACCCAGATCGATCCGCAGGGACAGGAATCGGAGATTGCCCCTCCCCGCGCCGATGAGCTTTACAAGGTCATAAACCGCTGAGACGCCGGGAAGCCGCAGTCCGCGAGCGGCCCGTACACAGAACTCGCGAGCAGCCGAGACCGCGGCCGGCATTCGAGACCTACGAGCGGCCGATATCTAAGACCCGCGAGCAGCCGGTGCCTGCCGGATCTCATCCAGAGTGAGAGGAAACGATGAACAGTTATACAATCAGAAATCTGAAAGACTTTCAGCTTGACCACATCTTCGACTGTGGCCAGTGTTTTCGCTGGAACAAAACGGGGCCCGGCATTTATTCGGGCATGGCTATGGGCCGTCGCGTGACGATGGAGCAGCGGGGAGATTCCCTCACCGTCACTCCCTGTACAAAGGAAGAGTTTGACACAATCTGGCGGCCGTATCTGGATCTGGACCGGGACTACGGCCGGATTAAAGAAATTCTGTCCGAAAAAGACCCGGTGATGGCCAGGGCCTGTGAATGGGGCTCCGGCATCCGGATCCTCCGGCAGGATCTCTGGGAGGTTATCGTTTCCTTTATTATTTCGCAGAACAACAATATTCCGAGAATCAAGGGCTGTATTGAGCGTCTATGCCGGCTGGCCGAGGCAGCGCCGGAGGGCGGGGAGAACCGGCGGGCGCCCGGACAGGCGGGACAGCGGGCGCCCGGACAGGAATGTCTGCGAGCATCCGGGCAGAATGCCGGGCCGGCCGGGGACCAATATGCGGACTTTCCGAGTGCCCGGGCGCTGGCGGCGCTGGAGCCGGAGGACCTCGCGCCGGCGCGGCTGGGCTACCGCGCACGGTATGTCATCGAAACGGCAAGGCAGGTGGCGGAGCAGGGCCTGCCGCAGACGGCGGAGCAGGTTTTGTCCCTCAGCGGCGTAGGCCCGAAGGTGGCGAATTGTATTTTGCTGTTCGGAATGAAAAGGTATGACAGCTTCCCCATAGACGTCTGGGTGCGCCGGGTCATGCACGAGCTCTACGGCTTCCGTGAAGAGGATGTGAAGGGCATGAAAGCGTTTGCGACCGCAGAATTCGGGGAATTCGGAGGGTTTGCTCAGCAGTATCTGTTCTACTATATGAGGAGCCTGTGATTTTTTTATTTTTTTTCAAAAAAAGATTGACATTAAGTGCGCCAGGTCATACAATATAACTGTTGGTTAGCACTCGTATAAAGTGAGTGCTAACAGAATCGTAAACAATAGAAATAATATAAATGGAGGTAAGGAAAATGAGTTTTGGCATCAAACCGCTGGGAAGCAGAGTCGTAATCAAGAAGCTCGAGGCTGAGGAAAAGACCGAGGGCGGCATCATCCTGACGAGTTCCGCGCAGGAAAAGCCGCAGATGGCTGAAGTCGTCGCGGTGGGCCCCGGAACCAAGGACGAGGAAATGGAACTGAAGGCCGGAGACAAGGTCGTCTTTTCCAAATATGCGGGAACTGACGTTAAGTATGAAGGCGAAGAGTACACGATTATGAGCCAGGGAGACATTCTGGCGGTCGTAGAGTAATTACAGGGGGTACGAAAAAATGGCTAAAGAAGTATTTTACGGAGAAGACGCGAGAAGAAAACTGCAGGCCGGCGTAGACAAGCTTGCGGATACAGTTAAAATCACACTGGGCCCCAAGGGCAGAAACGTTCTGATTAACAAATCCTACGGATC
This sequence comes from Hornefia porci, assembly GCF_001940235.1. Classification (NCBI taxonomy): domain Bacteria; kingdom Bacillati; phylum Bacillota; class Clostridia; order Peptostreptococcales; family Anaerovoracaceae; genus Hornefia; species Hornefia porci. The sequence goes on along the minus strand of NZ_MJIE01000001.1, from coordinate 1,283,314 downwards.
GCCGCTGATCACCAACGACGGCGTTACCATCGCAAGAGAAATCGAGCTGGAGGATTCCGTGGAGAACATGGGAGCACAGCTGGTGAAGGAAGTCGCCACCAAGACGAATGATGTCGCAGGCGACGGAACGACCACAGCAACTCTGCTGGCGCAGGCGATTATCAGAGAGGGCTTCAAGAATCTGGCTGCCGGTGCGAACCCGATGGTTCTGAAGAGAGGAATCCAGGGCGCGGTAGACAAAGCGGTCGAGGAAATCAAGAAGGTGTCCAAGCCGGTAGAGACCAAGGAAAGCATCGCGCAGGTCGCATCCGTTTCCGCAGGCGATACCGAGATTGGCGGGCTGATTGCGGAGGCAATGGAAAAGGTCGGCAAGGACGGCGTCATCACAGTTGAAGAATCCAAATCACTGGGAACAACACTGGACGTTGTGGAAGGTATGCAGTTTGACAGAGGATATCTGTCTCCGTATATGGTAAGCGACACTGAAAAGATGGAAGCTGTTCTTGAGAACCCGTATATCCTGATTACGGACAAGAAGATTTCCAACATTCAGGATCTGCTGCCGCTGCTGGAGCAGATCGTCAAGATGGGCAGAAAGCTGCTGGTCATCGCGGAGGATGTTGAGGGCGAAGCTCTGGCGACTCTGGTGGTCAACAAGCTGCGCGGAACGATCGATGTTGTGGCAGTCAAGGCTCCGGGCTTCGGTGACAGGAGAAAGGCCATGCTGGAAGACATCGCTGTTCTCACCGGCGGTACGGTAATCAGCGAGGAGGTCGGCTACGATCTGAAGGAAGCCACAGTGGATATGCTGGGGCAGGCAGGAACCGTCAAGGTTGACAAAGACAACACCACAATCGTGAACGGCGCGGGCGAGAAATCCGCGATCGACGCGAGAGTGAACTCCATCAAGGCACAGGTTGAGGAATCTGATTCTGACTTTGACAGAGAGAAGCTGCAGGAGAGACTGGCGAAGCTCAGCGGCGGCGTAGCTGTCATCAAGGTCGGCGCAGCTACAGAAACCGAACTGAAGGAGAGAAAACTGAGAATTGAGGATGCTCTGAATGCGACAAAGGCCGCAGTTGAGGAGGGCATCGTCTCCGGCGGCGGCGTCGCTCTGTGCAGCACTATTCCGGCAGTCGCGGACTATGTTGAAGGACTGGAAGGCGACGAGAAGACCGGCGGACAGATTATTGTCAGAGCTCTGGAGGAGCCGGTCAGACAGATTGCCGAGAACGCCGGCTTCGAGGGAAGTGTCGTTGTGGCCGAGGTCAAGAAGCAGAAGGCAGGATATGGCTTCAACGCTGCGACAGAGGAATATGTGGACATGATCGCGGCAGGCATCGTCGATCCTGCCAAGGTTACGAGATCTGCAATTCAGAACGCTGCGTCCGCATCTGCGATGCTGCTGACGACAGAGGCAGGAATTGTGGACATCAAGGAAGACGCTCCTGCGGCTCCGGCAATGCCGGCCGGCGGCGGAATGGGCGGAATGGGCGGCATGATGTAAGTCACTCCGCTCCTCACTGAAAACGAGATACGGACAGATAAAGAGGCTGCGGCTTCAGGAATCCGGAAGGCTCCCGTAACGGGAGTCGCTCCGGACTCCCGGGGCACAGTCTCTTTTGTGCTTTCGGCGGCGCTTCGCCGGCCTCGCCTCCGACTTTTCACCGAGTGGATGCGCCCGCCGGCCTCGCATCAAGCTGAATATGGACACGAAACGCCGGCTGCGATATAATGGTAATATGAATATCACGAAAAAGAGAAAACAGAAGCTTCTTGCGGCCGCACTGGCGCTGGCGGTCATGCTGACGCCGAGCGATATTTTTGCCGCGCAGAGCGGTGCAGACGCTGCAGATCGGGCGAAGAGCGCAGACGGAACCGCTTCCGCGGTCTCCACTTATGAATCCGCAGCCGAAAAGCCGGAGGTGTCCGCGGAAGGCGCGATGGTTCTCTGCAGCGGGACGAATCAGATTTTGTACGCCAAAAATATCAATGAAAGCCTCGATCCCCTGAGCACCACCAAGCTGATGACCGTCTATCTCACGATGAAGGCCGTCGACGACGGAAAAATCACACTTGACACTGTATTCACCGCCTCAAAGGCCGACACAAAGGTGATGGAGAGCAAGCTCTACCTGAAAAAGGGGGAGAAGATGAAGGTCCGGTACCTGATCTACGCCACGCTGCTCTATTCCGCCAACGACGCGGCGGCAACCCTGGGGAGCAATCTCGCAGGAAACAAAACGAAGTTCGCGGCGCTCATGAATAAGACGGCAAAGGCTCTTGGCTGCACCGGCACGAAATTTGTCAACGCCAACGGACTTATCGAGAAGGGGTGTCACTCTACGCCCCGCGATATGCTTCTGATCGCGAGAGCCTGCTTCAGCTATTCCTTTGTTCAGAAGGTGTGCCAGACGAAAATCTACAAGATCCCGCCCACCAATCTGTATGACGACAAGATTACCGTGACGACGACGAATCCCTTCTACGAAAAACACAAGAAGGTCCGCCGCCCTTATGAGAAATACAATATCATCGCCGGCAAGACCGGCACCTGGGACGCGGACAACGCCTCGCTGATCGAGATGGCTGAACATAAGGGCCGGTACATCTACACGGTCGTCATGAACGATAAACTGAACAAGCGTTATCCGGATACCGTCAAACTGATTGAATACGCCAGAAATGTCATCGATGAGCAGGAGGCACTCGAGCAGGCGGAGAAGCAGCAGACCACTTCCGCTAAGGTCACGGGTGCGAAGGGGGCGATTTATTCCGCACTCGGAAAAACGGCGATGTTCCGGCAGGCACTCAGCAGAATTAATCGGATTTCCGCGGCAAATACCGCCCGGATCAGCACTGCCGGCTATACATCGGAAGACGGCGTCCGTCTGGAATGGGACGGGGTCAGCGGAGCGAAGGGCTATGACATCTATCGCTCAGACGGCGGGACCTTTAAGAAGATCGCGTCCGCCGGAGCAGACGATGAGGAAGCCTATACCGACGCCGGAGTGAAGAAGAACCATATTTACCGCTATTACATTCAGGCAAAGCGTGGAAACATGCTGGAATTTTTCCTGGCGAAATAGTTGAAAATAGTATAGAAATGGTATAGAATGTTTGCTAAAATAAAAAACAGCAGGAGTATCTGAACACGACGATTTGTCGGTCGTGACAACAAAAAAAGGAGGAAAAATATGGCCCAGTTCTATAAGGAACCATCCAGAACGTTCAACGAGTATTTGCTGGTCCCCGGTTTGACAACGAAGGAAATGACCGTCGAGAATGTTTCACTGAAAACGCCCATCGTGAAATTCAGGAAAGGCGAGGAACCACCGCTCTCAGCGAACATTCCGCTGGTTTCAGCCGTTATGCAGGCAGTATCCGACGACAATATGGCAGTCGCGCTGGCGAAGGAGGGAGGAATCTCGTTTATCTACAACTCTCAGCCGGTGGAAGAGGAAGCCGCGATGGTGAAGAGGGCCAAGACATATAAATCCGGATTCGTCAGAAGTGACAGCAATCTCAGACCGGATCAGACGATGCAGGACGTGGTCGATCTCAAGAAGAGAAGCGGTCATTCCACCATCGCCATCACCGAGGACGGAACTGCAGAGGGGAAAATGGTCGGCATGGTCACCAGCCGCGACTACAGAGTCAGCAGAATGGATCCCTCTACGCCGATCAGCGAGTTCATGACACCCTTTGACAAGCTCATTACGGCGCCGGACGGATGCACCCTCAGCGAGGCGAACGACATCCTCTGGGACAACAAGCTGAACGCGGTGCCGGTGGTGGACGATAACCAGAGACTGACGTATTTTGTGTTCCGCAAGGACTACGACGCTCACAAAGCAAACAAGAATGAGCTTCTGGACGCTCATAAGAGTTACATCGTCGGCGCGGGCGTCAATACCCGGGACTACGAAGAACGGATTCCCGCGGTTGTGGACGCGGGCGCGGATGTTCTCTGCATCGATTCCTCAGAGGGATACAGCGAGTGGCAGAGCGAATGCCTTGCCTGGGTACGCAAGAAATACGGCGACGAGGTCAAGATCGGCGCAGGCAACGTGGTGGACAAAGAAGGCTTCTACTATCTTGCCGAGGCGGGCGCTGACTTTGTTAAAATCGGCATCGGCGGCGGCAGCATCTGCATCACACGGGAGCAGAAGGGCATCGGCCGCGGACAGGCAACTGCGGTCATTGAGGTTGCCGCGGCCCGGGACGAATATTTTCAGAGGACCGGCGTCTATATCCCCCTCTGCTCGGACGGGGGCATCGTCTATGACTACCATATGACGCTGGCTCTGGCCATGGGTGCAGACTTCCTGATGATGGGCCGGTATTTCGCCCGTTTCGACGAGTCACCCACCAGCAAGCTGAACGTCAACGGAAGCTACGTCAAAGAGTACTGGGGCGAAGGCTCCAACCGTGCCCGCAACTGGCAGCGCTACGATCTGGGAGGCGATCCCCGCATGAAGTTCGAGGAGGGCGTGGATTCCTATGTTCCCTACGCCGGCTCCCTGCACGACAATGTCAATCTCTCTATGACAAAGGTGAAGTCCACCATGTGCAACGTGGGGGCCACCAGCATCCGCGACCTGCAGGAGAACGCCAAGATCACACTGGTGTCCGCGACCTCGATTGTCGAAGGCGGCGCGCACGATGTGATTCTGAGAGACACCTCGCAGGGCGGAAACCGATAAAGTAAACGGACGGGCATCGCCCGCATAACTGAACTTCGCAGCCGATACGGCCGCGGAGTTCACTTGTTCATAAGCCCGCGCGGCAAACAGCAGGCAAATAGCACAAGTATAGAAGGAGTATCTGATTTATGGAAAAGGAACTGGTTATCGTACTGGATTTCGGCGGACAGTACAATCAGCTGATCGCAAGACGCGTGCGTGAATGTAATGTATACTGCGAGGTGCATTCCTACACGACGCCGCTTTCGGAGCTGCTGGCGAAGAATCCCCGAGGAATCATTCTGACGGGCGGTCCGAACAGTGTTTACGACATGAGTTCGCCGCACTACGACAAAGCCCTGTTCGAGGCGGGTGTGCCGATTCTGGGGATCTGTTACGGCGCACAGCTCATGGCCTGGAGCCTGGGCGGAAAGGTCGCCACAGCGCCGGTAAGTGAATACGGAAAAACTGATGTGGACATCGACCGGAGCGGCCGTCTGTTCGGCGATGTATCACCGCGGACAGTAGCCTGGATGAGCCACACGGATTATATCGCGGAACCGCCGGAAGGCTTCCGTATAACGGCGTCTACGCCGGTCTGTCCTGTGGCGGCGATGGAGGATGATTCACGCAAGCTGTATGCGACGCAGTTCCATCCTGAGGTCACGCATTCCGCAGAGGGCATGAAGGTCCTTTCCGCATTTGTTCTGGACGCCTGCGGCTGCAGCGGCGACTGGCGCATGGACGATTTCGTGGAACGGACGATCAATGAGATTCGCGAAAAGGTCGGCAGCGGACGGGCTCTGTGCGCACTGTCAGGCGGCGTGGATTCCTCTGTGGCGGCGGTCATGATGTCGAAGGCTATCGGAAAACAGCTGACCTGTGTCTTTGTGGATCACGGACTGCTCCGCAAGGACGAGGGCGCTTCCGTCGACCGTGTGTTCGGCCCGGAGGGACCCTACGACCTTAATTTTGTGCATGTCGATGCCCGTGAACGCTTCTACAAAGCCCTGGCCGGCGTGACGGAGCCGGAGCAGAAACGGAAGATCATCGGCGAAGAGTTCATCCGGGTCTTTGAAGAAGAAGCGCGCAAAATCGGCGCTGTGGATTACCTGGTACAGGGCACGATCTATCCGGATGTGATCGAGAGCGGACTCGGAAAATCCGCAGTCATCAAGTCTCACCACAACGTCGGCGGACTTCCGGACCACGTGGATTTCAAAGAAATCATTGAGCCCCTGCGCATGCTCTTCAAGGACGAGGTGCGGCAGGCCGGGCTGGAGCTGGGGATTCCGGAGGAGCTGGTGTTCCGTCAGCCTTTCCCGGGACCCGGGCTGGGAATCCGCATCATCGGCGAGGTCACAGCCGAAAAGGTTAAAATCGTGCAGGACGCGGATGCGATCTACCGGGAAGAAATCGCGGCGGCCGGACTGGACCGGCAGGTAAGCCAGTACTTCGCCGCTCTGACCAACATGCGGTCCGTCGGAGTCATGGGCGATTTCCGGACCTATGATTACGCTATCGCTCTCCGTGGCGTAACCACCTCCGATTTCATGACCGCCGAGGCTGCGCAGATTCCCTGGGAAGTCCTCCAGAAATGCATGAACCGCATCGTCAATGAAGTCGACCACGTCAACCGCGTATTCTACGACCTGACGAGCAAACCCCCGGGGACGATCGAGATGGAATAGGCGCAAGTGGTTTGCCACATTCCTGCTCCCATTGAAATTCCAACTGGGGCAGTGAAGGGCGAAAAACGCGTGATACTGATTTGATACTATTATTTCATAGATTGGCCAAAGTGGTGGATACATTGAAAAATCAATGTGTTCATCACTTTTTTTTATATCACGGAGCGCCTGCTGCGGCAAACGTACATGCAGAAAAAATCCTGCTACTCACAGGGCCTCACGACAGTCTGACCGGCGGTATCATTTCACATTACTGCCTCATTCGCATAATTGCCGAATGAACGATTCTCCCCTATGATAATGAGAAAGGAGGGCAGAAAGATGTTCGGAAACAAATTTAAGCTGAGCTACGATGAGCGCAGGATCATTGTCCTTTGCCTGATCGAAATGAAAAACAAACTGATCCAGGAGAACCGTTATACCGACGCCATCGATGATCTTCTTGTAAAATTTCTTGACGATTAAGTTTATCCTTTCAGCCGAAAGCTGAATACATGACCCTGCACAATCCGGTGCGGGGTTATTTTTCTATCCGGCTTTCGGAGAAAGGATAAGAGATGGCTACAACAAAGGAAACAATGAAAATTATTGCAATGGGACTGGGAGAAACCGGAGACCGTGAACCGGAAGACTGTGCAGGCTGTCCGTTAGTGGATGCACTGGCCAGGAGAGCTGCAGAGCATTTTGCTGAGATGACCGAAGAAATGGATGAGGAAGTGATCCTGGAGATCGTACGCAAGCTGGAAACAGAGGCCTGTTCGGATGAACCGGACGCTATGATCGCACTTCTCGGCAGGATCTTCCGCCAGAATGGGATGGAATCCGCTGCGGCGGAAATGGAGGCACTGGATTACTGCATCAGTGAAGTTCCTGATGCCTGCGAAGCATTTGCAGATTCCTTCTTTGATGACGGATATGTTGACTGGTACTGCGTGGAAGGCTGGCTCCGGGATATGTTTCCCAGCAAGGACCAGAAGCTGCTGAGTTAGGAGGTAAGGAATGGCAAAATGCGAAATCATTGCGATCTGCAATCAGAAAGGAGGCGTGGGGAAAACCACCACGGCGCTGAATCTGGGGGTGGGTCTTGCCAGGGCCGGAAAGAAGGTGCTGCTCATCGACTCGGATCCACAGGGTGACCTCACCCAGTCTCTGGGATGGAACGGGGATGATCTGGAGAAATCCCTGGGCAGGCTCATGTATCTGGTCACCAAAGACTGCAAACCCATCGTGGAAGATACGATCCTTCATCACGAGGAAGGCGTGGACCTGATCCCGTCCAATCTGGATCTTTCTTCTATGGAAATCAGTTTGGTGAACGCCATGAGCAGGGAAAAGGTGCTGGATAACCTTCTCCAATCGGTAAAGAAAAACTACGAATATATTCTGATCGATTGCATGCCGTCATTAGGCATGATCACCATCAATGCGCTGACCGCAGCGGACAAAGTGATCATCCCTGTGCAGGCCCAGTATCTTCCTGCCAAAGGAATGACGCAGCTGATGAAGAGCATCGACCGGGTCAAGGCCCACACCAATCCGGACCTGAAGATCGGCGGCATCGTCATGACGCTGGTGGATAACCGGACCAACCTGGCAAGAGATGTGATCAGTAGCATCCGGACCCATTACGGAATGGCAATCCGGATCTTCGATACCCAGATCCCGGTGGCGGTGAAGGCGGCAGAAGCAGCAAAATCCGGGCAGAGTATCTTTGACTATGATGGAAACGGAAAGGTGGCAAAGGCCTATGAAGCATTGACGAAGGAGGTGATCCGCTGTGGCGAAAGAGAAAAGAGAAGAGATACAGTTTCCCTCACTCGATGAACTGTTTTCCTCTCAAGAAGAACGGGAGGACGCTAAACTCAAGCGGATCTACGAAATTCCGCTGACAGAGATCGATCCCTTTCCGGATCATCCATACAAAGTCAGGGATGATGAAGACATGATGAATCTGGTGGAAAGCGTTCGAATCAACGGGATCATTACTCCCGCTACGGTACGGAAAAAAGAAGACGGGCGGTATGAGCTTCTATCCGGACACAGGAGAAAAAGAGCCTGCGAGCTGGCCGGACTCCCTACTCTCCGATGCGACGTCGTAGAAATGGACCGGGATGAAGCCACAGTATTCATGGTGGAATCCAACTTTCAGAGAACAACGATTCTTCCAAGTGAGAAAGCATTCGCCTACAAGATGAGGCTGGAGGCGATGAAGCGACAGGGCAAAAGGAACGATTTAACTTCTCGCCCAGTGGGCGAGAAGTTGAGCATAGAAAAACTAGGTGAAGAAGGCACTGATAGTGCAAGACAAATTCACCGGTATATCCGCCTCACTGAACTAATCCCGGAGCTTCTGGAAATGGTGGATGAAGGAAACATCGCCCTCCGCCCGGCAGTTGAACTTTCATATATCCCGAAACAGATTCAGGAAGACATCTTCAACTGCATCGACATGGAGCAGTGCACTCCTACCCATTCTCAGGCGATCAGGATGAGAAAAATGGCCGGGGAAAGCAAACTGACTCCAGAATCCATTGAGGCAGTCATGCTGGAGGAAAAGCCCAACCAGAAGGAGCGCATCGTCTTCCGGGGAGACCGGATCGCGAAGCTTTTTCCAAGGGACCTGCCGCTGTCCAAAAGGGAGGATTTTGTTGCGGCAGCCATGGAACACTACAACCGATTCCTGCAGCGAAAAGCCAGGGATCAGGAGCGATAAATGCGGGAGTACGCACTCCCAATTTTCCCTCCCTGTAACCCTCCCTTTATTTACTACCAGTTACTGCCCGAAGAAGAAATATATCTAAAAGAAGAGAGACAAGTCAGGACGTCTGTGTGAAAGCACAGGCGTTTTTGCTTGCCCTATCACGGCGCTTCAGCGCCGATGAAGGTCAGCCGCAAGAAATTCCCAAATCTGTGATTTGGTGAATTTTACTGCGATTGCCCTGTCACGGAAAGGAGAAATGTTTTGAACAGGAAAACAGAATTCAAACAGAAATTCAAGCAGCTGCTCACCATCGCCTTTGCTTCCATGATGGTGCTGGGGTCCGCCCTTCCTGCGGTGACGGAAACGGCCAGCGCATTCACCGGCAAGGTGGGAAGCAGCTACACGGTCACTGACGGAGGCAGGATCACCTACGGCTCCGGTGACGGAGGCTACAGCAATTCCAGGAAATGCGACCTGGGAGACGGGCTGGGAAGCAGATATACCTACTGCGTCCAGCCGGCCAAGGCATCGCCGCCCACCGGAAAGGTCACGGTAGATAAAGTAATCACCGATTCCGACGACAAAGGAAAATGGAATGCCCTCAGAAACATCGTGTTCTACTCCCCGTCCTACCCGGGATACGAGAAGAATATCAGCAACATCAAAGGCGCATACTACACCGGAAACTTCACCAAAGACTGGGCCATCGCTCATCTTGCCATGGCATATATTTACGAAGGAAGGCCCTCTGATATGGCGACCTGGGGCGGAACGAAAGCTTCCGGTCTGGGGGATATCTGGACAAAGGCAAAGAAACTGGGAGACGGACTCTGGAATGCGGATTCGGAAAAAGATGAGGCCATCCCGGGAAATTTCAAGGTGTTCATCAGCACCATGAGCGGCGTGCAGGACATGGTGGTGGGATACCTGGAGGATATCCGGGGCGGATTCCGCCTGCAGAAGATCGATAACGATCTGGATGAACCGTACGCACAGGGAGATGCATCGCTGGAAGGCGCGGAATTCACCGCATTTAACAAAAGCGGTCATGCCGTTTTCCTCGGAGAAAAGAAAATCAACCAGGGAGAAGCGGCAGTTACGATCAGGACGGACAAGAACGGACTTGCAAAGTCTGCTGCCGACGCCCTGCCCTATGGCGATTATCTGGTGAAAGAGACCAAAGCGCCTTCCGGATATCAGCTCAATGACAAGTGGTCCAGAGCCATCAGCATCCGGAAAGACGGAGAGATCATCGACATTACTTCAGATCCCGTGAGAGAAAACGTCCAGCGTGGCGGCGTTCAGATCGTAAAGCGGGATAAGGAGCTGAAGAAATCAGAGGCACTCGGCGGCGCTGATCTCAACGGGATCGAGATGACCATCAAAAACGTATCCGGTCACGATGTGCTGGTCCGCAGTGATATCGGAAGTCCGGAAAACAAAGTGGACTGGAAGGCCCTTTCCTCAAAGAAGGATCTGATTGATTCCGGAAAAGTCAAGCGTGTAAAGTCCGGTGAGGATATGGGAAAGATCACCGTCCACTGGAATGAAGCAAAAAAGGCCTACACGGCAGAGACCCTTCCGGATGATCTTCCATACGGAACCTACACCATCCGCGAGACGAAGACCAACAAGACCTATCAGAGGACGGACAAGAGCGAGCATCTGTTCAAGATCCGGGAAGACGGAAAAACCGTTTCCTACGACGACGGACAGAACGAAATGGCGCTGACCTTTGACAACTATGTCTACCGCAGCGACGTTCAGGGAACCAAGATTGGTGACGGCGATTCCAGAAGATTTGCCTTTGTCCCATTCAAAATCATTGCCGCATCAAACGGCGAGACCCATGTGGTGGTCACGGACAAAAACGGATTCTTCTCCACGAAGGACCGAAGAGCCGCTGGTGATCTGGACGAGGAAGAAGGGAAAGACAATGCCCGCTGCCAGAATCCGTTCGATGATCTTCTGAACGAGAAACAGATCTCTACCGAGTCTCTGAAAAAGAGAGCGGAGCAGATCCGATGCGGCGTGTTCTTCGGCACAGGACAGTTCGGGAGCAAAGCTGCCATGATCACCGACGCAGGGGCTCTGCCTTATGACACCTACACCATCGAAGAGATGCGCTGCGAGAACAACAAAGGATATGTTCTGCAGAAGTTCAGCTTCACCGTGGATGAGAAAACCCGCACAGGAACCGTGGACCTGGAGACCATCACAGATGATCTGATCACCATCGGAACCAAGGCGAAAGCAGAAAAGACCGGCATGAATCTTTCTGCCGCAGAGAAGGATGTGAAACTTATGGACACCGTCTCCTACACCAATCTGGTTCCCGGAAAGGAATATGTTCTGAAAGGAAAGCTCATGGACCAGAAGACCGGAAAGGAGCTTCTGGTGAACGGAAAGCCGGTGGTTTCCCAGAAGAAATTCGTGCCGGAGAAGAAGGACGGAACCGTGGATGTGGAGTTTGTCTTCAGCGGTGCGGGCCTTGCCGGAACCTCAACGGTGGTGTTCGAGGATCTCTATGAGAACGATGTGAACATCGCATCTCACGCAGACATTCATGATGAAGGCCAGACCATCCACTTCCCGGAGGTAAAGACCCATGCGGAGGACCGGAAGACAAAGGACGAAGTCGGGGAAACCCACAAGGAAACCACTATTGTGGACAAGGTAAACTACCGCAATCTGATTCCGGGAAAAGAATACACAGTAAAGGGCGTTTTGATGGACAAGGAGACCGGAAAACCGGTGATGGTGAATGGAAAGAAGGTCACTTCCGAGAAAAAGTTTACGGCACACAAGGCCGACGGAACGGTGGAAATGAATTTCACTTTCGATGCATCTTCCCTGAAGGGCAGGACCACTGTTGTGTTTGAGGATCTCTTCTATGAAGGAATCAGGGTCGCCTCTCACGGGGATCTCACCGATCAGGATCAGACGATCTGGCATCCGGAGATCAAAACAACGGCAAAGGACAGCAAGTCCGGAAATCATGAAGCTTCCCGGGGCAAGAAGGTCTCCATCGTGGATACCGTCAGCTATCACAACCTTGTTGTGGGAAAGGAATACACGGTAAAGGGTGTCCTGATGGACAAAGGAACAGGAAAGCCGGTCCGTGACGGACTTTCTGCCGTGACTTCCGAGAAGAAGTTTACCGCAGAGAAGAAAGACGGAACGGTCGAGATGCAGTTCACCTTTGACGCCGAAAAGCTTCAGGGAGACGATGTGGTCGTGTTCGAGGATCTGATCCATAACGGGATCACCGTTACCAGCCACGCAGACCTTTCCGACAAGGACCAGACCGTTCATTTCCCGAAGAAGCCAGATACTCCGCCGGAGAACTCTGCTCCGCCGAAGACCGGAGACAGGACAAAACTTCTGGGATATATCGCGCTGATGCTGGTAGCGGGTACCACCGCAGCAGGAATCGCATACAAGAAAAGACAAATGCATAAGCTTTCGGAGGACCAGGACGATCTGAAGGAATAGAGTATGAAATAGCCAATGAGCCAAAAGGGCGGCAGCGATGCCGCTCTTTTTCTGGTTCCGTCAGGAGGAAAAGGAAATGATTACAAACGGGATCAATGGTGAGATCCGAAAGGAAAACGAATGCCGGTTTAACCGAAACATCGCCATGATATGCGGGATCCGGCCAGCGCTGATCGCCCAGTATCTCTGGGAGATCATGGAGTACGAGAACGGCACGGCCGATGATTACTGGAGGAAAATGCCCCAGAAGATGATCCAGACGGTCTACCCGTTTCTGAGCCGGCACATGATCCGGGACGCCATGAAAGAACTGACCGAATGCCGGATTCTCCGTGCTTCGGAAAGAAACGAGAGCCGGTTCGACCGGACCAGATGGTATCAGTTCACCGAATACGGCATGGAGCTGATGAGCCCGGGGAGTTACGCATGAACGGGCTGAAGGGGCGCAGGCAGTGCCCGGAGAACTGCCGCTACCGCAGGAAGGAAGCACCCTTCTGCGGATACTGCATGATGGAGATCATCTATGGGAAACGGAAGGAGGACGAGAATGACAGCAGACAAAAGCAAGCTGAAGACACTGAACAAACTGACGGATGAGGGTTTTGACACGGAAAAGAAGATCACATCCATCGATATGAAAATCGCCTATGATCACGGACTGAGCGGAGAAATCGGTGTGATCCTGGAGCTGCAGGAGGCGATCCGGGACCGGAAGGTCATCGCCTACCTTTGCAACGCAATGGACGATGCGAAACCGAAACTCCCAAAGACCAATAGCAGTAACCCTGAAGAAAAGGAGGATGACCGCATTGAAAACAATGAAAGATACGAATACGGCGGATACCGCAGTAATCAATAAGATGGAAGAACTCAGAAAGCTGGTGAATGATCTGGAAGACGGAACCGTAATCAGCATCCGGATAGAGGAGGTGATGATCCTTGCCGAAGAAGAATGAAAATGAGATCAAAGTCGTGAATGTCCGGCTGGTGAAAGAGCCTTCTCTCTATTCCACCAAAGAAGTCACGTCCCCGGAAGCTGTAATGGAAGTGGTGGCAGGCGAGCTGAAAAACTATGACCGGGAGGTATTTGCGATCCTGAATCTGAAGACGAACGGCAAGCCCATCAACCTTCATATCTGCAGCGTAGGCACCCTGGATGCAGCCATGATCAATCCGAGAGAGGCGTTCAAGGCCATCATTTTGTCCAATGCAGCATCCTTCATCTGTATTCACAATCACCCATCCGGAAACTGTGAACCGAGTCCGGCGGATATTGCCGTTACCGAGCGGATGGTCAGATGCGGGGAACTCATGGGCATCAAGATGCTGGATCATATCATCATCGCCGCAGAAACCGGAGAACAGGCCAGTTTTCTCAGAAAAGGACTTCTCGATGGAATGCGGTCAAGAGACGACTATACAAGCGAGTGGGAACGATAGAAAAAACCTGCATTTTTCAGTTTCGGGAGGTGATGAACATGGCCGGCTTCACGGCAAAAGAGATTGAGCATGCCCGGGAGATGGATCTTCTGACCTATCTCAGACAGAATGATCCGGGGAATCTGATCCATATTTCGGGCGGTGAATACTGCACCAGAGAGCATGACAGTTTGAAGATCTCCAACGGTAAATGGATGTGGTGGTCCAGAGGGTTCGGTGGTGTATCGGCGCTGGATTATCTGATCAAAGTAAAGGATGTACCCTTCACAGAAGCGGTAGGAATGATACTGGGCACTGAGGCGAAACAGCCTCCTTTTTCTTTTGTCCCGAAAGACGGCAAAGCAAAGCGGCTGCTCCTGCCGGAGAAGGCACAGGACAATCATGTGGTTCTTCGCTATCTTACCGGCCGGGGCATCGACCGGGAAATTCTCGAAGAGTGCATTGCCGGAGGACTGCTTTATGAGTCGTTACCTTCACACAGTGCAGTCTTTCTTGGTTTGGATGAGAACAAAAAAGCGAGATACGCTTTCTTCCGGGGGACCGGAAAAGACCGGATCATGGGCGAGGCTGCAGGCTCCGACAAGCACTTTTCCTTCCGGATCGAAGGCACGGGAAAATGCGTTCATATCTTTGAAGGTGCTATCGACCTTCTGTCCTATGCCACAATCCGGAAGATAAACGGAGAAAGATGGAACAGTGACTCACTGCTCTCTCTGGGCGGCGTATATGGAGGAGCGAATGCCGTGAAGCTTCCGGCAGCACTTGAAAATTATCTGGATCATCATCCGGGAACGGAAGAAATCATTCTCCATCTGGATGATGACTCCGCCGGAAGAGGTGCGGCTGCATCAATCAGCGGCTGGTTGAATGAACGGTACCACATCCGGGATGAGTCGCCTGTTCACGGAAAGGATTACAACGATGAGCTGATGTTTCTGAGAGCCCTGCGGCAGAAAGGAGAAACGAGATTTGGATGAAAAGAAGAAGCGAGGTCCTGAACGGAAGAGCCGGCAGGAGCAGATCCGGGAGATCACCGACCGGCTGGAGGAAGGCGTGAAGGAAGTATTTGAAAGCGACAAGTACCGGGAAATGCTGAAATGCATGAGCAAATTCCACCACTACTCTCTGAACAACTGCCTTCTGATCGCCATGCAGTACCCTTCCGCATCTCTGGTTGCAGGCTACCGGACATGGCAGAAGGAATTCGACCGGCAGGTCCGCAAAGGAGAAAAAGGGATCCGTATTCTGGCTCCCTGCAAGTATAAGGTGGAGAAAGATGTAACAGACGATGCGGATAGTGAGATCATCGAGATCACCGGCTTTCGGGTGGTCAGCGTGTTCGCCTATGAACAGACAGAAGGCAGAGAGATTCCAATGATCGGCGTCAATGAACTGACCGGAGAAGTGAAAAACTATCACAAACTGTTCAATGCGCTGAAGGATATCTGTCCGGTTCCCATCTGTTCCGAGAACATCCAGGGCGGCGCCAACGGTTATTACGATGATGGGGCAAAGCGAATTGCTATACGCTCCGGCATGAGTCAGGTCCAGACCATCAAAACCATGATCCATGAAATCAGTCACCAGAGACTTCATTCCAAAGAGAATATGGATGAGGAAAAGCCACCGGACCGCAGTACAAAAGAAGTCGAGGCGGAGAGTATCGCCTACACTGTCTGCAGTCACTTCGGCCTGGATACTGCGGATTATACCTTCGGATATGTGGCCGGATGGTCCTCCGGGAAAGAAACAAAGGAACTGAAGAA
Source organism: Hornefia porci (assembly GCF_001940235.1). Taxonomy (NCBI): domain Bacteria; kingdom Bacillati; phylum Bacillota; class Clostridia; order Peptostreptococcales; family Anaerovoracaceae; genus Hornefia; species Hornefia porci. The sequence goes on along the minus strand of NZ_MJIE01000001.1, from coordinate 1,267,536 downwards.
CTCGCTGGAACGAATCAGAAAGACCGCCGATGAGATGATCACGTCCATCGATCATGCAATGGAAAAACAGCGCGAAAAGAGCGAAAAGGGGATCGAGAACGAGCGATGACAGTTCTTCCTGTATTGTGAAGGCACAGGTTATTAACAGTGGTATTCAATTCCATATAGTGACGGGACCCAGATGAATCGTTGTCAAATGGATATGGTTCTTGCTTTTGCGCTAACAATATGCAATAATGTAAGCATGAAAGGAAGAAACTATGACGGCTTACGATAAGATTAATTCAATAGCAAAGGCAAATAACGGAATTGTCACATCCTCTATGGTAAGGGATCAGGGAATCCCTTCCTGGTATCTCTCGGAAATGGTCAAAAAAGGACGCATTGAGAGAGTTGCAAGAGGTATTTATTGTGATGCTTCCGGTGATTATGATGAGTACTATTTCTTTCAAACTACAAACAGCAGATGTATCTATTCGTTTCAAAGCGCACTGTATCTTCATGGCATGACAGATCGTGTGCCCTATCAGAAAGAGGTTACCGTCTATAAAGGGTATAACAGCTCGCATATTTCCGACGGAACCGTATTTCATTTTGTAAAAAAAGAAATTTATTCGATGGGTATCGTGGAGAAACCAACTGTCTTCGGGAATGCGGTCAGGGTTTATGACAAGGAACGGACCATCTGCGACCTGATTGCAGGAAGGAAAAACGTTGATGTGGAGATATTCTCTCATGCCATGAAGGCCTATGCCAGCGACCCTGACAGAGACTATAAGAAACTCCGTGTTTATGCCGGCGTGATGAAGATTGAAAAGAAAGTGGATGACATCCTGGAGGTAATATGAACAAAGATAAAATGATGGCTCTGATCAGGAAGAGGTCAAAAGAATCAGGTGTATCAATCAACACGTTACTACTGCTTTATTTCTTCGAACATTTTTTAGAACGCATTGCAGCAAGCAAATACAGGACAGATTTGATTTTGAAAGGGGGATTCCTTCTTTCATCGGTACTGGGGATACAAACACGAACAACGATGGATATGGATATGTCTTTGAGAAATCATCCATTGAGTGAAAGTGAAATTAAAAAGATTTTTTCAGAACTGGCCGCTTCCGATAGTGTGGATGGACTGCGATATATTTTAAAATCGATTGACAACATTAAAATTGAAGATCAATATCCCGGATATAAAATTTTGATGGAGGGTCAAATTGAGAATATACGTCAGCCCTTCAGCATAGATGTTGCGACTGGAGATCCGATAACGCCAGATGCGATCGAATATCCATATTGTTCTGTATTTGAAGATGACAAAACTGTAAAAGTAATGTCATATAACCTTGAGACTATTATTGCAGAGAAACTCGAGACGGTTGTTTCAAGAAAGACGGATAATAGCCGCAGCAAGGATTTTTACGACCTTTACCTTCTGTTTAACTTGAAATCAGATAACCTTGATAAAAACAAACTGCGGGAAGCAGTGAATACAACTTTTGCGTATCGGAATACAGAACTTGATGCAAATAGTATACTCAGTGATTTGAACGATATTCAATCGAATGCCGGATTTCGTAAACGCTGGGAGCTGTATTGCAAGCGAAATGCTTATGTCGGTGAACTTTCTTTTGATCAAATGATCGAAAGTTTGAGAGGATATATATCAATTTATCTGTAGATCATTGATGCGCAGATGTCTGCAACGGAGACTTGAATGTCTCCGTTTTTTTATTGCAGCAGAACGCTATGCTGCCAAAATTACTGCATATTAATCGTGAAAGGAGCCCTGAATATGAACGAACATAATGAAAATGATAAGCTCCGGGTGTTATTGCTTAAGCCGGGAGAACAGGCAGAGATTGCAGAAATCGAGGATAATCTGGAGTCGATGCAAAGGCTCGTGGAGGGAAATATTGAAGAATATATGCCCTTTGAGGAGGCATCGGATCCACGCATCGGAGACTGCGCCATCGTCTGCAACGAGGAAGGAAAAATGCTCGGCATGGAACTGAACAGAGGAATATTTGACCAGAACGGGCGGCTGCAGGACATCATTGCAGGTCCGTTTTTCATTTGCTACGCACCTGTCGAAAGGGAAAGATTCCTGTCCATGCCGCCTGATCTGGAAGAAAAAATGCGGAAGAAATTCGAATTTCCGGAGCAGTTTTATGTAACGGAAAACGGAATCAGGTCGAAGAAATTTCATCCAATGAAGCACGAGAGAAAACAGTCCATGGAAAGGTAGGATGCTGTGCATAACTTTAGCAAGCAAAGCCTTCGTACTCCCATGTGAGTACAAAGGCATGGGCACCGGCCGCCGGTTCCCATAGATTTAGGGAGGGCCCTTAAACCCCTAACATTGCGAAGCAAGTCGCAGCGCAAGCGCGGTGCAGGTGAGCAATGGCAGGTGTTTATGCAAGGATTGCCCGAAGCGAAGCGAGGATGCAATCTACTGCAAGACCCCGGAGAATGGAGGTGAGGTTTTGGGAAGACGAGGAAGAAAGAAACAATTCTGGCTGACCGAACAGCAGGCGGATGACCTGGCAGAGAAAGCGAAGCGGGCCTGCATGACCGAAACCGACCTGATCCGTCTCCTTCTCCGGGGATATGCTCCGCCGGAAAGACCGGGAACGGAATTTTTCAAGGACATGAACCGGATATCTGAATTTGCGGAACGGCTGCAGACACTTTCTGCGGTGACATCCGGTGTAGAAGCACAGGAGCTTCTTTCATCGGAGGCGGAGGCATGGCGTGGGTTCAGGCTCGAGATGGAACGGAAATATCTGATACCGGAAAGGAGGAAGTCAGAATGGCAGTGACGAAAATCAAAAGGATCCGGGGCAATCCTGGAAACTCTTTGTCATATATCGGCAATCCGGAGAAGACCAGAAACCTTGGCCTCTCCGATGCAGACCGGCAGGCACTGGCGGACATCATTGCCTATGCCGCCGACGAAAGCAAAACGGAGAAGCAGTACTTCACTACCGGGATCAACTGCGATGTGGAGAACGCGAGAGAACAGTTCAACATTACCAAACAGAGCTTCAACAAGACGGGTGGAATCGTATGCGGACACTGCATGCAGAGCTTCGACGGATACGAGGTAACGCCGGAAGAAGCCCATGAGATCGGAGTACAGATGGCAAGAGAACTCTGGGGCGACCGCTTCCAGATTGTGGTTGCCACCCACCTGAACACAAACAATGTTCATAACCATATCGTTTTCAACTCAGTCTCTTTTGTGGATGGAAAACGTTTTCACTTCTGCACGGAAGAGACCATGAGGATCCGTGCAGTATCTGACCGGATCTGCCGTGAGCGGAATCTGTCCGTCATCGAGCATCCGGAAGGAAAGCGGGTCCCCTACTCTCTCTTCAAAATGGAGAAAGCCGGCATGCCCACCAGATACAATGTGGCAAGGCAGGCGCTGGACGAAGCCATCTCGGTCAGCGCCAACATAGAGGAATTCAAATCGGAACTGAAAAAGCGGGGTTATCTGTATCAGTTCAATCCCCGGCGCAAGTACTGGACCGTAACGCCTCCGGGATGGACAAAGGCCATCCGGACCGATCGCCTGGGGGATACCTACACAAGAGAGATGATTCAGCAGAGAGTATTTTCAAATGATATCGGTGTCAGGATGCAGCGGTTGCAGAAAGAGTCCCGTAGCTCCAATCATTATGACCTGAAGCGCCGGATCGACAAAATCATGGGAAGAAGCGGTCTGGAAAAACTGTATCTCCGGTACTGCTACGAGCTGGGATACCTGCCGAAGTACCGGCAGAATCCCGTGCGGCTTCATGCGGTCCTGAAAGAGGAGCTTTTGAAGTGTGATCTGTACAGCGAGGAAGCAAAGCTCCTTGCAAGGTACAACATTGGCACGGAGGAGGATCTGGAAAAAAGAATGAAGTCTCTGACGGAAGATTACTCTTCCATCAGTGCGCGGCGAAACGAGTTGAGACAGAAGCTCCGGCGGAAGATGCCGGAAGAGGAAGATGCAAAGTACCGGGAACAGGTAAGGAAGCTGACTGCGGAGCTGAAGGATACCCGGAAAGAACTGAAGCTCTGCAGGGACATCCGGGAACGGTCCGGTCAGGTAGAACGGAATCTTGAAACTGTGATTGAAGACAGAACACGGGGAAAGGAGAGAAAACCATTATGAATCCAGGAGGAGATGCAGCAGAACAGGTCGTCAGGCTGTCGCTGGAAGGCGTGGAGGTGGCGGCGAGGATCACCGGAAACGGAGCCAAGAACATCGCCATTCTACTTCACGCCGTGCTGAAGGAAGAACAGAAGACAAAGGGAAAGACCCGGCTCACCAACATGCTGAGAACTGGAAAGGAACTGAAGGTCTATACAGTGCAGCAGAAGGACCTGAAGAAATTCACACAGGAAGCCAAACGCTACGGGGTGCTCTACTGCGTGCTGCGGGACGAGAACAACAAAGACGAGAATGCTGTTGTGGATGTGATTGCAAGAGCCGAGGACGCTTCCAAGATCCAGAGGATCACCGAACGCTTCCGCCTTGGAACAGTGCCAACGGCATCCGTCACCGGCAGCGTCAAAGAACAGGAGAAATATTTTCCGGAAAAGGATGCACGGGAGAAGAAGGAGCCGGAGGCAAGAAGCGAAAGAACCATGGGAGCAGGCCCCGGGAAACAAAAGCAGAAGGCAAACCCCGATTTGGCGAAGACGGCAAACGACCCTCCGTCCGAGCCAAGCTTGAGGCAAACAAGCCGCTCAAATGGGTCGACTGGAATGAATAGGCCATCTGTCCGGGAAAAGCTGAACTACTACCGGAGGCGACAGTCCCGGGAGCAGAAGCTGTCCCGGGAAAAAGAAAAGATGCTTTCCTCCAAAGAGAATACTGTGAAAGTGCCGCTTCCCAAGCGGCCGGGAAAGGAGCGATAACAACAATGAATCAGGTGAATAGTAGTGATACTTTCGACCGTGAAGTCTACAAAACCCGGAAGAGAGAAGAAAAAGACCGCATCTTCGAAATGCTGTCAGAGGAAACGCAAAAGCTTCTGGATCCGGAGAAGCTGAAGGCCTATGCGGATGTGCAGGCTCGCTTCCTTCGAAGTTCTGTTTCCAATGCCCTTCTTATCGGGCGGCAGAGACCGGAGGCAACATGGATCCGGTCCTTTGATGACTGGAAGAATGACAGCATCTTTGTGAACAAAGGCGAGAAAGCTATCCTGATGCTGAAGCCGGTCACCTATGAGAGGCCGGATGGAAGCCAGGGCTTTGCTTCGGATGTCAGTAAAAATTTCGATGTTACTCAGACTACGGCGATGGGAAGAACGATCAGCAGGAAGGAATACCACGAGATGAGCGGAATGCTGTCGCCGGAAGAGCTGCTGGGAGCCGTTCGTCAGCGGGCGATGACGACCTTTGTCCGGGACGAGGCGTTCCGTGGAAGAGCCGTAAACATGGCGGATCTCAGTGTGTATCTCATGGCGAAGTACTACCGGCTGGATCCTCCGGACGTGGATTTCGAGCGCGTTGCCCGCTTTTTCGAAGGCCGCAAGGAAAAAGATGTACGCCGTGAACTGACTGCAGTGAAAACCGCAGCTGACGAAGTGAACAGAGAGATGCTGGCCCGAGCCAGAGACGGTCGGGAGAATGAGAGGTAGCCATGGAAAGAAAACTGATCTTAGAGATGGATTCCTATGACCGGAACATTCTGCTGAATGCATTGAACGACATGCGCACAAAGCAAATCAAGGATGGTCTTCCCACGGATCCGATAGACGAACTGATGGTTAAACTCTATGAGGCGAAGCAAAAGCGATTTCTGGTATCGGAGGCCTGCCATGAACACTACCGATAAGAAGACTATCCTGCTCGGCTCAGTCATCGGGGTGATTCCCGTGATCTGGGCTGCGCTGATCGCTGCGCCATATATGAGGAATGGGCTGTTGGAGCACATGGACGAACTGTCCGGCGCTTTCCGGCAGCCTTTTCAGATCCGGATGACGGAAAACACACTGCGAACGATCCTGCTTTTCCTGGCGATCTACGCTGTCAGCATCGGCATCTGGCTCTCCACCCGGCGGAATTACCGCCGAGGCGAGGAGCATGGCTCTGCGAAATGGGGAGATCCTAAAACGCTGAATAAAAGATATGCCGACAGGATCCCGGAAAACAACAAACTGCTTACCCAGAATGTGCGGATCGGTCTGAACGGCAGGAAGCACAGGAGGAACCTGAATGTAATGGTCATCGGAGGATCCGGTGCAGGAAAGACACGGTTTTACTGCAAACCTAATGTCATGCAGTGCGGAGAAAGTTCCCTTGTGATTCTGGATCCCAAGGGTGAGACCATCCGGGCAACCGGCCATCTTCTGGAGGAAAAGGGATATGCGGTGAAGGCCCTGGATCTTCAGGAAATGGACCGGTCGCACTGTTACAATCCCTTTGTCTATCTGCGGGACGATAACGACGTGCAGCGGCTGGTGACCAATCTCTTCAAGTCCACCACGCCAAAAGGTGCTCAGTCCAATGATCCCTTCTGGGATACGGCAGCACAGATGCTGCTTCTGGCACTGATCTTTTATCTTAAGTATGAGGCGCCGGAGGAAGAGCAGAATTTTGCCATGGTCATGGAGATGCTCCGAGCCGGAGATGTAGACGAAGAGGACAATTCACCCAGTCCCCTGGACAACCTTTTCTTCGATCTGGAAAAGACAGATCCGGATCACATTGCTCTCAAGTATTACCGCAATTACCATTCCGGTGCGGCAAAGACGCTGAAGTCCATCCAGATTACCTTGGCTGCAAGGCTGGAAAAATTCAATCTGGAGAGTCTTGCAAAGCTGACCATCACCGATGAACTGGACCTGCCGTCACTGGGAGAAAGGAAGACAGCACTGTTTGCCATCATTCCGGACAACGACACCAGCTTCAACTTTCTGGTATCCATTTTGTACACCCAGCTCTTTCAGCAGCTTTTCCATTGCGCAGACAAGAAATACGGCGGCAGTCTTCCGGTTCACGTGCATTTCGTGCTGGACGAGTTTGCCAACCTGTCCATGCCTTCGGACTTTCAGAAGATCCTGTCTGTCATGCGCTCCCGGAACGTATCAGTCAGTATCATTTTGCAGAATCTGGCGCAGCTCAAGGCGCTGTATGAGAAAGACTGGGAATCCATCATGGGAAACTGCGACGAGTTCGTCTACCTGGGCGGCAACGAGCAGCAGACCCATAAGTACGTCAGTGAGCTTCTGGGAAAAGAGACCATCGATACCAACACCTATGGCAGGTCCACCGGAAGGAGCGGCAACTATTCAACAAATTACCAGAACACCGGAAGAGAACTGATGACGCCGGATGAAGTGCGGATGCTGGATAACCGGTATTCCCTTCTTTTTATCCGGGGCGAACGGCCGGTGAAGGATCTCAAGTATGACATTCTGAAGCATCCCAATATTGCGCTGACAGAGGACGGCGGAGCTCCACCGTTCCTGCACGGCATAGCGGATAAGGCGGACTTCAGCATCCAGCTGACGTCGGCGTTCCTGGAACATGAGGACGATCAGCCGGCAGAGCCCACGGGATATGAGCTTTTGTCAGAAGAAGATCTGCAGCATGAATTCGAGGAAGGAGAATCGTTTAATGACTAGGAAAAAGAATGAACTCAAAACTGATGAGATAAGGAGACGGAGCATCATCACCGGATATGCGGCGATGGTGCTAACCTGCACGGTTGGTGCAGCCACCTGCTTTGCGGCAGGCGATCCGATTTCCACGGTGAACAATCTGTCCACGTTTATCTTCAGCCTGATTCGAGCCATCGGGCTGATCCTGCTGGGGTTAGGCATCATGCAAGTGGGATTGTCGATGAAGTCTCACGACCCCAGTGCCCGCGCCAACGGATTTCTGACGCTGGCCGGCGGGATCATCATCACGTTTACAAAAGAAATTCTGAACATGATCATATAGTGGGAGACATCAATGAAAAATTCAAAGAAATATAATGATTCCGGAGGTGATGGCCGGTGAGTGATAACTGGGTAGTACAGAACCTCCAGAATGCACTGAACACATGGAATGAAAAGCTGGCGGAAGTCTGGCAGTTTCTCACCGTGTCGCCGGAATCGTTCAAGGGCGGCGGTATCTGGAAGGTGATCCTGAACATCAACGGAGCAGTACAGGCCATAGGGCTTGCCCTGCTCGTTTTGTTTTTTCTGGTGGGAATGGCAAGGACCAGCGCCAGTCTGGATGAAGTGAAACGGCCGGAGCATGCGCTGAAACTTTTTATCCGTTTTGCTATTGCAAAAGGCGTTGTCACCTACGGGTTGGAGCTGATGATGGCGATCTTCACCATTATTCAGGGAGTCGTCAGTACCATTATGCGGTCCTCCGGGATTGCAGCTGCCGGAAAGACAACGCTGCCGAAAGAGATGGTGAAAGCCATTGAAGACTGTGGGTTCTTTGAAAGCATTCCGCTTTGGGCGGTGACGCTGATCGGCAGTCTGGTCATAACGGTATTGTCTTTCATCATCATTCTCACCGTCTATGGCAGGTTCTTCAAGCTGTATATGTACACGGCCATCGCGCCGATCCCGCTCTCCACATTTGCCGGGCAGCCCACCCAGAATGTGGGGATCAGCTTCCTGAAGGGATATGCGGCGGTGTGTCTGGAAGGAGCGATCATCGTTCTGGCCTGTATCATCTTCACCAAGTTTGCATCCACACCGCCGGTGGTTGACGCAGATGCGGCGCCGGCAGCCATGGTATGGAAGTACGTGGGCGAGCTGGTGTTCAACATGCTCGTTCTGGTGGGATCAGTCAAGATGAGCGATGCCATCGTCCGGGAAATGATGGGACTTTAAGCTGCAGGCGAAAAGGGCATGATAGTGAGGAACTCTTGCTATTGCCCTTTTCGGCCTGTTTTCTAATTACTCTCCCTGTGCTCTGAAAAGGTGAAAAAACATGGACGATTTTTAAGCACACACATATATTTGACAAATGACAAAATATGGATTATAATTTTTCGAAGAAAGTATCAACAGAAAGGAGGCACTGCAATGACTATGCTTGAAAAACTTCACGAGATCAGTGATCAATCCGGTGGAATCATTACTACTCATACGGCCGTGGAAGAAGGAGTATCCAGAGCAGTGCTTTCCAGACTATGCAAGCTCGGCCAATTAGAACGCATTGCACAGGGACAGTATATCTTCCCCGATGAACTTGAAGATGAACTCCTTTCCCTTTCCCTGCGGTTTGACGGCATCGTTTTCTCCCATGAAACCGCTTTGTATTTACATGGTATTTCAGATCGTGTTCCATTTGAACATTCTCTGACAACGTCAAGCAACTGTGTACCTCCGGCAGCAATTTTAAAAGAATGCAATGTATATTATATAAAGCCGGAATTACTGTCCCTTGGCAAAATCAGAATTCCCAGCCCGGCAGGGAATTTAATACCGGCATATGACGTGGACCGTACAATTTGTGACGTGATCCGCAGTCGAAACCGAATGGGAACCGAAACGTTCCTTTATGCCATCCGTGCATATGCGAATTTACCGGAAAAGCGTCTTGATCGTCTGGCCGAATATGCTGAAGCGATGAATATATCGGGAGTTGTAAAGCACTATATGGAGGTGTTGCTCTAATGAATGACATGAGTCTTAAAGCAAAAATTCGGAATATCGCCAGGGAAAAGCAAATTCCTGCACAACTTGTCCTGCAGCATTACCTGAATGAGAGATTCCTTATTCGTCTTTCCATGACAAGATACAGAGAAAAATTTGTTGTAAAGGGTGGAACTTTAATTGCATCCATAGTCGGATTGTCAAACCGTTCGACTATGGATCTTGATACAACACTAAGAAATCTGCCACTTACACCAGAAACTATAGAAAGCGCAATAGCTGAGATATGTGCTGTCGATGCCGGGGATGGTATTTCTTTTCAATTCAAATACATGGAGCCAATCCGGGATGACGACATGTATGGTGGATACAGGGTGATGATCCAGGCTGATTATGGGAAAATAGCAGCTCCCATGAGCATGGATATATCAACGGGAGATATTATGACTCCGGACGCAATAAGACGGGAATTCTCTTCAATGTTTGATGACGAAAAATTCGGCCTGTGGTCGTATAATGTAGAAACGATTCTTGCAGAGAAGGTCGAAACAATCTTAAGAAGGAATGTTTTTTCCACTCGTCCCCGTGATTACTACGATCTGTATGTTCTATATAAAACGGAGTCATTTGATCGAGATGTATTTTGCGAAGCGCTCACTGCGACTGCACGTCACAGGGACAGCTTGGAATACATCGGTAATAACAGAGAGAAGATACTCAGTCTGATATCGGAAAGTGTAGACCTGCGAAAACTGTGGGACAAGTACTGCAGACAATTCTCCTATGCTAAAGGAATTGAATACGCAGACGTTATTCATGTGTTGAAGGAACTCTTGTCAGATTATGACGCTACTGAATAAAATGAAAGACGAAAACTCCATACATGCAAACAAAACGGCAGCTAATTCCGGCTGGCGTTTTGTTTTGCCTAAAATCAAGGAGGAATTCGAATGAGAGAAAAAGAATTTATGGAAATGGCGAAGCAGGAGATCCTGCGGCAGCTGCCGGAAGATGTCAGAAACGGGCTCAGTCTGAAGGAAGTGGAAGTAGTGAAGATCAACGATCAGAAGAACCACGGGTTCTGTTTTCAGAAGGATGGAAGCAAGGCGTCCCCAACCTTGTATCTGGATCAGGCATATGACCTTTTCCGCCATGGCGCATCTCTGGAGCGTCTCATGGGAGATGTGACCCGGGCCTATCTGGAGAGCATAATCAGAGGTGTGGACCCGGCAGAGCCGGATCTTTCCTTTGACAACATCCGGAACAAGCTTTCTCTTCGTCTGGTGGAGACAAAGAGAAACCGGGAGTATCTGCGGGACAAGCCTTATCTGGATGTGGGAAACGGTCTTGCGCTGATCTGCGATCTTCAGCTCAGCAGAAACATGAGCGAATGCTGGCGCACCGTTGTGAATAACGGGATTGCCGAAGCAAACGGCTACAACAGAAATGAACTTTTCCAGGAAGCCATCCGCAGCGCCGTAAAGATAGATCCTCCCGAGATGAAGGACCTTCAGGACGTTGTCTTTGGCGATAAAGACGGAAGAAATCTTCTGTCCGGTACCGATGCCCCGCTTAAGGATAATGACGGAAGCCTTGAGCCGATCTACCTCATCAGCAGCAGGAGCAGACAGTTCGGCGCTGCGGCATTTTTCTATCCCGGCGTAAAGGAACAGGCAGCAGACATTCTGGGCGAAGGATACACCGTTCTTCCAAGCAGTCTGCACGAAGTTCTGCTGGTGCCGGATTCCAGCCAGATCCCGGTAAGAGACCTTCAGAATATGGTGAAGGAAACCAACCGGAGTCAGGTAGAACCCAAGGACATTCTTTCCGACAACATCTACCACTTCGACAACTTTCAGGGAAAGCTGTCCACCATCCAGCTTGAACGGGGAAAGGAGGCGCGCTAAATGGAAGTACGCATCAACCGGGAGATCCGCGAATACACAGAGTCCATGTTTTTCGGGCTTACGCTGCGGCAGTTTATCTTCTCTGTACTGGCCTGCGCCATCGCCGTTCTGATCTATTTCACTTTCAAGCCGGTTCTGGGGCTGGAGACAGTAAGCTGGATCTGCATCGTCGCAGCCGCACCATTCGCTGCCATCGGATTTTTGAAGTACAACGGGATGACTGCAGAAAAATTCATTGCCGCATGGATCCGGTCAGAGATTTTTCTTCCGGAGCACCTCTGCTTTGGCAACACCAACCTCTACTACAGCATGTTCCGGGAGTCGGCTGAGGAGAGCCGTAAAAAGAAGTTTCCTCTTCGCAGACGTGGCGGGAGAGCCATGAGGAGCGGAAAAGCCGGCAGAAATCACAGTCGGAAGCTGAAACACAGACAATGAACACTGACAAGGAGAAACGAATATGATCAAAACACTGACCAATATCCTGAAGCAGGACAAAGAACGCTTTCAGGTCCCGAAGAAAGTCCAGGACATCATTCCCGTCAGCACCATATGGTCTGACGGGATTTTTCTTTCCGGAAAAAACAAGTATTCCATGACCTACAAGTTCGAGGATATCAACTATGCGGTGGCCTCCCGGGAGGACAAGGAAGCCATGTTTCTGGAATACTCGGAGCTTCTGAATGCACTGGACAGCGGAAGCACCACCAAGATCACCATCAACAACCGCAGGCTGAACCGGACGGATTTCGAGAAGCAGATCCTGATCGACATGAAGGATGACGGACTCAACGAATACCGTGAGGAATACAACGAGATGCTCATGGAAAAGGCCACCGGCTCCAACGCCATCGTTCAGGACAAGTATGTCACGATATCCGTAAACAAAAAATGCATTGAGGATGCCCGGGTGTACTTTGCCCGTGTAGGCGCAGATCTCATCGCCCACTTCAGCCGGCTGGGATCCGTCTGCACAGAGATGGATGCGGTGGAACGTCTCCGGATCATCCATGACTTCATGCGAACCGGCGAAGAGACGAGCTTTCAGTTCGACATGAAGGACCATATGAGAAAAGGCCACAGCTTCAAGGACAATATCTGTCCGGACGATTACGAGAACCACTCCGACTATTTCAAGGTCGGTGACCGCTGCGGCCGTGTGATTCTCCTCCGGGACTACGCCTCATATATCAAGGACAGCATGGTGGCGGAAATCACGGACATCAATAGAAGCATGATGCTGAGCATCGACGTGATTCCGGTGCCGACGGACGAGGCGGTGAAGGAAGTGGAACAAAGGCTCCTTGGGGTGGAGACGAATATCACTAACTGGCAGAGAAAGCAGAACATGAACAACAACTTTTCTGCCGTTGTCCCCTACGACATGGAGCAGCAGAGGAAGGAATCCAAGGAATTTCTGGATGACCTTACCACCAGAGACCAGCGCATGATGTTTGCGGTGATCACGGTAGTGCATACGGCAGATAGCAAGAAACAGCTGGACAATGATTCAGAGGAGATCATGACCATCGCCAGAAAGCATCTCTGCCAGATGGCTGTTCTGAAGTTCCAGCAGCTTCCGGGACTGCAGACTGCCCTGCCCTTCGGAGTCCGGAAGATTGACGCATTCCGTACTCTGACCACAGAGTCCCTTGCAGTCTTCATGCCATTCAGGGTTCAGGAGGTCTATGACAAAAACGGAATCTACTATGGCCAGAACGTCATCAGCAAGAACATGATGATCGCAGACAGGAGAAAACTACTGAACGGCAATTCTTTTATCCTGGGAGTCTCCGGGTCAGGAAAGTCCTTTACGGCAAAGAACGAGATCACCAATCTCATTTTGTCCACTGATGCGGACATTATCGTTGTGGATCCGGAGCGTGAGTATGCGCCTCTCATCAAGGCACTGGGCGGATCTGTCATTGAGATCTCCGCCACCTCCCAGAACCACATCAATGCCATGGACATGAGCAGCAATTACGGAGAAACGGACCCGATCATCGAAAAGTCCCAGTTTCTCCAGTCTCTCTGCGAGCAGATTATCGCCGGGCACAAGTTTGCCAAAGGACAGCAGTCCATCATCGACCGCTGCACGGAAAACGTCTACCGCTACTACAAGCAGGGAAACTATATGGGCACGCCGCCGACTCTTGCGGACTTCCGGGACGAGCTACTGAAGCAGAAGGAACCGGAGGCCCAGTCTCTGGCGCTGGAGCTGGAACTTTTTACAAGAGGGTCCCTCAACACCTTCGCAAGACAGACCAACGTGGATACCTCAAACCGACTGATCTGCTACGACATTCTGGAGCTGGGAGAACAGCTTCGTGCCATCGGCATGCTGGTGATCCTTGACTCCATCCTGAACCGCATTACGGAAAACCGGCAGAAAGGAAAGCAGACATTCGTATTCATTGACGAGATCTATATTCTGTTTATGCACGAGTATTCTGCCCAGTTTCTGTACAAGCTGTGGAAGCGTGTCCGGAAATACGGCGCCTACTGCACCGGGATCACACAGAACGTGCTGGATCTTCTCCAGTCTCACACGGCCCGTACCATGCTTTCAAACTCCGAGTTCATCGTCATGCTGAACCAGGCGGCCACAGACCGGATCGAGCTGGCCCGTCTGCTGAACATCTCCGATCTTCAGCTTTCATATATCACAAACGTGGAAGCAGGACACGGCCTGATCAAGGTGGGCTCATCTCTGGTTCCTTTTGAGAATAAATTCCCGAAAAATACGAAGCTGTACAAACTGATGACCACCAAGCCGGGAGAAGGACTGGAAGAGCCGCAGAAACCTGCACCTGGTAAATCGTCTGCAGCATCTTCTCCTGAATCTGACCTGCTCACCGATCAGGAGCTCCGCATTCTGGAGAAGATCCGTGAAGTGGCAAAATCCCAGGAAGAGTTCGATGCTCTGGTGGAAAAATATCTGAAGCCTCTGCGTGAAAAATCGTAGGAAAAGCCGGGAGGAATCCCCTCCCGTACATGAGGACCGGTGACTTCGGTCCTCATATTTTTTGAAAGGAGGAGCGATGTATGCCTGAGATAAAGACCCGGCAAGTTCAGAAAGGAACCATCAAGTCACTGGACCGGGCAGCGGCCATGACCTGCCGGTTGAAAGACGTACAGACCAGAACAAAGGACCTAATCGACGATCCCCGCACCCGAAGCAGCAGATCTCCGGATGAGTATGCATCGAACCGGATCACGGGAATGGCACAGGATGCCGGAACAGATGCGGTATATATGGCGGAAAAAACAGCCACATTGACGACGGGAAAGATCCGCTATGCGGTGGGTCAGGCGCAGGTTGGCGTTCCTGAATCCTCGGTCAGAACCCAAGGCTTCATACGTTTCCGCAAAAGACAGCTTGCAGAAAAACAGCAGATCGCCGGCAGGCAGAGAAGCCTCCGGATTTATCCCGGCAGCCGTGAGCAAAGCATCCGGAACTTTGCCAACAGCCGTCAGCTTGCGAGAACAAAAGGAAAAGAGAGGACGATCCGTGAGTTTGCAAAGCATCGGACGATAGTGGCTTCAAGAAAGAGATCCGTGCAGACTTATTATCTTAGAAAAAGAGCAGGAAGGCGGACCGGCAGGTTGATGCAAAGGACGGCAAGACGGCTAAGGGATCTGGTTCAAAGTGCTAGAGCACTGATCTCCACACTATCTGCCGTAGGAATCGTCTGCCTTGCGATAGTGCTTGTCTGCATCCTGTTTGGAGCAGCGTTTTACTTCTTCGGGGATGACAGTTCGGCAAACTACACGCCGGTGAGCCCGGAGGTAGAAGCCTATTCTGCTGTGATTTCCAAATATGCCGGCCAATACGGAATCGGTGAATATACGGAGCTGATTAAGGCCGTGATGATGCAGGAGTCCGGAGGCAGAGGAGCCGATCCCATGCAGGCCTCGGAAAGCGGCTACAACAAGAAGTATCCCCACTCTCCGAACAGCATCAAGGACCCGGAATATTCGATCCAGTGCGGTGTTCAGGCACTGGCTGCATCCCTGAAGGAGGCGAGATGCAAGAACCCCATGGACATGGACCGGATCCGCCTCGCACTGCAAGGGTACAACTACGGCAACGGATATATTTCCTGGGCCATAGCCAGAGACAGCGGATACACGGTGGAGAACGCTTCGGATTTCTCGGACATGCAGGCGAAAAAGCACGGCTGGAAATCCTATGGCGATAAGCAGTACCCTGCCCATGTTCTTCGATACTATCCATACGGCAATTACAACTATGGTATCGGCAACGGCAAAATCGTCAGCGTCGCTACCCGGCAGATCGGTAACAAAGGCGGCCGGAAATTCTGGAGCTGGTACGGTTTTCATGGCCGTGTGGAATGGTGCGCCTGCTTCGTGTCATGGTGCGCAGACCAGTGCGGATATATTCAAAGCGGGACAATACCGAAATTCGCTGCCGTCGGGAGTGGCATAAGCTGGTTCAAGTCTCATCACCAATGGCAGAACAGAAGCTACAAGCCAAGCGCCGGTGATTTGATTTTCTTCGACTGGGGCGGCGACGGCAGCCCGGATCACGTGGGACTGGTGGAAAAATGCGATGGCAGAACCGTTTACACCATAGAGGGAAACAGCTCCGACAGTTGCAGAAGACGCAGTTATCCGATAGGTGGAAGGCAGATATTTGGATATGGAATTCCGAAATATTGATTGGGCGATAAAACGCCCAATTTACATTGGGATTGTGAAAAATGCTACTAATAACGAAACTTGTATGGTGAACTGACCTCCTTCAGTTACAGTTTTGGTCTATCTTTTGGGGGTTAGTTCACTTGTAGCTCTTTTTTTAGTTGTAAAACTGGCATACACCATGGTATATACCAGTTTTACAATACAGCATCTTAAAGTGTTAAGACATCTTCCCTGTCGCGCTACAAATAAGTGTTACGGTGCGAGTGAAGGATTCTTTTGGCATTCCACTGAAATAGTGTGTACCAGTTGCTTTAGCGAAAGCTTTATTGCTCGTTTTCCAAGATGATTTGTTGGATACTTTCCAGGCACTGTTTTTTGATTCGGCAGTAACTGAGGCGTTAGTGCATTTTGCGCTTCCGCCTCCATATGTGAAAATTCCTGTCACTTTGACATACCACATGACCTTTCCGGAAGAGTTTTTATAGTACGTTGTTTTGGAACCTGTTATGGTCTTTGATTTAGATAATGATGGCGCAGCGTCAACCATAAGAGGTGTTAATTCTTGGATTATGACAGTTTCGTAATAGCTACCATCGCTTAAATACTCAGTTTCGACTTTGCAATCGGATGAATCTGCAAAGACGGTAAGAGAAGTGCAGAAAAGAAGTGCGCACAGTGTAACAATGAACATGATTCGCTTAATAATATTGATCTCCCTCCTTTACAATTTTGGGTTAACCCTAATCTTTATCAATAACAGTTTCAGTTTCAGTAATAACGGTGTTTTTGTAGTGTATATATGCCTTATACGTAAAGGCACTAAAGATGCTGAGCCCTAGAATTAAGCTTATTGTGATGATAATGAAAACGCGACGTAAAAGTTTTCTTGCAGAGATTCGATTGAGCAACTCATCTGTGTCCAGTGAGGAAATATAACTTTGAGATATTTCCAGCGGAGTGCCAAATTGGTTCTCAATGTCCTTAATTTCAGCACTAGGGTTGTCATCTAAATAGTCATATATTCGTTCTGATAAATCTGATAAAAATAATCTCTCGGATTTGTTGAAGGCGGGAAGAAGATAGTGTATTTGTTTTATATATTTTTGAACTTCTGTGTTAACATGCATTACTAATCCCCCTTCTCATCTAAAAGATTTGCAGCCAAAATCAATTCAATGCTATCAGCGATTAAACGGTACTCAGACAAAAGCTGATTAAGCCTTTCTATCCCAGTACCTTCAATATGGTAATATTTCCTCACTCTTCTTTTTCCAATTTGAACGGAATGTGAGGTTATATGTTTCTTATCTTCCAATTTGTATAATATGGGGTAGAGACTTCCTTCTGGAACAACAAAAGAACCCGCTGATAAATCTTTTAGCAGTAAGCTAATCTCATAGCCGTACAGGTCTTTTTGTGACAGTAGAGATAGGACTAGCATCTCCACGGTTCCCAATTTAAAGTTATTTCGCTCTTGTACCATATAATCTCCCACGCAGTATAACCTAGAGTATTATACTATAAATAATATGCACAATCAATATTGCCGAAGTGAAAAGTTTATTTTCACCTTGAAAAACGGTGAAGATACGTGGCCGGTAGTTTGAAACTGTCAAATTACCGAACAGATACTATTTAGGAAAAGTAAATATTGGTTGACATTATAATGCTGTTAGTTTATATTATATAATATAGAAAATAGTAAAGTGCACAACTAATGGGAGATGAGAATTTTGAAAAAATTAATAATCACTTTGGTGGCTGTATGTATATTAAGCTCACAAAGTTCTTTGGTGTTCGCATCGGATGAGGTTAAAGGCGCAAAAATACAATCGCTATCAAAGCAAGAAGAACAAATCATTTTAAACGAGTTGTCTCTAGACAAGACAGACTTAACTGCAGAGGATCAGGTTGCGCTACTGACAAAAGGAACTGCAGTTTTGTGGAACAAATCATACAAGAATGAATATAGCGTTAAAAAGTCTCTTTCAATGGCAGTTTCCCTTCTTACTACAGGGAGTAAGCCATATACTACTGTGAAAATCACAAATATCGGCAGTAACCCCATTACCGTTACTGCATATAAGGGTTCCATCGGAGGCAGTACTGCTATACATTCAATGACCGTTCAGGCAGGAAAAGCAAAAACCATGACTATTACTCGCAGTGATGCAGTGAGATATGGGACGGTGAATGGCCAGGGGACAAGAGTATATTTGGCCTACACTGTTTCAGCATACAACACAAACGGTAAGAAGATATCATTTAAGGCTTATGCGAAAAGATTCGAATAAAGGGGCACTATGAGGATTAGCTTTACGAAAAACGAAATAATAGCGGTTTTTTTAGCTATAGTTCTTATAAAGGTTGGAATGTATTTTTATCCGATCGTTGAGCCTTATTTTGCTGAAAGTTCTTATGTTGCCATAACTGGATCATTTGAAACGAAATCGGTCATGGATCTTCAGGAAGCAAGCAAAAATCCTAATGATAGAAATTGCTATTACATAGGAAGAAGCAACTGTATTGATTGCAGAGAGAGCATAAACAATATTCGTGAGTTGTATATTGACTATGAAGGTGATGCGAACAATCGGATGTACTATGTCAAACTTAAGAATGAAATCACTGACGAAGAAAGGAAATATTTAGATTCAATATCAATTGATAGCATCCCTACTATAGTTAAGTTTGAAAAAGGACAAGCCGTCCAATTTGGTTATGATGAGATAAATTCCAAACAATACAAGGAAAAATTCAAGAAGTTTATAGAAAGTGAGGAAAGGAGGTAAATATGTCCATGCGGAACAGGATTCAAAAAATCATAGCAGTATTAATAATTGTTGGTGTTGTTGTTGCACCGACGCATTCAATCGTAAATGCGATGAGTACCAATGAATTACGCGAGCTCGATAAAGAAGTGAGCAATATCCAGAAGTATTTTGTAGTTAAAGATGACGGTAACGTAATATACGATAGAGACGCCGCACTCCAAGATGGGGTAAGTGGAAAGCAACTTGATTTAGCCGATCAGGTATATGCGTTTGGATTAAGCCAGTCAAACGACAACGAAAAAATAACAATACGAGGGTCAAGCCAGAGCATGGCTGCTGCTCAAAAGAAAGCAATAGCTTTCCCGGTATATGGGAATTGGTGTGGTCCTTATTATGGCTCAGGTACGCCAATCGATTTACTTGATAAAGGGTGCAAAAATCACGATGTTTGTTATGAGAACAAAGGTAGGCATAAATGCTCTTGTGATAAAACTTTCTTATCTTACATCAATACAAATTACAATAAGATGACAGGCGTCAAGCAGAAAGCTATGGCAAAGGTGATAAAGGCGTGGCTGCAAATTAAAACCAGTAATGTAACGAAGAAAGGAGGGAACTTCTCATGCAAGAAATAAGTTCAAAGGTCACTTTGTTACGTGTGACAGCAATAGTGTTAGACGTCATTATGCTACTGTATTTTGCGTTGTACTTTTATTGGATGTTTGGAGTTGCAGATATGGATACACATCCACTAACGCGAATGTTTGCTACTATTAATCCAATGACATGGGGAACATATTTTCTGGGGTTAGCGGTGTTGGTGCATTTTATGGCATTTAGAAATATTGTTGGTCGATGTTTACTGATTGTGCCATATTTTCTCGCTGTTTTAGTTTCCCTTATCGCTGTTATGGGAATGACGGGTTGGAAAGATTTGGCAATATATATCCCGCATGTCGTGGTTGTTCTCCTAGGAGTTGTAATCATAAGAAGACAATACAAAGAAAAAGGGTAAGCGGTAAATCAACCGTGTCTGGTTTCCTTTAACAATACTTCTAAATCGGGAGTATCCCAAAGATTGTGTAAACCTCCGTACTAACGTAAAATGAACGTACGAGTAGGGAGGTTTTTTAAGGTCTCTATTCATTCGGATCTAACAAGGGGCTGTCGCACAACTATCTAAAAGAAGATAGGCTGGAGCGGCGGCTCCCTCTTTTTCTAAAAAGGTTAAACCCCTTGCAAATTGAAGACTTGCAAGGGGTTTTGTGGTAAAATATACATATGAAAAAGCTATCTACCACTGACAAAAACTATACAACGAATGAGAAATGTTTTCAACTTAAAATTCCAATGAATCTTAACATCATCATTCCGGATAATGACAGTGTGCGGTTACTGAGTCAGTTCGTGGAGGAAATGGATCTGACTTGTCTTTACGAAACTTACAGTTTGCTGAAGGAAAATCAAGTAACCCCACGCCAGATGTTGAAACTACTTCTCTATGCTTACCTTGACGGGAAATACACGAGTCGGGCAATTGAACTTGCTTGTAACAGAGACATTAACTACATGTACTTGCTGGAAGGGAAAGCTTCGCCGGACCATGCAACCATTGCCAGGTTTCGCAGCCTGCATTTTGCCCCTGTGCGAAACAGCTTCTGGCCAATTGCACAGAAATGCTTGAGTATTCCGCCGTCTGGGAGCCACCTCGTCCGATAGAGAGAGCCACCCTGTCCACTTGGCGAAGCCAGTCGGAATGAATATGTATTCCGATGTAGAGCGCCACCCTTTAGAATGAATTTACGGCAGAAGCCGAATTCATTTGAAGGGAGGACTACATTAATGTCCAAAGAAAAAAAGATCCTGCAGTGTATTGCTGACGGGAAGTCTCAGCGAGCGATAGCCAAGATACTGAAAGTATCGAGAAATACGGTGTCGTCCGTTGTAGCAGCATCTATACGAAGTGGCAAGCCACTTCCTGAGTTTCTGCAGATGGAAGAGTCGGAAATCGTTAAGCTTCTCTTTCCCGAGAAGGAACTGATCCCAGTTCAAGTCACGCCAGACTTTGAATGGGTACACAAAGAACTTATCAAAGACGGTGTCACTCTTCGTTCGTTGTGGGATGAGTACTGTGATCAGTGCAGAGAGGCCAGGAAGCCTCCGTACATGTATTCTCAGTTCTGTAAACTGTATTCTGACTATGTCGATCAGCATAGACTGACGATGCACATAAGTCATAAGCCCGGCGACAAACTCATGGTGGACTGGGCCGGCACCACGTTCTCGTACTATGACGCTGACGACGACAAAGACCAGAAATGCTGCCTGTTTGTAGCTACGCTTCCGTTCAGCATGTTCTGCTATGCGGAAGCATTTACAAACATGAAACAGGAAGCCTGGATTAATGCCCATGTACACATGTATGCATACTTCGGTGGCAGTACCAGGCTTCTTGTATGTGACAACCTTAAAACAGGTGTCATAAAGAACAAGAAACCTGAGGATACGGTGTTCAACAAGAGTTATGAGGAACTTGCGGATCATTACAACACCGCATTGCTGCCGGCACGTGTTCTGGCTCCAAAGGACAAAGCTGCGGTAGAAGGATCGGTCGGTGCCCTGACCAGACGGCTTGCTTCAAGGTTTCGTAACAGGAGATTCTTCAGTCTCCATGAACTTAACAAAGCGATCCGCAAGGAGCTCGAAGAATTCAACCATAAGCCGTTTCAGAAGAAGGAGGGCTCACGCTTCTCTGTATATGCCGAAGAAGAGCTTCCGTTCATGAAGCCATTGCCGAGGTACAGATACGAGTATGCAACGTGGAAGGTGGCAACGGTTCAGATGAACTACCACATCTCCTTCGACAAGCAGAACTACTCTGTTCCATACGCATACGTCAGGAAGAAAGTGGATGTCCGCAGTACCAATAACGTAGTTGAGATTTACTACCAGGGCATGCGTATCTGCAACCATAAAAGGTTGCACGGACGGTATAGGTCAGTATGCAACGAACGTAGACCATATGCCTCAAAACCACCAACTGTACAGCGAATGGGACAGCGGCAGATTCAAACGCTGGGCGGAAAACATAGGTCCGCATACCAGAGAAGTTGTAGACAGGATGTTTGCAGCATACCGGGTGGAAGAACAGGCTTACAAAGGTTGCCTGTCCCTCCTGAAGCTGGCTGATAAATACTCCTCCGGCCGCCTTGAAAATGCCTGCGCTGTCGCACTGGTGCACATCCCGAATCCCCGGTACAAGAATATTAGATTGATTCTCGAAGCCGGTCAAGACCTCCCTAAAGAGGAAGATTCGAAAGAATCGGAAGACTCTGTGAACCGCTACACCCACCTTCGTGGTGCTTCGTACTTTGGAGGTGGCCATGATGAATAGGGATACCTACGAGAAACTTAGACGGATGCGCTTGCCTGAATAGCAGAGATCACAAGATCGTATGTTCAAGACATGCCCTCCTTGACAAGGGCATGTCTTGACATGGAAAGATCATTCTGTTAAACAATGTTCAAGAGCTGGTCAGAAGGAACTGACCAGCCCACTATACACTTCTCACGGAAGACCTTTATTTACAGAAAAACTTACATACCCCCGTTGTGTTTCAAAAAGTTGTATGGAAATATCACTTTGAAATTTTTCTGATTTTTTTGTTGAGATCCTTTGGCAGGTAGTTTTTCCGATCCAAATCCAGAGGAAGGATCCCGTTGATCGCGGTCAGTGCCCGGGAACCGGTATAGGTCGCCATATAGTACATATCCTGCACGTTGGCAACGTCCATGTTCTTGATGGTCTCAATGATATTGTCTGTGGTGAAGTGCTCCCCGGCATCAACCATCTTCTTCTCCAGCAACCGGTAGATCAGAAGCGATGTGTAGCAGATCATAAAGTGTGCGGTGATGCGCTCCCGGTTATGATGGTAGACCGGGCGACCGGAGAAGCTAGTCTTCATCACACGGAAACAGTCTTCGATCCTATGTCGCCGGGCACTGATCTCTACGATCGTCTTTGCCTCATCATCCAGATTGGTGGCGATGGCATAAAAACCATCATACTTTTCTTCCTCTGCGATGAGTTCCTTGTCGATCGCATAACGGTCAACGGCTTTCTCTCCGGCTTTTCCTCTGGAAGTACGCTTGATAAAGCGCGTCACATCGTGAGGTCCTTTCTTGTAGGTATCAGGGTCAAGGTTCTTCAGAAGGGCTTCCGCTCTTGCAACTTGACGATTGCGAATATATCGCTGATATTCCATCATCTTTCGGGAGAAGGTGATAACCAGTTTCTGCTCCAGCACGCCTTTCACCTTGACCTGCTTCACCTTGCCGTTCTTGTAACGCTTCTCTTCGCACATATCCAGATCGACCAGGTTATCTGCGTTGACGATCTTGTAGGCTTTGTCATCATAAAGGCTGCGGTTTTTCGGTTCTTCGCGGTCAAAAGAGAACATCTTCTCCAGGGATACCGGGCGGTCATTGGACAACAGACGATAGTCACAGTCATTGAAAACCGCCTGCTGCAGCCGCTCGGACAGTTTTTTGATGGACTGGGTGATAACGAAAGCCCTCCCTCCCATGGAGTTGAACTTGCGGATATTGTAGGACCCCAGCCCCGCATCCGCACAGTAGATGAAGGGCTTGCCATCGAACATCTCGGTCAGTTTCTTCTCCAGAGGGATGGCGGTTGTCTGTTCGTTATCTGATCCGGAAGTCAGACACATGGAGAGAGGAATGCCGTCAGAATCCATGAACAGTCCCATCTCTACCAGGGGATTGGGACGATGCTCCTTGCCGAAGCCATACTTGCGGAAACCTTTAATGATCTCTCCGGTTACCGGATTAAGGTAGTCATCATCGGGAGATTCGATCTCGAAGTAGAAGTTGGTGCAGTCATAGTAGCAGACGGAAGTATTTCTCTTCACGATGTCGTTGCTGTGCTCAAACAGATGAACCAGATAGTCATCGTAGTTCTCCTGCATCAGATCCATGGTCCGCAGGATATGCTGATAGTCGAAATCAGGCTGCTCATAGTAACGGTTCAGATGGCGGCAGGTATCCAGCTTGGAGCCGGGATGAAGTATGCGCGCATAGGTCAGGAACCGGTTCACCAGATCCGGATCGAATTCGATCTTCCGATCCCTGAGGACGGACTGAAAGAAGGAACGGATCTGCAGGTCATGATAGATCTGCTGCAGATAGAAGTAACCGATATTGCGCAGGGTAGAGGCAGAAGCGGGATCATCCGTCGCTTTGACTTTTTCATCGAAGTTGATGGACATTTCCATCGTTACCTTCTGTTTTTTCCACTCCTCATTGTATTTGGCGACCTGTTCTTTGGCGTAAGTCAGAGGATCGTCTGTGATCGCCAGAAGCTCCGAATGTTTCCCGATCCGAGCTACGTTTCGGGTCGAGGTCTTCTTGCCGTTGCGAAAGCCCTGCTGGATGAAGTAGGTAGGATCTTTTGATTTTCTGTCATAGTTTAGTTTCATACTTACATTATATCACAAAACATCATAGAATACAACACCATACAACTAAAAATATCAAAAAATTTGACAAAAAATCCGTCGCACGTTGAAATGCAATGGATCTGGAAAACCTACTCTTTATTCAACTGTTGAAAACCCGTTATAAATAAAATGCGAAACAAAATGATGATCATTAGAGGTGAAAATGGGAGAAAAGGTAGACTTTTTGTAATAGTAACGTTAAACTACAATTGTATAGGTGTATTGGCGCTCTCAAGAATGAATGATTATGATTTCTAACAAAAAAACAGATATCGCGTGTGAAACAAAAAGTCTACTTTTTGCAACAGCTCCTGCAATGCTTATAAAAACCAAATAAAATGGAAGGGAACGAGGAATATGAAAAAGAAATGGTTTGGAATATTGCTGTCACTGCTCATGGTGTTTGGCGTATTGTTCCAAGGAACAGGTACGGCTGTGTTTGCGGAAGGAACAGCAAAAAAAGTAGATGCAACCGTTACAAAATTATCAATTCAGAACTTAAGCGGAAGCGACAAGAACCGCGTGTATCATTCCGATACATTCTATCTTGCGATGGATTGGGATGCTAGTTCAAGTGGGGCAAATTTGCATGAGGGAGATTACTTTGATATCACACTGCCTGACAAGATGGTCTTCCCGTCTGACAGTGCAGCAGTTGACTTTAATATCTATGGTAGTGATGGCATTACGGTTATCGCCAAGGCACATGTTAATCCCGGTACTGACAACAAAGGCGGGAATGTGCGTGTCACATTCACAAATTGGGTAGAAGGAAAGGAAAATGTCAAAGGAAACATTCGTCTTTCTGCACGATTTGATAAGAATCAGATTACAATTGGAAAAGAAAATACCTTCAGTATATCTGTCAGTGGTCAAGTTGTTCCAGTAACGGTTACCGTCACTGGACCTACCGATCTTGAACCGGAAATCATTGGTAAGTGGGGGCAATCTGCAAGCGATAAAGCGCATGCGGAGTGGTATGTTCGAATTAATCATCAAAAGGCAACGCTCAGCAATGTTGTGATATCCGATCATCTTTCCGAAGGCGCAGGCTCCGAAACGTATGTGGCTGACAGCTTCAAGCTGATTCGTGTCAAATTTACATCGACAGGTGACATTGACCGGACCTATGAAACGGTCAATTTAGATGGGAAGCTGACTATCGCCGGAGATGGCAAATCGTTCACTTTAAAGTTGGGAGATGTCAATGGCGATCAGTATCGCCTTAGTTATAAAACGACATATACAGCCGGAACAACACTGCATAATAATACGAGTCTGACATCGACCGAACAGAGTAAGACCGCCAGCGCAACGCATATCTCAGCGGATTCAGGCGGCTCAGGCACAGGGACATTAGCCAATAAGATTAAACTCACAAAAGTGGATGCTGATGACAATTCGATCACTTTATCAGGGGCGGTTTTTGAGGTCACAAGACCGGATGGCAGTACGTTTGAGCTGACTACTGGTGATGATGGTACCGTCACTTCCGGTTCGCTTACCTCTGGCATATACAAAATAAAGGAAAAATCTGCCCCTGCTGGATACCAATTAAATGATGATGAATATTCTTTGCAGGTCACTGCTTCTGGCGGTGCACTGCAGACCATCAAGGATGAGCCGACCAAAACTTCAGTGTCTGTCAATAAAAAGTGGGTTGGAACAATGGGTGATGCGGTGACCGTGCATCTGTATGCCGATGGGAAAGATACTGGGAAGATAGTTACACTGAATACCTCGAACAGATGGAAAGACGCTTTCGATAACCTGCGTAAGTACACGACGAGCGGCTCAGAAATCAAATATACGGTCAGGGAGGATGTGCCAACTGGATATGAAGGAAAGGTAACTGGCTCGCAGGAAGACGGTTATACCATTACCAATACCAATATAGAAAAGATTTCCGTTCCAGTCACAAAGACATGGGTGGGGAAGGTTGGTAAAGATGTCACAGTGAAATTGTTTGCAGATAAGAGAGACACTGGGAAAACCGTTATTCTGAATGCAGAAAATCAGTGGAAAGATAACTTTACCGATCTTCCGAAATACGATGGTACAGACGGACATGAAATTGACTATACAATCGAAGAGGTCAAAGTGGATGGCTATAATAGCGTCATCAGTGGGACAGCAGGCACTGGCTTTACGATCACCAATACGATTACCGGAAAGGTATCCATTCCAGTCACAAAAATATGGGTCGGAAAAGCAGGGTCTTCAGCTACGATTCGTTTGTATGCTGATGGTAAGGAGGTCGATTCCGTTACATTGAATCATGCAAATAACTGGCAGCACACTTTCACCAATCTTGAGAAGTATAAAGATGGTAAGGAAATCCGGTATACCGTCAAAGAAGAGCCCGTTGACAATTACAAAACGGAAATCACAGGCGATGCAACTTCCGGATATACTGTAAGGAACACAAATACGGAAAAGGTATCCGTACCGATAACCAAGCAGTGGGTTGGCAAGACAACAAATCAGATAAAAGTAAAACTTCTGGCAGACAACGTCGAGAAGGCTACAGCTACCTTGACAGCGGACGGCAACTGGAAGCATACATTCACAAATCTTCCGAAATATGATGAATCAGATGGACATGAGATTGTTTATACGGTCGCTGAAGTGAAAGTGGATGGGTATGTAACTGGCATTTCTGGCACAGCTAAAGACGGTTTTACCATCACCAATACCATTACCGGCAAGGTATCCATCCCGGTAACCAAGAAGTGGATTGGCGGTGCAGCAGACAGTATTACCGTCAATCTCTATGCGGATGGCAAGAAGGTAGATACACAGAAACTGTCCAAGGAGAATCATTGGCAGTATACATTCAAAGGTCTTGACAGGTATAAGGATGGAAACGAAATCACCTACACGATAAAAGAAGAGAAGGTGTCTGGCTACGCTACAACGATCACTGGCGATGCCAAGAGTGGTTTCATGATTACGAATACCAAGAATACACCAAAGTCGCCGGATACGACATCGAGCAATACGCCAAAGACAGGAGACAATAGTAATCTTCTGCTTTATGTCGGTTTGATGGCCGCTTCTCTGGGAGTGATCCTTTTCCTGGTTCGTAAGAGAAGAAAACAAATATAAGTCCATATAACCAGCAGGCAGGGTAACACCTTTTGCCTGCTGGTTTTCTGTCTTTAGCAGTGAGAAAGGAAGTCAGAATATAAAAGAATTAAATCATTCTCAGAAAGCATTAATTGGAATAGGCTTGGAAAGCATATGTTCAGGATAACTGTTCATGTGCTTTTTGTTTGCCCAGCATGGGCGTTCTCTAACGGGTGAAAGTCCCGAGTGCGCGTAGGCAACGACGAAGCACATAGCCGAACAGCAAGGGTGTCCGCCGTGAGACAGAATCTGAAAGAAGCTGTAAGCAAACCTCTGACCTGACGGACAGGAACCGCATACAAGGCTCGGAAATACGGATAAGGTGGCAAAAGGCACTGAAGTCCAAAAATTGCTGGAAGTACGGGTAAATTCGGCAGGTACATGGAGGGAAAGAGTGCGCACCTTAACTGGGGAGGTCTCACAGGCGGTCTCATTAGCCGTAGTAACAACGAACTGTGAGAAGTCAGCAGAAGCCATAGTAGTGGAGAAGTTCCTGTAATGGGAATGGAGCGAAGGGCTGAACAATCAATCAGTTGAAGTACGTTCCACTTCGTAGCCGGAGCATACGCCTGTCGATAACTTCAAAGGCGGCAAAGAACCTTATCAAACTCGGCGTACCGGTGTGGTCAGCGTGGAAAACTGCATACCTGCATGGATATGCAAAGCCCGCTCATTGCGGAGATGTACACATAGCAATAAGCAACAAGAGATTAGCCGATTTCGGGCTAATCTCCATGTTAGACTACTACGCCACAAGGTGTGTCACTTGTTAAGTTGGTTGAACCGCCGTGTACCGAACGGTACGCACGGTGGTGTGAGAGGTCGGCGGTCTAACGACCGCCTCCTACCCGATTGATAACAAAATCTCCTCCTTTTTGCAACAAACCGCGCGTTGCCAAACGGTGGCGCGGAAAGAGGAAAAAACACTTTTCGCAAACGGATGAAGGCGAAGGTTTGGTACTGGGTACTGATTTGAGACCCGCCGGATATTACATAGTGCATGTTGGAAGATAGGAGTGATCTGCTACGACATTCTGGAGCTGGGAGAACAGCTTCGTGCCATCGGAATGCTGGTGATTCTGTGAACCGGATTACGGAAAAACGGCAGAAAGGAAAGCAGACCTTCGTGTTCATCGACGAGATCTATGTTCTCTTCATGCACGAGTATTCTGCCCAGTTCCTGTACAAGCTGTGGAAGCGGGTCCGGAAATACGGCGCCTACTCACCCAGAACGTGCTGGATCTTCTGCAGTCCCACACCGCCCGTACCATGCTGTCCAACTCCGAGTTCATCGTCATGCTGAATCAGGCAGCCACAAACCGGATCGAGCTGGCCCGCCTGCTGAATATCTCCGATCTTCAGCTTTCATATATCACCAACGTGGATGCCGGACACGGCCTGATCAAGGTTGGATCCTCCATAGTGCCGTTCGAGAACAAATCCCCGAAAAACACGAAGCTGTATAAGCTGATGACCACCAAGCCGGGAGAAAGACTGGAGGAACTGCGGAAACCTGCATCTGCGAAACCTCCTGAGGCGTTAACTGATGAGTTTGACATGCTCTCCAATCAGGAACTCCGCATTCTGGAGATGATCCGTGAAGTGGGAAAGATCCGCTATGCGGTGAGTCAGGCGCAGGATAGCGTCACTGCATCTTCAGTCAGAATCCAAAACTTCGTCCGGTTCCGCAAAAGACAACTTGCAGAAAAAAGCTAATCACCGGTAAGCAGAGAACCATCCGGAATTATGGCAGCCGTGAGCAAAGCATCCGAAACTTCGCCAACAGCCGTCAGCTGGCGAGGGCAAAAGGAGAAGAGAAAGCGATTCGTGACTTCGCCAGGCAGTGAACCGTTGTAGATTCCCGGAAAAGATCCATGCAGAGCGTCCGCATCACAAAGAGAGCCGTCTGGCAGACGGGAAGAATGGCGCAACGAACGGCAAGGATAATGCGGGAGCTGATTCGAAACGCGAAAGCAATGATCGAAGCCATCTCTGCCGGAGGAATCATCTGCCTAGTGATCGTGCTTGTCTGCATCCTGTTTGGGGCTGCGTTTTATTTCTTCGGGGATGAAAGTTCAGCAAACCACACGCTGGTGAACCCGGAGGTAGAAGACTATTTTGCTGTGATTTCCAAATATGCCGGCCAATACGGAATCGGTGAATATACGGAGCTGGTCAAGGCCGTCATGATGCAGGAATCCGGAGGCAGAGGCGCCGATCCCATGCAGGCCTCGGAAAGCGGCTATAACAAGATGTATCCTCACTCTCCAAACAGCATCAAGGACCCGGCATACTCCGTCCAGTGCGGTGTTCAGGCGCTGGCTGCATCCCTGAAAGAAGCAAAATGCAAGAACCCCATGGATATGAAGCGGATCCGCCTCGCACTGCAAGGGTACAACTACGGCAACGGTATAGCCCGGGACGGCGGATACACGGTGAAGAACGCTTCGGATTTCTCGGACATGCAGGCGAAAAAGCACGGCTGGAAATCCTATGGCGATAAGCCGTACCCTGCCCATGTTCTTCGATACTATCCATACGGCAATTACAACTATGGTATCGGCAACGGCAAGATCGTCAGCGTTGCCGCTCAGCAGATTGGAAACAAAGGAGGAAAAAAATTCTGGAGCTGGTACGGTTTCCACAGTCGTGTGGAATGGTGTGCCTGCTTCGTTTCCTGGTACTCCGTCCAGTGCGGGTATATTAAGGCCGGAATCATGCCGAAATCTGCCGGAGTCGGCGGAATGATCAGTTTCTATAAAAACAAGCATCAGTGGCAGACCAGAAGCTACAAGCCGAGTGCCGGTGATGTGATCTTCTTCGACTGGGGAGGCGACGGCAGCCCGGACCACGTGGGATTGGTGGAAAAATGCGATGGCAGAACCGTTTACACCATAGAAGGAAACAGCTCCGACACCTGCAGAAGGCGCAGCTACCCGGTGGGCGGAAGACAAATCTATGGGTATGGAATTCCAAAATATGATTGGGCGATAATATGCCCAATCTACATGGTGCTTGTGAAAAATGCTACAAAATATTGGGTTTGTATGGTATACTATCATTGCTGATCCTGAAAAAGAAGATGCCCTACAAGACGAAATAGTGGAGAAGAATTCTACGATGAGGATTCTTTACGGGATGTAGAGGATGCTGTTTTCAGAGAAGAAATGGATCACATACTGGATGGATTGAAACCACGGGAACAGCAAGTGATTCGTGAGAGATATGGTTTTAGTGACAATAGAGAAAAGACATTAGAGGAAGTGGGAAGCATGCTTGGTGTAACACGAGAAAGGGTTAGACAGATAGAGTCGAAAGCGTTGAAAAAATTGCGAACAAGGCTGAAAGCAAAAAAATTCGTGATGTGAGAACGATAACATCCAATCTAAAATCAGAGAGACCACCGCTCTGCAATCGATAAAGTTGTTTCCGTATTTTGTATTTTTTACAGAAAAATAGGAATGCTATGACTCAACTACGCAACAAACAACGCCTAATTCGGCTTTTTAAATATTTATACCGTGAAACGGATGAAGAACATCCGGTTACTACCAACGAGTTGGTGGAGATTTTTACGGAGGCCAGCGCCAATGCTGCCCGGAAGACGGTGAAGGACGACATTGATGTGCTTGTAGCGGAAGGCTATGACATCGTAACCATCAAGAGTTACTACAATGCTTTTTTCATGGCCAGCCGTGAATTCGAGCTTCCAGAGCTGAAGCTGCTCATCGATGCAGTTTCTTCCTCTCGTTTCATTTCCAAGGCGAAGTGCGATCAGCTGATCTGGAAGCTCAGTCACCTGACCAGCAAGTATGAGGCCGAGAAACTGGTACGCCATCTATACACTGCCGGCAGAATGGACTCCGAGAACGGTAACGTTTATTACGACGTGGATCTCCTGACGGATGCCATTAACAGTGATCAGAAAGTGACTTTTCAGTATCTGGACTACACCATTGACAAACATCGGATTCTGAAACACGACGGCGAAATCTATGTGGTAAGCCCCTACGCCCTTCTCTGGGATGACAACCATTATTACATGGTAGGCTATCTGGACAAGAGAGCCGAGGTGAATGTTTTCCGGGTGGACCGGATCACGAATCTGAATCGTAGCAGCGAACCGGCTGTGATCCAGCCGAAGGACTTCGATCTGGATAATTTTGCGAAAAAAGTGTTCAAGATGTATCCGGGAGATCAGCAGGAAGTAGTGCTGGAGTGTGCGGCAGAGACCATGAAATCCGTCATTGATCACTTTGGCGAGGATGTGGAGACATGGAGGATCTCACAGACCCACTTCCGGCTTCGGACCATGGTGAGCATCAGCCCGACGTTTTACGGCTGGCTGTTCCAGTTTTCCGGAAAGATGCGGCCGCTGTCACCAGAACCGGTGGTAGATGAATACCGCAAAATGCTGGAAACCGCTTTGAATCATTTGTCACTGTAATCTGGGTAATACTTCGCCGAGATATCGAATTCAAAAGAAAACAGTACATATGAAATACAAACTGATGGTTAACAAATCCATCCTTTTTTGGTAATATCCAAGTGTGATCAGTCGAAAGGGACCATCAGAAGCAGCTTATTGCCTCGTTAGGATGGTCCCTTCGCAATTTTTGGCAACTTTCTGTTGTGTTTAATATTAATTCATCTTCATACAACATCGGTCTATAAATCGACTGATGTTCTTTTTATAAACGAACATATGTTTACTTTTTGCCGGACCGGCCATATAATATTGATATCAGCTGATGCAGAACAAATACCCTCAAAATGATCCTGATAAATGCCGGGATCAGTATGAGCTTTGTTGCCGGTGAAGATAGTGTCAAGATTTTTTCGCAAATTCAATTTCAGCCATCGGATTCCTGGTAGTTAGCCGGCAGACGCCTCAGCCGTTTCAGTATTGTTCATAAGTTCCATCTGGAACAGATGATCCATGTTGAGATACCGATTGGTTCCCCAATCCGAAGCCGCTACATAACGAAGTCTGGCGCAAACCAGCATCAGAGCACTTTGCCCGTCTGGAAACGCCCCGATTGCCTTGGTACGCCGCTTGATTTCCCGGTTGACTCGCTCGGTTACATTGTTCGTCCGAATACGGGTCCAATGTTCTGTAGGAAAGTCCATGTAGGTCAGCGTTTCATCTACACCGTCCTCAACTTTCTTTGCGGCTGCAGAGAGCTTCATTTCGCGAAGTTTCGCAACAATGGCGGCTGCCTTTTCGCGTGATGCCTCCTTGTTCTCCTGCGCGTGGATGGCTTTCAGCATTAAGGATACTTCCCGCATCCTGCCTCGAGGGACTACGCTGAAGACATTCCGATAGAAATGTACTGTGCAGCGCTGATATTTCGCTTCCGGAAATACATCGGCAATGGATTCCAGCATACCAAGGCACTTATCACCAACGATTAGTCTGACTCCTGTAAGGCCCCGCTCTTTAAGCCAAATAAAGAAGTTATGCCAGCTTTCAAAATCTTCCTTCATGCCTTCTGCAGCGCCGATAATCTCGCGATAGCCGTCTGTAGATACGCCGATAGCAACAAGGACGGACACGTTCTGCACTTCGCCGCCCCAGCTGCGTTTCAGGTAAATACCGTCAACATAAACGTATGCGTATTCACCGGTTAATTTTCGGCTGCGCCAGGTTTCGATATGTTCGTAAGCCTTCTGATTGAGATTACTGATCGTTCCTGGAGATACCTTAGTCCCCCAAAGAGCTTCTGTGATATCCTCTACGCGACGAACGGATACCCCGGCCAGACACATTTCGATCAGGGCTTCTTCGACGGAGCATTCCCGGCGTTTATAGCGTTCGATGATGGCTGTCTCAAACTGGATACCTTTCAATTAGGGACCTTTAATTTCACGTCTCCCGCAGTTGTGGTGAAGTTTCTCTCATAATGACCTGAGCGGTAGCCGTTACGATTCTCTGTACGTTCATACTTTGAAGCGTTGACAAGTTCATCCGCTTCATGATCGAGCAGGGCATTCAGCGTTTCTTCAACACTGCTGCGGACAAGATCCTTAAGATCATGCTTTATCAGGTCTTCATTTAACTGTATAATGTTATCAGACATAGCTATTGCCTCCTTGGTGGATTTTGTGTGGTAACTTAATTTTACCGATGGCAATAGACTATGTCTATTTTTATTCAATTGAATTTGCGAAACTTATTATACGTTATCCCGGCAGGAACCATTACAACAGTATTGATGGCAATGCTGCTGTCATCTGTCCGGTATGTGTATGGATGCTTTCCATGAAGGAAACAGACATCCACGTATATATATTTCTTGCTGAATAGTCCCATGTATCATCACCACTATATGTATCATCTTTTTCAAAAAACGCCTTTATACCTTCTTCATTTTTATCTGTGCCTGAGCTGAAAAAATGGAAGCGTCATGCTTTACATTTCCGATCGTAAAGCTGCTTAACACTTTTTGCTGACTCTCCGGGCTCCAATAGATTTTTAGATGCTTTTTAGAACGAGTAATTGCCGTGTAGAAGATGTTGTGAGTAATCTTTTCATCGACGTCTCGTGTAATCACCACTTTTACTGAGTTGTATTCCAAGCCCTGTGCTTTGTGTATTGAAACAGCATATGCAATCTGAAACGGAATATCCGTATCATCTGCATAATCTTTGTCGTCGTCAGCATCTTTTTTCTTTGAAACATAAAACCGAACAACAGATTTCCCTTTCCTAATTGGCTTCAGTAGCTCTAATCCGTTATTCCGCACATCCAATGCTGTTAGGCGCTTATCAACTTCTATGGTGAACCATATATAATCATTCTCTTTATCCAGTTCTATATCAATGATTGTTCCTTTTAGATTGTTATATAATACCGGCGCAAAACGCTTGGACTCATTAAACAGTATCGGATCACCGACCTTAAATGTCCAAACGCCCCACCGAAAAGGAGGATTACTGTTGTTTTCTTGAAGGAATCGATTTACATTGTTAATTCCATATAATCCATCATAATTCAAACAAAGGATTATCTCGTCCTCAGACTTTTTGTCAAATACAGAGTCATTTAGATTTACAGCATACTGATGATTCACTATATACTCTGTTAAGTCATCGTCCATATTTCTGACTTTTCTCCACAATTCAAGGAGTTTTGCATCGTCAGTCCGATACGGTTTCTCCAGTTCGTGCCAAGCATGCTTTGGCAAAAAGTATTTCGCCAGCGAGAACCAGTTTCCAAATACGATTGACTCTATCTGATATGTATCTCCAACAAGAATCAAAAGCTCACAATTGACCTTTTCAAGAAGCGCAGACATATCGCCAGTACTTACCATGCTGCACTCATCAATTACCAGTATGTCGTAGTCAGTATTAATGTACTTGGACATAAGGTATTTTCGTATAGTCATAAATTCACAGTTTTGTGCGTTCACTTTCCTTCGCAGATTATCCACTGCCGGATTTGTATTGGCAAGGAACAGCTTAGATTGATCTTCAAAGAACTGTGCAACATGATTTATAATATATGTCTTTCCAGTGCCTGCAGCACCATACACAAGAGAAACATGAGTATCCTTAAACATTTTTCCGAGGATCTCTTTCTTCTCTTCACTATCAACATCCGCCTCAAACATTAGCCAGAATTCTATAGCATCGGAATAGCCCTGAACCCCTTCTTGGGACATTTCTTGAAGCTTTTCGATAATAAGTTTTGTATGGTCATACGATTCCTTAATATATAGGCTTTGTCCGAACTTCTCAATTCTACGGCCTGGGTGCCCGCTATATAGTGCCGCATTGAATTTGTTAATCTTTCCATCGATGTCATCTGTATACTCTTCCAATTCTTTCAGCGGGGTATAGAGTCGGGAATTGATGCTCATATTCGTATGAATATATCGTGCCATTATTTCATGTTCGCGGCCCTCGGGACTTATACTTCCAAAAAGATCGCGATCACCAGGATTATGCTGAATCAAGGAAGATGCAAAAGGCATCGTGTCAAAAGGTATGCAGCCCCATTTAAGATACAAATCTGAAAGTTTCCAGACGCTTTCATCGTACCTCTGATTCTTGATTATTTTATTGTTTAGAGTATGTAGCAGATACCGCAGAACATTCGATCCAGGCGCACCTTTTAAAATCAAATCACGGCTTTTATCTAAAACCGGTTCAAACTGATGAGCCATACTGCGTCCAAACATTTGATGTTTGATCCACTTATATTCTTTTGGGGACGCAGTTGCAACGTCAAGAAGGCTGGCTCCTGATCTACTAAGATAGGACATCATCCCTGTATACTCGGAATGGGTAGCCGTCATCTTAATATTGATCCCCAAAATGCTTGCATAGTTGTTTAATTCACACGGTCTAACGGAAACAGCATAGTCTGTTAGTATGCTGATCGGCATTTTTCTTCCATTGATATCAATCTTGTCGTAATGAATATCTGCCTTTATTGAGTAATAAGAAGGAACCACTCCGACAGAATAGCAAACGAATCTATCAAATTTGCTAGTAGTATCATATGCAGGTGTCAATGTTATCTCATAGTAGACTCGCCCATCCACAATAAACGGTACAATCTTGTGGACATACATCCTCGGTTCGTGGTTAAAATTACGGATACCATAGTCCAGATTGAGCTTTTCCGCTATTTTTCGGTGATATTCCCTTACAGAATTATCTGTATCGACAGGAAACTTTTCTATGTTCTGGAGGATATCTGTCTGGTATTCCCTTTTCACAAACTCTCTTGTCTGTAAATAGTATTGATAATACTTCAGCACCAGCCGTTCCGCACCTTCGCTGTCAGGTGTATAGTGAGATTTTGACTCTTGCAAAAAAGAATGAAAGCTTCGCAAAAACAAATACTTATTATCCCGTTTTAGAAATTCCATCGCCGCGGGAATAGTGTTCCAGTCAGCATCGATATCCGCACCTTGGGCATAAATCTTCACCGCAATGTGTTCTACAAGATTTCTTGATTGACTCAAAAGATTCTGCGCCACCAAGCCCCTCGTTACAGTGCTGAAATCGATTAAATCAATATTCTTGCATATCGCTTCATTTATGTTCGCAATTTTATTATCAATAATCATTCAGCCAAAGCCTCCATCAAGGCGTAGTTATATACAGTCACCACGCCTATTACCAATCCCTCTATTTATTATTCTTTTTTCCATATGGTGCCTGCGGTTCCGCTACCATCATCAAATCATTCTGAGATTTGAAATCATACTGAACTGCTTTCTTGTCTTGAATCTTTGATGCAGGCATTATATATTCTTTGCCTTCCGGATTGTAGGTCAAGTTAAACACCAAATCAGACAGCCATTTCTTGAAGGACGGATTGTCTTGGAATTGTTTGAATAGCTCCATATTATCCGCCATTATTGAGAATATGACCTGCTGCAACGCACGTTCACTTTCGGTACGCGCTTCCTGTGCATCGGAATTCTTCATAGCATTCTGATACTTCTTATCCTTTGAAACCATCTCCGGAATCGCAAGAATCTGGCGCTGCACATTATCCGCATCGTTCCAATTTATATTTCCGAACATATCATTGAAATCCATAATAATCTTGGAAAGCAGATCCATCTCCGGCTCAACGATATGGCCGACCTTGCCTGCGGGCACCGGCGCTATTTCTGCATCGGCATCTTCCAACTTGATTGCAATAGCTTCCTGAGCTTCGTTACGATAGCTGCTCAGATCAATGGTCTGAAGAATTCCTTCTGAAAGATCATCGCCTCGCGGAGACGGGAGCTTTGGTATCAGTAAGTTCAAGAAAATCGACAGCTTCTCCCAGTCAACATTTCCGTAAGGAAGAATTGCACCAAGAAAGCCGTATGTACGCACAAAGGACTTAGCAGCGCTCTTAAACTTAATCTGATCATCCAGATCAAGGATTAGTGGTAGCCCCATATCTTCATGTATCTATACTTTTACTGTAGCCAATGAGCTGTACCAAAAAACGCACTTCAATCTCTTCTTACGCTGACAATATCTCCAATATCGCAGTTGAGATAATCACATATGCGAACGAGGATCGTCAAAGCCACAGGTTCTTCACGTGACATTTTCGTAATCGTGCTGGTGCTAATTTTTGTTTTCTTCGCCAGTTCAGTCTTGTTCAAGCGTTTATCAATTAGCAGTTTCCAAAGATTATCATAAGAAATGATCATGGTATTATCCTCATCTTTACTTAACAAATTATGCTACAGTATGACATGATGGATTATACCAAATAACAAGCGAGGTTTCAATATGAATTGCCGACTTCTCGCTATTCTTTCGTGTAAATTCATGGCAAAATTCGTTTTTCGTTTTTCTTTCGTCACAATTTTTCGGGGCAAACATTCTGTGCGAGCAGTGTCTGGGTATATACCCAGACCTTTTCCGCTCGTTGGGGAAGCGCCCCAAGCCCCTTAAACATCACCGGAAGTTTCCGTCGATGAGCTGAGCGACTATCGTTCGCTATCAGAGATGGCTGTTCCAGTTTTCCGGAAAGATGCGGCCGCTGTCACCAGAGCCGGTAGTGGATGAATACCGCAAAATGCTGGAAACCGCTTTGAATCATTTATCACTGTAATCCAGGTAATACTTCGCCGAGATATCGAATTCAAAAGAAAACAGTACATATGAAATACAAACTGATGGTTAACAAATCCATCCTTTTTGGTAATATCCAAGTGTGATCAGTCAAAAGGGACCATCAGAAGCAGCTTACTGCCTCATTATGATGGTCCCTTCGCAATTTTTGGCAACTTTCCGTTGTGTTTAATATTAATTCATCTTCATGCAACACCGGTCCTAAAATCGACCGATGTTCTTTTTATAAACGAACATATGTTTACTTTTTGCCGGACCGGCCATATAATATTGATATCAGCTGATGCAGAACAATTACCCCCAAGTGATCCGGCAGAATGCCGTGATCAGTGTAAGCTTTGTTGCTGGTGAAGGCAGCACTTTCTTTGTTACAAAATCAGAAATGCTGCAGACTTAGTACATTACCGGAGTGCCGGAGTTCTTCAGCGATTCGTTTCCCTATCGCTTAAGCAGCAGCCGGGGATGCACACGCCGGGATCATGAGTTCCACCGGCACACAGAGTGTAAAAGAACGAATTGAAGGGAGACGAGATGGGTAACAACAGAAACGGCTCCAGACAGAGAATAGCTACAATATGTTCGAGCCGGGAAATCAGTGAAACTGAAGTTTACGACAGAGCAAAGAAGCTCCTGGAGAGCTACCGTGATGTGTGCTGGGAGACAAGTGAATATGCGAATCTAGTCAGAGAAGATCTTGCATGTGAATACGGATATGCCAGCAGTGATCTTGACACTGCCCTGCTGTATCTGGAAAACTTCGCTCCAGATGAACAGAAGGAGAAATTTGCCGCAAAGATACGGGCGCTGTTCAGTGTCAAATGGATGGTTGAGATTGTAGATTCTGCGATCATCAAAGTCAGAGAGTTTCCGCTGAACGGTGAGCTGTATGCTCATATTCTGTCCATGTATTATCTGGGCAAGTTCCAGTACACCGAAGCGGAGATGATGGAAGAGCTGAATCTTGAAAGAAGTTCCTATTACCGTCGTAAGAAGGAAGCGGTTATTGTTTTCGGACTGGCAATCTGGGGAGGAAGTATCGATGATTTACGGCAGATAATGCTGGGAAACAAGCCACAGCAAATGACGTTTGAGGAAATGGCCCGGAGTTATCAGAAAGTATGAGGAGAGAAATGTCAATCAAACTGAAAGAATTATGGCCGCCACGGGACGGAATGCAGAAGATTCCCGTATACAAGGAGGGAGGAATCGCAGTATTTGGTGAGCGTACGATATTCCAGTCACCGGTAATACTTAGAAAAGGATTGCTGGAGTGCCTGCTCTGGAGCGATCCGAAGAATCGTGGTGATGAAGATGTTGAATTGATCTCAATTATACGGATGAGTCCGGGGCTTGATCTTGAAATACGGAAGAATGACGAAGGAATCCGTGGAGTAAAGTTCTATAAGCCCAATGGCGATCTTCTGGAGTTTGCTCCGTTTTCGGAGGATGGAAAAGGTCTGGAATGTAATAACGCCTATGATCACATTACCATCGATCCTGCAAACAACGACCGGGAGGCCCAGCTGGTAAGAGTCGGATGGAACCTCATTGATACTTCACTGAAACCCCAATGACACATGAAACCGACCTCAATGGAACACGTCCGGTACTGACCTGAGACCCGCAGGAGGTTACACTGTATATGCTGGGAGATAGCAGCATATGAAAAATGAATAGTTAACGAAGCCTCATATCCAAATGGATGTGGGGCTCTTTTTATGCCTGTCTTTCAGACAATTGGCTCCGGCCAGGAGAAATTCTCCCGGCCTTTTTGTTTGCCCGAAAGGAGAAAGACAGTGCGGATGCGGAGACAGGCCCTGCGATTCATCAGAGGTCCGTAACCTTCTGATTTCGAAAAAAGCAGATTTACATCTTTTCGAAAGTCAGGAGGAAGAAATGAAAACAATCAGATATGAGTTCATCACTGAAGAAATTGTTGAGATCGAGATCAGCGATGAATGGGGAGAAAAACTGAAGTCAGTAAAACGGGAGCAGTGGAAACTGGACAAACGTGAGGAACGTCACAGTGTCAATTTTGCCGATCTGGACGGAAAGGAAGAATACTTTGCAGATTCAGAAGGTGATCCCTTTGCAATGATCGAAGAAGAACGGTACAGAGATTACAAAGCCGATCACGAAAGAAGAATTGTAAAAGCATTTTCCGAACTCAGCGGAAGTCAGCGGGAGCTGCTGAAAGCTCTCTATGAGGATGGAATGACAGAGACGGAATATGCGTCAAAACTTGGAATATCTCAGGCCGCTGTTGCGCGTCGCCTGAATCGTATCAAACGAAAGCTGGAAAAGTTATTGAAGTAGTCAAAATGACGAATTCTTTGCCCTGGTTGAGTAGAATCAACCAGGGTAGCGGCAATTCATTACACAGCACTTTGCAAATAACTGCAAGGTGCTTTTTTTGTCCTAAAATGCTTCGGATTGGGAAAAACAGAAAAAATTTCGATTCAGACCGTTATAATTCCTCCCATTTTTGTCTATAGGGTGAGAGGCAAAATCGGGCAGGACTTTCGTAAAGAAATCATGACAGCCGGTGACCGCTCAAGATAACAAACTGCACTTTGAAAACGGAATACACATTCATCAGGTACTTTCTCTCTGGTATATCGGGTAACTCCGTGAGCATGCGAAGTAATGCGCCATGACCCATCAGGCGAGCGATAATGTCTTACTTCAAAAGACAGCAAGGCGGCTGTCATTGTGCGATGACCGCCGGGGAGGACAATGATACTTCAATTTAGTCACAGCCCTGCAGGGATGCGGGATCACGCAATGAGAATTGCTTCGGGGGACCGGAGGGGTTAGAGACCCATGAGGAGGCGGTAGCTTGCCTTCGCCTGATTGTTTCCTGAGATCCGGGGTGTCGTGGACAAAATGGATCGTTTTATGAAGAAAATCCGGCAAGGTGAATGAGCTCGGCGTGTCAAGTATACGAAGGGATTATTTTCCTGCGCCGGATGATACATAGGCGATTCATTTTGTATTTCCCATGAATGTGTGTTCAGAGAAATGGAGGAAGCTATGAGGACGAGAGCAGATGGCATGCTTATCTTCGATGACGACATGAGTGATCTGATCGACAAGTTGCTGAACATTGAAGGAATCAAAAGAGTTTACATTACAGATAAACACAAGACCTGGATCCGCCATGTCAGAGATGAAGGCCTGCGTGGTGGACTGGAGGCTCTTTCTGAAAGACAGATCGCCATAATAGAAGCACTGGTATTTGACAGAAAGAGTCCTCTGGATGTGAGGGCAGACATGGAGTTGTCTGTAAAGGAGATCCGCATTGAGATCCGTACCATCCGTAGCATCTTGCTGGATGCCATGTAGAGGAGGTGGAATATGATCAGTCACGATATGGAAGTGAAGCGAGGAGATGTATTCTATGCGGATCTTCTCCAGGACCAGATCGGATCGGTGCAGGCCGGGATCAGACCGGTGGTGATTAAGCAGGGGAATTGGTTGAACAGAACATCCACCACCTATGGAGTAGCACTTATTACCAGCCGGCTGAAGAACACTGGAATGGCGACCCATGTGCTACTCCCGAAGCTGAAAGGGCTGCCAAAGCAGTCGATGGTGCTCGGAGAGCAGCAGACGACTGTGGACAGAAAACAGCTGGTATCATATCGCTGCACATTGCCAGATGAGACCATGAAACAGGTCGATCGGGCGATCCGATGTGCTGACAGCTCGAAGGAGCATTGGCATAAGAAAAGAAAGAGATAAGGTCAAATGTGCGAATGAGAAAATCGCATTGTTAACGAATTAAAAATCAAGAAGTAAGATACGGACATCCCGGGAAATAAAGACGGAGGTCATTATGGAAAACGAAATGTTTGTTGGAGTAGAAACTGTTGCCAAGGATTTTGGCGTATCAAAGGGTTTTGCATATAAGCTGATCAAGCAGATGAACGACGAGTTGAAAGCGAAAGGATACCTGACAGTAGCCGGCCGCGTCAGCAGACAGTATTACCGTGAGCGCATTTACGGATTCGCCAGTGAGGAGCATAGAAATGGAAGCCAGCAAGAGATTCCTACAAGTCGATGAAGTTACTGTTGGCCTTGCGTATCAAGGATGAAGACCTGTCGAATGACAAAGAAGAGAAATAAGAAATTGGAGGCAGATGGTTCTATGAGAGCGGCTGGACCCGTAAGGTGCAAGGATTACATCGAGAGAACCTGCGCTGCCTTTGGGATAGAAGAAGGAGGAAAAGATGCCAGCATATAAGGACAAGAACAGAAACACATGGATGGCTTCTTTCTATTATGAGGACTGGACCGGAACAAAAAAGAAGAAGACTAAGCGCGGGTTCAAGACAAAGAAAGAGGCACTGGAATGGGAACGTAGTTTCAGGAATCAGAAGGCAGAGACTCTGGATATGACTTTCGCCGATTTCGTGGAAGTATATACCGAAGATATGAAGCCGAAGCTTAGATGGAACACATGGATTACGAAGGAATACATATTGAAAGAAAAACTGATACCGTACTTTGGGAAAAAGAAAATGAATGAGATAAAAGCAAGCGATATCATCAAGTGGCAGAACACGCTGATCACTATGAAGGATGAAAACGGAAAGCCACTGTATTCCAGGAAGTATCTGAAAACGATCCAGTCACAGCTTAGCTGCATCTTTAATCACGCTGTGCGCCTCTATGAACTGAAGAAAAATCCGGTTCATTCGGCTGGTCCGATTGGAGGGGATGATAGAACACAGGAAATGAGCATCTGGTCGAAGGACGAGTACAGGGCATTCTCTGAGGCAATCAGCGGTAACATCGAAAGCTTCACGGCATTCGAAGTGCTTTACTGGGGAGGTCTCAGACTCGGCGAAATGCTTGCATTGACATTAGGCGATATCGACTTTGAGAACGATGAGATCCACATTACAAAGTCTCTTCAGCACATCAGGGGTCAGATTGTTATCACACCACCAAAGACAAAGAAGGGAATCAGAGTGGTGAAGATCCCACACTTCCTGACTAGAGAGCTGGAGATGTTTACCAGGATGCAGTATGGAATTAATCCCGAGAATCGAATCTTTATGATATCGAAGGAATTCCTGCATCATGAGATGGATCGCGGTAGTGAAGCTGCTGGAGTAAAGAGAATCCGTATTCACGATCTGAGACATTCGCATGTGTCTATGCTGATTGATATGGGATTCTCTGCAGTAGATATCGCAAACAGAGTAGGACATGAAAACATTGATATCACAATGCACTACGCTCACATGTTCCCTCATAAGCAGCAGGAAATCGTGGGCAAACTAGAAATAGAAAATGACTGGCAGGAGGCGATATAGATATGGGAGGATATCAACAGAAAGGAGAAAAGCCGCTTCGTAATTACAAGAACAGAAAAAGGTACATCACGGTCGGCTTCCGAGTCTCGCCGGAACAGAGGGATGAGCTCTATAAGAGAATCCATCTTACTGGAAGGAGCATTCAGGACTACATGCTACAAAGCGGGTTGAGTCAGCAAATCGTAGTCGTTGGTAATGAACGACTCCGCAGAAGGATCATCGAAAGACTTGAAGTCTTGGAGCCGAAGCTGAATGAGATAGCAAAAGGTCATTCCGATGATGAGAACGTCCTTACTGAGCTTCGGACGATATATGAGATCACCAAAACATGGGAATAGGAAAAAGTAAATATCGTTGGCCATAGGCGTTACCGATTCACACAGTCGGTAGCGCCTTTTATAATGCAAGGACGAAAATCCATTGTACGAGCAGGTCAAGATGCCCTGTGATACTAATTTGATACTAAGCGCTTTGAAAGCAACAAAGAATATGATGAAATCGGTGAGTTAGGAGGTAAGAAATGGCTAGAAACCAAAGCAAA
Organism: Hornefia porci; assembly: GCF_001940235.1. Classification (NCBI taxonomy): domain Bacteria; kingdom Bacillati; phylum Bacillota; class Clostridia; order Peptostreptococcales; family Anaerovoracaceae; genus Hornefia; species Hornefia porci. The sequence continues at coordinate 1,223,473 of NZ_MJIE01000001.1, read as the reverse complement.
TGGCGAGAGCTGATGGAATCCTCGGAAGAGATGGAATAATACAATCTCAATAAAAAACGACCCAAGGGTGTTGAAAAATCGGGTAATCAAAGTTTTTTAGGGTCTCTGTTCATTCGGGTCTAACAGTGGGCTCCTTCCGTGGGGTCTGACAATGGGGGCAGTGCGTAGGGGCAAAAGAACTCAAAATGATTAGAGGAGGCCGTGATTGCCTCCTCTATGCTTCTTCATTTATCATATAACTGCAACGATTTTAAAATGAAAGGAGCATACATGAATGATATCATAAGATTTCTTGAATTAGAAGACCCTGCAATAACAATCGAGGACATCTCCACAGAGGGACGTGTCAAAACGGTTACGTTGTCGACACCACCGGAGATCAGATTCTGTCCCCGGTGCAGCTTTCGAATGCATTCCAGAGGGATCAGGATCCGAAGGGTCAATCATCCGATATTGCAGGACACGTATCAGTTAGTCCTTTTACTGAAGCAGCGGCGCTGGCGCTGTACGAACGGGCAATGTCGATATGAAGAAAATGAATCTTTTAATTTCATAAGTAAACACCGTCGGAACACAAACGCAGCCGACTTTCTCATCGTCAATGAATTCCGGGATCTGACTAAGTCTGCCGCAGATATCGCAAGGAAGTTCAACACTTCTGACACATACGCCATCAACGTATTTGACCGGTATGTCAACATGAAGAGGATTGCCCTGACGGATGCGATCAGCATCGACGAAGTTCATCTCGACATCGATCAGATATGTCAATATGCGCTGGTCGTTCAGGATTTTCATACAGGAGAAGTGATTGATCTGCTCGAAAGCCGCAGGCAGAATGTGACTGAACCATACTTCGCATCCATTCCAAAGGAAGAACGTTTTGCCGTTCAATATCTCATCACGGACATGAACAATGAATATCTTCGCTATGTTGAGAGATACTTTCCGAACGCAGTATCTGTCGTAGATTCTTTCCATGTGATCCAGTGGATCGTCAAAGAACTTGCGGATTTCATACGCGATCTGCAGAATACGATCAGAGAGCGTGACGAAATACGGCAGAAAAAACTGTCGGAAAAGGCCGGACACCAGGTAAGGCTTCCAATGTCCGATGAACTGTATCTGCTGAAGCACTACCGTTTCCTTTTACTTTCCAATGCAGATTCCATCACATATCACGAGGAACCACACATGGACCGGCACTTCAGATGCCTGATGAGAACCTCCGATTACAAGGAACGCTTTTTTCTCATTGATCCCGCGTTGAAAGAACTCCATGATCTGAAAGAGCGTTATGTGCGATTCAACACAGTAAATGCCGGCAAGCCTCAAAAGGCGGCAATCGAATTGAATCAACTGATCAATGACTACGCCCATTGCGATCACGACATCTTTATCCGTTTTTCCAGACTCCTGAAACGACACAGGGAACCTATCATCAACTCATTCGTTCTGATGGAACGGCTTGATAAAAACGGGGGCGCTATCATTTCGAGATTGTCCAACGGTCCTATCGAATCCACGAACAGAAAGGCCAAAGATCTGAAACGGATGGGGCGGGGTTTCCGTAATTTCAACCATTTTCGGAATCGGTTCCTCTTTGCTTCAAGAAACGATCCCCAATTAAACGGACGCGAGCCTGTCGGACAAGACCGGCCTCGTTCTTTAAGATACCGGAACACAGTTCCTAAGAGTAAACAGCGCGTCCTGAACGCTGAGCTCGAGTCGATTCTCGAAATGTACGACTGCTCAAAGGACGAGCTTCTTTCCCTTCGGCACTGGGTGGCTGAAGGCAACAGTCCTTTTAACAACCCGGATAGGATCCTCAATGAAGCGGGGCTTCCATGTGACTTCATTGCTGCCAGCAGAATACTGGACGAAGCCTTTCTTGACATCAATAAGGGAGGTGATTTGAGATGACCACCTATCAAGAACTGCATCAACATATCCTCGATCTTGAAACGGATCTCGATTTTCAAACAACGGAATTAAACTGCCTGTACGGATTCCTGTCCTGGATGAATCTATGGGATGAATTCATCTATTTCAGAAACCATGCTCATTCTGAACAAAATGAAGACGAACCCTTCCCACGTCTGGTACTTTAACCTAAACTCTCATTAAGAAAACTGACATCAGAATCGTTGCAATTCAAAGCGGAGATCACTTATCGATCCTCCGCTTGATTTTCCGTTCAGTTCTTGTTTGTTCAGACCCCATAGTTCGCCCCTAATGAACGACCCCACAGACTGTCCCTAACGACAGACCATAACGAATGACATCTGACCCTAATGCTTTCCCCCAAAAAACTTTGACAAACCCTAAAAAACTTTGATTACCCTTTTATTTCATAGATAAAATAAGTTTAACCTTTTCAATCTCATAAAAATTTGCAGTGAAGTGAATAAAAGCTAAACATTTTTTCTCTGACTTTTCTATTAAGGACTTTAATAGTGATATATTTTCTTTCTGCATATCACTTAGTTTTATGGTTTCGTTTATGATTTCCGATTTGCTTTTAGAATTTGCATACAGAAACATTTTTCCTAAAATCCCAATAATGACATCAGATAATTGAATCCATTGATTGCTTTCGGATTTAACAAAGACGTAATTGCTAAGTATTTGATTATCAATGCAAATAGGAAAATCCTTTAGTTTATCTATTATCTCTACTTCTTCATCAAAAGTATGTTGTGAATATGGGAACATATAAATAGGTTCAATATATAAGCTTTCATATCCATCCATTAAAATCAAATCTTTATTGTCGCTTAAAAAACAAAGATTTTCCTTTTTCCGAGAATCTTTTAGCAGCTGACGAACTGATTCTAATCCAAAATCTTCCTGTTCATTTTCAACACTTATGTTTTCTATCCAAGCAATAAAGTCCTCACAGAATGGCTGTACATTATCAGACTGTATATTGGGATAATTATATTTCAGAAAAACAGAATGAATATAATCAATATCTGCATTGATATATTTATATAAAGTGTTTTTCATGAGATTGATATAATCAGGTGGAAGCATCGAAAACTCTGTATCAGCAACTAATGAATCAATTATATCTACAATACCGAAATATAAATTATTCATTGCCATAAAATGTACATATACATCATTTTCAATAATCCATTTTAATAAAAGCTGTAATTTGGTTGATTTTACACATTCAAGAAAAGTTTTACCGGGTGCGATATGTTGACGTTTAACCTCTTTCACATTGGATTGCAATTTGAACGACTGAAATAATTTGTCAAGGCTAAACTGTCTGTTTTCACCCTCATAAACAAGTCCACCTATAACAAAATCTTCATCTTTTGATGAGTTGAAATCTTTTTCAGTAATTCTAAACTTTCGAGAATTATTAGTTTCATCGTAATAGAATGTATAGGTATCATCCATTCCTGATAAACCTGAAAATTCTATTGCTAATTTACGGATGTCAGTATAGTCCATAAAAACACCTTTCTGAATTTTATTCTTTTACAAGCCTGTATATCGTAAGCGGAATGTACCATGCCGCAACGAGAAGCTGCCAGATAATCACAATGCAGCCGATCAGTCCGCCGACTATGATATTTACGGCAAATATTCCCACCGTTGCAGTGAAGTCATGGTTTATCGGAATCAGCCACAGGAACATTCTTCTGATACCGAAAGGAACTCCGCAAAACAGCCATACATAGAAATAATTGGTTTCTCCGTTTTGTGTAAATATGCTCTTTCCCCAGTAAAAGAGAAATGCTGTCAATAAAACAGGTACTATTACTTTCCTAAAAAAATCTTTCCATATTTCCCCACGTGTCATTCTATCAGCTCCTTTTCTTCCGGGAACTGTTTTCTGCCCTCAATATTGTGTATTTCCCGTTTCTTTAGTTAGCTATATCATACCATGAATTTTACTCATCATCCACAACAGGAATTATTCAAGGGTCTTTGTATGTTCCTTGCCTGAATTTTCTCTTTGTAAAATCATATCAACATTCTGCTTGACCTTCTGATATTCCTTGACTTTCTTTTTCAGTTTTTCGTAATTGGAATATATGGCATCTTTCTTCTTTTGCAGGGTAGAATATTCTTTCTGCAATACGGTAAGCTCCGGCAGCTTTTTAATGCCTGCATCCTTTAGTGCCTTTCCGGAAGCTTCATAAAGTATCAGGCTACTTTCGTGTTTACGCCTGTATGCGTCCTTATTCTTTGCCTTGATATATCCTCTGTAAATATCCTTTGTCTTTTGATAGGTTGAAATATTTTTTATCAGAACAGCCATATCGGAAAGCTTCTTTTCCACCTGCTTTAAGCTGTCTGCCGTCTGTTCACTATCAAGGATCAATTCATCTATCCGACTGATTAAATCCTCATACTGCCTAATGTTATTTTCGGTGAGAAAATTCATTGTCTTTGCAGCCTGTTTCAGATTATGGATTTTCGCCCAATGCTCATAACCCGCCGATTGCTGCGCCTTGATATTGTTTTCAATATCAATCAGTAGGGATATTCCGTTCTCCTGTGTCAATTTCTTTCCGGTGCGGCTCTTAATTCCTGCAATGCGTTTTTTGATTGCTTCTTCCGTATAATCTGCTCCGAGGGTTTTCAGTCTTGTAAATCGCTCCTGTCCGGGTGCCCTGCAGGAAATATATTTTCCGCGTTTGATTTCATAGCCGGAAGCTTGAAGTTTCTCTAAAAGTTCTTCAAAATCCTTTATCTGAGGAATCAGAAGATCAACCGCTTCTTTCAGCTTTCCTTTCCAGCTTGTACCTTTCTTTGCCGTTTGATACTCAATATAGCTTTTTCCTTTTCGTCCTTTTTCCGGAGTGATGATCGACAGACCGTTTTCATAGCATAAGCGGTCGCTGATATTTCTGATTCCGTAATAGCTTCTTTTGTTGGAATTATATTTATGATAATCCACGAAATTGACAGCACAAAAAATGATGTGATTATGGACATGCCCTTTATCAATATGGGTGGTAAGGACATATTCATACTGTCCTTTCGTTACTGCATCTGCAAGCTGCTTTCCAATCTCATGGGCTTTTTCAAAGCTGACCTCTCCCGGTTCAAAGGACTGTATCAGGTGATGGGCTAAATTGTTTCCTTTATCGAGTGCCTGTGAAAGCGTAAAGGCAAATTCTATATCTGCGGTTTCATAGCTGCATCCGAAAGAAGATACAAGCATTTTGTCATCGGTTTTATCGGGGTTTTGGATATATTCAAGTGCCTTTTTTAATGTGCTTTTAATAGGCTTAATCTTTGTAACCGCCATATCTCTTTTAAGGCTCCTTTGATTTCTTCTATATCTTCCTGATACACATTTCCGGTCGCGTTTGCTCTTTTTGCAATCTGATTGATGTTGACCCCGATTTTTTGAAGTTCTGCCGTCATTTTCTTTATATCGCTGTGATCGACCTGAATGATATATCCGTCTATCGCCATTTTCCGAAGGTACGCTTCCATGTTGCTTGTAGGCACCTGTTTCATTTTTTCTTCAATCAAGTTTCGTTCTTTTTCTGTAACACGAAACTTAATTTGCACATTTCTTTTTCTGTTATTCATCGGTGAATTTCCTTTTTGTTTTCGTAGAGGGTTTGGGACACTTCCCAGCAAGCAAAATCTCTATCGCCGGAACTGCGGAAAATAGAGATTTTTTACGGAAAGGATACCCCTTTCCTATGCTTGCTATTCCACTTATCCCTTAATCTCTACAACAACGGAAATTCATCTTTTGCCAAAAAAGGTAAATTAAAAGACAGTAAGAAAAGCAAGTGAAAAGAATGATGGCAAACAGAAAATTGTCAACCATGAAGATATAAGCCATTTTGACATTTTTGATTTTATATGATACAATACTCTATGACTATAAATACAAAAAAAGTCATAAAGTATTCAGGAGGGAATTATGGCTACTGCTTTTACTGATGAAGAAAAAGAAGCAATTAGAAAGAAATTACATAAGGTTGCAAAGGACTGTCTTAAAAGATATGGGGTTAGGAAAACCACAGTTGACCAAATGGTAGAAATGGCAGATATTTCCAAGGGTTCTTTTTATAATTTTTATGCTTCAAAAGAAATGTTGTTTTTTTCAGTCTTGGAAGAATATCAAATAGATATTATGAACCGTCTAACGGAACAATTAGGACAAGAAAATCAAATAAATGCAGATCAGTTTGTGCGATTACTACATGATTTTTATCAGGATTTTCGCTATTCATTTGTGTATACCATTTTCAAAAATCATGAAATGGAGTTACTCATAAGAAAATTGCCCAAAGAAGTGATAAAAACCCATCATCTCTTAGATGGTAAAATGGTTGAGAGAATTGTGTCCCAAATCAATATTAGAGAAACCTTATCAGTAGAAATTATCTCCGCTTTATTTAGAACGATTGCTATGAGCATATTACACATCGAAGAAATCGGAGAAAAGCAATTTGATACGATATTAAAATTACTAATACAAGGAATTGTTGGGCAAATTATTGAGGAGGATAATAGTGAAAGAGGCAATTAAGACAATAAATCTTTCTAAAAAATATGGAAAACATCTTGTTGTTGATGACCTGAATCTATCAATAAAATGTGGTGAAATAGTAGGTTTTTTAGGGTTGAATGGTGCAGGAAAAACGACAACTATGAGAATGCTTTTAGGATTGATAAAACCTACAACAGGAAAATGTTATATCCAAGGGAAAAAGGTAGACCAATATAATTTAGAGGTTCGGAATGAAATAGGTTATATTATTGAAACGCCTTATTCTTATCCGGACTTAACTGTGAAGGAAAATTTAGAAATTGTTAGTACATTAAGAGGGGTTAGAAATACAGATAATATTGACAAGGTAATTGAGAAATTAAAATTAAACCAACATAAAGATAAACAAGTAAAACACCTTTCTTTGGGAAATGTTGCTCGCTTAGGAATTGCAAAAGCTATTATTCATAAACCTAAAATACTAATTCTCGATGAGCCGACCAACGGATTAGATCCTTTAGGAGTTATTGAGGTTAGAGAACTATTAAATGAATTAGCGAATGTTCTCGGTACAACGATTCTTATTTCCAGTCATAAACTGGAAGAAATAGCTAAAATTGCTACCAGAATAATAATTATACATGAGGGCAGACTGATAAGAGAAGTTGAGAGTAAAGAATTAGATAAGTACTTAGAAAAAAAGTTGTTAGTAAGCGGTTCTGATAACAGGGCTATAAAAGAAGTATTATCTAATAAAGGCTATCAAGTGGATTTCAAATCAGACTTAGAAAATAATATCTGTTTCGTGGAACTGACTGATATAAAATCCGTGAAATATCCGGAAGAAATTGCTAAATTGCTGGTTAATTCAGGTTATCCCCCAAAACTTCTGACTGTTGAAAAAGAAGATTTAGAAAATTATTTCGTTAGAATAATTCATGACTACAATGAAGGAGCGCATAATGAATAGGATTGTTTCCTGTATTTTAATTGAATGGAGAAAGTTGATAAAATCAAAACTTTCTATAATAACTCTTTGTTCGATCTGTTTAGTTCCTTTTATTGTTGGGCTATTTGCAGTTATGATGAAATATCCGGAGTATTTAAAAAATCTTGGTTTGATTTCTGCAAAAATAGAGATGATTAGGATAACAGATTGGTCATCATACTTTATGTCTTTATCACAAGTAATTTCTGTTGGAGGCTTACTCATTTTCGGTTTTACAACCTCTTGGGTTTTTGGCAGAGAATACTCTGATAAAACAATGGTAGACTTATTAGCACTTCCAATCAAAAGAGATACGATAGTATTATCCAAGTTTATAGTTGTCGCTTTATGGAGTTATATTATATCTATTTTTGCACTTTTGTTAGGATTGTTGGCCGGTAAATTGATTGGACTTGCCGGTTGGAGCTCAATAATATTTTTCAAAGGAATGCTTACTTTTGGCTATTGTACTACCCTTACGGTTTTACTCTCTACTCCGGTTGCATTTTTTGCCTGCTTAGGGCGTGGGTATTTATTACCATTGGCGTTTATTATTTTTACAATGCTTTTTTCTCAACTTGGTTCAGCTCTTAATTTGGGTGAATATATTCCGTGGTCTGTTCCTGCACTTGCAAGTGGTATTACGGGAAAAGTGATATTTAATTTATGGAGCATAATTAGTCTGTTTGGTGTAAGTGTTTTAGAACTGATTTCAACAATAACTTGGTGGAGATATGCTGATTACAATTAAAAGGAAGTGGTGAAGATGATACTAACAGAATGGCTGTTATGCCCTATCTGTAAAAATAAAACAAGAATAAAACTAAGGGCAGATACCGAATTAAAAAATTTTCCTCTCTATTGTCCTAAGTGCAAATTAGAAACTTTGGTAAATATAAAAGAATTGAAAACCACAATAATCAAAGAGCCAGATGCAAAGACACAGAGCCGGTGATTTACAGTTATAAAACTGTAATTGCCGGCTCATTTTATTAAGGAGAAATCTACTTATGCAAAAGTTGCAATATACAAGTTATATATGACCGTCGTTTTTATCCTGCTTGAATAAAGAAGCGGTGTCTTAAAATCAATCATAACCTATGAAAACACGACGGTATCAAAGGAGGTATCGTCGTGTTCATTTTTCGTTATCTTAAAATCTTGTTAAGGGGGATATATTCTATTTCCGGGTTTCTGTACCTTTACGGATAACCTGTTACATCATATCCATACAGCTATCTTTTCATGTCCGATCCCGTCTGCCCTGTGCAGCCGGGATTTTTTGTGTCCGCAAAAACTTTTTTTCAAAAATATTCGCTTTTCTTTGGCAGTTTTCAACTCTGCGTTGTTGAGGGTTTACGAAAGGGGAAATTCTACCCGCTTTCGCGGCTGCGAAAGGAGGTGAATACCATGAATGAACCTGAAAGAACCGAATGGCAAATACGCTGTGCATTTAACGGCTTCTGCAAACGGACATTGAAAAACGAAAGTATCAATGCCCATAAGGAACTTAGGAAGCGGCAGGCACACGAAATTAACTTTTCCGATCTGACACCGAAAGAGGAAAACCAGCTTTATACCTGTGAAGATTTCTTTGCAGAAGATAAAGAGGAACAGACCTTTTTCGCAGGCGGAAAAGAATTGAGTGCAAAGCTTATCGCTGACGCAATCCACAGCTTGCCGGAAGAAAAAAGAAGAGCTATCCTGCTCTACTACTTCTTTGATATGAGCGATGCGGAAATAGCAGCACTCTATCAGATTCCGAGAAGCACAGTGCAGTATCGGAGAACCAGCTCATTTGAGCTGCTGAAACGCTATTTGGAGGAACATGCTTATGACTACCACGACTGGTAAAACAACCGATGATGAACGCGGCTTGTTGCCTTATCCGATAATCATAGCCGCAACCAAGGGAGAGCCGCAGGCAATGAATATTGCCTGCCGGCATTACGCAGGCTATATCGCACATCTTTCTATGAGAAAGCTCCGTGATGAACGAGGAAATACTTATTACGGCATAGACGAGGATATACGAGATCGCCTTCACTCAAAGCTTATGCAGGCTGTCCTGATGTTTAAGATTTAAGAATGTAACTGCCTGCGTTCCCCTTTCCGCAGACAAGGCAGAAAGAAGCTGTCGCCTGTTCTTTGACAAACATACCCGCAAGATAACGGCGGCGTATCATAGGGCAAACCGGACACTTTCCTTTTGTGCCTTAGCTGTGCGAAGAATACGCCATGACACTTTCCCTATCCGGAAGTTGAGCGAGAAATATTCTACCGTAAAGCAAGCGTAGCACCTTGCAAGCCATGACAGCACAAAATACATAATGATACTCCCCTACAGCCACAGTCCGAGCGTTAGAAGCGTCGCAGGCAATGGGTAGGGCTGGATGAGATCCATGCAGGGGTGAAATTCCCGTGAGGCTAAAGCTGACAGCCATCCGGTGATGCCTTTCTTAAAAATATAAATATCAGAACTTTTATGATACCTATTTTGAGAAAGGGGGCGATGAGATGAATCAAATGGATGTGCCTATTTGGGAGAAATATACCCTTACCATAGAAGAAGCGGCAAAGTATTTTCGTATCGGAGAAAATAAGCTGCGAAAGTTAGCGGAAGAAAACCCTACTGCAAATTGGGTGATATTAAACGGCAACCGTATTCAAATCAAGCGCAAGCAGTTTGAAAAAATGATCGATACGGTTGACACAATCTAATGGAGATCGGGTCTTGATGATGGTATAATAGATATAGCATATCAAGGCTCTTTCCGTCTTGGAAAGGAGCATAAAATGTCAGAAAAAAGACGGGACAGCAAAAACCGAGTTTTGCGGTCAGGTGAGAGCCAGAGAAAAGACGGGAGATATGCTTACAAATATACAGATACTTTTGGAAAGCCGCAGTTTGTGTACGCATGGAAATTAGTTCCTACGGATAAGACACCGAAAGGCAAGCGTGAGGATAAATCCCTGCGTGAAAAAATCAAGGAGATACAAAAAGACCTTGATGACAGGATTGATCCTGTAGGAAAGAAAATGACCGTATGCCAGCTTTATGAAAAGCACATACGAAATCGTGCAAATGTAAGGCACAGCACAAAGCAAGGACGAAAGCAGCTTATGAGAATACTTGAGGAAGATACGATTGGAGCCTGCAGCATTGAGAATGTAAAAATGTCTGATGCAAAGGAATGGGCTTTACGAATGAAAGAAAAAGGCTATTCTTTTATTACGGTCAGCAACTATAAGCGTTCTCTAAAGGCAGCTTTCTACACCGCCATTCAGGATGACTGTATCAGGAAAAATCCCTTTGACTTTCCTATCAATACAGTCATTGAGGATGACACTGAACCGAAAATTCCTCTTTCGCCCATGCAGGAAGAAAGCCTGCTTTCCTTTGTGAAAAGCGATAAGGTCTATTACAAGTATTATGACGAACTTATCATTCTGCTTGGTACAGGGCTTCGTATCTCCGAGTTGCGTGGACTAACGTACAGAGATATTGACTTTGAGAATCGTACTATCAATGTGGATCATCAGCTTCAATATTCCGGTAAAAACTCCTACCGCATTGAAACACCGAAAACGGACAACGGCATTCGCAAAATTCCAATGAGCGACCGCGTCCTTGAAGCCTTACAGAGAGTGCTTAAAAACAGGAAAAGCAGTGATTTTACTGTTGACGGTTATATAGGCTTCCTCTTTCTTACAAGAAACGGAACACCTCAAAACTACATTAACTATGATATTATGTTTCGCAAACTTGTAGAAAAGTACAACCAAAACCATAAGGAAGCTTTGCCGGCGGTAACAACTCCCCATACCTTGCGGCACACATTCTGTACCAATATGGCAAATGCGGGAATGAATCCGAAAGCCTTACAGTATCTTATGGGACACGCCAACATAACGATGACCCTGAACTATTACGCACACGCCACCTTTGACAGCGCACAGGCGGAATTTTTCAGACTGGCAGCTTAAAGGAAAAGAGAGGTTTTACTACTTCTTTACTACCTTTCAAAGCGAAAACACAAGCGGATTTAAGAAAATATGTGAGTATCTCCCGATATACAAAATGCCGGAAATGCCTGTAAAGACAGGCTATACCGGCATATAAGAAGTTTTGAAAAGATAGTTAAAAATCGTATTAGAGTTTAAAATAAACTGAAAACATGATATATGCTATAGAAACTAACTTCTATGCGAGTGGAGGTTCAAAACTTAATGAAACTGCTCGTAGCTATAAAATGCTTGCACAGGAAGCACATACTGTAGACGGATTCGAATTTGTTTGGTTTACAGATGGACTTGGATGGAAGAGTGCAAGAGGAAATTTGAGAGAGACTTTTGATTCTATGGAGCACATCTACAGCATTGATGATTTAGAAAACGCTGTTGTGAATGAAATATTTAAGTAAGAGGAGCTTCCTGTATGATTTAAATGTAGATTGAAAAGTAAATACCTCAGAGTACAATTAGATTGCTGAACCAAAGCAAATCCAGATTGAACAGAGAGGTATCTACAATGAATTCTACACAAAATCGGAAGATTGAACAAGTAAAAACTACAACAGTGGTCATCGGCATCGATGTCGGAAGCGAGTTCCATTATGCCCGGGCGTTTGATCATCGGGGCTTCGAATATTCAAAGAAACCGCTGCGCTTCAGCAATACGGAAAGTGGTTTCTGTGAATTACTGACATGGATGCAGGCGATAAAAGATCAACAAGGCAAAGAGAATATCATTGCCGGAATGGAGCCGACCGGACATTACTGGTTCTGTCTCGGAGTATTCTTAAAGGATAACGGGATTCGTCCGGTACTGGTCAATCCACAACATGTAAAAAAATCAAAAGAGCTCGACGATAACAGTCAGAGTAAAAACGATCGCAAGGATCCGAAGGTCATTGCGGGACTGGTCAAAGACGGACGGTACAGTGAGCCGTATATTCCGGAAGGAGTGTACGCCGAACTGCGGACGGCATCGAATCTCCGGTTCCGTATCGAATCGGAACTGACGAGCGTAAAGAATCGTCTGGCAAGGTGGATCAGTATCTACTTTCCGGAATATCGGAGAGTGTATAACAAGCCGGACGCAAAAGACGGGCTGATGATACTGAAGGAAGCACCGCTTCCGGAAGACATCATAGTACTGGGAGCAGAAGGAGTCAATCGGATCTGGAGAAAGGCGAAGCTGAGAGGCAGCAATGGAAGGAAGCGGGCTGAGAGCCTGGTAGAAGCCGCAAAGCAGAGCATCGGAATCCGGAATGGAGGAAAAGCCGCAAGGATTGAAATCCGGATGCTTCTGGAAATCAAGGGCGTCGGGAAAAAGACCGTGTCCGGATTTCTGGCGGAGGTCGGAGATGTGAGGCGTTTCACAAATCCGAAGCAGCTACAGAAATATGCAGGATTGGCAATCGTGGAGAATAGTTCGGGAAAGCACAAAGGCCGGACGAGGATCAGCAGAAGAGGCCGAAAGAGGCTGAGATATCTGCTGTTCGAGGTATCGATGTCGCTGGTATCGAAAAACCCGGAATTCCGGGAACTGCACCGGTACTATACGACGCGGGAAGTTAATCCGCTTCGGAAGATGCAGTCACTCATTGCGGTCGGATGCAAACTGATCCGCATATTCTACGCACTGTTGACGAAAGGAGACGAATACAGTGCCGAGAAAATGAGGATGGACATCCGGCGTCCGCAGGTGCAGACGCCGGATGATAATCCGTTCGATTGACAGATCGATCAGAAAAAAGAATTTCCGATGCCGGGCAACGTCCGCCGCAAGGTGCCGGCAGTTCAGGAAAAAACAGCAATCAACAAGAAAATGAGCCAGTAGTCAGAAGGAATATTTACCATGGGGCAAGACCCTGAAGGGGAGCTGATCTGACACCCCGGTTATGGACAGGCGGGACGAAGGAAGTGAGGGCAAGACCCTGGTGGACATAGGAGGTTCGCCGCCATAGAGGAAAGGGGATACGCACGGCCAACAAAAGAGATACAAGACGTATCGCTTAGCGTACCCGAAAAACCTCTAATCCAGCAGAAAATGCAGAAGATGCAGAAGATGCCCATAACCATCGGCTCATCTCGATGAGGATTATGATCAACTACAACAAGAAACCGTTGAGAAATACACAATTTGTATTTGACAATATGAGGAAGAAGATGCTTTCTATCAGATGTGTATGGTTCTTCCTGAAGTCATTGAAAAAGTTGTAAGTGAAATGGAAGATGTACGAGTTCCTAATGATACGGTAGTGGCTGAACTGAGAGACTGGGCGCAGCATTTAGACGGAGATACGGAAGACTTGTCAATAGCAATGGCTGTTTATATGCTGGGGTTCAGTGGATATAATGGATTTTATTAAATTCCATTTTTAAAATTAAGATACAATGTAAATCTATTACTAAAGAAGGGAGTTATGCTAAATGAATTGGACTGAATGCATAGGTGTATTGCAAGGATATTTGGAGAACAATCCTTTGATTGTTTTGGGTTCGGGTGCTTCTATGTCATATGGATTACCATCCATGAAAATTCTTGCTGAAGAAATAAAAAAGTCCGATAGCATTATTTCCGATCCGAATTTTAGTGTTTTCTGCACAGCTATGGATGGTTTGGGGCTTGAGGAAGCGATAGATTCGGTTGAGTTATTGCCCCAAACATTAAACGAAATACGTCGTATTGTTTGGAAGACAGTAAACGAAAGAGATTTAGCATATTTTGATAGTAATCCAACAACTCCTCCTGAAGCATTGGCGGAACTTCTCCACAAGATACTTGCGCCAACTCCGAATAAAGCGGTAATTGTTACAACCAATTATGACCGTTTAGCTGAATATTCTGCAGATCAAGTCGGGGCAACCACGGTAACAGGTTTTGAGGGATGCTTGATTAAAAAATTAGAACTGCCTAATTTGCAGTTGAAAACACGTCGAACTCGTGCCCGTGAACGCGTTGTTGATATTTGGAAAGTACATGGCTCATTGGATTGGTTTATAGCTTCCGATGGAACCGTTGCATCGTTTCCTTTGACACGTAACATACCAAGTGCTTTACAACCACTTATTATTCCTCCTGGAAAGGAAAAGTATAGTGCGACGCACGACGAACCGTATAGGACAGTTATTGCAGAAGCAGATAATGCATTCGTTCAATCAGGTGCGTACTTGTGTATTGGATATGGATTTAATGATGAACATATTCAGCCGAAACTTTTAGCACAAATTTCTAAGGGAAAGCCAATAGTTGTTCTTACAAGAACTATGACTTCAGCTTGTAGGAAACATATTGTCGATGCAGGTATCAAGAAATTTCTGGTATTTGAGTATGCAGATGATACGCATACTAAAGTATATGGTAACGGATGGGAAGAAATGTATGACGGTCAATATTGGCTTTTAGATAATTTCTTGAAAATTTGGTAAGGAGGGATAGAATGAGTATATTTGAATATGCGCCTGAAGAATTGTTGGGTACTGTCGAAAGTGTAGATACATCTACAGTTGTTGTTAAGGTGGAAAACGATGATAAATTGCGCGGTCTGCAAGTCAACCATTTGATCTCTATCCAAAGTTCCAAAATAGGTCAGCATTTGATTGGGTTAGTATCGAAAATTATCCGCAAATCAGCATATAGTGATCCAACAGCAGACATTGTTCCTGAACTTGGGTATAATATCATTAAAGTTATTCTTATAGGAACACACTTTGATAGATCTGCTGGAAAAGAAAACGTATTTCGCCGTTCTTTGGCAACTATTCCAACGATAAATGCAGAATGCCATCTTATCCATGGAGATAGGCTAAAACAATTTATGCAAGCAATATCCTCTATTCCAGCTGGAGAAGATGTTGTTAGCCTGCAAATTGGCAACTATTCGATTGACGAAGATGCTACGGCATGGCTAAATGGAAATAAATTATTTCAAAGGCATGCCGTAATTGTTGGTAGCACAGGTTCTGGAAAATCATGGTGTGTTGCCAAAATTCTTGAGCAAGTTGCGGCTCTCAAATCTGCGGACGCGATACTGTTCGATATTCATGGGGAATATTCGCCATTACAGGGTGATAATTTTACACACTTTAAAGTAGCAGGTCCTAATGACGATATTCAGGAAGGAATGCTATTTCTTCCGTATTGGCTTCTGACCTATGAGGAAATGCTGTCTCTTATGCTTGATCGAAGTGATAATAATGCTCCAAATCAGGCAATGATGTTTAGCAGTGCTGTAATTGATGGTAAAAAAGAATTCCTAAGAAATGCAGGGAAAACCGAAATGGAAGCCAATATTACATTGGATAGCCCTATTCCATATAGCCTTGACAACTTACTTGCTTTTTTGAAATCCAAAGACACTGAAATGGTTTCTGGTTCCAGAGGTGAAAAGCAAGGTCCATACTTTGGTAAATTAACTCGATTTATTCAACGTTTGGAAAGCAAACAGAGAGATAAGCGATTAAATTTTATGTTTTCATCCGAGGATTCTTTACTTAGCTATGATTATATGAGTGAACTATGTAGTGAGTTAATGTTACCTTCTGATTCTGGGAAGAAGGGGGTAAAAATTATTGATTTTTCAGAAGTTCCCTCTGATATTCTTCCACTGATTGTATCTCTTATAGCTCGCGTAATATTCTCTGTGCAACAATGGACGACTGCTGATCGTAGACATCCAATTGCGATTTTTTGCGATGAAGCACATCTGTATATTCCCGCAAATACTGAAAAGAGTATTGACGATGCAAGTTTGGTAACATTTGAACGTATATCGAAAGAAGGAAGAAAATATGGGATTGGCTTGGTTGTAATATCTCAGCGACCTTCCGAAGTGAATAGAACTGTGCTTAGTCAAAGTAATAATTTTATTGCTATGAGACTGACAAATGTAGATGATCAGTCCGTTGTAAAACGTCTCTTACCAGATAGTTTAGGTGACTATGCGGAAATGTTGCCTATTTTAGATATAGGAGAAGCCCTAGTTGTTGGTGATGCAAGCCTGCTTCCGAGCAGAATACGCATTGCTCCACCTAATATGAAACCTCGGAGCGCAACTATTGAGTTTTGGGATGAATGGTCAAAAGAATCAACTACAGTAGATATTGAAAGTGCAATAGAGGCATTGAGAAAGCAGTCGAAGTAAATATTATGCAAATAAATACAGCTTTAGTTAAAATAATACATTCCCAATCTGCCGGACTATACAGTACCGGCAGACGGGGTTGAATCCTTCCGGGGACGACCGCGCTTGCGCTTAGGCTTCGGCTCGGTTTCATCCTTGGGCTTGGGTTTACGCCCACGCTTCTTCGGTGCCGGTTTCGGCACAGGCCTTGCCAGACCGAGTGCTTCAAGCTCATCGAATACGAGTTGCAACGTGTGAACCCAATAGCCATCATCAGTCGCCGGCTCCTCCGGAGCATCTGCCTTTCGCCAGGCAGATGCCAGGTCATCCATCAGCTCGCCGTAGGATATCTTCTCGAGTAATCCTGCGTTCTGGGCCTTGCGGATAATCCGACAGGTGGCAACCGTTGATATGAAATTGATGAATTCGCTGCCGATGACGGAGAAGTCTCCCTGAACATCGGTGTGGTCCAGGCATTCATCGCTCTTGTACCGATTGAAGACCATCTCCAAAAGCCAGCGGTCTTCGTAACAGAGGTATGCGGCTTTTGGTTCCAGATCCTGATCGGATTCAAGAACGATCACTCCGAAAGTTGCCTGCTTCCTAGCATATTTCTCAGGAGAGAAGGTTCCTTTCTTCTGAGCATTCGCCAGATACGAGGCTTCTTCGGCGGATGCCTTCCTGGCATCCTTGAAGGCATACAGGTATCGGCCACCCTTGATCTGCTTCTTCTTGTAGACCACATGGGCATCGATGCCGGACAGCACGCCTTCGAAAGCGAGCATGTCATTGCTCGATATACGTGTGTCATTGCGCTTGATCGGTGTGAGGAAGTGCAGATCCGGACGTTCCTGTAGTTCCTCCTTGATCTTGCTTGGTGGGAATCCCTTGTCAGCGACAATGATCCCTTTGCGGATGTCATTGTCACGGATGAACGCCGGATAACTGCTAGCATCGATGCTGTTGCCGGGGAAGACCTCAGCGCACACCGGCTCCATCCGTTCAATGTCGTAGGCATACAGGACGGATACCTCGCAGATGCCGCGCACTTTTGCCTTGCGGGAGTACGCAGACAGGTCATTGACCTTGCTGTTGTCCTGCTTCAGCATCCCGTCGATGGCAATGTGATGGTCGGCAGCCGTTGCCTTCATTCGCAACTGGTAGAACTGTCTTCGTCTGGATCCGTTCATCCCGATCCGCTGAAGCAGACTGCCGATGGAATTCCTGGACATGGCTGCACCGGGATAATCTTTGCATACGAACGTCCTGAGGTAATGCGTCCGCGCTCGATCCGCTGTAATGGCTGGCTTGATAACCCGGAGGGTAGCCAGAGACATCATTGCATAGACATCGGATGCGTCGTATACCGCAAGCAGATCCTCCTTAAGGTCTGCAGTCACAGACTTGACCAGAGCAGATGCTCCGTAGGACAACATGTCCGGCAAGTCTGCACCCGGATCCTTTTCGGGGAGAGGAACAAACTTGTAGTCAATAATGTGACCGATAACCTTGCCGTTTTTTGGCTGCGGGTTGCCGCCGGGAACGTATTTCGAGGATCCTCGCTGCCGGACAGCATAGCGTTTGGGGCCATCCCCACCGTTGTCATCTACAACGGTATTGACTGGCCGGGGGACCGCTCTGATTTCAGCTGGTACTGGCATAAAAATCAACTCCTTTATATAGTCCTATTATATCATATCTGGACTATATATGGTAGTGCTTTATGCACTTTTTTACAAGAATCTTTCGCAGATTCTGGGGTGCTGCGCCGCCAAAAGGAGCTGTTTTCCAGGGTTGCTTGTCAACTGGTGCCTTGCTTTGAGGCGTAACACGGTATATTTGGCTGGATTACAGGCTTAACCTATAGTCCGGCATTTTGGGAAAGTATTATTTAATACACACTGAGTATGATCCGATTTTTCTTATGCTCAGAAACGGAGGTGATGACAATGAAAGTGCTAACGCCTATTAAGGCAATTCGGGCATACTGCATCGAGTGCAGTGGCGGCATGACTAAAGAGATCAAGTTATGTACTGTTGAGAAGTGCCCGCTATACCCATACAGAATGGGTAATCAGTTCATTGAGATGTTGTTTAAAATTATTATAAGAGAAGGTTGTGAATATAGACGTATCGTGATACAATATGTCTATAAAGCCTGCAAATAAAAAGTCAAGGCGAAAATGAAGAACATTGATAATTTTATACAGGTTGAAAATTAGGTATCAAAACAAGACCACCACCATACTCGTGTTGGTCTGAAAGGATGTTTATGAAGCTATTCTGAGTCCGGAAGAGATAAAAGATATTCTTTCACTCGTCCATAGTAGATTCGTAGAAACTTGTTGGCACCTGCTGTCATGTAGACATAGTAGGGTTTACCCTGAGCTCGTTTCTTATCCAGGAACTGATATACCGGATCATCTTGCGGCATATTCTTGATAAGAGCATCCATTATTTGAAACAGGGTTCTTCGTAGAGCTGCAGATCCACGCTTTGAGGCAGGAACGCTCTTTTGTGCATAGGAACCTGATTCATTTACGCCGGGATTTACGCCGGCAAATGCAGTGATAGCTCCCTTGTGAGTGAAACGTGTGACATCACCGATTTCAGCCATGAGTTGTGGACCGGGCGCTGGCCCAACACCTTTCATATCCATGACGACAGGGTATTCCGGGAGCTTAGATGCAGTATCATTCATGAGCGTGCGAAGTTTCTCGACGGTTGCAGAGGCGTTGTTGAGTTGGTCAATCGCCTGCCTGATGATAAGTTTTGTTATTTCATCCTTTGGAAGTACAGGAACAAGCTCCTTCGCTTTTCCGTAGATTTCCTCAGTTTTTGCCTGACTGAAGTTGTACTTCTTTCTTTTGCACCACTTCTGGTAGTGGTCAATAAAGGCATTAAGAGACATCTTACGAACACAGTCAACATGCCAGTAAGTGGATGCAAAATCAACCCATTTCTGGCTGCCGTCACTACGCGCGGGGCTGTCAAAGTAAGTATTAACGCCAGGATAGGTCTGATCAAGGATGCCGATGAGATTATTCTTCATAGCCGTCCTGTGCTTCATGTAGAAGCCAAACTGACGATTCATGATTTTAAGCTGATTGCGTAATTCATCCATAACACTATACTGTTTCAGATTTTGCCACTTGTCAAGCGCATAGCGTGCAATCTTAACGGCATCCGCCTTATCGGATTTTACTTTACGCAGGGAGTCGTTATCAAAATCCTTGATCAGTTTGGGATTGACGGCGCTGACGAAGAGATTGGCCTTGGAGAACTGATGTGCAAGGACTTCATAGTAACGCCCTGTATGCTCCATTACAATCCGAGATTCACCTTCAATAGAATTGATCAGATCAATAAGTGAGTTGATATCACTGGTTGTGTGCTTGATTTCAAAAGGTGTAGAAACAATTTCACCAAATGGTCTCATGATTGCAACCATGCTTTTACCTTTAGAAACATCGATACCTACTGCGCTCATAATTTTGTCACTCCTTAAGATTATTGCAATGGATAAGTACCAGTTTTACTCATTGCCTATTCAATCTACTGTGGTGTGACACGAATGCACCTGTGGCGATTCAACCTGCATAAAACGAACGCTGCGAATGAGGAGCTGGTTATCAGTCTTTTTAACGGACGCGAGGTCCAAGAAAGGTAGACGATGTACCGATTGCTCCATCATTATACAGTTTAAGCAACAAGATGGATAATTCCTTACTGGCGGTAAGGATTATTAACCACAAATATATTGTAGTAGAATGGAGGTGATTCTGATGTATTCATTACAAGAAACAATTCGTCCGTCAGCGGATCTTAGAAATCATTATAACGAAGTATCAAAACAGTGCCGTGAGAATAATGAGGCTGTAATCATCACTGTAAATGGAAGAGGCGATACAGTTTCTCTTGGTTATGAGGAATACAAGAGAATGAAAGCCAGAATAGAGCTCTTAGAGATTCTGGCCGAAGCGGATGAGGATGTTAAATGCGGAAGGGTAGCTCCGATGAAGGATACCTTCGATGATTTGCGAAGAATCCTTAAGGAGGGCTAGGATTGAAGTATAAAGTTGAAAGAACAGATACGGCCGATTCCCTGATTCATAAGATCGTTTTATTTATAGCGGAGAATTTTGGGAATGATATAGCCCTTGATAGACTGGATTATCTGGAAAAGTCAATTATGAATCTGGGAGATAATCCATACATCGGTGCAGAACCAAGATATAACGTATTAAAGCGCCAAGGATATTTGGTACTGATATTAGAAAAAACTCTTGTCTTTTATAAGGTTGATGATAAGAAAAAAATTATTACGGTTTATGCAGTTGTTGATCAGAGGCAAGATTACCTCAGTATAATTAGAGGATTGTAACGGGGGTGTTTTAGAATCCGCACCCCCGTGTGTGAAGAAATCTCTGTAAATCAGGATTTTCCGTGATAATCAGCTGGAGCCGCTCAGCGCCTCTTCGGCTTCCTCAAGCGTCAGTCCCTCGTTCATCAGCAGATCCAGATAGTACTGGTGACCGTGCCCGGGATACTCCTCCTTGAGCATGTCAGCCATCATGGCATTTTCCTCCTCTTTGGTCAGCTTCCTGTCCGTGATTGGTGGTTTTCCGGAAGTGTAAAATTTGTCTTTTGGAACGGTCACCTTGTCCTTCATGCCGCCGTAATACACATAGAAACTGACGGATTTCTCGGTGGGCACCGTAACCGGTTTCTTCATCGTCCAATCGTCGACGCTCTCTGTATTTCCGTCTTCATAGGTGACATTGCACTCAACATAGACGTTGCCGCTTTTGATGACCTGCCCCGCATAATGGTCTCCCCACCAATGTGCTTCCACTTTGACGACCTTGCCGTGATCCTCTTCGTCCTCATCAGAGCATCCGGTCAGGAGTATACAAACAGGGGCAAATATAGCAGCGGATATGAGAACCCAAAGAGCAATATAAATAATATGTGAATTTCTGATTTGTCCTTTCATGATTTCATTATATCATATCAGGAATTTCATCTCAATTCGTTCTGACAGAAACTCCCCCATCTGCCTGGCAGGAATAACCGGACAGGTCGCACATGGGATGCCGGCGCAACCAAAACCTGTAGCGCTGGCAACTGCATAGACGGGGTTAGTCCGCCAAACATAAAAAATCAAAAAATGCCGGGAAATGTACTGGCCAAGGTCGTTGAACAACCTTGACCAGTATATGTTTTTTATTTAATTTTTGCTTTTCTGGTCGCAGACCATGCGCCGTAGCAGGCAGTTTTACCGACTTTTTTGTAAGCACGGACTTTAACGTAGCAGTATTTCCTGCTTTTTAACTTTTTGATTGTTTTATATGTGGTCTTGCTGGTCGTATATCTCCAGGTCTTCGATCCCTTCAGCCTGTAGCCGACCTGATAGTAAACTCCGCCGGATGCTTTCTTCCATCTGACCGTGACTTTCTTCCTGCCCGCTTTTAGTGCCAGAATCGATACCCTGGCAGGACGACTTTCCAGAGGCGGAACATTAATTTCCTTCAGTTCGGATGAATAGTCTGTTTTCTTATCGCCACCCAGCTGCTCATTAAATACATAGAGCTTATCCCCGGCTTTCTGATCGAATTTGCCATCCAGATTTATGGTTGCCGTTCCGCCGGGGGACACAGGTGTTGCAATGTTTCCGTAATATTTGATATTGCCTTTTGAACCAACTACAATAGCTGAAATGCGCTCCGGGCATTCTCTGGAATCAACAGCAGCACCACTATAGTTCATTTGCAGCATCGCATAGCCGGTCACAGTAACATCACTGATCGAGAATTCATTTCTGTAAGTGTCCCTGACGGTGAATTTCCACTGATCCGTGCTGCTTTTTCCCACTTTCTTCAGAGAATTGGGACCGACTCCTGCCGAGGTCTTGCCTCCCATTGCAGCAGAGGTAAAGATTACTGAATTCAGATCAAGGTTCATTGCCGGGCGAATCGGCATGCGGGCATCCGAACGGTCGCCGAACGGGTTGACAGACCCCCTGAAATAGACGAAGGTCACAAACATGTTTCTGCCCGGCTCCGTAAGCCCGCAGCCAGTGGTGCGAAGCCACCAATCACCTTTCTTCCCTGTGATAAGATCATCGCAGCCAGATTCTCCTCCTTCTTTGACGTAGGCTGTGTTCATAGCCAGCCTCTCAGGCGTCTCTTTATCACAATCTGAAGAAAACCCGTAATCCTCATTACATGCATCTGCGAAGGAAAGGAGAAACAGCTTGTCCTCCGTATCATTGCCTCCCTCTGCATTACCGACACTCTCGTTCACTACAGTGGTGGTCGCAATGGCTCGTCGCTCTTCATAGGAAAAGGCGTTTTTATAGAATCCGGAATATGTGTAGTCGAAAAAATCCGTATGCTTTCTGCAGTTCAGCCAGGCTCTTATCATGCTGTCTTCCCAGGCGTAAGGACCGTACGGTCGGAGATGACTATTCACATCGAGGTTTGTATCGGAAAGCAGGAACAGTTTTTTGCCGGAGTTGGAAAGGACACGCCATTTCACAGGCTCCACCTTGCAGTAATCTATCGTGTCACCATTGGAACACTTAAAAATTGTTCCGTCGCTGTCTACACATATTTCTCCCCGTTCAGGACTGCTGGGCACCGTCTTTGGGGAGTACGCCGATTGCGGGTAATTTCCATACCAAACTGTACCATCTTTAGTTCCGCCGCCTCCGGAAATCTGTGGTGCCTCACCATTTCTCACCAGATTGATGGCGGGATCACCGGAGGCCGCATTGACGTACTCCGCTGCCTCCGGTATCAGCGGCATCATGGTAAATACCATGGCGATACTGAACACTGTCATAAAGGTGTGTTTCCCTATTCCTTTTATTCTAATCATAATAGAGTTCCTCCTCTTTTATCTATGATTTGTGCTGGAGTGATAATGGGGACTCCATATAGTGTCTGCCGGCGCACCCTTCCATTGGATGGTGCGTCGCGGCGCTGCTGACAAACTGCCGTCAGCGCCCATTAAGTCCGACGGGGACATAATGAGCGGACACTAACTAAGCTTGGGCTTTAGGTCCGTGCACCATAGTATGTTTATGAAGATGCTCCCTTGAATCAATTCTCGCCGCATGTAGGTGGAACGAAGAGCATGCGGATTCTCTCTCCCCGCTTTGCATGGTTAAGAAGATTTTCTATTTTGTTTAACGTCTTCTCATCGTAGTAACCCTTCACGAGTTTTCCGGTCACGCCTTCCGGATCCGTGTTCGTCAGAATACCGACGGCCGCCTCGCGCCGTATGCCTTTCTCATCTCTGTTTAATTCCTTCTCTATCTTAGAAATGAGCCGCCGGATATCTTCACCTTCGTAAGCTCCGCCGATTTCCAGTCCCCGCCTGTACATGAATCCGCGCTCCGGAACCTTCATAACGGTGGTTTTGAAATTCATCTTGTAGCGTATCGTTCCCGCATACGGATGATCGGTGCGGATAATGAGGTAAAAATCATAACGCCAGAAAACGTCTTTATACTTTTCCTGCGTAAGTTGTCCAAACCCTCTCGGGCTGTACTGGCCGCCTTCCTCGGACCAGTATTCGTCGACCTCCAATGCCATGCTGTTCACCTGGTCAAAGCGGATCACATATGGCTCGCGTTCTCTGAAAGTCTCTTCCGGGCCTTCCGCAACTACGAAGCATCTGCGGGCTTCATCGTAAATAAACTGCATCGCCGTTCGATATTTCTTTACGCCCCAGGCTTTTGTCACCTGAAACTGCTCCAGCAGCTTACGATTTTCTTGTTTTGCTGCGATTTCCTCTGGAGAGGCTGTCTTATTTTTCCTTGAAAACAGACCCATACGATCCTCCTCATTTTGTAAATACTACAGAAACTATTCATAGCTGGAAAACCCGACGGAGTTCATGCTTACACCGGCGTTTTCGGTTTTTTGGTTTTCCATGAATCCTGAACTCTTTATATCACCGTACATTCTTCCTTCGTCATCGTGCGCTTCAGCCTGACAAAGCGAGTTGCAGCATGATGCTCTTATCTGCATTGTACTATGAAATGAAAATAGACCACCAGTACCCTTGGGGTACTTTTTGAATATTCCCTGCGGGAAAATCAATATGTCCGCAGCCTTTTCCGGAGACCGATTCTTAACCCGATGCGGTTCGGCATGGAGTACCTCTGACCGAGAGAAAGACTGTCAGAATAATGCAGCATAACCCTGTCAGTCCGATCAGAGAGAATCGCGCACCGAGGGAAACAGCAGCGAGCACAGTGGGTAATTTATTACCCGGTTATCAGAAGAGTGCTGTTTAGGGACTACTCAGAATTCAAATCTGATATATAATGTTGGCAGGAAGACTGCAGGATTCCCCGAACCCGGGCACTGCTCATGAGGGCGGAAGGACAAGGCCGAAAGCGCAAATGTCTTATACTGAGCACACGTTAAATGAGCAGAAAGGCGGAAAGGAGCACTGATGAACAACATTGAATTTCTGAAAAAGCACGCGCCGTGTTATGTCTATGACAGAGCGCCGGTAATCCGGAACTGCAGCAGACTGACGACGGCGATTCCACAGGTGAAATTCCTGTATTCGGTCAAGACGAATCCTTTCAGGCCTCTGCTAGGGCTGGTGCGGAAGCAGGGCTTCGGCGCGGATGCGGCGTCTTCCGGTGAGGTGCTTCGAGCGGAGGAGGCCGGAATGAGCAGAAATGCGGTGTTCTATTCTGCGCCCGGGAAGACTGCGAGCGATATCCGGAACGCATATGGGAAATGCGTTTTTATCGCGGACAGCCTGCATGAACTGGAGCTTCTGAATACTGTGGCGGCGGAGCACCATGAAGTGCTTTCTGTCGGTATCAGAGTAAATCCGATGTCCGCCTTCGAGGAAGAACTGCGGCCGTCAGGGTTCGGAGTCGATGAGGAACTGCTCGGGACAGTAAGCGCCGGAATGGAGAGGCTCACACATCTGAGAATTGTGGGGGTTCATGTCCATGTCCGCTCTCAGGTGCTGAGCACAGGACAGCTGGAACAATATTACGGGCAATGCTTTGAACTGGCGGTTCGCGCCGGCGGGCTGCGCGGAATCGATATCCGTTTCGTGAACTTCGGCAGCGGGATCGGGATGGTTTATGACCGGACTTCCCAGGCGGAGGTGGATCTGTCCAGGCTCTCTGCGGCGTTTGACGGAATCCGGAAACGGAATGCGGAAACCCTGAACGCGGAGCTGTATATCGAGACGGGCAGATTTATCGTCGGAAACGCGGGAAGGTATTATACGCCGGTTGTGGATATCAAGGAGTCCCGGGGAACAAAGTATCTGATCGTCAGGAACGGGCTGAACGGGTTTGCGAGACCGGCGATAGCGCAGTGTCTGAAGAGCGCGGCCGGAAAGTATCCGGAGCAGGGGATGGAGCCCCTGTATACCTGCGGAAATGAGGTTTCCTTGCGGATTTTAAACGACGAGACGCAGGCGGAGGAAGTGACGCCTGAAACGGCGTCGATTTTTTTGAAAATATCGAACTTGATAAATATGTCATGCGGGTGTACACTGATATAGAATAGGACAGGGAAGCCCGCGTGGAGGGCTGAGAGGAAGCACAGGCTTCGGCCCTTTTACCTGATGCGGATAATGCCGCCGTAGGGAGTCTTAAAGAGAGGATCTTTACAGGAGGCGTTCGGAAACGGCCTCCTGTTTTATTGCAGTTGAAGGGAGGAGGTGTGATTACAGATGGTGAAGATAAACGGTAAAAATGCAGACGCTGCAGGAAAGACTGTAGAGGAATATATAGAGTCAGCAGGTTATCAGAAATCCCGTATAGTAGTTGAGCTTAACCAGGCTGTACTCCCCAAAGCGGAGTATGAGTGCACGCGCATCAAAGACGGTGACGTTATCGAAATTGTGGGATTTGTAGGAGGCGGTTGATATGGTGCCTTCAAGAGAGGAAATGGAAACGGCGCTTGCGGCCAGACATGGAACAGAGCTCCAGAAAAAATTCTGTGCGGCATCGGTAGCAGTCTGCGGTCTTGGCGGATTGGGGAGCAATGTGTGTCTGTGCCTTGCAAGAGCCGGGATTGGACATCTGCATATCATAGACTTCGACAGTGTGGACATCTCGAATCTGAACAGGCAGCAGTATGCTGCGGATCAGATCGGAATGTCCAAGGCAGAAGCGATGACAAAGAACCTGAAAGCGGCGGCGCCTTACTGTGACATAAAGGCGGATCGGATGATGATAAGCCCTGAGAATATAGATGGCCTGTTTGATGATGAGGATATTATTATCGAAGCGTTCGATGCTCCGGAGCAGAAGGCAATGCTGACCGAAGAAGTTTTGACGAGGTATCCGGATAAATACTTTATAGCGGCAGCGGGCATGGCCGGGCTCGGATCTGCGAATGACATCAGGACGCAGAGGATCGGAAAGAGGTTTTATCTTTGCGGCGATGGCGTCAGCGATGTCGCAGAACTTGGAAGCCTGTTTTCTGCGCGTGTCATGACATGTGCGGCACATGAGGCGACCGTAGCACTCCGTATTATTGCGGGAGAGTATGAAGCATAGGATCCGGCTGAAGAGGGAGACATATTATGAACAAAGACAAATTAGTGATACAGGGACATGAATTCGATTCACGTTTCATTCTGGGATCCGGGAAATATTCCATGGATCTTATAAATGCGGCGGTCAGGGATGCCGGTGCACAGATAATAACTGTCGCGGTAAGGCGAGCCAATACAAAAAAAGAGGAAAACATCCTTGATCACATCCCTGAAGGGGTGACGCTTCTTCCGAATACGTCCGGAGCGAGGGATGCCGATGAGGCGGTGCGTATTGCGAGGCTTGCGCGCGAGCTCGGGTGCGGTGATTTTGTCAAGATCGAAATAATGAGAGACAGCAAGTATCTGCTGCCGGATAATAAAGAAACTGTAAAGGCAACCGAAGTCCTTGCGAATGAAGGTTTTGTAGTAATGCCGTATATGTTTCCCGATCTTAACGATGCGCGGGATATGGTGAATGCCGGTGCGGCGACAGTGATGCCTCTTGCAAGTCCTATAGGTTCAAACAAGGGCCTGGCGACAAAAGAGTTTATTCAGATACTGATCGATGAGATCGATGTTCCTGTCATTGTAGACGCCGGGATAGGCAGACCGTCGCAGGCATGCGAGGCGATGGAAATGGGCGCTGACGCAATAATGGCAAATACTGCTCTGGCTACGGCGGGAGATCTCCCGGCGATGGCCGGCGCGTTCAAGCTTGCGATAGAAGCGGGCCGCAAAGCATATATTGCCGGTCTCGGAAGGGTGCTTACGAGAGGGGCGCAGGCATCAGATCCGCTCACGGGATTTCTGCGTGATTAGGAGGCGAAAGATATAATGGAAAATGAATTCCTTATGGATACCGGAAATTTGTCTGAGCAGGCGCTTGCCAGGAAACACCGGCTGGAAAACGATCCTTCCTCCAGAACTGACCACATGGAATACATGGAGGATATGGACCGGATAGATCCCGGTATAAGAGAAGCGGTTCTGTTTGAGATGAAAAATTACGATTATGATAAATACACGGCAAGAGATGTCATGACGGCACTCCGACGGGATAAGTGCGGAATTGAGGATTTCAAAGCGCTCCTGTCACCGGCGGCAGAACCATTCCTTGAGCAGATGGCGCATAAAGCGCAGATAGAGACGGGCAGACACTTCGGCAACACTGTATACATTTTCACACCGCTGTACATCGCGAATTATTGCAGTAATTACTGCATCTACTGCGGGTTTAACTGCTATAACAATATCAGGAGACTTAAACTGGATCACAGTCAGATTGAACACGAAATGAAAGTGATCGCCGATTCGGGGATCGAAGAGATACTGATACTGACAGGAGAGAGCAGCTCCGAGAGTCCTGTCGAATATATAGGCGATGCCTGCAGACTTGCGAGAAAATATTTCAGGAACGTCGGATTGGAAATATATCCGGTCAATGTGAAAGAGTATAAATATCTGCATGAGTGCGGAGCGGATTATATAACGGTATTTCAGGAAACCTACGATACGGATAAGTACGAAAAGCTCCATCTGCTCGGCCATAAGCGCGTATGGCCTTACAGATTCGAGGCCCAGGAGAGGGCTCTTATGGGAGGCATGAGAGGCGTTGGCTTTTCAGCTCTTCTCGGGCTTGCCGATTTCAGAAAGGATGCGTTTGCGACCGGGATGCACGTATACCATATCCAGAGAAAATATCCTTATGCGGAAATGTCGATATCATGTCCGAGGCTGAGGCCGATAGTGAATAACGAGAAGATCAGTCCTCTCGATGTGCATGAAAAGCAGCTCTGTCAGATCATATGTGCATACAGGATATTTCTGCCGTTTGCACAAATCGTAGTATCATCCCGTGAGAATGCAGGATTCAGGAATGGTATAACGAAGATAGCATGTACAAAGGTCTCTGCGGGTGTTTCTACGGGGATAGGTGATCACGAGAGCAAGTACACGGGAACCTGCAGTGAAGAGAGTGAAGGCGATGAGCAGTTCGAGATCGCAGATGCGAGAAGCTTTGACAGCATGTATGCTGATTTGTCTGATGAAGGACTGCAGCCGGTCCTGAATGATTACATTTATGTCTGATATATTGTGTGTGACGAACCGCTCCCTCTGCAGAGGTGACTTCCTGGAGAAAATAGGACAGATAGGGGATGCCCGTCCAAAGGCGATCATTCTTCGCGAGAAGGAGCTTGAGAAAATTGAATATGAGGATCTCGCACGCGAGTTTATAAAGGTGTGTGAAGCTCATGGAACAAAGCCTGTTCTGCACAGTTACCCTGAAGTCGCAAGGCGACTCGGAGCAGACGCTCTGCATATGCCGCTCCCGGGGCTTCGTGAGATGGCTGAGAGTGACAGACTTGCGTTTGGCATTCTGGGAGCGTCCTGTCATTCAGTCGAAGATGCGCTTGAAGCGGAGATGCTCGGCTGCACTTACATTACGGCAGGTCACGTGTTCGAGACTGATTGTAAGAAGGGACTTGAACCCCGTGGAATCGATTTTCTCAGGAGTGTATGTGATGTGTCCGGTATACCGGTATATGCAATCGGAGGTATCGGTCCGGAAAATATTGCGGAGGTCAGGGCCGCAGGAGCTTCCGGCGCATGTCTGATGAGCGGGTTCATGCAGACCGGTAATGTAAAGGGGTTTATGAAAGCGCTTGAGATTTGAAAAACCGACGCCAAAACCGGCGCCGGATTTTTTTTGTAAAAAAATAATTGTAACTATTGACATTACAACTGAGCCGTGCTATATTGAAGATGTAAACAATATTATTTCAACTCGAACAGGCCTGAAACGTGAAATTGTCGACAGGTGATGAACTTAAAGCGGACAGGCAAAAGAAACAGAAAAAACAGTAATGAAAAAGCATGGAGGAAAAAACAATGAAGAAGATCGCAGTAGTGGCAGCAAACGGAAAAGAAGGAAGACTCATCACTGAAGAAGCGGTAAAAAAAGGATTTGATGTGACCGCGGTTGTAAGATCGGAAAACCGGACGGCGGCGCAGAACCGGTTTGACTGTTTTTGTGTAAAGTGATATATTGCAACTATCACAAGAATGACAACAGGGAGGATGCAGATGCAGATTACAAGCAAGTTTACAATCGCGGTGCACACCATTACGGCGCTGGATTATTTCAGGGATATGGACCGGGTCAACAGCGAGTTTCTGGCAGGCAGCATAGGCGTCAATCCGGTGATCGTCCGGAATGTTCTGTCGCAGCTGCGTCGGGCGGGAATTGTGAATACAAGGCGGGGGAGCAGCGGCGCCACGCTGGCGAGACCGCTGGAGGAGATTACTCTGTATGACCTCTACCGGGCGGTTGGGAGCGTCGATGAAGAGGAGGGACTGTTTCATTTTCATGAGCAGCCGAACGCCGCGTGCCCGGTCGGAAGGAATATTCATAAGGTGATGGATGCGAGACTGGCGGCTGTGCAGCAGACTATGGAAAACGAACTGAAAAAAATGACGATGGCGGACGTGGTGTCGGAGATCCGGGAAGTGATCGACAGGGAGAATAAGGATGAATCATCAGCAGGAGAGAGAATATCTGATTAAGTATTTGCTTAAGGAAAACAAAAACTGTCGGGGACTGGAGATCCCCGGAACCGACGGGGAGCAGAGGGATCTGCTTCGCGCCTTGATGAATGTGCGCATGCCGGGACCGGCATCCCCGGAGTTTCTGAGGATTCAGGATGACTATCTCGGTGAGGAGCTTCGCCTTCGCGGCGTGGTTTCCGGGGACGAGTGGGAGGATTGCGGCGAAAATATTTTCCTCTGGCAGGGAGACATCACCAGACTTCGTGTGGACGCCATCGTAAACGCTGCCAACAGCGGAATGACTGGATGCTATCAGCCGCTCCATAATTGTATCGATAACTGTATTCACACCTTCGCAGGCGTGCAGCTCCGGTACATCTGCGGCAAGATAATGGACGAGCAGGGACATGCAGAGCCGACAGGGCAGGCGAAAGTCACGCCCGGTTATAACCTGCCGTGCAGGGCTGTGATCCATACGGTGGGGCCCATCGTTCGGGGAGCGCTGACAAAAGAAGACGAGCGGCTTCTGGCGTCCTGTTATGAGTCGTGTCTGCGCGCGGCAGAGGAAAACGGATTCAGGAGCATTGCCTTCTGCTGTATTTCCACAGGCGTCTTCGGATTTCCGCAGCGTCGGGCGGCGGAAATCGCGGTGAGAACAGTCCGGAAATACAGGGAAGAAAAAGGCGGCGCGATTAAAGTCGTGTTCAATGTTTTTAAGGATGAGGATTATGAAATATACAGAAAATTACTCGGACCAAATCAGGGCGCTGAGAAGAGAAACTGACAGCGCGGATGCGGTGATTATCGGTGCGGGTGCAGGCCTTTCCGTATCTGCCGGATATGTTTATACCGGAGAGCGTTTCGACAAATACTTTGGTGACTTCGCCGCAAAGTACCACTTCAGCGACATGTATTCCGGCGGTTTTTATCCGTATCCTGATAAGGAGACCTTCTGGTCGTTCTGGAGCAGATATATCTGGATCAACCGTTATGCACCGATTCCCAGCGACACCTATGATATGCTGCTGGAGTTGGTGAAGGACAAGGATTACTTTGTTCTGACCACCAATGTGGATCATTGCTTTCAGAGAACCGGCTTTGACAGGGAACGGCTCTTCTATACACAGGGGGACTATGGTTTGCTGCAGAGTTCCGATCCGCACGGCGCTTCGGCGCATAAGACCTACGAGAACAAAGAAATCATCCGGAAGATGGTGCTTGCCCAGGGGTATGAGATTGCGGAGGATAACGAGCTGCTCGTTCCCGAAACCGCAGAGCTTGCCATGAGGATTCCGACAGAGCTGATTCCATACTGCCCGGATGACGGAGAGCCGATGACGACTAACCTGCGCGCGGATGACAACTTTGTGGAGGACAAAGGGTGGTACAGGGCGGCGGAGCGCTATTCGGAATTCCTGAGAGAACATGAGAACGGGAAGGTGCTCTTCCTGGAATGCGCAGTCGGCATGAACACACCCGGCATAATCAAATTCCCCTTCTGGAGGATGACCGCGCAATGGCCGTATGCGATCTATGCCTGCCTGAACCGCGGCGAGGCTTATGCTCCGGAAGAAATACGGGAAAAGTCCATTTGCATTGACGGCGACATCAGGAGGACTCTGTCTCTCCTTGTCAGATGAGCGTTTCGTCCAGCAGAAAATCCGGCTTCTGCTGACGAAATCCGATGGAATTTAAAAGTCAACTGGCCTATTGATAACTTGGATAATGTCTTTAAACACAGACAGCAGGGAGGAAAAATCCATGAAACTTGCAATGGTACAGATGAGCAATGCGGGAACTGTAGAGAGAAATCTGAAGAAAAGTATTGACGCAATCAGAACGGCGGCACGGGAAGGAGCGGATTTGATTTTGTTCCCGGAGGTGCAGCTTACGGAATTTTTCCCGCAATATCCGGGCGGAGACGCGACCTCGTATGGGCTTGAGCTTGACTCAGAGACCGTGAACAGTATTCGCACTGCCTGCCGGGAAGGCGGGATCGCCGCAGTGCCCAATATCTATCTGATGGAGAATGAAAAGTATTACGATGCAAGTATTCTGATCGACAGAAACGGAGAGATTGTCGGCGTTCAGAAAATGGTTCATGTGGCACAGGCAGAACAGTTTTATGAGAAGGATTATTATACACCGTCCGATACGGGGTTTCAGGTGTTTGATACAGAGCATGGCCGTATTGGGATTGTGGTGTGCTTTGACCGGCACTACCCTGAAAGCATCCGGACCGAAAGTCTCATGGGAGCGGATCTTATCCTGGTTCCGACGGTGAATACAAAGAGCGAGCCTCTGGAAATCTTTGAATGGGAAATCAGAATTCAGGCGTTCCAGAGCAGTGTGGCAATTGCAATGTGCAACCGCGTCGGGAAAGAAGGAGAGATGGATTTCGCCGGAGAATCCATGGTGGCGGATGCCCGTGGAAACTGCGTTGTGAAAGCAGATGACAGCGAACAGATCGTATATGCGGACATCGATATGAAAGCGTCGAAACGGGAACGGAGCAGAAGGCCGTATACGATGCTGAGACGAAAAGAGCTGTATGGGTAGTCTCTGATGCCTCTGTGCCAACAAGACAAAGAATTCTTTTCGTGTGTGAGAGCAGGGAAATGTGGTATCATTAAGTAGTATCTGCGCATTAAGTCCCCGTCGGACTTAATGGGCGCTGACGGCAGTCTGTCAGCAGCGCCGCGGCGCACAATCCAATGGAAGAGTGCGCCGGCAGACCCTACTTGATGCCTGTGCTCAGGGATTCGGCCGATTCCGAATCCCGCTGCGCAGAGTTTTCCGTATCGACGGCGGACAGGCCGGAGGATGAACAGGAGGTGCCTTATGGCGATTACAGATGCTCTCGGGATGAGAAGAAGTTATTATCAGCTGAACAGAGAACTGCCGGTTTCAGTCGGCGAGGTGAAAAAACTGATTGAAGAGGTCACTGAACTTGTTCCGGACGCCTTCAACATGAAGAGCGCACGGGTCGTCACTGCGCTGGGAAGCAGGCAGGATGAACTTTGGGACGGCGTTTATAACGCTTTTGAGGGGAAGGTGGCCAGAGAGAAGATCGACGGGTTCAAAGCAGCCGCCGGAACGATTCTCTATTTCTATGACGAGGCTGTTGTGAAGGAGAAGCAGGAGCAGTTCCCGCTGTATGCCGCTAATTTCCCGGTCTGGGCAAATCAGGCGAACGGTATGCTCCAGATTAACGTCTGGACAGCGCTTCGCGAAATCGGCGTCGGCGCAAACCTGCAGCACTACAATCCGGTCATTGACGACACGGTCAGAAGGATGTTCGACATTCCGGAGAGCTGGAAACTGATCGCGCAGATGCCGTTCGGCGGCATCGCCGCAGAGCCGGAACCGAAGGAAAAAGAAGATATTTCAAATCGGGTGAAATTCTGCGAATAGCAGGATAACCGAAATCCCTGAGGAGGCGCGTTATGTTTTCATTTGAATGTGATTATCATGAGGGAGCGCATCAGTCGGTGCTGCTGAAACTCATTGAAACCAATATGGAGCAGCTTCCGGGCTACGGCGAGGACCATTATACCCGGGAAGCCGCGGACCTGATCCGGGAGGCGTGCGGATGTCCCGACGGGCAGGTTTACTTCTTTGCGGGAGGAACACAGACCAATGTTACGGTCATCGACTCGATTCTGCGCCCGTATGACGGTATCATCTCCGCGGAAACCGGTCATGTGAACTGTCATGAAGCGGGCGGCGTGGAATACACCGGACACAAGGTTCTGACGATTCCGTCCGAGGACGGAAAGATAGCTCCGGAACGGCTGAGAAAACTTCTGGTGGATTTCTATGACGATGAAGCCTGGGAACATATGGTGTTTCCCGGCGGTGTTTACGTATCACATCCGACTGAGCTCGGGACGCTTTACACCCGGTCGGAGCTTACCGCAATTGCGGAGATCTGCCGCGAGTGCAGAATTCCTCTTTATCTGGACGGAGCGCGTATGGGGTACGGACTGGCCAGTGACGCAAGCGATCTGACGCTGAAGGATATCGCGAAAATCGTGGATGTGTTCTATATCGGCGGAACCAAGGTCGGCGCCCTCTGCGGCGAGGCGGTCGTATTTCCGCGGGGAAATGCGCCCGAACACTTCTTCACAATTATGAAACAGCGGGGCAATGTCTTCGCTAAAGGCCGTGTTGTGGCAGTTCAGTTCCTTGCGCTGTTCACGGACGGTCTGTATTTCCGGCTTGGAGAGCAGGCTCTGGATATGGCGGAGGAACTGAAACAGGTTTTCCTGGAACGGGGATTCAGGTTTTACGTGGAGTCTCCCACCAATATGCAGTTCTTTGTTGTAGAGAATGAGCTTGTCAGAAAACTTCATGAGCATGTCGGCTTTGAGGTTTCCGGCAAGTATGACGAGACGCATTCCATCCTGCGGTTCTGCACCAGCTGGGCGACGACGCGCGAGGATATCCGCCGCCTGGCCGGGATTCTGGACGAGGTCGCACGGTAGCGCGGCAGAGCGGCGCTGCCGACAGACTGCCGACGGCGCCTGTCAAGTCCAACGGGGACAAAGTGGGCAGACGCCGTTTATTTTTTCGTCATCTCTGCAAAAACCTCGAGATTAAGCCGGTAGAACTTATTTGAGTCGCGTTTTTCGGTAATAAGCAGATTGCAGCTCTTATCAATCTCGCTTAAACGTTTCTGCAGAGTTGGTCGGCTGATTTGCAGGCATTGCAGCAGTTCTTTTGTTGTGATGCCGATTTCGGAAAACAGTGAAGCCTGCAATAAAAGGAAGTATAGATAACCGTACTTTTCCTCATCACCGTGCGGCAGGTTCACAAGCTGTCCGGTAAATACTTTTAAGTGCCGGTTCTTGTCGGTCAGACTGTCCCGCAGATTTACGGCAGACTCTTTAATAAACTCCAGATACGTGAAGATGAACGGCGTTATGTCGCCCCTGTTAATTTCTTCGTTCACGAGCTTAAAACTCCTGTAATACCTGCTGATGTTTTCTTTGATTGTATATGAGAGGCGATACCCCATAATTGATTCAAGCGTATTTGCAAGATAATAGCTGCTGATGAATCTGTTCAGACGTCCGTTGCCGTTATAGAACGGATGAATATACCCGAACAGATAGTGGAATATTGATATCCTGAATAAGGGGTCGATACCTGTATCGTTTAAAATGTCGACGGCATCATTCATGCTTTCGATAATTTTATTCTCCGGGTATAATCCGTGATGAATTACTTTTTGTGTCGGATCCACGATGTCGATATGCTCTTTTCTGAAGATCTTCCCATCAGGCTCGTCTTTTGGATTTTCCTCAATGATCTCAGGAAGGAACATCTCGTCATACAAAGCCCGGATATCATGACTGTCTTTTATTGACAAATGATTTCCAGATATCAATGCGTTGTATTTGTTAACCAGGCCGAAAAATCTTTTGTCACTTTTACCTTCAAGATCATCAAGTATTTCGCTGATTTCCTTCCTCGTACTGTGGACGCCTTCGATGTTATTGGTAATAACGATTTCATCAATCAGACATTTGTTTATATACTGCTTCAAAGCAATTCCGGGAAGATCGCGCGACAGCCGGAAAATATCTTTATCAAGCCTGGAAATCTCTACAACCTTTTTTATCAATGCAGGTGTTTCCATAAAGAAAGCGGGGTTACCCGCGACTGTGAAGTTCAGATGAACGCATTCATCAGAATTAAACCGGCTGTCATACAATGCTTCGTATTCTTCTTTGTGGTCGTAATATAGACTTTTCAGTAATACGTAATCTCTGCTTTTCAAGATAACGCCCCCTCTTTTTCCGGATACTAACATAATAGAGCATTATACTAAAAAAACAAGCAAAATTTTAAATCGTACGGCATATAACCGGTATGTATTTAAAAATATGAAGAAATTTTAAATGACTGGCAGCGCCATTTCATGACAAGAGGGCGCCGATATCCGGAAGGGGATGAGAGCGAGGGGGACCGTCCTTTGTTCACGCCTGCCGACACAGGCTTTTCAGGAACAAAGGAAGAATCTGCTGGGAGTACTGACAGAGCGAGTAGCTGCCGCTGGAAAGGCACCAGTCGTACATCATGCCGCGCTCAAACATGGCGTAGGCCTTCATGATGTCGTTTACGCTGAGGTCCGCACGGAAAAGCAAGTCCTTCTGCCCCTCCATCACAATCTGGCGGAGCCTGCGGTAATACACCCGGTCCGGATCCAGCATATGCCGTTCGCCCTTTGTAATCAGCTGCGTAGAAAACAGCTGGCACAGAAGTGTGACGGGGACGGTGTTCTCGATCATCAGAAAAAGCTCACGGTTCATGAAAATCAGCTTTTCCAGAGGCGTCAGAGCCGGATCCATGGTGCTGTCCAGCTCGGTGTATTTGTCGTCGAAGAGGTAAGAGAGCGAAGCCAGCAGATCGTCCTTTGTCCGGAAATAATGGTAGAATGAGCCCTTGGATGTGCCGGACGCCTCGACGATATCATCAATGGTGGTGTCGTCGTATCCGTTCTGATAGAACAGTTTCCAGGCGGCGGAAACGATCTTCGCTTTGGTCTGTCGTTTTGCGGACTGGTTCATGAGAATTCCTTTCTGAGTCAGACGTTTTATTCGGGTTATATTTTTGTTACAAAATACAGTCTACTATATGAGCTTTGGAATTTCAACATAGATATCGATAATATATGGAAATGACCGTATAATAGTACAGATTTTAGTCTGTATTTTGTTTTGGGTGATTTCGCGTTATGATAGATAGCGAAGAAACAGAAAGGACTTGTTATATATGCAGAATGTGGAAATTATTGTATTTATCCTGTATTTTGTGGCGCTGTTCGTGTTCGCCACAGCTTTTTTTGTGAAAGGAGCTAACCGGAACGGAGAGGATTATTTCCTCGGCGGACGGTCGATGGGGCCGTGGGTCGCCGCCATGTCGGCTCAGGCGTCTGATATGTCCGCATGGCTTCTGATGGGACTGCCGGGATCGATTCTGGCTTTCGGCTTCGGGCAGATCTGGATCGGTATCGGACTGATGCTGGGGACGGCCGCCAACTGGATTCTCTGTGCGAAGCGTCTGAGGCTGTTCTCTAAAGCCGCGTCGGATTCCATCACGATTCCGCAGTATCTTACGAACCGGTTTGCAAGCAGGAGCAAGACGCTTCAGATCGTCTGCGCGGTGATTTTCCTCGCGGCGTTCACCATCTACGTCGCATCGGCCTTTGTTGCAGGAAGCTCGGTTTTCACCATGCTGTTCCCTGAGGTATCGACCGGCACAGCGATGCTTGCCTTCGCGCTGATCATCATCGGCTACACCTTCATGGGCGGATTCAAGGCGGTGTGCTGGACTGACTTTTTCCAGGGGATTCTGATGCTCGCGGCACTGCTTGCGGTTCCGATTATCGTTGCGGCCACACAGGATCTGGACACCTCGCTGCTGAGCAATGTGTACCGGTATACGGATGCAGCGTCCGGAGAAGTTGTAACCTGCAGCTTCGGAACCGGACTGTTCAATGCCCGGTGGCAGGATGTTCTGTCCGGGCTGGCCTGGGGGCTGGGATATTTCGGGATGCCCCACATCATTGTGCGCTTCATGTCGATTGAAAAGCCTTCGATGGTGAAAAAATCAGCGGCAATCGCCATCGTCTGGGTCATTCTTTCGCTGGGCGCGGCGTGTCTGATGGCGTACCAGGCCAGAATGATCGTCGGGGAGGAGCTGCTTACGACCGGCGCGCAGAAGACGGTGTTCATCGTGATGGCAAGGAGATTCTTCCCGCCGGCGATTTCCGGACTGCTTCTGGCGGCGATCATGGCGGCGTCGGTATCGACAGCGGATTCGCAGCTGCTCGTGGCGTCCAGCTCTTTTACGGCGGACATCTATCAGCCGATCTTTCGAAGGAACGCCGGCGACAAAGAAATTCTCTGGGTCGGCAGAGCCGCGGTGGTGGTGATCGCGGTCGTCGCGTATGTGATTGCTTCTTCAAAGGGAGCGGGTGCGCAGGCGATTATGGAACTGGTCGGGAACGCATGGGGCGTATTCGGCGCGGCGTTCGGACCGACCATCGTGCTGTCTCTGTTCTGGCGGAGATTTAACTACGCCGGTGCCTGTGCCGGCGTGATCGCCGGAGCGGTGGTGGATATTCTGTGGTTCGTGTTCCTGTCAGGAACCGGAGTGTATGAGATTCTGCCGGGCTTTGCGGCAGGCTTCGCGGCGGCGGTCATCGCGGCGAAGCTGACAAAGGAGCCGTCGGCGGAGGTTACGGCAATTTATGATGCGGCGACTGCTGTCGGAAATGACGAGTAGAGGATCAGGAAGCGCCCTGCCGCACTGACGCAGAATTGATTTCACCGGCGAGTTCAAAGCCTTTCTTGGCGGCAATTACAGCGATAATCTCATTGATAACCGCGGCTGCGGCGACAGTCCCTTTTATAATGGACGCGAGATCCGGCGCAGATGGGGCGAGCACGGAGCAGATGATTGAAGTGAACACCAGTGATACTCCGGAATGGGGAAGAAGCGTGAGACCGAGATATTTCTGTACGGTGACCGGCATATGCGTCGCCTTTGCTCCGCCTCGGGCGCCGAAGTATTTCCCGGCGGCGCGTGCCGCAACATAAACGAAGGTATACAGTCCGGCGCCGGCGATCAGCCAGCCCAGAATGGCGGGCATTTTTAGTTTTGTAATCAGCTTTCCTGATCAATATGCCGCGAAAAGCGTGCAGATCCATCGTGCAGTATAGCAGTATATGAAAATACAGTTATCATGCTTGTCACTCCCTGGACAGAATTCCATACATAAGAAGGGGGATGCGGCGAAACAGATACAAACCATTCCAAGCCATGTCTTGCAAAACCGGAGATTCAATGGTATGCTTTTGGTGCTGAAAAGGAGAATCAAAATGGAAAAGTTTACGATAACAAAAGACAACGGCCGCCGCATTCCCGTCCTCAGAGAAATCCCGCAAGAGGCGGATGCAGTGGTCATTATGGTGCACGGCTTTACAAGCTGCAAGGAATGCGCGACCGGTGAACTGCTTCTCAGACGGATGCCTGCGGAAGGAATCGGCGTGATGCTGTATGATCAGCCGGGGCATGGAACGGAGGAGGCGGCGGAGGAACCGTTTCGTATCCGGAACTGCATGGACAGTCTCGCCGCGGTTGAAGATTACGTCGTCCGGAATTATCCGGGGAAGGAAATCTTCTATTTTGCATCGAGCTATGGGGCGTATCTTACAGGCCTGTACATCTGCCGGAGACCTCACGCCGGGAGCAGGCTGATGATGCGGAGCGGGGCGGTCATCATGCCCTGGCTGTTTCTGGGAGCGCCGGGCTCTGAGCCGGATCCGGCGTCGCTGGCGGAACTGAATGAGAAAGGCTTCCTGATGCTGGGACTGCCGGACGCGCCGCAGATCAGAGTTCCGAAAGGAATGTTTGAGGATATGAGTAGACCGGAAAACGATCTGCTGCACCGGTTCGGCGGTTATGACCACGGAGGCACTGAAGTCGCGATGGTTCACGGGGGAAAGGATCCGGTGATTCCGGTGCGGTTTGCCAGAGAATTTGCGGAGGAAAACGGGATTCCGATTACGGTGTTTGAAGGGCAGGGACATTCTCTGAATGATAATCCTGACTGCCCGGACAAAGTCGCGGATCTTGCGATCGATTTTTTCCGCGGGTGAGAGTTGATGCCGCTGGCGTAACCGGAATGGAGAACCGGGCTTATATTCTTCCTGAACAAAGCTGAGACGTATTTTGCGGAAGGCGACTTCCTCCCTGCGGAGGCGGCCGTTTTTCATTTTGTACGGTGACGGGACGCGGCGTACAAAATATGAGAATGGCACGATTTGATGAAATTATGGAATCCTATGATGTTCCCTGACCGCGTATTTTCTGATATTATTCAGCTATAAACAGATACAGATTCGGTAAAGCACACGAACCAGAAGAAAAGAGGAAAAGAAAATGGCAGAAACAGCACTTATCACAGGCTCCTACGGCGGGCTCGGAACATGTTTTGTAAAACTTCACGCAGGCAGAGGCGGCGACCTGATTCTGGTCGGAAGAAGCAGGGAACGGCTGGAGGCGCAGGCGATGGAAACCGCGGATAAATACGGCGTGACGGTTCACACTATTGCGGTGGATCTTTCCGGACCGGAGGCGGCGCAGACGATCTATGACACTTGCAAAGAGAACGGATGGCTCCCGGATGTGATCATCAACAATGCGGGCTTCGGAGGCCAGGGAGACTTTGCGCGGGAAAGAACCATGGAGCAGGATTTGTCCATGATTGCGGTCAACATCGAGACGCCGACGCGTATTCTGAAGCTGTTCCTGAAGGATATGATTCAGAGAGGAAGCGGCCGCGTTCTGAACGTTTCATCCACCGCGGCGACGATGCCGGGGCCGCTGCAGGCGGTTTATTATGCGACAAAGTCATATGTTACAAGCTGGTCGAATGCTCTGTGGCGTGAGCTGCAGGGGACGGGCGTCACGGTTACCGCGCTGATGCCGGGGGCGATGCAGACCGGATTCGCTAACGCGGGAGGACTTTCTGATACAAAGCTTTTCGCTAACGCGGTGAAGCCCGACGATGTCGCGAAGGCCGGATATGAGGGCATGCTGAAGGGAGAACTGAATGTGACCGCGGGACTGCCCGGCTGGCAGAAACCGATGATGGCGCTGGCTCCGATGTTCCCGAAAAAAACAATGCTGAACTTTGTGTATAATCAGCAGGTCGCGGGAAGCGCGAAAAAGTAGGGAAGACTGGCGCAATATGATGTTCCGGCGGAAGGTATTTTCGTATATAATGAAACGGGGAAATATAAATCGGAACCCGGAATCCGGACCCGCGGAGGAAAGATGACAGGAAAATGATGACTGGAGGATCAGGATATGAATCATTTTATCGTAGACGGGCGCTATAAAGATCTCCTGGAGTATCAGGGAATCGATGTCAGTGTGGTTCTGAAGAAGGCGGGGCTTCCGGAGGACGCTCTGAATCATAAAACTCCGACGATGAAAGAGGTGGAATATTATCGCTTCCTCGAGGCGATTGACGAGGTTGCGGACGATCCCGGAATGCCTGTCGCCATGGCGACAACCGACAAAATCGAGACGTTTTCGCCGCCGATATTCGCCTCCTATTGCAGCAGAAACGGCGCGGCCTGTATTGAGCGTCTGAGCCGATATAAGAAGCTGATCGGCCCGATGTCCTTTGTGGTATCAAAGGATGAGGAAACGGAAACCGTCGAACTTGCCACAGGAGATCCGGCGCTGAAAATGCCCTCTTTTATGGTGCGGTCGGAGTTCGCGTTTCTGATCGGCATGATCCGCAGAGCGACCGGTACAGAGATGAAGCCGGAGCGGATTACGATGCGGGATCTTCCGAAGGGAAGTGAGTTTGAGGAATTCGCAGGGATCGCACCGGAGAAAGGCGGCCGGGACACGATTGCCTTTACGAACGCGGCGCTGGAAGAACCCTTTGTCAGTCACAGCGAAGCGATGTGGTCATATTTTGAACCGGAACTCAATAAGCGGCTGGCTGATCTGGAGGTGGACGACTCGGTCAGCGCAAGAGTGCGAAGCGCGTTGACGGAACTGCTTCCGGCCGGCGTGTCCGGCGTGGAAAGCGTTGCGGAAAAGCTCGGCATGAGCCGTAGAACACTCCAGAGAAAGCTTTCGGAGGAGGGAACGACCTTTCAGAAACAGCTGAACAGCACGAGAGAGGTTCTGGCTCTGCACTATATCAAAAACACGGATATGACGACGAACGACATCGCGTATCTCCTCGGATATGCGGAGCTGAACTCCTTTCTCCGTGCTTTCTCCATCTGGACAGGAAAGACGATTACAGAATATAAAAAGACGGAAATCGACCGGAAATAAACGGAAGAGACGGAAGGAAGGTATGAAGAGAACACTGTTTTTGATTATGATACCGGTACTGCTGCTGTGCGCCGGCATTCCGGCCGCGGCTTTCGGAGACACGCAGAAGAAAGCGAAGGAGATCACGGTGGTATTTACCCACGATATGCATTCTCATCTGGAGAAATTCCCGAAGCTTGCAACCGTGATCAGAGAAGAAAAACGGAAGAACGAGGCAACCTTCGTGGTAGATGGGGGCGACTTCTCCATGGGCACGCCTTATCAGACCATCTGGAAACGGAGGGCGTCAGAGCTTCGGATGATGGGCTTCGCGGGATTTGACGCGGCAACGCTGGGAAACCACGAATTCGATTACCGCTCCGAGGGATTGAGGACGATGCTGAAGAATGCGAAGCGGTCGGGGGACCCCCTGCCGCAGCTCGTCATCGCGAATATCGACTGGGAGGGTACGCTGAAAGATAAAAAGCTGAAGGCAGACGGTGAGAAGCTTCGCGAGTCGATGAAGGCTTTCGGCGTGAAGGATTATACCGTTCTGGAACGCGGAGGTGCGAAAATCGCGGTGTTGGGGATATTTGGAGAGGAGTCTGCCAGCTACGCGCCGGAGAGCGGTACGAAGTTTCTGGATCCGGTGAAAAGCGCGAAGCGGACGGTGGCCGAAATTAACAGGGAGGTACCGGACGCAGACCTGATTGTCTGCCTCTCCCACAGCGGAATCAATCCGGAGAACCCGGAAAAGTCCGAGGATATACGACTGGCGGAAGAAACAGAGGGAATCGATCTGATTGTCAGCGGACACAGCCACACATATATGAAGACGCCGATCCGACGGAACGGCGTTGTTATTGCGTCCTGCGGACAGTATAACGATAACGCGGGCGTGGTGCGCTTCCGGGAAACCGCTGGGAAGGGCTTTGTGTACAAAAGCTATCTTGAGAAGCCTCTCGACAAAAAAGTAAAGAATGATAAGGCGACGCAGAGAAAAACCGCGGCGTTCAAAAAACTCGTGAACCGGGAGTATTTCGCAGACTTCGGTTACAGCTGGGATCAGGTCCTGGCCCGCAGCGATATCCGTTTCACCCCCATCGATTCCTTCGGGCAGAAGCAGGGCGAGGATACGCTGGGAAATCTCATCTCCGACGGATATATTTACGGTGTGCGGCAGGCTGAGGGAAGCGGCTATGAACACGTGGACGCTGCCGTGGTGCCGGCCGGGGTTGTCCGCGGC
The DNA here is from genome assembly GCF_001940235.1 of Hornefia porci. Lineage (NCBI taxonomy): Bacteria > Bacillati > Bacillota > Clostridia > Peptostreptococcales > Anaerovoracaceae > Hornefia > Hornefia porci. Next base: position 1,179,692 of record NZ_MJIE01000001.1, on the reverse strand, counting down.
TCGTTCCGCAGGGGCGATATTACCGTGGCCGATGCGTTCAATGCTCTGTCGCTCGGGACAGGAAAGGACGGAAAGCCGGGATATCCGCTTGTCAGCGTATATCTTACGGCCAGAGAACTTCGTCTCGCGGCGGAGGTCGATATTTCCATATCTCCCCTGATGCAGCCTGCCCGTCTGTATTTCAGCGGTCTGAACTACAAATACAATCCGCATCGGTTTATTCTGGACCGGTCCTATGATGTGATGCTGAAGGACTCCATGGGAAACGGGCAGACCCGGAAGCCGGAAAAGGGGAAACTTTACCGGGTGGTTGCGGATCTGTATTCCGCGCAGATGCTTTCGACGGTGAATTCCATGTCCAGGGGTCTTCTGTCCCTGGAACCCAAGGATGAAAACGGGAAGGTCATCACGGATTTTGAGGATCGGATCATCCGCGGAAAAGACGGGAGCGAGCTGAAGGAATGGTACGCGCTGGCTTCCTACATTGATTCCTTCTCCGGGAACAAAGTACCGGCGCGGTATGCCGCAGCGGAAGGCCGGAAGATCTGCGAGAACAGCTGGAGCCCGGCGCCCATGAACAAAGACCACAGCGCTTTCTTCTGGATCCTCGTGGGGCTTCTGACGCTTGCGGTGCTGATTGCCGCTCTGATTATACGCGGCGTACGACGGATGCTGACCCGGCGGCGCGGACAGCGAGAATAGTCGAATAACAGAAAAATCAAATCCTCCTTTGTGACCTGATTACAGAAGTCGTAAGACGACGGCGGTATAATAGTGTCTGCTCAGGCGTATTCGACGGCTGAGCACGCATTACGATGAAAACCGGTAACTGACTTCTGACAGCGCAAAGGAGGATTTATTATGAAAACCGTTATTATCGGAGGAGTTGCGGCGGGAGCAGGCTGCGCGGCAAGACTGCGCCGGCTGGATGAGAGCGCGGAAATCGTGCTGCTGGAGCGCGGGAAATATATTTCCTACGCGAACTGCGGACTTCCGTATTATATCGGAGGAGTGATCCGCTCGAGAGAGGCTTTGTTTGTAACAAAGAAAGAGACCATGGAGTCCAGGTTCAATGTGGATGTCCGGACGGAATCGGAGGTTCTGTCCATCGACCGGGAGGCGAAGCAGGTGACGGTCCGTAATCTCCGGGAAAACCGGGAGTATCGCGAGAACTATGACAAGCTGGTCATCGCGACGGGATCTTCTCCGCTGAGACCGCCGATTCCGGGTGTTGATTCTGAGCGGATTATGACGCTCTGGACGGTGCCGGATACTGATCGGATCCACGCCATGGTGAAGGAAAAGGGAGCCAAAACGGCAGCCGTCGTCGGAGGAGGATTCATCGGTCTGGAAACGGCGGAGAATCTGTGCCACGCGGGGCTTGAGGTCACGCTGATTGAAGCGATGGATCAGGTTATGGCGCCGCTGGACAGGGAGATGGCGGAGCTGCTTCATGAGCATCTCGAGGAGAACGGAGTAGAACTGAGACTGTCGGACGGAGTTGATTATTTTCGTGAGGAGGCGTCACGGGTTGCGGTGCATCTGAAGAGCGGAAAGCGTGTTGAGGCAGATATGGTGATTCTGTCCATAGGCGTCCGGCCCAACGGCAGAATCGCCGGGGACGCCGGCCTTGCCCTGAATGAGCGGGGCGGGATTATCACTGACGAATTTCTCCGAACGAAGGATCCGGACATTTACGCCGCAGGAGATGTGGTTGAGGTGACGGACATCGTCAGCGGAGAACCTGCGATGGTGCCGCTGGCAGGTCCCGCCAATAAAATGGGGAGAACCGTCGCGGATAATATTGCCGGCGGAGAGGAGGTCTACCGCGGATCTCAGGGTTCTTCCGTCGCGAAGGTATTCGACCTGACGGCGGCTGTCACCGGAAACGGCGAGAAGGCTCTTCAGCGCCGCGGCTGGAGAAAAGGCAGAGAGTATGAAACGGTTCTCGTCGCTCAGAATTCCCATGCCGGATATTATCCCGGAGCTGTGCCTATGATGCTGAAACTGATTTTCACAAAGGACGGAGGCAGAGTGCTCGGAGCACAGATCGTGGGAAGCCGGGGCGTGGACAAGCGGATTGATACGATCGGAACCGCGATACGGCTGGGAGCTTCGGTGGCAGATCTGAAAGCTCTGGAGCTGGCCTATGCGCCGCCCTACTCCTCCGCGAAGGATCCGGTCAATATGGCGGCGTTCGCGGCGGAGAATGTGATCCGCCGCGTAGCGCGGTTCTGTGACTGGAATACGCCGGATACCGACTCAGAAGCGGTGCTTCTTGACGTCCGGGAGGAAGCCGAGGTGATGGCCTATGAAATTCCGGGATCAGTGAACATTCCGCTGGGGCAGCTGCGGAGACGGCTGGGAGAACTGGATCCGGAGAAGACATATATCACATTTTGCGCGGTGGGAGTCCGGGCCTATACAGGCGCGAGGATCCTGGCGCAGCACGGGTTTGACCGTGTCTTTGTTTATCCCGGCGGCGTAAGATTTTATGCTTCGACACACAGGAAGTCTGCGGACAAAGATGCTGCAGACCCGGGAGCTTCATCGGAGTCTGCGGGCACGGCCGGAAGCAGAACTGACGGAGCCGCGGATGGAACACAGACGCAGCCGACTCGCCGCGTTTCTCTGGACTGCTGCGGGATGCAGTGCCCGGGTCCGATTATGGAAGTGTTCAACAGCATGAAAGAGCTGGAAGACGGGGATGTGCTGGAGGTGACTGCTTCGGATCCCGGTTTTACAAAGGATATTGCCGCCTGGTGCAGGAAGACCGGAAATACGCTGATTTCCGGCGGGAAAGAAGGAGAAGAATACATCGCGTGTGTGCGGAAGGGTACGACAGAGGGCGGACGGTCGTCCTGTGAGCCGGACTCTCATCTGTGTGAGTGCCGTGAAAGCGGAGAAAACGCCGCCGGTATTCCGGGCAGCGGGCCGCAGGGAAAAACAATCATCGTTTTCGACGGAGACATGGATAAGGTTCTGGCGTCGTTCATCATCGCGAACGGCGCGCTGGCAATGGGCAGACCGGTTACGATGTTTTTCACATTCTGGGGACTGACGGCTCTCCGCAGACCGGAGAAAAAACCGGTGAAAAAATCCTTTGTCGAAGGAATGTTCGGCGGAATGCTCCCCCGGGGAGCCGGAAAGCTGAAGCTGGGCAGGATGAACATGGGCGGAATGGGCACCGCCATGATGAAGCGCGTCATGAAGGACAAGAACATCGATTCGCTGGAGGCGCTGATGAAAAAGGCCATGGATATGGGCGTCCGCATCATCGCCTGTTCGATGAGCATGGACGTCATGGGAATCCGGAAGGAGGAACTCATCGACGGAGTGGAAATCGGCGGCGTCGGCACCTATCTGGGAGAGGCAGAGGATTCGAACGTCAACCTGTTTATCTGATCGGCGCGGTCTGCCTGCACAGCCTGCGCATCCGTCCGGGCAGAGCGTCATCCCGCGTTCGTTTACAGGAACTGCGGGATCCGCCTTTACAGGAACTGCGGGATCCGTCTCTTGTGCCCGCACCCGAAATCCTGTAGAATACAAGAAGACAGGATTTTGTAAAAGAGGTGAAGTACAGTGAACGAGGTGCAGACAGAGCTGAGACGTCTTCCCTTCTGGGACAGGCTTTCAGAGGAGGAACAAAACAGGGTCCGCAGGGCTTCTGCGATACGCGTCTGTGAAAAAGGCAGTGTGCTGCGTGCGATGGAGGGCGAGTGCCTGGGATTTATCGCGGTGATTGCCGGCGATCTGCGGGCGCACATGATGTCCGAAGAGGGAAGAGAAATTACGCTGTACCATATTCGTACGGGAGAATGCGATGTGCTGACGGCGTCCTGCATCATGTATCAGATTACCTTTGAGACGCAGGTGAGTGTCGAGGAGGACAGCCGCATTCTGATCATTCCCACTTCCGTGCTGAGCAGACTGAAGGAAGAAAACATCTACGTCCGGAGCTTTATCTATGAGCTTCTGACGGACCGGTTCTCCGACGTCATGTGGACGATCCAGCAGATTCTCTTTTACGGAATCGATCAGAGGATCGCGGCGTTTCTCACAGACGCGGCGGAGCAGAGCGGGACGGGCGTCCGGAGCGATGTGCCGAAGCAGACCTGTCCGGTGAAAACTTCCGGCGCGGACGGACAGGGAGGAGAAACCTTTCCGGAGATCCGGATTACCCACGAACAGATCGCGCGTGAGATCAACACCGCACGGGAGGTGGTGGCCCGCGTCGTCCGCAGAATGGCGGAGGACGGTCTGCTTCAGACCGGACGGGGCAAAATCGTGATAACGGATCCCGACGGATTGAGGGAGCTTGCGGGAGAATTGCGACGCTGATAACTGCTGAAAGGGACAGAGGAAAGAAACGGAGGACAGGAAATGAAGGATGTCAGGAAAGACTGCAGAATTGCGCTGATCCAGGCGGAACCGGTTTTGTTCAGGAAAGAGGCCTGTGTGCAGAAGGCGCTGGAGCTTATCGAAGAAGCGGCGGAGCACGGAGCTGAACTGATCGTGTTTCCGGAGCTGTTCATCCCGGGTTATCCCATCGGAATGAATTTCGGATTCAGTATGGGAAAGCGGACGGAGGAGGGACGGCAGGACTGGAAGAAATATTACGACGCTTCCGTGGTTGCCGGAGGACCGGAGTTCGAGAGGCTTTCGCAGGCGGCAGTGAAGACCGGCGCGTACATCAGCATCGGATTTTCCGAACGGGACGCGGTGAACGGAACGCTGTACAACAGCAATGTGATTTTCGAGCCGGACGGAGCATATAAGGTGCACCGTAAACTGAAGCCCACAGGGACGGAACGGGTCGTCTACGGAGATGCGGACAGAGGCTTTTTCCCTGTCACCGAGACGCCCTGGGGACCCATGGGAAGCCTGATCTGCTGGGAAAGCTATATGCCTTTGGCGCGGGTGGCGCTGTATCAGAAAGGCATCACGATTTATATTTCGCCGAACACAAATGATAATCCGGAGTGGCAGGCCACCATTCAGCATATTGCCATCGAAGGAAAATGTTATTTTGTAAACGCGGATATGCTCGTCCGACGTGAATCCTATCCCTCTGACCTCAACGAGCAGGAGGCGATTGACCGGCAGCCTGAGATTGTGTGCCGGGGCGGCAGCTGTATTATCGATCCCTTCGGGCAATATGTGACGGAGCCGGTATGGGATGAGGAAGCGGTTATTTACGCGGATCTGGATATGGATCTGCCGGCGGCGTGCCGGATGGAACACGATCCGGTGGGGCATTACTCCCGTCCGGACGTGCTGGAGCTGATTGTGCATGAGTGACGCGCGGGGCGCAGTTCGGCGGCAGGGCACGCATTAATTTGTTCCGCAGCGCAGGAAATAGAATTTGTCCGGGAGCACCCCTTTCAGAAAGCGGCGCTTTGTGATAAAATCAGAAGGACGGGGCCGGAAGCCCTGACTTTATGAAAATCTGGAGGAGAACTTTCGCAATGGGGAAAAATATTATCCTGACCGGCGACCGCCCCACGGGACGGCTGCACCTCGGTCATTATGTCGGATCGCTGAAGCGGCGGGTGGAGCTGCAGAACTCCGGCGAATATGATGAAATCAACATTCTGATCGCCGACGATCAGGCGCTGACGGATAACGCTGACGATCCGGGAATAATCCGGGACAATATCATCAATGTGGTTCTGGACTATCTGTCGGCGGGACTGGATCCCGAGAAGACAACGATCTGCGTTCAGTCGGCGCTGCCGGCGCTGCATGCGCTGACCTTCTACTATATGAACCTGGTGACGACAGCGCGCCTTTCCCGCAACCCGACCGTCAAGGCAGAGATCCAGATGCGGGGTTTCGCAGACGAGGGCCTGCCCGTGGGATTTTTCACTTATCCGGTATCCCAGGCCGCGGATATCACCGCATTTAACGCCAATGTGGTTCCGGTGGGCGAGGATCAGCTGCCGATGCTGGAGCAGACCCGCGAGATCGTAGAGAAATTCAACCGTGTTTACGGAGAGACGCTTGTCCTGCCGAAGGCCATGATTCCGGAGAACGAGACGCAGCGCAGACTTCCGGGCGTGGACGGCAAGGCGAAGATGAGCAAATCCCTGGGGAACTGCATCTATCTGTCGGATACGCCGAAAGCCGTGAAGAAACAGGTTAACGGTCACATGTTCACAGATCCGCAGCATCTCAGGGTCGAGGATCCGGGGCATATCGAAGGGAATGTTGTGTTTACCTATCTGGATGCTTTTTGTACAAAGGACCATTTCGCAGAGTATCTCCCGGAATACTCGGATCTGGATGAGATGAAGGAGCACTATCGCCGGGGCGGACTCGGCGACGGAACCTGCAAAAAATTCCTGATCAGTGTTCTCGAGGAAACTCTGGGTCCGATCCGCGCGGAACGCGCGAGGTGGGAGGCTGACATCGATACTGTCTATGATATTCTGAAGGCCGGAACAGAGAAAGCGGTGGAAACCACCAACGAGACCCTGGGCCGCGTGCGGAAGGCGATGCGGATTGATTATTTCGAGGATCGGTCCATCGTGAAGGAATGGGAAGCGATTCTCAGGAAACAGAAGAATCAGTGAACGGGCGTTGCTGACGGCATTTATGCAGAACAGAGAAAAGGACTGTGAGGAATTAGTTTGTCGCAGTCCTTTTATCGTGGTGTGCCCGGCGGCGCACATTTCTAACCGGAGATTAGAAAAAAAGATACGGGAATCGCAGCTGACAACAGATGCGGCATTTATAATCACGACTGTCATAGTCTCCGAACTCAATCTCTGAAACTGTCAATGACTGCGAAGGCATCCTCCCGGCTGATGTCGCCGTTGATAATGATCGTGGTCTTATTTTTTTTCAGATAGACGGTACAGCGACCGGTTTTCTTGTATTCATGAACGTAGACCTCGTAGATCCTGTAATTTACTTTCTCCAAATCACCGTCTTCCGTGTCGATGTGAAGCGTAAGATCTTTCGTTGTGCTTTCGGAAACGGTATAGTGCCGGCCGCTTTTTTTGTCCACATAGAGATCTATGAGTCCATTACCACTGAATCATAGTAATACTATCGACCGTAGCAGTATAACATTCCACATGATCGTTAGTGAGGCACACATAAAAATAACAGCTTTTTTTGACGAGACCATTTTTTTATAGTTCTTTGAGAGATTGACAATTAGTAGCAATACATCAAACGAAGACACCACTATCATCCCAATTACAATAACAAGATTTAAATGGTCTATGTCACCGAGCAGATTAATGAATGCACATACAAATATGTATATAGAACTGAATACTATCATCCCATTAATTATAGATTCTTTGATATTCATACGTGCCCCCCACATTAGTACTTGCTCACTCCAACAATTTTCCAAGCTTCGACCTTATATGTCTTCCCCCACGATGCAGGGTTCTCATATAACTTTTTAACTTAACTGATACTCCATGCTTCGACGAACCTTTCATCACATAAGAAATGAGCCCTGGAATTCCACCTAAAAATGTGCAAAGAACCGAAAGCATGCCTGGAACCGAGAATCCTGCAGCAACGAGCAATGCAATAATCATCCCCGCAACGCCCGCTACCGTTGCCGTTCCACCAAGCGCATTCTTGATTTTTGCATAAGAATACTTCTTGGTTTTCGTCTTACTTTTATATGATGCTGCCGATTGTTTTATGTTTATTTGCTTGTCAATACCAACATCAGCGGCGATAATAGTCCGCCCCTCTTCTGTCGTTACAGTTCCTGTTTCAGAATTCGCAATCAGCACCTTATCTGGCACACCAGGCTCCGAAACAAATATTCTTGTAACATTACTGTCAACCTCTTCAACTGATATTTTGCTGATAGTATCTCCATCAATCACTTCAAGTTTGTTTGCATCAATTACCCTCATCGAAATATCGCTATTTGGAACAATGATTGTATCTGAAGCATAAGTATAGTTTGCAGGCAATAATGTCATCAACATTGCCAGCACAATAAATGCAGACAGCAACCTCATCCTTGTCATCTTTATCATCATAGTATCTGCGACCTCCCATCCTTATACTACTACACAAATTAAATATGCTATTTGAATTATAACACTGAAACATTAGTTTTCACGTAATAGGTCGACTCCGAGTGTGTTCAGCACACGATGAGTCTTCTTCTGGATAGCTGAAACGCGGTACCCTTCGGCATCGCCGGCATCGACTTTGTAGATGTTCTTTACCAGCTTCAGGACATCCTCGGCTGAATAGCGTTCGTCAAGCCCGGTGCTTCTGAGTGCATTGAGCAAGCCATAATAATACAACAGGCTTATATGGTTCAGGAACGCCCAGCCACGGAAGTAATCATCTGTGCGTGCATGAGATGCAGAACAGATGACGCTGTTCTTCAGGTAATCGAAGCACTGCTCAATATCCCAGCGCTGCTTGTACGCAAGATATATCTCCTGCGGCTCCACGTCGAGATTGCTGCAGAATGAGAAGTATCCCATACGGATCTGCTTGAGGACATCTTTTGGCTTACGGTCTTCTTCGCCGTAGTCATTCTCAGCCTTGACCACATAGCGTTCGACAAGCTCTGCCTTGCGTATGTCGTCACGGAACGTGTATATGAAGTTGCCCTTGTTACCGCTGGATTTCTTTCGGTACCAGACAGGCCTGTGGTTGTAGGAAAACACATCATCGAATTTGTTGTCGTCTTTGTCTTCATAGAAGGAATTTTCAACATTCACGGTGTTGTCCTGCAGAGGCAGGATATATTTCATCCCAGCCTCCATCAGCACAGAAAGGTTCCTCTTTGAGTAGAAACCCTTATCTGCAATGATGATGCAGTCCCTGCACCCGGACGCCTTTACCGTATCGATGAATGCCGTCTTGTCAACTATCGATCCCTGAAGAATGCGGTAGAAGACCGGCATGTGAGTATCCTTCTCAAAAACATACAGCATGCGAGCCTGAGTGTTCCGGCTGTGATCAGGATTGTATCCTTTGACCGCCAGCGAGTCCTGCGACCTTGAGAAGATCGAAGTGCCGTCAAACAGCAGAGTCGTGCTCGGCATGACACGGGACCTCATGAATGCATCGATGGTATCCTGCATGGTGCCAAGCTTAGAAACGAATCTGCGCACGGATGTCTCAGATGCTGCGATGTCCCCGCAAATGTCACTCATATATGAGTCAAGGAAAACCGGCTGGATCATCTTTGCAGACGAGACCCTGTCCACGAGTCTGATCAGTGAGATCGTTCTTATCTCCCGGAACATGTTCGGGAAGAATGTCTTGATCTGATCACTGAGATCAGGAGAGAGCTGCTGCATCAACTCATATGCGCCATAGTTCTTTACTACTGGTGCCACATCAGGGGCGATGTGCATCTTTGCCATCAGCCTCAGTCCGTTGGCATTAGGGATGAACCCGTCAGCCTCGGTGATCTTGCCAATGCTTTTGCCAGTTACCTTCTTCGGACGGTTCTTTTCGGGATCCCATTTGGATGAGATCTGGTAGACATAATATTTGTCGTCACCGAATCGGCGGATCTCCACCGCTCCGAATTGTGCAGGCTTTTTCTCCTTGATCGATTGCGGAATGCTCATTTTGGTACCTCGAATATATACGTTAATTACGTAATAAGTGTACCAGATATGTAGTGCTAAATCAAGGGTTTCGAATACAAAATATTGCGCAAAGCCAGTATTTCAGGCACTATAGGGCTATGCATTGATCTGGAAGCCTTATTATGTACGTAATTTAGCAGGATTCATATATACGTTAAATTTGAGGTTTCAGTGTTATAAATCTATACAATTCTACTGTCAATTATTATCCTGAATTATGATGGTGTCAAGAGGTAGTGGAGTTCAGAGGAAATGACACGAGAAAACGGGGATTTGCAGGGAAAAGTATACAAGATACATGCAAAAAAGATTCGGAGGACTGCCCCTTTTTAAATATTTTTGCGTTTATATAAGTGAAGGTAGAAAATTTAAGGGAGGTGACAAGTTATGTATGGGTAGAGAAATAATAACATGAGAGACAGAGCAGATGAGCCGGTTTTCCGATGGGAAGTAACTTTGGGAATTCTGTAATTTACGCATTTTACAAAATCTGATCGGGATACTCTGAGCGCGCGTCTTAGAAGTAATGCGAAAGAGAGCGAAAGAGAAAATTGTAGATGAAAAAATGAAAAAGAGTATTGTTTTTATATTAACATTTGCGTTATGATTTAGTATAACCACAGTCGCATTTGCAACAGATTCCGCAACTCGTGTAGAGATTGCCGCGGAAGCAATCGCAGATTCTATTGAAAAAGTAGCTGGGGTTAGTGAAATCAATACAGATATTGAAAAAAAGGAAGATTTGTACCTCGCAAAGGGTGATGGAATTAACATTGAGATTCCTGTAAGTGGAAGTGCTCCGGTAATTGCGGAGGTATATGAAGGAGAAAACATCGTGATGTACTTGCCGGAATTCGTTTCTAGGGTAGGGGGGCGTTCTTACGGATAATGAAACGGTTGTCTATAATTCTACCGGAGCGAATGTGTCGGTCGGCGTACAGGCACTGAAAGAAGAAAATAGTGGGACACTGTGTGAGTCCGTAAAGACTCTGGTTGCCATGAATAACGCAAATGCGCCTAAGGAATATGATTTCACATTTGATTTGCCTGAGGGATACCGATTGGTCAAGGACTATGACTACAATGATGAATTCGATGAATATGATTGTGGTCAGATTTTTGTAGTAAATGACCAGGATGAAACTGTTTGCACAATTGATCCTGCATGGGCGAAAGATGCAAATGGAGAAGTTGTTGAAACTATGTATGAGATTAATGGAACCACATTAACGCAAATTGTTAACACTGACGAAAATACAGCGTATCCTGTTGTTACCGGTTCAGCATCTCATCCAAATAAGACGAGTGTTTACTACCTCAAGAAAGCGGGAGTCAAGGATTTGAGAGATAAGTATACAGAACAGGGCGCCCTTAAACTTTGCACAGGGTTAGTCGAAACCGCGGCCTCCTACAAACAACCTGTAGTCGGAGTTTGTAAAACTTTCGTGTTTATTAATGAAACTTATTCCGGGTACAAGTATGCATCGTGGAATTCAGTATATGCGAAAGTTGGCAAAAAGTACGCAAAAGTGGCAGTTGTTTTCAGATGGAGAAACGGAGGAAAAAATAGTGGATATATTCCTAAGAATGAGAACGTAACAGTTGTCAGTAAAATATCGTAATTAGTGTCTGTTCATTAAGTCCGACGGGAACTTAATGGGCGCTGACGGCAGTTTGTCAGCAGCGCCGCGGCGCACCATCCAATGGAAGGGTGCGCCGGCAGACACTAATTGATGCTTGTGCTCAGGGATTCGACCGTTTCCGAATCCCACTGCCGCAGAGTTTTCGGATGAAACGCTTGAAAACCTTGCGGCAGGCTACCGAATATGCTCTTTGTATTATTGATATTTCAAGCATATTCGATAGCTGAGCACGCATTAATCAGTTCATATGGATGAAGACTTTCGAATACAAGAGGAATCAGCACAAATGAGGACGAGAGACAAGAATATTGAGTATTTACTCGCAATATACTACCTGATAACTTCACTATTGGAGTGGTACGGATTGATGAAGAATCTGAGTATCTGGATAAAATCCGGAATAATATTGATTATTTGTATCTGCGTTATCGTGATTGCCATTGACTTAAAGATCGATTGGAAGCAACTTACCCGAACAGAAAAAGCATGGATGATCTGCTCTCTCTGGATTCCGTTTTTGTGGATAGGGATAGTCGTTCTCGGTTGATAGAACGGGGTTTCCCGGTAAAAAGAATTGGAGATGCCTGGTTCATGCAAACGCGGATTTCCTGTTGTCAGTTGGGGCTTGCGGGCGCTAAACGGATATGCAGCTTTGGCATCTGGAGCAGGATATGACCTTTTAGATACTGAGCCGACAGCGAAAGGGTTCAGCGGTAAAACCAAAAGCTATACGCATAAAAATTACACTAGCGGATATATTAAACCGAAACGTCTTACTGTAACAAAAATAAAATATACGTGGTATACAAAGGTTAATTACAAGGGTGATACTAAAAAGGAAACCTGGTATCGTTGCATTCAATGGTAACGCTTATAAAACATATGCACCAGCAGAGAATGGGAGGCCAGCTATGAAAAATAGAACAAATTCGGGCTTGATCCAAAAGCCATCCGAAAAAGAATTGGTTTGCATTATCTTTTTCTCGCAAATAATCATTGTTGTAGCGATATTAGGGATACTTTTTTTAGAAATTGAGACAGAACGATTGGCTCTTTTAATCTTTGTTCTAGCACTGTCATCTTTAATATCTGCAATTAAACTTCTAAGAAATAATTCTCAGAACGTTATTCTAAGTGAGAAGAAATAACGAATCCTACAGAGCCTCACGTTCATGATAGCGTGGGGCTATACAAAAATAACAGGTTCATATGAAATCTGGACGTATTATAAAAAGCAAGGCGGGCAGCGGGTTCAGGGATATCAGTATCGAAATGGGAAAATGAAATGTAAACTTGTTAAAAAGCAGGAGGTCAGTAATGTTTAACTTTATTTTCCTTATCGTTTGGATTATTTATGGGATATTTGAAGTCGTGATAATAAGAAATAATAACGCTAAGCGGCCAAAGCTTCATGCCATAGCTATGATTCTATGGATCGTTATTGGCATACTTGTATGCTATCAGTTTTTCATTGCAAATTGACATCTTCAACCTGTAATAGGGGAGGTCATGTGGATGGAACAGAAATAAGTGTCGAGCGTAAGTTGTTCTCAGCACCGCGGCACACCCCCGCAGGGGGGTGAGAACCGGGAGGCAGGCTTTGATGCCGATTCCTGTCACGGTGCTGAGCGGCATTTCATCGTCAGATGTAGTATTCGATGGTTTCTTCGGACTTCATGTTAAGCAGCCGGAAGATTTTGTCGCGGGCGAGAATGAAATCGCCGGAGGTGCGATCGCGCCGGTGCGGCATGGAGATACGGACGATGCTTTTGATTCTGCCCGGATTGGGAGACAGGATTACAATGCGGTCGGCCAGGTACACGGCTTCGTCGATGTCGTGGGTGACAAAGAGAATCGTTTTATGCTCCTCGACGGACAGCCGTCGGGTATCATCCTGTAATTGCATTCTCGTGATGGCGTCCAAGGCCCCGAAGGGTTCGTCCATATAGATGACAGAGGGATCGACCGCCAGCGCCCTTGCGATGGCGACACGCTGCTGCATTCCGCCCGACAGTTCATGGGGGCGGTGACGGCTGAAATTCTCCAGTCCGACCAGCTTCAGATAGTGGTTCGCGATCCGGCGCCGTTCATCCTTTGGGACAGATTTCGATTCCAGTCCCAGTTCTACGTTCTTTTCAACGGTTCTCCAAGGCAGAAGTCCGTAATTCTGAAAAATAGTGATATAGCGGATGTCGGGCCGTGTCACCGGCTTTCCGTCAATGGTGATGGAACCGCCGGAGATCGGCTGAAAGCCGGCGACGGCGTTCAGCAGCGTTGTTTTGCCGCAGCCGGACGGTCCGAGAAGACAGACGAATTCACCTTTGTCGATGGAAAGGCTGATGTGGTCGAGAGCCGGAAAGTCTGCCCCGGGTTTATCGTAATTTACCGATACGTCGTTGATTTCAATATACACAGTGAGTTCATGACCTCCTTTTGTTGTTTTGTGGTCCCAGTCCGCGCGCGGAGATGAAGCTGCGCTCCAGAAGTCCGATCAGCTGGTCGAGAAGGAATCCGATGACGCCTATAGTGATGATGGCGGCCAGCAGAGCGTCGGCCCGAAGACAGTTTTTCGCGTCCATGATAAGAAATCCCAGTCCGGTCTGTGACCCCACCATTTCGCCGGAAACCAGAAAGATCCAGCAGGTCCCCAGTGCCAGATGCAGACTTCCGGCAATCTGCGGGAACGCCGCGGGGAATACGATGCGGGTCAGGGTGCGCCTCTGGGAAAGCCCAAAGTTCCCCGCGACCCGAAGATATACCAGATCAATATTCTGTACTGCAGACGCTGTGGACAGTAAAATCGGGAAGAATCCGGCGATGAAAATAATCGTGACGGCCGGCAGATCCCCGATTCCGACGAGCAGAACCAGGAACGGGAGCCATGCGACCGGAGCGATGGGCCGAATCAGCTGAATGACCGGATTGACGTAAGCGAATGCTTTCGGAAACCAGCCCAGCAGAAGCCCTGCGGTGATCCCGGCGGCTGCGGACAGGAGATAGCCTGCGGCGAACCGGAGGAGACTGTCGCGGATATGCACTGACAAAGTCGCATCCGACGAGCTTCCGGAAAGTCCGGACACGGTCAGCTCCCGAAAGGCCAGCAGAACTCTGCCGGGAGACGGAAACAGCGCGGAGCTCACGCCGCTGAAGGAGGCCGCAAGCTGCCATATCGCGAGAAGGACGGCGTATGCGATGATGATGTGCCGGAGAGTGTTCAGTTTCTTTTTCATTCGTCGTCTCCATTCGCCTGATAGACAAAGTCTTTATAGTTGGGAGGGTTCTCGTTGATGCCGTATTTTTTTACCCGGTCGCTCAGCTGCCTGTAGGCGCTTTCTGTAATCGAAAGCTTATCAAAGTGAATCCATTTCAGAGAGGTTTTCAGTACGGATTTGTTCTGCCCCAGATATTTTTCTGCGGTTTTCAAGGCGGTATCGCCGCTCTCCAGCTTGTTTCCGGCCTCCTTGTATACCCGGATCAGTGTTTCGGTCTGCTCCGGATGATCACTGATGAAACGGTCGGTCAGAACGAGGCCGCAGCAGAAGGAATCAGGCCACAGTTCCTCAGAATAGTACAGGACTTTTCCGATTTTTTTATCCACAGCCTGCGCACCGAAGGGCTCTGCCACGCAGTAGCCGGCGATAGAGCCGCTGCTGAGTGCAGAGGGCATTTCGGCGGGCGACATCTGGACGATGCTCACATCCCTGCCGGTGAGACCTTTCTTCGCAAGAGCCTCCTGAAGCAGGATGTTGTGTGAGGATTGAGTATGAGGAATTGCAATCTTCTTTCCTTTCAGATCGGCAGCGGAGCGGATGTCTTTTGCGACGACCAGAACGTTACCGTCCCGGTGACCCAGTGCGACAGCCTTAAGACCAATTCCCTGACTTTTCGCCTTCATGGCAAGCTCGATCAGCACGGACGCTCCGTCGATTTTACCGGAATTCAGAGCGTCGGTCAGGTCGGACCAGGAACTGAATTTCTGCAGTTTGATCCGGACGTCGCTGTTTTCTTTCTCCAGGAGCTCCTTTTCCTCGAAAACGGCCAGGGCGTGAGTGATGGGAAGGTAGCCCAGTGTAACTGTGGTTTTCCCTGATTCGGATGCGTCGGTTCCGGATTTTGTGTTCGTGCCTCCGGAGGACTTTCCGCAGGCGGAGAGACCGGTGATCATGGCGAGTATCAGAAGTGAAGCCAGTATTTTCCTCTGCGTCAGGCGAAGCCTGAAATGATGGCTGATACCGTTATGTCTGCTTTTCTTTTTCATTTTGTTCATTCTCACTTTCTTTTGTTCATGATGCGATTTATTCGAGAGTTTCCGGTGTGGACCAGCCGAGGAGTTTTCGCTTTTCCAGCATGTCGGATACGATTTGTTCGCCGAGAGCGGCAGGATCCACATTGACGATCATGGAAGAGCCCAGTGTTGTCTTTGTCTCCTCCTTGAGAAAATGAATTACGTTGGCGGAGCCGTGGATCTGCGCCTCCACGCAGTGATAGGAGCTGATCCCCATCAGACGGAATCCCAGCGCGGCGTCAATTCCTTTCTCATTGCCCCATTCCGGCGACGAGAAGGCGAAGGGCAGGTCGCGCAGAGGAGTCTCGAGTTCTCCTGCAATCCCCGCGAATATCCCGGAAGAGCGGGCGTTGTCGATACATTCTCCGACGTGCCACACGGGAGGTAGATCCGGCTTCAGGAATTCGCTGAGTGTGCTGCCGGCAAGTTTTCGGGCGTCTTTCCGGCAGTATCCCAGTTTCATCAGCGGATATGAGGCGCAGCCGTTGGTGAGAATCAGAACATTGTGCTTCAGCAGAGTTTCTGCGACTTCGACGATGTCTCTCTCATAAGGAACCTTAGTGTTGCTGCATCCCACCATGTTGACGATTCCCAGGATCCGTCCGTCCTTCAGAGCCTGTGCCAGAGGACGCATAGAGCCGAAACGGCGGTGGATATATTCCACGGAAAAGCCGACCTCAGCTTCGATTTCCTGCTCCGGAATATGGCGCGGAACGTTTTTTCTGTTCCGAAAGCTTTCTATGGCACGGTCCACAATTTCACCGGCAATTGCTTCGGTCTCTCCTATGTTGGAATGATGGTGATCGTAGGCGATGTGCTCTGCCCCGGGAAGACGTGCGGAATCGCTGGTTGTAACGACCCGGGTGCGGAAGCAGTCTGCCACGTCCATGATGGCGGGAAACACGTCCTGCACGTCCGCGACCCACAGATCCAGAGCTCCTGTGGCCAGTACAAGCTCTGCCGTTACCGCGTTGGACAGCGGAATCACGCCGCCGTAACGATACATGGCGGCCAGACCGCTGCAGCAGATTCCGTAGAACCGGATGCCCCTGGCTCCGGCTTCCCGGGCTTTCGCCTGATATTCTTCACTTTGTCCCGCAGCGACGATGGCGCTGACCAGCGTAGGCAGATGGCCGTGAACCGCGATATTTACAAAGCCTTCCTTCAGTGCGCCCACATTGGTCATGGAGGTGACGCGGTCGCCGACGCCGAACAGGCAGTCTGTGGCGATGCCGGAGGCGAGAACAGTGCTGAAGGTGAAGGCGAGACCGCAGCGCAGAAACTGCTGCATGACGTTTCTCCAGTCGCCGTCTACACCGCAGCCGGTGCGGTGATAAGCCTCTGCGATTTCGTGGTAGGCGCTGACCGGAAGGATGTCCAGGCCTTTCCAGATCCTTTGTCGTTCGGGCGGGGCGCAGGCGGAGATGGTCTGATACGCCTCCGGTTCTGTGCGGGAAAGGTCCTGCAGCAGAATGTCAGCCAGATCCTCTGCAATCTTTCGGGTCGGGCGGCGGTATGTCTTTATTCCGAAGGCGGCCGCGGTATCCCGGATTTTCTGTTTTCCGATTAACGGGAAATCCAGTTTCCCCTGCGCCGCCCATTTCAGGCTTAGGATTACTTCCCGCGCGTGGATGCCGTGCTGCGCCACGCCGGCGGCCGCAGACCGCAGGAGATTTCGGGCGACAATGAGATCGGCGTCCGCACCGCAGACGCCGCGCGGACTTTTCTCTGTGATTCGGCAGGGGCCCATGTTGCAGACCTTGCAGCAGGTTCCCGCTAGCCCGAACGTACAGTGCGGCTTCTGCAGATCGAACCGGTCGAAGGGAGTCTCGATGCCTTTTTCACCGGCATAGGACAAAAGATCCCGGACTGCGGGATCGGGCGTTTTTTCCTGAACCTCCTGACGTGAGGGGAAAGTCTTCCGGTATGCGGCGACAGCCTGCCGGTAATCGGATGTGAATTCCGCTTCAGTCGGAGCAGGACGGCCGTCACCGTCTGTCTTATGATTGTGAGCCGGCGCGATAACCGTGGGGATGCCGTGTTCGTCGAAGCCGATCAGTGCGCGATGTGTATGAAAGAGCTCTTTTGCCATTCCGTAACCTCCGGTTTCAAAACTGGAATAAACCTATTAACTTAGTAGATTATTTGATGCTCTGATTATATCAGACGGAGGGAAGGATATCTAATATTTAAATCTGATTGAAGGTAAAAGGAAAAGTATATAGCGGGAGACTGCGGCGGCGTGCCGGCCTTACGGACACGGCCGCGAATGAACGACAAACTGCAGCGTCGCGGCGGCGCGTATGAACCGTAAATTCAGTCTTCCGGATAAAGCGCCGCGGCGGCGTCCACGAACCGGAGCACATCGTCGGGAGCGTTCAGACTGTACAGCAGACCGTAGGGGATGCTGTATTCCCAGGCGACGGGGATGGATTTCAGTCCGGGATGTACATTCTGCCAGCATTCTATGGTGAGCAGCACATTTCCGGTTTCCGCACAGCGGTTAAATACGGAGAGGTCATAAAACGGAGACGTATCCTCGATGTGGATTTCTGGATGGTTGGTTTCGAGGTCGTTGCGGATAAAGTCATTGGTGCCCGAATCTCCACGGGGTACCATCATCAGCGTTTCCCCGTACAGATCCTCAACAGTGATCTGTGTCCGGGAGGCGAGCCGGTGCTCCCGGGACACGGCGACCATTTTTTTGTAGCGTCCGAGAGGCTGAAAGCTGCAGAGGGACATCCATGTCCTCGAGTCGCAGACGCCGATCAGAAAATCAAATTTTCCGCCCAGCCGGTCGATTTCCGAGAGGATTCCGTTGTGGTCGTCCTCAAAGGGAACCAGGTGCAGCTTGTAATCGGGAAAATCTTTGTTGACGCGATACCAGAGATCCATGAAAGGCTTTGCCGGATTCAGCAGGGAGGTTCCGACGCAGAATGTGGTGTCCCGGGCGCGTGTCGCCGCCATCGCCTCCTCGACGGATTTGCGGGAATAATCGATCAGAAATTTCGCGTTTCGGTATATGATACGGCCGGCTTCGGTCAGGTGCGCGCCGGCAGGACTCCGCTCGATCAGTTTCAGGTCCAGATGCTTTTCCAGTGCGTTCATCTGTTTCATGACGGCGGTCGGGGAAATATACAGCCGGTCCGCGGCTCTGGTGAAGCTGCCGGAATCCGCGACAGCGAGGAATGTATCTAAAAGCGGATTATACATAATGAACCTCCTGCGTGATGAAAAAGGGCGTTTTAGACCTGCTAACCTATATGAGTATAAACGTATAGTTTATACTATGGTAACATTTCGGAGATTCCCTGTCAATCAGAATCGTGATACAGTGAGGGTGCAAAGAAAGGAGCAAAGCATATGGGAAAAGCACTGATTGCGTTTTATTCAAGAGCAGACGAAAATTATTTAAACGGAAGGATTCAGAAGCTGAAAACCGGGAACACCGAGGTGGCAGCCGGAATTCTGCAGAAGCTCACGGGAGCGGACTTGTTCAGGATTGAACAGAAGCAGCCTTACCCGGAAGATTACAACGAGTGTATTGAGCAGGCGCGGCGGGATCAGGAGGAGGACGCCCGGCCGGAGCTGTCGGAGTGGCCGGAGAGCATCAGCGGTTATGACGTGATTTATCTGGGATATCCGAATTACTGGAGCACCATGCCGATGGCAGTGTTCACCTTTCTGGAGCATTTCGATTTCGGCGGAAAGACGATAAAGCCGTTCTGCACCCATGAAGGCAGCGGAATGGGAAGAAGTCTCCGCGATATAAAGAAGCTCTGCCCGACTGCGGAAGTAGAGGACGGCCTGGCGATCCGGGGCGGCGATGCGAAGAATGCGGAAGATGTATTCCGCGAATGGATTTGAAGGAGGGAGGACAAAATTATGGCAGTGAAGCAGACGGCAGGACGGGATGCTTTGGGGGAATTCGCTCCGGAGTTTGCTCATTTCAATGATGACATCCTGTTCGGAGAAAACTGGAACAATGAGGATATCGACCTGAAGACCAGAAGCCTGATTACAGTGACTGCACTGATCGCACAGGGAATGACCGACAGCAGTCTGAAGTTCCATATCCTGAACGCGAAAAATTATGGAGTGAGCCGAAAGGAGATGGCCGCAGTCATCACCCATGTGGCGTTTTATGCGGGATGGCCGAAGGCGTGGGCGGCGTTCCGTCTGGCAAAGGAAGTTTATGAAGGAGAGGCAGAATGAAGTATACGGAAAAAGAGGCGTTTGACAAAGTGAACATGTTTGGCAGAGGAGAGCCGAACGATGCGTTTGCGGAATATTTTACAGGTCACAGCTTTCTTAATCCCCTGACAAAACCCGGGGAGACGCCTGTTTTCCTGGCGAATGTGACCTTTGAACCGGGCTGCCGCAACAACTGGCACGTTCATCATGCAAAGAGCGGAGGCGGACAGATCCTGATCTGCACAGCGGGAGAGGGCTGGTACCGGGAGGAAGGACGTCCGGCGATCCCGCTGAAGGCCGGAACCGTCATTACAATCCCGGCGGAGGTGAAGCACTGGCACGGTGCGAAGGAGGACAGCTGGTTCTCCCATATCGCAGTGGAGGTCCCGGGAGAAGAAACAGAAACAGAATGGTTGGAACCGGTGACAGACCGGGAATATGACGAACTGGAGGGATAAAAATGTTTGGCAATTTCACATACTGCAATCCGACGAAACTCTATTTCGGAGAGGATTCACTGAACAATCTGAAAACTGAACTGCAGAAGTATGGAAACAACGTGGTTCTTGTGTACGGCGGAGGATCGATCAGGAAGAACGGGATTTATGACGACGTGCTCCGCATTCTGACAGAGAGCGGAAAAAATGTCGCAGAGATCAGCGGCGTCATGCCGAATCCCACGCTGTCCAAATTGCGCGCGGGGATTGAAATCGCGCGGGAGCATCAGGCCGATCTTCTGCTCGCTGTCGGCGGCGGGTCCGTCTGCGATTACTCCAAGGCGGTTTCCGTTTCAGTGAACTGTGAGGAGGATCCGTGGGAAAAGTATTTTGTACGCTTTGAGGAGCCTGAATGCCGTCTCGTCCCGGTAGGGTGCGTACTGACCATGGTCGGGACCGGATCTGAAATGAACGCCGGCTCCGTGATTACAAACGAGGAGACAAAACAGAAAATCGGGCATGTTTTCGCGAGCGAGAATGTGATGCCGAGGTTCACTGTGCTGAATCCGAGATATACGATGACGTTGCCTGAGTATCAGATGGTCGCAGGGATTTATGATATCTTCAATCACATCTGTGAACAGTACTTTTCCGGAGAGGATGACAATACCAGCGACTATATCAGCGAAGGTCTGATGCGCTCTGTGATTCATTCGAGCCGCGCTGCGGTGAAGGATCCGCAGAATTATGAAGCCAGAAGTAATCTCATGTGGACCGCGACATGGGCGCTGAACACACTGATTGCAAAAGGGAAAACGACGGACTGGATGGTGCATATGCTGGGTCAGGCGGCAGGCGGCTACACCGGAGCGACTCACGGGATGACTCTGGCGGCGGTTTCTCTTCCGTATTACCGGTATATCATGCCTTATGGATTGGCTAAATTCGCGAGATTCGCGGAGAACGTCTGGGATATCGCGCCGGCAGGGAAGACGCAGGAACAAATTGCTGCGGAGGGCCTTGCGGCGATGGAAGACTGGATGAAGGAAATCGGCGTCGTGATGAAGCTTTCTGAGCTTGGCGTCAGTGAGGATATGCTGGAGGAACTGGCGGATCGGACGATTCCGCTGAAGGGCGGCTACAAAGAACTCAGCCGTGATGAAATTATCCGCGTTTTCAGGGAAAGTCTGTAGCGCCGGGATACACAGACCTGACTGAGCTGAGGGCTGCGCTTGAAGAACAGCAGCTCTGGCTGAGCACGCGTCATATATTACGCCATCGCATTCCACGTTCATACGGCGTGGAATGCTTTTTGTTTGCTGCTTTTTGTGCACATGGGGTTCCCGAGCGCCGAATACAGTCGGAGGATCGATACTCGTGGAGAATGACAAAGCATGCGTCCATGGCTGAACCGAATACAGCGGAGGCCCGATGCTCCCGGAGCACGCCTTGGTTAATTTCTTTTTGACATTGAAATTGCAACGTTTTCTGGATATAAAAGGACAGCAGCCTGAACAGATTGAAAATAGTGTCGTTTGAAAAAATCACGATATACCGTATAATAAAAGCATAGTAACCGTTTTTTTAATATGCTGATACATTTATGTTTTGATAGCTGACATTTCAAAAACATTCGATTGCTGAGTACGCATCAGGGAGAGGAGGAAAACATGGCATCAATTGCTCATGCGGCGGAGAAAAAGGCCTTTGAGGTCGCATTAAATCGTGTAATGAAAAAATCAAAGAACGCCCGTGAAGAGGGTTTTGTCGGCGTTGTGAATGCGATGGAGAAGCTTCTCGGGAACACGTGGCCGCCGGAAGCGTTTGACCGACTCAGAACGGCGCTCGGCAAGGATGGGAAATGGACAGACTTTTTCTGCCGGCTGCTGGACACGCGCGATACGGAATTTCTGAAGGGGATTTTTCTGTCCTTCGGATACGAAGGAGCGCTGTCCGGCTATCGGCAGAGCCAGAAGACCGGAGAAAAGCTGGGCGTTCCGATTCCGTGGGTCATTCTCTTCGATCCGACCAGTGCGTGCAATATGCACTGCACCGGCTGCTGGGCGGCGGAATACGAGCATACGCTGAACCTCAGCTATGAGGATATGGACAGCATTATTACGCAGGGAAAGGAACTCGGGATTCATGAATACGCCATGACCGGTGGGGAACCGCTGATTCGGCGGGACGATATCATTCGTCTGGCAGAAAAGCATTCCGACTGCGGTTTCATGATTTTCACCAACGGAACCCTGGTTGACGAACAGTTCTGTGAGGATATCCGCAGGTGCAGGAACATCATCCTGATCATGAGCATTGAAGGCTTCGAAGAGACCACCGACGCGCGCCGCGGCGCAGGAGCCTTCCGCAAGGTCACAGACGCCATGGATCTGATGAACCGGAGCGGCCTGGTCTACGGGACCTCTATTTGTTATACAAAGGAAAATATCGAGGCTGTGACCAGCGATGAATTTCTGGATTTCCTGATCAGCAAGGGCGTCCAGTTCTCCTGGTATTTCCATTATATGCCGGTGGGGCAAGATGCTGATGTCAGTCTGATGCCGACGCCGGAGCAGAGAGAATATATCTTCCGCCGAATTCGCGAGATCAGAGGCTATGAGGGCGGTAAACCCATCTGGCTCATGGATTTTCAGAATGACGGGGACAAGGTGCACGGGTGCATCGCCGGCGGCAGATGCTACTGTCATATCAATTCCAACGGAGATGTGGAACCCTGCGTGTTTATTCATTACTCGGATGCGAATATTCACAGCAAAACGCTGCTGGAATGCCTTCAGCAGCCGTTGTTCCGGGTCTACAGGAGGGAGCAGCCCTTCAGTGAAAATCTGCTCAGACCCTGCCCGATGCTGGAAAATCCGGATTATCTGCGTAAAATGATAGCGGAAACGGGCGCCCGGAGCACGGATCTGATGAGTCCGGAGAGCGCGGAGCACCTGTGCGGAAAATGCGACGCCTATGCCGAGGCGTGGGAGCCTGTGGCCGGAAAACTCTGGAAAGAGGAGCACAGGCCTGCTTCAGAGAAGTAATCCGCGGGATCCGGGGACCCCGGGATTTCACAGAAACAACACGGGTTCACGTAAAGCACAAATTTCTGTGCTATAATTTTATTTGATAAGTGTGTATAAATTAAGCCATTACTTTAGCTGATGAGTCACAACCTGATAAGGAGATGAGAGCATGATTCAACTGATTGAGGTCACAAAGGCCTTCAAAAACAACGTGGTCCTGGACAGAATTTCCATGGATTTTCACGACGGTGAGCTGACAGTGCTGATCGGACCCAGCGGCTGCGGAAAAACAACGACATTGAAAATGATCAACCGGCTGCTTCCCGCCAGCAGCGGCAAAATCATCATCGATGGTCAGAATATCGAATCCATCGACAAGGTGAAGCTGCGCCGGAACATGGGATATGTAATACAGCAGGGCGGCCTTTTTCCGCATATGACAATACGTCAGAACATTGAAATCATCGAGAAGCTGGAAGGAAAGGATGAATATCAGATCCTGAAAAACACGGAGAAGCTTATGGAGATGGTGGATATGGATCCGGGAGAGTTTCTGGACCGGTACCCCACCGAACTGTCCGGCGGACAGCAGCAGCGGATCGGTGTAATCCGCGCGCTTGCCAACGATCCGGAGTACGTGCTTCTGGACGAACCTTTTTCCGCGCTGGATCCGCTGACGAGAAGCTCTCTGCAGGATGAGCTGACGGAACTGCACCGGAAGATGGGAAAGACGATGATCTTTGTCACACACGACATGGACGAGGCGATTAAGATTGCGGACCGGATATGCATCATGAAGGACGGTCATATCCTGCAGTATGATACGCCGGAGGAAATACTGCGCCGTCCGGCGAATGACTTTGTCGCAAACTTCGTGGGCTTTAACCGGATCTGGGATTCCCCGGAATACATCAGAGTGGAGGATTTCATGATCCGCGAGCCGGTCACCTGCGACGCGGAGCTTACCGCCAAACGGTGCATCACCAAGCTGACAATGCGTCATGTGGATACTCTGCTGGTCACCGGGGCGGAAGACCGGCTGCTGGGAATCATCAACCGGAAATCCCTGTATTCCAATCGCCAGCCGGAGAAACCCGCCAGGGAGATTATGCTGCCGGTGAAATACACGGCGCATCCGGAGGACAGCATTCTGGACGTGCTGAAGATGATCGATCAGACGGATGTCAGCAACGTCCCGGTCGTGGACGATCTGGGAAGGCTTGTGGGATTGCTGACCAACAGCAATCTTGTTTCCACACTGAGCCGTCAGTATCTGGAGGAACCGGCGGAGGAGGTGCTGAAAAATGATTAAGATGTTTGTGTATTTCGGGGAGCATTCGTCACAGATCTGGAAGCTGACGCTGGAGCATATTGAAATGACTGCGATTGCGGTGTGCATTGCGATTCTGATCGGTGTTCCGCTGGGAATTCTGATCAGTTATGTGCGTAAGCTGGACAAGCCGGTGATCGGCGCCGCCAATGTGGTGCAGGCGATTCCGAGCATGGCGCTGCTGGGCCTCGGTATTCCGCTGCTGGGAATCGGCGTTCTGCCGGCTGTCGTGATGGTGATTATTTACTCGCTGCTTCCGATTGTCAAGAATACCTATACGGGAATTTCCGGAATTGATCCGCAGATGGTGGAGGCGGCGAACGGAATCGGACTGACGCCGAAGCAGGTTCTCACCAGGGTCAAGATTCCTATGGCGCTGCCTGTAATCATGGCCGGTGTGCGGATTTCGGCCGTCACCGCAGTGGGCCTGATGACCATGGCGGCGTTTATCGGAGCCGGAGGTCTCGGATATCTGGTCTTCGCGGGAATCCGGACAACCAACAACTACCAGATTCTCGCGGGTGCGATTCCGGCCTGTATCCTGGCGCTGCTGGTGGATTTCCTGATGGGGCTGGTGGAAAAACTCGTGACGCCTATAAGCCTGCAGAAAACCGGAGGACTTTCCAGGAAACAGATGAAGCGGAAACGCAGGAGAGAGAAGTTTACGCTTGCGACCGCACTGATTATTATCTGTGCCATAATCGCCGGCGGAGCCATTAATAATATGGTTTCGGAGCGGGACAAAGAAATTACGATCGGAGGAAAGGATTTCACTGAACAGTTTATTCTGGTGAACCTCTATTCCGACTACATCGAGGCGCATACGGATATCAACTGCGTCCGGAAGGAGAATCTGGGCGGAAGTCAGGTCTGCTACGAGGCCTTGAAAAAAGGAGAGATCGACATGTACGTCGACTATACCGGGACGCTGTACGGAAGTGTTTTGAAGCATGACGGCACTGACGACATGGAGGGCGTGTACAATACCTGTGTCAGGGAAATGAAGAAACAGAACATTACGCTGACCAGACAGTGCGGCTTCAATAACACGTATACCCTGGCAGTGAGTCAGCAGATCGCGAAAAAGTATAATCTGGAGACAATTGAGGATCTGGCGGAGAAATCGTCACAGCTGCATCTCGGCTGCTCTCTGGAATTCCAGAACCGCCATGACTGCATGGACGCGCTGAAAAAGGCTTATCCGGGTCTGAAGTTCAGGAAGATTTCGGCGATGGACGGCTCTCCGAGGTTTGTCGCGCTGGATAACAAAGAGGTCGATGTGATCGACGCCTTTGCGACGGACGGAATGCTGCTGAAATACAATCTGAAAGTCCTGAAGGATGAAGATCATGTGTTCCCGCCGTACTACGCCGTTCCGTGCTTCAGCTCCGATACGCTGAAGAAATATCCGGAACTGAGAGAGGTTGTGGATAAACTCGCGCCGAAGCTGACAGACGAGGTGATGATGAAGCTGAATTATCAGGTGGACGTCAAGGGCCGGGAGCCGAAGGATGTCGCCAGAGAATACCTGCAGCAGGAGAAACTGATTTAGGCAATATGAGCGATATGAACTGAAGAATTGCTCGAAAAACGGGGCTGCCGCATTGCGGCAGCCCCGTTCTGTGCAGCGATTGACGGAACCGTGCCGCCGCTTTGTTCTCGTTGCGGATGATCACGATGGCCTTCAGCGATTATCAGCTTCAGACTGCTGTATCGCTGTTCTGGTATGTTTCAATAAGCCTGATAAATTCTGCTTTATTTTTTGTTTCACTATATTCCGTGCAGCTTCGCATCTGCTGATAAAAAAGCTGGCACATTTTAGGAATGAACTCCATTTCATTCCGTGAAAAACATCCGCCTATTATCAAACTTACTTTATTCTTTCCCCAGAGGCAGGCGTTGTCCAGACGAATGACAGAGAGGCGTGTCTCTTGTGAAGGAATAAGTGAGTAAACAAAGACGATTCCCTTCAGAACGGAATATGTCGTATACCGTTCCTGCATCGTAAATTCATTGAAAAGGATCTGCTGCTCCTCTTTTGTACCGGAAAGACGGCAGGCCAGCAGATGAAGCATATCATCTGTTGAGCTGAACTGGGTTTCCTGAAGCCAGTCTGCCTGAGAAATCAATTTACGAATTGCTTCGTTGTCCTGATTGGCTTTCTTGTACAATATATGATGACTCAGATAGTGTGAAATTTCGCGTCTGTCCTGAGCGTTGAGCCGGAAAGTAATCTGCAGGGTATCCATATCGGGAATTTTTACCGGATCCAGCATGGCTGTAATAAGCAGCAGATCGACATTGCTGAAATCATAAGATAATTTTTCGTTGATTGTAATTACATCTGTAACGTATAAACGAGACCCGAAAGCAGATTCTATCTTTTGTTTAAGAAGCCAGGAGGTAGGATAATCCATATGGCAGGCTATCACGGTTCTTAATCTTTTATCCATTGAATCTCTGATGTGACGAAGGAATACCCCGGAGATCAGACTTGCGAGCTGAATGATTTCTGTTTCAACAAGAAAACGATGCAGATATTTCTTTGCGATATTTTGAAAGAGCCGTGCAAATGGAACGGAAATAATGTATTCCCGGCGCAATTCTTCAGGCGTGAGCTGTGTGTTAGAGGCAGCTCCTGACTTTATGTCAGAGAAATACTGAATCAGAATCATGTAAAATTCGCGGTCTGTAGAAAAATCAAGCTTGAAATATTCTCGAATCTGACGCAGATAATTACTTGCGGCATTTATACTGGCTGTGTCGTATGTGGTTGTTCCGGTGGAACGGTAATGGGGATCCAGATAAAACAAATTGCTGCGGATCTGCTGATAGAGTGCATCATATTCTTCTGCGTTAAACAGAAAAGAATAATGGCTTTCCAGAGCCCCCAAAATTTCACGTACTGCACGGTATACCGCAATATCTGCCTTAACGACAGCGGAGGCCTGAGGCAGAAAATGCCCGTGCATTACGCGATGGTATGCAATCACAACAGAAAGAATCAGTGAAATTACGCCGGCGTCCTGCATCCGCAAACCGTATTTTTTCAGCGCAGCGCGTACTGCGTTAATGGCGAGTTCGCTTGTTTCTGAATCAAAGATCTCATCGGAATAGAGTGCGCTTCCGATTCCGTGATAATTCCACAGACTGAGCATATGCAGATTCAGAACTTTTCTGCGTTTGAGTTCGTCTTCTTCGAAAGCGAAGGAGCCTCGAGTGTGTATGATTTTTATATAGGGCTCCCGTTTGGAGTATAAGTCAGAGATTTTATCCAATGCGAGTTCGAGGCTTGAATGGCTGATGTGCATTTCTTCTTCGATATCGATAAAGGTGAGGGGCTGATCGGATGAGCACATTTTTACAGTAAGGTATAACTGACGGTATTCCGGAAATTCGAACGTACCCGGAAGCGCAGTGAATTTCATGAGGCATCGGGCGATGTGGACGAATCAAGATTTAAAACATATCCGTGGTATTCGGGAGTCGTTATTTTCGCGTTTATTTCGCTGATTCTCTCGTTAATTCTACGAATATCGCTGCGGACAGTACGGTCGGATATATTCATATACTTTGCCAGTTGTGCACCGGTCAGCGGGACGTTACTGTTTATAAGGAAATTCAAAATCTTTTTTTGTCGTATTGACAGTTCTCTATCGCTCATAATAAATACCTCGCAAAAGGAAATATGATAAGGTGAAGTTAACTGGTTTTATTATATAAATATTTATTTTCGTGAGCAATAGACTTGAAGAACTCCAGCGTTTTTAATTTTTTTCCTAATTGTCAAGGAAAAAATAACAAAATACATCACGCGCGCGACCGCACATTTCTGCTGAAGCACATAGAAGCATATATCAAAAGGAAATTCTTTTTTACAAAAAAGACAGTTGAAAACAGATGATAAAGTGTATTTTACTGGCTATCGAATGAAAATAACGTTTCCTTGTCGGGACGGAAAAAGATAAATTGCGCGCCGGCACTTATTAGAATAGTATGAAAACAATATACGAGTTATCCAAAGTTTCAGGAAGAAATGCGAGGTGAGAATTTTGATGAAGAAGTTGCTATCTGTTGTATGCTGTGTTGCATTGACCGTAACCATGCTGACAGCATGCGGCAGCGGCTCTGGGGAAAACGCCGGGAATGTTTCTGGCAGCAATTATCCGAAAATGACGATTGTTTGTGCAGGGTTAGATCGGGCGGACACCGCAAAGGCACATGATCTGGAAATTTTTATGAACCTTGTCACAAAGAAATCCGGCGGACAGATTACGTTCAAAAAGTACTGGAATGCTTCGCTGGGTAAAGCGCCGACAAATCTGGACATTATTCGTAACGGTATCGCGGATGTCGGTACAGTATGTACTTTGTACACTCCGAGTCAGCTTCCGCTGTCACAGATAACCTATTGCGTTCCCTTTGCACCGGATGACCCTACATTGGCTGCGCAGCTCATGTATGAGGTTGCAAAAAAGCATCCGGAGTTTTACAGAGAATACGAGAAGAACAACGTCGTAAATGTAGCGTGGAAAGGAAATGAACCGTACAAGCTGTATTCAAAAAAACCGATTACATCGATTGATCAGCTGAAGGGAACAAAGATTACCATGGGCGGCGTTTACTACATTCCATGGTTCCAGAGTATCGGAACTGTTCCGGTGACGGCGGCCGCATCGGAGCTTTACCAGACGGTCAAAACAGGTGTGGCCAAGGGCTCCTTTGTTTATGACAGTATATTTTGCGATTTCAAACTGTACGAGGTCATGAAGTATGATTACCGTATTTCCCTCGGGGCGAGAAACTGCGATACGATCTGCTTCAACAAAGACCGCTGGGACTCTTTTGACAAAAATACCCAGAAGCTGATGCGTGATTGTGCCACAGAAGCGATGAATGAGTTTCAGGACTGGCAGGACAAAGAAATGGTCGGCTGGGAAAAAGAAATGAAGACAAACGGCGTGAAATTCACGGATATTACGACGTCGGACAAAAGGAAATTCGCAAAGAAAGCGTTAGATTACAATGACACTTTGGAGTCCTGGATTAAAGATGCGAATGCCGCCGGATATAACGGAAAGCAGATTATGTCCGATTACCTGAAAGGTGGAGAAAAACTGGGATATAAGTGGTCCTTCGATACGAGCAAGTATATTATTGACAAATAATTTCAGGAGGTAGAAATGTTGGAGAAGAAAACTCGTCTTTATGAGAAACCAATGCCGCTGATGAAATTCTTTTCAATAGTATGTGCGTTGGTGATGCTGTTTAATTTTGTACTGATCACATGTGATGTGTTCATGCGATTTGTTTTCAAGTCACCGATTCAGGGTGCCACAGAGATTGTTACAATGCTTATGGCATGGGTTGCGTATGCCGGACTGGCCTATACCATGTCGCAAAATCGACATATGCAGCTGGGAGCTGTATACGATAAACTGCATGGAAGGAAAAAGCATATTATGAGCTTTATTATCTATGCGATTGCGACGTTTATGTTTTGTATTTTTGTCGTTGCCTCCTGGAAAATTTTCTGGGTATCCTGGGAGATACGTGAAAAAGCCGTGGCAGCGGTTACGGTCTATGTGTTTATTGGAAAATTCGGGACTTTCGTCGGATGGACGCTGCTGGCTATTCAGTCTGCTTTTATGATGGTGTACTCGATTCAGGGTATCCGGGATCCGGAGAATGTCGAACCGATCGGTATAGTTTCGGAAATTCCGGATGAAGATGAACTTAGTGCATTCGAGAAAGAAGGTGAAAAACGATGACAGCCGGAATCACTTTTGCGATTATTGGTGTTGCTGCACTGATTATACTTGTCGTCATGGGAGTTCACATCGGCGTCGCACTGGGGGCAGTCGGGTTCTTTGGCCTTGCAGCGTGCCTCGGTCCAAGACAGGCAATTGCGATGGTTGGCCTTGTAGGCTATAACAATATTGCGACGTTTGATTATGCGGTAATTCCTTTGTTTATCATGATGGGCATGCTTGCGACCGCAGTAGGAATCAGCACACAAAGCTATGACTGTCTGGCAAAATGGCTCGGCAAAGTTCCGGGAGGACTTGGCGTGGCTACGACTTTAGGTTGTGCGGCTTTTGGAACAATGAATGGTTCACCTCTGGTTACAGCATCTGTATTCGGGAAAATTGCCGGACCGGAGATGACAAAATACGGATATGATAAATATCTGACTTACGGAATGATTTCCGCATCAGGAAATATCGGACAATTAATTCCGCCGAGTATTCTGATTGTTATCTATGGAGCGTTGTCAGGTGATTCTATCGGGAGACTGCTCATGGCAGGAATTTCTCCGGGAATTGCTCTGACTATCGGATTTTCTGCATTTACGGTCATTACTGCTATCGTCAGACCGCATCTGTTTCCAAAAGTGACCGCGAAATACAGCATGAGAGAGAAAGTACGGTCTCTGAAGGATCTGATTCCTATTGTCGTGGTAGCGATTATTATTATCGGCGGGATCTTTACGGGTGTATTCAGTTCTGCAGAAGCGGGCGCAATCGGTTGTCTGGTATTCTTCGTCTACGGATTCCTTGTCAGGGTTCCGCTGGAGAAACTGAAAACAGCTGTGATCGATACGGTTGAAAATGCGGCGATGCTGTTTCTGATCCTGGCGTGCTCCAGCATGTTCGCGAAATTTATGACAGTTTCAGGGCTTGCGGAAGCGGTGACTACTTTGGTTACGACATCTAACCTGAGCAGTGTTCTGTTCCTGTTCGGCACGGTTGTGGTGTTGTTCATTCTGGGATGCTTTATGGATGCGTATTCCAGCATCGCATTGACGATTCCTATTTTCTATCCGGCAGCAGTCGCATTGGGCATTGACCCGATCCATTTTGATATCGTTGCAATCATTGCGCTTCACATGGGAGGACTGACGCCGCCGGTAGGTCTTTGCGTCTATTCTGCGAAATCTGTAGCGCCGGATGACGTCGATGTAATGGGTATTTTCAAGGGAGCGTTTCCGTACCTGATCGTGATGATCATAATTGAAATCATATATATCTTCGTACCGAGTTTGTCTCTGGCGATTCCTAATGCGATGTTTAATTAGTGTCTGCTCATTAAGTCCCCGTCGGACTTAATGGGCGCTGACGGCAGTTTGCCAGCAGCGCTGCGGCGCACTATCCAATGGAAGGGTGCGCCGGCAGACACTGATTGATGCTTGTGCTCAGGGATTCGGCCGTTTCCGAATCCCACTGCCGCAAGGTTTTCGGATGAAACGCTTGAAAACCTTGCGGCAGGCTATCGAATATGCTCTTTGTATTATTGATATTTCAAGCATATTCGATAGCTGAGCACGCATCAATTAACGTTCATCATAGGGGGTTGCCGAGTGCGGAAAACTGTCGGTGAATGATTCTGTAAAAGAGGGCTGTGCTGAGAGGCAGATGGAAAATTTCCACTCAATGCAACAGCTCTCTTTAATTGTAATAAGCGGCAATACGAAGCGCGGAGCGAAATTCTCGCCGCGGCAGCCGGGCGGGTTCGCTGTTGCAGAGCGGATCCGCCTTTTGTTTGCGCCCGGTCTTGGGTGTTGCAATCGGGTGCGCTGGAGATTGGCAACAAAACTTGTAATAAAATTGTTGACAACATTTGCGAAATGATGTATATTACAGGTATAAACCGAATCGTCGAGCAGAAGGGAGCATAGTGACATGAGCGGAATGAATGCACGGAATTGCCTTGAAGTCTTACGGAAAATAAAGGATGTGGCGTTTGCCACCGTTGACGAAGCCGGAAAACCACAGGTGCGGATCATTGATGTGATGCTGGTGGAAGGAGAATGCCTGTATTTCTGCACCAGTCGCGGAAAGGATTTTTATCAGCAGCTGGAGCGGGACGGGAACGTGGCGGTAACTGCACTTACTCCTGAATTTCAGATGGTGAGACTGAACGGGCGGGCGCGCAGACTGGAAAATCAGAAAGAGTGGATCGACCGTATCTTTGAGGAAAATCCGTCGATGAACGATGTCTATCCCGGTGAGAGCCGTTATGTCCTGGAGCCTTTTGCGATTGACTGCGGAGAGGTGGAATTTTTCGATCTGGGCGTTACTCCCATCAGCCGGGAGAGCTTTCCGGTAGGAGGCGGTGAGGTTTCGGAAAAAGGCTTTGTGATCTCCGACGCCTGTATCGGCTGTGGCAAATGTCTCCGCGGATGTCCTCAGCAGTGTATTGAAGAAGGCACGCCGTTCCGGATCATGCAGGAGCACTGTCTTCACTGCGGGCGGTGCTTTGAGGAATGCCCGGTGCAGGCGATTCTGAGGCGGTGAGGGAAATGCTCAAGGATAAATGGAGCCTGCTGACCGAAAAATGGGATTTTTTCGGCTCACTGTTTCTGGAACACATTGAAATTTCCGCGGCGGCGATTCTGATCGCTATTGTGTTCGGCGGACTGGCCGGAATTCTCATCAGCGAATACCGCCGTACCGCAAAGCCGACGCTGTCCATCGTCAATTTCCTGTATACGATTCCGTCGATTTCTATGCTGGGGTTTCTAATCCCCTTTTCCGGCATCGGAAATGTCACCGCCGTAATCGCTCTTACGATTTATGCGCTGCTTCCGATGGTGCGGAACACATACACAGGCATGACCAATGTAGATCCCGCGATTCTGGAGGCCGCAAAAGGAATGGGAAGCACGGAGCTGCAGAGGATAATCCGGATTCAGCTGCCGCTGGCGATGCCGGTGATCATGGCGGGTATCCGGAATATGGTGACCATGACTATCGCGCTTGCCGGTATCGCGTCATTCATCGGTGCGGGCGGCCTGGGCGTTGCGATCTACCGCGGTATCACCACCAACAACGCGGCGATGACGATAAGCGGGAGCCTTCTGATCGCGGTGCTGGCGCTGGTCGTAGACTTTGTACTCGGCTTTGTGGAAAAACGGGCGGGTCTCCGGGGCAGAAGAGCAAGGCGGCAGAACCGTTTCATGGCGGTCGCAGCGGGAATCCTGACCGTATGCGTAATCTGCGCAGTTGTGGCGCCGGGGCACAAAGACAGGGTCATCCATGTTGCGACAAAGCCTATGACGGAGCAGTATATTCTTGGGGAAATGCTGAAGGCAATGATTCAGCAGGACACGGATCTGAAGGTGGAGCTGACGCAGGGAGTCGGCGGCGGAACGTCGAACATCGAGCCCGCCATGGAGAAGGGCGAGTTCGATCTTTATCCGGAATATACCGGGACCGGCTGGAATATGGTGCTGAAGAGGGACGGGCTGTATTCGGAAAAGCAGTTTGACACGCTGCGGAGCGACTACGAGAAAAATCTGAATCTGACATGGGTCGGCATGTACGGCTTCAACGATACTTTCGGAATCGCGGTCCGCAGAGAGATTGCGGAAAAATACGGGCTGAAATCCTGCTCCGATCTGAAGCGGGTCGCGTCTCAGCTGGTTCTCGGCGCAGAGTACGACTTTTTCCAGCGAAAAGACGGGTACGATATGCTTTGTAAAACCTACGGCCTGAAGTTCAGGAAAACCCGGGACATGGATATGGGACTCAAGTACCAGGCCATCAGCAACGGCAAAGTGGATATCATGCCGATTAACACCACAGACGGACAGCTGGCGAAGGCGGACGTGACCGTGCTCAGGGACGATCTGCATATGTATCCTTCCTACCGGTGCGGCAACGTGGTGCGGATGGAGACGCTGGAGAAGCATCCGGAGCTCCGCGCGGTGCTGCGTAAATTTAACGGCATTATCACAAATGAAGATATGCAGGAAATGAACTATCAGGTAGAGACTCAGAAAAAAGAGCCCGCGGCGGTGGCAAAAGCTTTTCTGAAAAAGAAGGGCCTGCTCCGGTAAAGACGACGAAGCCGACGGCGGAATGACAAAGCAGCGTGACACGCGATCGCGGCGATAGATGAAAGAGGTGCGATATGAGTACAGCAGTAGAATTCAGGCATCTCCGCAAGGTTTACGGAGATACGGTGGTGATTCCGGATTTCAGCCTGAGCATTGAAAAAGGCGAATTTGTAACCATCATCGGATCCTCCGGATGCGGCAAGACAACGGTTCTGAAAATGATTAACGGATTGTATGAGCCAAGCGGCGGAGATGTCTTTGTGAACGGAAAAAACATCCGTGATCTGGATCTGATCGCGCTCCGGAGAAGTATCGGTTACTCTATACAGGGAAGCGTACTTTTTCCTCATATGACGGTGGAACAGAATATCGCGTATGTGCCGAATCTCTGGAATCGCAGAGATCGGGAAAAGACCAGGCGGGCGGTGGATAAATGGATGGGCCTTGTCGGGCTGGACGCCGGTCTGAAGGAACGCTACCCGGCGGAGCTGTCCGGCGGTCAGCAGCAGCGGGTCGGCATTGCCAGAGCGCTGGCGGCGTCTCCGGAAATCCTTCTGATGGACGAACCCTTCGGTGCGGTGGATGCGATTACGCGAGGACAGCTTCAGAAGGAACTGAAACAGATCTATGAGAAGACAGGAATCACAGTTTTCTTTGTCACACACGACATCGACGAGGCGCTCCGGCTTGGCACCCGGATTCTGGTTATGGATCGCGGCGAGATCCAGCAATACGGTACGCCTGATGAAGTTCTTCACTCTCCGAAGACTGATTACGTGAAGATGCTGGTTGCCCGTTACAGAGACGAACCGGAGACATAAGCACGAGCCGGCGGGCCGGTGACGGAACCGCGATGGGACGGCCCGGCAACGAGACTTCGATGCGATGCGACGGGCCGGCGGCAGGATGGCCGGAGGATGCGGATTGCGGTTAATGAGCAAGCATCATATCGTAAATTGACGATTACAAATCCCCTAAAAAACCCATTGATTTGAAAATCTGCCACAAAACACGATAAAATCCAAAAATGTGGCAAAATTATGTTCGGAAATAATTGAAAAATCAATCAAATACGCATAAATATGAATTATAGATATAATTTACATGACAATTACACGACGTAAAAGACGATAAACGTAGAGTTAAATAGGGTGAACTGCACTTTTCTCAACAAAAATGTAAAAATATTCCACATGATGTCATGAAATCTGCCACATTTCTCGTCAAAATCCAAAAATGTGGCAACTCTGACCACCGTCTAACTCTTCGTCAATATGCACTGAACGTACTGAGCGTTGACAAAGTGCTCCGATCGCATTAAGACAAAAAAGGAACGAAAGTTATCGCATCGAGTCAATCGAGACAAACACCCCCCCCAGTCGAGATAAAAATACCGCGTCAATCAGAACAAAAACACCGGCTTAATCTGGACAAAACCCCGGCTTATCTGGAGAAAAAACTATTGTAATGATGGGAAATTTATGGTAAAATGACTCAATTAGATTTGTTCTAAAGTGTGCAATTAATTTATGGTTAGTGCCTGCCCGCTGAATTTCGGTGCGCTTCGTGGCTTTCGCGAGTCTCGGTAGACCTCGCGGAGCGGCGGCAGACACAGCCGGAAATTCGTGCTTCGGATGACGGAATGCACTTGGATGTAAGACAGAATGCAGGCGAATCCCGCGGCGAAGCATGTGTCAGTCAGTGTGTAAAGTGTGTAAGAAAAGGGAGAATATCAACAATGACGAAAGCCGGAAAATCACTGTGGCTGCTGTTTTGTGTGGCCTTGATCGTTCTCGCGCTTGCAGCGCCGTCTTTTGCGGCTGATACTGCGACCGGTCAGAAAATCAATTATGATGAGGATACGACGATTCATTGGCTGCCTAATCCGAATGATTCCAGTGAGCGCATCATCCTCTACTGTATGAACAATACACTGCATTGGCCTCATTCGACATCCACTCTTCCGGATGTCCCGGAGTATGTGGAGGGCTATCTGACCGAGAAGGATTTTGATTCTGCGGATGAATATCGGGAATGCATACAGCAGCTGGAAGCCATTCTGTATGCCGGCTATCCCTATAACGGACTGCATCTGTATGAGATCGTCAGTAAAGGGCACCAGATTACGGAGGCCGAATTCAATGAGCTTCTGAGGGCGCCGGATGTGATCCGTTCGGATTTCCCGGACAGCATCGGCAACACGCAGTTCACCTATGCGAACTACGAAGAGAACATGGATCGGATTCAGAAATTTATGGGAGAGGTTCTGGCACTTGCCAAAGGAGGTACGACAGCCTCTGGTCTGACGCACGGTCAGATTACGGCGCTTCCTTTCTATAAGGCGATGAATTGCATATCCATGTCCGTAGGCACCGCATCTCCGCTGCAGTGGTATGACAATATATACTCGAAGGGGTACTTTGTCACGGAAAAGCAGGCCTATACTGCTACAAAAGATGCCGTATGGAATCTTTTGTACAAATATAAAATAGCTGATAACGACCTCAGCGATATAACGAGTGGTGAACTGGCAGAAACTCTTGTGAAAGAAGCATCCTCGGCGCGCCTGCTGCAGGAAAAGCCCTCCTCCGACAAGGTCAGTGTGACGGGGGATGCGGTATTTTCCTACAATCCGCAGGACGGGAAATGGCATACCGGAACTCTGACGGTTAATGAACCGGCGACCTACCGGGGAACGTACACCCTCGACTTGCCGGACGGCGTCACCGTTGAGAACAGCAGCTCCGGAAATACGGTAACGGCCGGTACGAGTTTCGCGCTTGTGTCGGATAAGGAGATTACAGGAACAAAGGAAATTTCGCTGAAATCAGACAGCCTCGTGTGGATCGACGAACTGTATCAGTACTCACCCGCCCGGGATGTGGTCGCTTCAGACGGGAAACGATTCCAGCATATGGTGGGTGCGGATATCCGGAGGGCGTCTGTCACCACCGCGTTCACAGTGAAAACCGGGGAGGAGGGAAGCCTTTCCGTCAGTAAGAAGGTGGAGGGCGAGGACAACCCGAGCGGAGAGTTCCGGTTTACTGTGGAGCTTCTGAATCAGAAGATTTCCGGCAAATACGGAGATCTGACATTCAAGATCGACGACAATTCAGGAAACTCCACCGCCAGCTTCACGCTTAAGAGCGGAGAGAGCAAGACAGCGCTGCATCTTCCTGCAGGAACAAAGTATAAGGTTACTGAGGCGGAGAATGAAAAGTATACGAGCAGCGCGAAAAACGCAGAAGGAACCATCACGGCCGGACAGAAATCAGATGTGGAGTTCACCAATACCAGGAAATACCATGACCTCACAGTCAGTAAGGTTTTGTCAGAGCCGGGAGACCAGAAGGATCGCGAATTTACCTTTGTGATCACACTGAAGAACTCGGACGGAAATCCGGTGACGGAAACCTTCAATTATGAAGGTGAAACTGTTTCCGGACAGGATGAGGGCGTGACTGCGCCGAAGAACGGTACTCTGGAGTTCCGGGACGGCAGCGCGGAGATCACTCTTTCCCACGGACAGGCGATTCGGCTGAAGGATCTGCCCACAGGAAGCCTGTACACCGTGGAGGAAAAGGAAAGCGAGGGCTATACGCCCAGATACAACGGCAGTAAAGAAGCGGCTTCGGGCACGCTGAGCAAAGACGCGGAGGTCAGCGTTGTGAACAGTGCGGGGACCGATCCGGGCAAGGCAGAGGGAAAGGATGATCCGGGCAAGAATGAGAGCGGCTCGGATAATGGCGGCAAGACAGCGAAAAAGACTTCGCAGAAGTCGGGTTCGTCCAATCCCGACACCGGAGACGCCTCCGGTCTGGTTCTCTGGATCGCTGTGCTGGCGGGAGCCGGTGCGGGTGCGGCAGTGCTGATAAGGAGAAAACTTTCCTGCCCGACAGATATGTAACCGTCCGGAAGACATGCCCAGACACTCGGACGGCCGCCCGAAAGACTTATCCATGCAGAACTCTGCGATCTGTGTTATACTGATGACAGTACGATGATTTACAGCAGAGGCAGGTTCGGAGGTAAGCTTTGAAGACAGGAATCGTTCTTGAAGGAGGCGCCATGCGCGGAATGTTTACGGCTGGCGTACTGGACATTTTCATAGAGAACAAAGTACAGTTCGACGGCGCCATCGGAGTTTCCGCAGGCGCCGTTTTCGGCTGCAATCTGAAATCGCTGCAGCTGGGGCGGGTAATCCGTTATAACAAAAGATTCTGTGGAAACTGGCGGTACTGCAGCCTGAAGTCCTGGAGAAAGACGGGTGATCTTTACGGGGCGGATTTCTGCTACAACCAGCTTCCGTACAGGCTGGATCCCTTTGATGTCCGGACATACCGGGAAAATCCGATGCGTTTTTATGTAGTGGCTACGGATGCGGAGACGGGGAAGCCGGTTTACCGTGAACTGGAACGGGGCGACGGAACAGATATGGACTGGTTCCGCGCATCTGCGAGTATGCCGGTTCTGTCAAGACCCGTCATGATAGAGGGACGGGGGTATCTGGACGGCGGATGCTCAGACTCCATTCCCGTAAAGTTCTTTGAATCCATCGGCTATCAGAAAAACGTGGTGCTGCTGACTCAGCCGCCTGGCTACAGGAAAAAGAAAAGTCCGCTTCTCCCTGCGGTAAGACTGATGCTTCACCGGTATCCTGCTCTGGGACGTGATCTGACAGAGCGTGCGGAAGTCTATAATGCGGTTCTCGACAATCTGGAGCAGAGAGAAAAAGCCGGAGATCCCGGGCTCCTGCTGATCCGGCCGTCCGATGAACTCAACATCGGAAAAATGGAAAAGGACCCGGAGGAGCTGGAAAGAGTTTATCAGATCGGAAGAGAGA
Organism: Hornefia porci; assembly: GCF_001940235.1. Lineage (NCBI taxonomy): Bacteria > Bacillati > Bacillota > Clostridia > Peptostreptococcales > Anaerovoracaceae > Hornefia > Hornefia porci. The sequence goes on along the minus strand of NZ_MJIE01000001.1, from coordinate 1,140,488 downwards.
CCGGAACGCGGGTTCTGGAACGAGTTGTGGAATTCTGCGGAGGCGCCGGAGGCGATGGTGGTAATGATGAAAGTAAACGGCGATAACCGTGATAACTGCAAAACCTGCGACAAAATAATCTGCGAAGAGGAAAGCTATATAAAGGAAGCAAAGGCGCTTGCGGAGCATCTGGGCGTTCCGCTGGAATACGGGCCGCCGGGGCACGACCGGACCGCGGAGAACTGCCGGACGGCGGGACATGATCGCTCGGAGGAATGCGGGCCGCCGGGGCGACATCGGCCGGCTGAAAGCGGCGGCGCGGTACTCCGCTTCGGGCGGCAGGGTCTGTGCCTGGAAGCGGGAGGGCAGTCTCTTCGCGGTGATTTTACAAAGCTCCTGCCGCGGCTGAGGCCGTCCGCCCTGGGAAGGGAGACTCTGGTGCGGGCCGCCCGGTTTCGACGAACAGGCGGACGCTCGGAGACATGCAGTGAGACGGGAGACCTCGCTGCGTCTGCGCCCGGGAAACCGGCAGAGGGAGACTGCAGACGCAGCATGTTCCCGCAATTGACAGCGGTGGATGCGACAGCGGGACTGGGAGAGGATTCTCTTCTGCTGGCGGCGGCGGGCTTCCATGTGCAGCTTTGTGAATATAATCCTGTGATCGCGGCGTTGCTCCGGGACGCTCTCCGCAGGGCGGCGGAGATTCCGGAGCTAGAGGAAATTACCGGGAGAATGCGGCTTACCGAGGGAGACAGCCGTGTCCTTTTGCGGGGGTTGGAGGAGCCGCCGGATCTGGTTCTGCTTGATCCGATGTTCCCGGAACGCAGGAAAAATGCTTTGTCAAAAAAGAAGCTTCAGCTCCTGCAGCGGCTGGAACAGCCCTGTGAGGATGAATCGGGTCTGCTCCGGGCGGCGCTGGACGCCGGACCTCGCAAGATCGTCATCAAACGGCCGGTCAGAGGAGATTTTCTGGCGGGTCGCAGGCCGGGATATTCCATTACCGGGAAACTCATCCGTTATGACTGTCTGGTGCTCCCGGAGCACGAAAGAATGAACAGAGGAGAATGCAATCATGTCGAACACGAATAAGAAACAGCAGCGCCGTCGGGATTCCCAGAGGATTGCCAGGGACAATATGGCGAAAAAACGCGGAGAGGATCCGGCGAAGGCAAGAAGGAAAAGAGCCAGAGCAAAGGACGGCGGACCCGGACTCAGCCTCAGTACGTTCCTGGCCATCATGATTATTCTGTTCGTGACTGTGCGGGCGACAGCGGCGACCGGCCCCCTGCTGGCCGCGACCACAGACCGGCTGACGAAAACCCCGGCAGTGGTTTCGGAAATGGCTGACGGCGGGCTCCTGTCCAGCAAGAAGGTCTATCCGGTCTTTCAGTACAAAGTAAAAGGGAAAACCTATACCCACAAATCCCTGCTGGCGACCGGCACCAGCGGAATCAGGGAATACAAAAAAGGAGACCGGGAAACGGTCTACTTCGATAAGAGCAAGCCGTCCCAGGCCTTCAGTAAAATGGAAATCACCAATAAATTCAAGAGCATAAGCGGATATGTGGGGATCGTTATCATCGTCCTGATTGTCCTGATGCTGATCAGCTTCGGGAACCGGCTGTCGCGCCGGGGTCAGGAGGTTTTGCGAAACCGGAAATAACCGCCGCGTCTCTCGCTGTGTATCCGCAGTGTTAGCCGGTGCTCGTCCGCGCCTCCCGCCGTCTATTTTGTCGTCATGTAGTTGAGTCTGTAACCGAGGGGGTCGATGCTTCTGTGAAGCGCCGTCTCCAGATCGTCGCCGGAAATTTCGTCGGGGATGATGAAGCTCGCTTCCCCCTTTACATGGGACGCCGTAATCCTTGCGGCGCCGGGAACTGCCTGCCGGATGGCGTCCTTGATATGACTTTCACACATACCGCACTGCATTCCGTCGATATAGAGAGCGACGCGGCTGCCGGACCGGATCAGCCGGCTCGCGGGTTTCACCGCAGATGCGGGCTTTTTCTTCGGGTCCCGGAAGAAGCTGATCAGGGCGCGGACGCCCGCGACGAACACGAGGGCGATAATGATGAGTACAACGATATCGGTCGTGTTGACCGGAACATTAAACTTCATTTAAAACCTCCCATTTCAATATGTTTTTTCATCTGATTCAATACCCGGAGCGAAGCTCTCTGAAACAGAATAAAACTGAAAGGAACAGAAGCATCATGAAAATAACACATATTTATCACAGTGGTTTCTGCATCGAACTGGAGCAGACAGTTCTGATCTTTGACTGGTATACGGGGACTCTGCCGGAGCTGCCTGAGGAGAAGCAGGCGATTGTCTTTGTCTCCCACGGGCACGAGGACCATTTCGGTGACTGCATCTGGTCGCTCCGGAAGCGGTTCCGGAAACTGACTTATGTGATTGACAGTACGGCAGCCGTGCCGCCGGGGATCCGGGATGTGAAAACGGTGGAGCCGGGCGGAACGTATAACATTGCTGATCTCACCGTTCAGACGCTGCGCTCTACCGATCAGGGCTCCGCTTTTCTGGTTGAGGCAGAGGGGCACAAAATATTCCATGCGGGGGATCTGAATGTCTGGTACTGGTATGATGAGCCGGAGGAGGAGAATCTCGCCTCGGAGGAGGACTGCCGCAGAGAGTACGAAAAGCTGGCGGGACAGCCGGTCGATGTCGCTTTTCTTCCTCTGGATCCCCGCCTGCGGGAGCATGCTCCGCGAGGAATCGCTCTGTTCATGGAGTGTGCGGGAGCATGGGAGATTTTTCCGATGCATTACTGGGACAGAAAGGCGGAGGCAGAGGCGTATCTGGAGGATCCCCGGCTTGCACCCTTTGCGGATCGGATACATTTCGAGGATTCCTTTGTAATATGATGTTAGATATACCAAACTCTGTGGTATGATACCAGCGGAAACAACGGTAAAAGGGAGACGGACAGCATATGGCGACATTACGTGATTTAGAAATAGGAAAGACGGCGACCATCGTTTCTGTGGGAGGCGACGGTGCGCTGCGGCAGCATTTTCTGGATATGGGGCTGATTCCGGGAGAGCAGGTTTCCCTCGTGAAATTTGCGCCGATGGGGGATCCGATGGAACTGATGGTTCACGGATATGAGCTGACGCTCAGACTCGCGGACGCGGAAAACATAGGGGTGACGGATGTCCGGGCGACTTTGGATCGGGATTATCAGGATGATGAGGCGGAAAAGGCCGGGGCGCATCTGATGGAAAGCTTTCATCCCGGAATCGGAGAAGGGCCTGTGAACAGCGGAAGACCGGATGACAGCAGTCCCGATGAGGGAAAACTGACCTTTGCGTTGATCGGGAATCAGAACTGCGGCAAGACGACGCTCTTCAACCAGCTCACCGGGTCGAACCAGCATGTGGGAAATTTCCCGGGCGTTACGGTGGACCGCAAGAGCGGCAGCATCAAGGGGCATCCGGAAACAGAGGTTGTGGATCTTCCGGGGATATATTCGCTGTCTCCCTACACGAGCGAGGAAATCGTTTCCCGTCAGTACATTCTCGAGGAAAAGCCGTCGGCGATCATCAACATCATCGACGCGACGAACATAGAGCGGAATCTGTATCTGACCATGCAGGTGCTGGAACTGGGAATCCCGGTCGTGCTGGCGCTGAATATGATGGATGAGATGCGGGGGAACGGCGGTTCGATCAGGATCAATGAAATGGAAGAGATTCTGCAGATACCGGTAGTTCCGATCTCTGCGATTAAGGGTGAGGGAATTCAGGAACTGATTACTCATGCGATTCATATCGCCCGTTACCATGAAGTGCCGGGGCGGGCGGATTTCTGTGACAAAAACGATCACAACGGCGCTGTGCACAGAACGATCCACGCGACGATGAGGCTGATCGAGGATCACGCGGAACGGGCGGAAATTCCGGTCCGGTTCGCAGCGAGCAAGCTCATCGAAGGAGATCATCTGGTCGAGGAGGCACTGAAACTGACACAGAACGAGAAGGATACGATGGGACATATCGTCCGGCAGCTGGAGGAGGAGCGCGGACTGGACCGCGCCGCGGCCATGGCGGACATGAGATTCCTCTTTATACGCAGGCTCTGCGCAGAGACGGTGATTAAGCCGAAGGAAAGCCGTGAGCATGCACGCAGCCGGAAAATCGACAGGGTTCTTACCGGAAAATGGACGGCTATTCCGCTGTTTGTGCTGATTATGGCCGGCGTGTTTTATCTGACCTTCAGTGTTGTCGGACTGTTTCTGCAGAATCTCCTGGCGGCCGGAATCAGTGCGCTGACACAGGCGGTGGATCACGGACTGACAGTCGCCGGCGTGTCCGCTCCGGTGCATTCGCTGATTATCGACGCGATTTTCAACGGCGTGGGAACTGTACTGAGCTTCGTGCCGATTATCGTGGTGCTGTTCTTCTTCCTGTCGATGCTGGAGGACAGCGGGTATATGGCCCGTGTTGCCTTTGTGATGGATAAGCTGCTGCGGAAGATCGGTCTCTCCGGACGAAGCATCGTTCCGCTGCTCATCGGCTTCGGCTGCACGGTTCCGGCGGTCATGTCAACCCGGACGCTGCCTTCCACCAGGGACCGCCGTATGACCACGGTGATGATTCCGTTCATGAGCTGCTCCGCGAAGGTTCCGATCTATGCGTTTTTCAGCGCGGCGTTCTTCCCCCGTCAGGCAGGGCTGGTTATGGTCTGTCTGTACGCACTGGGAATTGCGATGGCGATACTGGTGGCCTTCTTCTCCAAGAACATGATGTTCCGCGGAGAAGCGGTGCCGTTCGTTATGGAACTCCCGAATTACCGTCTGCCGGGTCTGAAAAATGTACTGCGGCTGATGTGGGACAAGGCGAGGGACTTCCTGCAGAGGGCGTTCACGGTGATCTTTGTGGGAACGATTGTGGTCTGGTTCCTGCAGACCTTCGATTTCGGGCTTAACATGGTCGCCGACTCTCAGGACAGCATGCTGGCGGCGATCGCCGGACTGATCGCTCCGGCGTTCCGCCCGCTCGGGCTGGGGGACTGGAGAATCGTGACCTCCGTGATTTCCGGATTCATGGCCAAGGAGAGTATCGTGTCCATGATTTCCATTCTGTTCGGCAGCGTCGCGAAGCTGACCGCATCGATTTCCACGCTGTCAGCGGTGACTTTCCTGGTGTTCTGCCTTCTCTATACGCCGTGCATCGCGGCGATCGCCTCCATTAAGAGGGAGCAGGGGTGGAAGTACGCGATGGGAACTGTTGTATTCCAATGCGTCGTGGCGTGGATTCTGGCATTCCTGGTGCATCTTGCCGGCACGACGCTCGGACTCGGATGAATGAACCGGATCGGACGGATAAGGGGGGTGACAGTATGGCAACCGGAATTGTAATCGCCATCGTTGCGGCGGCTGCCGCGGCGGCGCTGTACAGCATTTATAAACAAAAGAAAGCCGGGAAGAGCATCAGCTGCGGCGGCGACTGCAGTCACTGTGCTTTAGCAGAACTGGAGAACTGCGGCCGCAAAAAGAACGGGCAGCCCGCGGAGCGTGAATGACGCCCGCGGCGCCGGCCGGCTCTTCAACGCGCCGCCTGCCCGAACGCGGCTTTTTTTGTTTCTGCCGGATTCCCCGGCGCAGCGATAAATTCCATAAAGACCTGCATTGCCTTGCTCACATAACGGCCCCGCTTCCAGTACAGATAGATGTTGCGGGTCACAAAGCGGCTGGAGAGCCTGTAATACACCAGTTTCGGGTTCGGTGGAACGCTGGACAGCAGACGCTCTCCGGAGAAGGTGATTCCCAGTCCGGAACTGGCGATGTTGTAGGCGGTCAGCTGCTGATCCAGCTCAAGAACGACATGGGGGCGGAAGCTCTGTTCCTGACAGATCTGGTAGCTGCGTTTCCCTGTGTCGTTTTCCGGATGGAGCAGGATGAACGGGCAGTCCTCGAAATGATGCAGCGGTACTGCCGGCGTCCGGCTTTCCCGAAAAGCGCCGCTGCGGATTTCGGGGAGAGGAATCTGAAATTCCTCCAGTGTCCGGTTTGCGGAAAAGCCTTCGGGCACAACCAGAAGAAGCTGCTCGTTTCCCACCTGCCTGCGGTCGAAGACCTCCAGGTCCAGTTCTTTGTTGTCCATCACGAAATCGATGGCTGCGTCCTGCAGCATCCGCGTGAGCTCTACGGACCGCGCTTCCGTCAGTGTGATGTCCAGATCCGGGTATTCCCTTGAAAAATCAGAAATCAGCGGTGGAAGCACCCAGGAGGAAAAAAAGTTGCTTCCTCCGAAATTCAGCGTTCCTGTCTTCAGTCCCTCCAGATCGTTTATATACGATTCAAATCCGTTCTCAATGGCCATGATTTCCTCTGCACAGCGGATGTACCGCGCGCCGCATTCCGTCACCTCCAGAGGCTTTGTGCTTCGATCGAACAAAGGACAGCCCACCTTCTCCTCAATGCGCCGGATATTGGCGCTCAGAGATGGCTGCGAGATGTGAAGCGCAGCGGCGGCCCTGGAAAAACTCCGTTCTTTGTACACGCTGTATACGTAATGCATTCCTCTGAACATGCTGATGCCTCCTTGGCATAGTTATAGAGTTATACAAAATATAAATACATAAGTATTTGATTATAGTTTACTATGCTCCTATAATGAAATCAAGAAGAAATCCGAAACCCGATGATATACGAAAGGATGGAGAGAAATGGAGATGTGCAGTCTTGAACGTATTGGAATGAAGCCCGGCCGGGTGTATCGCAACCTGTATCCGGCAGCGCTGGTGGAGAAGGCGCTGAGCCGCGGAGAGGGACATCTTGCGGACACGGGAGCGCTGGTGGTGAAGACCGGGAAATATACAGGAAGATCGCCTCACGACAAATATATTGTCGATTCAGAGGGCGTGCATGACCTTATTCACTGGGGAGAGGTCAACCGACCCATCGACAGGGAAACCTTCCTTGCCATAAAAAACGAAATGATCCGGTACATGGACGGACGGGAGGTATTTCTGTTCGACGGATTCGCAGGAGCGGATCCGGAGCATCGCAGGAAATTCAGAATCATCAATGAGAAAGCGTGGCAGAATCTGTTTATCCGGAATCTGCTCATCCGCCCGGAGGACGGGGAACTGGACCGGTTCGGCGAGCCGGACTTTACGATTCTCGCGGTACCGGGGTACAAATGTGACCCGGAGCGTTTCGGGATACATTCGGAGGCGGCGATCATCATCGATTATGAAGCTCATTTTGTAATCATCGCGGGAACGCAGTACGCCGGCGAAATAAAAAAATCCGTGTTCTCAGTAATGAATTTCGTGCTCCCGACGGAGGATCATGTGCTCCCGATGCACTGCTCCGCCAATATGGATCCGGAGACCGGGGAGACGGCGGTGTTCTTCGGCCTGTCGGGCACGGGTAAAACCACTCTGTCGGCGGATCCGGCAAGAAAGCTGATCGGCGACGACGAGCACGGCTGGTCGGATACCGGAGTGTTCAATATTGAGGGAGGCTGTTACGCCAAGTGCATCGACCTGAAGGAGGATGAGCAGCCGGAGATTTATCACGCGGTGAAATTCGGCGCAGTTGCGGAAAACGTGGTGATGGATCCGAAAACCGGGGAGATGGATTTTGAAGACCGGTCGCTGACGGAAAACACCCGTGTCGGATATCCTGTGGACTTCATCTCCAATTCGCAGAAGCCGGGACGCGGGGGCGTGCCGAAGGCGGTAGTTTTCCTGACAGCGGATGCGTTCGGAGTGTTGCCTCCCATTTCGCGGCTGTCCGGCAGCGCGGCGATGTATCAGTTCATTACCGGATTTACCGCGAAACTGGCGGGGACGGAGCGCGGGGTCAAAGAGCCTCAGCCAACCTTCTCCACCCTTTTTGGCGAACCGTTCATGCCGCTGCGCGCGGAGGTGTATGCGCGGATGCTGGGAGAACGGCTCGAAAAATACGGTACCCGCGTCTATCTGGTCAACACAGGGTGGAGCGGAGGCCCCTACGGAGAAGGATCCCGCATCCGTCTGAAATATACGAGAGCCATGATCTCGGCAGCGCTGAACGGAGAACTGGATAATGTAAAATTCGTTCATAACCGTCAGTTCAATCTTGACGTTCCCGTCAGCTGCCCCGGCGTACCGGCGGAAATCCTGGATCCGCGGGCGACATGGAAGGACAGCGAGGCCTACGATTTTCAGGCGAACCGGCTGGCAGCGCTGTTTGAGAAGAATTTTGCGGAGAAATACCCTGACATCGATCCGGCGATCGCTGATGCGGGCCCGCGTCAGCTGGTGGAGCCGGCAGGCGTAGCGGTGTAACCGCAGAATAAAGGGCTGTCGAATCAGGTGTAACGGCTCTTTCTATGCAGCGACAGGCGGGGCAGCGCCGTCGCTTTGTCCTCGCCGCTGACGATCGCGGCGGCTCACTCACAGAGAATAGAACTCCACCGAAACTCGGGACCTCATCTCTCAGACAATCGGTGGAGTTTGTCTATTCTCTCTGCTCGTTTCACCTGCGACCGTTACAGCCCCTGCGGAATCCGCTCCGGAACGATGGAAAGATTGACAATCTCTGTTTTACCGATATAATGAAAGCAGGATTTCTTTGAGAGGAGTGACACAGTATGGCAATCCGGAAGGATAACGTTAAGACCGTAGCAGACACCAGATTTGTCAGGGTTTTCGACCTTCAGTACGAGGAAGGCGCGCATTATTATGACGCCTCGCGCAGGGAACTGGAGAATATTGCGGCGATAAAATCAGAAAATGATTTTAATTCCATGCTGCCGGATGCGGTCAGCGGATTTCTTGTAATCGAGACGCCGGACAGCGAGCCCCGGCTGCTGCTGGATTACGAATATCGTTATCCTACGGGACAGTATATGCTGAGCATTCCCGCAGGCCTGGTGGACGAGAGCGACAAAGAATCGGATCAGCCTTTGTTCACGGCGATGAAACGGGAAATCTATGAGGAAACCGGGATTATGCTGAAGGTCACGGACGATATCCGCATGGTCAATCCGCTGGTGTTCAACAGCCCCGGATTTACCGACGAGTGTACGGCGCTGATCGCCATGACGGCTCATCTGGATGACCTTTCTGAACTGAATCAGAAGGGCGCCGTGGGAAGCGAGAAATTCGCGGGATTCCTTCTGGCCACCCGGGAAGAGGTCCTTCGCCTGCTGCGGGACGGGAAGGATCCCCATGGGCATCGTTATCCGATGGTGACATGGTGCGCCATGATGTATTTTGTTTCCGATCTGTGGAAGGCGTGAGGGATGCGGATGAGCCGGAAGGAAATGGAGAGGCGGGGAGAGAACCTGTTTTTTTCGCAGCGGCACGGTGCGCCCTGGGAATCGCTTCCTTACTGGGAGGGAGCGGTTGACTACAACGGCTGCGGACTGGTGGCGCTGACCATGTGCATCGATATTCTCACCGGCCGGGAGCTGACGCCGGAGGACGTGTATCGTATGCGGGATTCTGCGGGAATCGATCAGCGGCGAGTCTGCGACAGGGAGGCCACAAGTATCTGCGGCGGCGACGCTCAGCTCAGATTTAACGGGATGAACCGGCGGCTGTTCGGTATAGAGTCCAGACCCCTTGAACGGAGCGCGGAGGCTTTTCAGAAGGCGCTGTCCGGGGAGAATACGGTAATCTGGGCGTCCTCACGGCAGACCGATTTTTATGATATCCGGGGGAACAAAAGAAAGGTCCGTAACGGGCATGTGCTGTGCTTCTGGAAATATGACCGGGGCGTTTTCTATGCGAAGGATCCGGGGCTGACAAAGGAGCTCGGAAACAATGTTCCCTATGACGAGGAGCGTCTGCGCCGGTGGCTGGACGCCTGGGACTACCAGCAGTTTGAAATCGGGCTTCCCCGGGATAAGGAAGAGGAGAAGGAGAGTATATGAAAACGATGATGAAAAGAATGACGCCGGTGGCGGCGGCTTTGTGCCTGATGCTCCTGGTTCTGCTTGTACCGCGGCAGTGCAGTGCCGCAACCTTCACAAAAAGTGCGCCTGAGGGCGTGATGGCGACGGCGGTGAACACCCGTATCGCCGTGTCCTGGGAGAAGGTGTCCGGCGCGAAGGGATATATCGTCTATGAGAAGGCCGGAAACGGCAAACTGACCCGGGTTGCAAAGGTGACCTCCTGTAAAGTGATCCGGAAGAATATGACCCGGGGCGTGACCTATGGCTACACGGTCAGAGCGTGGACGAAGAAGGGAAATTCCTACCTTAAGACAAAGAAAAGCGCTGTGCGATACACAACGGTGGCTTCCGCAGGAGTTTCCACAGTGAAGAATTTCCTGCGTACCGCGCTGGCGCCGATGGGGAGTACGATGTACGTCTGGGGCGGCGGATGGAACAAAGCCGACAACGGAGCAGGCACGCCTGCGCGCACCGTCGGAACCTCTCCCAGGTGGAGAGCCTTTGCGGCCACGAAAACAAAGTACTACAATTATAATAATTACCGGTATCAGATTAACAGCGGACTGGACTGTTCGGGATATGTGGGGTGGCTCATGTACAATACTCTGCATACCGTGAACGGAAGCAAGGGCTTTGTGAAAGGCGCCGACAAGCAGGGGAAATGGTTCGCCGACCTCGGCTACGGGAACTGGACCAAAGCGAGTAAGGTGAAGAAGCATCAGGCCGGGGACATCATGAGCGGACCGGAGCATATCTGGATTTCTCTGGGTGAATGCAGGGACGGAAGCACCGTCGTGCTGCACTGTTCTCCGGCAGGCGTTAAACTCAGTGGAACCTACAGCAGGGCAGGCGTGAAAAACAGTCAGGCGGCGAAGCTTGCCAGAAAGTACATGAAGAAATATTATCCTTCCTGGTACAGCCGTTTCCCGTCGACGACCCTGACCTACGGCTCCTCATATAACAGGGACTACGGCCGCTTCCGCTGGAGCGGGAAGAAGCTTGCGGATCCGGAGAAATACCGCAGCATGAGCGCCGACAAGGTGCTGGCGGATCTGTTTGGAGAGAGGTAGCAGGAACGGCGGCAGCCGCGGACGCAGCGACGCTGCCTCTGCGGAAACCGCGAAGAACGGCAAACGCATGCATGGCGGCAGCCGCGGAGAAAGGACAACAATAATGGCATCAGAACGTACATATATAATGCTGAAGCCGGACTGCATCCGGCGCGGACTTGCGGGGGAAGTGATCGCCCGCATCGAGAGAAAGGGCTATCGCCTCGCCGACGCGAAAATGATGACACTGGACGAGCCGATCCTGCGGGAGCATTACGCGCATCTGAAGGATGAGCCCTTCTTCCCGGACATCGTGGAATACATGACGTCGGGGCCGGTTCTGGCAATGATCGTAGAAGGAGAAAACGCGATCCGGGGAATGCGCATCCTGATGGGGGCCACCCGTTTTGAAGACGCGGAGGCCGGAACGATTCGCGGTGATTTCGCCGCGTCGACAAGATACAACCTGATTCACGGCTCCGATTCCCCGGAGTCTGCGGAAGCGGAGATCCGGCGCTTTTTCGGATAGGCGGCGTACGGAACTGTAAGGATTCAGTTCACTGAGGAATATCTGTAAGGGGGACGGAAATGAGTTACTGCATGAAATACGATTCGCCGCTGGGGATCATGACGATGTATTCGGAGGACGGAGAGAAGCTCTATGCCCTCTGGTTCGACCGTCAGAAATACGACAGAAGTCTGATGGACGAAGCGGAGCAGCCTGTAGAGCAAGAGCTGCCGGTTTTTCTGAGGACAAAGGAATGGCTGGATCTGTATTTTGAGGGAAAGGATCCGGGATTTCTGCCGCCGCTGGAGCTCACCGGCTCGGATTTTCGCAGAATGGTTTCCTGTGAAATGCTGAAAATTCCCTTTGGTCAGACAACGACATATGGGCGGATTGCGGAGGCTGTCGCGGAGAAGACCGGAAAAAATCGGGTTTCGGCTCAGGCGGTCGGCGGTGCGGTCGGTCACAATCCTCTGACGATCATCGTGCCCTGCCATCGGGTTGTCGGAAAGAGCGGAAGCCTTACGGGTTATGCCGGCGGCATGGACAAGAAGATAAAACTGCTTCAGAACGAGGGCGTAGACCTCGCGGACAGAGGACTCTTTGTTCCGGAAAATCTACGGTAAGGAGAGATATTATGCAGATTAAACCAGTAAAGCTTTTTGAGAACGGCTATATGCTGCAGCCTCTTCCTTTTGGGGGAGAAGAAGGGATGGAGAAGTTTGATCCTGCGATCCGGTACAGATCCAGTCTGCAGAATTATGTAATCGATACCGGTGACGAGGTTATCCTGGTAGATACCGGCCTGCCGAAGGAATTTCCGGAGCAGGTTCCGGATGAAAAGACGATTCTCTTCATGGGGAACAAGATCACAGATTATGTGTCGGCTCTGGCAGAGGCAGGATATCAGCCGGAGCAGATTTCTAAGATCCTGGTCACCCATAAACATGCGGATCATACCGGCGAATTGAGAAGTTTTCCTAATGCGACCATATATTGCAGCAGGGAAGATCTGGATTCTGACGAAATGAAGCCGTACCAAAATACTCTCGCAGCGACCTTTGAGGATGGACCCTATCATAATTTCCCGCGTTCGCAGAAGATTGCGGAAGGGATTCGATACATCCCTGCGCCGGGTCATACAAAGGGAAACAGCATCGTCATTGTGGAAGACGGGGGTCTTTTCTACATGATTCATGGAGATATTACATATACTGATGAGGCTTTGTATGAAAACAAACTGTCCACGATCTTTGAGGATTTGGATGCGGCAAGAACATCGCTGGACATGGTTAGAGAATTCATCAGAAACAATCCTACTGTCTATGTTTCCACGCATACGCCGCTGGGTTATGAGAACCTGGAGGCAAAGAGGGTATGCGATCTGGATAATCCACCGGAGAGCATTCCTCCGAAAGAGGCCATTGTGAAGGAATCCACCGGGAAATATGTCTGCACGGTCTGCGGATATGTATATGATCCGGAAATCGGTGATCCCGATCACGGAATTCCGGCAGGAACAAAGTTTGAAGAACTGCCGGAGAACTGGAACTGTCCGAGATGCGGGCAGGCGAAGGACAAGTTTACGAAAGCATAGGACGGAAAATATATGGGATATAAGGCTGCAATTTTTGATATGGACGGAACGATTCTGGATACGATTGCGGATCTGAGGGATGCGCTGAATCATACGTTCAGGGAATTCGGACGTCGGAGCGACTTCAGTGAGGACGAGGTGAAGCTTTTCTTCGGAAGCGGCGCCGCTGTGGCGATCCGAAGAGCACTGGCGGTGGAGAACGGATTTCCTCTGGAGAGGCTGGAGCAGATCGGAACAAAGGACGAGCCGCCCCTTTCCGTCGATGAGAAGCTGGCGGAGGAAATCCGGGCGGCATACACGCCGTATTATGCGGAGCACTGTAATATAAAAACCGGTCCTTATCCCGGGATCCTGCCGATGCTCAGAAATCTGAAACGGCGGGGCATCGGAATCGCGGTGGTCTCAAACAAGCCGGATGAGGCAGTTCAGAGCCTGAACCGGGAACACTTTGAGGGGCTGTTCGATTACGCGGCAGGCGAGGTTCGGGGAATCCGCCGCAAGCCGTATCCGGATATGGTGGAGAAGGCGCTGGGGCAGCTGAAGACTGACCGCCGGGAAGCGGTCTACATCGGAGATTCCGAGGTGGACATCCAGACGGCGGCGAATTCCGGACTGGACTGCATTTCGGTGGACTGGGGATTTCGCAGCAGGGCGTTTCTGATGCTGAACCGTGCAGACTGCATCGCATCTTCCTGCGAAGACATTGAAGACGTGATATTCGGCTGAAAAACGGACGCCGGCAGGCATGAACAGAAAGGAAATTGACTTTATGGAAAAATTCATAATGAATACCAGAATCTTCATGGGGCACAGGTGCTGTGAGGAGATCCGGAATTTCGAGATGCGGCGGGCGTATGTCATCTGCGACCCGTTTATGCAGGAGTCCGGAAAGACGGATCTGGTCACCGGAACACTGCGCGAAATGAATGTTCCCTACGATATCTTCGCCCGGGTGGTTCCGGATCCGGATATGGAGGTGGTGAAGGATTGCCTGAACGCCATCGTGAACTTCCATCCGGACACGGTTTTTGCGATGGGAGGAGGCTCCGCCATCGACACGGCGAAGGCAGTGGTCAAGCTTTATGCCCAGTATCGCGGCGTGGACCTGCCCCGGCTCGTGGCATTGCCCACGACCAGCGGAACAGGCAGTGAGGTTACCGCGTTCGCGGTCATAACGGACAAGGCGGCGGGCGTCAAATATCCGCTGGTAGACGATGATCTGACGCCGGATGTGGTGTTCCTGGATCCGCTGCTGACGGAGACAGTTCCGCCGAAAATCACGGCGGATACCGGAATGGACGTTCTGACACACGCTATTGAAGCCTTTGTTTCCACGAACGCCAATGATTTTACAGACGCCTTTGCGGAGAAGTCCATCCGGACTGTATTCGACTTCCTGGAGCGGTGTGTGACCGACGGCTCGGATCTGAACGCCCGGGCGCATATGCATAACGCGTCCTGTATGGCGGGAGCGGCCTTCAACGTGGCGTCTCTCGGGATATGTCACAGTATGGCTCATCAGCTCGGAGAGCAGTTCCACATTCCTCACGGCCGCTGCTGCGCCATGTTCCTGCCGCTGAGCATCGAATATAATGCAGGGCTTGAGCTGCCGGGAGAAGGCGATTCTCTGCTGCAGTATCTCGATATAGCCCGTGTGGTCGGCGTTTCGGCCGGAACAAATAAGGCTACGATTCATCTGCTGGTACGGCACATCCGCGCGCTGATGGACCGTATCGGGATTCCGGGAAATCTGGAGGAGCTGGGAATAGACCGGGATGCGTATATGGCGGCCATTGACCGCATGACGGAAAACGCGCTGAAGGATCGCTGCCTGAAGACGAACCCGAGAGTTCCCTCGGCAGAGGACATCCGCAGCCTGTACCGCCGGCTGGCGCAGCTGTAACAAAGAAAGTAAAGACGTTCTGACAGAAGAGAAAAACGATTCTGCCGGATGGCGCCTGCGTCCGGTGCGGCCACAGCAGGAGTACAGCAGAAGAAAAGTAAAAGGGAAAGAAAACGATGGACAGAGGTAAGATGCGCAGGATTGTCCTCCTGCTGATTGCGGTTTCCGCACTGATTTACGGACTTCAGATTCTGATTTTTCACGATGTGAGAAACACGGCGTTCTATATCCTTCAGGATTTCGCCTTCATGCCGGTGACCATTGCCATCGCCACCCTGGTGGTGGGAGAACTGATCGCGGCGCAGGAGAAAAAAGAGCGACAGGAGAAGACCCGTATGCTGACCAGCACCTTCTATACGGAGCTGGGAGCAAGGCTGATGGCGCTGATTCTCCGGGCGGCTGACGACGGTGCGGAGCTGGCGTCACTGGCGGACCGCAGTGTAGACTGTGAAGAGGAGGAACGGCGGCTGAGGAGAGAACTTTCGGAGAGAGATATCCGGGTCAGCATTAACGAGGAGATCTATGAGAGTTCAAGAAAACTGATTCTGGATCGGAGAGTCGCCCTTCTTGTCATTTCGTCCAATCCCATGCTTCTGGAGCATGAGGATTTCACGGAGATGCTGTGGGGAGTGTTTCATCTGATTGACGAATTCCGGCTCAGGGGCGATTACTCCCGGCTGAGCGAGGAGGATATCCGTCATCTCGACGAGGATTTCAGCCGGGTGCTGAAACTGATGCTGATGAACTGGGTGAGCAACGCCCGGTATCTGAAGGAGGCGTTTCCCAACTATTATTCGACCGCCCGGGAAAAGGCGGTTCGGAGCAAGTGGAATATTCGCTGACAAAATAACGGCCGCAGGTGTTACGCAGCGGCCGTCATATATACAGTTCTCGCCAGCTTCACCGCTCGCTGAAAAGCAGATCCGCGTAAGTGGGGAAGGGCCAGTATTTTTTGTCCACCATGAGCTCCAGCCGGTCGGCGATGTCCCGGGCTTCGTCCATATCCCGGATAATTTCATCGTGGCAGTAGTGCAGCGCTTCAATGTTGTCGCCGGGCATCTGGTTCAGACTCTGCTCCAGCCGGCTGCATGCCTTTGCCAGCGCGTCCGTTTCATCGCTGATCTGACGGGCAAGCTCCGTTTCATAAGAGGCGCCGATGCCGGCGTTCTTCTTCAGCGCCGCGCGGCTGCACAGCACGGCGGAATACTCTGACGCCGCAGGCAGGATGCTTTTCCGGATCATGTCCGCCATAGTGCGACCTTCGATGTTGATGACTGTTTTGTAGTTTTCCACGTGGATGATACCGCGTGCTTCCATTTCCTCTTCCATATATATACCGTGACGGATCAGAAGTTCTTCATTTTTTTTGTCGGTGTAGGCGGTCAGCGCGTCCGCGGTGGATTTCAGGTTGGAAAGTCCTCTGGCTTCTGCTTCACGGATCCATGCCTCGTCATAGCCGTTTCCGTCAAACAGGATCCGCCTGTGTTCGGTGAACACCCGTTTCAGAAGGGCCTGAAGATCTTCCATGAAATGCTCGGAGCCTTCCAGCTCTTCCGCGAACTGCTGCAGTTCCTCTGCCATCGCGGCGTTCAGAACCACATTAGGTCCGGCGATGGACTGGGAAGAGCCCGGCATCCTGAATTCGAATTTGTTGCCGGTGAAGGCCATGGGGGAG
This sequence comes from Hornefia porci, assembly GCF_001940235.1. NCBI lineage: Bacteria > Bacillati > Bacillota > Clostridia > Peptostreptococcales > Anaerovoracaceae > Hornefia > Hornefia porci. Next base: position 1,123,866 of record NZ_MJIE01000001.1, on the reverse strand, counting down.
GTCCGGTTGCGATCTGTGTTGTCCAGCGGAATTTCCGGCAGCACGTCTACGCCGATCTCAAGAGTCTTCTTCCCTGTATCTGTATAGTCGGTGCCGCTGATGATGGAATCCACAACGGCGCTGAGTTCATCACCCAGGAAAATGGAAATCACGGCCGGCGGTGCCTCCTGCGCGCCCAGACGGTGATCGTTCCCGGGAAACGCGACCGTGGCCCGCAGCAGCTCCTGATACTCATCGACGCCCTTGATGAAGGCTGCCAGGAAGAGCAGGAACTGTGCGTTCTGACTCGGCGTGGAGCCGGGACGGAACAGGTTCTTGCCGGTGTCGGTGGAAAGAGACCAGTTATCGTGCTTGCCGGAGCCGTTCACATACCGGAAGGGCTTTTCGTGAATCAGGGCGACGAAGCCGTGGCGGTCAGCCACCTTCTTCAGCATTTCCATGGCCAGCTGGTTATGATCGCTGGCGGTGTTGGCGTCGCTGAAAACCGGAGCCATCTCATGCTGCGACGGCGCGACCTCGTTATGCTTTGTTTTAGAAGGAACGCCCACCTTCCACAGCTCCTCGTCAAGATCCTGCATGAAGGCGGCCACCCGCGGCTTGATCATGCCGAAATAGTGATCCTCCATCTCCTGCCCGCGGGGAGGCCTCGCGCCGAACAGTGTGCGCCCGGTCATCCGGAGATCCTCACGCCTGTTGTACAGGGATTTGTCGATCAGAAAATATTCCTGCTCCGGACCTACCTGCGCCACGACCCGTCTGGTTTCCGTGTCTCCGAATAACCGCAGAATCCGCACTGCCGCCCGGCTTACCGCGTCCATGGATTTCAGCAGAGGGGTTTTCTTGTCCAGCGCCTGGCCGGAGTAGGAGCAGAAGATCGTCGGGATATACAGGGAATGCTCCTTCACAAAGGCAAAGGATGTGGGATCCCAGGCGGTATATCCCCGCGCCTCGAAGGTGCTCCGCAGTCCTCCGGAGGGGAAGGAGGAGGCGTCCGGCTCGCCCTTGACCAGTTCCTTGCCGGAGAAGTCCATCAGCGCCCGGCCGTCCTCCGTCGGAGAAATAAAGCTGTCGTGTTTCTCCGCGGTAGCGCCGGTCATCGGCTGGAACCAGTGGGTGTAGTGGGTGGCGCCCCGTTCCACCGCCCATTGCTTCATTGCTTCGGCGATCTCGTTCGCGGTGGAGATATCCAGGGATTCGCCTGTGGTGATGCAGGTCTTCCACGTCGTGAAGGACGCGCCGGAGAGGCGTTCCTTCATCGTTTTCTCGTCGAATACCATGGAGCCGTAATATTCTGCCGGTGATGCTTTCATATCCATATTTCTATCCTTTCCGCGGCTATCTGCCGCTTTCACCATAATTTGTCAGTACTCTCGCGGAGGGATCGTCCACGTCGCAGCCCTCCCACTCACGGTTGGGCATCCAGAAGTCGGTAATCATTTCCGCCTGTCCCGGATAATATGTCTCGAAGATATCGCGGTAGAGCAGGCTCTCCTTGCTGAAGGGCCGGGCGTAATCGTATTTCGCGGCGCCCCGGAGGAAGTCCTCATCGGTGTAACGGGCTTCCGCGTATTCCTTCAGGTCGTCCACCATCGAGTGTCCCACCGCATCGGAGAAGGCCGCCTTCTGACGCCACAGGATGTCCTCCGGCAGGAGCTTGTCATCCTCGAACGCATGGCGGAGCAGGTATTTTCCCATTCCGTAGGTGTTCATCTTCATCGCAGGATCGATGCTCAGCACATAGCGGACAAAATCCGTGTCCCCGAAGGGCACCCGCCCTTCCATGGAGTTTACGGAAATGCAGCGGTCCGCCCGCAGAACGTCGTACATATGGAGCTCACGGATCCGTTTGACGGATTCCTGCTGAAAACTCTCGGCGTCCGGAGCGAAGTCCGTGTATTTGTAGCCGAAAAGCTCGTCGGAGATTTCTCCTGTCATCAGTACGCGGATATCGGTCGTTTCGTGAATCTTTCTGCAGCAGAGATACATGCCCAGACTGGCGCGGATCGTAGTGATGTCCCAGGTTCCCAGAATTCGAATAACCTCAGGAAGCGCATCCAGAACCTCCTGTCGCGTCATATGAAATTCCGTATGCTCGGAGCCGATGAAATCCGCCGCTTCTCTGGCGTACTTCAGATCGATGGGATCCGTGTCCATGCCGATGGCGAAGGTTCGTATCTTTCTTCCCAGAAGCTTTGCGCTGATGGCGCAGACCAGACTGGAGTCCAGGCCGCCGGACAAAAGGAAGCCCAGAGGCGCGTCCGCGTCCAGTCTCGCTTCTACCGAGCGGATCAGGCGGCTGCGGATACCCCGGCAGACCTCATCCAGGCCGCCGGAAACAGCAGGCTCCGCGCCGGTAAGGGAAATGTAGGGATGGAACGCGCCTCCCGCCCAGTAGTGACCGGGAGGGAAGGGGCGGATGGCGTCGCAGAGCCCGACCAGGACCTTGGGCTCGCTGGCGAAGGCAATCTCTCCCGCCGCGTCATATCCGTAATAGAGAGGGCGGATGCCGATGGGATCCCGCGCAGCGACAAAGGAGTCCAGAGCGGAATCGTAAATCAGCAGGGCGAATTCACTGCCCAGCATGGAAAACGCGGCGAACCCGTATTTGTGATAGAGGGGAAGAATCACCTCACAGTCGCTTTCGCTGACAAAGTGAAATTCCCCGGAAAGCCGTTCCCGCAGATCGCGGAACCCGTAGATCTCGCCGTTGCAGACTAGACTGTCGCCGCCTGCGTGGAAGGGCTGCATGCCCCCGCAGGACAGATCCATGATGGACAGACGCTGAAAACCCAGCCATCCGGGACCGGCCTCTTCCAGCCGCATTTTGTCCGGTCCGCGGGATGCGGTCTCCTGAAAATGAGCAGAAACCTCCTCTCGGGAAAGTTTTCTTCCGGTTATACCGATAATCGAACACATAAAAAGCACCTCCGAATATTTCTGTCGCAGCTTCTCAATCCGTTTAGGACGAATAGCTGCTATCCGCGGTGCCACCTAATTTATCGCTGAAGCGATCCCTTCTGGGCTCCAACAAGCCCGTGTGATGTAACGATCACAACTCGTCTTACTTACTGGCGCGGCAGAATCGGATTTCTCCGACGGGACGCGCGTTCTGCTCGAAGCTCCCGGGTGTTCTTCGCATGGCCTCCTGGTGCCGGGTTCTCACTGTCTCCGGCTCACTGTGACGGAACCTCCATGGTACTTTTCCCGTTCATTGCCTTTCATTGCTGTATGCATCTTTATTAATTTATGTTAGAAATATATACCTATTCTTGTGCTTTGTCAATAGATAAAAGTTATTTTTTTGTGAAAAATATATAAAATATTTGGCGGACTGCTGCGGCCGGATGCGGAAAGGCCCTGAAAACAGAGGAAATGACAGATACAACTGCCGGCGTGTCTGATTTGACATGGCATGACGCATTTGATAAAGTTATACGTAGCATCTGCTCATTAAGTCCCTGTCGGACTTAATGGGCGCTGACGACGGCCGGACGGAGGCCGGCCGGCAGTGCCGCGCGCACGATCCGATAGCAGCAGTATGCTGTGCGCCGGCAGACGATGACTGAAGGAGGAGACATTTGAACAGAATCGGAAGGGACAGCTGGCTTCTGACGAGGCCGATCGCCCATCGGGGGCTTCATGACAGAACAAGAGGGATTCCAGAGAACTCCATGGGCGCTTTTCAGGCGGCGATGGATGCGGGATACCCCATCGAACTGGATATACAGATGACCGCGGACGGAGAACTGTTCGTGCTGCATGACTGGGATCTTCTGAGAATGACGGGAATACAGAGGATGTCGGCGGCGCTGCACAGCCGGGAGCTGAAACGCATCGCGCTGATGGATACCGAGCATACGATCCCCCGCCTGGAGGAGGTGCTGGATCTGGTGCGCGGGCGGGTCCCTCTGCTGATTGAGGTGAAAAACCGGAGGTCTCCGGCGGGGCGGCTGGAACGGCGGCTCTGTGCCAGAATGCGTAAGTATGACGGGGAATTTGCGGTGCAGTCGTTCAACCCTTTTACCGTGCGGTTCATGCGGATGAATCTGCCTGAGACGCCGGTGGGGCAGCTGGCGGATGATTATTCCGGGAAAAAGGAGATCCCGTGGGCTCTCCGCAGCGCACTGACAAACTGCCGGTTCAACCTGTGGACCCGACCGGATTTCATTTCCTACAATGTCCGTAAGATGAAAGAGCCGAGGCCGTTTCTGACGCCTCTGCACCGGGGCGGCCGGACTGTCGTGCTGGGCTGGACGGTGAGTGACGAGAAGACAAAGGCGAGGGCGGAGCTTCATTGCGACAATATGATTTTTGAAGGAATACGTCCGTGAATGCCGCTGCATCCTTTGTGCAGAACGCAGGAAGACGGGCATTCTGCGGAGCCGTTCACAGGCGTTTCACAGGAACGCGGACCGCGTGTTTCCTTTGCAATATGCGGCGTCTTGTGATAAAATTCAGTTTGTATTATTTTGTAACGGATGACAGATCAGGGGGTGGTCGGTATGCCTATTAAAGTACCAAATAATCTGCCGGCGGTGGATACCTTAACAAAGGAAAATGTATTTGTGATGACGGATGCCAGGGCGATGACGCAGGATATCCGTCCTTTGCATATTCTGCTGCTGAACCTGATGCCTACCAAGATAGAGACGGAAACACAGCTGACGCGGCTTCTGGGAAACACGCCGCTGCAGATCGAGCTGGAGCTTCTGCAGACCGGCACACATAAAGCGCGCAATGTTTCGCAGGAGCATATGCTGGCCTTTTATAAGACCTTTCACGAGATCAGAAACAATTATTATGACGGGATGATTATCACCGGCGCGCCGGTTGAACTCATGGAATTCGAGGAGGTAGAATACTGGGACGAGCTTTGTGAAATCATGGAGTGGAGCAAGAGTCACGTTCACAGCACATTCCATATCTGCTGGGGAGCGCAGGCGGCGCTGTATTACCATTACGGGATTCCCAAGCACGTCCTGCAGAAGAAACTGTCCGGCGTCTATGAGCATCACCTGGACTACAAAAACGGGATGCTGTTCCGGGGCTTCGACGACGTGTTTTATGTGCCGCACTCCAGAAATACTACGGTGAACCGGGAGGACATCGAGGCGGTGAGCGAACTGAAGGTGATCGCCAGCTCCCCGGAGGCGGGAGTCTTCGCCGTGAAGTCGGAAAACGACCGCCAGATCTTTGTGATGGGACATTCTGAATATGACTGGGACACATTGCTGAACGAGTATCTCAGGGACAAAAAAGCGGGACTGGATCCGGCTGTCCCCGACCACTATTTTCCGGAGGATGACGACACGCAGCCGCCGGTGGTGCGCTGGCGATCCTGCGCCAATCTGCTGTACTCCAACTGGCTGAACTATTTCGTTTATCAGTCCACGCCATATGATATCAGCACCATCAGCAGGGAGGATCTGGCTCCGGCGCTGCAGGAACGGGCTGATCTGAAGGTGGCGAAGTTCGGAGGGACATCTCTGGCGACGGCGGTGCAGTTCCAGAAGGTCGCCGGCATTCTCCGGGAGGATCCGGCCAGGAGGTATATTGTTGTGTCTGCGCCGGGAAAGCGGAGAAAGGACGATGTCAAGATTACGGACATGCTCATCGAGTGCGCCGGAAACCCGGAGCTTATGGATCAGCGGTTCATCGACATCACGAGCCGGTTCCGCGAAATTGTTCGGGGCCTGAAGCTCTCCTTCGACCTGGACGCAGAGCTGGAGAAGATACGGCGGGACTATGAACAGAACGGTTCGGACGCCTTTCTGATCAGTCGGGGGAATATCTCTGTGCGCGGATCATGGCGGAATATATCGGGGCGGATTTTGTGGACGCGGCAGAACTGATTCTCTTCGACGGACAGGGTAACTTTCTTGAGAGGGAGAGCCGCCGCCGGATCGCCGAGGTCCTTTCCGGCCATGAACGTGCTGTGATTCCGGGCTTCTACGGATCTGGGACGGACGGACGCATCGTGACCTTTCCGCGGGGAGGCTCGGATATCACGGGGGCGGCGGTTGCCGCCGGAGTGACTGCGGATATCTACGAGAACTGGACGGATGTCAGCGGCCTTCTGATGGCGGATCCGAAGGTGGTGAAAAATCCGCTTCCGGTACCGGTGATCACGTACAAAGAACTGCGGGAGCTGGCGTTCATGGGCGCTGAGGTCATGCATGAGGATGTGGTGTTCCCTGTGCGGAAAATGGGAATTCCCATCAATATCCGTAATACGGACCGGCCGCAGGATCCCGGCACACTGATCGTGAAGAACGCCGACTACTATCCGTCGGTGCTGAAAATTTCCGGAATTTCCGGCGGCACGGGGTATGCGAGTATTGTAGTGGAAAAAGAGCGTCTAAACGAGGATGAAGCTCTGCGGACGACGGTGATGCGTATCTTCGGGGAACAGAGAATTCCGATTCTGAATATCCTGACCGGCGTGGACAGCCTGAATATCTTTGTGAACGAAAAAGACATCCGCGGGCATGTCCGTGAGCTGACAGCGCAGATACGGTCTGCGGTCAGCGCCGACAAAGTAACGGCTGCAACGGGAATCGCCATGATCGCGGTGGTGAGCCGGTTCATGAGCAGCTCGCCGGCGATCGGCGCCAAGGTTCTGACCGCGCTGGCCTCCCGCCGGATCAACGTGCGGATGATCGACTACGGCGTAGAGGGCATCAGTACGCTGGTGGGAATCGACGAAGGTGATTACAGAAACGGAGTCCAGGCGATTTACACAGAGTTCATCAAGAAGTAAAAACGGAAAGGAAGACAGGACAGGAAAGCCGTGACGGAGATAACGATCAGACAACAGAAGAACACCCTGCGGATGACGGTGGTCACCGCCTTTATCACGACGTTTATGGGAAGTGCGCTTAATCTGTCGGTGCCGGCGCTTGAGGAGCAGTTTCAGGTCAGTGCAGCGCTGGTGGGATGGGTGGTCACTGCCTTCACGCTCACGGTCGCCGCATTCAGTGTACCTATGGGGAAGCTGGCGGACGCCACCGGAAGGCGACGTGTGCTGCTGATCGGCATCGCCTCTTTTGGCGTGCTGTCGGTGCTCTGTATTTTTTCCGTGAATATCTGGATGATGATACTGTTCCGCGGATTGCAGGGAGTGGCGGCGTCTATGATCTATGCGACGAACAACGCCCTGCTGATCAGCGTGTTTCCGGGATCGGAAAGGGGAAGAGTCCTGGGAATCTCCACTGCGGCAACGTATGTCGGACTGTCCATGGGACCGGTGATCGGCGGAATCCTGAACCATCGTATGGGATGGCAGTCCATCTTTGCGGTGACCTTCTTCTGCACGGTACTTTCCTTTGTTCTGGCATGGGCGGGCGCGCCGAAAACAAAGCCCGACCCTCCGCAGTGCCGGACTGACGCGGCGGGGAACCTGCTTTTCATCGCGATGATTTCTCTGATTCTCTACGGACTGACGAATCTGACGATTTCCCGTTACGGATGGCTCATTCTGATCTGCGGTCTGGCTCTCGCGGCGGCGTTTATCCTGGTGGAGCAGAGAGCGGAGGATCCGGTTATCAGGCTCACGATGTTCACCCGTGACAGAGTGTTCGCGTTCTCGAACCTGGCGGCTCTCCTGAATTACGGCGCGACATTCGCCATCAGTTATCTGGTCAGCATCTATCTGCAGGTGGTTATGGGTTATTCCTCCCAGACGGCCGGCGTCATTCTGATCTGCATGCCGGCGGTGCAGGCGCTCTTTTCGCCGCTGATGGGGAGGCTGTCGGACCGGGTGCCGCCCTACAAGCTGGCCAGCCTGGGGATGGGGCTCTGTGTGGCGGGGCTGGTGATGTTTTCCCTTCTCGGTCTCTATACTCCCTTCGCGTGGATTATCGCCGCGTTTGTCGTGGAGGGCTTCGGTTTCGCGCTGTTTTCTTCGCCGAACACCAACGCTGTTATGAGCTGCGTGAACAAAGATGAGTACAGCGTGGCCAACTCCATTCTGGCGACCATGCGGACCTTCGGACATTCCGCCAGCATGGCCATCGTGACCATCGTTGTCGGAATGGGCCTCGGAAACGCGGCTCTGACGGAGGCTGCACCTTCTCAGCTGGTAAAAACCATGCACTGGTGCTTCCTGGTATTCGTTGTCCTCTGTGCCATCGGCACGGTGCTCTCACTGGAGCGGAAGCGGTGAAGGCGGCGGTCAGGTCGCGGTGATATCCGTATTTGGAAACCACGCAGAAATCCGAAGAATCCTTTTAAATCAGATTTTCCCTCCGGAAAATGAAGAAAATTTCTTTTTTGTGTCCCCGTTTACGTTGCTTTATCGTATATATATATATATATACTAATAGAAGGGGAACGGAGGGAGTGATGTGTCGACAAAAAAACCGATATTGCCTGTAGTATGGAGAGGACGAAACAGAAAATGAATATTCGTATTGTAATTATTACTCTTGTATGTGTGATGTCTGTTGCCGCAATAGAAATGTTTACCGCCGGCATCCTTCATCTGATTCTGATCGCGGCGGTGCTTGCGGTAATGATGCTGTTTATCGGAGTGTCCGTGAAAAAGGAAAAGCAGAAAGGTAGGAGCAGGGCGGGGAGCGGTCTTGACGACAAAACAGTCGTTCTGATTGTGGCGCAGGTGTTTGCCATGGAGGCGTTGACAAAGATTCCCTCGGTTTTCCTGAAATGGCTCTGCATCGGAATCGAGGCGCTGCTGTTTGCCTTTCTGGTGGATCGATTCCAGAACGGAACCGCAAAGGAGAGAGATTCGGTGTGAGCGCGCATTAAATTAAAATGAATTGTTTTCCGGGCAGCGGCAGCTGCCCGTTTTTGAGTTTCGGTTGACGGGAAATTGTTGAAATGTTAATATAAGAGCATAGAAGTGAGAAATATGTGAATAATTATTTAAATCTGCATGGGAATATTAATACAGTGGTTATGGGAGGAGGAAGATATGCCATTTTTAAATGAGATTGTTTTGATTGTAAATTTAGCGATCTATGGAGCAATAATCTATGCCATCGTCAGGCTTTGTCGCAAAAAATCCAATATCGAGGAGCTTTTGTATAAGATACTTGAAGCCTTGCGAGGAGATAGCAGCAACGGTAATACGACAAGACCTGATTGAGAGGAAATGTACTCAGGGAATGAAAATCTGATGTGGGTTGAGGGCAGATTATGTTTATGAAAGACTTTGTTGCCAGAATTTATGGAAACAAAATCAGATGTTGTGTTACACTCATCGTTCTTCTGTTACCTGTTTTGGATATTGTAATATATTGCTGTAATCTGATTAGAAGCGGGGGCAGCACAATTGCCCCCGCATATGGGACATTTTTAGCCAGCAATACGACAGATCATCTGGTTCAGATTATACTGCTGTGGTTTCTTCCGCTTTATACATTGGTTATAACGGGGGAGGGACCTCTGGAGGACCGGCATAGAGGTTATCACCGGGCGCTCATGGGGAGAATGGGAAGAAATGCATATTACACAGAGAACATAAAGTGTTCATTTGTATTTGTTTTTTTCCTGGTCAGCATTGCCTTGCTGATAAATTTAGGACTGGTGTCAATACTGTGTCATGGAGGGAAATATATTCCAATAGAGATGGATGATTCCCCTGAAAACCTGTTGTATAATTTAAGCAATGCACATCCGTTTCTGGCCAATCTGGGATTTATTTTTGTTACAGCCTTTTTGGCAGGGCTGATATCGACAGTGGGAACGGCCCTTGCGCTAGTGACGGCAGATAGAAAAATAGTTTATACGGTGACCTTTTTTCTGTGGTTTGTTCCTACGTCAACCAATTCGTCACTATTACTGGTGATGCAGCCTTTTACAGAATATGATTTTGAAACATTGCTGCCGATATTTCTGATTGTTACTGCAGGGTATTTGATATTGATAAGGGTATTATGTTTCTGGAAAATAAGAGTGAGCGCGTTGGAGTGATTTTAATTGTAACGGCATATATCGGGTTTCTGGCGGCGGATTGCATTTTATCGACATCTCCATTGGTTACATTGAGGGATTTCGGTTTTGACGATGAGTATCTTGTCGGCGAAATGTTAAGTAAGCATGGATATTTTGGCGCGAATGCATATATGAAAATTTATTGCTGCTTTTTTCTGATTGCTGTTCAGATTGCACTGCCGCGCAGCGAGAGTGTGATCATATGCAGATGTTCATCGAGGCAGGATTATGTCAATAGGGAAATCAGACATATCCTGTTATATTCGATTACATTTATGGCGATACATCAGACGGCGTCTGTCTTGTTTATCTGCAATGTGTTCAGGCTGACGGAAGAAGCATATATTAAGCTGGCGTGGAGCCTCGCCATCGATTTCGGAATAGGAGGTCTGTATTTCCTGTGTATGTCTTTGATATTTATAATTCTGAGGAAGATATTGCACAGAATTGTGATTTCCGTAGTTATTGTGGTTTTAATAAACGTGGTGGAATATCAGCTTTATCCTGCCGTATTCGTCCATTTTCAGGAATTCCTCTTCCCTCGGAGCCTCTCGGCACCGGGGGCGTATTTTAAAGGATCCTGCGGCTTGCCGGAGGTTGTATTTACAATGATATTGTGTGTAACAAAAGCTGTAGCGCTGTGTATTATCGCCGGAGCGGTTGAGGAGAAAAGGGATGTTATGCAATAATCTGAACAAACAGGGAACATATGTCGTTTTGCTTTGTGCCGTGTTGTTTCAGGCATTAGCCGGAAAATATCTTATCGGTTATGAAAGTCCGCTGATGTTCTGTGAACTCGAACCGCACATTTCCGGCGCATCCGGGATCGTGCTGTCGCTTATGAAGGTGTACTTTGTGGTTCCGTTTATTCTGCTGATTTTCTGGGGCGGTGCCGGAAATCTGATTTCCGGCTATGCAGTGCTTGAAATCGTACGAAATAAGAGCAGATATCATATTATCGGAAATGCGTTTTCGGGCGCCGCTGCGCAATTAGCGATGATAGTAACTGCGGAGGTATTGATTTTCTTTCTGATATTTCATCAGGCGGCCGGCGAATTGAAAACAGAAGTGTGGTTACAGGAGATATTCAGATATTATTCAGGGCTGTTTTTTGTAACTATAATCATGTATTTTCTTGAGTTGTTCACAGATATGACAGTCTCATTTATAATTGCCAATCTGTATTTCATCCTTTCCGTCGTGTTGCCGATATTGTTGAACAGCGACGGAAAAAACAGATTTATCGGGCTGCTGTTTCCGGCGTATTATGCATTTTCAAATGACGCGGGCAAATCCAATTTTTATGCGGTCTCTGATTTCCCGATGAGTGATATACTGTATGTAATTGGATTGGCTTTTTTAGTATCAATAGTTTTTTGTCGGATTTACATCAGGTCAGATATAATTTAGGAGGGGGAAATGTTAGAATTAGTTCATGTGACAAAGAGATTGAAAAAGAAAACTGTGCTGGATGATATTTCCTATACATTTGAGAGCGGCGTGGTATACGGGCTGTTTGGCGTTAACGGATCAGGGAAAACAATGCTTTTGAGAATGCTTTCCGGCCTGATTCGTCCTACAGAAGGAAAGGTTATCTATGAAGGAAAAATACTGCATGAGGAGATTCCCATGCTGCCGGATGTAGGCGTTGTAATTGAGAATATGGAACTTCTGCCATACTATACGGCATATGAGAATCTTATCCGTCTTTCAAAGATTAAAAACGTGGCGTCGCAGGATGACATCAGGCTTGCATTGGAAAGGGTAGGGCTTGACCCGGAATCAGAATTAAAAGTCCGGAAATTCTCTCTGGGGATGAAACAGAGACTGAATATCGCACAGGCATTCTTTGAGAAACAGAAAATAATATTACTGGACGAACCGACAAATGCTGTTGATCATAAAGGCGTGCAGCAGATTTATGATGTGATTCAACAGGAAAAGAAACGTGGGGCGCTTATCGTGATTGCCACACACCATGACAATGATTTGAGAAATATGTGCGACGAGGTGCTCCTGATGGATTCAGGAAAACTGATGCTGCAGGAGGGGTGCGATGAAGAGAATGGCTGAATTCTCCATGATATTGCTGATGCTCGTACTTATTCTGACGGGATGTGCAGAAAATGAAACCCGGACAGAAACTGAAGAAAGCATTCGGCAGAAGAAAATCATGGAGCAATGGGAAAAAGCATATAAAGAAGCCGAGCTGATTGTGGTTTCGATTCAGAGAGAGGGACAACTCAGCAGTGAAATGAAAAAGAGGGTCAGGAAGAACCTGGATGTGATGCTGGATAATTGTCTGAAAGTGAGGCAGAGCGAAACCGCGATAATGAAAGCAGAATACGGAGCGGGATTTTTTCAGAAGCTTACCACATATTATGCAGAAGAAGAGGAGCAGGAAGCTCTGCGGAAAAGTAAGGTGGCGGCGCTGACAAAGAACATTGGAACCTATGTCTGGAATGTTCAAATAGAATATGAAAACAGTGGAACGAAAAAGCTCGACAAAGAAGAGAAGGAGATTTCGCACCAGATAAAAAAATTCAGCAGGCACAAAGTCAGGTATACCGACGAGTATCTGGAGGAACTGGAAAAATATTACTCGAACCGGAAAAATAACGAAAACCGGTGATATCGGCAGAATAAAATCCGAAGCCGCGAGAATACGGGCAGCTTCGGATTTTATATTATGGGTATTTACTTTATTTCTATTTCGTTTCGTTGCCGGGGAACTGCGGTACCTTGGCAAGGCTGGCGGCGATGTCTTCATCGGTGGGAATGGAATCGGTCATGGTTCCGTCGTTGAACTGCTGGTAGGCCGTCAGGTCGAAATAGCCTGTGCCGGTGAGGCCGAAGACGATTGTCTTTTCCTCTCCGGTTTCCTTGCATTTCAGCGCCTCATCCATCGCCCCCTTAATCGCGTGGCTGCTTTCCGGCGCCGGTAGAATACCCTCGCAGCGCGCGAATTCCTCAGCCGCGGCGAAGACTTCCGTCTGCTCGTAGGCTCTCGCTTCAATGTATCCCTGATCGTAAAGCTCGGAAACGATGGAGCTCATGCCGTGGAAACGGAGCCCGCCCGCATGATTCGGGGATGGGATGAACTGGCTTCCGAGGGTGTACATCTTGGCCAGCGGGCAGACCTCGCCGGTGTCGCAGAAGTCGTATACATACTTGCCTCTGGTCAGTGACGGACAGGACTTCGGCTCCACCGCGATGATGCGGTAATCCGCTTCGCCCCGGAGCATTTCGCCCGCGAACGGTGAGATCAGGCCGCCCAGGTTGGAGCCGCCGCCGGCGCAGCCGATGATGATGTCCGGCCGGATATCATATTTGTCCAGCGCGATCTTTGTTTCCAGACCGATCACACTCTGATGGAGCAGAACCTGGCTCAGTACGCTGCCCAGAACATAACGGTATCCCTCAGTAGAGGTGGCGACCTCCACCGCTTCGGAGATGGCGCAGCCCAGAGAACCGGTGGTTCCCGGGAATTCCGCGTTAATCTTCTTTCCGACTTCCGTCTCCATAGAAGGCGACGGCGTGACGGAGGCGCCGTAAGTTCTCATAACCTCCCGGCGGAAGGGCTTCTGCTCATAGGAGACCTTGACCATGAAGACCTTGCAGTCCAGTCCGAAGTAGGAGCAGGCCATGGAAAGGGCTGTCCCCCACTGGCCGGCGCCGGTCTCGGTGGTGACGCCTTTCAGTCCCTGCTTCTTGGCGTAATAGGCCTGAGCGATGGCGGAGTTCAGCTTATGGGAGCCGCTGGTGTTGTTCCCTTCAAATTTGTAGTAGATCTTCGCCGGCGTCTGAAGCTTCTCCTCCAGGCAGTAAGCCCGGACCAGCGGAGAGGGACGGTACATTTTGTAGAAGTTACGGATTTCCTCCGGAATATCGATGTAGGGATCCGTCTCGTTCAACTCCTGCTGTACAAGCTCGTCGCAGAAGACATGCCCCAGCTCTTCGGCGGTCATGGGCTTCAGCGTGCCGGGGTTCAGCAGCGGAGCCGGTTTCTTTTTCATATCGGCTCTGACGTTATAGTACTGCGTCGGCATTTCGTTCTCAGAGAGATAGATTTTGTAAGGGATTTTCTTTTCTTTGTCAGTCATGGTAATGTCTCCTCCTTGTATTCTGCTGGGGGACGGCAGTGCCGGTCTGCGCTCCGCACAAAAAAGACTCCCGTCCCAACCTGAAAATGCTGGGACAAGAGCCGTAATCCTCTCTTGCGGTGCCACCCGGCTTGACGCTTGCGCGCCCGCTCTGCGCATACAATCATATGCTGCCTTTGTTCACGGAGCTGCTTCTCCGTCGCCCCTACTGAGTTGCCTGTTCGGTTTGCCCTCGGGAGTCCATTCCATACGGCCCGTGCCTGCGCCATCTCACCATCGGCTGCTCTCTCCAAAGGCGGTTTCCGCATGTACTCTTCTCCTTCAACGGTTTTCAATATTGATTTTTCTCTATCATACTACCCGGATTTGGTTTTGTCAACAAAAAAATCAAAGAATTTTTATCGAATCTGCCCATTCCCGTCGATGACGTACTTGTAGGTGACCAGCTGGTTTACGCCCATGGGGCCTCTGGCGTGGAGTTTCTGGGTGGAGATGCCGATTTCTGCGCCCAGGCCCAGTTCGCCGCCGTCCGTAAATCGGGTCGAAGCGTTGTGATACACCGCTGCGGAATCCACCTCTGCCTGGAACTTTGCCGCGGCGGCGGGGTCCTCCGTGACGATGCAGTCACTGTGATGTGTGGACCAGCGTTCGATGTGCCGGATGGCCTCCTCGATGGAATCCACAATCCGCACACCCATGATTAAATCGACATATTCTTTTCCCCAGTCCTCATCCGTCGCCGGGCGCATATCGCGGAAAATCTCCCGTGAGGCGTCGTCACCCCTGAGCTCGACTTCCTTTTCGCGAAGCCGCTTTCCGATAACCGGCAGAGCCCTGTCCGCGATTTCCCGGTGAATCAGAAGCTTTTCCGCCGCGTTGCACACAGAGGGGCGGGAGGTCTTGGCGTTGACCGCGATGGCGGCAGCCATCTCCACGCTGGCGGCTTTGTCCACATAGATGTGGCAGTTTCCGGCTCCGGTTTCAATGACCGGAACGCGGGCGTTGTCCACGACGCTGCGGATCAGTCCCGCGCCGCCGCGGGGAATCAGTACGTCCAGATATTCTGTCAGATTCATCATTTCCGTTGCGGAGCGCCGGTCGGTGTCGGTTACGAGCTGAACGCAGTCTGCGGGCAGAGGGCTGTCGGAGAGGGCCTCGCGCATGATGCGGGTCACCGCCAGATTCGTCCGGAACGCTTCTTTTCCGCCACGCAGGATACAGGCGTTGCCGGCCCGGATGCAGAGGGCGGCGCAGTCGCTTGTCACATTGGGGCGCGCCTCGAAGATGATTCCGATGACGCCGAGGGGGACGCTGACTCTGCGAACATGAAGTCCGTTGGGCAGATCGTATTCCTCCAGAACGCGGCCCACGGGATCCGGCCATTCCGAGACGGCAGTCACGCCGTCAGCCATGCCGTGGACACGTTCTTTGGAGAGAGCCAGACGATCCAGCATAGACCGTGGCATTCCGCCGGCTTCTGCGGCAGTGAGATCCTGCCGGTTCGCCTCCAGAATCTCGGCCTGCCGGCAAATCAGTGCGCCGGCGACATCCTTAAGGGCCAGTTCTTTGTCTTCCGGGGAAACGGTGCGCAGGATTCTGGCGGCGTCCTTCGCCCGGGCTCCCATCTTTTCCAGATCAGTCATTTTGTATCCTCTCGCACCGGCAGAAACAGTGTGCCGATGCTTTCTCCGTCAAACAGACGGTACAGATTTTCCGGGTCGGCGCCCTGGATTACGCAGCAGGGAATGCCGGCAGCTGTGGCAATCCGGGCGGCGCTGATCTTGGTGGCCATCCCGCCGGTTCCCAGCCGCGAACCGGGTTTTCCGGCGAGCTTTACGATCTGCGGCGTGATTTCAGGCACGACGGGAATCAGAGTGGCGTCCGGAACCTCCGCCGGATTGGCGGTATACAGTCCGTCGATGTCGGTCATCAGCACCAGAGTTTCCGCGCCGATGAGCTTCGCGACGATAGCGGAGAGCGTGTCGTTGTCTCCGATTCTGCGGCCCTCCAGCTCTGCGGTGGCCACGGTGTCGTTCTCGTTGACGATGGGGATGATGCCCAGCTCCAGCAGCCGGGTGAAGGTGTTGACGACGTTGTTTCGAGTGACCTCGCTGTCCACGACGTCAGCGGTCAGCAGGATCTGAGCGACGGTCTGGTTGTATTCGCCAAACAGCTTGTCGTACAGAAACATCAGCTCGCACTGCCCGACGGCAGCCAGAGCCTGTTTCCGGCTGGTGTCCTGCGGACGCTTTTCGACGCCCAGCTTTCCCATTCCCACGCCGATTGCGCCGGAGGTGACCAGCGTCACCTCGCGCCCTGAGTTCTGCAGGTCTGTGATGACCCGGCAGAGATCGCCCATATGACGGAAATTGATTTTCCCGCCGGGGTAGGTCAGCGTGCTGGTTCCTACTTTGATTACAATACGTCTGCTATTTTTGATAATGCTGTTCATTGTGTTGTGTCAATCCTTTGCCGGTCGGATGTCAGCAGATGTCCGCCGGATATCCGCGGATGTTCGCCACATGTTCATCGCATGTCCGCCTGAGTCCGGCCGGGATTTTCGCCGGGCTTCATCCGGGACTTCCGCCGGACTTCATCCGGGCTTCGGACGGATTCCGACCGGATCGTTTAAGAGGTTCAGTTTCCTGTGGGGAGATAGGGAATCAGAGCGCCTGCCACGGAGTTAATCGGCATGGTCTGAAGAAGAATTTTTCCCGGACCGTGGATTACCGTATTAAAGACGCCTTCGCCTCCGAAGACCATGTTCTTCAGACCGGGCACGGTGACGATCTCCATGGAGCAGGTGGCGTCCATCGCCGCGAGATATCCGGTGTCCACGATGATGCTCTGTCCCGGCCCCAGCTCATATTCCACCACAGACCCGTCGATTTCCAGGAAAGCTGTTCCGTGTCCCGAGAGCTTCTGCATGATGAAGCCCTCTCCGCCGAACAGCCCGGATCCGATTTTTTTCTGGAAAAATACAGAAAGCTCCACGCCCGCCTCACTGGCCAGAAATGAGGATTTCTGTGCGACGATTTCCCGTCCCGGCGCGATGTCGTAAGCCTTGATGCTTCCGGGGAAGGAGGTAGCGAATGCGATTTCTCCGGGGCCGCCCTGGGCGCTGTACCGGTTCAGGAATATGCTTTCTCCGGAAAACATCCGTCCGAGGGCTTTTCCGAAGCCTCCCGCGTTGGTTTCCATTTTCATGTTCGGGCTCATCCAGCTCATGGCGCCCTTTTCTGTGATCAGTGTTTCTCCCGGCTCTACGTTGCAAATGACCACCGGAAGCGGCGTTCCTTCGATTCTGTACTGCATCTGTGTCTCCTTCCTCTACTGCAGGAATTAAGTTTCTCCGATTAAGCTTCCAAATTAAGCTTCTCCCAATATACGTTAATCAGTGCGTGCCTGCGTACGCCACAGCTGTTCTGCGCGCCGCGCCGCCGCGGAAATCCTTTGTCCCCGCACGCTGAGTCCGACGGGATAAAAGACCTGCACTGACTTGCACTAATTATATCGGAATCTGTACCTCCTTGCAATAGTGTGCTATAATATTACGATATCCTGCGGCGGCGGACGTGCGGAGCCGCGGCAGAAATTGATACGAGGAGGTCAGTTATGAAATTATACGATCCTGATTTTGACGCCGCAAAGGTAACTGAAAGCATTACGGCGTGGATCCGCGATTTTTTTGAGGAGAACGGAAAGGACTGCCGGGCAGTGGTAGCCGTCAGCGGCGGGAAGGACAGTTCTGTCGTCGCAGCACTCTGTGTCCGGGCACTGGGAAAAGACCGGGTCTTCGGCGTGCTTCTGCCCAACGGGGAGCAGGCGGACATCGATGCGTCGAAAAAGCTGGTGGCGCACCTCGGCATTCCCCATGCGGTCATCAATATCCGCGACGGATACAGCGGGCTGATGAACGAGCTGAAGGAGCAACTCGACTGTGAGATTTCAGCTCAGACCGTGACTAACCTGCCGGCGCGCCTCCGGATGGCGACCGTCTATGCAGTGGCGCAGTCAATGAACGGACGCGTGGCGAATACCTGCAACCTGTCCGAGGACTGGGTGGGGTACGCCACCAGATACGGCGACGGTGCCGGAGATTTTTCTCCGCTGTCGCAGCTGACTGTGGAGGAGGTTCGCGCGGTCGGCATGGAGCTGGGGCTGCCGGAGGAGCTCGTGTTCAAGGTCCCCATCGATGGTCTGACGCCGCTGACGGACGAAGAACACCTGGGCTTCACCTATGACGCTCTGGACCGCTACATCCGGACCGGCGTCTGCGAGGATCCGGAAACAAAGGAAAAGATTGACCGGAAGCATGCGCAGAACCTCTTCAAGCTGAAGCTGATGCCGGCCTATGAGCATGACGGCCCGATCCGGGCGTAGGAGGTTCTGATGAAACTGTCATTACTGTTTGAGGGTGCGCCGGAAATCGAGATTACCGGACTTGCCATGGATTCCCGCAAGGTTAAGCCGGGCAGCATCTTTTTCTGCCTGAAGGGGCTGGAGGCGGACGGCCACGATTTTGCGGGAAAGGCTGCCGATGCGGGTGCGGCGGCGATTGTTCACAGCGAGCCTGTGGAGAAGCGCGACGGCGTCTGCTATCTTCACAGAGAGAACGTCATGCGGGAACTGAACCGGGTCTGCGACCTGTTTTACGGAAGCCCGAGCCGCAGACTGACCATGTTCGGCGTTACGGGAACGAACGGGAAATCCACGACTGCCAGCATTATCAGCGATATTTTCTCTGCGGAGACTCCCTGCGGATATATGGGAACCATCGCGGTGCGCTACGGAAATTACAGCCGGGTGCCGACGCTGACGACACCCGACCAGATTGAGGTCCACGGCGATCTCGCGGAAATGGCGGAGCACGGAATGAAGGCGGCCGCCATGGAGGTGAGCTCCCACGGCCTTTCCATGGGGCGGGTGGATTCGGTGGACTTCGACTGTGCGATTTTCACCAATCTTACCTATGACCACCTCGATTATCACAAGACGATGGAGAACTACTTTGAGGCCAAGAAGCTTTTGTTCCGTCACATGAAAAAGGACGGCGTCGCCGTTCTGAACGCAGACGACGAGGCGAGCATCGAGGGGCTGAAGGAGTGCTGTGCCTGCCGTTACGTGACCTACGGCACGGGCGTTCTGGGATCGGCGGACTATATGGCGGAGGACGTGAGACTGACCACGGAGGGAACGGCTTTTACTCTTGTTACAAAGGAAGGCGTCCGTCCTGTGCGCACCAATTTAATCGCGCTCTATAACATTTACAATCTGCTGGCGGCCATTGCGGCCATGCACGAATGCGGGATGCCGCTGGATAAAATGCTTCCTCTGCTGGAAGATATCCCGCAGGTAGACGGCCGGATGGAAATTATCGACGAGGGGCAGGACTTCGGCGTGATCGTCGACTACGCCCATACGCCGGACGGCTTCGACAAGGTCTTTGAGTACGGGGATGCGATTACAAAGGACGGCGGGGACATCATCGCGGTCTTCGGCAGCGCCGGAAAGAGGGACAAAGTCAAGCGGAAGGTGCTGGGAGCCATCGCCGGACGGCACTGCGCGCAGGTGGTGGTTACAGAAGAGGACCCCAGAAACGAGAAGGCCGCAGATATCGGCGAGGTCATCTTGTCCGGCGTGAAGGAAAGCGGCGGCAGCGGGGTCTTTGTGGAAGACCGGAAAACCGCCATAGAGAAGGCGATACGCATGGCTAAGCCCGGCGATCTGGTGCTCATCCTCGGCAAGGGCGACGAGTCCTATATGTACTATGGAGACGGAAGGGTTCCCTGGATCGGGGACAATGAAGCGGCGCGGGGGGCGCTGAGAAAACTGCGGAGCAACGGCAGGGGGGATGAAATTGAATGACGTGCTTAAGATCCAGATCCTGGGCGGATTCCGGGTCAGCTGCGGTGACAAGGTGATCGGAACCGGGATGGCCAGAGGCAACGCCAGGAAGATGTGGCTGCTGTTCGGATATCTTCTGATGAATTATGACAGGGCAGTGGGACAGAAGGAGCTGATTGACGTTCTGTGGTACGGAACAGAGGTTGTGAATCCGACGAACTCGCTGAAGGTGCTGGTGTTCAAGCTGCGCCGGGAACTGGATTCTCTGGGCTTCCGGCCGGGCGGCGAGATTATCCGGAGCGCCCACGGAACATACTTCTTCAATAACGGGATTCCTCATGAAATCGATGCGCTGGAATTTGAGAAGCTGGTTGAGAAGGCTTCGGACGGAGCACGGAGTGAGGATGAACGGATGGAGCTCCTGTACAGGTCACTGTCTCTGTATAAGGGAGACGTGCCTGAGATGGCAGAGGGACACCCGTGGGTGACTGCGCTGCGAACCCGGTTCGGGACTCTGTACCGCGATGCGGTGACAAAGCTGCGGACGATTCTGACCGGGCGGGGCGAATACCAGAAGGTGGTGAGCGTCTGTAATGATGCGCTGATGCGTCAGCCCGACGAGGAGGCATATTTCTATTACCTGATTTCCGCCTATGTGGCCATGGGGAATTACAGCGCCGCCTCCGGGATGTACAGCCGGGTCAGGGCTCTGTCCCGCGGCGAGTCGATTCACGGGGAAGACAGGAGTCCCGCGGAGGACGTGCTCCTGCCGGCGGCGCGTCTTTCACAGAGTGGAATGCCGGAACGTGACCTGTCGCCGGGGGAACTGACCTCGGATCTGGAGGAAAAACTCGATTACGTGTCCGGATTTTTCGTGGAATACAATGATTTCCGGCAGATTTACCGTATGGTGGCGCGTCAGCTGGGTCAGGCGATCGGGGTCGCCCGTCTTTCTGTGTATTCCCTGAAACTTCGGGAAGGCGCGAAGGCGGCGGAGGAAGAAAAGCAGGCCCACCTGAGGATCCTGGAAAACGCTCTCGCCTTCATGCTTCACTATAAGACGGTGTTCACCCGCTCGGGACCGACACAGTACGCGGTACTTCTGATCGATGTTTCCGAGGAAACCGCACTGGACTTTACGGACAAGGTTCGGGAATATTTTGAGACCCATCGACAGAATCAGGACTTCAGTATCGCTCACGGCATGGATGTGCTGGAGTCTGCTCACATCAGACAGCAGAAACGGATGAACGGAACAGACGCCCCGCTGACATGAAAACAGGGAGCCGGATGACGGCTCCCCGTATGACCTTATCAGATGAGTGGAGGTTTCACGGCCGGCCGCATGAGCCGGGTGCCGGCTCCCCGGTCTGACAGGAGGAACCGGCTATTTCACGGCGGCCTCCAGAGCGAGCTTCATCATATCGGTGAAGGTGGTCTGCCGCTCCTCTGCGGTGGCTTTTTCTCCGGTCACAAAGCTGTCGCTGATGGTCATGATGGCCAGCGCGTTTTTTCTGCAGTACGCGGCGTTCATATAGAGGGCCGCGGCTTCCATCTCCACAGCCATGACGCCCATGCGGGCCCAGCGCTTCCACCAGTCGTCGGTGGTTTCATAGAATACATCACAGGAAACGATGTTGCCCGCAGTGAAGGGAATTCCGGTTTCCCTGCCGGCTTCCTGCAGCCTGGTCAGAAGCGAGTAGCTGCAGCAGGGCGAGTATTGTCCCGGCACGTCGAACGCGTGCTGAAAGTTGGAATCGGTGGACGCGGCCAGCCCGACCACAATCTCTCCGACATTGATGTCCTCCCGGAAGGAGCCCGCTGTGCCGATCCGGATGATGTTCTCCACCCCGTGCTCGTTGTACAGTTCCCAGGAATAGATCCCCATGGAGGGCATTCCCATTCCGCTTCCCTGTACGGAAACGGGAACGCCTTTGTATGTTCCGGTGTAACCGTACATATTGCGGATTTCAGAGTACCGGACCGGATTGTCCAGAAAATTCTCCGCGATAAACTGAGCCCGGAGAGGATCTCCAGGCATCAGCACCGATTCTGCCACCGGCGCCCGATGGTCAACGGCGATATGTAATGACATGATGCTTACCTCCTTGCTGTTCTGTTCGCAGCATTTGTCTTTTTTTATGTACACCCAGAATTATATCACAGGATGACGGAGAATTGTTATTGACATATGTCGTCCCGACTTTGCCACTTGTTTGAAGTAAAAACTCCCACAGGCGTGTAGTTGCACGCTTTTGGGAGTTTCTTCTCTAGAATTATGTGACGTACTTAATATTTCATCCTAGAACGTTTTAATCTGCTTCTTCAATTTCCGGATCTCCCCATCGGAGTACAGTTTCTTTGGAATCTTCAGGTCAAAAGCATCCAGGATCTTCAATACATCTTCTGTATCTGCATTCGCAAACCAATAACTGTCATCTCCCATAGGAACCACGCCCCACTTCTGAAGAGCCTCCTGCACACGTCTTCCGGAAATTCCATAGGTCCAGTTGCGGCCATCATTCTTGGATCTGGGATTTTTCAGTAAATATTTCCTCTGAATCAGTCGAACCATGATCAATGCGATCATGCAGATCAGAAGATGCGCATGAATGTGTTCTTTGGTTTTTACAAACATCGGACGTGTTTCCAGAGTGCCTTTCATTTCATGGAACTGATCCTCAATTCTGGAAAGACCGTGATATTTATCAATGACTTCCTGCGGGTCCATGCCCAGTTCACTTGTTCTAAGCTGGTAATATCCCATGAGTGAGGTGTACTGTTCCAGTTTTGTTTCATCGATCATTGCAAGCAGTTTATCGGAATCCAGAATCTCTCCGGTATCCTTGTTCACGACGTCTTTTGACAGGAATCTCCTCAGACTTCTGGCCTGTGCATGGGTGACACGAAAAGATGACGGACTGTCCTTCAGTTTCCTGATAAAGTCAAGGAACTTCCTGTGTTCGGCAACATCGCGGGCATAGAATTTTCTGCTCCAGTAAACGACGGATTTCTGCTGAATTGTCCGGATATTCCCCTCCGCATCCCGGACTTTCCTTGTAATGATACGGGATTTGAATTTGAAATTGTCATCCACAACGGTATATCCATCCTGATCCAGTGTCCATTCTACGTCATTTTTCGTTGATTTTTTCAGGCTCTTGCTGATGATGTAACCGTTGCCGTCATCCAGAAGGCGGCACATAATCGGTCCTGTGCAGATCCCTTTGTCTGCGATAAATATGGATCTTCCGGAAAACCCCAGTTTCGTAACGGTTTCATCATATGTCGGAACAGCCGTCTGATGGTCCAGGGTATTTCCGGGAAACAGATTGATGGAAATGGGAATGCCGTTGCGATCAAGGAACATCGCCATCTGGACAATCGGTTGCTTCCTCTGCTCCTTGCAAACACCGTTCTGCCGTATGCCTTTGCCAATGATGTTGCCGGCTTCATCTTCTTCCTCAGGATCAGGATCACCAATCTCAAAGTAAAAATTCGTTACATCGTAGAACAGAAGAGAAGTATCTCTGCCCATACCTTTCATGATGGACGAATTAATTCTCTGCATGATTTTAAAGCGATTTTCATAGACGACATCTAATGTGTCATAGACATGATAGACATAAGAGTCATCCTTGACCAATGGTACATAGTAGTCATCATTCTCGCGGGCAGTAGCAAATTTCGAAGCCGGACGGCAGATTC
Source organism: Hornefia porci (assembly GCF_001940235.1). Taxonomy (NCBI): domain Bacteria; kingdom Bacillati; phylum Bacillota; class Clostridia; order Peptostreptococcales; family Anaerovoracaceae; genus Hornefia; species Hornefia porci. The sequence continues at coordinate 1,100,254 of NZ_MJIE01000001.1, read as the reverse complement.
TTCCGTAGACCAGAAGCCGCATGTAATTTGCAAGATCGTAGGTGATTCTGGAGTTATGCTTGATCGTTGCCATGAGGGAAGCCAGTCCGAGGTCATGAAAAATCGGATCCAGAAGGATCTGCGCACACATACGCGGATGTGCATACTCTCGTAGAAAGAGTTCAGTTGAATCTGACAGCCCATGTTTAGAAGGCACCAAAGGCTCATTGCAGTAAGGAAGCAGCGAATCAATTAAAGGTTTCCCGTCTTTAAAAGACTGCTTCAGTCGTCTGACATAGTCCGGCTTACCATCATCAAAACGAGATAAAGGACCGATCGATAGTTCGGTATGCTTGTAGGAAGTGATTTTGGAAGGATCTTTTTTTGAAGGTCTGCGAACACTTCGAACAAGTCTGAGATAAGGAATTCCGTTATTATTGTAGCATTCAACGAACATAGTCACCTCCGTTACATACCTATAACTCTATATATAATTATATCACAAACGCAAGAAAAAATCCAGCAGAAATACTGGATTTTCAATGTTTTTTTATGTATTTTTAGTTTGTTTTTACCTCTTCAAGTGGCAAAGTCGGGTTATATCACAGGATGACGGAGAATTGTTATTGACATATGTCGTAAATAGGAGTAGTATAATTATTGACATATGTCGAAAAAAGTTTTTGCAGTTTACAGGGAGGAAATATGCCGAGACCCAAGAGATGCAGAAGAATATGCTGTTTCCCGGACTACTGGGAGTTTTCACCGGCGACGGACGAAGACGGGAACAGAATTCCGGGCGACATCGCGGAAACCGTTGTGATGACACTGGAGGAATACGAGGCTGTTCGTCTGATCGACCATGAGAAGCTGACGCAGCAGCAGTGCGCGGAGCAGATGGAGGTTGCGAGGACGACGGTTACCGCGATTTACGACAGCGCCCGCGGAAAGCTGGCGGATACGCTGGTGAATGGAAAAACTCTCCGGATCTCGGGCGGCGACTACCGGCTTTCTGGAAGCCGTCCGGATCTCCCTGCAGATTTTTCGGAGAAAGGAAGTAATACGATGAGACTTGCGGCAGCATATGAGGACGGAATGATATTTCAGCATTTCGGACATACAGAGCAGTTTAAAATTTATGATATTGAGGATGGAGCTGTCCGGAGAGAGACGGTGGTGCCTGTCCGCGGAGCGGGACACGGGGCGCTGGCCGGATTCCTGAAGGAAGCGGAGGTGGACGCGCTGATCTGCGGAGGAATCGGAGGCGGAGCCAGAACGGCCCTGGCCGAGGCGGGTATCGCTTTGTACCCCGGAGTAAGCGGACCGGCGGATGAAGCTGCACGGGCGCTGGCAGCGGGAACTCTGGACTACAATCCGGAAACCGTCTGCAGCCATCACGATCACGGGCACGGCGGAGGCTGCGGACGCTAGACGCAGAAGGTACACGATGGGACGTTAAGAAATTCCTAAGAATTTTCACAGCAATTTCTTAAAGTCTCTTTATTATACTGTTGTCAGAAACAGGAAAGGAAGCGGAAATGAACATTCTGATCTGTGACGACGACCGGGAGATTTCCCGGGCGATTGAGATTTATCTGAGGAATGAGGGCTATCATGTGATACAGGCCCGGGACGGACTTGAGGCGCTGGATGCGGTAAAGAAAAACGATATCCACCTGATCCTGATGGATGTCATGATGCCGCACATGGATGGGATTCAGGCGACTATGCAGATCCGGCAGGAGAAGAACATTCCGATTATCATGCTGTCGGCGAAGGCGGAGGATTATGACAAAATCAACGGGCTGAATGTCGGTGCGGACGACTATGTGACAAAGCCGTTCAATCCCATGGAGCTGGTGGCCAGGGTGAAGTCGCAGCTGAGGCGGTACACGGATCTGGGGAGCCTGCACAAAGAAGAGTCCGGCGATGTCTGGCGCAGCGGCGGTCTGACTCTGGACGATGCGAAGAAAAGCGTGGAAGTGGACGGCAGACCGGTTTCACTGACGCCTACGGAATACCGGATCCTCCTGTTTCTGGTGAAAAACGCGGGGCGCGTTTTCTCCATCGAACAGATTTACGAGAAGGTCTGGGACGAGCCGGCGTACAACCCGGAAAATACTGTGGCGGTGCATATCCGTCATATCCGGGAGAAGATTGAGATCGACCCGGGAAACCCGCAGTATCTGAAGGTGGTCTGGGGAACCGGCTACAAGGTGGAGAAATATCAGCGTGAGGTTTGAAGGGGGAAACCTGAGGCTGAAAGGGGGTAAACGTCAGGCTGAAGGAGGAAACGGGAGGTTTGAAGGGGGAAAAGAATGAAGAGAAAATTGACGAAAGGGGAAATGACGAATGGAAAACAATTTGGAAGGATATGAGAGAAAGAGGGTCTGCGGCGTCGCATCAGTGCTGGCGATTCTGTCCTTTGTGGCGGTTTTCGCGGACGGGGTCTTCCTGGATATTATGATCAGATTTCGGAACGAGAATCAGTTTTACGACTTCGGAGTGACGACGAGCCGGGTGAATCACGCGATGACTCCGTTCTGGGCGGTTCTGTTTGCCGGGATTGCGGTATTCTTTGTCAGCCTCGTAGTATCCGTAATGAAATGCGGGCGCCTGAAAGAAGGGGGAGGTGTGTGCATGACCTGGTTTGATCGGATCTTCGCGGAGGCGCATCTGCTGCTTGGAATATGCGCTGCCTGTATCTGCGCCCCCGCCGGATGGCTTTTGCAGAATGCATACCGTCACATCAGATGGCTCGGCCTTCTGACCGGCGCCGGCAACGTCAGTTACTCGGAGCTGATTAAGACCCATGCCGAGATTTCTGATGAGGAGCTGCTGTTTTCCGCGTCAATGGAGATTGCGCTTGCGGTGATTCTCCTGGCGCTGATCGCTCTGTTTGAGCTGCTGATCATTCACGCCTTTGCAAAGAAACTGAAAAACCGCGGCTTCTGGAAGGGTACCTTCATCGGCTGGCTGGCAGTCGGAATTTATCACGGACTGGCTCAGAGTGAGAAAACCTATCGTAACCTGATGATCGTGCTGGTTCTGCTGACGCTGGTGTCGGCAACCATGGTGGGCGCGATCGCGGTCCTGATACTTATCTTTGTTGTCGTCCCGAAATATTTTGCCAGATATGACGCGGTGAAGCAGGGGATCACCGAGGTGGCCTCGGGGAATCTGGAGTACAAAATAAATCTGCCCGGGGACGGAGAGTTCGAGCGCCTGGCGGAAAAGGTCAACTCGATTGCGGGCGCGCAGCAGATTGCGGTGTCAAACGAGCTGAAGAATGAGCGGATGAAAACGGAACTGATCACAAATGTGTCCCACGACCTGCGGACGCCGCTGACCTCGATGATTACCTATGTGGATCTTCTTGAAAATGAGGGGCTGGACAGCCCCAATGCGGAGGAGTATCTGCAGGTGATCGATGAGAAGACAAAAAGTCTGTACAAGCTGACGGAGGATCTGTTCGAGGCGGCAAAAGCATCCAGCGGGGACATCCCGGTTTCTCTGGAAACGCTTGATCTGAGAGCGCTGACGGAACAGGCGCTGGGAGAATTTTCGGACCAGCTGAAGGAAAGGAAGCTCTCCGTGGTGTTTACTCCTCCGGAGGAGCCGGCAATGATCCTCGGAGACGGAAGGCTGCTCTACCGGATTATGGAAAATATGCTGACAAATGTCGGGAAATATGCGCTGGAAGGCAGCCGCGTCTACATCAACATTGATGAGGAGCACAAAGCGGGGGAACCGGACATGCGTATCATGACGGTCAAAAATATTTCGGATGCGCCGCTCAATATCGATACGGATGAGCTGATGAACCGGTTTACCAGAGGCGACGATGCGCGGAATACGGAGGGCAGCGGACTCGGACTTGCTATCGCCAGAGATCTGGCGGCCGTAATGGGAGGCCGGTTCCGCGTGTCAATCGACGGCGACCTGTTCAAATGTGTTCTGATGATGCCGACGGGGGCTTAATGAGCAGACGCTGTTTAATGCATGCTCAGCCATCGAATATGCTTGAAAGATCAATAATACAAAGAGCATATTCGGTGGCCTGCCGCAAGGATTTTAAGGCGTATCATCCGAAAATCCTGCGGCAGCGGGATTCGGAAACGGCCGAATCCCTTAGCATAAGCATCAAACAGTGTCTGCCGGCGCACACTGACATTAGATGGTGCGCCGCGGCGCTGTTGACAGGCTGCTGCCAGCGCCCGTTAAGTCCGACGGGGACTTAACGAGCAGACGCTGTTTACGGAATCCGCAAAAAGGTGTATGATGTAGGTATTAATCACAGAATTTTCGATGATTTGGAGGGATACTTATGGAATTATATGAAAAGGAAACCGTGACCTGCGAAGAAATGAAGAAACTGGAGAGGGCGGCGGATGCAGCCGGATTGTCGTACAGCCGGATGATGGAGAATGCGGGGACCCGTGCCGCCGAAATTATAAGAGAAAACATTCCGAAATCCATCGAAAAGCCGAGGGCTGCGGTTTTCTGCGGCAAAGGCAATAACGGCGGAGACGGTTTTGTGGTCGCCCGCAGGCTGAGCGAGGCAGGCTGGAGCGTTGTCGCTGTTTTGGTAGAGGGGGAACCGGCGACAGAGGACGCGAAGAAGAACTACCTGCTGATTCGCGACAGAATTGAGGTCATGAACCGCCGGGCAGCGGCCGCCACAGGGGGATATGATGTCGTTGTGGACGCAATCTACGGAACTGGATTCCACGGAAATCTGAAAGATGAGGGGCTGAACGCCGTGGAGCTGATCAACAAGTTCGGCTATCAGAAGGCGGATGTGTTCTCTCTGGACATTCCCAGCGGACTGCCGGGAGATTATGACGACTGGAAGGAACCGGAGAAAAGCGTTATGGCGGATTATACGATTACCTTCCATGCGAAAAAACCTGTTCATGATCACAGACGCCTGTCCAATTTTCTCGGCGATGTAATCGTTGCGGACATCGGAATCGCCGAAGCGCTTAGGAAGTAGCGCAGACGGGGTGCTCAGACGGGGCGCGCAGACGGTCCGCTCAGACGGTCCGCTCAGACGGGGCGCGCAGACGGTCCGCCCGGGCGCCCCTCCCTTTTCCGGAACCTTTTTTGTGACGCGGCGAGTTTGTAGGTTTTGTGGGTTAATGATTAACCTACAAAACCTATTTTGTCGTTAATTTCCAAAAACACCGCCGGAAGACCGGAGCCGGAGAGGAAAGCGTGAGAAAAGCAGAGGCCATGAATGAAATAAAAAAACCAAGGGAGACACTTCCTTGGTTTTGCTCATTCATGTGTATTTAGCTTATACACTGGTGGGGACGGGTGAGACTTATTCTGCAGCCTTCGCTGCGTTCAGTTTCCGGGTTATCTGGGAGACCTTTCTGTTGGCGGACTGCTTGGAAATGGTATGCCTGGAAGCGGCCTTTTTCAGAGCCTTTTCTGCAAGCGTCCTTTTCTCTGCTGCTGCCTCTAAGTCGCCTGAAGCCAGCGTCTGGTTGTAATCCTTGAGAATTTTCTTCAGGTTCTCTTTGATTCGTCTGTTCTGAGCTGTCTTCTTGTCAATAACCTTGATTCTTTTTTTTGCGGATTTGATATTTGCCATAATTTTCACCCCACTATCTAATTCAGCAATCGTTTACGTAAATTCGCAACAACTAGTATACATTAGCAGCGCACACATTTCAAGGTTTTTTTACAATTTATGCATGATTTCGCGGAACATTTTGCAGCGCCTTTTGCGCAGACTGAAACTCCGCTTCTGCGCAGGCTTCGCGGCCGATTTTACATAATTTTGTGCGCACGGGTGTCTTTCGGTGAACTGCTCTTTGTGATATAATCTAACGTATTGCAGAAAACAGAAATGAATGGAGAAAGTGAATGAAACAGAATGGCATCCGAAAACGTGCCGTTATTATAGTGGTTTTATGTCTGGCGCTCTTCACAGGTCTGCTGGGGCTGCGGTCGCATCTCGACCATCGGCGGTCCTCCGGAGAGCTGGCCTTGTTTAAGGCGGCGTCGGTGGCGGAGCTGCGGGAGGGAACAAATACCGCAGTAGGGCTTACGGGCGCCGGCGCTTCTGTGAATCTGAGGATAGGCGGCGATGTGTACCGGGCCAGAGCCGATGAGGAGGGTCATTTCCGCATTCCGGAAATCGAGAAGGCCTCCGCGGGAACAAAGTACACCGTGCAGTTCCGGTCCGGCATCCTAAACTTTGAGCAACCGGGCAAAGTGCTGCCGAAAACCTGGATAAGTTCGGGGAAATATGAGGCGGGAAGCAGCAGGATTGCGGTCAGAGTGCATAACATCCGCAGGGGAGATACGGTATCTGTCATGGTCGACCGCAGAAAATACCGGCAGACCGCGAAGAAGAATGAACCGGAGAGCACCTTTGTGTTTGACATCGGGGAATTAAAGAAAAACGACATGCTGAATCTCGTGGTGTTCGGCCAGTACCGGCAGGAGGTGGCGCAGAAGGCGTACCTGATTAAATAGTATCTGCCTGTTAAGATCAAGTCCCGCCGGATCTGACGGGTGCGGAGACAGTCACAGGCAGAATAAAGGCGTAAAAGGAATACGAAACAGATATACAGGAATATAAAGGAACGGAGTATGGATTATCAGAAATATATCAGGAATTTCAGCATTATCGCTCACATTGATCACGGCAAATCCACGCTGGCGGACCGGATTATCGAGAATACCGGACTGGTCGCGCACCGTGATATGAAGGAGCAGTTTCTCGACAACATGGATCTGGAACGGGAACGGGGAATCACCATCAAGCTTCAGACCACGCGGCTTGTATATAAGGCGAAGGACGGTAACGAGTATGTGTTCAATCTGATCGACACGCCGGGACACGTGGATTTTACGTATGAGGTGTCCAGGAGCCTTGCGGCCTGCGAGGGAGCGGTGCTTGTGGTGGACGCGACCCAGGGCGTGGAGGCGCAGACCATGGGGAATGTCTATCTCGCGCTGGACGAGGATCTGGAGATTCTGCCCTGCCTGAACAAAATCGATCTTGCCTCCGCCCGGCCGGAGGAGGCGAAGAAGGAGATTGAGGACATGATCGGCATCGACGCGGAGGATGCGCCGCTGGTGTCGGCGAAGGAGGGTATCGGCATCGACAGTCTTCTGGAGCAGATCGTGGAGAAGATACCCGCTCCGTCAGGTGACGAAAACGGAAAGCTGAAGGCTCTGATCTTTGATTCAGTTTACGACAACTACAAGGGCGTTGTGATTTTCGTGAGGATCTTCGACGGAATCGTCCGGGTCGGCGATATGATCCGCCTGATGAGCACAGAAAAGAAATACGAGGTGACAGAAGTGGGCGTCATGGCGCCCGGACACGTTCCCACCAAATGGCTGCGGGCGGGAGACGTCGGATATATCTGTGCCAGCATCAAACAGGTGAAGGACGCCCGTGTGGGAGATACCGTCACGCTGGACGATGACCCGACAGAGGAGGCTCTTCCTGGGTACAAGCAGATTCAGTCCATGGTATACTGCGGTATTTACCCGGCAGAGGGCGAAAAATACGAACCGGTCAAGGACGCGCTGGAAAAGCTGCAGGTGAACGACGCGGCCTTTCTGTTCGAGCCGGAGACCTCGACGGCGCTGGGCTTCGGATTCAGGTGCGGCTTTCTGGGACTTCTTCATATGGAGATCATCGTGGAGCGGCTGGAACGGGAATTCAACCTTTCCGTCGTGACGACGTCGCCGAGCGTCGTGTACAAAGTCGTGATGACAGACGGCTCCGTGCGGATGATCCAGAACCCCACCAACCTGCCGGATCCTTCTGAAATCGATCATATAGAAGAGCCTATCGTCAAGGCGGACATCATGATACCAAAAGAATATGTGGGCGCCATCATGGAGCTGTGCCAGCAGCGCAGGGGAAAGATGCTGGGAATGGACTATATCACGACAGAGCGGGTGGACATCCACTACGAGCTTCCCCTGAACGAGGTAATCTATGATTTCTTCGACGCGCTGAAGTCGAAGACCCGCGGCTACGGCTCGCTGGATTACGAATTTATCCGCTACGAGCGGTCGCAGCTGGTGAAGCTTGACGTGCTACTGAACAAAGAACTGGTGGATGCGTTTTCCATGATTGTGCATGAATCGGAGGCCTATCAGAGAGGCCGTTTCGTCTGCGAGAAGCTGAAGGAGATCATCCCGATGCATCAGTTCGAGGTGCCCATCCAGGCGGCGGTCGGACAGAAGGTCATCGCCCGGGAAACGGTCAAGGCCTATCGCAAGGATGTAATCGCGAAGTGCTATGGCGGAGACATTTCCAGAAAGAAGAAGCTTCTGGAGAAACAGAAGGAAGGAAAGAAAAGAATGCGCCAGTTCGGAAAGGTGGAGGTGCCGCAGGAGGCGTTCACGGCGGTTCTGAAATATGATGACAACAAATAACGAAGCAGATAACAGGAAGAAAGCTCTTGGAATCTACATTCATATCCCATTCTGCCGGAGCAGGTGCCGCTACTGCGGATTTTATTCCCGGGCGGCAGAGGACTCCCCGGATTCCGGGAGGGCGATAGAACAGTATATATGGAAATTAATCGCAGAAATCGCGGAGAAGGGCGCGATGTACCGCAGGCAGTATGTGGCGGACAGTGTCTTCATCGGCGGCGGAACTCCGAGCATGATGCCCGCCGCCGGCGTTGAGGCGGTACTGGGGGCTGTGCGTGAGCACTTTGTTTTGTCCTCGGACGCAGAGGTGACACTGGAGGCGAATCCGGACACTGTGAATCTCCGAAACCTGAGGCGCTGGCGTGCGGCCGGAGTGAACCGTCTGTCGATGGGCGTTCAGTCTCTGGACGACGGAATCCTGCATACGCTGGGCCGGATTCACAGCGCCGGTGAAGCGGTGGAGGCGTACCGGCTGGCGCGGAAAGCAGGCTTCCGGAACATCAATCTGGATATCATGTTTGCGGTGCCCGGACAGAGCATGGAGCAGTGGATGGATACGGTGGACCGGGTCGTCGGCTTAGATCCGGAGCACATTTCCTTTTACAGTCTGCAGATTGAAGAGGACACTCCGTTTTACGAGGCGTATATGAACGGCGAACTTGATTTTGTGCCCGAGGAAACGGACCGCGCCATGTATCACGCCGCGATTGCGGCAATGCGGCGGGCCGGCTACGAGCATTATGAGATTTCCAACATGGCGAAGCCGGGCATGCGGTGCCGTCACAATCTGAAGTACTGGTCGTTCGGAGAATACCTGGGAATCGGGGACAGCGCCTCATCCTTCATGAACGGGACGCGGTGGACGGAAAAGCCCCGGGAGGAGTATCACGAGAATGATTTTGCGGACAGTACGGGTGAATACGTGTTCACGGGTCTGAGAAAAACAGAAGGGATCCGCAAGTCGGATTTCGCCCGGCGGTTCGGCCGGGAGTTCTGGGAGGTTTACGGCAGCCGGCGCGGATATCTGAAGGAATATTTTGAAGAGGGTCTGCTGCTGGAGGAGGGCGATGTGATCCGTCTTTCGGAACGCGGAATCGATATTTCCAACAGTATCATGGCGATTTTTGTGTAACGGAGGAGCATACGATGAAGAAATATATTCTGGCGCTGGATCAGGGGACCACGAGCTCCCGCAGCATTATTTATGACCGGCAGGGCAATACCGTCAGCGTTGCGCAGATGGAATTCAGGCAGTATTATCCTCATGAGGGCTGGGTGGAACATGATCCCAATGAAATCTGGACGACACAGATGACGGTGGCTCATGAGGCGCTGCTGAAGGCAGGACTGACCTGGGAGAATATCGAGGCTGTCGGAATCACCAATCAGCGGGAGACCACGGTGGTGTGGGACAAAGTCTCGGGAGAGCCGGTCTGCCGGGCCATTGTATGGCAGTGCCGGCGCACGGCGGGATATTGTGATGAGCTTGCGGAGGACAAAGCGCTGGTGGAGCGGATCCGGTCCAGGACAGGACTCCTGCTGGACGCTTACTTCAGTGCGACCAAGCTCCGCTGGATTCTGGAAAACGTGCCGGGAGCCCGTGAACGGGCAGAGGCGGGGGAGCTTCTGTTTGGAACCGTCGAGACCTGGCTGATCTGGAAGATGACCGGCGGAAAGGTTCACGTGACGGATTATTCCAATGCATCGAGAACGATGCTGTTTAATATTCACGATCTCTGCTGGGATGAAGAGATCCTGAAAATCCTGGATATCCCGAAATGCATGCTTCCGGAACCCGTGCCTTCCAGCTGCGTTTACGGAGAGACGATGCCGGAGCTGTTCGGCGGGCCTGTTCCCATCGCAGGCGCCGCGGGTGATCAGCAGGCGGCGCTGTTCGGCCAGACCTGCTTCAGTCCGGGAGAGGCGAAGAGTACCTACGGCACCGGAAATTTTCTGCTGATGAATACGGGGAACACGCCGGTGAAATCAGGAAACGGGCTGCTGACGACCATTGCGTGGGGGCTGGACGCAGGAGGCCCTGTGGAGTACGCCTTGGAGGGATCGGTCTTTGTATGCGGAGCGGCAATTCAGTGGCTTCGGGATGAACTGGATATTCTGGATGATGCGGCGGAGTCTGAGCGTATGGCCATGTCTGTGCCGGATTCGGCCGGAATTTACGTGGTACCGGCCTTTGTAGGCCTCGGAGCGCCATACTGGGATCCCTACGCCAGAGGATCGATTTTCGGAATCACCCGGGGCGCGGGCAGGAACCATCTGGTGCGGGCGACTCTGGAATCCATGGCGTTCCAGTGCTATGATCTGCTGGGAGCGATGTCCCGTGATATGGGAGAAAGACTTCCGGCACTGAAGGTCGACGGAGGAGCCTGCGCGAACAATTATCTGATGCAGTTTCAGGCGGATATCCTGGGCTGCGAGGTGCTCCGTCCCGCATGCATTGAGACCACGTCTCTGGGAGCGGCTTATCTGGCGGGACTGGCGACAGGGTACTGGCAGGATCAGAAGGATATCCGGAACAACTGGCAGGTCGATCGGGTCTTTGCACCGCAGATGAGCGCGTCTGAGCGGGAGGAAAAGCTGGCGGGCTGGCAGGAGGCGGTGAAACGCTCCCAGGGCTGGATACGTCCCTAGCGGCGGTGCGCGGCGTGAGGAGTCTGTGAACATCAGGTGAAACTCCCTTCCTGCTGTGATTTTACAAAAAAATATTTGAGAAATATGGTTGACATCGACGTTTCGTGGTAGTACATTATATGTAGTGTTTAGCACTCGTACAAGTCGAGTGCTAACAAGGAGAGATGAATATGGAATTAACAGAAAGAAAACTTAAAATTTTGCAGGCCATCATCAATGACTATGTTCAGACGGCCGAGCCTGTTGGTTCGAGGACTCTTTCCAGGAAGTTAGACATGTCAGTGAGTCCGGCTACGATCCGCAACGAGATGAGCGATCTGGAGGAGATGGGATACCTGACGCATCCCCATACCTCTGCAGGGCGCGTTCCGTCGGACAAGGCCTATCGCCTGTATGTCAACAATATGATGGGAGATTTTCAGATTTCACCGCAGACGCGGCAGTTCATCAACGAGACGCTGAAGGCGGATATCGATGAGTTCGACAGGACCATTCAGCGGGCCGCGGAGCTTCTGTCAGAGATTACAAATCTCGCGTCCTTTGCGGTTTCACCGAAGAAGGACGAGGATAAGCTCAAGTTCGTCAATCTGCTTCCGGTGGATGAACGGACGGTGATCTTGATGATCGTGGCTGAGAGCGGGAAAATCTCCAATACCGCGCTGAAGCTCAGGGTTCCGTATACCAATGAAGCCCTGGACATTCTGGCGAGGAATATCACCTGCAACTATCGAGGCAGGACGATCACGGAAGTGCTGACCGGAAACATCATCGATGACTTCCGGACGGACATCGAGGCGCTGAGCCAGCTGGCGGGGAACATCATGCCGAACTTCATGCGCACGCTGTCGGATATGCTGAACGTCCGTCTGTATCTGGACGGGCTCTCCAATATCTTCGATATTCCGGAGTACAGCGATCTGACCAGAGCGAAGAACTTTGTCTCCCTGTTTGACAGGAAAGACGAATTCGCGAAGAAGCTTCTCGACCGGGACGATGGAATGATTGTGACCATCGGAACAGAAAACGGCGATGATGATCTGAACGACTGCTCGCTGATTACGGCAACCTATCATGTGAACGGTGAAATGGTCGGAAAGATCGGAGTGATCGGACCGACCCGGATGAAGTACGGAGAGGTCACTTCCATTGTGAAGTACCTGACAGAGAACCTGAACAATACATTTCGATTAGAAGGCGGTGAGGGAGAAGAAGATGGCGAATGAAGACAGAAAAAATTACGAAGAAGAGCTGAAGAAGGAGGAGCAGAAGGCGGCTGAACCGGAAAAGGAGGAAACGCCCGCAGAGGATCCCCAGAACGAGGATGTTAACGCGGGAGCCGAACCGGAGCCGGAGGAGGAAACGGAAAAACAGCCGGAGAACGAACCGCAGCCGGAGGAGGACGAAGCACTGAACGCGAGATATATGCGTCTGATGGCGGATTTCCAGAACTACAAAAAGAGAACGGAAAAGGAAAAAAGCGATATCTACGCATATGCGAACGAAAAAATCGTCACCCAACTTCTGGAGGTTCTGGACAGCTTCGAGCGGGCGCTTTCCCACGAGTGTGCGGACGAGAGCTACGCGGAAGGAATGGAGATGATCTTCAGACAGCTGTCCGGCGTGCTGGAAAAAGCCGGGCTGGAAGAGATCAAGGCGCTGGGGGAGGATTTCGATCCGAATTTCCACAACGCCGTCATGACCGAGGACAATGCGGATTATGAAAGCGGCAAGGTCACCGGAGTCATGCAGAAGGGATACAGACTGAACAGTAAAGTAATCAGGCCATCCATGGTGAAGGTCAATAATTAGGAGGTAATATTATGGCTAAAGTAATTGGTATAGATCTTGGAACCACAAACAGCTGCGTCGCGGTGCTGGAAGGCGGCGATCCGACTGTTATCACAAACGCAGAGGGGAACAGAACGACCCCGTCCGTGGTCGGCTTCGCCAAAAGCGGAGAACGGCTGATCGGTGAAACCGCGAAGAGACAGGCGGTGACCAATCCGGAACGGACAATCACTTCAATTAAAAGACATATGGGCGAGGATTACACCGTTGAAATCGACGGAAAGAAATACACCCCGCAGGACATCTCCGCGATGATTCTGGGGAAGCTGAAGGCGGATGCTGAAGCTTATCTGGGTGAGAAGGTCACAGAGGCCGTCATCACCGTACCGGCATACTTCTCCGACGCGCAGAAGCAGGCGACCAAGGACGCCGGAAAGATTGCGGGACTTGACGTAAAGAGAATCATCAACGAGCCGACCGCCGCTTCTCTGGCGTACGGTCTGGACAAGGAGGAAGGATCCCACAAAATCCTGGTATACGATCTGGGCGGCGGAACCTTCGATGTCTCCATCCTGGAGCTGGGCGACGGCGTGTTCGAGGTACTGGCCACCAACGGTGACACTCACCTGGGTGGAGACGACTTCGACAATGCGGTTATGAACTACATGGCAGACACCTTCGCCAAGGAAAACGGCGTCGACCTGAGAGCGGACAAAATGGCGCTCCAGAGACTGAAGGAGGCGGCCGAGAAGGCGAAGAAGGAGCTGTCCAGCGCGCAGACCACCAACATCAATCTGCCGTTCATCACCGTAACCGACGCCGGTCCGCTCCATCTGAACATGGATCTGACAAGAGCCAAGTTCGATCAGCTGACCGCCGATCTGGTCAACCGGACCATCGAGCCGATGAACAAAGCCATGGCAGACGCCGGAGTGTCCAACAGCGACATCTCCAAGGTGATTCTGGTCGGCGGTTCCACCAGAATCCCGGCAGTGCAGGCCGCAGTCAAGAAGGTAACCGGCAAAGAGCCGTTCAAGGGAATCAACCCCGATGAATGCGTCGCGGTCGGCGCGGCAATTCAGGCAGGCGTTCTGACCGGCGAGGTCAACGACGTGCTGCTGCTGGACGTTACCCCGCTGTCCCTGTCCATCGAGACTCTGGGAGGAGTGGCGACCAAACTGATTGAAAGAAATACCACAATCCCGACGAAGAAGAGCCAGATCTTCTCCACCGCCGCGGATAATCAGACTGCAGTAGACATTCACGTCATGCAGGGTGAACGTGAGATGGCGGCCGGAAACATCACGCTTGGACGCTTCCAGCTCACCGGCATCGCACCCGCGCCCCGTGGAATCCCACAGATTGAGGTCACCTTCGACATCGACGCCAACGGTATCGTGAACGTCAGCGCCAAAGACCTCGGGACCGGTAAAGAGCAGGCGATCACCATCACCTCCTCCACCAACCTGTCCGAGGAGGAGATCAATCAGAAGGTGAAGGAGGCCGAGCAGTACGCCGCCGAGGACGCCAAGAGGAAACAGGAGGTCGAAGACCGCAACAAGGCCGAGACCCTCGTCTATGAGACCGAGAAATCCCTGAAGGAGCTCGGCGACAAAGTCGATGCGAACGAGAAACAGGATGTCGAAGCCGCCAAAGAAGATCTGAAGAAGGCGCTCGAGGCTAACAATCCCGACGACATCAAGGCGAAGACCGAAATCCTGACCGAGAAATTCCACTCCATCGCGGCCAAGCTGTATCAGCAGCAGGGCGCCCAGGGCGCCGGCCCCGACATGAGCGGAATGGGCGGAGCCGGACCCAATATGGGCGGCGCCGCAGGCAGTGCCGGTCCGGCCGGAAACGACGATAATGTTGTGGATGCGGATTATACTGTCGTGGATGACGACAAACCGCAGAACTAGTCTTTTTTCCGCACCGCTGCGGATCCCGGCGGCGGCCGCTCGGTTACGTACGCCGAAGTACGCGCCCTCGCTTCCGCCTTGCGATCCTGTGCGGCAGTCGAGCGGCGGAATGAATGACTGAATTTGAGAATTTGCTTGCGGGCGGCGGGGAGACGCCCTGCCGCCGGAGCAAATTTTGGTGCGTATGGCGCCGGTTCGCGGCGTCGGTTCATTATGGTTAACGGTATAGTATTATTAGATGGTGAGAGGTATGGCAGAGAAAAGAGATTATTATGAGGTCCTCGGCCTGAAGAAAGGCGCCAGTGAAGAGGAAATCAAAAAGGCCTTTCGCAAAATGGCGCTGAAATATCATCCGGATCGGAATCCGGGGGATAAGGACGCCGAGGAAAAATTTAAAGAGGTAAACGAGGCGTACAGTATTCTGTCAGACCCTGACAAGAAGGATAAATACGACCGGTTCGGGTTTGCGGGAGTGGACCCGAATGCGGGCTTCGGCGGCGCGGGCGGAGGCTTTGGAGGCTTCGGCGGCGGCGCAGGAGGGTTTGAGGATATCTTCAGCGCTTTTGGCGATATGTTCGGCGGGGGCTTCGGCGGCGGCTTTGGAGAGGCGGCCGGCAGAACAGGTCCGCGGAAGGGAAGAGATCTGCAGAAGAATATTACGATCAGCTTCGAGGAGGCGGCGTTTGGAACAAAGAAAACGCTGCGCGTGACGAAGTTCGTCAGGTGTCCCAAATGTAACGGCGAGGGAACGGCTCCGGGAACAGAGAAAAGGACCTGCCCCAAGTGCAGCGGCAGCGGCCAGGTGCATACGGTGCAGAACACGCCCTTCGGCAGATTTCAGAGCAGCGGTCCCTGTCCGGACTGCGGCGGTACCGGCAAGATTATTGACAGGCCGTGTCCGGACTGCCATGGGAGCGGAAAGGTCAAGAAAACGATTGAAATCAAGGTCGATATTCCCGCGGGAGTCGATAATGACAGCGTGATTCCTATCCGCGGTCAGGGCGACCCCGGAGAAAACGGAGGTCCCAACGGCGACTTCTATGTCGTGATTTCTGTTCGTCCGCATGAACTGTTCCGCAGAGATCGGGACAATCTGTACATCGATATTCCGATCGGATTCAATCAGGCGGCACTGGGAGACGAGATCACCGTGCCCACCCTGGACGGCAAGGTTTCTTACAAGGTGCCTGCGGGAACTCAGCCCGGCACAGTGTTCCGGCTGAAGGGCAAGGGCGTCAGAAATGTACGCACGGGCCGCATGGGAGACCTCTACGTGAAGGTTCTTCTGGAGGTTCCCACCAAGCTCAACGGGGCGCAGAAAAAGGCGATCCGCGAGATGGGAGAGAAGGTCGGGACAGACTGCTACAAAAAGAAGTCCGGCTTTGCCCAGAAGGTCAGAGAACTGTTTTCATAAGAATTATGCGGGACTGTCGCAGTAAGAATTACACAGAACCGTTGTATTAAGAATTTTACAGAACCGCCGCATCAGAAACAATCCGGCGCACGCCGGGAAAAGGCGCGCCGAATCTGATGCGGCGGCTCTTTTTTTCATGTTATTGCTTTTGACTCCTCAAACGGTTATAATCAAATAGAAAATGGAGACAGACGAATGAGAGATACCTTGATTGAATTGAGAAATATCACCAAGACCTTTGAGGATAACGTGGTCCTGGACGATCTGAATCTGCGGGTGGGGGAGAATGAATTCATCACGCTTCTGGGTCCCTCCGGCTGCGGGAAAACCACGACGCTGCGTATCGTGGGCGGCTTTGAGACGCCGGATAAGGGGCAGGTTTTCTTCGAGGGAGAGGACATTACAGACACGCCTCCCAACCTCCGGCAGATTAACACAGTTTTTCAGAAATATGCTTTGTTCCCGCACATGAACGTGGGGGAGAATATCGCCTTCGGCCTGAGAATCAGCGGCAAGAGCGACGCCTACATCCGCGACAAGGTCCGGTACGGACTGCGTCTTGTGAATCTGGCGGGCTTTGAAAACAGGAGGGTCGAATCGCTGTCCGGCGGTCAGCAGCAGCGGGTAGCCATGGCGAGGGCGATTGTGAACGAGCCGAAGGTTCTGCTACTGGATGAGCCGCTCGGCGCGCTGGATCTGAAGCTGCGTCAGGATATGGAGTACGAACTGATCCGGCTGAAAAATGAACTGGGAATCACGTTCATCTATGTGACTCACGACCAGGAGGAGGCGCTGACCATGAGTGACAAGGTGGTGGTCATGAACGGCGGCTTCATTCAGCAGATGGGGACGCCGGAGGATATCTACAACGAGCCTCAGAACGCTTTTGTGGCGGATTTCATCGGTGACAGCAACATCCTGGACGGAATCATGCTGCGGGATCGCCTGGTGTGCGTCTGCGACACGATGTTCCCATGCATCGATGAGGGATTCGGAAACGACGCGCCCGTGGATGTGGTGATCCGCCCGGAGGATCTGATTGTGAGACGGCCGGGTGAGGGCAAACTGGACGGCGAGGTGATTCACAACGTGTTTATCGGAGTGCATTACGAGATGGAGATCCTGGCCGGGGGCTTTGAGTGGCTGGTACAAAGCACGATCAGCCATCCCGTGGGAGACCGGGTCAGCCTCGATGTCGCGCCGGAGAATATTCAGATTATGCATAAACCGGAGACCAGAGAACAGGAGGCGATACGCCGCGATGTCTAAAAAATACTGTGCTGTGCCGTTTCTGGTATGGCTGGCTGCGGGAACTGTCATTCCGCTGGCGATGATTCTCTATTATGGCCTGACGGACCGCACCGGAGCGTTTACATTGAATAATATCCTGGCGATTTTTCAGCCGGTTCACGGGCAGGCGCTGGGTCTGTCCCTGCTGCTCGCGCTGATCAGCACTGCGATCTGCCTGCTTCTGGCTTTTCCCCTGGCGCTGATCCTGAAGGACAGCAGTCTGGGACGCCGGGGGTTTATCATATTCATCTTCATCCTTCCGATGTGGATGAATTTTCTGCTGCGGACGATGGCGTGGCAGGTGATTCTGGAGAAGGGCGGAATTTTCAATACAGTACTGACGCACCTCCATCTGCCTGCCCTGACCATCATCAACACGCCCGCGGCGGTGGTGCTGGGCATGGTCTATGACTTTCTGCCCTTTATGGTTCTGCCGATTTATAATGCGATGATGAAGATCGACGACAGCATCATCGAGGCGGCTTACGATCTGGGCGCGGGGAAATCCACGGTCCTGCGGCGGATCCTTCTGCCCATGAGCATTCCGGGGATTGCCAGCGGCATCACGATGGTCTTTGTGCCGTCCTTGACCACCTTTGTTATCTCCAACATCCTGGGCGGCGGCAAAATCTATCTCATCGGCAATATCATCGAGCAGGAGTTCACCACCAGCGCAAACTGGAATCTGGGTTCCGGTCTGTCTCTGGTCATGATGCTGTTTATCATCGTCAGCATGGCGGCGCTGAACGCTCTGGATAAAAACGGGGAGGGGAACTTCATATGAAAAAGATATTCACATCAGTTTACCTCGTCCTGATCCTGCTGTTTCTGTATCTGCCGATTCTGACGCTGATGGTGTTCTCCTTCAATGAGAGCAAATCCATGTTCAGATGGACCGGCGTATCGCTGAAATGGTACCGGGAGATGTTCCGGGACAGTCAGATGCTGTCGGCGATTTTCAACACGTTTTCTATCGCGCTGGTGTCTGCGGCGGTGGCTACGGTCATCGGCACGCTGGCCAGCATCGGGATTCTGGCGATGAGGAAAAAGACGCAGAACGTCATCATGGGCCTGAACAACATTCCGCTGCTGAACGCGGATATCGTGACGGGAATTTCTCTGATGCTCAGTTTTATCGCCTTCGGCTTCTATCTGAACTGGGGGACGGTGCTTCTGGCGCATATTACGTTTTCGATACCGTATGTGATTTTGTCAGTAATGCCCAAGCTGAAGCAGGTGGGGCCCGCCAGCTATGAAGCGGCGCAGGATCTGGGCGCGTCGCCGGCCTATGCGTTCTGGCGGGTGGTGATTCCGGAGATCCGTTCCGGTATCGTCACAGGCTTTCTGCTTTCTTTCACCATGTCGGTTGATGATTTTGTCGTCACCCATTTCACCCGGGGCGCCGGCATCAATACGATTTCAACGTTGATTTACAGTCAGGTGAAGGTGGGCATCCGGCCGACGCTGTTCGCGCTGTCCACCGTGATCTTCGTTATCGTTCTGATCGTGCTGACGATCGCCAATGCAGCGTCCGACCGCGGCGCAGAGGAGGATGACTTTTTCTATGAGGTTGCTCAGGGCTGACAAAATATACAGGGTGCTTTCCGTGCTGCTGGCGGCAGTAATGATCATGGCCTGCGCCGGCGTGATGACGGGCTGCGGACATCGGAATGAAAAAGAGGTCCGCGTCTTCTGCTACGGCGATTACATCGATCCCGCGGTGATTAAGAGCTTTCAGAAGGAAACCGGGATTAAAGTTGTTCTGGACACTTATGATACTGTGGAGGAGATGTACCCGGTCATCAAAAACCGCGCGGGTGTCTACGATGTGATCTGTCCTTCCGACTACATGGTGGAGAGGATGATTAACGAGGGACTTCTGGCGGAAATCGACACGGACTCCATGCCCCACTATAAGAATATCGGCAGGCGGTATCTGAAAATCGCGGACGAGTCCTATGATCCCGGGAACCGGTATTCCGTACCCTACCAGTACGGCGTCGCGGGAATCATGTACAACAAAAAAAAGCTGAGGAAGGACTCCGTCACTTCCTGGAATGATTTGTGGAAAAAGAAATACAAGGGTAAGATCCTGATGCAGGACAGTCTCCGGGATACGATGGGAATCAGCCTGAAGTCCCTGGGCTTTTCGCTGAACTCTGTGAAGGAGAAGCAGCTTGCGGCGGCCGCCCGGCATCTGATCGCGCAGAAACCGCTGGTATACAAGTATGCCAACGATTCTGCCCGGGATCTTTTAATTGGAAATTCCGCAGATCTGGGCGTGGTATGGAACGGGGAAGTGCTCTACAGCCAGAAACTGAACAGCGACCTTGCCTTTGTGGTTCCCCGGGAAGGAACCGAGATCTTCATCGACAGCTGGTGCATCCCCCGGAACGCCTTTCACAAAAGCAACGCGGAAAAGTTTATCGACTATATGTGTCGCGCCGACGTGGCGTACCGGAATTTCGAATACCTGACGTACAGCACGCCGAACGACGCCGCACGCCGGATGATGCCCGCGAAGCTGCGTAACAGCGAGATTCTGTTCCCCTCCGACAAGACGCTGGAGAAGTCGGAATCACTGCGGGATGTGGGACCCGACGGGGATGATCTGTACAGCAGATACTGGAAAATCTTTAAGTCGAAGTAGCGGCTCCGCCGCATTTGCCCCGGAGTTTACCCCGGTTTTTCCACTTTCTCACCGTAAATACTTGAAAATGTCACAGATTTATTATAAGATTTTTCTATTGTGATAAATGATTTGCGAACGGTTCCGTCTTGTGGCGGGACGGACAGACGCATACTCAGTAAGGAGAGATTATTCATGCTTGGATATATAGAACCGGACAAACACGATCTGAAACTTCGTGATCTGGAAACATATAACGGTTATTACTGCGGACTGTGTAAGGAGGTCAGTGAATCCTACGGGCAGGTGAGCCGGCTGTGGCTCAGCAATGACATGACCTTCCTCGCCATGTTCCTCGGCGCGCTGACAGCGGGGGAGGATCACATCAAATATGAGCACTGCATCGTGCATCCGTTCCGGAAAAAGCCGGTGGAGGTTCAGGAGCAGTCGGTGAAATACGCGGCGGACATGATGATTATCCTGCGGGCGGAGCAGTATATCGATGATGTGCGCGACGGCGAGCGCTCCAGATACCGGGGGAAGATTGTCCGCATCGCGTCGAAGTACGAGAGAGCCGCGAATATGCATCCGGAGGAGGCGAAAATCATCAATGAGAGCCTGCAGGAGCTTTACTCCTATGAGGTAGAAGGGAAATCCAACGTCCGGAAGATGTCCACCTGCTTCGGACGTGTCATGAAAGCGGTCTTCACCGGCTTTGTGATGCCGGAGGAGCAGATTCGCAGCGTCGGGGAGTTTGCGGAGAACCTCGGCTGCTGGCTGTATCTCATCGACATCATTGACGACTTTGAGGAGGATCGGGACGAGCACCGCTTCAATCCGCTCCTGGATCTGGGAATTACGGACCGCAGAAGGGCCCGCGACATGATCGAGCCGGCGCTGTATTTTTATCTGGACGGACTGGTCAAGGCCTACGATCTCATTCAGTTCCATAAGAACAAAACAATTCTGGACAATATAGTCTACTGCGGCCTGCGCCGCCGCACCGAGAAGGTTCTTGCGGGAGAAGGTGCCGGCGATGATAAATGATCCGTATGAGGTGCTTGGCGTTCGGCGGAACGCTTCGGAGAAGGAAATCAAGCAGGC
This sequence comes from Hornefia porci, assembly GCF_001940235.1. Taxonomy (NCBI): domain Bacteria; kingdom Bacillati; phylum Bacillota; class Clostridia; order Peptostreptococcales; family Anaerovoracaceae; genus Hornefia; species Hornefia porci. The sequence continues at coordinate 1,079,067 of NZ_MJIE01000001.1, read as the reverse complement.
GTATCGCGAACTGGTGAAGAAATACCACCCGGACAAATATCAGGGCAATCCGCTGGCGGATCTCGCTGAGGAGAAGCTGCAGCAGGTGAATGAGGCGTATGATATGCTCACAAAGGACGGTCCGGCGGCCTCCGGCAGTCCTTATGGCGGAGCATACGGCAGTGCGGCCGGCGGCGCGGCGTACAGCGGCGGAGCACAGTACGGAGGTGCTTACGGAAGCGCCTATGGAGGCGGAAATCCGGAATATGCGCAGATCCGCGCGGCTCTGGCACGAAGAGACAATGCGGCGGCGTATGAGATGCTGATCCATGCGGAGAACCGGGATGCGGAATGGTTCTTCCTCAGCGGAGTTCTCTCCTACAATCAGGGGCAGGTTCGGGACGGCATCGCCAACGTGCAGCAGGCGATAAACATGGATCCGGAAAATCCGGAGTACCGGGACGCACTGCAGCAGATGAGCACTCTGGGCGGAGTGTACCGCCAGCGCTCCGATGCTTACGGTTATAATGAAAACGGGAGCATGGACGCCGGCGCGCTGGCCTGCTGTTCCACACTCCCGTTCTGCCTGTGCTGCTGAGGATGCTCCGGAGCAATCGCATCCCAGTGACTGAAGAGATAGGCGCCCGGAGAAATTTGCTTTCGGAGCACGTGCTTCAGATGATGTGCATGTAGTTCATCAGCTCCACCTCCATCTCGGAGCGGTGGTGCTTCGTATAGATGCCCGGAATGCCGCCGGTATGGATCATGATATAGGAATCCTCTTTCGAAAGCTCGCTGCGTTCGGCGAGTTTTTTTACTGCATTGAATGTCTTGCCGGTGTAGCAGGGGTCGAGAATGATTCCCTCCCTGCGCCCCATGTAATAGATGGCCTTGCGCACATCCTCCACCGGATTGTTATAAGCCCCATAGTCGAAATCAGTGTTGATGTGAAAATCCTCCCGGCGCAGAACCGCTTCCAGACCGTAAGTCTTCCGCAGCCGTTCATAGTAATCCAGTGCGTGACCGGTGATGTCCCGGTACGGCATGATCCCGATGCCGGTAAGCTTCATATTCAGATGCTCGTTCGCGATGGCCGCCGCAAGCCCCATATAGGTGCCCATGCTCCCGACAGTGACGATGATATGGGGATTTGTGATTCCCTGCTCCCGGATCTGCGCATCCAGCTCCAGAGCACAGTCGTAATAACCCAGCGCTCCCAGCTCGTCAGAACCGCCCATGGGGATGAAGTAGACCTTTTCTCCCTTCTCCTCCCATTCCTTTGTGACCCGTGCCACAGCGTCCTGAAGAAGTTGACTGTCCGGTGTTCTGCCGTCCTTGCGGACCAGATACACCTGGCATCCCATGATTCCGTCCAGCAGAAGGTTGGCGGAAATCTCTCCAGGATACGGGTCCACCGCCACGATGGCAGAACGGAATCCGTAGCGTGCGGCGATCGCCGCAGTCAGTCTGCCGTGATTGGTCTGTGCTCCTCCCACGGTCAGGAGCATCGTCGCGCCGTGATCCTGCGCGTCCTTTACAAAATATTCCAGCTTCCGGAGCTTGTTGCCGCCCGTTCCGTAGTTGGTCAGATCGTCCCGCTTCATGTAAAACCGGATCCCCAGCTCCCGCGACACGGTTTTCAGCTGCTCCAGAGGGGTCGGCGTGTTCAGAAAACACACCTTTTCGCGTCCTAATGTCATGTTCATGTACCTCCTGCAAACTTTATTCTCATACGATTCCGGAATATTTACCGATGAAAGATCTGCTTTTCTGCCTTTATTATAGCAACAGAGAATTGTCTGTCAAGAATTCGCAGAATTACGGTGCGAATGATGGGATTTCCGGTAAAGTAAAGCAAGTATTCCGGCGATAACTCCGAATATCACACTGATAGAAATCCATATACCGCTGTAATTTGTGTAAACTAAGGCGTAGCTGAATATCGGCGGACCAATGCACTTTCCCATACCTCTTGAGAACTCGTAAAGACTGATCACTCTTCCGTTATGAGTGTGAGGAGCCATTTCTGCAATAAATACGGTTGATTCTGTATTGATAAAGATTTCACCGATTGTCCAGATTACTGTTGAGACAGTAAAAAGTGGAACAGTGATTGGAAATGCATATATTCCGAAGCCTGCAATATAAATCAGTACTCCGATAACAACATTGAGCAGCGGATCCAGTCTTTTAATAATCAGCATCATTGATGGTGTCAGGATGACGCACAGAATACCATTAGCGGTCCAAAGCAGAGATGAGAGCTTGGAACCTGTGTTCAGACCGAAAGTGTCGCTGAGTTGAATCGGAAGAACATAGCTAAGCTGCATATAACACATAGTAATGGCTATAAGACAGCCTATAAAAATACAGAGCACAGGTCTGTGAAATGTAATTGAAATCAGGCTTTCTTCTTCTTTTGTACTGTGCCTGCAATGCGGAATATAATGATCTTTGATGCGGGTGCACAAAATATAAAGAGCGATCAGATAAAGACCGGCCATTGAATAGAAAATCCATCTCATATGATTATAAAATAAGAGGCCGGCAACAACAGGACCGAAAGAGCATCCGACATTAACAAAGATGTAAAGCAGAGAAAAGCAGTCATTCCTGGTTTCTGGCGTTGATAAGTCAATGACGAATGCGGATGCCGCCGGAACAATCGCACTATTTGCGGTATATGCGATGATCACAAATAACAGTACGATCGGACGGGAGCATGTCGCTCCTGCAGCGAATGTCGCCATAATCACGATAATGGTCAACGTTATACAGATTCTGCGCCGTCCAAACTCATCAGCAAGTTTCCCTCCTGTTAAGGTCCCCGCTGTACTGCATGCTGAAGTGAACAGCATGAGAAAACCAGCCTGTATAGTAGAGAATCCCAGCCTTTGTGTCATAAGTAAAGATAAAAACGGGAATACAAACATAAGCCCCATTTCTTCAATCAGGCGTACGACGCAGAGAAAATAGATTTGCTTAGGAAGTCCTCGATACTGTGAAACCATTTTCATAATCTGAATATAGCGCATAGATTCAAGATAGTCAATATGCAGAGAAAGAACATATTGATGTACAGATTTTATAATGAATTGTTATAACATTATCAACTGCGACATCGACTATGACAACAGACAATAAATTGGAACAATAGGTTAATTATTTACCCATTAATGCCAAAATTGGCGTTAATAAAAAATTGCAAATCGGCGAAACTTTGAATTTTCTGTGAAAAGAAATTTGGCATGTATGTTGCTATGAATAATGATGGTCGCAATGTTATTTGTTATTGATCATATTGTATGTAAGGAGATAATGTATGGATGGAATTTTCAATGCAGTAGATCAGCTTTTTGCCGGAGTAGTTCCGATTAGTAATTTCCTTTGGGACTTTCCGACTAATTATGAATGGTATGCGTCAATTCCGATTTTAGGGCAGTACTCACTTGGCATCTTATTTTTGCTCGGCTGCGGAATTTATTTTACTTTTAAACTGGGATTTGTACAGATTAAAGGATTTAAGACCGGTTTGAAACTGTTATCGCCAAAACGCAAAAAAGGGGAAACGGGAACAACCCCATTGCAGGCTTTTTTGATCAGCATGGGCGGTAGAGTTGGTGCTGGTAATATCGTTGGGGTTACCGGTGCGATTTCGCTGGGCGGTCCGGGAGCCATATTCTGGATGTGGATTTCTGCTTTGTTTGGAATGGCGACAGCATTCAGTGAAGCTACCCTCTCGCAGATCTTTAAAGAGAAAAAAGGAAATGAGTATGTCGGAGGATTTACTTTCTATATTCAGAAGATCTGGAAGAACAAAATCTGGGTTGGCACGGCGATGTGCGTGATGTATCTGATTTACAATCTTCTCAGCATACCGGTTCATACCTTCCATGTTTTTACGGCAGCAAGTTCGATTATGAATGTTTTTGTCGGCAGGACGACGGACGTAAGCGAACCCGCATATTATATAATCGCAGCGGTAATTATCGTTGTGATTGCAGTTATCGCTTTTGGAGGAATCAAAAATGCGGTTTCTTTCGCGGATGGAGCAGTTCCTTTTATGGCACTTCTGTATTTGGCAATTACCTTTGTGCTGATCCTCTTGAATCTCGATAAGGTTCCCGGATTTTTTGCGGCAGTATTTGTGCAGGCGTTTAAACCGCAATCGATTTTTGGCGGGGTGTTCGGTGTGACTCTGGCGAATGGATTGAAGAGAGCTCTGCTGTCAAACGAGGCCGGTATGGGAACTTCCACTCAGGCATCGTCTATCGCAGATCAGAATCACCCTTGTGAGCAGGGATTTGTGCAGGCAATAGGTGTATTCGTTGATACGATAGTGATTTGCTCGCTGACTGGGTTTATTGTGTCTGCGGGAGCAATTTGGGAAGACAAAAATATCAATTGGAGTGAAATCAGTCTTGATAAGATTGGAACTTTCCTTGCATCAATAAGAGCGCTGGTCCCGGGTACAAAATTAGATGGAACTGTTGTTGTTATTGTGGCTTTATGCTTCGGATTGTTTGCATTTACGACGCTGGTTTGTGACCTGACGTATTCGGAAATCGCAGCGAATAAAATTTCTCAGAGCAAAGAATTTATTCGCTTTATCCGTGTGCTGGGCGCATTCATCTTTGTTCCTCTTGGAACACTGACTGTTCTCGCGGGACTTCAGCTGGACAATCTCTGGACTGTCTCTGATTTGATTAATATCGTGTTGGTGTTCATTAATGTACCGACATTGATTATTGGAAGAAAATATGTTATAGCAGCTTATAATGATTATAAGATGTCAAAAGGAAAAAGATTTGTTGCAGCAGACATCGGAGTGGATTCAGATGTCTGGACTGAAGAAGCAGCACTGGAAAAGAAAGCGGAATGACTTTGGAGGACGTTTTGAAAATCAAAGTAATTATGACTGATAAGGCGATGGACCGGGAAACGATGGATCAGCGCGAAAGTATGTTAAGCTGCGCTGTGTCGGAGAAAACTGAGATATCGGTGGATTGTATAAAAGAAGGTCCGGATGAACTGGACTGTAATACTGATGAGGCATTCGCTTCTCCGGAGATGGTACGAAGAAGCATTCAGGCTGAAAAAGAAGGGTATGATGCTATCGTTATCTACTGTTTCAGCGATGTGGCGATAGATGCAATTCGTGAAAATGTCAGTATTCCTGTGGTCGGCCCGGGAGAAACCACTCTCGCTGCAGCAGGACTTGTCTGCAACCGGTATGTTGTGATCACAACAGAAAGTCGTAACATTGCCCGGACTTATCGCAGGTTAAGGAGGTATGCCATTGCCCGAGACAAAATGAGTTCCGTAAGAGCTTTGGATGTGCCGATTGGGGAACTCAGAAAGGATCCTACGGCCATAGAAAAGCGATTAATTCAAGTATGCCGTGAAGCGGTAGAAAAAGAACAGATTGATGGCGTAGTACTGGGCTGCCTCGGAATGGCAAACTATGGGTCTGCTATAGAAAAGAATCTTCCTGTGAAGGTTTTTGACCCGGCGTTTATCGCTGTAGCTTATGCGGAAATGTGTGTTCGTATCGGTTTGACACACCCGAGGGCATCTTATCCGCTGTTCATGAATGAAAGTCATGTGAACCTTTAATTATATTGGAAAGAGCCGCCTTGTATGACGGCTCTTTTGTAGTATAATAGGGGTAATATCACGAAGGGACAAAATATAATGAAAAAGATCGCAGTGGTTGCAACGAAAAAAGAATATGCGGATTTTCTTACAGATAACATTTCCAAGTTTCTCGGTCGATATGCGGAATTCAATTCTTACTCAATTCCGGAAGTGGAGAGACAGGGGGGAATAACCGAAGACTTTGTGTTGATCTCAGCCTTTAATATCTTTCAGCAGGTTCGTAAGCGAATCAGTTCAAATTCGGAGATTATAGTTCTTTCTTTGTCATTAAGTAAAAAGCAGATGGAACGTCTGTCTGAAATACCCAAAGGGACTCGAGCGCTCTTGGTCAATTTTGACAATCGATCATGTATGCATACGATTACATCAATGTACGATGCGGGGTATCGTGATGTAGAATTGATTCCGTATTATGGGGAGGGCGATTATGATCACGATATTCATGTCGCAATTACGCCAAATGAATCACACCTGGTTCCGAAAACGATTGAAACCGTATACAATCTGGGCGAGAGTTCGGTTGACCTGAACAGTTTAATGGCAATTGCGGACAAACTGGGCGTTTCAGAAGAATTTTCAACGCATGAAGCCATAGAAGCGAGAAAAGAATATTATTATATGAATTCCAGTATGGATCGTCTTCTCAACGATACTGCAAGCATGACCAGCAAGCTGGAAGCAATGCTGAAACTGATGAAGGATGGAATTGTCATAACGGATGAATTGGGAAAAATTTATATTTCCAATGCAAAAGCCAGAGAGCTGCTTCAAGGGAGAACGGCTGTGCTGGAAGGGTTCAATATCAATGAAGTTCTTCCTGAAATCGACCTTTCTTCAACATCAGAAACTTTGATTCGGACTTCTGGCGCGAATTTGATTGTTGCTCCTGTGGAAATCATAAATGGCGATGAGACGGCCGGTCATATTGTAACAATAACAGACTTTGATGAACAAGAAGAAAAACAGCACGGAATGAGAGCAAAGTTAAGTGGAGCAGACCATATTGCGCACTATCATTTCGAGGATATCCTTGGTGAAAGTCCTTCGATTCGTAAAACGGTGGAGACTGCAAAACGAATGGCAGCCAGTGACGCCGCGGTAATGATCACCGGTGAGAGCGGAACAGGGAAAGAAATGTTTGCGCAGAGTATACATAATGCTTCTCGACGAAGCCGATATAATTTTGTTGCGGTTAACTGTTCTGCCATTCCGGAGAATCTTCTGGAAAGTGAAATGTTCGGATATGAAGAGGGGTCGTTCACCGGTGCTCGAAAGGGAGGGAAAATAGGCTTTTTTGAATTGGCACACAAAGGGACCATTTTTTTGGATGAAATCGGAGAGATGCCTCTTTCGCTTCAGGCGAAACTTTTGCGTGTGCTAGAAGAAAAGAAAGTTATGAGAGTTGGCTCCAGCAAAAATATTGATATTGATGTGCGCGTTATCTCTGCAACCAATGAGAACCTTGATCGCATGATGGCTGAGGGGAAGTTCAGAGAAGATTTGTATTATCGTCTGAATGTACTTCCGTTACAGCTTCCACCGTTGAGAGAAAGGAAAGAAGACATTCTTCTGATTCTCAAGTCTTATACAAATAAATTAAATCCGGGCATGAAAATAAACACAGCTGCACAAAAGAAATTAATCAGACACGGATGGAGGGGGAACGTGAGAGAACTGCGCAATGTTGCAGAGTATCTTACCAGTCTTGGAAATTTGAATATTACGGAAAAGGAACTTCCGGAGTTCCATGATAATGCGGGGAAACCTTACAGACCTCTGGAAATGAGGAAGCCCACATTTATTGAAAAATTTATTCTCAATGAAGGCAGAGATATTGAGTTGCATGGAATAATTCTTAGGGAACTTAAAACATCGTTCGGTCAAGGTGAGCGCGCAGGACGAAAGAGGCTGACCAACCAAATAAACAGTAATGGTGAGATGTATTCAGAGGGTGAGGTAAGAAAGGCGCTTGCAAGGCTTTCTGCCTATGGCTTTGTGCGCAGCGCGAGAGGTCGCGGCGGAAGCGTAATTACGGGCGAAGGTCGAGAACTTTTAGATGCGATAGAACAGCTGCAGACGGAAGGAATAATGGGTTAATAATTAACCTATTGGATATTGGCGAAGGCGACTTTTCGATATTGCTGTATTGGTAAGTGTTGAAATGTCGTCTTTTTTTTTGGCATGCTCCTTGCGAATATTAATTTATAGATTGCGACTATAAAAAATGATAAAGGAGCATAAACATGGACAACAGCATAAAGTGGCCGGACGGAAAACGGTGCGCGGTCATGTTCACGTTCGACGTGGACGGGGACACGACATGGGAAAACGGTAACAAAGGCCTGCCCAACGGCGACAGGTACCTGCGGTCGCTGAGCGTGGGCCGGTACGGACCGAACCGGTGTGTGGACCGCATTATGGCGAAGCTAGAGGAATACGGCGTGCGCGCGACATTCTTTGTGCCGGGGCTCACAGCGGAAAGATATCCCGATCTGATCCGGCGGATCGACGCGCAGGGACATGAGATCGGACACCACGGATACGCCCACGAGCGATTCGCGGGAAGGAGCACGGAGGAGCAGATTGAGATCATCGAAAAGTCGCAGGACATCTTCAGGAAGCTGATCGGCAAAGAAATCACCGGTTTCCGGACGCCCTCCGGCGACTGGGCGGTCGAGACGCCGAAGCTTCTGTATGAGAGAGGCTTCCGCTATTCCAGCTCAATGCGGGGCGACGACCGGCCGTATCGGACCGTTATCGACGGAGAGCCGACAGACTTCATTGAAATTCCCACCAAATGGGAGCTGGACGACTATGTGGCAATGGCCTATAACATGTATCCGGCAGAACCCTGCGGACAGGACAGGATCTCCTGCTACCGGAACGTAGAGGACAATTTCCTCAGAGAATTCGAGGGACATTACCGTTACGGACTCGCGATTTCCTTCATGGGGCATCCCCAGGTTCTGGGATCACCGGGCCGCATCCGGATTCTGGATCATCTGCTCCGGAACATTACGGCAAGAGACGATGTCTGGGTGGCGACCGGAAGCGAAATCGCTGACTGGTACCGCCGGCAGTATCCGATCGGAAAGGAGGCAGAATGATGGAACTGGAAAGACCGGTATGGCCGCGGGGAAATCGCTGTGCCGCGACAGTCACGTTAAACCTGAATGCGGAGCTGTTCTGGCTGGACCTGGATCCGGACTGTGCGGACAAGCCTAAGACGCTGTCCCTCGGCCAGTATGGAATGAATCGGGGCATCGGCAGAATCCTGGACATTCTGGAGCAGCGGAAGCTGCGCGCGACAGCCTTTGTGCCCGGATGGGCGGCGGAGCATTATGCAGATACCCTGCGAAGCATTGCGGCGCGGGGACATGAGATCGGCATCATGGGCAGCCGCGATGAGAATATGGCTTTGTACACAAAGGAAGAGCAGAAGAGTTCCCTGAAAAAGAGCATAGAAGCGGTCAAAAAGATCTGCGGCGTAACGCCGCGGGGGTTTCGGACTCCTCAGGGAGAGCTGACGCTGGAAACGCTGCAGGCGGCAAAAGAGCTCGGTCTCACGTATTCCAGCAATCTCAGCTGTGACGACCGCCCCTGTGAGATCGATCTCGGCGACGGAGAAACCATGACGGAGATTCCTATTCACTGGGTCAACTATGATCTGCCGTATTTCGCCTTCAATTATCATCCGGCGTTCCCTGCGGGTCAGGGACGCATTGCGAATTACACGGGGGTTCTGGACAACTGGATCGATGAATTCGACGGGGCGGCTGAGTACGGACTTTGCTATGTGCTGCAGCTGGATCCGGCCATGATCGGCGCGCCGGGGAGGACGGGTCTTCTGGAGGAGCTGCTGGATCATATGCAGTCAGAGAAGGACGTCTGGTTCGCGACATGCGGTGAAATCGCGGAGTACAGCAAAAAACAGGATGAATGATATTCCCTTTTGTTGTATAATATAAACGAATTTAATTGCAGGAGGTAAACATATATGGCTCTTTGGGGAGGCAGATTTGAAAAGGACATGGATCAGATCGTGAAGGAGTTCAACGCTTCCATCGGGTTTGACCAGAGAATGTATAATGAAGATATCGACGGGAGCATTGCGCATGTGACCATGTTGGCGGCGCAGGGCATCGTCACGGAAGAGGAGAGCAGACAGATTATAGACGGCCTGGAAAAGATCCGGGAAAAGATCCGCAGCGGTGAAATCGTATTCACTGTGGAGGACGAGGATATTCATATGGGCATCGAAAGCCGCCTGATCGAGGAGATCGGCGAGGTGGGCAAGAAACTGCATACTGCCCGCAGCCGCAACGATCAGTGTCAGGTGGACGGGCGGCTGTACCTGAAGGAGCAGATCCGCACCATTGTGGCAGAACTCATCGAGCTGGAGGAGGTCATCCTGCGCAAGGCGGAGCAGTACGCGGAGGCGATTACCGTTGGATTTACCCATATCCAGCACGCTCAGCCCATCACCGTCGGATTCGTGTTTATGGCGTATTTCCAGATGTTCCGTCGGGATATCGAGCGTCTGACGGATACCTATGAAAGAATGGATCTCTGCCCGCTGGGAGCATGCGCTCTCGCCGGCACCACCTTCCCCACAGACCGTGCCAGAACCGCGGAGCTTCTGGGATTCCGTGCGCCGACGGAGAACGCGATGGATTCCGTTAGCGACAGGGACTACGCGATTGAATTTCTCAGCGACGCGTCGATTTCCATGACGCATATTTCCCGCTGGGCAGAGGAGTTTGCATGGTGGAATACCTCGGAATTCTCCTATATCGCCATCGACGACAGCTTCTGCACCGGCTCCAGCATCATGCCGCAGAAGAAGAATCCGGATATGGCGGAGCTGCTCCGGGGCAAGAGCGGCAGAGTATACGGCGATCTGATGCAGATGCTCACCGTGCTCAAGGGAACGCCTCTCGCCTACAACAAAGATTTCCAGGAGGACAAGGAAGGGCTGTTTGACGCTGTGGACACCTGGAAGGCGTGCATCCGGATATTCGCGAAGATGTTGGACAAAACCGAATTCCGCATGGATCAGATTGAAAAACAGCTGTCAAAAGGCTTCCTGAATGCGACTGATGTCGCGGAGCATCTTGCGATGGAGGGAATTCCGTTCCGGGAGGCGCATAATATCGTTGGTCACATGGTCAAGGCGTGCGAGGAACGCGGCTGTCAGCTGGAAGAACTGGACGAGGAATCTCTGCAGGCCATCGATCCGCGTCTGAGCCGGGAGGCGCTGGGCGACATCAGCATTCCGGCGTGTGTCAGCGCCAGAAAATCCTTCGGCGGGACAGCTCCCGATGAGGTTCGCCGCCAGATTCGTGTCGGGAAGAACTGGCTTGAGACATTGAAGGACTGAAAATAATGGAAACAGAGGGCTGTCGTGAAGGCTGCAGCCCTTTTCTTTTTGGACGAAAGGGAATATACTATGGACTATAATGAAATTGCGCTGAAGAAGCATGCGGAATGGAGAGGGAAACTTTCCGTCGAAAGCAAAGCTCCGATAACAAATCGGGATGAGCTGTCGGTCGCTTATACGCCGGGCGTAGCCGCGCCCTGCCTGGAGATAAGTAAGGACGAATCGCTGGCCTATACCTACACGGGAAAGGGCAATACCGTGGCTGTGATTACAGATGGCAGCGCGGTCCTCGGGCTCGGAGACATCGGACCGTCGGCCGGAATGCCGGTCATGGAGGGAAAGTGCGCGCTGTTCAAGACCTTCGCGAATATCGACGCGGTGCCGATCTGCGTGAACAGTAAGGATCCGGATGTGATTGTGGATACGGTGTTCCACATTTCCAAAAGCTTCGGCGGTATCAACCTGGAGGATATCGGTGCTCCGCGCTGTTTTGAGATTGAGCGCAGGCTTATTGAGAAATGTGATATTCCGGTATTTCATGATGACCAGCACGGTACTGCCATCATCACCGCGGCTGCAATTCTGAACGCGCTGAAGGTCACGGGAAAGAAACCGGGAGAGCTGCGGATCGCTTTCAGCGGCGCCGGGGCGGCGGGAATTTCCATCGCAAAGATGTTTCTGCGGTTCGGCTTCGGCGATATCATTCTCTGCGGCAGCAGGGGGACGATCTATGAGGGAGCGCCGTATAACAATCCGGAGCAGGAGGCCATGGCGAGGGTGACCAACAAAGACAACCTGGCGGGTTCTCTCGCGGACGCGATGAAGGGTGCGGATATCTTTATCGGCGTTTCCAGACCCGGCGTCGTGACGCAGGATATGATCCGATCTATGGCGAAGGATCCCATCGTGTTCCCGATGGCCAATCCGGTCCCGGAGATTATGCCTGAACTGGCCAGAGAAGCCGGTGCGGCGGTTGTGGGAACCGGACGCTCAGATTTCGCGAACCAGGTCAATAATGTCATCGCCTTTCCGGGGATCTTCCGCGGCGCGCTTGACTGCCGGGCGACAAAGATTACCGAGGAGATGAAGGAGGCCGCGGCGAGGGCGATCGCGGCCGTAATTCCTGAGGAGGAACTCAGAGCGGATTACGTGCTCCCGGACGGATTCAACCCCCTTGTGGTGGAGCGCGTGGCAGCAGCGGTAAAAGAGGCCTGGGGAAAATACGGAGCATGATGCGAAAACCGGGCGGCAGGCCGGAGCACGAAGGAATCCGCATAAGGCATACGCAGTGCCGCTCGGAGCATGATATGAAAGCCGAACGAAAGCCTGGAGCACGAAGATGAAGGTCGGAGCACGGAACACAAATGAGGAGGGAGACGAATGGAACGGTACAGAATCGAGCACGATACGATGGGCGAGGTAAAAGTCCCCGCGGACAGATACTGGGGCGCTCAGACGGAGCGAAGCTTTGAGAATTTCAAAATCGGGACGCACCGGATGCCGCCGGAGGTGATCCGCGCATTCGCGGTGCTGAAAAAGGCGGCGGCGCAGGCTAACGAAAAGCTCGGAATGCTTGACGCGGAGCGTGCGGAGTTAATCGGCCGTGTATGCGATGAGATTACAGATGGAAAACTGGAGGGGAATTTTCCGCTGGTGATTTTTCAGACAGGAAGCGGAACGCAGTCGAACATGAATGTAAACGAAGTCATCGCCAATCGCGGAAATGAAATCGCCGGGAAAAAGCTCCTTCATCCCAACGACCATGTCAACAAGTCTCAGAGCTCTAACGACACCTTCCCGACCGCGATGCATATCGCGGCGCTCTGCGCCGCAGAGGACCGTCTGCTTCCCGCAGTGGAGTGCCTGACGCAGACCTTCCGGCGACTGGAAACGGAGTACATGGACATCGTCAAGACGGGGCGGACGCATCTGCAGGACGCCACTCCGCTGACGCTGGGTCAGGAGATCAGCGGGTGGAGGTCTATGCTTGAGCACGACGCCGCCATGCTGCGGGACTCTCTGCGCTATCTGCGGGAGCTTGCGCTGGGCGGCACGGCAGTCGGAACGGGTCTGAACGCCCACAAAGATTTTGGAAAGGAGTCGGCTGCCGCCGTCAGCCGGATCACGGGCAGGGATTTTGTTACCGCAGAAAACAAATTTCACTCTCTGACAAGTAAGGACGGACTGGTCTTTGTTCACGGAGCCGTGAAAGCGCTGGCCGCGGATCTCATGAAAATCGCCAACGACGTCCGGTGGCTGGCATCAGGCCCGCGATGCGGAATCGGCGAACTCACGATTCCGGAGAACGAGCCCGGCAGCTCCATCATGCCCGGAAAGGTCAACCCCACGCAGTGTGAAGCGATGACCATGGTCTGCGTTCAGGTCATGGGTCACGACACGACCATCGGGCTGGCGGCGTCGCAGGGGAACTTTCAGCTGAATGTGTTCATGCCGGTGATGATTTACGATTTCCTGGAGTCGGTGAACCTGCTGGCGGACGCCTGCGACTCCTTCCGCAGAAACTGTGCGGAGGGGATTCGCCCGAACAGGGAGCGAATAGATGAAAATCTGCGGAAATCGCTGATGTTGGTCACCGCGCTGAACCCGCATATCGGATATGAAAACGCGGCGAAGATCGCCAAACTGGCGCATAAGGAAGGAACGACGCTGAAGGAAGCGGCCCTCAAGCTGGGGCTGGTGTCTGAGGAGGATTTCGACGCCTGGGTTGACCCGTCGAAGATGGTGTGACATGAAAGTATTTGACTTTTTCTGTGAAGACGGGTACGATAATGGAAGAAGTCAGTTCATGTTCGCCGCGCGGAACGCGGCGCTGAGAGGGAAGCAGGTGAGAAACCTGCGCGGTACCGCCACTGTAAGTGGGAGTCCGGCCCCCGCCCGCACGGGCAGTCACTGGTATTTCCGGGAAGACGGGGTCAGGATGAAGAACACGAGCCAGGAAACCTGCATGAAAGGAATTCTGCGGGAGCGGTATACTCCGACGCAGAATGCACAGCAGTGAAAACGGGCTGCGGCGAAAGCCGCGGTCTTTTGTTTTCTCAGTGAGGAGTGAGTAAATGAAGAAAAAAATATCAATCGGTCTTCTGACCTTTGTCATAGCAGTCGCGATGCTGATGCCGGCCAGTGCGTTTGCGGCGGTTACAACGGCTGAGACGCCGGTCGGAACCTGGAACACCCATCTGAAATGGCGCTTCATTACATCCGGTAAGCCGATGGATTTCACTAACGCGCCGACGCCGCCGGCAGTGGACGGAAATTATGTATACTTCGTCGCGGGAAAGAAGCTGTACAAGCTGGACAAAGACACCGGCAAGGTGCTGGCCGTAAGCACGCTGCCCGGTACGGCGGGCTTTGGTACATCGCCGGTCGCCATCGACAGCAGCCACAACATATATGTCTTTGTGAACGGTTCCTGCGTGGTGAAGTACAGCAGCGACCTTGAGAAGCTCGCAGAGAGCAAGAAATTTGAAGGACAGAACGAGGGACCGCTGAAGATCATCGGAGACCGGATCTACGGCGGAACCTGGAACGACAGTACCGAGGGCGGAACGTACTTCGCACTGAAGCTTTCAGACCTTTCCCTCGCCTGGGAGCAGGGACAGTATGACAAAGAAGGGTACTACTGGGACGGAGCCTGCGAGGTGGGCGATTCTGTGGTCTTCGGAAGCGATGGCGGGAACCTCTACATCGCGTCGAAGACAGGAACAACTGTCACCAGGGTCCTGAATGCCGGAGAGGGCATGACCATCCGTTCCACCCCGGCGTCTGACGGCAGCAGTGTCTATGTTGCCTCCAAGACTGCCACATCCATGTCTTGGGACAGCACAGGGGTCGGCTATCTGACAAAGTATAAGGTTTCAGGAACGAGTCTGACAGAAACCGGAAAGGTCAAAATAGCTCCCTCCGTCAATACGCCGCTTATCAGCGGTGATAACCTCTACATAGGCAGCAACGGCGGGAACATCTACGCGATTGACAAGGATAAGATGGAGATTGTGAAAACAGTGAAGGCTCCCGCAAACGTACAGGGTGAAATGCTGATCTCCACAGGAAACAGCGGAAAGATCTGCATCTACTCCACCTACAACCGGCCGCCGGGCGGAATCTATTACATAGAACTGACTGACGACCTGAGTGTCTCGGCTCAGGGCGAGACCTTTATACCGCCCCTGCAGCAGTATTGCATTTCGCCGGTTGTGAGCGACGCGGACGGGAATTTGTACTACAAAAATGACGCCGGCGACATCATGGCCATCGGCAGCGGCAAGAGCACTTCGGCAGTGACCGGTCTGAAATCCGCGCCGAAGACGACCGAGTCGGTCACGCTGTCCTGGTCGCCGCGGGAGAATGTCAAATCCTATGTCATTTACCAGAGCACAGACAAAAAAACTTACAGGAAGGTGAAGACCGCAAAGAACAGCGCCACATCGGCGGCCGTCGGAAGTCTGAAAACAGGGAAAACCTATTACTTCCGGATTCGCGCGGAGCTGATGGACGGTTCGGTGACGGGCAATTCGTCGACACTCAAGGTGAAGGTCGTGCCGCCGGCGCCGGGTTCATTGAAAGCCAGAGCGGGAAGCAGGAAGATTACCGTGAGCTGGAAAAAGGTGTCTAAAGCCGGCGGTTATCAGGTCGTTCGCGCCACCGGTAAAACCGGAAAGTATAAAACCGTTGCGACCCTGAAGAAATCATCTTCCGTGAAATACACCAACCAGAAGCTTAAGAAAGGAAAGACATATTATTACAAGGTTCGCGCATACCGCACAGTCAGCGGTAAGAAGATATACGGAGCATATTCCGGTATCGTATACAAGAAGGTAAAGTAGTTATCAAGAGGAGGACAAGTTATGAAGAAGTTTTCCAGAGCGCTGATCGCGGTGCTCGCCCTGACAATGGTAATGGCGTTTATGCCGGGAATGGCGTTCGCGGAGGGTACGGCGTCGCAGAAGGCGACGGTTACGTTCAGCGCCGGCATTCCGAATCAGTATGATATGGTAAATGAGAAGGTTACGGCCACCGGCGATCTGGCGGAGAAGTATTTCCCGGAATTGAAAACCGTGGAGGCGGACGGTGTGTCCTACGCTGACGTCCTTGTCGCGGCGACCATTCAGAAATACGGAGAAGACAAGGTGACGGAGTATCTCGGGCTCTCCAGAACCGACTACGGTTCGCTGGTCACAAAGCAGTTCGGGCATGATATCGTCGGATACTATTTTACAAACGGCAAATATAATGCGAAGGGCGTTTCTGAAATCGCGGTGAAGAGCGGAGACAAGCTTTTTGCGGGAGCCTACAGCGACAAAAACTACTCGGACCAGTACAGTTATCTGACAAAGACCGCGTACACCGCGACGGCAGGCGAGAAAATCACGGCAAAGGTCTCAGTGTATGACGCCGGAAGCGGCAGCACCATCAGGCCGGCTGCCGCGACGCTGAATACAGTCGATAAGAGTACCGGAAAACTGACCGCCGTCAAGACATACTACAAGAACGGTGCAGCGACGTTTACTCTGACAAAGCCGGGTACCTATACAATTGCGCCGACAGGAACCGTCAATATTAAGAGCTGGACCGGCGCAGATATTACAGGCAAAATCTTCGGCGAGGCGTCGACTGTCACTGTCAGGGCTCCGAAAATCGCGACTGCAAAGATTACCGGGCTTAAGGCAGGAACAAAGAAAGCCACCGTTTCCGTGAAAAAGATTAAAGGCGCGAAATATCAGATCAAATATAAGAAGAAGGGCTCAAGTAAGTGGTCCAAGGTCAACACCAAGCTGACAAAAAAGACCATTAAGAACCTGAAGAAAGGAAAGAAGTATTCCGTCAAAGTCCGCGCATACAAGACAGTCGGCGGCAAAAACTATTTCGGCAAATTCTCCGCAACCAAAACCGTAAAGGTTAAATAACTGCGATGATGACGAGCCCGGCGAGGGAATGCGAACCTTGCGAGAGCAGCCCTTTCTGTCTCTATAATTGTCGCAATCTTCGCGATCTCTGCGACGATGATAACGAGCCCGGCGAAGGAATGCGGACGAGCACGACGAAGGAATGTAGCCGAGTCCGCGAGGAAATGTAGCCGAACCCGGCGAAGTTGACAGAATTTAATCGGATTTGCTGCACAGGTGGGCAACAAGACCGGAGAAAGCGCAGATTAACATGCGGAACTGGGCAGGGCCGAAATTAAACATCGGAATATGCATAAACAGGAGGCTGCGGCATCTGGCAAAACAAAATGCTGATGCACAGCCTCTTTTTCCGGCTGTCTTTTTCAATTGTTTTCGGATTATTTTTGAATTATTTTCGGATTAGCCTGGAGACTGTCGGCCAAGAACGGCTGATGCCGGAGTTAAAGTCAGGTACAGGTTAGATGATGGTCAGAGTTGCCACATTTTTGGTTTTTTTCGAGAAATGTGGCAGATTTCATAGCATTTTTACTATGTATGACATATATTTTAAAATTGGAGTATCGAAAATTAGTCATTCGTACCGTGGTTTAACGAAAATATGACGCAAAATTTATACTATGAATATATTTCTCCGAGCAAAATGGTAAAATATGTAAAATATTGACGCGGAGTCTGCCACATTTTTGGATTTTTTTGCTTTTTGTGGCAGATTTTCAGATCAAGGGCTATTTAGGGGGCTTTGAAATCGGCTAATTACGATGCGTTGCGATGCAATACCTGCTGCTGGCAATAGATATGAAACAATATCGACCTTTGCGAGGCCTCTCGAGGCTGCCCGCCTGCGTGCGATCCTCGTCGGAGATCTTCGTGCGCCGCGATTTCAGTTTGTGGGGCTGCCCGCCTTGCTCGCCTGGCTGCCGGGCTTTGCGAGGCCTCCCGGGGCTGTCCGCCTGTTTGCAGGGGTCCGAGGCCTCGCTGCGTCGTTGTAGCAAAGTAAGCGCTGCTGCAGCTACAAAGCTTTTCCGGCCAGAACCTCTTCGTAGTCCAGGAGATTTTTCTCCAGCAGCGCCGGTGTGTCCAGACCGTAGGGGCATTTTTGCCGGCAACTGTCGCAGTGCAGGCATCCTTTTATTTTCTGCATCTCAGCCTGGTATTCTTTGTTCATATAAATCTCGACGGGCGCACGGCGAATCATCAGTGACATTCGTGCGCAGTCGTTGATTTTAATGCCTGCGGGACATGGCATGCAATAGCCGCATCCGCGGCAGAAATCACCGGAGAGCTGGGCGCGTTCGGAAGCGACGAAAGCTCGCATTTCCTCGTCATACGCAGGTGGATTTTTTCCGCACTCCAGAAATTCATCAAGCTCGGACATTTTCTGGATTCCCCAGATAGGCAGCACGTAATCATATTGATCGCAGAACGCATAAGCAACGTCGGCGCGGTTGATCAGACCGCCGCTAAGGGCTTTCATTGCGATGAATCCCATTCCGTTCTGCGCACATTTTTCAGCCAGTGCAAGATCCTGAGGGGCCGCCAGGTAGGAAAACGGGAACTGCAGTGTTTCATAAAGTCCGGAGTCAATGGCTTCCTCGGCTACCGGAAGACGATGATTGGTGATGCCGATATGTAGTATTTTTCCCTGCTTCTTCGCATCCAGCATAACCTCATAAAGTCCGGTACCGTCGCCGGGTCTGGGACAGAAGTCCGGGTTATGGAACTGGTAAATATCGATGTAGTCGGTGCGCAGATCAGTCAGCGACTGATTAAGCTGGGTCCAGAATTCTTCGGTGGTTCTGCACATTGTCTTTGTGGCTATAGTGACTTCGTGACGACGGCCTGCGAGTGCGCGTCCCAGCTTTTGCTCACTGTCTGTGTAAAAACGGGCGGTGTCGAAATATGTAATGCCGCCTTCGATGGCTTTGAGAATGATGCGCTCGGCATCTTCAAAGGAAATGCGCTGGATGGGCAGCGCGCCGAATCCGTTTTTGTCGGAAGTGATTCCTGTTTTTCCAAGACTGATTTTTTTCATGAGTGATGCCTCCTTGCGGCCATTATGCCACAGAGTGAGCTGATTCGCAATAACCGCAGAAAATTATTGATGCAGAACGCAGAGAATCTGATGTTTGACAAATACCCCTAGTGGGTATATAATAGCTGTGCCTGGAAGATACCCCAATGGGGTATGTGGCGACAACAAAAGAAAAACGGTGCGGCATGTGCCGCGGCGGGCGAAGCACAGTCTGCGGAGTGCCGACGGAAGAAGGGAAGGGAAATCATGGAGAACTGTACTATATCAGAAATAAAAACACCGGAAACGGAGGTTTCGTCGTCAACAGTGACCGCGGCCTCGCCAAAGTCGGGACCTTCGTCCGCGGTCACGCCGTCAGCCGAGCCAACGTCTGCCCCGACGTCGCCGGAAACGGCGGCCGGCTCGGCGCCGGACTGCTGCTGTCAGCATCGGACCAAGGAGCGGACTCCGGAGGAATATAAGGACCTGATCAACCGGCTGAGCCGCATTGAAGGCCAGATTCGCGGGCTGAAACGTATGGTGGAGGAAGGCGCTTACTGCCCTGACATCCTGACCCAGAGCGCGGCTGCCGGCTCGGCGCTGAACAGCTTCAACCGGGTACTGATGGCGAATCACATCCGCACCTGTGTGGCTGACGATATCCGGGAGGGAAATGACGAGACAATTGACGAGCTTCTGAAGACACTTCAGAAACTGATGAAATAATGAGATAAAACGCGAGGGAGGCGAGATTTTGAAACAGTATATTGTTACGGGAATGAGCTGCGCGGCCTGTCAGAGCCGGGTGGAGAAGGCGGTGAACAGAGTGTCGGGGGTGACCGGGTGCTCGGTCAGTCTGCTGACTAATTCCATGGGAGTTGAAGGTACCGCATCGGATGCGGAAATCATCAAAGCAGTGCAGGACGCGGGATATGGCGCTTCGCCGAAGAAACGCACAGGTACGGGAGACGCTTCGTCGCAGAGTATGGCGCAAAAAGCTGCCGGAGGCGCTCCGGTCTCATCAGCATCTGCGGCCGGAACCGGTTATGACCGTTACGCGGCGGAGGAGGAGGCTCTTGCGGATCACGAAACGCCGGTCCTGAAGCGCCGACTGATCGCGTCCGTGGGATTTCTGCTGGTGCTGATGTATTTCTCCATGGGACATATGATGTGGAGCTGGCCGGTGCCGGCGTTCTTTCAGGGAAATCATGTGGCCATGGGACTTCTGGAGATGATCCTGGCGGCCGTCGTTATGATGATCAACAAAAAATTCTTTGTCAGCGGCTTCAAAAGCCTGGTGCACGGCGCACCGAACATGGACACTCTCGTGGCGATGGGGTCGGCGGTTTCCTTCGGATGGAGCGTATTCGTTCTGTTCCGCATGACCGGAGATCAGGCGGCTGGAGACAGCGCGGCAGTGACGGCGGATATGCATGACTTCTATTTCGAAGCGGCCGCGATGATTGTAACGCTGATCACAATCGGAAAGATGCTGGAGGCGATGTCGAAGGGAAGAACGACTGACGCGCTGAAAGGCCTGATGAAGCTTGCGCCGAAAACCGCAACGGTTCTGAGGGACGGTGCGGAGACGGAGGTTGCCGTTGACTCAGTTCGTGCGGGAGATCAGTTCGTGGTCCGGCCGGGGGAGAATATTCCGGTGGACGGAGTGATCCTGGAGGGTGAGACCGCGGTTGACGAATCAGCGCTGACCGGAGAGAGCATTCCGGTGGACAAAGGAAAAGGCGATATGGTTTCTGCAGCGACGGTGAATCAGGGCGGATTCATCCGGGCCGAAGCGACCCGCGTAGGCGAGGATACGACCCTGGCGCAGATTATTCAGATGGTCAGCGATGCTGCGGCGACAAAGGCTCCGATTGCCAAGATCGCAGATAAGGTTTCGGGAATTTTTGTACCCGCTGTCATCGGAATTGCAATCGTTACGATGATTATCTGGCTCCTCGTCGGGCAGGATCCGGGATATGCGCTGGCCCGCGGAATTGCGGTTCTGGTGATCAGCTGTCCCTGCGCACTGGGGCTCGCGACGCCGGTCGCCATCATGGTCGGAAACGGCCTGGGCGCGAAGAACGGGATTTTGTTCAAAACTGCAGAGTCGCTGGAGGAAACCGGACGCACGCAGATCGTCGCGCTGGATAAGACCGGAACGATTACCAGAGGCGAGCCGCAGGTGACGGATATGGTTCCTGCAGAAGGTTTTACAGAAACTGAACTGCTGTCCCTGGCCGCGGCGCTGGAAGGAAAGAGTGAGCATCCGCTGGCGCGGGCAGTGCTGGCCCGGGCAGAATCGCAGGGAATCGTACCCGCCGGTGTCACGGCTTTTCAGGCCGTCAGCGGTCACGGGCTGCAGGGTATGCAGAGCGGCCGGTCCCTGACCGGGGGGAACCTTGATTTTGTACAAAGGAAATGCCCGGTGCCTCAGGCGATCCTCGGCAGAGCAGAGAAACTGGCAGAGGAAGGAAAAACCTGTCTGTATTTCGCAGAGGACGACCGGTTTGCCGGAATGATTGCGGTGGCGGATACCATCAAGGAGGACAGTCCGGAGGCGATCCGGCAGCTCAGAAATATGGGCATCCATGTGGTCATGCTGACGGGAGACAACGAGCGCACCGCCCGGGCGATAGGAAAGCAGGCCGGCGTGGACGAGGTGATCGCAGGCGTTCTGCCGACCGGCAAGGAGGCTGTGATCCGCAGACTGAAAAAGCAGGGCAAGGTAGCCATGGTCGGAGACGGAATCAACGATGCGCCTGCTCTGACGCGGGCAGATACCGGCGTCGCCATCGGTGCGGGAACAGATGTCGCCATCGACGCAGCGGATGTGGTGCTGATGAACAGCAGACTCAGCGATGTTCCGGCAGCGCTGCGGCTGAGCCGTCAGACGGTGAAGAATATTCATGAGAATCTGTTCTGGGCGTTTTTCTATAACGCTGTTCTGATTCCGGTGGCTGCAGGCGCCTATGTCCACCTGACGGGATGGTCCATGAATCCCATGCTGGGAGCCGCGGCCATGAGCCTGTCCAGCTTCTGCGTGTGTATGAATGCGCTGCGCCTGAATCTTTTCAGACTGCATGACGCTTCAAAGGATAAAAAGATAAAGCAAAAGAAAAATGTAAATCAGGAGGTTACGGAAATGGAAAAGACGATGAATATCGAAGGAATGATGTGCGGACACTGCGAAGCGACCGTGAAGAAGGCGCTGGAAGAGGTGCAGGGCGTAGAGAGCGCTGAAGTGAGCCACGAGGCGAACAAAGCAGTGGTCACGCTGAATGAACCTGTGTCGGACGATGTGCTGAAGCAGGCGGTAGAGGCGAAGGATTACAAGGTCCTGTCGATTCAGTAAACTGAAAACGCCTGAAGTCTGAAACAAAGCTGCTGAAATGCTAAAACGCTGAAATGTTAAATAGCCCTGCGGACAGTTGTGTGACGCTGCTGCCTGCAGGGCGATTTGGTATGTGCTGTCAGTTCTTCAGACTCTGCATCGGCGCGGGGATTCTTCCGCCGCGGCGGATCATAACGGAGGGAGACTGGCTCCGGACCTTCATGACCGGACCGCTGCCCAGGAGCCCGCCGAAGTCCAGCTCTTCGCCTTCGGCCAGTCCGATCGCCGGAATCACACGGACGGCGGTGGTTTTGGAGTTGACCATGCCGATGGCGGCTTCGTCGGCGATGATTGCGGAGATCACATCCGCCGGCGTGTCGCCCGGAATGACGATCATGTCCAGCCCGACGGAGCAGACAGCTGTCATGGCCTCCAGCTTTTCAATGGAAAGGGTGCCGGCGCGGGCGGCAGCAATCATCCCCGCATCTTCAGTGACCGGGATGAAGGCGCCTGAAAGTCCGCCGACACTGGAGGAAGCCATCAGGCCGCCCTTCTTTACCGCATCGTTGAGCATGGCCAGCGCCGCCGTCGTCCCGTGAGCGCCGCACTGTTCCAGACCGATTTCCTCCAGAATATGGGCGACCGAGTCGCCGACCGCCGGAGTGGGGGCCAGTGACAGATCGATGATGCCGAACCGAACGCCCAGCATCTCCGCGGCCTCCGTCCCTACCAGCTGACCGACCCGCGTGATCTTGAAGGCAGTGCGCTTGATGGTTTCCGCCACCTCGTTCAGGGGAGCGTCCTTAGGCATTTTCGACAGTACGGAGCGGACCACGCCTGGACCCGACACGCCGACGCTGACAACTGTGTCGGCCTCCGTGATTCCGTGGAAGGCCCCTGCCATAAAGGGATTGTCCTCCACGGCGTTACAGAATACAACCAGCTTGGCGTCGCCGATGCACTGACGGTCCTTTGTGAGCTCTGCGGCCTCACGGATCTTTTCTCCCATCAGGCTTACCGCGTCCATATTGATCCCCGCCTTGGTGGAACCGATGTTGACGGAGGAACAGACAAGCTCCGTTTCCGCAAGCGCCTGCGGGATGGAATCGATCAGTTCCCGGTCGCCGGCGCTGAATCCCTTCTGCACCAGCGCGGAATAGCCGCCCAGAAAATCCACGCCCACATCGTGCGCAACCCGGTCCAGCGTCCGGGCGTATTTTACGGGATCGCCGCCGCTGACTCCGGTCAGAATCGAAACGGGAGTGACAGAGATACGCTTGTTCACTATAGGAATACCGTATTTCTTCTCGATGACTTCACCGGTTCGTACCAGATCCTTCGCGTGAGAATAGATTTTCCGGTAGATTTTTTCACAGGACCGGTCGATGTCCGCGTCGGCGCAGTCGATCAGGGAAATCCCCATAGTAATGGTCCGGATGTCCAGATTTTCCTCCCGGATCATGGTGATGGTTTCCATGATGTCGCTCATATTCAGCATACTGTTCCCACCCCCTTTCCTAGATCCGGTGCATCGAATTGAAGATGTTCTCGTGCATGACATGGACCTGCATGTCGGGTACGGCTGTGCGGATGCTGTCCTGAAGCTCTTCGATGGACCGGGTCGCCTCCGTGATGTCGATGATCATGATCATGCAGAAATAACCGTCCAGAACGGACTGAGTCACTTCCATGACATTTGCGTTTCCCTCTGCTGCCGCGGTGGAAACCCTGGCCAGAATTCCGACCATATCCCTGCCGATGACAGTAACGACTGCTTTCTGTGTTTCGTTCATTGTTTGTCTCCCTTTATTCTCGCGATGTATTCACCATCGTGTAATTCATTGCATACTCTATATGATAAAACAATCCCGGGGTATTTATCAAGGAAATATTGGCGGTTGCGGCCTCCGTTCCCCACGAGATTCGAGAGTCCGCGGGCGTTTGCCATGCACAGGACTTCCCTCTTCGGATTTCTGCTGCTGCAGGGAACAAAACCGAGTGCGGCGAGCTGCTCTTCGATTCGCTCCTTTGCGATTTCCCCCTCCACCAGCTGCCGGAAGGCGGGATGAAAGGTGGTTCCCGCGATGCTCCCTCCCGATCGGATCAGGTCGCTGCTTTTCAGCCCCACCCGGATAATATTTATGCCGGCGGCGTCCAGGATCTTGTACATTTCCTTTGTCCACATCACCGCCTCCTGCTGTGTGAGCGGACGATAGCCGCCATTCTGCCACAAATGATACAGACCGGTGTTTTCGATGACGATGACGGGATAGAGCCGGGCGATCTGCGGGCGGAGGAGGACCGTCTCACGGGCACTGCGGATGCAGGCCTCCGGGCTGTCACCGGGAAGCCCGATCATCAGCTGGATTCCCAGTTCGAAGCCGTATTCCTGTATCATGCGGGCGCTCCGGTAAACGTCGGCACTGTCATGCCCGCGCCGGCTCAGGGCTAGAACCCGGTCGTCGAAGGACTGCACGCCCAGCTCGATGGTATCAACGCTGTGTTCTCTGAGATTTTCCAGAATGTGCGGGTCGATGGCATCCGGCCGGGTGGACAGATGAATTTTGTGAATCCTGCCGCTCTCCTTGTATCGTCCGGCGATCCGCAGGTACCGGTTCTGGAGTTCCATGGGAATGGCTGTGAAGCTTCCGCCGTAGAAGGCGATCTCCCGCGTCTCCACGTGTTCCAGTGTGGAAAGCCAGGTTTCAATGGTTTCCGTGACTTCATCCTCGCTGACGGGCGCCGTATGAGCCGTAATCGTGCGCTGATCGCAGAAAATACAGCTGTGGGGGCATCCGAGATGCGGAATGAATATCGGGATGATCGCATGCTTCTTCATATCGGTTTCAGCTTCCTCCTTTTTGTGTTTTCGTCGCCGGTGCAGCAGCCGATGGGGCATCTGGTGCGAGGTGAGCGCCAATGCGGTGTCTGTCGCAAGATGCCTGCCGGTGCAGCAGCCGGCGGGATAACGCTGCCAACATTATATACTTGCGGAGAGGAAATGTAAATGCCGGACAGTATTTTCCGCGAAGGCGGCGCACAATATTTTTTGTTAAAAATAACAAAAAAAGACTTGTTAAATTGTGTGATTATGTTAGAATATCCGATATAAGACAGGGTTGTGAAGAACCGGAAGAAAATGGAGGAGCTATGAATCTGGTACAGAAATATGGAGGGAAGTACCTCAGAAACATGGAGGATCTGAACCGGATCGCGGATCATGTGGCGGAATACCGCAGCCGCGTGGACGGGCTGGTGCTCGTTATGGCGTCGATGCATGAAATCGCGGAGCAGACGCTGAAACGGGCGGAAACCTTTGGAGAGGACATCAGCCGGGACAAGCTGGACGCGCTTTTTTCGGCGGCGGAGCTTCAGACCGCGGCACTGATGGCGTGCGCTCTGGAAAAGAGGGGCGTCGGAGCCCGCGTGGTTGAGGACATCCGGGGGCAGTCTCTGGATATCGTGGACCGGTACCGGGGAAAGCATGAGATTATGCTGGACCGGATTGAGCACGCGTTTCTTGCCGGTGAGGTTGCGGTCGTTCCCGGATTTCAGGGCTTCGGCGATTTCGGCATGGAGGACCGGCTGGGACGATACGGTTCCGCCGCGACGGCCGTGGCGGTTGCGGGCGGTCTGAAATGCGGCTGCGAGCTCTACGGAAATGCTGAGGGCGTTTATGTCGTGGATCCGAAGGTTTCGGAGAGCCGTACCGTGTTTCCGAAAATAAGCTATGAAGAGGCGATGGAGCTGACCGCGCTGGGCGAAACGGATCTGGAGGCGGGAGCCATAGAGCTGGCGAAGACACTGGGCGTCGAGGTCTTTGTGGGCCCGGCGTTTAATGAAAACAGGATTGGAGGTACATTCATTGTGGACAGAAGTGTGATTGTGCAGGAAGCCGCGGTCAGTGGAATCAGCGTGTCGGATGACATCGTGATTTATACCATCAGGGATATCGCCACCAGCGGAGACGCGGTGTCAGAATTGTTTGAGATGCTGGGCGATCTCAGCGTGAATGTCGATGTGATCTCACAGCAGACGTATTCGGAAAATGCGTGCGCGGTGTCCTTCAGCTGCTCCGGCGGAGATATCGAGGTTATCGACAAAGCCTTTGCCGGGAATTCCCGGTTCTGTAATCTGGAGGTCATGAAAAAGGAAGACATCTGCCTGGTCTCGCTGGTGGGCGTGGGTATGACCACCCATGTGGGAGTTGCCGGAAAAACCTTTGCGACGCTGGCGGAAAACGGGATACGGCATTATAACATCACGACCTCGGAGATTTCGATTTCCGCGGCGATCGATTCTGACAAAAAGAACGAAGCGGTCATCGCGCTGTCCGAAGCGTTCCGCCTTTAAGAGCCGCCCCGTTCTGCATTTCTCTTGAATCTCATGTGTCTTTCAGGTATAATTGTGACATGGTTAGTATTGGAAATGAATGGGATGAAGTCCTGAAGGGAGAATTTGATAAGGATTACTATCAGAAGCTGAGGCAGTTTCTGATCCGGGAGTACCGCAGCCGCAGAATTTATCCGGATATGTACGATATTTTCAATGCGCTGAAATATACGTCGTACAATGATGTGAAGGTTGTGATTCTGGGGCAGGATCCGTATCATGAAGAGGGACAGGCGCACGGACTGGCTTTTTCCGTGATGCCGGGCGTTCCCCAGCCGCCGTCGCTGGTGAATATTTTCAGGGAACTGCAGGAGGATCTCGGAATCTCTCCGCCGCCCCGGGATAACGGCAGCCTGGTGAACTGGGCGAAGGACGGCGTGCTTCTTCTGAATACGGTGCTCACGGTCAGGGAGCATCAGGCAAACTCTCACAAGGGCAGGGGCTGGGAGATTCTTACAGACCGGATCATCCAGCTGCTGAACGAACGGGAGAAACCGCTGGTATTTATTTTGTGGGGAGGGAACGCAAAGGCGAAACGGCCTCTGCTCACCAGCCGCAGACATCTTGTGCTCACGGGAGCGCATCCCAGTCCGCTGTCGGCCTATAACGGGTTTTTCGGAGGGCGGTACTTTTCCAGAGCGAATGAATTCCTGGTCAGCACCGGTCAGGAGCCGGTCAACTGGGAGACAGGGAGGTAGTTGAATGATTGCTGGTATTATTATCGCTGTCATCGTCGGCGTCATTGTGGTGTGGCTGATTGCGGCGTACAACGGCTTTGTCCGGGCGAACAACAACTGTGAAGAGGCGTTTGCCACCATGGACGTGTACATGAAGAAGAGATACGATCTGATTCCGAATCTCGTGGAGACGGTCAAGGGGTATGCGGCTCATGAGTCGGGTACACTGCAGAAGGTCGTGGAGGCCCGCAACATGGCGCAGAGTGCGTCGACCGTGGAGGAACGAGCGCAGGCGGAGAACATTCTGTCCGGCACGCTGAAATCTCTTTTCGCGATTTCGGAGGCGTATCCGGATCTGAAGGCAAATCAGAATTTCATGGATCTGCAGTCGCAGCTCCAGAGAATCGAGGATGAGATCGCGAACTCCAGGAAGTACTACAACGCGGTCGTCAAGATTTTTAACAACAAATGCCAGATGTTCCCGAGCAACATCATCGCAAACGTTTTCCATTATACCCGGAAACCGATGTTCGAGGTGGAAAACGAGGAGGAACGCCGGAATGTCAGGGTGGATTTCAATGCATAGCGTATCATTTAAAAGGCCGCGGATCGCAGCCTTTGTTTTGTTTCTGGCACTGATTGCGGTGTTCTGGTCCTCAGCGCACTGCGTGTTCGCGGCATCGGACGACTTTGAAACGGAGGTATTCAATGTCAGGGCGACCGTCAGTGAGAACCATGTGATCCATGTGAAGGAGACCATCCGGGTTAATTTCAATCAGTCCGCGCATCACGGCGTAACCCGGTACATCCCTGTGCCGGAAAAATACTATAAGATAAAAAATATCGACAGCGGTAAGGATTCGTCGGATTATGAGATGGAATCCGGCTCCGACAGCAGTCTGGGCGGTCAGTATTCCTTCTGTTACATCAAGATCGGCGACCCCGACGAGGTTATCACCGGAAGGCACACCTATACGCTTTCTTACGATCTGGTCTGCTACGAGGACGACTCGGAAAAGGAGGACTACCTGTCGCTGGATCTGCTTCCCACTGAGTGGGTGACCGCGATAGGAAAGACGAAGCTGACCCTGACCATGCCGAAATCGATAGACTGGGATAAGGTCAGCTATTACAGCGGAGCGTACCGGACAGTCGGCGGCCTGGATCCGATGTTCAGCAGGACAGTGGATAAGAAGAGCAACACGCTCACTATTCAGGGCAGCAGTCTGCCGCGCCATTACGGCGTGACGGTCAAGGCGACGCTGCCGCAGGGCTATTGGGTGGATCCCGCCAGCCGGCACATTTTCCGGATTCTGCTTTACTGTGTGCTGGCGCTGATTCCTTTGATTCTCCTGCTCCTGTGGTTCCTGTTCGGACGGGATCCCAGGGTGGTCCGGACGGTGGAATTCTATCCGCCGGACAATATGACGCCGGCAGAGCTGGGGTACATCATCGACGGAAATGTGGAGGGGACGGATATTTCCTCTCTTCTGATGTACTACGCATCGAAGGGATATCTGAAGATCCGGGAGTATGAACGTAATGCCTTCCGGGTGACAAAGCTCCGGGAGATTGACGAACAGGAAAAGAGCTTTGTGAAATATCTGTTCAATCAGCTGTTTGCCGAGGGAGATGAGGCGGATATGCAGAACCCGCCTGCCGGATTCGGCGATGCGCTGATGGTGACAAAGGATAAACTGATCGGTTACTATGATAAGAAAGAAAACAGGCTGTTCACGGAGGCTTCCGGAATCTGCCGCTGGATCGGGATGGCTCTTCTGGTCGTTCCGCCGCTTGCGGCGATTCAGCTGTCCAGGATGGAAACAGGCGCGGGCACGAGCATTCTGTGGATTGTAATCGAGCTGATCATTCAGATCATCGGAATCGGAAGCATTATGAGCGCCTTTGACCACAAGGACGCCCGGACCAGAGGCTCCAATATCGTCCGCTTTTCCGCGGGAATCGCCCTGACCGGAGCCGGCGCGATGCTGGCGGCGGCGCTGGCCTTCGACCGGCTGGGGAGTATGCCGGTCGCGGCGGCGGTGCTCGTGTCCGTCGCGGCGTCCTATGTCCTTGTGGCGCTGATGAAGGCCCGCACGAAGCAGAGCGCGGAGTGGCAGGGCAGGATCCTGGGCTTCCGCGACTTCATCCGGGACGCGGAGTACGACCGGCTGAAAATGCTGTCCGACCAGGATCCGGAATACTTCTTCGATATCATGCCGTATGCGTATGTCATGGGAATGTCAACCCGATGGGCGAAAAAATTCACCGATATCAAGGTTCCGCAGCCGGAATGGTACGACAGCTACGATACCGCTTCTGTGTGGACTCCGCTGTGGTACGGGAGCATGCTGAACTCCTGGGGCCGGGGAATCGCCGGCGAATTCGATTCGGCTGTCGCGGACGCTGCGTCAGAAGGCTGGGGCGATATCGGCGGTGACGGCGGCGGAGGCTTCGGCGGAGGCGGCTTTTCCGGAGGCGGTTTCGGAGGCGGCGGAGGCGGAGCATGGTAAGCCTCGCGCGCTTCCGCGAGATCACGGGAGATATGATGGATGAGCTCCCGGAGGCTTTTTTCCGGGAACTGAACAACGGCGTGATCGTTCAGGAATACGCCAGGCCACATCCCAGGGGCGTGGCGGACGATCTGTACATCCTCGGAGAGTATACGCGTTCGCCGAACTTCGGGAGAGGAATCACGTTGTATTACGGTTCATTTGTCCGGATGATGGAGGACGCTGACGAGGAACAGGTGACCCGGAGGATCCGGGAGGTGCTTCGCCATGAGTTCCGTCATCATCTGGAGAGTCTGTCGGGCGAGAGAGGTCTGGAAATCGAAGACGAGATTTTTCTTGCCCGCTATCTGCAAAGTCACGGGAGAGCGTGAGAAAATCGCGCTGCCGATGAGTGTGAGAAAATCCCTTCCGGGTGTTGAATTGGCTTTGAAATTATGGTAACATTAATTGTTAAGCCTACACACTGGAGGGGATTATATTTTATGGCAGAAAAACAAAAAATAATCAATATCGCTGTGATTGCCCATGTAGATGCGGGGAAGTCCACGCTGGTGGACGCGTTCCTGAACCAGAGCGGCGTTTTTCGTGAGAACGAGGAGGTCGTGGACTGCGTCATGGACAGCGATGATATAGAGAGAGAGCGGGGAATCACGATTTATTCCAAGAACTGTTCAATTATGCACGGAGATACCAAGATCAACATCGTGGACACTCCGGGACATGCGGACTTTTCATCTGAGGTGGAACGGATCATGAAGACGGTGGACACGGTAATCCTGCTGGTGGACTCCAGCGAAGGACCGATGCCCCAGACGAGATTCGTGCTGAGCAAGTCGCTGGAGCAGGGGCTGAATCCGATTCTTCTGATCAACAAAATCGATAAGAAGGACGCCCGCATCGACGAGGTGGTGGATGAGGTCTATGAACTCTTCATGGATCTGAACGCCAATGATGAGCAGCTGGACTTCCCGATCCTTTACGGCATCGCCCGTCAGGGAATCGCGGTACGCGATCCGGAGGAGGTAAAAGGCATCGAGGTCGGTGAGGGCGACAAAAAACTCCGCCATACGCCGAGAGGAATCGGCGGCCTGGACATCACGCCGCTGTTCGACACGATTGTGGAGCACTGTGCCCCTTATCCTGATCTGCGGGATGAGCCGCTGCAGCTTCAGGTTTCCACGCTGGCGTATGACGATTACATCGGCAGACTCGGCATCGGCAGGATTACCAGGGGCGTGATCCGGGAGGGACAGACTGTCGCTGTCGCCAGAGAAGACGGATCTATCGAGAACAAAAAAATCAACCAGGTCTTTGTCTACCGGGGCCTCAAACGCATGGCCGTGCCGCAGGCAGAGTGCGGAGACATCGTTGTGGTCTCCGGAATCTCGGATATTTCCATCGGGGAAACCATCTGCGATCCCTCTGACCCGCAGCCGATGGAGATGATTCACATTGAAGAACCGACCCTGTCCATGAATTTCATGGTCAACACCTCGCCCTTTGCCGGCAGAGTGGGGAAATATGTGACCTCGCGCCACATCCGGGAGCGTCTGAACAAAGAGCTTGAAGTCAATGTGGGACTTCTGGTGGAGGACACGGATTCGACCGACTGCTTCAAGGTCTCCGGAAGAGGCGAGCTGCATCTGTCGATTCTGATAGAAAATATGAGAAGGGAAGGCTACGAACTGGCGGTTTCCAAGCCCGAGGTTATTTTCCATAAGGATGAGAACGGACGGAAACTGGAGCCGGTGGAGGAGGTCGTCATCAACGTTCCGGATGAGTATTCAGGCTCTGTGATTTCCAAGCTGAATCAGCGGAAGGGAATGATGGTGCAGATGAGCGGAGAAAACGGGTATTCCAGACTGGAATACCACGTGCCCACACGAGGACTGCTGGGGTACCGCTCTGAGTTCATCAACGATACCCGGGGAGAGGGAAGCATGGAGCGGCGGTTCTTCGATTTCGAGCCCTATAAGGGAGAGATCCCCGGACGGACCAACGGCGTCGCCATCGCCATCGAGGAAGGAAACTGCACACCGTATGCTCTGTTCAATATCGGCGAACGGGTTCAGATGTTCGTGGAGCCGGGAACACATGTGTATGAAGGAATGATAGTAGGAATGAATTCCCGGAGTGACGATATGGACGTCAACCCGTGCAAGGCCAAGAAGGTCAGCAATATGCGCGCGGCAGGATCCGATGAGACGATCAAACTGTCGCCGCCGAGAACCTTTACGCTGGAGGAGGCGCTGGAGTTTATCGCCGACGACGAGCTGGTGGAGGTTACGCCGGACGATATCCGTCTGCGCAAGAAACTCCTGCACGAGCTGGATCGCCGCAGAGCGGGGAGATAGGAGGTTCCTTTCATGAATTTCAGCAATATCTTCACGTCGGAACACGGACTGGCGCTGCTGGAAAAATTCGGAGAGGCGCTGCTCATTCTGATCGTCGGTTGGATTATCATCCGGGTCGTCCGCCGCATTGAGAGAAAGGCGCTGGAAAGGTCCGCCCTGGACCGGTCGGTTCACACCCTGATCATGCGGACAACCGGCATTGTCCTGTGGATTCTGCTGGTTCTGACGATCCTGTCCAAGCTGGGTGTGGACATGGCGCCTCTGGTGACGGCGCTTGCCGCTGCGGGGGTGGCGGTGGCGCTGGCACTGCGGGACTCGCTGAGCAACGTGGCAGGCGGAATCATTCTTTTGTTCACAAAGCCTTTTGTGGCGGGAGATGAGGTCGAGATTAACGGAACCACCGGTATCGTCGACCGGATCGATCTGCTGACGACGCATCTGCATACCTATGACAACCGGGATATCATTGTTCCCAACGGAAATGTGACGACGTCCATGGTGATCAACGCGTCCAGGCGCGAGCTGCGTCGCGTGAGCGGGGAGTTCATCATCAGCTACGATTCGGACATCGATCAGGCGAAGGACGCCATCCGTCAGGTGGTTCACGAGGGGCCGCTGCTTCTGGAGGACCCGGAGCCCTGGATATGTCTGAAGCAGCACGGCGAGCGGGGGCTGGTGTTTGATGTCGGCGTCTGGTGCCGGACCGAGAACCGCAGCGAAGCCCTGATTTATATGGAAGAAGCAATCAAAAAAGAATTCGACAGGCGGGGGATACGCATCCCGTATCCGCATATCGAGGTTATGAAAAACGGGCAGGACCCGACGCAGTGACGCGAAGAGGAAGAGCGCCGGCAGCCCGTAAGACGGAGAGACGGAAAGTTTAACAGCATCTTTAGAGAACAGGAGAAACGAGAGATGAAGCAAATCAAGAGATTCAAGCGAGTACTGGTCGCCAACCGCGGCGAGATCGCGATCCGGATTTTCAGAGCCTGCAGTGAACTGGGGATCCGGACGGTCGCCATTTATTCGGAGGAGGACAACACGTCCCTTTTCCGGACCAAGGCGGATGAGTCCTATCAGTTGGGCAAGGGTAAATCACCGGTGGACGCCTATCTGGGAATCGATGAAATCATTGAAATCGCCAGAGCGAAGGGCGTCGATGCGATTCACCCGGGATACGGTTTCCTGTCGGAAAACCCCGATTTCGCTCAGGCCTGTGAGGACGCGGGCATTGAGTTTATCGGACCGACTGCGGAGATGATGAACCAGCTGGGTGACAAGATCCAGTCCAAGCTGGTGGCGGAGGAAGTAGGAGTTCCGACGATTCCGGGCGTCGAGGCAGCGATCCGGAGTGAGGACGAGGCAGTGGAATTCGCTGACAAATGCGGATACCCGGTGATTCTGAAGGCGGCAGCCGGCGGCGGTGGCCGGGGAATGCGGGTGGTTCGCGACAAGGCGGATATCATCAATGAGTACCGAACGGCGAAGAGCGAAGCGGCGAAGGCGTTCGGAAACGACGACATTTTCATCGAAAAATATCTGGAGAATCCTAAACACATCGAGGTCCAGATTCTGGGAGACAAGGAAGGCAACATCGTGCATCTGTTCGAGCGCGACTGCTCAATTCAGAGAAGACACCAGAAGGTGGTGGAGTTCACGCCGGCGCTGTGTCTGACGGAAGAGCAGAGAGCGGCAATCTGTGAAGACGCGTTGAAAATCGCCAGACATGTGAATTACCGCAGCGCAGGGACGGTGGAGTTCCTGCTGGACAAGCACGGCAATCATTACTTCATCGAGATGAACCCGAGAATTCAGGTGGAGCATACCGTGACGGAGCTCGTGACCGGAATCGACATCGTACAGGCACAGATTAAAATCGCGCAGGGCTACACCCTGGATTCCGATGAGATCGGGATTCGCGGGCAGAGCGATGTGAACGTGCGGGGAGCGGCGATTCAGTGCAGAATCACCACTGAGGATCCGGCCAACGGATTCGCGCCGGATACGGGCACGATTGAGCTGTACCGGAGCGCTTCCGGCTTCGGAATCCGTCTGGACGGCGGAAACGGCTTCACCGGTTCGGTGGTCACCCCGTATTACGACAGTCTGCTGGTTAAGATTACGGCCAGCGCACTCACCTTCGAGGATACGCGCCGGAAGGCCATCCGGGCACTGAAGGAAACCCAGATTAAAGGAGTTAAAACCAATATCGGATTCCTGCTGAACGTGCTGAACCATCCGGACTTCATCGCGGGAAGATGCGATACGGGCTTTATCGCGGCGAATCCGGAGCTGCTGGACATCAGCACCAAGGTGGACCGCGAGCTGAAGGTGCTCAGCTACATCGGGAATATTGTGGTTAACGAGACCCACGGGAACAAGCCGGAGTTCAACGTTCCGGTTTTCCCGAAAATCAAGATGACGCAGATCAATCAGCTGTCCGGCACCAAGCAGCTGCTGGACAAACACGGACCGGAATTTGTGAAAAACTGGATCCTGGATCAGAAGAAGCTGCTGGTCACCGACACTACGATGCGGGACGCGCAGCAGTCCCTGATGGCGACGCGGGTGAGGACCGTCGATATGACCAAGATCGCTCCGGCAGTGGCTTTGTACGAGAAGGACGCGTTCTCTCTGGAAATGTGGGGCGGCGCGACCTTCGATACGGCGTACAGATTCCTGAAGGAGTCGCCGTGGAAGCGGCTGGATGAGCTGCGTGAGAAGATTCCGAACATCCTGTTCCAGATGCTGATCCGCGGCGCGAACGCGGTGGGGTACAAAAATTACCCGGACAATGTCATCCGGGAGTTCGTGAAGCAGGCGGCGAAGGGCGGCATCGACGTGTTCCGCATCTTCGATTCGCTGAACTGGATTCCGGGAATGGAAATCGCGCTGGACGAGGTGCTGAATCAGGGCAAGATTGCAGAGGCGACGCTGTGCTATACCGGCGACATCATGGACGCCAGCAGGGACAAATATAATCTGCAGTACTATGTCCGGATGGCAAAGGAGCTGGAGAAGCGTGGAACGCACATTATCGGAATCAAGGATATGTCCGGCCTGCTGAAGCCGGAGGCGGCGTATAAGCTGGTCCGGGCGCTGAAGGAGGAAGTGGGCGTGCCGGTTCATCTGCATACCCACGATACCAGCGGCAACGGCGTCGCGACCTGCCTGCGGGCGGCAGATGCGGGAGTGGATATCATTGACGCCGCGGTGAACAGCATGTCAGGCCTCACCTCGCAGCCGGCGTTGAACTCTATCGTCGCCGCACTGGAATTTTCCGACAGAGAGACCGGAATCGACGCGGACAGACTGCAGGAGATATCGGATTACTGGCAGGATGTGCGGCCGGTGTATCAGCCCTTTGAGAGTGATCTGAAGACGGCTTCCGCCGAGATCTACAAATATGAGATTCCGGGCGGACAGTACTCCAATCTGCAGTCGCAGGTGGAGAGCTTCGGACTGGGACACAAGCTTCGCGAGGTCAAGGAGATGTACAAGCGCGTCAACGATATGCTGGGCGATATCGTCAAGGTTACGCCGTCCTCCAAGGCGGTCGGCGACATGGCGATCTTCATGGTACAGAATGATCTGACGCCGGAGAACATTATGGAGAAGGGAAAGAGCATCGACTTCCCCGATTCCATCGTCGCTTTCTTCGAGGGAATGATGGGACAGCCGGAGGGCGGATTCCCGAAGGATTTACAGAAGCTTGTTCTGAAGGACAAAGAGCCGATTACCAGACGGCCGGGAGAACTGCTGGAGCCGGAGGATTTCGAGTACATCCGCACGGGGCTGCAGAACTATTTCGGACTGGAGGGAACAGACCGGGAGGTCATCAGCTACGCCATGTACCCGAAGGTCTACGAGGAGTACCAGAAGAGTATAAAGAAGGACGGGCACTTCACCCTGATGGGCTCCGATGTGTTCTTCCACGGACTGCGTGAGGGCGAAACCTGTGAGGTCAAGCTGGACGAAGGAAAAGAACTGGTCATCCGTCTGACGGAGGTCAGGGATGTGGACAAAGAAGGGTTCCGGGATCTGGATTTCGAGGTCAACGGAAACCGCAGGGTCGTCCGCATCAAGGACAACCAGGTGGAGGCCGCGGTCTCCAGCTCCTCGGCGCGATACGCGGATGAGGAGAACCCCATGGAGATCGGCGCGAACATCCCCGGGAACATCGTCAAGGTGCTGGTCAACGAGGGCGATACCGTGGCGGATCAGCAGCCGATCGCGGTAATCGAGGCCATGAAGATGGAGACCAACATCATCGCAAGAACCTCCGGAGAGGTGGAGAAAATCTTCATCAAGAAGGGACAGCAGGTCAAAGCGGGTCAGCTGATCGCGCTTCTGAAGTAGGGGGATACGATCCGGCAGGGAATATTTTCCGCCGAAACGACCCTGAAATATACATGGAATATACACAAAAAGTGCTTCGCGAAATATTGCGGAGCGCTTTTTGTGAGCTTAAAATATAAAATATACGGTATACTTGTCCGGGAACCACAAAAAAGTCACTTAAAATAATGTGATTATTTAGAAAAGGGGTTTGCTTTGTGAAGAGTGTGTGATATAATAAGAACGTAATTATTATTCGTTATTGTCTTAGCACTTTTGTAAAGGAGGCATGAGAGTATGGTAAAGGCCCTAGACAACTTTGACGCTTTTCTATGGGGTTTGCCCCTGATTATCGTTCTGCTCGGTACACATCTGTTCTGTACCGTCAGAACAGGCTTTATCCAGAAGTATACGTTTAAGGGAATCAAATTATCCGTTACGCCTGATCCGGACGGAGAAGGCGAAGTATCACAGTTCGGCGCACTGACGACCGCCCTCGCGGCGACAATCGGAACCGGAAACATCATCGGAGTCGCCACCGCGGTGGCGAGCGGCGGACCGGGAGCGGTCTTCTGGATGTGGATGACCGGCGTGTTGGGCATCGCGACCAAGTATATGGAAACCGCGATGTCTGTCAAGTACAGAGAGCAGACGGAGGACGGACGCATGATCGGCGGCGCGTTCACTGCGCTGGAGAGAGGTCTGCACGCCAAATGGCTGGGCGTCCTGTTCGCACTGTTCGGCGCTATCGCGGCGTTCGGAATCGGCTGTATGACGCAGGCGAACTCCATTTCCACCGCGCTGAAGCAGAACTTCGGACTGCCTGAATGGGTGGCCGGTATTCTGGTTGCGGTATTCACGGCGATCGTAATCATCGGCGGAGTCAAGTCCATCACGATGGTCACCGAGAAGCTGGTACCGTTTATGGCGGCGTTCTATGTAATCGGTTCCATCTGGGTCATGATCATGAACGGTCATTTTGTCGGCGAAGCGCTCGTTCTCATTATCAAATCAGCATTTTCACTGCAGGCAGGCGCCGGCGGACTGTTCGGCTACAGCGTCGCAGTCGCACTGCGTTACGGATGTGCGAGAGGCCTGTTCTCCAACGAGTCCGGCATGGGCTCCGCTCCGATCGTAGCGGCGTCGGCGAAGACCAGAAATCCTGTGAGACAGTCTCTGGTATCCATGACCGGTACCTTCTGGGATACAGTAGTCATCTGTCTGCTGACCGGACTTACGCTGGTAAGCTCCGCACTGGCGCATCCTGAATTCATCGAGGCCGGAAGCAAGACTGACACGACAGTTCTGACCTTCCATGCGTTCGGACTGATTCCGGTTGTCGGACGTCCAATCATCGCCCTCTCGCTGGCGCTGTTCGCGTTCTCAACGATTCTCGGATGGTCCTACTACGGTGAGCGGTGTGCGGAATACCTCTGCGGCCCGAAGATTATTATGCCGTATAAGATCGCGTTTGTGGTTCTGTCCTTCGTCGGCTGCGTAATCGCGCTGAATACCGTATGGACAATCGCAGATATCCTGAACGGTCTGATGGTTATTCCGAACGTTATAGGAGTATGGCTGCTGAGCGGACATCTGATGGAGGATGTACACAAATATGTACGCAACATCGACGAGGTGGATCCGACGCCGATCCCGATTGTACATAAGCAGATCGCGGATCTGTAATGGGAATATCGCGGTTCTGCGGCAGGCAGTTTAAACGATTGAGTAAATAAAACGGAAGAAATAATTACATTTTCAGAGGTCGCCCGGATTGCCCGGTGCGGCCTCTGAATTTCTGAAAAATATTTGACAGAGGCGGCAGCGGATGGTATACTGTTGGAGTAATCAAGAAGAAGTTATCCGCTTCTCACCTTTCAGACGATCGTGTTTGTCGGGTAAATAGTTGAAAACAGCGTAGCTTGCGTTTTTTTGAGGCGGATACAGAAGGTATCCGTTTTTTAGTAGGAGGTAGAGAAAATTAGCAGAGAAAGTAGAATCAACGAAGAGATTCGTGCCAGAGAACTGAGAGTGATCGACAGCAATGGAGAAATGGTCGGAATCATAAGCCGGAGCGAGGCTTTGGAACTGGCAGAACAGCGGAAGCTGGATTTAGTGGAAATCTCACCGAACGCGAAGCCGCCTGTTGCGAAAATACTGGACTATGGAAAGTACCGCTATGAACTTCAGAAGCGGGAAAAAGAGGCCAAGAAAAAACAGAAGACGATTCAGGTCAAGGAAATCAGACTGAGCACCTTTATCGAGGAGCATGATATTCTTGTGAAGGCGAAGACTGCCAGCAAGTTCCTGAAGGAAGGGGACAAAGTCAAGGTCAGTCTCCGTTTCAGAGGGCGTGAGCGCGATTACGTCAACAGAGGACGTCAGGTCATGAATTCCTTTGCGGAGGCCTGTGGAGAATATGGGGTTATGGACAAAAAGCCTTCCTTCGAGGGCAGAAGTCTGACCATGTTTTTGTCGCCGAAGCCTGCGGAGAAGCATAAGAAATCCAAGGATAACGAGAAACAATAATTGACATAGGAGGGTATAATTATGGCAAAATGCAAGATGAAGTCTCACAGAGGCGCATGCAAGAGGATGAAGGTCACCGGATCCGGAAAGATCCAGAGACATAAGGCATACAAGAGTCATATTCTGACCAAGAAAACGCCGAAGAGAAAACAGGGTCTGCGTAAATCCACGGTTCTGACCTCAGCGGATCAGAAGAGAATGCTCAGATCAATGGCGAAATAGCGCATCGGAGAGATCGCGTTACTAAAGGTTGAAATATCGGTTTACAGGAGGTATAGAATATGGCAAGAGTAAAGAAGGGCGTAAACGCTCACAAGAGACATAAGAAGGTTCTGAAGCAGGCAAAGGGCTTCTACGGACAGAAGAGCAAGGTCTTCCGCGCGGCGAATCCCGCAGTGATGAGATCCCTGCGGTCTGCGTACATCGGAAGAAAGCGCAAGAAGAGAGATTACCGGAAGCTCTGGATCGCCCGGATCAACGCCGGTGCGAGAATGAACGGCATCAGCTACAGCCGTCTGATGGACGGACTGAAGAAGAGCGGAATCGAAATCAACAGAAAGATGCTCTCCGAGATGGCGATCTACGACGAGGCCGGGTTCGCGAAACTCTGCGAAACAGCGAAGGCCGCTGTAACGAAATAGAGATAAATGTGCCGGTAACATCGGAGAAAAGGGGCGGTGTTACAAAATGCACTATATATGAACCGGATGATATCCGGTCTGGCACAGGGACGCTGTGATTGGAAATCAATCGCTGCGTAACCCGACCGGAGAGGTAATGCAGTGTATATATACTGTCAGAACCGTCCGCTAAAGCAGAACTTGAATAAGGGATCAGAGTAAGTAACATTATTCTGGTCCTTTCTGCGGTTGCAGGTAATATGATAAGATGCAGCGAACTTTCGATAAATCCAATATTTAATATCGGATCGTTCAGTTGTACCAGAGGCACATAGCCGATATACGTGTTTGTTGCCTAAGGTATTGAGTTTTCAAGGTTTAACACATTTTGTCCGTGCAGGACGGCAGTTAAACCCGTGTGCGAAGAAAGTGAAAAAAGGGAAGAAGGCGAAGAAAGGAAATGTTTAGGAAAGAGAGAAGCCTCCATGTTGTATTAAGAAAGGGAGGCGTTCATACGGCTGTTATTGCGCTGCTTGCAATTATCTTTGCCACGGCGGCGTTCGCTTTTGTCTGCCATGACACATATGCAGCCAGCTCCAAGGATGCGAAATCCTCCGGCATGACGGTCAGTGTGGAGAAGTCAAAGGTCAGAATCAAGATTAAACGAGTCGGAAAGAAGGGCACCGCGAAGCTTTATATGTGCCGGGCGAACCAGTACAATAAGAAGGACAAGCTCAACGGTATCAGTAAATCTACAAAGGTCAGGGGGACATACATCGGTAAGTACAAGATGGGATCGAACAAGACGTTTACGGTCAGTCGGTACAAAAAAGGTGTTGATCGGCTGTACAGCAAATACTATCTTGTGGACAAAAAAGGGAAGATTGTCAAAGGTCCGATCTATGCATCAAAGATTTATTCACCGGTGAAATCTGTGACTATGAAATCGGCCTCCAAGAAAGGCCTCTTTATGGATGATGCAGCCGCTTTGAGTGATGCGAAGGATCTTGGTGCATCCTCGATGGCCATCAATATCAACCTGGCCGGAATTCTGTACCCCAAATATCATTCGAACGCGATCCGCTTCAAGTCGAACGGAAAGACATATTATTTCAATAAGAGCAAGGTTGAATACTATGACAAGGTAATTTCGGCAAACACACAGAATGGTATCAATACCACGGCGACGCTGCTCCTGATGAATAATGGGGAAAGTAACGGAATTCCTTCCGCACTTCTGTACAGCAACCGTACGGGAGAATCTTTCGGAATGAACACATCCAATTCCTCCGGCAGAGACTACTTTATCGCCTGCATGGAGTTTTTGGCATCCCGTTATTCCAGAGGCCGCGAGCGTGGCCTGATCAATAATTATGTGATCGGAAACGAAGTGGATTTCACCGGATGCTTTATGCCGGAGAAAAAAGCGAAGGGAAAGACACAAAAGGCCCGTTTCAATGAATATATGGAAGAGTACGCGAGAGCACTTCGTCTTTCAAATGCGGCAGTAAAAAAATATGCGGGGGATGCGAAGGTTCATATCTCCATCACACATAACTGGGCAGCTCCCGGAAATGAAGCTGTGGGCGGAACCGCTTATGCGCCGAAGGCAATGCTGGAGTGGCTGGCGAAGTATTCGAATCAGAGAGGAAGCTATGACTGGGGTATCGCGCCGCATATATACGGCTTCAACCTCCCGGCATCGGATGTCGGCTATAATGATACAGGGATGAATCCGGCGTACCCGAAGGTTAAGGTCGGCGGAAATTACAATTCGTCAAAATGGCTCACTATTTCGAACTTCGAAATCCTGCAGAAATACCTGGAACAGAATAAAATGCGCTGCGGCACAAAAGTCCGTGACGTGATTTTACAGGAAACCGGCGTGTCCTCGGAGAAGAACACGAAAGCTGACAAGTACCGGCAGGCGGCATACACTGCGCAGATGTATTATAAAGCGGCGCATATGAATTGCGTCAGCAGTCTGATGTATTTCCGGCTGCATGATACGAAGGAACTTGAAAAGGCTAATGCGAACTTCGGCCTGATCGGAATGGATGGAAAGAAGAAGCCGGCATATACTTTGTGGAAGTATATTGATACGGATAAGAGCTTTGACTATTCAAACCGATATCTTGAATATATTCAGTTCCAGAAAGGTGGAAAGATATATAAGAAGGCCAACGGCAACATCAGTAACTGGAAGGATGCGATGAAGGTTGTCGATTCCACATTCAACTGGAATACGCAGTGGAACACAGCGAAGATTGAAAAACGGAAAACCGCCGGTGTCAAACGTTCTCTTTCCGTAAGTGCGGATTCCTATGATGTAAATGATTCGATCAAGGTAACGGCTGCCGGAGCATCCAATGATATGGTGGGACTCTACAAAGCAGGAGACGATCCGGAAACGAAAGAGCCGATCTTCTGGTACTATGTCGGCAGCACGAATAATGGAATCAATCATACTTCCGGAAAGAGCTATGATGTTCGTGCGGCCGGACAGATCAGCGACTCACGCTATGATGAGGCGACATTGACTGCCGGTAAATACAAGATTGCGCTGATTTCAGACGGCACCGATGTGGTTGAGAGCCGCAACATCACGATTACCGGAAGCATTGATACAGCGAAGGAATCAGTCAGAACGAACAAGACCAGCTACCACGTCGGAGAAAACATCATCGCGACGGCAACCGGAGAAGGAACGTACTGGGTCGGTATATATAATGAGGATGATTCCTATGGTACCGGAAGCGGAACGACGACTTCA
Source organism: Hornefia porci (assembly GCF_001940235.1). Classification (NCBI taxonomy): domain Bacteria; kingdom Bacillati; phylum Bacillota; class Clostridia; order Peptostreptococcales; family Anaerovoracaceae; genus Hornefia; species Hornefia porci. Next base: position 1,036,585 of record NZ_MJIE01000001.1, on the reverse strand, counting down.
ATCTACTGGTATTATGTCAACGATAAGGACAGTGGAAAAAAAGCGGGTGTTCCGGTCATTCTCCAGAATACAAACTTTAACCGGACTGACAGGGTCGCTACACACGAGATTCCGGCAGGAAAATATAAGGTTATTCTGTTCAGGGGTTCGGGTTATGATGAAGTAGCGTCGACCACAATCTCCGTCGGAGAATCGGCTCCGGACAGTCTGAAATCCATTCACTATTCGCAGGATAACAACTCGGACGGTTATGCGAATGGCACAGTTACAATAACAAAAGACGCTGCGAACGAAACTGCGACAGACTGCGTGATGTACTGGGCGGGTGCAGATGGAAATCCGCTGGTCGGATATGATGCGCTGGCGAAATTCAGGCTGACAGGGAATTCGACCACATTCCACATGTACGAGCATACGATTATCCCGGAAGGAGCGAAGAAACTGATCGCTTATGCGGCAAACGGAAAGAAACTGTCTTCCAAAGCGGTTTCAGTCGATATTCCGGAGGGCAGCAGCTATCAGATCGGTTCGCCGATCATGGAATTCCAGGTTGTCAGTGATGTCCATATCACAAATGACAGTTCGCTGCAGTACTATGATAAATACAATAACGAACACTTCACGGAAATGCTGAATGATGTGAAGAAAAACAGCCCGAACAGCCGGGCGATTGTGATCAACGGAGATATGGCGAACAACGGAAGAAAAGATCAGTTCTACAAGATGAAATCTTTGTACGACTCCGCCGGCGTCACACCAAAACTCCACATAGCTGTCGGAAATCACGACTGGATGGCGGGAAATCCGAACAATCAGTTCCAGGATTTCGTACACTTGTTTAATCCGTCGGTATCAACGCCGAAGAATGTCTACTATGACGAGTGGATCAACGGATATCACTTCATTTATCTGGGCGGTGAAAAGGAAGGTCTGCATGCGCAGATGTCCGATGCTCAGCTGAAGTGGTTCGACGAAAAAATGAAGGAAGACACCGAAAAAGATCCGAACAGACCGGTATTCGTTTTCCTGCATCAGTCCATGAAAAACACCGTAGCGGGAAGCTTCAGCGGACAGGGCTGGGATGGTGTGGATAACACAGAATCATTCCAGAAGATCCTGAAGAAATATGGGCAGATCGTTTTATACAACGGACACAGCCACTGGGAACTGAACTCGATCGGCTGTATGTTCAACGGCAGTACGAACGCGCCGGTTGCATTCAACACCGCCTCAGTCGGATATCTCTGGACAAGCTACAATGAGACGACCGGGGAGTACACCGAGGGATCGAACGGATATTATATCCGCGTATATGATGATAAGATCGCGGTGCTGGGCCGTGACTTTGTGAACGGCAAATGGATTCCGTCGGCAATGTTCATTGTAGAAAAAGATCCGATTACTGTATCAAAGACATCTGTCAGGCTGAAGAAGACATCAAAGGCATACAGCCTAAATGCAAAGTCTGCATCAAATGCGGCATTGTCCTATGTTTCCTCAGACGCCTCGATCGCGACGGTCAGCAGCTCTGGAAAAGTGACGCCTAAGAAGGCGGGAACAGCTGTCATCACGATCACCTCGGACGGAAGCGGAACAAAGACGATGAACCGAAAAGACGTGAAAGTAACCGTTAAATAAATCTTCAGACACACGTTTAGACGATATGTGGCGCCTGCACTGCCGCAAGCGCTGCATATCATGATATAAGGAGGGACAAGAAATGGTAACAGCACGCAAGAGAAAGTCTGTCAGATGGCTTATTGCGCTCCTGTGTATTACCGTATTTGCGGCATTTGCGCCGGGATCGGTCTATGCAGACAGCGAATACAGCGTAACGACGGACAAAGACGAGTACACGGTCGGCGAAGCGATCAATGTCACTTCGGTCGGTCCGAGCGGTTCCTGGGTCGGTATTTACGGCGTGGACGAGGGAGATTACCTGGATGGTACGCAGGCGTCATACTGGTGGATCGATGGAAATAAAACCGCAGACATCACCAAAGGAACAAAAGGTGAAGGAAGACCGGACTCGCTGACCCAGTTGAAGCCGGGAAAGTACAAGATTGTTCTTCTCACCGGAGGTAAACCGCCGTACACGCAGCACGCCGAAAAAACTATTACTGTAAAGGCGGACAGCCGTTACAGCGTAACGACGGACAAAGACGAGTACACGGTCGGCGAAGCGATCAGTGTCACTTCGGTCGGTCCGAGCGGTTCCTGGGTCGGTATTTACGGCGTGGACGAGGGAGATTACCTGGATGGTACGCAGGCGTCATACTGGTGGATCGATGGAAATAAAACCGCAGACATCACCAAAGGAACAAAAGGTGAAGGAAGACCGGACTCACTGACTCAACTGATGCCGGGTAAGTATACAATCTCTCTTATGACCGGAGGTAAACCGCCGTACACAGAGTACGCAACAAAGAGCATTACGGTGAAAGCAGACGACGGCTACGATCTGACCGTTGAGAATGCAAAAATCAATGACGGTGAAGCATTGAACATCAAGGCTTCTGTTCCGGACAGCGATACGGAAGCATGGGTTGGTCTGTATAAGAAGGGTGATAATGTTAACACAGATACATCTGCAACATATGCAATGATTAATTCAGACCGCAAGGAAACCTTTAATCTGCTGAAGGATAACGATACTAAGGATCGCACGGTTCTGGCGGCCGAGTACAAGCTGGTACTGATCAAGAGCGGCAGTGGAAACCCGTATATCATCGAGAAGAGCATTGATGTGAGCATCAAGAAGGTCATCAACAAGGATGACTATAAACTTTCGATTGATAACACGAAGTCCTATGCGTCGTGCGGTACACTGCCGGTAACAGCATCCGCTCCGAAAGACTCCGGAGCGTGGGTCGCAATCTACAAGCAGTCGGATGAGAACACGAACAATTCAAAGGGCGGCAAAGAGTCCTACTTCTGGTACTATGTAAACGGTTCCTATGATGTTGATAAAACAACGGGATACTGGAAGGATCCTGCCGACAAAACGACGCTTTCGTGGGAAAACGGCAAAGAGGTCGATCTCCTTCATGCGGTTTCCAATAACCGAGAAAACAAGGACTGGAAGAACCGACTGGACGAGGGAACCTATAAAATCATCCTCTACGGAGACGAAGGATACGATTATCCGATTCAGACGATCGAAAATATCAAGATCACCGGACATGAATGGGAACTGACAAAACCGGAAAGTGAGCCGACATGTACGGATAAGGGCTCCGGTACATACACCTGTAAATTATGCGGTGAAACAAAGCAGGATTTCATTCCGGCCCTCGGCCATAAGCTTGACGGAAAGAAAATTGTAAGCAAGAAAGCCACTGATAAAGAGGACGGCGAGTATGCGGAGACCTGCACAGTGTGTCACAAGCAGGTTGTGACCGGCAAGATCGCAAAGATTGCGTCCGTTAAGACGACAAAATCCGCCTATGCATACACAGGAAAGACCATTAAGCCGATCGTGGAAGTAACAGATGCGGACGGCAAGACTATCGTCGAGAATGATCACTATCTGGTGACTCGCGCTAAATCGAGCAAGAGCATCGGCTACTATACGTTGACGGTTAAATTCCGGAATGAATATGACGGAACGAAGAAACTGACCTATACGATTAACCCGAAGAAGGCTTCGCTGAAATCGGTCAAGGCCGGAAAAAAGACGTTGAAAGCGTATTGGAAAAAAGATTCCAAAGTCAGCGGATATCAGGTTCGCTACTCCGCGAAGAAGTCGATGAAGAGTGCGAAGGTCAAGACGGTCAAGAACTATAAGACAACATCCTATAAGTTCTCGAAAGTCAAGAAGGGGAAAAAGTATGTACAGGTACGCTCCTACAAGACGGTAAAGAACATCTCGGGCAAGAAGGTGAAACTTTACGGATCGTGGAGTTCTGTGAAGAGCGCTAAGGTGAGATAATAATTTCGACATAAATCGCTCAATATGCCGCTGCAGCGGAAAACTGCGGCGGCTTTTTCTCAGATATTAAAGGGGAGAAAATGATGAGGAAATTACAAGAAACAGGTTGCGAATCAGCATGGATCATCAGACTGAGTCCTGTCCTGATAGTGCTGATCGGTATGCTATGCCTGGGAATGTTCCGACCGGTATATGCCGATTCAGGAAATCTGAAAGTTGCTGTCAAATCGGATCAGATTACAATTACACTTTCAAATATCGGCAACAGCGGCACAGCACAGGTATACGCAGCATCAGCAAATGAATATGCAGAAAGTGATTCGATTCACGGAATCAGCACGATACGCGGGAATGGAGATCTTATCGGTACTTATACCTGCGGAAGCAGCAAGACGCTGACAATTGATCGATACAACGAGGAGAGAGAAGACCTTCTGTACGATAAATATTATGTCATACAGGACAAAAAAATTCTTGCAGGACCAGTCTATGCAACCGATATCCAATCAAAGAAAGATCGGATTCGTGTTGAGACGACGAGTAAGAAAGGCATACTTCTGGAAGGTGACGATCCGGTTGCTTCGGCAAAGGATATCGGCGCACAGCAGGCCGCGCTGAATATTGATGTAAACGAGCTTCTGTATGCGAACGAAGACAAAAGCGGGAACCCTATCGACGAACGGGAGCACGGCGGAATCGCATTTCGCTCCAACGGGAAAACTTATTTCTTCAATAAAAAACGCGTCGATTACTACGACAAGGTTGTATCTGAAGCGACCTCTGCCGGGATCAACGTTACCGCCATTATGGTCGCAATGCCGGATGCCGATTATTCATCCCATCCGGTGTCCCTGACTTACGGAGACGGAGCGCTGACCCCTGTCATGGGATTCAACACATCAAACCGGAAGGGGCTCGGGTATTTCGAGGCCGTCATGGAGTTCCTTGCCTCGCGGTATTCAAACACCGGGCACGGCGTGATATCCAGCTATGTAATCGGGAACGAAATTGATCATCCGTACAATTACTGGAAGGTCTCAAAGAATACAGCGAAGTATAAGAGCGGTGCATGGAAGGGAAAATGGATCGAAAAGAGAGAATCCCTTGACACCTTTATGGAAGAATATACCAGAGCGCTCCGTGTCGCCAACCTGGCCGTAAAAAAATATGCTGCGGATGCAGCCGTGCTTGTTTCGCTGACGCATGACTGGGCGTACAATGAACAATCTGTGCGGCATAATTATTCTCCGCTGATTCGGAATACATACGCCCCGAAAGCCGTCCTCAGCTGGATTGAGAAACGGGAATCCGCCCGCGGAGATTACGACTGGGGAGTTGCGCAGCATAACTACAGCGGTAGCCTTCCGTCGACGGATATCGGTATGGTCGATACCGGGGCCGATTCAACTCATCCGTACTTTAAAATTACAGGGGATTACAACACGTCCCAGTTCATAACGGTATTAAACCTTGAAGTACTTCAGAAATATCTGTCACAGGCAAGCATGATGTATGACGGCAAACCGAGAGGCATCTATCTGACAGAGACCGGTGTATCTTCAGGAGACTGCTCTGAGGTCGGCCAAAAACGGCAGGCCGCATATATTGCACAGTTATACTACCGCTGTGCGAACCTGAATGCAGTTCAGGCGTTGTGTTACTACAGACTTCTGGATCATGAGGCGGAAACGAAGAACAATGCATCGTTCGGTCTGATCGACAGCAGCGGAGACAAGAAACTGGCCTATGATATGTATAAGCATATTGACTCGAAAGACAGTTTCGTGTATTCTAACCCGTATTTGCCGTATATTGCCTTTATGAAGGACGGGAAGGTTCATTCAGTGGCAAAGGGAAATATCTCTTCGTATAAGGATGCTATGGCTGTTACCGACGGATTCGACTGGGACGCCGCATGGAATCTGAAGAAGATTGAATCTGCCCCGCTGAAAAGTGACCAGTCCGACGGTACCGATTATAAATACGAACCGAAATGCGAATACAAGTATGATAAATCGACCCGCAGGCATGATGTGATCGATAAAGATACAGGAAAAATCATTGAGACTGAAGACTGTGCGTTCGACTCCGGTAACGTCACGAAGCAGGCGACAAGGACAAAAAACGGCGTGTTGACCTATACATGTGAAATTTGTGGAGGAAGTTATAAAGAAACGATCCCGAAACTGACAACTGTGTCACCTGTCAAAGATTATATTTATGAAGGAGTCGAGATCATACCGCAGATCAAGGCGAAAACATCGGACAGGAAGAGCGTATCGAGGGATCAGTATCTCGTTACAACACTCTCCGGCTCCGTCGATACCTATACTGTTAAACTTGATTTTAACGGCAGATATAAGTATCGCACCTCGTTTAAGGTTACGATCCATCCGGAGGGAACCAGACTGAAAAAACTCAGGGCGAGTAAGAAAAAAGTCACTGTTTACTGGTATGCGCAGCCGACCCAGATCTCCGGTTATCAGATTCAGCTTGCGACAAAGAAATCGTTCAGGAAAGCGAAGACGTACACAGTTAAGAAAAAAACCGGAACAAAAGCCGGAGCCAAACTGTCGAAAACGCTGAAGATGAAGAAGGGAAAGTACTATGTCCGGGTTCGCACATATAAAAAAATCAAGGGGACTAAGATCTATTCCTCCTGGAGTAAAGTGAAAAGTACAAAGATCCGATAAAACAAAACCCCATTTTCTCCCGATAACACCAGATTCGCATTAAGTGAATCGAGGGAGTGTGAAAGAATTCATTTTTTCGCACTCCCTTTTATAATAAGTTCTTTGGTGAGGTCTTTTTTATTCCGGCTTCCCCATTTCATCGGTTTTGTCGGTCAGCATGGAATCGGGGTTATGGGAGTAGAGCTCGCCGGCGATTTTCTCTTTCAGCAGATTCGCGATGTCCAGATGCTGCGGACAGACCTTCTCGCATTTGCCGCAGGCGACGCATTTCTCTGCGCCGGCGCGCCGCTCCTTCATGAATCCGTAGGTGATGGCCGGGGTACAGACGTCATTGTAGTCGGAGCTTTCCGTCATCCGGTAATAGTCGTTGAACAGCTGGAAATAATCACCGGAGGGGATGTCGAAGGGACAAGCCTCCTCACAGTATTTGCAGTTGGTGCAGGGGATGGCGGTTTTGCTGTTGATGATGTCTGTAACCTGATTGAGAATTTTGTATTCCTCGTCGTTCAGTGGCTGGAAATCGTCGAAAGTCTTCATGTTATCTTCCAGAAATTCCATCTTCGGCATTCCGACAGAGACGACCCGGACTCCCGGCAGGGAGCCGACGAACCGATATGCCCATGAGGCGATGGAAGCGTCAGGATTGTAGTCCTTCATCAGCTTTACGGCCTCTTCGGGAGGATTGGCCAGTGTGCCGCCCTTGCAGGGCTCCATGACCACGATGGGCTTTCCGTGCCGGACAGCGGTCTCATACAGCTCCCGGGAGCGGATCGCGGGAGAATCCCAGTCCAGATAATTAATCTGCAGCATCACGAAGTCCACCTCGGGATGCTCCGTCAGGATTTTGTCGAGAAATTCCGGGGTCTCGTGAAGGGACAGACCGAATTCGCGGTACTTGCCTTCTTCTCTCTTTTTGACGAGGAAGTCAAAGAGTCCCTCCTTCGTCCACTTGTCGTAGGTTTCCGAGCTGATGGCGTGGATCAGATAGAAGTCAAAGTAGTCCACATGACATTTTTTCAGCTGCTCCTCAAAGATCGGTTCCATTTCCGAACCGTCCTTCATAAACTTGACCGGCATCTTATCCGAGAGAATGAAGGATTCTCTCGGATATCTGTCGGCTACACAATGGCCGATGGCCCGCTCAGAGTTACCGTTATGGTAAAACCAGGAGGTGTCGAAGTAGTTATATCCGTTCGCCATGCCGCGATCCACGATTTTCTGCCATGCGGCCTCATCCACATTGGAATCGTCCCGAAATCCCGGAGCGACAAAGCCGGCTTCCACAATCGGGAGACGCAGGCAGCCGTAGGCGAGCCGCTTCCCGAAATCAATTTCCTTTTTCATCTGAAAGTCCTCCGTATTATCCTTTGTTCACAAAAAACTGATTGACGCGTGCTCAGCCGCCGATTAAAGATCACTGCGTCCCACGCCGGCGTGAGCGATGGAAGACTGCCCGAAGGCGTAGACATATCCTGCGCCGCCCGCGACGTACATGCACAGACCGGTGACATACTGCGAAAGGTCAGATGCGAAGAACAGAGCAGGTCCTGCGATATCCTCCGCAGTTCCGGTACGGCCCAGCGGAATTTCCACGTCTGCGATTCCCTTCAGGATCGCCTTCCGCTCCGGTCCGTCCTCCATCAGCTCGTCCCAGAAGGCGGTGACGATGGGGCCCGGCTTGATGCAGTTCACGCGGATGCCGAACTTCGCCAGGTCCATGGCCAGGTTGACGCAGAGGGATTCACAGGCGCCCTTTGCCATATGATATTCATAGGCCGGCGCGGTGGGGTTGAAGGCTCCGTTTGAGGAGCAGATGATGATCTTGCCGCTGTGCGCCTTTTTCATATACGGAACGACGGCAAAGCAGCTGTAATACATGCCCCACTGATTTACAGCGGTGGTCTTTTCCAGAACCTCCTGCTGACTCAGATTCGGATCCCCGTCGAAGGTTCCGCCCGCATATGCGGCGAGAATATCGATGCGGCCGAATTCGTTATAGGTCATCTCCGCGATCTTTTCGACCTGCGCCCGGTCGGAAACATCCATCTTCTGATAAAATCTGGCAACGCCGCCGGCTTCGGTGATCTCCTTCTCCACCTTTTTCGCATTTGCCTCGTTGAAATCCGCAATGACGACCTTAGCCCCTTCCCGGGCAAAGAGTTTCGCGGTGGCTTCTCCCATTCCGGATCCTCCTCCTGTAACGATAGCAACCTGATCTTTCAGCATATCCTTCATGATATAATCCTCCTTGTTGTGTGTAAAATACGATAAATATTGTAAAATGATGTCTGCTCATTGTGCTTCTGCCGGATCCGGCGGGCGCTGACAGTGTTTTCAGCAGCGCCGCGGCGCGGGAGCCGATTGCAGAGCGCGTCGCAGATACCGGTCAATGTGCGTTTTGTGCCTGCTCCTGCTGCAGCTTCCCCTTCGGGCCAAGTTCCGGAACCAGAAGACCGCCTGTCACGAACCCGATGACGCAGAGAACGCCGAAGGTGATGAAAATCGCATTGTAATTTGTAGCGAAAATGTTCGCGATTACGATAGGAAATACAAAGGTGATGGCGCCCTTGATGGCTTCCAGCGCACCTCCGGCGCTTCCGATTGCCTCTGGCGGGAACTGCCCGGTAAGAGGGATGAGGGCGGTTCTACCCATGGTCAGTCCGACGGTGCCTCCCATCAGAAGGCCGCCGATGACCAGCCAGCACCACGTTGCGGCGCCCAGAGGAGAGAACCAGCTCATCAGGTAACCGACAGCGCCGCCGATGAAGCAGATCAGAGTGACGATATTATACCGCTTGATCACACTCATCAGGAAGGTTCCCAGATATCCGCCGGCCAGCAGCGACAGATTCAGCACAGTGCCGATCAGGGCGGCCTGTCCGGGGTTCATTCCTTTTCCGACAAAAGCGTTGATGCAGTAGGAATTGATCAGCAGTGTCGAGCCGACTGCGCAGGAAGCGGCGATGGACATGAGCCAGAGCGTCCGGCTTTTCCAGACCATGGCGGAACTCCCTTTGGGCGGCTGAGCACCCTGTACGGCGATGGGGCCGTCTTTCCCGACGATCAGCCAGAAGATAAATAAAACCGTGTAAGCGATGGCGATCAAAAGTAGTGAACCCTTCAGTCCGAGAGCTGCACCGATGACGAACGCCCCTGCAGAACCGAAACCGGCTCCGGCAGCCTGAAACGAATATGCGACGGAAACCGTCTGCGGGGTAAACCAGGTGGCCAGAACTTTAGACGCCGCAACCTGACAGACTCCGACAAAGAAAGATGCCAGGAATGTCAGAACTATTGCGAGTGCGTAACTGGCGACCAGCACCCTTACGAAGAACAGAACTGCTCCGACGAGAAGTCCGAAAAGAATTGTTTTTCTGGACCCGCGTTTGTCGAGAATCGGTCCGAAGATGAATCCGGCAAACAGACCGACAACAGAGGTGACGGACGACAGTGTCGTCAGCCCCGCCTGTGAAATGCCGTACTGCCGCATCGTATCCGCGGCGCATGCGGGGTAGACGATCAGATTAAACGTCATCGTGACCATGAACAGTGTAAAAAATATTACGATTGCCCAGGCCTTTCCGCCCGCTCCTTTGTTTGTGCTACTCATAATTTGTACCTCCTCATACAGCAACTACAGTTACCTGAAAGTCTTCGTGACTTCAGGAGAAGAATTCAATGCGTGGCCAGTGACTTTGAATACTCTGTGCGTATGTATTTGTTTTAATACAAAAATTGTAGCACTGTTGCTTTTTACGATGTATGGTCATATAATTAGAAAAAGTTATAATATTTTCTCACGATATGACGAAAGGATGTTTCTTTGAGCGTACATCTGGCTGTGATAAAAGACGAACTGAACGAACTGAACGGATTTGATCCGGAATACATAGAGATGATTCCGGATGCAGCCGGAACGAGAGGTATTCGCTGGTGGAGGCCGGGAGACGGAGCCGGCGATCCGCGATATCTGTATATCGCAGAGGACGAGAAGCTGTTGGAGGAGGCAGAGGAGATTCCCGTGAATCTTATTTTTTGTTCAGGGAAAACAAAGAATGAGCTGGGACGGGCGCTCTACGCCAACATGCTCGTGCTGCGAAAAAATATTCCTGTGGAGCGTATATTTCCCGCCGTGGCGCGTATCTGCGAGGAATATTCCGCCTGGGATTCGGACCTGTGCACCGCGGTAATGGAGGAACGGAGCTTGGAAGATTTCATGTCCATTGCGATTCAGAAACTGAAGAATCCGTTCGGCATCTATGACGCGGCCCAGGCGCTGATTTACCATTCTCCCATTACCGCCGAGGAAGCCAGAGGGACGATATGGGAGGAATCACTTGCGCAAGAATATCCAACGGTCAGCTTCTTCAACCGCTCTGAAATCGAGTGGGTCAACCGGAAATTCATGTCCGGGGACAAGCCGGTGCTGATGAATCCGCGGAGGGATCCGGAGCACTGCTATCTGATGGGCGCGATACGGGCGGACGGACGGCAGATCGGTTCGATCGGAATGGCAGACCTGCGGGAGCCGATCACTCAGGGACAGCTGGAGCTCTGCCACCGCATCGGACAGCTTCTGAACTATATTTTCAAGTTCAGAACCCACGCCTACTCCAATGAGGAGGATGTCTTTTATGCGCTGCAGCTGATTGCCGGCAAGAGCAACGACGCCAGGACTGTGGAGCAGCATCTGGCGCGTCTGGGCTGGACGACAAAGGATGATTACTACATGGCGGCGTTCCGGTTTTCCGACGGCTTTACGATCTCCCGAGAGGGACATTCCTATCACCGCAGGATCCAGAAAAAATATCCGAAGGCGCTGATTTTCTATTACAGCGATTACATCATTACCGTTATGCGAAGAAAGGACTGCGATCTGCTGGAGCCCGGAGAGCGCGAGGAACTGGAGAATTTCTGCCTGGGAAGCCGTATGTACTGCGGCGTCAGCAACTGTTTTCATGATTTTATGGATCTGGGGACTTATTTTGTACAGTGCAGCAATGCGCTGCATTATGCGGAACTGGATGCGGACGAGAGACGATGCGTCGCATTCACGGAAAAATATATGGAGGTTCTTCTGGATGAATTAAAGAAGACAGGGGATCTGCGTTCTCTCTGCGATCCCGGCATCCTGGCGCTGAGCCGGAGCGATCGGAACAATCGGGAGGAACTGCTGGAGAGTATCCGGATGTACCTCGTCAACGGCCGCAGTGTGGCGGCAACCGCCCGGGAAATGTTTATCCATCGCAATACGCTGACCTACCGTCTTCAGACTGCGGAGAATTTTCTTGGAGTACATCTGGACGACCTGAACGAAAATGAAATAGTTCAGGTGCTGCTCTCCTGTATCATTCTCAGAGGGAAATAACGTTATTCAAAATCCCAGGGATGGGTATGGAAATGCTCGTCCACCAGATTGACTTCCTGAAGGAGCGCAGTGTCCTCCAGGAGCTCGCGCACCGGTCTGTCTGCGCGAAGCGTGTGATCCTCCGCAAACAGAATCGCACGGTCGGCGACGTGGGGAACGAGTTCGAGATTGTGGGTGGCGAAGATCAGTGTCTTCCCCTGATTCCGCAGATCCTTCAGAAGCTTCAGGAGCCAGGTCTGGGAGCGCGGATCCAGATCGTTGGTGGGCTCGTCCAGAATGAGAACCTCCGGATCGAGAATCAGAGTGCTGGCGATAGCGACCTTTTTCTTCTCTCCGCCGCTGAGGTGGTAGGGTGCTTTGTCCAGGAGCTTTTCAATATCAAGGGAACGGGCCAGAGAAGACACCCGATTCATGATTTCCTCCCGAGGGAGCCCGGTCTGAAGAGGCCCGAAGGCGATCTCATCCAGAACGCTGCCGCAGAACAGCTGGACGTCAGAGTCCTGAAAGACGTAGCCGACCCGGAGATGGTAGGAAGCGGCGTCTTTTTTTGTGATCGATCGCCAGTCAATTATCCTTCCGTGAAAACAAAAGCTTCCCGACTGAGGACTCAGCAGCCCGCCCAGAATTTTGAGCAGGGTAGACTTGCCGCAGCCGTTCGCACCGAGAATGCAGAGGCTTTCTCCGTCACGGATCCGCAGGGTCAGATCCCGGAGAACCGGATCGGAGACAGGATATGAAAAAGTGATATTCTTCAGTTCAAACGCGTATTTATCCAAAGATGTAACCTCCTGTTGTCAGAATCATCAATATTATAATATTAATGAGGAGAAATAGCCAGTCCGCAGCCTGTATTTTCAGACGGCGCATCGTCCGGGGCGTACCGTCGTAGCCACGCAGAATCATGGCGTCGTAAATGTTTTCACTGAAAGGGTGAACGCTGACAAAAATACGGCCGAAACTGTTTCCCATATATTGCCGCCCGGAGCGCGCGGATATCCGGCCTACTGTCCGGAGGTACCGCGCCTGCATCATGGAGCTGCCTGTCTCCGCGATTAAAAAGATATAGCGGTAGGCCATGTTCAGCACAGAAATGAAAAGCGCCGGAAGGTGCAGCGCCCGCAGCCCCGCCATCAGATCTGTCCAGCGCGTAGTCATCAGAAGCAGGAAGGCGAAGGCCAGAGAATCACCTGTCCGAAGTCCGATCCGGCACGCCATCTGAATTCCGGCGGCGGTGAAATAAAACGTTTCGTTCCCGATCAGAGGTGTTCCTTGCGTCAGGAGGCTTGAGGCTCCCGGCAATGAAAAGAGAAAGAGAAGCACAGGAAGATACAGCCAGGTGCGGCGGAGATAACTGCCCAGAGGAAGACCTGAGGCCGCAGCGTACAGCGCCGCGACGATTCCGAGTGCGATAAGAATCGCGAGACTGGCAGTGAAATTCCCGTAGAGAATGAATGCGAGAACAACAATAACCTTGATCCGTGGATCAAGGTTTTGAAGCATTTTTCCGTTTCTCGAATAGCGGTCGTTATACAGCTCGTTTTCAAAGAGCTCCGCGAAACGATTCAGCGTATGAGCGAGAAAACCGTTTCCGCAGACATTCACGGATTTACGCATCTACTGCTCCCTTCTGCCGGATTTCTTCATAAACAGAGACAGAGCGAGAATCAGCACCGCGATGAGCAGAATTCCGACAACTGCAGATAAAATATATCCGCTGACATCGCCAAGCCCTGCGACGGAATAGTCAGGCATAATTGCCGTCCACCAGTCGGCGAATCTGGCGAAACCCTTTGGAACATAGCCGGTCAGAGCTTTGATTTCCTCGGTACCCCATTCTCCCCAGGCTGTTCCGGATGCCAGAAGTCCCAGCGGAGTGAGCAGAACGAGAACGCCGAGAGGAATCAGTATTTTTTTATAGCGTCTGAAGAAGGGCTCTGTCTGTGTTTCCTGCGTCATCGGAGAAAGTTCCTGATTTCTCAGGAAGATCTGCGGAGAAACCTTCGCTATATAGGCGATGGCGATCGCGGTCACCGCACCTTCAATCACACCGGCAATCAGAAGATGAGGAACCATCATCGCAGGAATAGATACGGAAAGGGGATACGGACAGTACAGCGCACTTCCATCTGCGGCATGGAAAAGCAGCGGCTGGATACCGAATTCGACTGAGGCGCAGAACGCCGCAATATTGAGCCCCGCATATCCGCCGACTGCCGCTCCCAGAATACTGCGGCTGCTTCCGATTTTGTTCTTCCCTTCAATAAGTTTGTAAATTCCGTATCCCGTAAACGGCATGATTACGGCCATATTCAGGCAGTTCATGCCGAAGGCGAGAATCCCGCCGTCACCGAAGATCAGCGCTTGTATCAGCAAAGCGCAGGATACTGCGATTACTGCGGACCACGGCCCCAGCAGGATTCCTACCATGACCGCACCCACCGCATGTGCCGAGCTTCCGCCGATCACCGGCACATTCATCATCATTACCGTAAAGGAGAAGGCGGCTCCCAGAGCCAGCGTCGGCAGGTTTTTCTCGCCGACCTCCTTCGTGACTTTCTTCGCAGCAGCGCCCCAGACAGGAACCATCACTGCAAGCGCCGGTATTGTCGTCTGCGGCGCCATATATCCGTCAGGAATATGCATAATTTTACCTCCAAAAAAAATCCACCAAGGGTCTGTATCGTAAAATCTGCGGATTGTCCGCAGCGAGCAGCCCTTCGTGGGTGTCCTTCGGTCTTCGTGACCTCTGTTTCACATATTTTAGCAGTGACGGCGGATCAAGTCAATAGGGCGGAGCGTTGCAATTCCGCATATCCTGTTGCAAATTCGTGGCCACAGATCGCCATCGACCCGCGACATCGCCCTGCTGCGGCCCGCGACACAGGCCTTCGCATCTGCAGCACTGCTGTGCAGACCGTTGCGACGCCGGTCCGCTGTCGAACCGCGCCACAGGCCTCCGTCAAAATAACTTGATTTTTCGCCGACGCTGTACTATCCTTTACTTAAATGCGTGCTCAGAACCGGCGCACGGCAGCGCCGGCGGCAGGACCGAACGGCGCGCGGCAGCGCCGGCGGGGCGGGACAGCCCGGCTCACGTCAGGCCTGAGAAAGTCTGACTAACGGACGGGCGCTGCTGATTCAGATGGAGGAACAATATGACATTACAGGATTTTTTTCGCGAAAACAGCAGAGTCGCACTCGGATTCTCCGGAGGCGTGGACTCGTCGTATCTGCTTTATGCGGCGACAAAATACGGGGCGGACGTGCAGGCGTATTTCGTCAAAAGTCAGTTCCAGCCGGAGTTTGAGCTGGAGGACGCCCGACGTCTTGCCGGTGAAGTCGGAGCAGAGCTTTGTATAATGGAACTGGACGCGCTGTGTGACCCGGATGTCGTAAGGAATCCCGAGGACCGTTGCTACTATTGTAAGAACAACGTTTTCGGAAGTATTCTCGCTCAGGCGGCAAAGGACGGTTATTCCGTAATCATTGATGGAACCAATGCCTCCGACGATGCATCGGATCGCCCGGGAACCCGTGCTTTGGCGGAAATGAAAGTCCGGTCGCCTCTTCGTGAATGCGGACTCACCAAGGACGACGTCCGTCGCCTGTCCCGTGAGGCCGGCCTGTTCACTTGGAACAAACCCTCCTATGCATGTCTCGCGACCCGCATTCCCCACGGCGAGGAAATCACGGAGGACAAACTGCACCGGGTAGAGGGTGCGGAAAACGTGCTCCGGATGATGGGTTTCTCTGATTTTCGGGTCAGAAAAAGAGGTAGCACGGGACTGATTCAGGTCCCAGAATGCCAGATGATTTCCGTGATTCGGCTGCGTGAGGAAATCGCACTGGGCATGCGTCCCTATTTTGAAAAAATCGCTCTGGATCTTGAAGGAAGGACAGCTCATGACTGAATCGGAAACAAGAGCGCTGCTGCAGGCAGTCGCGGAAGGCTCCTCCACTGTGGAGGACGCAGTGATGAAACTGAAAATGGCGCCTTATGATGATATTGATATCGCCAGGCTGGACACTCACCGGGGATTGCGGCAGGGCATCGGCGAGGTGATTTACGGCGCGGGCAAAACTCCTGAGCAGATTGACCGCATCGCTCACGCGCTGTGGAAGGATGGACAGCGGACGATTTTAATCACGCGTATGACGCAAGAGGCCGCGGATGCTCTGACAAAGGACATCCCGTTCACCTATTACAGCGACGCGCATGCGGGCGTAGTCGGCTCGATGATCGAGCCGGACTGTGAAGGCACGGTGCTTGTGATTACTGGCGGTACCAGTGATATCCCTGTCGCGGAGGAAGCTGCGATAACGGCAGAAACTCTGGGGAACAAAGTGGAGCGGGTGTTTGATGTGGGCGTTGCCGGGATTCACCGTCTGCTGAGCAACACGGATTCTATTATGGCTGCTAACGTTATCATCGCCATCGCAGGAATGGAGGGCGCGCTGGCCAGCGTTGTGGGCGGACTGGCGGACTGTCCGGTAATTGCTGTCCCCACAAGCGTAGGCTATGGGACTGCCTTCGGCGGTGTGACAGCCCTGCTTTCGATGCTGAATTCCTGTGCCAGCGGCGTCAGCGTCGTGAATATTGACAACGGGTTTGGTGCCGGCTATTTGGCCAGCATGATTAATCACAAAGGAGTTGCTGTATGAAAACTTTATATATTGAATGCAATATGGGCATCGCCGGTGATATGCTGATGGGAGCACTGGCAGAAATCGCACCGGCTGAAACAGTTGAAAGGCTTTGTGCCCTGAAAATTCCGGGAACAGAGATTTCCTTTGAACACAGCGAAAAGTGCGGCATCGGCGGAACGCATGCGCATGTCTTTGTACATGGAGAGGAAGAAGGACACGACGGGGAGCACAGCCACGGCGAACATGGTCACGATGCGGAGCACGGCTATCACCACGGACATGCATATCCCTACGAAAAGGATCATCTGCCGGAACATTACCACGGACACGGAAACGCCGGGGAGCACGGCCACGACGCCGGGCATGGTCATGACGCGGAGCATGAGCATCACCACGGTCACCATCACTATGGAATGGGGGATATCGAAAGCATTATCAGCGGACTTCCCGTGTCGGCATCGGTCAAAGAGAATGCTCTGGCAATTTACAAGCGTATCGCATCTGCGGAATCCAGGGTGCACGGTCAGCCCGTCAGTGAAATTCATTTTCATGAGGTCGGCGCGATGGACGCTGTTGCCGATGTGGTCGGGAACTGTCTTCTGCTGGAAGCCATCGGTGCAGAGCGCATCGTGAGTTCTCCGGTCAATGTGGGCTCAGGAAGTGTCCGGTGCGCGCACGGCATTCTTCCGGTGCCGGCTCCTGCAACTGCAGAAATCCTGAAGGGAACAGAGTATTACAGTGATGAGATCCGGGGCGAGCTCTGTACGCCTACAGGCGCGGCAATCCTGACTCATTTTGCGGATGAAACCGGAGCACGACCACGCATGAGGGTGGATTCTGTGGGGGTCGGCGCGGGAACAAAGGATTTCCCCAGAGCGAATATTCTGCGGGTCTTCCTGGGTGAAGCCCGGGAAATCTCCGACGGAAACCGGACGGCGGGCGACGAAACGCAGCCGGAAGGCAGAGATTTCCGGTCGGCTGCAGACGAGGAAATGTTTTGTGGCAGCGCAGACGAAGGAATGCTTTGCTGCAGCGGCGATGACTCTCAGATGGACCGGATCTGCGAACTTTCGGCGAACATCGATGACATGACCGGAGAAGAGCTGGGCTTTGCAATGGAACGGATCCTGGACGCAGGAGCGCTGGACGTCTATTATACGCCTATAATAATGAAGAAATCGAGGCCGGCCGTGAAGCTGTCCTGCCTTTGCAGGAGGGAGAAAGCGAAAGCCATGGCGGAAGTGATCTTCAGACACACCCGCACCGCAGGGATCCGCAGACTGGATTTTGTGCGATACGTGCTGCAGAGAGAAAGCACGGAGCGGGACGGACTCCGGATCAAGACTTACCGCGGATACGGCGTGGAACGGAGCAAACCGGAATATGAAGATCTGGCAGAACTGGCGCGGAGCCGGGACGGTTCGCTGATCGGCATGAAGGGAGAGAAGGAATGATTATTGTTGCAATTGACGGTCAGGGCGGACGGCTGGGAAGGGAACTGGTGAGTTCTCTGAGAAGGCGCTTCCCGGACGCAGTGATTCAGGCGATCGGGACGAACAGTGTGGCGACGGCGACGATGCTGAAGGCGGGCGCGAACGAAGGTGCGACGGGGGAAAATCCCGTGGTGGTCGCATGCCGTCATGCGGATTTCATTGTGGGGCCGCTGGGAATAGTGATCGCGGATGCTCTGATGGGCGAGGTCACGCCCGGAATGGCGATGGCTGTATGTCAGAGCGCTGCGGTGCGGGTCCTGATTCCGATGAACATGTGCGACAATCTCATTGCGGGCGTCAACGCTCAGTCGGGATCGGAGCTGATTGAGGATGCTGTCGAGAAAATTGCGGCGGCTTGCAGAGAAAGGAACCGGGCATGAATCTGAATGGAAGAACGGTAGTAATCGGAGTCAGCGGAGGAATCGCGGCGTACAAAACAGCGTACCTGGTCAGTCGCCTGCATAAGGCGGGCGCGGAGGTCCATGTGATTATGACAAAAAACGCCTGTGAGTTCATCGCGCCGCTGACTTTTGAAACTCTCAGCGGCCGGGAGTGTGTGACCGACACCTTTGCGCGCAAGGGGCATTATGAAGTGGAGCATGTGGAGCTTGCCAAAAAGGCGGACCTGATCATGATTGCACCGGCAACGGCCAACGTTCTGGCGAAGCTGGCCTGTGGAATTGCGGATGATATGCTGACGACCACGGTTCTGGCAGCCTCCTGTCCCAAAATTGTGGTGCCTGCGATGAACACCGGAATGTATGAGAACCCGGTAACGCAGGATAATCTGGAGAAGCTCAGGGGTTACGGCTTCGAGGTGGTCGAGCCGGCTTCAGGGTATCTGGCCTGTGGCGACATCGGAGCCGGAAAGATGCCTGAGCCAGAAGTGCTGTACGCATATGTGGAGAAGGCTGTCGCCCGTCCGAAGGATATGATCGGAAAGCGCGTGCTGGTTTCCGCGGGCGCGACGCGGGAGGCGATGGACCCGGTTCGCTTTATCACAAATCATTCAAGCGGCAAGATGGGCTTCGCCATCGCGAAGGAGTACATGCTGCGGGGAGCGGACGTTACGATTGTGAAGGCGGCCGTTACCGCTGAGCCGCCGATGTTTTGTAACATCGTGGAGGCCGTGAGTGCTTCTGCGCTGTTCGACGAAATCACTTCCCGCGCGCCGGAAATGGACGTCGTCGTGATGGCGGCCGCAGTATCGGATTATACGCCTGCCGAATATAAGGAGGAGAAGGTCAAGAAAAAGGACGGTGACCTTTCGATTCCGCTGGTGCGAACCCGGGACATCCTGGCGTATCTTGGTGAACATCACAGGGAGGGACAGTTCCTCTGCGGATTTTCCATGGAGACGGAGAACCTGCTGGAGAACTCCCGCAGCAAACTGGAACGCAAGCATGTGGACATGATCGTCGCAAATAATCTGAAGGACGAGGGCGCGGGCTTCGGCACCGATACAAATCTCGTGACGCTGATCACCGCCAATACAGACGAGGCACACACCCTGATGAGCAAAGCCGATGTGGCAAAACTCATCGCTGACCGGATTCAGGAACTCCAGAACTGAAAGCATTCCCCCGAAGAAGTGACGACGGGGGCGGGCCGACAACCGCGGACCTGATGGCGGGCCGGCCTGTCTTGCGGACGCCCGGCTATGGTCTGATTCAACTCTTCGGCATCGGTGAGCTACCGACATGATGAACGAAGGATGATGACAGGTGTGATCTGTCAAACGGAGAAAGACGAACCGCGGTCAATTAGCGGACATCATATCGTAAATAGACGATTACAAAGCCACTTAAAACCCCATTGATTAGAAAATCTGCCACAAAACGCAAAAAAAACCAAAAATGTGGCAGAATTGAGTTCGGAATACAATGATTATTCTGCATTAATCACTTAGAAATGTACTATAAGTGCAATTCTTTCGCTTTGTATGCATTGCGATTTTACAAAATCAGGTACGAATGACCAAATTTAGATACTCTAATTGCACGTCATATGTTATACATAGCAAAAAATCAAAAAATCTGCCACATTTCTCGAAAAAAACCAAAAATGTGGCAACTCGGAGTGCCGTCTAACCGCTTAGAATAATTCTAACCTGATTCTGAGTTTTTGGCTGCGAGTTTGTATAAAGTAATCGGTTTTTTTAATAGATTCGCGGACACGGTTTCAACGAATGAGAATTTCGTCGTCTCTGCGGAACTTCGCAAACCTTCGTGTGTGCCGTGCCGCGGCTCTTCGCGACCTCTTTGCTGTGGATTCGCGTCGTGTCACCTCGTCATCCTTGCGAACCCTCGTGCTACAGCCCCTCGCGGCCTCTTTGCCGTGGACGCCTCGCTGCCGCGGCCTCGCCGTCGTCCCATATGAGCGTGGACGCCTCGTCGTGCCGCGGCCCTTCGCGGACTTTCTGCCGCGGCCTCGCCGTCGTCCCATATGAGTTTTGACCTCCCCGCCGCCCTATATGACTTTTGTATATTGACAAAAGCGAATCTCCTGTTATAATACAAAATGCAACTGACTTGCAAATGATATCGAGTTGCAAATAATAGGGGAATATGGAGTCTTATGCAGGAAGCGATTATTGAGGCGACGGTAGACAGCGTCAAACTGGTTCCGTTTCTGTTTGTCACCTATCTGGTGATGGGAGCGCTGGAACGTGCTGCGGGCCGGCGTGCCAGAGCAGTGATACAAGAGGCCGGGAAGGTCGGACCGATTTGGGGCGGCTTACTGGGAGTGATTCCGCAGTGCGGGTTTTCCGCGGCGGCGACATATTTTTATGTGGGAAAGGTGGTCACACTGGGGACGCTGATCTCCATCTATCTGTCTACTTCGGACGAGATGCTGCCGATTTTTATTTCGGAGAAGGTTCCGGTCCGGACGATTGTCTCTATTATGGCAGCCAAGGTGGTCATCGGCGTGATTTCCGGATATGCGGTGGAATTTTTTTTCGGATGGCTGGCCAGGCGCCGCAGAATACCGAAAGATTACGACGGAGAATCCGGACCGGGATGCGGCTGTGGATGCGCGTCGGGACTTTTCGCCGAATCCGTTCGGAAAACATTGCAGGTTTTCGTATTCATTCTGCTGGTTTCAATCGTCATCGGATGCGTCATCGAGGCTGTCGGATATCAGGCGATTTCAGGCCTCTTTCAGGATCTGCCCGTCGTGGGTGAGCTGATTGCGGCGCTGGTGGGGCTGATTCCCAACTGTGCGGCGTCCGTTGTGATCACGCAGCTGTATCTGGAAGGTGTCATCGGCGCAGGTCCGATGATGAGCGGACTTCTGTGCAGCGCCGGAGTGGGCCTGCTTGTGCTGATTCGGGAAAACCATCACTGGAAGCAGGATGGAATGGTCGTCGGAATACTCTATGTGGTCAGCGTCTTCTGGGGCGTTGCGATTGAGGTTCTGGGAATCAGTTTTTAGGGGGAACAAAGTTATGGCAGACAGAGAATATAAGACAAACAGCAGAATGAAAATTCTGGAGTTTCTTAAGGAGAACGGAGACCGTGCGGTCAGTGTCGCTCAGATTCATGCGCATCTGGACGAGACGGGCGTCGCGGTGAACAAAACCACGATTTACCGTTATCTCGACAAGCTGGAAAGAGAAGGGACAGCAGCGCGTTTTGTGGAAGAAAACGGAAAAAAGGCCTCCTATCAGCTGACGAACCGGGAGCGCAGGTGCAGCGAGCATCTGCATCTGAAATGCGTGCGCTGCGGCTGCATTCAGCACCTGGACTGCGGGTTCATGGACGAGATTGAAGAGCATATCATGAAGGAACATGGATTTCAGATTCAGTGCAGAAACTCAGTAATCTATGGTATATGCGCCGGCTGTCGCAGCCGAGACATGCGGTGAAATGCAGGGGGAGGATATGCCGGCCGGAGTCTGCTCCTGCATCAGCTGTCGCAGCCGAGACATGCGGTGAAATGCAAGGGTGAGCAATGCGGCAGCGACACGGCTGCAAAACAGAAACGACAATGGTGATAAACTTTGCCCGTTTGACAAAATTTTAGACAAACGGGCTTTTTTGTAAATTGGAATCCGCGAAAACATGCTTTATAATAAGCACAGATTCGGGAGAATTGTGATTTATGTTGGTAAAAAATTAAGAGATTGGAGAGTAACATTATGGCGACAATGAAACATAAGATGGGGCGCATGGCGTTCAGCAAAGCGTTTGATGTGGCTTACAATAAAGTTGGCAAGGATCGGCAGAAGGGAATGATGGACATTTTCAATCTCGCCGAAAAGTATATCGATAATCTGGGAATGGGCGTGGATCTCAGCGGCATGAGAGCCTGTCTGGAGGATGAGAACAGCGCGCTGAACAAGTACATCTGCCGCATCATCGATGAGACCGATGAGCATGTTCTGAAGACATTCCTGCTGAATTTCCTCTATGAAGCTATGTTCTGCGGAACCAAGGTCATGCACGAGGCAAGAGAAAAGTATCAGTGCAATGTGCCGTGGCTGATTCTGATGGATCCCACCAGCGCATGCAATCTGCACTGTACCGGATGCTGGGCGGCGGAGTACGGAAACCGTCTGAACCTCAGCATCGAGGACATGGACAAGGTGATCCGCGAAGGCAAGGAGCTGGGAATCTACTATTATATGTATACCGGCGGAGAGCCGCTGGTGCGGAAGGACGATCTGATCCGGCTTTGTGAGATGCACCCGGACTGCGCGTTTATTTCCTTCACCAACGGAACACTGGTGGACGAGGCCTTTGTTGCAGAGCTGAAGAGAGTCGGAAACCTCTACCTGGCCATCAGTCTGGAGGGCTTCGAGGAAGCCAACGATGACAGACGCGGCTCAGGAGTTTTCCAGAAGGTCATGCATGCGATGGATCTGCTGAAGGAGAACGGATGCCTGTTCGGTACTTCGATTGCGTATACAAAGAATAATATCGACTATGTTACGTCGGATGAATTCATCGACATGGAAATCCAGAAGGGCGTCAAGTTCTCAATGTATTTCCATCTGATGCCGGTAGGAAACGACGCATCGCCTGAGCTGATGCCGACGCCGGAACAGAGAATCATGATTAAAGACAGACTGAGAAAGGTCAGAGCGATGAAAGACGGCAGAGGGCTGTTCTGCTTTGACTTCCAGAATGATGGAGAATATGTGGGAGGCTGCATCGCCGGAGGAAGAAACTACTTCCATATCAACGCCAACGGTGACGCGGAGCCCTGCGTGTTCATCCATTATTCCAACACGAATATCAAGAAGAACTCACTGCTTGAGATTCTGCAGTCGCCGCTGTTTATGGCGTATCACAACAACCAGCCGTTCAACGACAATCATCTGCGGCCGTGCCCGATGCTGGAGAATCCGGACGTTCTGCCTAAGCTCGTTCATGAGAGCGGAGCGAAGTCCACGGATCTGCAGTCTCCGGAGAGCGTGGAGCATCTCTGCGCCAAATGCCGGGAGTATGCGGAATGCTGGAAGCCGTATGCGGAGGAACTCTGGGACGACCAGACCGGAAAGTCCCTTCCGGGCGAAACAGTTGAGCCGCCGAAGAAGGCAGTCAACCAGTAGCCGCGGGCTGATTCGGTTTCCCGTGCCCGGTTTCGGGCTTTGGGATGAAGAGGAGCGGGCGAACCCGATAAGACAGACCGGTACCGAAGGGTGCCGGTTTTTAGTTGCTAAAAAAAACAACTGATGCTATACTTAACTCATACCGGAGAGCGCGTCCGCAGTTTACGCGGCACAGGCGCGCCGGCCTCGGCGACATCCGACGGCGGCGTCTCCGGAAACGGGCGGCCGCTTCGCCTTCGACGTGTACTTCCGCGGGGAGGCTGCGCTTCGCCTGAGTTCGTGATTGCACTGTTTTTATGGAGGTTTTGGCTTATGATATATACAAAAGAAGTCGAAAGCATGTGTCCTGTTGGCAGGATGGACGCGACTCACGGTCCGTCCCCGATTCCTGAAGAGGGAAAATGGGTGCAGGCGAAGGAGATCCGCGATATTTCCGGTCTGACACACGGCGTAGGCTGGTGCGCGCCGCAGCAGGGAGCATGTAAGCTGACCCTGAACGTAAAGGAAGGAATTATTCAGGAGGCGCTGATTGAAACCATCGGATGTTCCGGAATGACTCATTCCGCAGCCATGGCCGGGGAAATTCTGGTGGGCAAAACGATCCTGGAAGCGATGAACACTGACCTGGTCTGCGATGCGATTAATACCGCTATGCGTGAACTGTTCCTGCAGATTATCTACGGCAGAACGCAGTCCGCATTCTCCGAGGACGGTCTGGCGGTCGGCGCCGGCCTGGAGGATCTCGGAAAAGGCACAATCAGCCAGGTGGGAACGATTCATTCCACGGCGCTGAAGGGCCCCCGTTATCTGCAGCTGACAGAGGGATACATTCTGGAGCAGGGACTGGATAAGGACAATAACATTATCGGGTACAAATATATCAATACCGGGAAACTCCTGGAATTCATCAAGGACGGAATGGATCCGAAGGAAGCGATTGACAAGGCCACAGGCTCCTACGGAAGATTCGATGAAGCGGTCAGAAAGATCGATCCGAGGAAGGAATAGGAGGTGCGGACTATGGCAGTATTCGAGAATTACGAGAGAAGAATTGAAGGCATCGAGAAGGTCATGAGCCAGTACGGTATCGGCAGTCTCGACGAAGCGAGAAAAATATGTACAGATAAGGGCTTTGACCCCTATGAAATCACTAAGGGCGTCCAGACCATCTGCTTTGAGGACGCCGCATGGGCTTATGTGCTGGGAGCGGCCATCGCGATTAAAAAAGGAGCGACGGACGCGAAGGATGCGGCCCGCGCCATCGGCGAGGGACTTCAGGCATTCTGCATTCCGGGATCCGTTGCGGATGACCGGAAAGTGGGAATCGGTCACGGAAATCTGGCGTCTATGCTTCTTGATGAGGAGACCGAGTGTTTCGCGTTTCTGGCAGGGCATGAATCCTTTGCCGCAGCGGAAGGAGCCATCGGAATCGCAAACTCCGCGAACAAAGTCAGAACGAAACCTCTCCGGGTTATTCTGAACGGTCTCGGAAAGGACGCTGCGAAGATTATATCCAGAATTAACGGCTTCACCTACGTGAAAACAGAATTCGACTTTTTCACCGGCGAGCTGAAGATAGTGGAGGAAATTCCTTATTCCGACGGCGACCGGGCGAAGGTGAAATGCTACGGTGCGTTTGATGTCAGAGAGGGAGTCGCGATTATGCATCATGAGAACGTGGATGTTTCCATTACCGGGAACTCAACGAACCCCACGAGATTCCAGCATCCTGTCGCGGGCACCTACAAAAAAGAACGGATCCAGCAGGGAAAGAAATACTTCTCCGTTGCCTCCGGCGGCGGTACGGGCAGAACTCTGCATCCGGACAACATGGCGGCGGGTCCGTCTTCCTACGGAATGACCGACACCATGGGCAGAATGCATTCAGACGCTCAGTTTGCGGGAAGCTCCTCCGTGCCGGCTCATGTGGAAATGATGGGCTTCATCGGCATGGGCAACAATCCGATGGTAGGCGCCAGCGTAGCCACTGCCGTTGCGGTGCAGGAGCACTGCAAATAGGACGGCGGACGGAGCCGTGCGTCTGTGCGGCGGCTTGCCGCGGCCAATTATCTTTTGTGAAAAGCAACAAAAATACAGCCTGTTCTTTAGGCTGTATTTTCAATTTTTGTGTTGTTTTTTGTATCAGATGTGGTATACTAATAGGCGTTAAGAGAACATGAAAGGAGATTGCAATGGAATATTTTCTGGATCACATCATCTATATTATAATTGCAGGTCTGGTGATCGGTGCAATCTGCTGTGTCTGGGCTTTTGCCGCCGCCCGCTGGGAGGAGCAGAAGAAGGCAGAAGGAGAATCGAACGGCGACGGCTGGAGCTGCAGCATGGGATGCAGCGGCTGTGCCCTGTCCGGAAACTGCGGTAAGCAGGAAAACAACCATACCAGCGCCCCTGTCCATTGACAGGAGGTGCGGTCTTGACGTGTATTGGCGCATGATGGCACCTTGACGAACTTTTCGCCGGGGTGCTTTTTTTATGGCTGACGGGACAGACGCAGCGAGGAGACGCGGCGAGTAGACGCGGAGCCCGGGGGACGTCCTCAATTCTATACTGGTGAAGGGAGAAATAATGAGAATCGACAGAAACCGAATGACAACGGAGGAGAAGACACAGCTGGAGCTGCATTCTCTGTATCAGAAATACGGCTATTCCCGGTACAAGATGGGAAAATTCGAGGAATACGATCTGTACCTGAGGAACAAAGACTTTATCGGAACGGAGAACATCATCGCATTCAGCGATCTGAACGGGAGGCTGATGGCGCTGAAGCCGGATCTCACTTTGTCCATCGTAAAAAATTACCGCTACCGCCCCGGCTTTGTACAGAAGGTCTATTACAGCGAAAACATCTACAGGGCGTCCCAGAGCTCCCGCCGCTATCGGGAGATCGCGCAGACCGGACTGGAGTGCCTGGGAGACGTCGGTCTGTATGACACCTTCGAGGTGACGATGCTGGCGCTCCGCTCGCTTGCGTCCATTCACAGCGACTACGTGCTGGAGATTTCCCATATGGGCGTTGTGGCGGACCTGCTGAGGGATGTGGAGGAAGATGTGCAGGACAGAATCGTAGAGTGCATCGGAGAGAAAAACATCCACGAGCTGAGAAGGACGGCGGAGGAGAACGGAATCGCGGAGGAAACGATACAGGCACTGGAAATGCTGGTATCCACCTACGGAGATCATAAGCGTGTGATCCGGAAAATGAGGGAGCTGCCGCTGACGGAGAGGGGCAGAGAAGCGCTGGACCAGCTCAGCGATGTTGTCAGCCTGCTGGCTTCATACAAGATGGCCTCCAGGGTGAACATCGATTTCTCTATCGTCAACGACCTGACCTATTACAGCGGGATCCTGTTCAAGGGCTTTGTGGAAGGCGTGCCGAAGGCGGTGCTCTCCGGAGGACGCTACGACAGACTGATGAGCCGCATGGGGAAGAAGGGCGGCGCGCTGGGGTTCGCTGTCTATCTGGACGATCTGGATCGGATGGAGGGAAGCGACCGGGAATACGACGTGGATATCGTGTTCCGGTATACGCTTGAGGACGACCTGGGCGCGATGTACAAGGCTGTCCGGCAGATGATTCAGGAGGGCAGTACGGTGCTGGTGGAGAAGGAGATTCCGGAGAAGCTGCGTTACCGCAAATTAATCAGACTGGATGGAAGCGAGGTTGTGACGGTTGAAGAAAATGATTAATGTGGCGCTGCCGAAGGGCAGACTGGGCAAGAAAGTATACGATATGTTCGAGAAGGCCGGCTATGAGTGCCCGGCGATCCGGGAGGACAACCGGCGGCTGATCTTCGAAAATGAAGAGAAGGGGATCCGGTATTTCTGGGTGAAACCCACTGACGTGACCATCTATGTGGAGCGGGGCGCTGCGGATATCGGAATTGCGGGCAAGGACATCATTCTGGAGTACGAGCCGGACGTGTTCGAGCTGCTGGATCTCAACATGGGGAAGTGTCGGATGGCGGTGGCGGCTCTGAAGGGGTACCACGATAATCCGGAGCGGACTCTCCGGGTGGCCAGCAAGTTCCCCAATATCGCGTCGAACTATTACGCCGGGGAGAACAGAGATATCGACATCATCAAGCTTCACGGCAGCATTGAGCTTGCGCCGCTGGTGGGACTTTCTGACGTGATTGTGGATATTGTGGAGACGGGAAAGACGCTGAAGGAGAACAATCTGGAGGTCATCGAGACTGTGGTTCCCATCAGTGCCCGGCTGATCGCGAACAAGGCGAGTTTTCGCTTCAAGACCCGGGAGATTGAGGAGATCCGGGACGCTCTCGCGGAGGATGTGACAAAGGAAACCCTGAAGGAAACGAAGAAAACGCCGGAGGCGGGAAAGGCCGGCGGAGAACAGAAAGGAGACCGCCGATGAGCAGATATCTGAATCAGAGGTTCCGGACGCTGGACGCCTACACCCCCGGCGAGCAGCCGAAGGACACCGTCTATACCAAGCTGAACACCAATGAATCTCCGTATCCGCCGGGTCCGGAGACTCAGAAGGCCGTATGCGGCGGGGAGGCGGCGCGGAACCTTCGCCTGTACTCGGATCCGGATTCCGTCAGGCTGAAGGACGCCATTGCGGACCGCTACGGCGTCGGGAGAAGCAACGTATTTGTTTCCAACGGTTCCGACGACATCCTGAATTTCGCGTTCATGGCGTTCGCAGAGGACGGAGCGGTCTTTCCGGATATCACCTACGGATTCTATCCTGTTTTCGGCGACCTGCACCGGGTGGATTATGCGCGGATTCCGTTGCGGGAGGATTTCACCCTGAACCCGGAGGATTACAAAGGCAGGGGCAGGATGATCGTGATCGCGAATCCCAACGCTCCTACCGGACTGGAGATCCGGCAGGAGGACATCGCGGCTCTCTGTGCCTCCGATCCGGAGCACGTCGTTCTGATTGACGAGGCCTACGTTGATTTCGGCGGTACATCGGCGATTCCTCTGACAAAGGAATATGAAAACCTGCTGGTGGTGCAGACCTTCTCCAAATCCCGGAGCCTGGCCGGAGCGCGGCTGGGCTATGCCATAGCGTCAGAGGCGCTGATCGGAGATCTGGAGAGAATCAAATATTCCACCAACCCGTACAACGTCAATTCCCTCACGGCGGCGGCGGGAGTCGCCGCGATCGGGGAGGACGACTACTATTCGGCGAACTGTCTCCGGACCATGTCTGTCCGTGAATGGACGATCAGCGAACTAAAGAAGACAGGGTTTCAGGTCCTTCCCTCTATCGCGAACTTTGTATTCGCCAAAAGCGACCGCATCGACGGCGGAGCCCTGTATCAGAAACTGAAGGAACGGAAGATTCTGATAAGACACTTTGACAACCCGCGGATTACACAGTACAATAGAATCACCATCGGAACACAGGAGGAGATGGAGCGGCTGATGGCCGCGATCCGCGAAATCCTGAGGGAGGAGGAGAGCAGATGAGACGCAGCAGGATTGACAGAAACACGACGGAAACCCAGATCAATCTGGCGCTGACCGTTGACGGCAGCGGACGGTATGAGGTGAACACCGGATGCGGTTTCCTCAACCATATGCTGGAGCTGTTCGCCCGCCACGGGAGATTCGACCTGTTCGTGGAATGCGCGGGAGACACCCACGTGGACTACCATCATACGGTGGAGGACATCGGAATCGCCCTGGGAGAGGCCTTTTATGAGGCTCTGGGGAACAAAGCGGGGATTCGGCGTTATGCGGATATCACGCTTCCCATGGATGAGGCGTTGATTCTCTGCGCGGCTGATATCTCCGGAAGGGACTATCTGGGCTTCGATGTGCAGATACCCACGCAGAAGGTGGGGGATCTGGATACCGAGTTGGTGAAGGAATTTTTTTTCGGCTTTGTGCGTAAGGCAGGGGTCACGCTCCACTTCCGGCAGCTGGCCGGTGAAAATTCCCATCATATTATAGAAGGAATGTTCAAGGCTTTCGCGAGGGTCATGGGAGAGGCGGCCGCCATTGACGAAAAATACAGGGATGAGATCCCGTCAACGAAAGGTGTTCTTTAGATGATTGCAATAGTTGATTACGGAGTAGGAAATATATTTTCTCTTTACAGCTCGTTCCGGCATATCGGAGCGGACGCACGGCTCAGCTCGGATCCCGGAGAGATCCGGCGGGCGGACAAGATTGTCCTGCCCGGCGTGGGTGCATTCGGAGACGCCGCGCAGAAGCTGCGGGACAGCGGCCTTGCAGATGTGGTTTCAGAGGAGGCGGAGAAGGGGAAACCGCTTCTGGGAATCTGCCTGGGTATGCAGCTGCTCTTTGAGAAAAGCTTTGAATACGGAGAACACAAAGGACTGGGGCTGATTCCCGGCCGTGTGGTCTCGATGGAGCCTGTGGTGCCGGAAGGCTATAAGGTTCCGCATATCGGGTGGAACGCCCTTCACTTTCCGAAGGACAGACCGAAGAGCCCGATTTTCCGGAACATCCGGGAGGGCGACTTTGTTTACTTTGTGCATACCTACTACGGCACAGACTGCGGCGAATCGGTGATCGCCACCACCGAGTACGGACCGGAGCTTACCGCGGCAGTGGCCGCAGGCAGCGTTTACGGACTGCAGTTTCACCCGGAGAAAAGCGGGGAGACCGGCATGAAGATATTGAAAGCATTTTGTGACATGGAGGGATAATGATGAAGATTTTTCCGGCAATTGATCTGAAAGACGGACATGTGGTACGTCTGCTCAAGGGAGATTACAGCAAGATGACGGTATACGGGGAAGACCCGCTGGAGGTGGCACGCGGTTTTCAGGATGCCGGGGCGGAGTTTCTCCATGTCGTGGATCTCGACGGCGCGAAGGACGGAAACACGCCGAATTTCGCTGCGGTCAGTGAAATCATCGAGGGAACGGATCTGAAGGTCGAGATCGGCGGAGGGATCCGGAACGAGCAGATCGTGGTGGAGTACGCGTCCATCGGCGCGCTGCGTGTCATTATCGGAACCATGGCGATCCGGGATCCGGAGTTTACGGCTAGGATGATCCGCAGACACGGGAAAAACGTGGCGGTCGGCGTGGATATCGCCGGCGACAGGGTGGCGATTAACGGCTGGACGCAGGTGACTGAGACGACAGTGGATCAGATGTTTGAGACGCTCATCGATGACGGAGTGCATACGGTCATATGCACGGACATCTCCAGAGACGGCGCCATGGAAGGCACGAACATGGATTTGTACCGCCATCTGGTAAAGGAATACGGCGGATACGCTGACATCATCGCGTCGGGCGGAATCTCCTCGGAGGACGAGCTGGAGCAGCTGGCGGAAATCGGCGTGGACGGCGTGATCATCGGAAAGGCGCTCTACACCGGAGCCATCGACCTTGCCGGAGCGGTAGAACGATACAGTGAATAGACGGAGCTGAGAGATGATAACAAAGAGAATCATACCGTGCCTGGACGTGCGGGACGGGAGAGTCGTGAAGGGCGTCAATTTCGAGGGCCTTCAGGACGTCTCCTCCCCGGTGGAGCTGGGCAGATATTATAGTGAAAACGGCGCGGACGAGCTGGTGTTTTACGATATCACCGCTTCTGCGGAGGGGCGGAGGCTTTTCGCGGATATCCTGCGGGAGGTGGCCGCGACAATTTTTATTCCTCTGACGGTCGGCGGCGGAATCAATACGCTGGAGGATTTCGACAGAGTGCTGAAATGCGGGGCTGACAAGGTCTCGGTCAATTCCGGGGCGATCCGGGATCCGTCCCTGATCGGAAAGGCGGCGAAGCTTTACGGAAATCAGTGCGTGGTGCTCTCCGTGGATGTGAAACGGGTGGACGGCAGGTTCACCGTGTTCGCGAAGGGCGGCAGAGAGAATACCGGCATGGACGCCCTTGAATGGATACGCAGAGGCGAGGCTGACGGAGCCGGAGAGATTGTGGTCAACAGTATAGATACAGACGGCGTGAAGGCGGGCTTTGATATCGAGATGCTGAAGGCTGTGGAAGAGATTGTTTCCGTTCCGGTAATCGCTTCCGGAGGCGCCGGCGGCATTCAGGACTTTATTGATCTGTTCCGGGAGATTCCGGACATCGACGCGGGTCTTGCTGCCTCGATTTTTCACTTCGGCGAGGTGCAGATTCCGGAACTGAAGAGACAGCTGGCGGAAGCTGGGATTAATGTGAGGAGATAGACGATGATTAATATAGATGAACTTAAATTCGACGACCGGGGGGTGATTCCGGCAATTGTGCAGGACGCTGCGACAAAGAGAGTGCTGACACTGGCCTACATGAACAGGGAAAGCCTCGAAATCACGCTGAAGGAAGGGAAGACCTGCTTCTGGTCGAGGTCCCGGCAGGAACTGTGGAGAAAAGGTGAAACCTCCGGAAACTATCAGCATGTGAAGAGCATTATCGCGGACTGCGACCGGGATGCGCTGACAGTGATGGTGGACAAGGACGGACCTGCGTGCCATCTGGGAACCGACTCCTGCTTTGAATACCCTCTGGCGGGAGAGGTGGATCCGGGCTGCGGAGAGGAACCGGGGAAAGACGACTTCTCTGTATATTCGCTGTATAAAATGCTGGAGGGACGGAAGGCAGAGATGCCGGAGGGGTCCTACACCTCGTATCTTTTTGAGAAGGGGCTGGACAAGATCCTGAAAAAGGTCGGCGAGGAATCCACAGAGGTAATTATCGCCGGCAAGGCGGAGGATAAGGCGGAGACTGTTTACGAGATTGCGGATCTGACTTACCACGTGCTGGTTCTGATGGTGGAGCTGGGAATCAGCGTGGAGGAGATCCGGAAGGAGCTTGCGGGCCGCCATATCATCGACCACAAGGTGAAGCAGGAGAAGATGACGAAATGAGAATCCTGAACGCGGACGGAAGGTGGAATCTCCATACGCACACAAAATACTGCGACGGAAAGGATGAGCCGGAAGCCCTGGTGCGCCGGGCGATTGAGCTGGGCTTTACGAAGCTCGGCTTCTCCGGACACGGCTACGCCCCGTATGACACGGACGTCTGCATGAGCCCGGAGGGGACGGTGCAGTATCGGAACGAGATCCTCGGGCTGAAGGAAAAATACAGAGGACAGATCCGGATCCTTCTCGGTATTGAGAAGGATTTTTACGGTGAACCGGACGATTTTCCCTACGATTTCGTCATCGGATCGGTGCATTATCTCAGGAAGAACGGCGTATACATGTGTGTGGAGGATACGCCGGAGCGGCTGATCCGTCAGACTGAGGAGCTCTTCGACGGGGATTACAGGGCGGTGGTGGAGCAGTATTATGACACGGCGGCGCAGGTGGTGGAGAAGACCGGCTGCGACATCGTCGGGCATTTTGATATTGTAACAAAGTTTAACCGGGGGAACCGTTTCTTCGACGAGGACAGTGAATGGTACAGGCGGACGGCGCTGCGCGCGCTCAGGGAAGCGGCCCGGAGCCGCCCGGTTTTTGAAATCAATACGGGGGCCATGGCCAGAGGATATATGGATCGTCCGTACCCTGCGCGGTTCCTGCTGGATGAAATCGACCGGCTGGACTGTCCGGTCCTGCTGTCCAGCGACTGTCACAGCGCGGCGATGCTGGATTACGGCTTCGATGCACTGCGCCGTACTCCGGGCTGAACGCCGGACAAATGAATCAAAAAACCAAAAGGCCCTGATTTCAGGAAACAGGGTCTTTTGGTTGCGATATTTATTTAATTAAGAAAGAACGTTCAAAAGGGGGATTAGTTTCCCTTCCTTTTGACAAACTAATTATATGCGAATTTGAATATGAATGCAAGCGGTTTTATGTGTTTTTTTAGTGAAATAAATTGATATCATTTGAAAATGTATAACTGTGATGGTAGAATTATGACGTACGCTGAGGACGGGACTGTCCGAGGCGGATTTTATCGCATATTAACGACATAGGAGAGATTTAGAGATGACAAAAAGAAAGAAGATTATCATTGGATGTTCGGCGGCGGTTGCGGTCATTGCGGTGATCATCCTGTTGATGGTGTTTGTATTCGATACGTTCGGCCTGTTTACTTCCGAATACAAGCTGAACTATGACAAATATGTCAAGGTCGGCAATTATAAAGGGCTGACCTACGACAAGATTAAGGTTTCCGTAACCGATAAAGAGGTGAAGGCGCAGATCAAGAGCAACGTCTCGGCCAAGGCGACCACCAAATCCGTGAAAACCGGAACCGTCAAGGACGGAGACACCATCAACATATCCTATGTCGGAAAAGTGAACGGCAAGACCTTCAGCGGCGGAAGCGCGGAAAACAGCAATATCACCATCGGCCAGACCTCCATGATCGACGGCTTCACAGACGGACTGATCGGGAAGAAGGTGGGAAGCAAGGTAACGCTGAATCTGCGGTTCCCCAAGAACTATTCCGCCAACACCAAGCTGTCCAACAAGAAGGTCGTTTTCACCGTGACGATTAATTCCAAACAGGTCACGACGACGCCGAAATACAATCTTGCCTTTGTCAAGAAATACACGAGCTACAAGACACTGAAAGCATATGAGGCTTCCGTGAAGAAGGAGCTGCTGGCGACAAAGAAGTCTGAGAAGGAGAACGAAGTCAAGAATACTCTCTGGAATCAGGTTGTCGCCGCCTCCAAGGTGAAGAAATATCCGCAGAAGCAGCTTCAGTACGAGCAGGATCAGGTCATCGCCCGCTACAAGAAGATGGCCAAGAGCTATAACCTGTCCTGGTCCAAGTTCCTGAAGACCTACATGAAGACCGATTCCAAGAGCTTCAACAAGCAGGCGAAATCCTATGCGAAGAGCGTTGTGAAGCAGAAGCTGGTCATGCACTCCATCGCCAAGAAGGAGGGTCTGAAGGTCACGAACAAGGAATATAAGAACTACCTGTCCAAGCTTCTGAAAGAGGCGGGCTTTACCGAGGAGAGCTTTAAGAGCCAGTACGGTCAGTCCATCGAAGAGTACGGAAAGGAAAACGATTACAAGACCAATCTGCTGCTGCAGAAGGTTCTGAACAAGGTCATGAAATACGGAAAAGAGAAATCCAAATAGACGGATTTCAGAAAGACTGCCGCGCCGGGCGTCCGCGATCTGCGGAGCCGCAGCGACGCGACGGTTTTTTTGTGCGAGGGGGAAAAAATATGGTAAAGCGGACGGATGTGTAGTAAAATGATAGTGTACGGTCAGACGGGAAGGATGACTGTGCGTGCGAAGGAGGCAGAAGATGAAATGTCCGTTTTGTGAAAACGAGGATACCAAGGTAATCGATTCGAGACCGACTGAGGACGGCCACGCGATTCGCCGCCGCCGCGGCTGTGAAAAATGCGGGAGACGGTTCACCACCTATGAGAAGGTGGAGGAGTCCATCATCATGATTGTCAAGAAGGACGGCAGGCGCGAGGCCTTTGACCGCGGCAAGGTTGCAAACGGCATCATCAAGGCCTGTGAAAAGAGACCGGTCTCCATGGCGGAAATTGAGAGCATTACCAATAACATCGAGCGGGGGCTCAGCAACCTGATGAAGAAGGAAGTCAAGAGCGAATTCATCGGCGAGCTTGTGATGGACGAGCTGAAAGAGCTGGACGAGGTTGCCTACGTCCGGTTCGCGTCCGTGTACCGCCAGTTTACGGATGTCAATACATTTATTAAGGAAATTGAAAAACTGATGGGGAACAGGGATTCGCGCGACGGGGCGTCAGGAGACGCCGCCGCGGGAAATCCGGAAAGGGCGCAGGAAAACCAGAATGAGCAGCAGTGACAGTGTAATCAGAATCGCAATCGACGGACCCAGCGGAGCGGGGAAGAGCACCATAGCGAAGGCGGTGGCCGCGAAGCTGGGCGTTGAATATGTCGACACCGGAGCCATGTACCGCGCCGTGGGGTACAAAATGAAGCGGGAGGGAATTGATCCCGGAGACGGAAAGCGTCTGGAAGCCGCTCTGGCGGATACGGATATCGATTTTCAGAACGGCGTGATCTGTCTGGACGGAGAGGACGTCAGCGGCCGGATCCGGACTCCTGAAATTTCCGAAGCCGCTTCAGTTTATTCGGCGCTTCCCGCGGTGCGGGAGAAGCTGGTGAGAGCGCAGCGCGAAATCGGTCACCGACGCAGCGTCGTCATGGACGGTCGGGACATCGGGACCAACGTATTTCCCGACGCCCAGTTCAAATTCTACCTGACGGCGGATGCGGAGGAACGGGCCAGACGCCGGTTCCTCGAGCTTCAGGAAAAAGGCGGAACCGAAACGATGGAGCAGGTGCTGGAGGATATCCGGCAGAGAGATTACAACGACACCCACCGGGCGCTGAATCCGCTGCGGAAAGCGGAGGACGCCATCGAGGTGGATTCCACGGATATGAGTCCGCAGGAAGTGATCGACGCTATCTACAGCAGGATTAAAGAAGGGCGGAGCTGAGGCAGTTCCCACTTGTGGACAGGCAGAAACAATGGTATAATTTACATTACTGTATTCTTTTTATGAGTGTTGTAAGACCTTGATTGAGTTGGATTGATTTCAGGCGAAGGGATTTGGAGGTTATTATGCGTATCAAATCATTGCCTGAAGAGGAACGGCCGTTGGAAAAGCTTGTCGGCTCGGGTCAGAAGACTCTGTCGAACGCAGAGCTTCTGGCGCTGATCATTCATACGGGAATGCCGGGAGGCTCGGCCATACGCCTCGCGGAGGACGTTTTGAGTGTCTGTTCCCGGGGACTGTCTGATCTCGGCGCGATTGAGCTGGAGGAGCTGACGGAAATTCCGGGGATCGGCAAAGGCAAGGCC
The DNA here is from genome assembly GCF_001940235.1 of Hornefia porci. NCBI lineage: Bacteria > Bacillati > Bacillota > Clostridia > Peptostreptococcales > Anaerovoracaceae > Hornefia > Hornefia porci. Next base: position 1,000,140 of record NZ_MJIE01000001.1, on the reverse strand, counting down.
GCAGCCGTGCTGGCGGCGATTGAGCTGGGAAAACGTATCGCAACAAGTCCGGGAACCCGGCGGCTGTCCGCATCGTCCGCAGACGAGGTGGCGGGGCTGTTCATGGAAACGCTCCGGTATGAAAAGAAAGAGCATTTTAAGTCGGTCATGGTCAATTCCAGGGGAGATGTGATCTCAATTGATGATGTTTCTGTTGGAGAACTTTCCAGCGCGGTGGTTCACCCGCGGGAGGTATTTCGTCAGGCGGTGCGCAGAAGCGCTGCCGGACTGATCTTTGTGCACAATCACCCCAGCGGCGATCCCACGCCCAGCGAGGAAGACATCCTGACCACGAAGAGACTGATCGCGGGCGGAGAGGTTCTCGGGATTCGGGTGCTGGATCATATCGTGATAGGAGACGGCGCCTACGCCAGCCTCAGAGGCATGGGGCTTATAGAGCAATAGATGGAATCAAACGGAGGAAATCAATGAGCAAGGTGTATTTAGTAGCATCCGGAAAGGGCGGCACAGGAAAAACGATGTTTTCTGTGAACCTGGGTGCGTCTTATGCACAAAAGGGATATCGCGTCGTAGTGATCGATATGGATATGGGACTCCGGAACCTGGATCTGTATCTCGGGCTGGAGAACAATGTCGTGTTTGACGTCTACGACGTAGTGACGGGGGTCTGCCCGATCCGGCAGGCGCTGGTCCGGGACCGGCGCATCGACGGGCTGTACATGATCGGATCCTCCCCGGAAAGGGACAAGGGCGATCTTACTCCGCTGCATATACAGGTTCTCTGCGAAAAACTGAAGGAACAGTTCGACTATATCATCATCGATTCGCCGTCGGGCATCGACGACGGACTGGTGCTCGCCAGCGCCGGCGCGGATGCGGCGATCATCGTCACGACGCCGGAATACGCGGCGCTCCGGGACGCAGACGCGGTAGACCGGGAACTGGTCCGGCTGGGCGTGAAGAAGCGGTATCTCGTTCTGAACAAGCTGATTGCGGAAATGATGAACTCCGGTTACATTCCGCGGCTCCGGGTAATCAGCTCCATCATGCGGGCGAAGCTGATCGGGATAATCCAGTTCGACATGAACATCAACATATCGACCAACCTGGGGCAGCCGATTGTGCTGAAGAAAGGGACATATATTCAGCAGAATTTTGAAAACATCTGCGACAGGCTGATTGAGGAAGAGGGGAGATAAAGAGAGATGCGTCTGAGAGGTATCAGGAGAAAAGTGAGAAAGATCTGCCGTTCGGTGAGAGCGGCCCGGTATTCGGAGAAGGATATCCGTCTGATTGACATCACACAGAAAGCTGCCGAGATTAATAAAATCCTTGCGGAGACAGAGGCACCGTTTGTCGGATTCACAGATCCGCATGCGGATTTCGGGGAGGATTATTTTCTGAAACTTCTCAGAGAGCTTGTGATGGACGTAGAAGCGGATTCTGCAGTTGGACGCCTTTACGACCACAAAGGGAACCCGGTTCCCTGTTCCGGAGACCTGAAGAAGGAATGTGTGCGGCTGGATGCGGAAACCAGGTTCACCTTTGTGAACCTGCACCTCTGCGGGGCGGTCTGCCGGACGGAGGTGATCCGGAAGGCGGGTCTACGCTTCGATGAAAAACTGAATTACTGCAGGGATGAGCTGTTTGCGGTACAGTTTGCCGAGCAGGCTCCTGTTTCCGTGCGCCTCAATCACTGCACATATAAAACCAGTCTTATTCTGGACGAGTCATCGGACATGACTCCGCAGAGCCAGAATATCGACTGGTATTTTGATTCTGCTGTAAAACTGATGGACAGGATGAAGAGAGACGGAAAACTTTCGGAAATCGCTCAGTTTGCTCTGCTTTTTCTTCTCATACAGAGATTCCGTTCTAATCAGGGGCAGAAAATTAAAATGGTCTTTGATACGCCGGAGCGCTGCGTCGAATATCTGGAACAGGCCGGAGAGGTCATGAGAAATATCAGTGATGAGGTCCTCTGCATACGGACCAGAGCGACAAAATGGGAGCGGTATAAGAAAATTTATCTGGCGCAGCTGAGGAATCCGGATGAGCCCCTGCAATTCGACATCCGCAGAGATCGTGAAGACGCGCGGCTGTATCTCAGAGGCTCTGATGCGAAATCCGCACTCTGCAGACTTCCAGATATTCGTCTTTCTGTCGTTATCTTCCATTATGGAGCGGATTCGTCAGGCCGGACGGGTCTGGATATCATATTCCAGGTCATGCATTGCTATCCGTCAGATTCGTTTGAAGTTTATTTTGTACGCGAGGATGATGAAGGAGAAGAGAAATATAAGGCGGAGCTTCTGACGGAACTGGCGGGAACGGTGACCTTCTTCGACCGGGACGCGGCGAGAAGAGACGCCTACCATGTGTTTGTTCCGGTGACAGGGGGAAGGCGCATGTCCGTTCGCGGAGAGATGCATTTCGGGGAATATATTTATCCGAAACGAATCAGTTTTTCCGATGTCTGGCAGAACAAGCTGAGCAGCAACCTGGAGGGCAGCTACTGGTATACGGATTCCATGCTGATCGACTGCACAGGCGGCATAATCCGGGTTCGACCGGCTTCAGAGGAAGATCGGCAGACTGCCGAGAAAAAATATCTTGAGGCACTCGAAAAACGCCTTGATTCCATGAAGGAGGGCACTCGGGAGAGAAAGCAGCTGCAGAAGGCGCTGCGGTGGCGAAAACTGTACTGGGAAACTTTTGAGGAATACAAAGACAGAAGGATCTGGACCTATAACGACAAGGCGTTCAAAGCCGGAGACAACGCCGAATACGCGCTGCGATACGCGGCCGGACAGAGTGACGGCATCGAAAAGCTGTTCTACATTGAGAAAAGCGTGGACGGTGAGAGACTCCGAAAGCAGGGATATGCTGTAATGCGGCCCGGTACAGATGAGGCTGCGCTCGCAGCCCTGCACGCGGAGGTCATTTATATGACCCATGTTCCGCCGTATCGAAAGCTTGGCATTGCGGATGATATGCTGAGGTATCTGAAGGATCTTATGAATCCGAAAATCATCCGGCTCTATCACGGATTCCCGATTACCAGAAGCGCATCCTATGCGCAGATGGCAAATGACGCGGCCGCTGTGGCTGTGGGATCCGCATACGAGAAAGCCCTTTACACGAATGAAGAAAACTGTTTCCGACCGGAGCAGGTCATTGAGTCCGGAATGCCGCGATACGACGATCTGATTGATGACAGCAGAAAACAGATTCTGTTTGCTCCGACCTGGAGACCGTCGCTGTGCATCGGTATAGGGAAAGACGGAAAACCGCGGTATAACAGGGACTACCGGTCGTCTGCCTATTTCCGCCTGTATGAACAGGTGCTGCGCGATGAGAGGCTTCTTGATACGGCGGAGAAGAACGGATATAAGATAAAGTTCTTCCTGCATCCCAAGATGAGTGCGCAGGCCGTGGACCATGAGTCTGATGAAACAGTGCAGTCTCTGAGTTGCACTGTGGATATCGATTACGTGACGATTATGCGCCGGAGCGATCTGATGGTGACAGATTACAGCAGCGTTCAATACGATTTTGCGTATATGCGCAAACCGGTTGTCTACTATCACGACCCTGCGCTGCCTTACTGGCGTATAACAAATTTCGATTACGAAAGAATCGGCTTCGGCGAGATCTGCCGTTCCGCGGAGCAGCTTGTCACGGTGCTCTGCGACTATATGGAACACGGCTGTGTTCTGAAACCGGTATATGAAAAACGCATTGAGGATTTCTTCCTTCACGATGATCATCTGGCGGCGAAGCGGCTGTATGAAGCGACACGGGCGCTGACAGATAAAGTATGACAGAAAAACCTTCCCGGGGCGGGCTCGCCCCGGATTTTTTTGTGTTCACCGAGAAATGCACTCCGATACACTTGACATTGTGTCAGACTAACAATTATAATATAAAAGATATTGAATATATCACCGTGCAATATAAGTAATGCAGATTTTCTATAGATGAAAACTGAATAAATTCTGACAGAAAAGGAGGTGCTTTAATGTCTCCAGTTGTTTTAGCTGTTATCGTTGGAATTGTAGCAATTGCCTTGGGCATATTGATTGGATATATACTCAGAAAAAACGTTGCAGAAAAGACGATCGGAAGCGCGGAGCAGAAGGCCAGAAACCTGATACTCGACGCAGAGAACCGGTCTGAGACGATAAAGAAGGAAGTTACATTAGAAGCCAAAGAAGAAGCGCACAAAATGAGGAGCGACGTGGAGAAGGAGGTTCGTGAGAGGCGGGCCGAGATCCAGCGCGCGGAAAGAAGAGTGGTCCAAAAGGAAGAAAACGTGGACCGCAAGCTCGAGGGAATCGAGAAGAAGGAAGAACGCATTACACAGCACGAGAAAGATATCGCACGGAAAAGAGAGGAAATCGGTAAGGTCTTTGACCGCAAGATCGCGGAGCTTGAGAAGATCTCGGGCTACACAGCGGAGGAGGCCAAGGCGCTGCTGCTGGAAGGTATCGAGAAGGACTGCCGGCACGAGGCGTCGCAGATGATTAAGGACATTGAAACAAAGGCAAAGGAAGAAGCGGACCGCAACGCCAGAGAGATTATCTGCGGAGCGATTCAGCGCTGCGCTGCCGACCATGTGGCAGAGACGACCCTTTCAGTTGTGAATCTGCCGAACGATGATATGAAGGGCAGAATTATCGGGCGCGAGGGACGCAATATCCGGGCGATCGAAACGCTGACCGGAGTGGATCTGATCATCGACGACACGCCGGAGGCCGTGATTGTATCCGGCTTCGACCCGGTACGCAGAGAGGTCGCCAGACTGGCGCTGGAGAAGCTGATCGTGGACGGACGCATCCATCCGGCGAAGATCGAGGAGATGGTCGAGAAGGCACGGAAGGAAGTTAATCAGACGATTAAGGCGGAGGGAGAGCAGGCCACCTTCGAGGTCGGCATTCACAATCTGCATCCGGAGCTGGTCAGACTTCTGGGACGCCTGCATTTCAGAACATCCTACGGACAGAACGTTCTGAAGCATTCCATAGAGGTCAGTCATCTGGCCGGGCTGATGGCGGGAGAACTGGGACTGGACGTGAAGCTCGCCAAGCGGGCGGGACTGCTGCACGATATCGGAAAAGCACTGGATCATGAATACGAGGGAACTCATGTGGACATCGGAATTCAGATCCTGAGGAAATATAAAGAATCGGAGGCTGTAATCAACGGAATGGCGGCGCATCACGGCGACTATGAGCCGAAGAGCATGGAAGCGGTGCTGATTGCGGCCGCGGACGCGCTCTCCGCCGCGAGACCGGGCGCCCGTCGGGAAACGCTGGACGTTTACATCAAACGGCTTGAGAAACTGGAGGAAATCGCCAATACGACGCCGGGCGTGGATAAGTCCTACGCGATTCAGGCCGGCCGCGAGATTCGCATCATCGCGAAGCCCGAGGAGGTCAAGGATGATGAGATCGCACTGCTGGCAAGAGATATTTCCAAGCGGATCGAATCCGAGCTGGAATATCCCGGACAGATTAAGGTCAACGTCGTGCGGGAGACCCGCGCGATCGAGTATGCGAAGTAACGACACAGAGAAAAGACGCGAAGGGCCTGCACCGCTGGTGCCGGCTCTTCCTTTGTTAAGAGGTGGATATGATTTATCTGGATAACAGTTCGACAACGAGGCAGGCGGACGAGGTTACAGCGCTGATGAGCGAGGTCGCCCGCGAGGATTTCGGGAATCCGTCCTCCCTGCACCGGCTGGGGCTCTCGGCGCAGAACCGCGTCACCGCAGCGCGGAAACAGGTGGCGAAGGCGCTGGGTGCGGCTCCGGAGGAGATCTGCTTCAACTCCTGCGGTACAGAGGGCGACAGCACAGTGATTTCCGGCGTTGCGGAAAGCCGCAGACACCGGGGAAACAAAATCATCACCAGCGCGGTGGAGCATCCGGCGGTGCTGGAGGCTTGCGCGCGCCTGGAGCAGAAGGGCTTCGAGGTGGTTCGTATTCCGGTGGACGGAGAATGCCGGATTGATATGGCACGTTATGAAGCGGAGCTGGATGAGAGGACTGTTCTGGTTTCCGTGATGACAGTCAATAATGAAACCGGAGCGGTTATGCCGGTCCGCCGGATGGCGGAGGCAGCCCATGCGAAAAAAATTTTGTTCCATACAGATGCTGTACAGGCGCTGGGAAAGCTCCCTCTAGCCGGGATCGGTGCAGATTTCATTACAGTCAGCGGTCACAAAATTCACGGACCTAAGGGAACCGGCGCACTGTACATCAGAAAGGGAACGCATCTTCCGCCGCTGCTGCCGGGAGGCGGCCAGGAGAAAAACATGAGGTCCGGCACGGAGAATGTGCCGGGAATCGCGGGTCTCGGCGAGGCGTGCCGGCTGCTGGAGAGGGAATCCGCGGAAAAGATGGCCGCGGTAAGGACATATCTTCTGAAGGGAATCCGTGAGCAGATTCCGGATATCCGGGTGAATTCTCCGGAGGACGGGGTCGCGTCAGTGCTGAACGTCAGCTTTCTCGGAACCCGCGGAGAGGTGCTTCTGCACACACTGGAGGAGGATGAGATCTATGTATCGACCGGATCGGCGTGCTCTTCCAACAAAAAAGGCAGGAGTCATGTGCTGAGCGCCATGGGGCTCTCGCCGAAGGAAATCGAGGGCGCGATTCGCTTCAGCTTCAGTCGTTACAACACCGCAGAAGAGATGGACGTGGTGCTCGACCGCCTGACAGCGGCGGTGAGCCGGTTCAGAAGATTAGGGAGTTTTCGGTAAATGAACGAGAAAAATATTTTTATCGTCCGGTGCGGCGAGGTCGCGCTGAAGGGGATGAACAAACCGTATTTTGAGAAGACGCTGGCGGAACGGATCCGCAGGAATCTGAAGGATTACGAAGGCGTGGAGGTTAAACGGCACGAGGGACTTATCTTTGTCCGCAGTCCGAAAGAACTGGATTCGGAGGAAATCATCCGGCAGGTGTCCAGAGTGTTCGGCGTGTCCTCCATCAGCCCTGCGGTGGAAGCACCCAGCGATCTGGACGCCATCGGCGAAACGGCGGTGGACTTCATGAAGCAGCAGATCAGGGAGCGGGGAATCCGGACCTTTAAGGTAGAGGCGAAACGGGCGGATAAGACGTTTCCGGTCAAGTCGCCTGAGATTGCCCGGATTATCGGCGCAAGCGTTCTGATCGGATGTAAGGTGCTGAAGGTGGACGTCCATGAGCCGGACTGCAAGCTGTTCGTGGATCTCCGCAGAGACCGGACCTATCTCTATGACGAAAAGATCCGGGGCTTTGGAGGACTGCCGCTGGGCACTAACGGGAAGGGACTGGTTCTGCTGTCGGGCGGCATTGATTCGCCTGTGGCGGCGTGGATGATGGCAAAGCGGGGAATGGTCATCGAGGCGCTGCATTTTCACAGCTATCCCTACACAAGTCCGCGGGCACAGCAGAAAGTGGAGGAACTGGTCGGCATCGTGGCGTCCTACTGCGGCCGGATGAAAATGCATGTGATTAATCTGCTGCCGATTCAGGAGCAGATCGTACAGAACTGCCCGGAGGAGGAGACCACGATTCTGGTGCGGCGGTTCATGATGCGCATAGGCGAGAAAATCGCCCGGCGCAGCGGATGCATGATGCTGATTACCGGGGAAAATCTGGGTCAGGTGGCCAGTCAGACGGCGGAAGCCCTGGTGGTGACTGACGCCTGCGTGCAGATGCCGGTGATGCGTCCTCTGATCGCCATGGACAAGGTGGATATCATGGATAAGGCTATGGAGATCGGAACCTACGAAAAATCCATCGAGCCTTACGAGGACTGCTGTACGGTGTTCCTGCCCAAACATCCTTCAACAAAGCCCAGACTGGCGCAGATTGAAGCGTCAGAGGCGCTTCTGGACGTGGAAGGTCTGGTGGACGCTGCGGTGAAGTCTGAGGAGATTGTCCGTATCGACGCGAGATGATTTGCCCGTATCCGCGGCCGGGGATTGAGAGAACGTCTTTTTACGTCTGTTTATGGACTGATATTTGAAAAATGCATTTTTCAAATATATCAATTTTGCAAAGTTTATAAAACACACTTCGCAAAATTACCGGGTGATTCGTTTGCGCATCATCGGAATTCTGAAGATTCATGCCCTTCAAAATGGCAAAAATCACTTGCAAAAAGTATACATTCGTGGTTAACTATAGATGGTGCATTTGTGCGTCCGCAGAATTTTCGCATTTTTTTTGCGTGCGTTCATCTGGCTAAAGTTAAACGGTTAAAAACCTCCCTGTGGGATAGGGACCGTTATTATAATTTAAGGAGGCATTTACATGAACTTTCAACTGACGAAGGAACAGGAATTCGTAAGGAAAATGGTAAGAGAGTTTGCCACTAACGAAGTTGAACCATTGGCGGCTGACATCGACAAAGAGCACAGATTCCCTGAGGAAACTGTCGCTAAGATGGCGAAGTACGGCATGATGGGCATTCCGTTCCCTACTGAGTATGGCGGAGCAGGCGGAGATGAAGTATCCTATGCGATTACTGTTGAGGAGCTCTCCAGAGTATGTGCGTCGACGGGCGTTATCGTATCTGCGCATACATCCCTGTGCTGCTGGCCGATCTACGCATATGGTACAGAAGAGCAGAAGCAGAAGTACCTGCCGGATCTTCTTTCCGGAAGAAAGATCGGTGCATTCGGTCTGACTGAGCCAAACGCAGGAACCGACGCTGCCGGACAGCAGACGAGAGCTGTCCTGGACGGAGACGAGTGGGTTCTCGACGGAGCCAAGGTATTCATCACCAACGGCGGATATGCCAGCACATTTGTTGTTATGGCGATGACAGACAAGAAGAAGGGAACACACGGCGGAATCAGTTCCTTCATCGTAGAGAAGGGTGACCCGGGCTTCTCCATCGGAAAGACCGAGGACAAGATGGGTATCCACGCTTCCTCCACCACAGAGCTTATTTTCCAGAACTGCAGAATCCCGAAGGACAGACTGCTGGGCGAGGTCGGCGACGGCTTCAAGATCGCTCTGTCCACACTGGACGGCGGCCGTATCGGAATCGCTTCCCAGGCGCTGGGAATCGCGCAGGGCGCGTTTGATGTAACCGTAGATTACATGAAGGCGAGAAAGCAGTTCGGCAAGAAGCTGTCTCAGATGGAGGCGCTCCAGTTTGAGATGGCGGATCTGAAGACCAGAATCGAGGCTGCGAGACTGCTGGTTTACAAAGCCGCGTTCCTCGAGGATCAGCATGCGAAGTACGGTGAGGCCGCTGCCATGGCGAAGCTGTTTGCTGCTGAGACTGCAATGAAGGTAACGACAAAGTGTGTACAGTTCCACGGCGGATATGGATACACTGCAGACTATCCGGTTGAAAGAATGATGAGAGACGCCAAGATCACCGAAATCTATGAGGGCACCTCTGAAGTTCAGAAGATCGTAATTGCTGCTAACACTTTCGGGAAATAAAAAGTAGGAGGAAATAGAAATGGCATTCAAGATTATCGTATGCGCAAAACAGGTACCGGATACGAACGTTATCAAGATTAACCCCAAGACTGGTACTCTGATCAGAGAAGGCGTGCCGAGCATTCTGAACAATGACGATGCGAACGCGCTGGAAGAAGCTTTGAAGATCAAGGACAAGTATCCTGATACTCATATCACAGTAATCACCATGGGACCTCCTCAGGCAAACGATCTGCTGTTCGAGTGCATCGCGATGGGCGCTGACGAAGGCATCCTGGTATCCGACAGAGCGGTCGGCGGTTCCGACACCTGGGCGACTTCCAACACTCTGGAAGCAGCAGTCAGAAAGGTCGGAGACTTTGACCTTCTGTGGGCAGGACGTCAGGCGATCGACGGAGACACCGCGCAGGTCGGACCGCAGCTGGCTGAGAAACTCGGTCTGCCGCAGGTTACCTATGTTGAGGATTTCGAGATCGATGATGATCTGAAGAACATCACGGTCAAGAGACAGCTGGAAGACGGCTATGAAGTGATCAAGCTGCAGACTCCCTGCATGCTGACCGCGATTAAAGAACTGAACGAGCCAAGATACATGTCGATGTCCGGAATCTTCGGCGAGAAGAAGATGACTACATGGAACGCAAAGGATATCGAGGTTGACCTGAACACAGTAGGTCTGGAGGCTTCTCCGACAAACGTATTCAGATCCTTCACACCTGCTCCGAAGGGCAAGGGCGTGATTCTGGAAGGCGATACCGAGAAGGAAATCGCTGACGAACTGCTGGTAAATCTCAAGGAAAAGCAAGTCATCTAGTGAGGAGGAGTAACAATGGCTATTGAAATTATAAAAGAAAAATGTACCGGTTGCGGACTTTGCTTCAAAGCCTGCCCATATGACGCCTTCGAGTTTGAGCCTTATGATGGAAATAAGCTCGGCAGAGTCTGCAAGGTGAATGACAAGTGCAATTTCTGTAACCAGTGTCTGACATCCTGCAAATTCGGCGCGATTAAAGAAGTTCAGGTCGGCGGAGCGGTTGACCTTTCCGCTTACAAGCACATCTGGGTTTACGCTGAGCAGAGAGACGGCAAACTGATGAACGTTGCCCTTGAGCTGATCGGCGAAGGCTACAGACTGGCGAAGGAAATCAGCGAGGACACGCAGGTATGCGCAGTTCTGGTCGGAAACAACATCGACCACCTGGCTTCCGAGTGCTTCGAGTACGGTGCCGACAAGGTCTACATGATCCAGGATCCGCTTCTGGAGCACTACACCACAGATGCCTACACCAAGGTTATCACCGATGCTATCGACGTATACAAGCCGGAAATCGTTCTGTACGGTGCGACCCATATCGGACGCGACCTGGCTCCGAGAATCGCCGCGAGATGCAACACCGGTCTGACCGCGGACTGCACCAGACTGGACGTCAAGGTTTCCAGCTACATCGACTTCGCAAAGAAGAAGACCACTCTGGACACCTCCACTCTGGATCCGAATGATCCTTCCACAGGAATCAAGCAGACACGTCCTGCTTTCGGCGGAAACCTGATGGCGACCATCATCTGCCCGAAGACAAGACCGCAGATGTCCACAGTACGCCCCGGCGTAATGCAGAAGAGAGAAAAGGTAGAGGGAGCGACCGGCGAGATCATCAACGTCAAGCCGGAGATCTCCGAGTCCGATATCCATGTTCAGATTGTCGATGTTGTTAAATCCGCTAAGGAAATGGTTTCACTGACGGACGCTGACATCATCTGCTCCGGCGGACGTGGTCTGGGCGATGCTTCAGGATTTGAACTGATCAAGAAGTTTGCTGACAAAGTCGGCGGCGTTGTAGGTTCTTCCCGTGCGGCAGTCGACGCAGGATGGATCGATCATTCTCATCAGGTTGGACAGACCGGTACCACCGTTAAGCCGAAAATCTATTTCGCCTGCGGAATCTCCGGTGCGATCCAGCACCTGGCCGGAATGCAGACCTCCGACATCATCGTCGCGATCAACAAGGATCCGGATGCTCCGATCTTCGAGGTTGCGGACTATGGTATCGTAGGAGACCTGTATAAGGTTATTCCGGAAATCATCGCAGAGTGGGATAAGGCAGAGGACCTCCACGACGCAGCGACCAAGAAGAACTGATAAAGTTCGTTAAATGCTTACCGATCCCCGGCTTTGCCGGGGATTTTCTATTGGGTGAATTGAAAAATTATGGTATACTGAAAAGGCGATTTGCATATGCTCATTGAGCCCTGCCGGACGCAACAGGCGCTGACAGACAACGGTCTGCCGGCAGCGCTGCTGAGCACATTTATTTAGTTCGTTTTTGCATAAGGGGAAAACAGTTGAGTGGAACTGTGGAGCAGCGGTTTCACGAAATACAGAAGGAGTGGGATTTTGGATATTTCAGTAATTTTACCGACGTATAACAACGGGAAGTATATTGAACGCGCGGTGAATTCTGTAATCAATCAGGGGATTGAGGAGCTTGAGCTGATTGTAATTAACGATGGCTCTACCGACAATTCCGCGGAGATTCTTGAGGATCTGGCGGGGAAGCATCCCTGCATCCGGGTTATCACCCAGGAAAACCGCGGTGTATCCGCAGCGCGAAACGCGGGACTGGATGCTGCTTCAGGGGAGTTCGTGGCCTTTCTGGACGGAGACGATAACTTTCGTCCTGATGCGCTTGAAGAAATGCTCTACCTTGCCGGGCAGTGGGAAGCAGATCTCGTGGTGGGAGAACTCCGCAGAATTCAGAGCTTCGGAGAAAGCATCATGAAGAACAGCAGAATGATGTCTCAAAAGGTAATGCTTCGAAAGGAAGACATAGGGTTTGTAAACAGCTTCAGCGTCTGCAACAAAATGTTTCGGCGGAGTGTAATCGAAGAGCACCGGCTTCGATTCAGGAAAATCCGGCATGCGGAGGACGGAGTGTTCCTGTATTCCTTTCTGAATGCCTGCGGGCAAATCATCGGATGCCCCCGTGTCGTATATGAATATCACAGAGCACTTCCCTTTGAGGCGAAGAGCGCTTTGAGCAGGCTGGACGCGCCTATGTTTGACAGTCTGACGGCGGCTGTGGAGGAGATTCGGAAACTGGCAGAGAAGTGGTCGGAAACTGTGCAGAGAGAACTCAACGTAAGGATATTCCGTACATCCATCGTGAATGAGTATTACAGACATCTTTGGATTCTGGAGAAAGAGACTCTTTCAAAGGTTATGACGACAGCGGAGAAGTATCGTGAAAAACTGACGGAAGAAGAGCTGACCGCATTGGAACCGGCGATGACAGACCTGGAATCTGAAGGAAGACTGAAAACGAAAGAGGAAATCCTGCAGGATCCGTATCTGAGCGTGGCGGTCGCCGCAGGCATGAAGGAAAAGGAGCTTTCCCGGTTCCTCGACACCATGTACTATCAGGACTGTCCGAATTTCGAGGTCCGGCTGGACGGCTGCTATCGTCAGAGTGTTCCGGAGGAATATGCGAAAAAAGAGAATCTGTATATCGCCGATCAGGAAAACTGCGGATTGAGAGAACTGGCGTCACAGACGAAGGGACGCTGCCTGCAGATTATCGACGGGAGCGCCATATATAACGAGAATACGGTCAAACTGATGCTGCGGAACCTGCAGAAACTGGATGTTGACTTCATCTCCGTTCTTCCTCTGGGATACCGGGAGGGAACGACGGAGCGTATCGACCGTCTGAATAACTGCTTTACAAAGAAAGGACGCAGAAACGCGGAGAAAAATCCGAAGGTGATGGAGCGGCACAATGAAATCGACTGTCGCCTGTTCAACAAGCTTTTCCGAAGGAGCGCCCTGACGGAGGTTCTGGAGGAACTGGATGAAACCGCCGGCCCGGAGCAAGTCTGCGGAACCGCCTTCGGGAAGCTGACATACCGGCGTGTCGCCAATGTCCGCATCGGCCTTCAGTCCGGATACGAACCGAAGAAACCCAAGGCGCCGGCGGAACCGGAGGGATTGAAGCCTTCCGGGACGGAGGAGGCCGGAGAGAAGGACCGGAACGGGCTTCCTCTGGGAAATTCCTACTGGGTCGCCCGGAAGCTGCGGAGAGTACAGGCAGATAAAACTTTGTTCCTCGGTGTGGTTGCTCATGAGCCGGGAGGGAACCTGAGACCTCTGGCAGACGCCCTGAACGACCGAGGAGGTGATGTTCTGCAGGATGCGGCCGCGGCAGAGCTGGAACAGAGCGAACAGATCAACGTCGCCTATGCTGCGGATTATGCGACTGCGGGGACGCTGATTGCGGAGGACGACGATGTGGAAACGGACGGACTGGAGCTCCGGAAAAACCAGGAGCTGATCCGCCTCTGGCATACGCGGGGAGGGGATCTGCTGGAACATTCACCTCTGGTCAGTCCGCAGACGCGGGAGTACGGAATTCCGGAAACGGACAGGTTCTTCGACAGGGATGCCGCTCTGGCGGCCAGAAAGCGTCTTGAGCGCCGTTATCCCCGCCTGCGGGGACGGAAGCTGGCGCTGTTCGCACCGGCCTTCCACCAGGGACTCTCTGTTCAGACCGGATATGATTTTGAATATTTCAATCCCGGGCGCGTCAGCGACGCTCTTGGGGAGGATTTTGTGCTGGCGCTCTGCTGGCACCCGCGGACAAAGAGCTTTCTGGAGGATGAGACGGAGTTTCGCGACAGGGAAACGGTGGAATCCTTCGATCTCAACCTGTCTCGGGAAACGGATCTCAACGGACTGCTGCTGGCGGCAGACATCCTGATTACGGATTATACTGACCTGGGGTTCGCGTACAGTCTCCTGGAACGGCCGATGATACATTACTGGTTCGACGCTAACGACTATCTTCTGCGGAAAAAGCCCGGCCGCAGGCTGACCGAATATGCGTGGGGACAGCAGGTCTTTTCGGAGGAGGAGCTGATTGACGCTTTAAAGAATCCGCAGATTGACCCGGATGACAGGGCGGCGTTCCGTAACAGGTTTATGGAAAAATGCGACGGGCATTCAGCGGAGCGTATTGTGAACCGTATCGCCGCTAAATGGTGATTGAGAACATACAGTGCGGAAGGAAGAGAAAAGGAAGAGAAATGGCGCCGGCGGAGAGGCGGCGTGATGAAGATAATGAGAACAGAGAAGAATACCGGAGAGAAAATCAGAAAGGCAATCGGGAAGAGGGCCGTGGCTGTGGTCCTGGCGACACTGCTGATCCCCGGAGCAGTTTCGGTGATCTGGGCGGAGAATACTGATCCTGCGTCGTCATATATGGCAGTCGCCTCGTCAGAGAAGAGCAGCGACGCAGTCCGGAAGGCGGTCTCCCGGCTGCGGGTCCATGAGTTCCGGGGAGGAACAGAAAAGAAAAAGGCGGTCGTTCTGAAGTGGAAAAGAAACGATGAGGCGGACGCGTATTCCATTCAGCGTTACAGCAGGCGTACCGGACTGTATCGGGAAATCGCGGAGATTACCGCGAAATTCGGAACTTCGACCTGCCGTTATGTGGACCGCGGAGTGAAAAAGGGACGGTATTATCGCTACCGTATCCGGGCCCGGAAAAACGTGGACGGAAACGAGCTGTACGGAAAAACCTCCCGGAGCATCGGCGTATACCTGGCTCCCTCCGGATCGAAAAAGAATAATGTGAGCCGCGTCGCGACGAAAAAAAAGAGTTATCGTCTGGTGACAGGAGCGACGGTGAAGTCTGTTGTTGCGCTGAAAACGGGACGTGCCGGACAGAAGCCGTATAAAATGACAAAGAACTGGTATTCAAGTGACGAAAGTATTGCCGTGGTCTCCGCGAAAGGCAGGATACGCGCGAAGGATCAGGGCGAATGTTATATTTACTGTGCCGCTCACAACGGGAAGCGTGCGAAAATCCATGTCATGGTCGGAATGGATCCGAAGCAGAAAATCCGGACTGTGCCGATTCTCACGTTCCATCGGATCGTGCCGGACGAGATAAAGAACCGGTATTATGCGGACAATCAGTGGGTGGCGTCTCTGTCGGATTTCAGAAAACAGATCCGTTATCTGCACGACAACGGATTTGAAACCATTTCCGCAGATCAGTTCCGGAAGTGGTACCGCGGAGACATCGAGCTCCCTCAGAACAGTGTGATGCTGACCATGGACGACGGGTTCTATGAGGGATATTATCTCGTCTATCCGGTGATCCGCAAATACAAAATGAAAATGACGTCCTTCCTGGTCGGCACCAGAACGCAGGAGACAACAGAACCTTACGACGGCTCGGCCAGGGAGCGTTTCATCGGATGGGACAAGATCCGGGAAGTCCGGGAGGAATATCCGCAATTCGAATTTCAGGCCCATTCCTGGGATCTGCATCATTATGAGAACGGAAGAGGAGCAGTTTACAGCAGAAGCTACGATGAACTGGCGGAGGATCTGAAAAAATGCACAGACGCGGGATATGACTACATCGCATATCCCTACGGCTTCGCACCGGAAAACTACCTGCAGGCGGCCAGACACAGCGAAATGAAAATGGCGTTCGGCTTCGACCGGCATGTGTACGCCCGCAGGATCGATGATCCCTATAACATCCGCAGACTGAAGGTTAACGGGTTCATGACCATGAAAAAATTCCGGAAGCTGGTCCGGAATTACTGATCCCCGGTCAGAGGCGCGCGAGCTCCTGCAGCATACGCCTGCAGGGAAGTCCCACCACATTCTCAAAGTCGCCTTCGATGTGATCGATGTATTTTCCGAAGGTCCCCTGAATGGCGTAACCTCCGGCTTTGTCATAGGGCTCCTGCGTGCGGATGTATGCTTCGACAGCCGGATCACTGATGTTGCGAACGAATACCTTTGTACCCTCACAAAAGCATCTCCGGCGCGGTTCCCCCGCGACCAGGAGCGTCACGCCGGTGTATACGTGATGCACTGCGCCGCGAAGCTCCGTAATCATTTCCCGCGCCTCGCCGATATCGGCGGGCTTTCCGAGAATGCGCCTGGTGCAGACGACCGTATCGGCGGCGATGATTCGTCTGCCGGCAAGCTCGGGATAACGGGACTCCACCCAGAGAGCTTTTTTCAGGGACAGATACATAACGGCGTCCGGTCCGTCCGTGTCCGGCGGCAGCGTCTCATCGACCTCCGCGGGGACCGTCAGGAAGCGCAGGCCGTGAGCCCTCATCAGCTCGGACCTTCTGGGAGATGCGGATGCGAGGATATATTCTGAAGCTGTCATGATGAAACCTCCGTTTCTGTTACTGCGTACTGTGCGATACCTCTTGATTATATCACAAAGAGCGGTTCTCGGCGCGCAGATTTCGGGAGGCGGACTTTACCGGGCCAGCCGGATTATGGTATAGTGTAGGGGGGTGCGAAGAAACCCGGGAACAGAGAAACGGTGACACAGAGTGCGTGCCGCAGGCGGCACGGCAGAAAACTACTGGAGCATTCATGAGATATTTCAAGAACGGAATCAGCGCGGTGGCGTTTATCCTGCTGAGCCGGCTGATCGCTATTTTTACAGAGGTAAGGGAAAACAAAGTTTTTTTCGTCTCCGATGTCCGGGCGGAGCTGGGCGGAAATCTGAAGGATGTTTATGATTATCTCGACGGGAGTTACGAAAAAGTGACGTACCTGAAAGCAGACCGGAGACAGATCACAGGACCGGGGAAATTCCTCCGGTTTGTTTACGATATGACCACGGCGGGAACAATTCTCCTGGAGGATTATTTCCGATATACCTCCTATTACAGCGTCAGGCCGGGACAGCAGATCTGCCAGCTCTGGCACGGCGCCGGCGCATTTAAAAAATTCGGCTACAGCCGCGCCGCCGGAAATGAAAAAATCCGCATTCATAAAGGGTATCGGAAATACGCGAAGGCCATCGTCAGTGCGGAGAGCATCCGGGGCTGCTATGCGGAGGCCTTCGGGCTGCCGCCGGAGAAGGTCAGGGCCACCGGAGTTCCGCGGACGGATCTGTTTTTCGATGCACAGAAGATTCGGGAGACGCAGAACGCCCTGTATGAGGAATTTCCGCAGCTCAGACAGAAGAAGGTCGTTCTGTTTGCACCCACCTATCGGGGGCTCCGGGCAGACGATGCGGGGTATGATTTCGACCGTCTGGATCTTGAGAGGATTCGCGAGGGACTTGGCGAGGACTTTATCTTTGTGTTTAAATGGCACCCGGCGGTGTACAACAATATTCTCCGCCGTCAGGGGGGAGAATGGGATCCCGGGAAATACGGAGACTTTTATCTGGATTTATCGGAGCATCGGGAAATTAATGACCTGCTGCTGGTGACTGACGTCCTGATTACTGATTACTCTTCAGTCATCTTCGACTATTTCTTTGTGAATAAACCTGTCGTGTTCTACGCCTATGACAGGGAACTGTACGCCGACGGGCGGGGGCTGTATTATCCCTACGAGGATTATCTGTACGGTCCGGTTGTGACCGGGCAGCAGGAGCTGATTCGCGCCGTCCGGGAGGGAGACATGGCGGAAGAAAAAAGGAGGGCCTTCGGGCAGCGCTTCCTCAGCGCATGCGACGGGCATTCCACGGAGAAAACCTGTAAATGGATATTCGGGAAGGAGACGGGAACGGATGGAAATCGTGATTAATATCGGCGTGGCGTTCCTGAACCTGATCTATTGCTTTCACAAGCTTGCTCCGGTCAGGAACAGGGTTTCTGTCATCAGCAGACAGAGTGCGGTCCCGTCGCCTGATGTGAAGCTGCTTCTTGAGGAAATCGGAAAGGAATACCCGGAGATTGAGACGCATACCCTGTACCGGATGATTCCTCCGGGACTGTCCGGAAAGGTGAAATATCTCTTTCATATGATGGGACCGGAGATGCACGCGCTTGCGACCTCCAGAGTCGTCATTCTGGAGGGATACTGCATCACCGCCAGCGTGCTGCGGCACAGACGTTCGCTGAAAATCCTGCAGATGTGGCACGCCCTGGGGATCTGTAAAAAATTCGGATACTATGTTGAAGGTGAGGCAGAGGGCTACAGCCCGAAGCTTATCCGCGCTCTGAGGATGCACCGGAATTACGATGCGATTCTGGCCAGCAGTGAATTCTGCCGTCCGTATTACGCAAAGGCGTTTCATTATCCGGAAGAGATGGTGAAGGTTCTGCCGCTCCCCCGTGTGGATCTGCTGCGGAGCAGCGTGTTCATGGAGGAGAGAGGGAACAGGATCCGCGCAGCCTATCCGGAGCTGGGAGGCGGAAAAAAGAACATCCTCTATGCGCCCACCTTCCGAAAGGGCGTGGACACCGCACAGGCTGTCCGCGGGCTGATCGATGCTGTGGACCGGACCCGCTTCAATCTGATCGTCAAGCTTCATCCGGTGGAACGGAGAAAGCTGGACCTTGCGGGGGTGTTCCGGTGCCCTGAGTACAGCAGTCTGGAGCTGCTGTCTGTGGCGGATTATGTGATTACTGATTATTCGGCGTTTCTTTTTGAGGCAGCCGTTGCGGGCAGACCTTTGTTCTTCTATACGTGGGATCTTGACGACTATCTTCAGCGCCGGGGATTCTGCATCGACTTTCCGGCGGAAATGCCGCAGGAGCTGTACCGGGAACCGGAGGGGGTCATGAAGGCGATTGAGGAGGAACGCTGGGATCCGGCGAAGCAGAAGGCGTTCGCAGATCGCTTCGTGGCGGGCGGCACGCGAAATACGAATAAACTTGCGCAGTTTGTGGGATTATTATATAATAAATCTATTAACGTCTGATACATGGAGAGGAGGACAGATATGATTTTTGGAGCAGTATTGGCCGGCGGCAAGGGAACCCGCATGGGCAATGTAGATAAACCGAAGCAGTTTCTGACCATCGGCGGCAAGCCGATTATCGTTCATACGGTAGAGAAGTTCGTAATGAATGACAAGTTCGAGAAGGTGATCGTGCTCTGCCCGGAGCAGTGGATTTCCTATACAAAGGATCTTTTTCGCAAGTATCTTCCGGACGGCAGCAGAGTGGAAGTGATTCAGGGAGGCGCAGTCCGTAATGAGACGATTATGAATGCGATCCGGTATATTGAGGAGAATTACGGACTGGATGAGGATACCATCATGGTTACCCACGATGCTGTCCGGCCCTTTGTCACTCACCGCATCATTGAAGAGAATATCGAGAAGGCGCAGCAGGGCGTGATCTGTGACACGGTGATTCCCGCGACGGATACCATTGTGGAAAGCCGGGACGGGGCGGTGATCAGTGCGATTCCGGACCGCAAGTTCTATTATCAGGGGCAGACGCCTCAGAGCTTCCGGGCGGCGGCCTTCAAACGGCTTTATCAGGAGCTGACGGAGGAGGAACGGGAAATCCTGACAGACGCGGCGAAGGTCTTTGTGATGAAGGGCGAAAAGGTCACGCTGGTACAGGGCGAGACGTTCAATATCAAAGTGACGTATCCGTATGATCTGCAGCTGGCAGAAACTTTGCTGGGAGGGGAGAAAAAGTGCTGAATACGATTTACCGGCTGGTAGCGCCCCGGCGTTTCGAGGCGGAGTTTTCTGATATCAGCCTGACGGATGACAATATTATTGTCCGGCCCACTCATCTGTCGATCTGCAATGCGGATCAGAGATATTATCAGGGCAAGAGGGCGCCGGAGGTGCTGAAGAAGAAGCTTCCGATGGCGCTGATTCATGAAGGCATCGGCGATGTGCTGTACGACCCCCGGGGGGAGTATAAGCCGGGGCAGTCGGTGGCGATGGTGCCGAATACGCCGGTGGAAAAGGACGATGTTATCGCGGAAAATTATCTGCGCAGCAGTAAGTTCCGGGCCAGCGGCTTCGACGGCTTCATGCAGGACAGTGTCGCTATCGGCAGAGACCGTCTTGTACTTCTGCCGGAAGGGATCAACAAAAGAGTGGCAGCGTTTACAGAACTCGTGTCGGTCAGCTACCACACGATTAACCGTTTCGATGTCAGAGCACACCGCCGCCGTGACAGGATCGGCGTCTGGGGTGACGGAAATCTGGCGTTTATCACGGCGCTGCTGCTGAAAAAGAGGATGCCGGACAGTCAGGTGCTGATTTTCGGAAAGAATGACTACAAGATGGCGGATTTCGTGTTTGCGGACGCAACGTATGACATCACGGACATCCCGCAGGAGCTGCGGGTGGACCACGCGTTCGAATGCGTCGGGACGGAGGCCTCGGGAATTGCCGTCAATCAGATTATCGATTTTATTAATCCGGAAGGAACCATTGCGATCATGGGAGTGTCGGAGAATCCGGTGCCCCTGAACACACGCATGATTCTGGAGAAGGGACTGAATGTGTTCGGCTCCAGCAGAAGCGGCGTACAGGATTTTCGGGATACGATTCAGCTGTATAACTCCAACAAGGACGTGGAGGAATATCTGGAGAGTATCATTGGAGAGACCATTACGGTCCGTTCCATCGCGGACATGAACCGCGCGTTCGACGCGGATATTCGCAAGAGCGGAGGAAAAACCGTGATGGTCTGGGAGAAGTAAAGGAACCGGTATATGACGAAACTGATTATCGATCAGGTAAAGTATCAGAGGATTATTCTGCACATCAGCGGGCATGTGGAGGATGTGAAGACCCTCGAAGGCGCCCGCTTTTATCTGCGGGAACAGAAGCAGAAGCGGGAACTGGATATCGAGGCTGTGGAAACAGAGGGGAATCGCTTCCGTCTGCGCATCAATGTCATGGAGCTGGACGGGGAATACCCGATCCGAACAGGGAAATGGTATCTGCGCGCCGACATCGGTGATGAGAAACGGCTGAGAGACTATGTTTCCGATCCGGTTTATGATCGGGTTTACATGTCAATTCTGGACGGAACCAGAACAGACCTTCTGGTGGACCGCAGCGCGACGCAGAGCTGGTACGGCATTTCCAGGCTGAACGTCAGTGACTGGACCTATTATCTGGACGTCACCTTTATTTTTCCGGAACAGCTGACCGGATTCCGGAAATTCACACAGCAGCTGAAAAAGAATCTGTACCGGCAGTACCGCAGGCTGGCCACCTGGGGCTTTCATGTGGTCTTCAATATATTCAACAACAGGCCCAAGAAGGGGAACCAGGTATTCTTCACTTCCGACCGGACTAACGAGCTGGCCGGGAATGAGAAGTTTGTCTATGAGCGTATGATCGAGCGGGGTCTGGGAGACAAATATGTATTCAGATTTTCTTTCAAGGACGGCATCAAGGCGCGGCGCAGTTTCCGGGAGAAATTCCGCTTTACCCATGATCTGGCGACCTCGGATGTGATTTTCACGGATGATTATCAGCCGGAGCTGTACAAAAATGAGTACGACCCGGATGTCAAGTTGGTGCAGCTGTGGCACGCCTGCGGCGCGTTCAAAACCATCGGATTCGAGCGACTGGGCAAAAAGGGCGCGCCGATGCTCCTGACCAGAACGCATAAGAATTACACCCATGTGATTGTGAGCTCGGAGCATTCCGCCCGGCATAACGCGGAGGCGTTCGCCCTCAGCGAGAGCAAATTCTATCCGGTGGGAATCCCCCGAACGGACGTGTTCTTTGACCGGGAATATCTGGAACGCACCGCAGAAAAGGTTCGCGCTCATTATCCGCAGCTGCCGGAGGCGAAAAAGGTGATTCTCTACGCCCCGACCTTCCGGGGAAATAACGCCCGCAGTGCGTCTTTCCCGCTGCAGATAATCAACTTCCATATTCTCGGCGACTTTCTGAGGGACAAAGGCTACTGCATGATGATCAAGCTGCATCCCTTTGTAAAGAGTGAAATCCGCATCCCGCAGGAATATCAGGACTACTTCATTGACGCGACCGACTACCCAGACATCAACGAACTGCTGACGGTAACCGATGTTCTGGTCACGGACTATTCCTCGGTCATCTATGAGGCGGCTCTTCTGAACATCCCGATGCTGTTCTTCGCCTTCGACCTGGACAATTACGACGATGACAGAGGCTTTTACGAACCCTACGAGGAAATCGTGCCCGGCAAAATCGTGAAGACCCTCCGGGCTCTCGTCGAAGCCATCGGAAACGAGGACTACGAAGCAGAAAAACTGCAGGGCTTCCTGACGAAGAACTTCCGCGACCTGGACGGCCATTCCACAGACCGCGTAATTGACCTGATCTTCGGAAACGACGACGGGAATTCACTGGCATAGGCCGTTGCCCGCATAAGCCTGCGGCGGCCGGGTTCCTAACCTTAATCGACTGACTATCTGACGGCCTGAGTGAGATGGATTGAAACTGACAGCTATGGTTCAAACCTTCTGGTTTGATGGGACAATACAGGCTTCCGAATACCAGAGAGCTGTCTTTTATTTTTTTAGTTCGTTTTTGATTTGTGTTGTGGAGATCTCCGGAGTTCGCGGCAGATAGACAACATCGCAGTAGTCTTTAAGGAAATCGAATTTTCCTTTCCAGTCGTCTCCGATGACAAAGGTATCAATTTTGAACTCTTTTACGTCGCTGAGTTTTTGTTCCCAGTTCTCTTCAGGAATAACCAGATCCACATAACGGATGGCTTCTACGAGGTTTTTACGCTGTTCGTAGGTAAAGTAGCATTTCTTGTGCTTCTGATTCCAGTTGAACTCGTCGGTTGAGATGGCGACGATCAGATAATCGCCGTATTCTTTTGCTCTCCGGAGAAGATTTACATGACCGTAATGCAGCAGGTCAAAGGTTCCGTAGGTAATAACTCTCTTCATCAGTTCGCTCTCCTTTGCTCTTTCTTTATTTCATTTTCATCTTTCGTTTCGCCGCGGCACGCCCACGCGCTTTGCCGCGGGCCTTTCACGGGCGTGCGGACTCCGACGCCTGCTCGATCAGCGCGATCGTCCGTTCGGTCGCATGGCCGTCGCATGCTCCGACGAAGCGGTTTTTAAAGTCAATGATTTTTTGTTTATCGAAGCACCGGTCGATATGCTGAATGCAGTCGATGAGTTCCTCTGTCGTGGAGCAGATCGGTCCGGGCGTGATTTCGTCATATTTGTAGTATAAGCCCCGATCCACATAATATTCATCCAGGTCGTAGGCGAAAAACAGCAGCGGGCGCTCCAGAAGCGCGTATTCAAAAGCGATTGAGGAGTAATCCGTGATGCAGATGTCTGCGATCATCAGCAGTCGCTCAATGGCGCCGACGATCGGAGTCCGGTTCATATCAAAGAGGAAGGTGTTCAGGAGGTCTTCCGGATAGCCCGGGAGATTCCTGACGGAGCCGTGCTGTTTGATCAGCAGCACGTATTCGTCACCGAGTGCCTGCGCCATCGCCCTGTAGTTCATGGCGGACGGTGCGGATGCGTTGGAAAGCCTGCCGCGATATGTCGGCGCGTAGAGAATGATTTTTTTCCCGGCAGTTGCGGGGAATTTCCGGTGGAGATCCTCGTAGCCTTTGCGGATGATGTCCGGATTATAGAACTGATCCGTGCGGGAAACGCCGATCGGAAGGAGCTTTCCGGAATCCGCGGGGATGTGCATGGATTCCTCGAAGATCCACGCCTGCTCCATGGAGGGGAGGGTAACAAAATCATAGTTCCGATACGCGTCGTACTCCTCCGCTTCTTCACGGGTACGTCCGAACTGCTCGTTTTCGATTGTGCTGTATCCCACCTTCTTGAGGATTCCCAGGCCATGCCAGAGCTGAATCAGCTTTGTTTCCGGACGGAGATCAAACTGACTCAGAAATTCGTTGGCGGAAGAAATGAAGATGGCTTTTGCGTCAGCAGCTTCCCGATAAAAATTCAGGATGTTTTCATAGGCTTCTATGTCAGAGCGTTTACGCAGCTGAGCGCCGATCATGACGACCCGGTATTTCCCCTGGGCCTTCAGGACATCAGAGAGATATCCGTTTGGAGCGCTCCTGGGACCGCCCTTTTCCAGAAATACAACTTTGTCCTTCACAGGCTGCTTCGCATATTTCGCATAGCACTGAGGACCGAGATCCTTAAGATAATGGGCCTTTACCTCCCGGCGGTACTGCCCGGCAAGAACATGATCCAGTCCCTGAAAAGAATCCTCCAGTTCCAGAATATGATCCATCGTTTCCTTGCGCTGCCGGGCGTCCATATGCAGGAAGGGCCGTTTTTTGTAATAGTCCGTCAGCTCCGCGTAGACACTCCGCGCTTTCTTTCTTCTTCTGTGCAGATCATAAGTGCCTGTCACGCCCCGATCCGCAAGATTAAGCAGTATCGCCCTGATACTCATTCACACCTCCACATTCACATTTTTCTCTCTGTAACGACAATGACCCGGTTTGAACTGTGCGCGCCGTCCTTCACGGAGTTTCCGCTGACAAGACAGATGCGCATGAAACACGAATTAAATATACCATATATTCTGAGAAAAGGCAATAACGCCCCGGCTGCAATAGGCGGTGTTTCCGTGCCGCCGCAATAAGCAGCATTCCGCGTCGCCGCTCTTCGATGCGCAGCGCTCTCGCGACCTCGCGTGCAACGCGCATCGCGGCCTGTCGCGCCCTGTTTTCAATGTACTGTTGCGAAGGGAGGGATTTTAGGATATAATACTATATACTGATTTGCAAAAAATGGATTGGAGAAGGGATTTGAATACACTTTCAGAGATCGTCAGCGATCATATTAAATTCCGCAGGCAGCTGCTGAAGCTTGCGAAATCCGATATCGTGAAGCAGTACCGCGGCGCGGCGCTCGGATGGATGTGGGCGGTCATATCACCGGCCGTTACGATTTTTGTTTTCTGGTTCGCGTTCTCCATCGGAGTCCGGCGGGGACACGATGTGGACGGGTATCCTTTTTTTCTGTGGATGATCAGCGGATTCATTCCGTGGTTTTATATGAAGGCGACGCTGACCGGCGGCGCGGGCTCTATCCGGAAGTATAAGTATCTGGTCAAGCGGATTAAGTTTCCGGTGGATACGATTCCGACTTTCGTGAGTCTGTCGAATCTGATCGTGAATCTGGCGCTGCAGATCATCATGATCTTCATTTTTATGGGTTTCGGATTCATGCCCACGAAATACTGCCTGCAGATTCCGCTGATTATTATCGGGATGTTTATTTTTTTCACCGCATGGAGTCTTATGGCGGGAATGCTGTCTGCCATGAGCAAGGACTTTCTGAACCTGGTGAAGTCTGTGACGCAGGCGCTGTTCTGGCTGTCGGGGGTTATTTATGATGCAAATCGGATCACAATTCCCTGGATTCGCGAGACGATGCTGTTCAACCCCATTACACTGGTCGCCAACGGCTACCGCAACGCCATGATTTATCACCGCTGGATATGGGAGTATCCGGGGCAGATCAGGAACTTTGTAATCATGACGGTGATCATGTGCGTTCTTGCGGTCTGGGCGTACAAAAGACTGAAGAAGGAGATTCCGGACGTAATCTGACGGCTCTCCGGAGCGTCGCCTCTTCTCGTACAGCGGGCACGATGAAACAAGACCGGACACAAAGAGATAATGAGATATGGAAGATAATAACACAAAGACGGCGATTTCATTTCGTCATGTCACAAAAACCTATAAACTGTATAAAGACGATAAGCAGCGGTTTCGCGCGATCTTTTTCAAAAATGTGAAGTGCAAGCAGAGGAAGGCGATCAACGATGTCTCCTTTGACGTTATGCCGCGGGAAGCGGTTGCGCTCTTCGGGCGGAACGGAGCCGGAAAGTCCACACTGCTGAAAATGATTACACAGGTCACCTATCCCTCCAGCGGAGAGGTCGAGGTCAACGGGAGAGTCAGCGCGCTGCTGGAGCTGACCGCCGGATTCGATCCGGAATTCACAGGACGGGAAAATATTTATTTCCGTGGAAACCTTCTGGGTCTGAAAGAGGAGGACGTCCGGGAACTGGAGCCGCAGATCATCGAATTCGCCGAGCTGGGCGACTATATGGACCAGCCGGTCAGAACGTATTCCAGCGGAATGAAAGCGCGTCTCGGCTTCGCGATTAACGTGAGCATCCATCCGGAGATCCTGATCGTGGACGAGGCGCTGAGTGTGGGGGACAAATCCTTCCGCAAGAAGTGCAAAGAAAAAATCAGGGAACTGGTGGAGGACGAAAATGTCACATTTCTTTTTGTGACTCATTCCACAGCAGTGGCCGAAGAATTTTGTACCCGCGGTCTCGTCATGAAGAAGGGAAAGCTGATTTTCGACGGCGGAATCAGCGAGGCTGCGGCGTTTTACGATGAAATGATTGAAAGGGAGGATGCCGAGAAGGCAGAGAGAAGAAGGAAAAAGAGAGAACGGCGCCTTGCGGAAAAACGGGCGCTGGAGAAAAAGGAGACTCTATGAAGCTGATTCAGAAACTCAGGAAAAAACCGGCGGCGGTTGTCGCACTGCTTCTGGTGGCGTTCCTGATTGTGACGGGCGCACTTGTGGCAACATCTGTCTACAGTATGCTGAACAGGGTGCAGAAGACGAAGAAGATCAGTACAAAGGAACTGTCCTGCGTGGATGTGGACGGGTATGTGAATATCGCACTGCTTGGCGTGGACTCGCGGAGCATGAAGAAAAAGAACCTGAAGCAGCATAATACAGACTGCATTATTATCGTCAGCATGAATGTGGAGACGAAAAAGGTCAATCTAATTTCCGTATACCGCGATACCTACACGAGGATCAACGGAACCGAGACCTACAACAAAATCAACAGCGCATACGCCTCCGGCGGTGCAGCCGGCGCAATGAAGACCATCAATCAGACGATGGATCTGAATGTATCGGAATATGTGCTGTTTAACTTCAAGATGGTGGCGAACCTGGTGGACAAGGTCGGCGGAATTACGGTGAACGTCCATGACTATGAGATTGAGGAGCTGAACAAATATACAAAGCAGACAGCCCATAATATCGGACAGAAGAAATACAAGCTGGTCAAGAAGGCGGGAAAGCAGACGCTGGAAGGCGTGCAGGCGGTGTCATACGGCCGCATACGCAAGGGCGTCGGGGACGACTTCAAGCGTACCAGCCGGATGCGCGTGGTCATCAAGAAGGTGACAAAAAAGCTGCAGGAGAAGAATCTGGCGGAACTGATGGACATTATGGATGATCTGCTTCCGCAGATTGAAACGAATCTGTCCAATAACGATATGATTGGCCTGGCGCAGCGGCTCTCCAAGATGGAGTTCGGCAAGAGCATCGGCTGGCCGTATAATGTGACCACAGGGAACCTGAACGGTATTTCTTATGTGTTCCCGTCCGACCTGGCGGCGAATGTGGTGAAATTACATCAGCAGATGTTCGGGCAGAAGGATTACAACGTTTCAGGAACGGTTTCTACGATTGCTGCGCAGATTGCCGGTGCGGCGGGAGGCTCGACACAGAGCTCCGGGGGAACGGCAGGCACCTCGGGCAGCACTTACAGCGGAAGCGGAAGCTACGGAGGGAGCACCTCCGGCGGGACTTCCGGAAGCTCCGGTTCGTCCGGCTCATCCGCATCGAAATCCTCCGGCAGCAGCACAGGAAGCTCGGGAAGCTCCGGGCCCTCAGGCAGTTCAGGCAGCTCCGGCAGTTCGGGCAGCTCCGGGGGAAGCTCGTCCGGAAGTTCAGGCGGAAGTTCGGGCGGTTCGGGCAGCTCAGGCGGTACCGGCGGAGGAACGGCAGAGGGCGGCGAGTAAGCTGCGGAAGAGGAATAGCGGGGCTGCAGACAGAAGAACAGTCAAGGAGGTCATAACCGGATGGCGGAAATATTCAGAAGACGGGGAGGGAAGGCCTCTCCGGAGCAGGAAGACAGCTATCGCTGGCGGGACGGGGCTTATCTCTGTACGGTCACCGACAGCTTCCAGGCGGATATTTTGGAATCCAAGCTGAGAAGCGAGAACATTCCCTGCGAGAAAAAATATGTCGGTTCCAGTAATTATCTGGAGATTGTGTTCGGGACGAATACGGTGGGTGAGATCGAGCTGTATGTGCCGGCGGAATGCCTGGAGGACGCGAGGAACATCATCGTTCCGGTAGATCTGGACGACTGTGAAGAACTTTCCGGGGAGTAGAGGCGCGAGGAGCCGGCTTTCCGCGGAACAGGAGAAAAGAGGAACAGCGGATAATATAACAAAAGACAAAAGAGAAAACAAAGTTTATAAAGCATATAAAGAGCGGCTGTGAAGCCGGCGATATCAGGAACGCCGGCACACAGCCGTTTTTCTGTGAGGAGCGGAAACCGGAAAGGCTTCCATACATTAATTCGCGCCGGCGCACAGCCTCCGGACGGATCGGGCTGTGTGCCGCGGCGCTTCTGACAAACTGCCTTCAGCGCCCGTTAAGTCCGACGGGGACTTAGCAGGCAGACACTATTTGTCACTTTCGGAGTTCAGCGTTTTCAATTCCTTCAGATATCCCCGGCTCTGCAGGAATTTCATGGTATTCCGGTCGCTCTTCTGAACCGGAAGATAGATGGTGCTCTCATTGTTTCCCTGCTCGACATTCAGAAAGTACAGGTTGGAATTTTCCATCAGAGCTTTCAGGATGCTGCCTGAAATGGAACGCAGATCCTTTCTGTATGCGCTGAACAGGCGGTTCCAGTCAGAGCGTCTGATCTGCAGCGCCGCTTCATCGAGACTGAGGCTGACATTGGATGCCCTTGACTGGAATTTAGAGACTCTGCCGGTGATTTTCTCAATTACCTCCGGAGCCGCGAACAGAGTCTGGAGTGCCCGGAAGGATTCAGGGTGATCCTTGCTGTACATGCAGCTGTAGGTTCTGTGCATTGCGGTTCCGTTTTTCAGGCGATAGGTTATCGTGATATCGGTACTCCAGTCAGCATCGGCGTCGTTTACCTCGCGGGAGTCGATAAGCTCCTTCTGCAGGGCGATGGTTTTGTTCACCGCAGCTCTTCCCGTAAGCCGCAAGGGTGCGTATCCGGTGACGTCTGAGACCAGATCGGAGGTGATTTCGACCGCGGCGACATCGGAAGTCTCTGGAGTTCTGGTGCCGTAACCGCTCAGATCGAAGACGGTGAAACAGAGAAAGACCGCTGCGATAACTGC
The DNA here is from genome assembly GCF_001940235.1 of Hornefia porci. Lineage (NCBI taxonomy): Bacteria > Bacillati > Bacillota > Clostridia > Peptostreptococcales > Anaerovoracaceae > Hornefia > Hornefia porci. The sequence goes on along the minus strand of NZ_MJIE01000001.1, from coordinate 970,775 downwards.
ATAAATCCCGAATTTCTTCAGCGTACTCCGGTTGAGCACATGGGTGATTCCGTCTGCAATGGCGCGGCTGATCAGGTAGTACACCGCGGAGAATATGACAAACAGAATCAGATAGCGGATCCGGAACGAATTATTGATATGTGCGCCCGAGGTCAGGACGACCATCATGAAACTTGCGGACGGCACCGCACAGATGAAGGTCAGAAGAATGCAGATGATGTCCGCAACCAGCGGGAAGACGCAGGCGCGCTCCTCACGCTCAAGCTTCACCTTCCGGTAGACGAGACGTGCGATGATCAGTACCGCGGCCGCCGCCGGCAGATATAGAAGCTCGTACTGCAGACCGGACGGAACACTTCCGGTTCCTTTCAGCGCCATATAGCTTACCGGTGACAGCTTCAGCGTCCAGTCTGCCAGGATATCGCCCGAATGTCCGTAGAGAAACATCGATTCCGTCATGCGGATGATGATGACCAGGACAAAGGGAAGTCCGTTGAGGAAAAGCGCCAGCAGCGTATGGATCGTCCGGTTCCCGGCCAGAACTCCGGCAAGGACAGAGAGCGCGTAGACAAAGAAGATGATGATCATCGTCTCCGCAGTCCATTCCAGGCAGCGAAGCGACGAAAACAGTTCCGATGCCTGAACCGTGTCGCTGATATCGGTTCTTGCGCCCGACAGAGACATCATCAGGATGCCGTTCGCGGCGACGGGAATCAGCAGCATGAAGAATCCGCTGAGAACGGAGGTGTCGAACAGCTGATTGCGTCCCGACGGAAAACTGTGAATCATCGTGACTGAAGCGCTGTTATGCAGATAGCTGAACACGCAGACCGCCGTCAGGACAGCGAGAATACAGTCAATTCCGATGATCGCGGGATTCTGATTGGAAATTGATATAGAAGCGTAGCTGCTGACGATGTCGAAGCGCTGATAGCACAGGAGCACCGGCAGTATTGAAGACAGAAAATATCCCATAAACCCGAGAACGGGAACAATCCAGTAACGCCGGACATTTTCGCGCATCCAGGTCTTAGAAAATGAGACTGCTGATTTCATCATCGTCACCTCCCAGCTCATAGATAAAGATTTCCTCCAGTGAAAGCGGGAGGATGTCAAAGATAAGCGGATCGTGAACCCGGAGCCTGCTTTCGATCTCCTCTCCGGGAGCGCTGATCAGAAGCAGTTCTACCGAGCCTCTTTTTTCATGGTGGAGCACGTTCAGTCCCGCGAAGGGATCCTCCGGCGCGTCGGCGCCGAAAGCGACCTGAACTTTGTGCAGATCTCCCCGCAGAGAATCCATTTCCCTCTCCAGCTTCATTCTCCCTGCGGACAGGATTCCGATGTGGTCGCAGATTCCTTCCATTTCCCTGAGGTTATGGGAGGAAACCAGAACCGACATTTCCCGGTCGGCCACATCGTCCACGATATACTTCCATACCAGCTTGCGCACGATGGGGTCGAGACCGTCAATCGGCTCGTCCAGCAGAAGATACTTCGGCATGGTGGACATGACCAGACAGAACATGGCCTGCTTTTTCATTCCCTTGGAGAAGCTCCGCAGACGTGCGGTCTCGCTGAGGCGGAAGGCCTGCGTCATTTCGTGGAACCTCCGCTCGTCCCAGGCGGCGTAGCTGCCCGCAAAGATTTTTTTCATGCCGGTCAGATTATATCCGTTCGGAAAAAACAGATCATCGGGAACCAGTCCGATGTGCTGCTTCACGGCAGCGTTTTCCCATACGTCCTCTCCGTCGAACAGGATTTCGCCGGCGTCCTGCCGAAGAACTCCCGCCAGGTGACGGAGCACTGTGGTCTTTCCGGCGCCGTTCACGCCGATCAGTCCGTAAATCGAGCCCGAAGGGACGGTCATATCCAGACCGGACAGTGCCTGAAAGCCGTCGTATTTCTTTGTCAGTCCTCTTGTTTCAATCATAGCTCCTTCTCCTTTCTGACCGATCCGATCAGCGCGTCGATGGCGCTGACGCTCATATCCCGTGCCTCCTCCGGCGACAGTCCCAGATAGAGCAGCTCCTTGAAGGCGCTGACCACATCTGCCAGGGCGCTTTTCACCCGGGCCGGTTCCGCCTTGATGCCGCTCTTCGGGCCGACAAAGGTCCCCTTGCCGGAAACGGTGAAGATGTAACCTTCCCGCTCCAGCTCCTTAAAGGCCTTCTGGACTGTGTTCGGATTGATGGTCAGCTGCCGGGAGAGTGTTCTCACCGACGGAAGTCTGGTGTTCTCCGCGAGAACATCGGTCATGATCAGCTCTTTGATATTGTCGATAACCTGTTCGTAAATCGATTTTCCCGATTTCATATCGAGCTGAAACATCGCAGCCTCCTTTTCTCCTTGCGTCTGCCCGGAAAGGACAGACGCTGATGTATTAACTTACCCCTGTTGTGTGCTAAGTATACTACTTCGGATAGTACACTGTCAAGAGGGAATTTGTCTGCGGGATTTCTTTACAACAAAAGCGGCTCAATGGTATAATACTTAATACATGCACAGTCATTGAATTTGATTGGATAAGCCTGTAATATCAATAATCCGAAGGGGCAATTATTCAGCAGGAATGAGAAGGAGAGATTAATATCATGGAAAACAGAGTAAATACATTCGATTCTCAGGCCGGGAAGGCGAAAAAACCGTTCACCTGGAAGAAGGGCATCCTGATCTTTCTGATTATCCTGGCGGTGATCATCGCTGCGGGAGTTCTGATCAGGGGGCATATGAAGTCTGCCGGCACGGTCGTGGGAGACGGAGGAACGCTGAAGCTCAGTGATCCGTATATCGGAGTGCTTTCTGTAGAGGGGACGATTTCGGAGTCTGACTCCTCCGGGCTGCTGAGCAGCTCGAGCTACCATCACAGCTGGATTCTGAACCGTATCGACGATATGGAGAAGGATTCCAATAACAAAGGAATGATTCTCTATGTCAATTCGCCGGGCGGCAGTGTCTATGCCAGCGACGAGCTGTATCTGGCTATCCGGCACTATCAGAAAAAGACAGGCAGACCGGTCTATTCCTATATGGCCAGCGAGGCGGCTTCCGGCGGCTATTACATCAGTTCGAACTGCGACCGCATCGTTGCGAACCGCAACTGCTGGACCGGCTCCATCGGAGTCACACTGGGAACCATGTATGATATAACCGGGCTGCTGAAGAAATACGGCATCAGAACAGTGACCATCACTTCCGGGAAGAACAAAGCCATGGGCAGCTCCACGGTGAAGATGACCGGGGAACAAAAGAAAATTCTGCAGAGTCTGGTGGACGAGGCATATGACCAGTTCACCGGCATCGTGGCAGAAGGACGGAATATGAGCCTGAAGAAGGTTCGGAAGCTTGCGGACGGCAGAATCTATACCGCGAAGCAGGCGAAGAAGCTGGGACTGGTTGATCAGATCGGAACCTATGAAGAGGCAGTCGCTGATATGAAGGCCCGTTATAAGATGAGCTCCGCTGTGAAGGCGAAGCAAATCGAATACGACGAGAATACCGGATTTCTGCAGAGCCTTCTGAGTGAGAGCCTGAGCAGGGTGCTGGGAAGCGGAAACACATCCGGCGTTTCGGAGCTTGCGGCGCTGAAATCGGTGATGCAGGAGAATCAGACCTTCACGATCACCTATCTGTCCCAGGTACGAAAATAAAGCGGCTCATCATCGGATGCGGGAGCGGAGGCTGTCCCGGATACGGAGATGATGTCAGGAAGAGGATGTTAAGCAAAAATACTTGACACTGACTGCAGCCTGTGTTATATTGGTCAGGTAACGTGGAAAGGGGGCGGAGTGTCCCCGGGCGCCTTCTCCGCAGGGGTGAAAGGCGCGGATCCCGTTAATACGGCGAACGGAGGATGCGGGATGAATGAGATAGCAAAGGAAAGTCTTTTGTTCGATTTCTACGGAAACCTCCTGACAGAAAAGAAACGCCGGGTCATGGAACTCTATCACGAGGAGGATCTTTCCCTGGCAGAGATCGCGGAAAACTTCGGGATCTCCAGAGCCGCGGTGCACGATTCTCTGAAAAGCGCGGAACGGCAGCTGGCGGACTACGAGCGGAAGCTTGGAATGGTGGCGCATATGACCGCGCTGCGGAGCACCTGTGAGCAGGCGCTCGGAATCGTTGCGGAGCTCGCAGAGGACTGCGGAAGAGATCCGCTCGCGCGAAAGAGACTTACAGAGCTCCGGAAGCTTCTGGGGGAACTGGAAAGGGCATGAGATGGCATTTGAGAGTTTATCGGATAAATTACAGAATACCTTTAAGCACCTGAAGGGGAAGGGCGTTCTGACAGAGAAGGACATCGACGCGGCGATGCGCGAGGTCAAGCTGGCCCTGCTGGAAGCGGACGTCAACTTCAAGGTCGTGAAGGAATTCGTGGCGGATGTCAAGGCGAAATGCCTGGGCGAGGAGGTCATGAAGAGTCTGACTCCGGCGCAGCAGGTGATTAAAATCGTCGATCAGCAGCTTACGGAGCTGATGGGTGGCGAGAACGTCAAGCTCAGTTATTCGCCGACAGGCTTTACGACCATTATGATGGCGGGCCTTCAGGGTACCGGTAAGACGACCACCTGCGGCAAGCTGGCCAACTACCTGAAGGAATCGGGGAAGAAGCCTATGCTTGCGGCCTGCGACGTATACCGTCCGGCGGCGATCGATCAGCTGGAGGTGGTGGGAAAGGCCTGCGGAACCCCGGTTTACACTGACCGCGGCTGCCAGGATCCGGTAAAGATCGCCAACGATGCCAGAGCAGAGGCGGAGAGAAAGGGCTATAACGTCCTGATCATTGACACCGCCGGCCGTCTGCAGATCGACGAAGAGCTGATGCAGGAGCTGCAGAACATCAAGGAAAAAGTAAAGCCTCACCAGATTCTGCTGGTGGTGGACGCGCTGACCGGTCAGGATGCGGTCAATGCGGCGAAGGGCTTTAATGAAAAACTGGATGTGGACGGAATCATCATGACGAAGATGGACGGAGACGCCAGAGGCGGAGCCGCACTGTCTGCAAGAAAGGTGACAGGAAAGCCGATCCTGTTTCTGGGAACCGGCGAGAAATACAACGCGCTGGAAGCCTTCCATCCGGACCGGATGGCCAGCCGCATCCTGGGCATGGGAGACCTGCTCTCCCTCATCGAGAACGCTGAGCGGGACTACGATGAGGCGAAGGCGGAAAAACAGCTGGAGCGCCTGAAAAAGAACCAGTTCACGCTGGAGGATTTTCTGGAGCAGATGGGCGAGGTCAAACGCATGGGCGGCATCGGCAAGATTCTGGAGATGATGCCGGGCGTCAGCAGCAGGCAGATGCAGAATGTCAACCTCGATGAGAGCGAAAAGGAGTTCCGTCAGTATGAGGCCATCATTTATTCCATGACAAAGGAAGAGCGGCAGGATCCGAGTATCCTGAACGCCAGCCGGCGAAAGCGCATTGCGGCGGGCTGCGGACTTCCGGTGAGCCGGATCAATACGCTGATCAAGCGCTATGAGGAAACAAAGAAAATGCTGAAGCAGTTCAGCAGACCCGGCGCCATGAAGAAAAACCGCATGCTGCGGGGGCTGTTTTAAAAACGTCCGCATCGACGGCATCGACGGCGGCAGAACCTTCAGCGGCGGAAGCGAGGCGGCATGATGAGTGCCGGAAGCGCCGCGGAACGAATCGTATCATATTTTGTTAACCAAAACATATAAAAAGATGGAGGAAATAAAATGGTAAAAATCAGATTGAAGAGAATGGGAGCACACAAGAAGCCTTTTTATAGAGTTGTTGTTGCAGATTCCCGCACACAGAGAGACGGAAGATTCATCGAAGAGATCGGCTACTTCGATCCCATGGTGGAGCCGAACGTCATCCGCATCGATGACGAAAAGGCGAAAAAATGGCTGGCGCAGGGTGCGCAGCCGACAAATGTTGTAAAGGATCTGCTGAAGAAATCCGGAATCATTGAATAGGAAAGCGGTGATACGCAATGACAAAGTTAGTCGAAACCATTGCAAAATCCCTTGTGGATCATCCGGATCAGGTGATTGTAACGGAAAAGGATGACAGGCAGGGCAGTGTTCTGCAGCTTCGGGTCGCCGGCGACGATATGGGCAAGGTGATCGGGAAGCAGGGCCGCATTGCCAGGGCTCTGAGAACGGTTGTCAAGGCGGCTGCCACCAGAGAAAAGAAGAAAGTGATCGTCGAGATCGTTTCGGAGGAGGAATTCGAGGCGGAATACGGCGGAAAGGAAGCATCGGAAAACGGTGTGAACTGAGAGTAGATCGGCACATGGAAGACCTGAACTTCTGGGGCAGGGTTCCATGTGCTTTGATGATTTTTGCGGATGAATACGGAGAACTATGAGCGAGAAGATACTGATCGGAAAAATCGTGAATGTGTTCGGCCTTGCCGGCGAGGTGAAGGTCTATAATTATTCGGGGTCAGAGAACCGCTACGAGGAGCTGGAGAAGATCTTTGCCGGCGGAGAACTGTACCGGATTCAGCAGGCGCGCCGTCAGAAGAACATGATCCTGCTGAAGCTGGAGGGTGTGGACGACCGCGACGCGGCGGAACGGCTGCGGGGAAAAAACGTCTACATGAGGGAGGAGGATCTTCCGGAGCTGCCGGAGGATGAGCATTACATCCGGGACATAATCGGCATGGAGGTGTTCGATGAGCCCTCCGGCCGTATCATCGGGACGCTGAAGGATGTACTTACAGAGCGGGCGCAGCCGGTGTATGTCGTGAAAACAGAAGACGGCGGGGAAGTTCTGATACCGGGGGTACCTGTCTTTGTTAAAAAAATCGACGAGACGGCCCGGCGCGTCACGGTTGCTCTGATAGAAGGGATGCTGCCATGAAGTTCAATGTTCTGACGCTGTTTCCGGAGATGTTCACTCCGATGACGACGAGCATCCTGGGACGGGCCGCGAACCGGGGGCTGATTGAATTCAGCTTTGTGAATATCCGGGATTACAGCCGGGATCCTCACAACCGGGCGGACGATTATTCCTTCGGAGGCGGACCGGGCATGGTCATGCTGGCGGAGCCGATTTTCGGCGCGATGGAGGCTGTGGATGCGGGAACAAAGAAAGTCATCTATATGTCGCCCCGGGGGAGGATCATTGACAGAGAGATTCTGGAATCGCTGGCAGAGGAGCCTGAACTGGTGATTCTCTGCGGTCATTACGAGGGCGTGGATCAGAGGGTTCTGGATTACTGGAACGCAGAGGAGCTTTCCATCGGCGATTATATCGTGACGGGCGGAGAGCTGCCGGCGATGGTGCTGATGGATTCGCTGTCCCGGCTGATTCCCGGAGTGCTGGCCAGCGAGGAGGGCGCAATGGGGGAATCGGTGTATTCCGGCCTGCTGGAGTATCCGCAGTATACCCGTCCGCGCTCCTTTCGGGGGCTTGATGTCCCGGAAATCCTGCTGTCCGGGGATCACAGAAAAATAGAGCTCTGGAGGTTTGAAGAGGCTCTGCGGCTGACGGCGGAGATGAGACCGGAGCTGTTTGAAGATTTTGTGAAGAAACACGGTGAATTGCCAAAAGATGAACAGAAAGTGATGGAAAAAGTACGGGGAATGTTGTAGAATAGGTAAAAGAGGGTTTTATGAAGGGTATTAAAGGAAAGCCAATTTTATTATTCATTCTCGTGCTGGCGGCGCTTTACTGTGTGATCTATGTGATTCCGACGCTTACCGGCGCGCTGAGGTCTTCCTATACCGTGGAATATGGCGAGCTTCAGATTTCCGATGAAACGGACGGATACATTGTCCGGAATGAGAAGGTCTACTTTGCGGGCGCGGGCGGAGAAGAGAACCGCTACATCAGCGCCGGCAGACTGATCCGGAAGGGTACGAAGGTCATGACGCTGACCGGGAGCAATGATAGCCGGGAACAGCGCAGATACCGGAGGATCCGGGAAAACATCGGCAAGGCGGGGATCACGACGGGCAGCTTCGCCGCTCAGGCGGAGGGCGTTGTGAGCTATTACGCCGACGGATACGAGGCTGAGTTCACCCCCTCTGCTATTGACAAAAAGAAATACGATGATTTCAGGGAACTGGGAAAGGCGGAGAGCATTGACCTGGCGCGGAGCGAGGTCGCGAAGGGCGACCCGGTCTTTAAAATCGTGGATCGGTCCGGCTGGTATCTGGTGTGCTATGTTCCCCTCGAAAACAGGAGCCGGTATAAGACCGGCGAGCGGTACACTCTGGTGCTGAATCAGAAGACAGAGATTTACGGAAAGGTGACAGGAGTGACCAGGGAGGGGAGCCGTCTGAAGCTGGTGATCCGGACAGACTATTATTATAAGAGCTTTGCGTCGGTACGGACGGTGCCGGTGAAGATCATTACCTCTGACGCGACCGGGCTTGTGATTTACAATTCCAGTATCACAAAGAAGAACGGGAAGAAGGGAGTCTATGTCCGGCAGAACAGCGGGAAATACAAATTCACGCCCATTCAGGTGATTACTACCGACGGGAAGAAATCCGTGATCAGCAGCTCCAGTTTTTATGATTCCGGCGGGAATGCGGTCAGTACCGTGCAGAATTACGATGAGGTGCTCAGAAGAGCCTGAAATAAAGATTTATAAGAAAAGACGGTGAGAGTAATGTCAATTAAATCAAACATCGATTATGTAAACGAACTGAAGGCGCAGGCAGCGGAGAAATCCGGGCGGAAGGCGGATGACGTTCTTCTGGTCGCGGTGACCAAGCTCCATACCCCTGCAGAGATCAATGAAGCGATCGATGCGGGAATTACAGATATCGGAGAGAATAAAGTCCAGGAGATTATGGACAAATATGACGCGGTGAAGCCGGTGCGCTGGCATCTGATCGGCCACCTGCAGACGAATAAGGTCAAGTATATCATCGACAAGGTCTGCATGATTCACTCCGTTGACAGTTTTCACCTGGCGAAGGAGATTAACAAACGGGCCGCGCAGCATGATCTGACGATGGACATCCTGATTCAGGTCAATTCGGCAATGGACGAAAACAAATTCGGAATTACTACAGATGAGACGGACGAACTGATCCGGCAGATTTCTGAGGAATGTCCGAACATCCGGATCCGCGGACTGATGTGCATCGCGCCTTTTGAGGAGAATGTGGAGGACGCCCGGCCGTATTTCGCGGCGGTGAAGAAGATATATGACAGATATGCGGATCGGAAAACGGATCGGGTGGATTTCCGGTACCTGTCCATGGGCATGACACACGATTTTCAGGTAGCCGTGGAGGAGGGATCCAACCTGATCCGGGTAGGAACCGCGATCTTCGGGTATCGTGATTATAGAAAAGAAGAGAAATAACAGGAGGAGAAATTATGAGCATTGGGGATTCCATGAAGAAGCTGATCGGCATCGAGGAGCTTGATGAGATCACGGAAGAGGAAGTAAATGCGGCAAAAGATCAGTTGACGAAGCAGGCGCCGATGAGAAGCGCTGCGAAGGAGGTTCCTCAGGCGGCACCGGCGCCCGCGCCGGAGCGTCATCAGACGCCGCCGATGACATCCTCCAGTCCCGCCCGCGGAGAAAGGAGATTTACAGTGACCAGTACCAATGCGTTCAAGCTCGTTCTGCTGGAGCCTAAGACCTTTGAGGAATGTCCGAAGCTCGTGGACAGCCTTAAGAGTAAAAAACCGGTCATCATCAACCTGGAGAAGCTGGAGACCGAGACCGCCAGAAAGATCTTTGACTTCTTGAGCGGAGCGACCTATGCTCTGAACGGAAACGTCCAGAAGGTGGCGAACAATATCTTTATTTTCGCGCCGGAGAACGTTGACATTGCGGGCGGAATCTCCGAGGACCGGCCGGGTCCGGAATTTCCCGCGGACGACAGAGCGACAATGAAAGCGGATAACCCCTGGAGGAAGTAAAGTTTGGCCTATATACTGATAAGAGCGATCAGCTGGTTCGCCAACATTCTGGTTTTTATCCTGATGGGAAGAGCGATTCTCAGCTGGTTCGCGAGAGATCCATATTCATCTCTGGGGAAGGCCTATATGGCGTTTGTACGGCTTTCGGAGCCGATGGTGGCGCCCTGCCGGAAACTGCTCAGCCGATGGAATACCGGTATGTTTGATTTCTCAGTACTGCTGGCGTTCTTTCTGGTCGAGATTGTCGAGAGGGTGCTGATACGGATTATAGTCTTGATCGCATTGTAACGATGTGAAGGGGGAGGCATATGATAACACCACAGGATATTGAACAAAAAGTATTTACTTCCGCGCTGAAGGGATACAAAAGGGAAGAAGTAGACAAGTTTCTGGACGAGATCATGATGGGAATGGAGTCCCTCCTGGCGGAGAACGAGCGACTGAAGAAGAACGTTGCGGATCTGCAGGCGGAGATTCAGGAGCATAAGCAGAACGAGTCTTCTGTGATGGAAACCATCGAGCAGGCGAAGAGTCTCATGAGTGATATCTCTGAGAGCGCGGAAAAGAGAGCGGAAGTGATCATCAAGAACGCGCACGCCGATGCGTCCCGCATCGTGCAGGACGCCAGAGAGTCCGTCGCCAGTCTGACCAGTCAGAGCGATACGATGAAGTCGAACCTGAACACGTTCAGGAACAACTATAAAAAACTTCTGAAGCAGGAGCTGAACCGGATTGACGGTGTGCAGAACGATCTGTTCGCAGATCTGCGGAGCGATTTTTATCCGGGGACAGAGCCGGAGGAGGAGCCGGCTCCGGCTGTTGAGAACGATATGCAGGATCCCGCCATCGCTGCGGGTCTGTTCAGCGAGACGATCAGTGATGAACCTGTCGCGTCGGTCAGAACTCCGATGGACGATCTGTTCTCAGAGCCTGTACCGGTTCAGACGGATTTCGCTGACGAGGAACCGGCGGAGAATATGACCGACAAAACCCTGACCGACCTGGTGCTGGATCAGGAAGATGCCTCGTCCGAATTTGACGAAAATGCGAAGACGATCGTGATGAATGGTTCAGAGGATTTTCTGCATCAGAACCCGGACGGCCGGTAAGGCGCCGGACTGTTGCGAAGTATTGAAATATGGAGCGGAGGCGGGGCAGTTTACTGCCCCGTAAGAACTGTATGAGATATTTTATTGCTGCGGCGGGGATTCTGCTGGCCGATCAGCTTGTGAAGGCGGCTGTCCGCGCGGCTCTGCCGGTGGGAGGCGCTGTTGCCGTGCTCGGCGACTTCTTTCGGATCATCTATATCCGGAACGACGGGGCCGCATGGGGAATCCTGTCGGGCATGCGGGGGTTTCTGATGTTTTTTCCTCTGGTCATGACGGCTCTGATCGTCATTTTCCTGTTGAAAAACCGTCAGATGCACTGGTTGGGCAAGCTGTCTCTGACCATGATCGCGGCAGGCGGCGTCGGGAATTTTATCGACCGGCTCGTGTTCGGCTATGTGACGGATATGTTTTCCTTCTCGCTGTTCCCGCCGGTGTTTAATGTGGCAGATATTGCTGTGACAGTGGGCTGCGGCCTTCTGATGATATTTGTTTTCCGAGGAGAGAAATTATCACAGAAAAGAGGATAGGAACGATCGACAGATTCAGGTATGAAATCAGTGAAGAAACAGCAGGCAAACGTCTTGATTCAGTGCTGGCGAAGGCAATTGACGGGATGTCTCGTTCTCATGTCCAGAATATTTTTGATCTCGGAGGGATCCGCGTCAATGGCGAACAGTGCACATCCAAGAATTATAAGGCTGCTGCCGGCGATATAATCGATGTGGCTCTTCCGGATCCCGTGGAGCTGGAAATCGAGCCCCAGAATATTCCGCTGGACATCGTATATGAGGACGATGACGTTCTCGTTGTGAATAAGCCGGCGGGAATGGTCGTGCACCCGGCCGTCGGGAATCTGGACGGAACACTGGTCAACGCGATAATGTATCACTGCGGCGACAGTCTGTCGTCCATCAACGGGGTCATCCGCCCGGGCATTGTGCACCGGATCGACAAAGACACCAGCGGACTTCTGATGGTGGCGAAGAACGACCGGGCGCATATTTCCCTTTCAAGGCAGTTGTATGAGCACACGATCACCAGGAAATATCTGGCGCTCGTGCAGGACAATATCCGTCAGGACGAGGGTACGGTGGATCTGCCGATCGGCAGAGACCCGAAAAACCGGCTGAAGAAGGCGGTGAACGGCGCGGGAGCCAAGGATGCCGTTACGCATTTCCGCGTGCTGGAGCGCTATGGAGAATATACGCTGATCCGTTGTCAGCTGGAGACCGGCAGGACTCATCAGATTCGGGTTCACATGGCCTATATCAAGCACCCGCTTATCGGTGATCCGCTGTACGGATCCAGAAAACAGATATTCAATGTCAAGGGGCAGATGCTTCACGCCGGGATTCTCGGATTCGTCCATCCGTCCGGCGGAGAATATATGGAATTCCGGGTTGATCCTCCGGAAGAGTTTCAGCGTGTGGTCTGTACGCTGAGAAATAAAACGGAACGCCTGTGACAGACGTTCCGATGCAGACCCGGTACTGAGGATGACGGCAGGAGAGTGATTTTCTTCGTATCGTGAGACAGGGGAATTTGAATTGGTTTGTCGATTGATTTCATGCGATCAGCAGTGTGTATATATGCACTCTTTTATGGGTTCCTCCTCTCTTATCCGATACACCGCACAGTGAGGGACTGCTGTATGGATACTGTAAAACCGTTGTATGGGGAAAGCAAGAGAAACTTTTTCTGATGTCATGGATTCGACTCTGAATGTCGAAATGCAGAACTTAACTGCAGGAGGTCTTGAAAATGAGCGAGGCGAAAATTGCCAGTGTGAACGAAATCCCCAGTGATCTTCTGAAACAGCTGATGCCGAGCCATCCGGAGGATGTGCTTATCGCATTTGATGATTTCGAGTATCTGATGATGCGCTACGAGTCCGCGATCCTGGAGGTGCGGACCAAGCTGGAGATTTTAAATTCCGAACTGACGCTGACACAGGATGACAGCCCGATTTCCTCTATTCATTCCAGGCTGAAGAAGCCGGCGAGCATCTACGAAAAACTTGTCCGACAGGGAAATGACATCAATCTGCGTTCTATTGAAGAAAATCTGAACGACGTTGCCGGCGTGCGTGTGATCTGCGCATTTGTGGACGACATCTATAAGGTCGCGAAAATGCTGGTGCAGCAGGATGACATTACGCTGATCGAGGTGAAGGACTATATCAAGAATCCCAAACCCAACGGATACCGGAGCTATCATATGATTCTGGAGGTTCCCGTTTTCTTTACGCACGAGAAACAGCCGATCCGGGTCGAGGTGCAGATTCGCACCGTCGCGATGGATTTCTGGGCGAGTCTGGAGCATCAGATCCGGTATAAAAAAGATCTGCCTCAGTATAAGGCGGACGAGATTGCTGCGGAGCTGAAGGCCTGCGCGGATACCATCGCGGACACCGACCGCAGAATGCTGGCGATCCGTGAGAAGCTGGGGACCCGCGGCGACAAAGGAAAAAAGAAATGATGTTCAGGCGCGCGTGCTGTTCTCTGACGCCGGCTCCCCGGGATTTACCCATACCGTTTTATTATTTGTGAAAACAACCATCCCCGGCTTTGCCCCGGATGGCTTTTTTACGTAGCGGACCCGGACATAGTCCACCGGCACGTTTTCGGATTCCCTGGCCTTGCTGTGGAACGCAGCCAGAGAAGCTGCTTCGAGAATCGCGGTTTCGGTGGGTTCGTGTCCTTCGGTGAAAAGGATCACATGAGATCCCGGAATGTCCTTGGTGTGGAACCAGTAATCGGTTTTTCCGGCCGTCTGCAGCGTCAGGATATCGTTTTCCCGGTTGTTGCGTCCCACCAGAATCCGGAATCCGTCGCTGGTCGTATAACGGCGGGGCGCAGGCCGGTACTTCTGCTTCTTTTTTCGTCCGGACTGTCTGCGCCGGCGGACGAATCCCGTTTCCTCCAGCTCTTCGCGAAGGTCTTCAATCTCCCGGATGCTGTCCGTGTTGTTCAGAAATGTCAGCACGGATTCCAGATAGTCGATGTTCTGCTGAGTCGATTCCAGCTGAAGTTTTTTCTCCTTCACGGCGGTTTTCGCCTTGCCGAAACGCTTGAAATACTGCTGAGCATTTTTGTTGGGGGAGTACCGCGGATCCAGCGGGATGGTCACATCGCTGCCGTCATAATAATTTGTCACCGTGATTTCCTTCATCCCCGGGCGCATCTGATGGATGTTCGCGGTCAGAAGCTCCCCGTAAAGGCGAAGACCGTCTGAGTTCTCCGCCTGCAGAAGGTCTTCGGAAAGCCGCTGCTTTTTCAGATACAGTTTGTCCAGAGACGCGTTCACCGACCGCACCAGATCATGCGATTTCTGCCGCGCGCGGTTCGAACTCCGCTTATGCTCGAAGTACCATTCCATGGCCCGGCTCAGGCTTTCGAAGGTCATGACTCTGCAGCTCTCTTCAAACGCGGTCAGCGGTACGATGTGGAATTCCCGGGGAGTGCCTGCCTCGTCGATGTATACACGAGGAACAAAATCAAGTTCTTCGATGCTTCGCATCACGCTCGCCAGAAATTCATAACGATCCTCCCGTGCCGCCAGCTCGTCAGCGATTGCGGGGGAAATTCCGCCGATTCTGGAAAGGACAGCCTTCCCTGTATCTCCGGCGTCTCGCAGATCTTCTTCTGTGGCGTCTTTATAGGGGATTTTGTTCTGGGCCGGAGGATATTCATAGAGCTTGCCGGGAAGGAGCTGCCGCGCCCGGTTGACATCGATGGAAATCCGTTTGATGCTGTCAATGATTTTCCCTGTTGTCATATCCACCAGTACGACGTTGCTGTGTTTTCCCATGATCTCGATAATCAGCTTCCGGGCCACAGTAAATCCGAGCTCGTTCAGAGTTTCAAGTGAAATTTCCAGGATCCGCTCAGAATCCTTTTGTTCCACAGCCACGATCCGGCCGCCCTGTATGTGCTTGCGAAGCAGCATACAGAAGGGCAGAGGCTGCGGCGGGTTCACCGGATTCTCTCCGATGAACCGGACGCAGGCCGCCGAACTGTCAACTGTGATATAAAGCCGGCGGTTTCCCTTCCGGGTATGGATGTGGAGAACCAGCTCATCCGCCTCCGGCTGGTAAATTTTATCGATTTTCCCCATGGTGATCTGCTCTGCCAGCTCGCCGGCGATCGCCTGGGTGATGATTCCGTCAAATGCCATTTCTGTTTCCTTTCTGTCGCTGTCCGGCAGGCTCCGCCGGAATTTGCGCGGCGGAACAGAGCCGCCGCTCTGCCGCTCTGCGGTTTTTCTTCCGGTTCCGGCTGATCCTGCCGGTACGCCCGCCGCGGCGGAACAGTATTATTCTACTTGAGCGATATTGGTTTGTCAATGAAGGCGGATTATGGTAGACTATACAGGGCAGAGGACGTACAGGAGGACAGAAAATGATCAAGAGCATGACCGGCTTCGGCCGCGGAGAATTTTCAGATGGAAAGCGGAGTGTTACCGTTGAAATCAGGACAGTAAATCATCGCTACTGCGATATTGCGGTCAGAATGCCGCGCAGATATTCCTTTGTGGAAGACAAAGTCAGAAAGACGATCCGGGAAAAGATCAGCCGGGGAAAGGCAGACGTTTCTGTCCTTGTGGAGAATATCACAGAAAGCGACGTGACAATTCGGCTGAACGAGCCTGTCGCGGATCAGTATATCGAAAATCTGAACCGGCTGAAAAATGAATTCCGTCTGGACGGTGAAATCAGCCTGTCTCTTATCGCGCAGATGCCGGAGGTTCTGAAACAGATTCCGGATGTGGAGGACGAGGATGAGATGACGCGCTGTATTCTGACGCCGGTGCTGCAGGCAGTGGAGAATCTGGAAGAGATGCGGGCTGCGGAGGGCAGGAAGCTGGCGCAGGATCTGCTGATGCGGGCGGACCTCATCCGCGGACTGGTGTCCCGTATCGAGACGAAAGCGGATGACGTCCCGAAGGAGTACGCGAAACGGCTGCGTGACCGCATTGGTGAACTGCTGGAGGGAAGCGTTGAGATTCCCGAGGACCGGATCATGGTGGAGGCGGCGATTTTTGCGGACAAATGTAACATCACGGAAGAGCTCACCCGTCTGAAGAGTCATATGGACCAGATGAAGACGATCATTACGGAAGGCAGCGGAGCGGATGGGAAGAAGCTGGACTTCCTGGTGCAGGAGATGAATCGTGAGGCGAACACGATCGGTTCTAAAGCAAACAGTCTCGAGATTACGTCGCTGATGCTGCAGATTAAGGCAGAAATAGAGAAAATTCGCGAACAGGTGCAGAACATCGAATAGTCCTTTATTTACCCGGCGGGCATATCCTTTGTTCCCCGGACAGGACTTGAACCGGAACCGCAAACGTGGTATAATTTTGTTTCGACAAAATGACAATCAGAGGAGTTAGAATGGAAGCTTACGCACAGCATACGGGGAAGCTGTTTATCATTTCAGGTCCTTCCGGAGCGGGAAAAGGGACGATCTGCAAAAGACTGATTGAGGACAGTGATCCGGACAGAATGGAACTGTCAGTATCGATGACGACCCGCCCGCCCAGAAAGGGAGAGGTAGACGGGGTCAGTTATTATTTTGTGACGATGGAGCAGTTCCGGGAGAATGTTCTCGCGGACGGATTTCTGGAGCACGCGGAGGTGTACGGAAACTGCTACGGCACGCCGAAGGCGAAGGTCATCGAAAAACTTGAAGCCGGAATTGACGTTGTTTTGGAAATCGATATCCAGGGTGCAATGAATGTAAAGAAGGCGTATCCTGACGGAATTTTCATCTTTATTCTTCCGCCGTCGATGTCGATACTGCGCAAGCGTCTGACGGGACGGGGAACAGACAGCATGGAGATTATTGATATGCGTCTTTCCAAAACGCTGGGAGAGCTGTCGTATATCGAAGAATATGATTATGTCGTCGTGAACGGGGAACTGGAGGAGGCGGTGGATCGCGTCAAAGCGATCGTCGTCGCGGAGCACTCCCGGGTGACGGAGAATATAAACGAACTGATTGAGAAATATAAGGAGGAAATCTAAATGTTATACCCGTCAATAAATGAAATCAGAAAAAAAGCGGACAGCCGTTATACAATCGCGATTCTGGCGGCCAAGCGGGCCCGCGACCTGATCGATGGAAAGCCTGCGCTGACGGAGGACGCACACTGCGACCGGCCGGTTTCCATCGCGGCCTGGGAGATTGCGGAGGGACTGATCACCTATGAGCGTGACGAAACTGCTTCCGATGTGGAATTTGAGGATCCTGCAGATGATGCGGAGCTCCGGGATGCGGCTCCTGCGGAAAAGTTTTCTGAAGAGGAGCCTTCCGCTGAAGACGGGGCTCAGGGAGAAGAGCTGCCGGAGGAGGAGCTGCCGGAGGAACCCGGGGCTTCTGAGTAGCCCCCCGCACAGTTCGGGATGCGGGCCTGCGGAGAGAACCGTGGGACAGACTGCAGATATGCGAATCACAGGCATGCGAGTCACAAATCTGCGAGCACAGGTATATAAGAATGAAGACACCTGCATTTGCGGGTGTTTTTTGTTGATGCCGGGAGAGCGTGAGGGGGATGCGGGTCGGAAAAGGTCGGTAAAAGGTAGGCAAAGGTCGGTAGAGGTCGGAGAAAGGGAGGCAAAAAAGCAGTTAGAGTCGGAAAAGGTCCAGTGATAAATTCGCACACTTGCGGTAAAATAATGAATACACACATTATTTTTAGACATGAGCATTTTGTAAGAGAGATAATGAAGAGGAGAGGAGGCTTATGATGGTTGACATGAATGTGGGTTACCTGCCGATTGTAACAAAAGCTTGTACGACGAGAGTGCGAATCAGCGATGTAATGATGATTTCCAGGAATTACCGAAAACTGGAGATAAAAGCGGAAAGCGGAGATTTCCAGTATTATGAGAAGCTGGATAATATTGCGGGATGTCTGGGCCGGCAGTTTTACAGGTGTTCGGACGGAATCATCATCAATTTTGAAAAGGTGGAGTGTATGAAGCAGCAAAGCATCACCTTCAGCAACGGATGCAGGGTTGAGCTTGGAAGGGACTGCTACCTGAAGGCGAGAAAGGCGTTTACGCAATATCTGAACGAGCAGTTTCAGCAGTACTTCAGGTGAGCCTGACAGATCCGATTCGGCCGCTGTCGTACCGACGGACACTGTTACACTGACGGTGAATTGAGAAACAGAGGCTGAAGAGCGGACGGCGTTGTTTTGCTCTATATAAAGGTAGAAATAACCTTTTCACAACGGGTCAAAAAAGAAGTTTGCAAAACCGGAAAAAAGATGTTGACAAGGGAGTAAACAGGTGGTAATATATTAAATGTTCGCGGCACACGCGAGCACGGAAACCTTGAAAAATGAAGGGTTCCGGAAGAACCTAGAAAACCACATAGACAGGAAACGAAAGTCAAACAAGACAAAAAGAAACAGGTTGAAACAACCTTGGATCATGTACCAAATGATCCCCAAGATTTCCTAAAACAGTAATACGGTAACAGAAACAACTGTAGAAACAGACGTTAGCGTCTGACCGGATTAAACGGAAGGAAAGAGATAGTAAGCCGAAAGGCTTAATATACCATTTTCATTAAGAGTTTGATCCTGGCTCAGGATGAACGCTGGCGGCGTGCTTAACACATGCAAGTCGAGCGAGAAATCGCGGAAGGAAGCTTCGGTAGAATTCCGGGATGGAAAGCGGCGGACGGGTGAGTAACGCGTGGGAAACCTGCCCTTGACAGGGGGACAGCCGAGGGAAACTTCGATTAATACCCCATAACGCAGAGAGACCGCATGGTCCATCTGCCAAAGATTTATCGGTCAGGGATGGTCCCGCGTCTGATTAGCTGGTTGGTGAGGCAGCGGCTCACCAAGGCGACGATCAGTAGCCGGCCTGAGAGGGTGAACGGCCACATTGGAACTGAGACACGGTCCAGACTCCTACGGGAGGCAGCAGTGGGGAATATTGCACAATGGGCGCAAGCCTGATGCAGCAACGCCGCGTGAAGGAGGAAGGCCTTCGGGTCGTAAACTTCTGTCCAAAGGGAAGAAGAATGACGGTACCTTTGGAGGAAGCCCCGGCTAACTACGTGCCAGCAGCCGCGGTAACACGTAGGGGGCGAGCGTTATCCGGAATTACTGGGCGTAAAGAGTGCGTAGGTGGCTTTGCAAGCGTAGGGTATAAGGCGACAGCCCAACTGTCGTTGGCCCCGCGAACTGTAAGGCTTGAGTACAGGAGGGGAAGGCGGAATTCCTAGTGTAGCGGTGAAATGCGTAGATATTAGGAGGAACACCGGTGGCGAAGGCGGCCTTCTGGACTGTAACTGACACTGAGGCACGAAAGCGTGGGTAGCAAACAGGATTAGATACCCTGGTAGTCCACGCCGTAAACGATGAGCACTAGGTGTCGGGCTCGCAAGAGTTCGGTGCCGGAGCAAACGCATTAAGTGCTCCGCCTGGGGAGTACGCACGCAAGTGTGAAACTCAAAGGAATTGACGGGGACCCGCACAAGCAGCGGAGCATGTGGTTTAATTCGAAGCAACGCGAAGAACCTTACCAGGGCTTGACATCCCTCTGAAAGGCCGGGTAATGCCGGTCCCCTCTTCGGAGCAGAGGAGACAGGTGGTGCATGGTTGTCGTCAGCTCGTGTCGTGAGATGTTGGGTTAAGTCCCGCAACGAGCGCAACCCCTGCCATTAGTTGCCATCATTCAGTTGGGCACTCTAGTGGGACTGCCGGGGACAACCCGGAGGAAGGCGGGGATGACGTCAAATCATCATGCCCCTTATGTCCTGGGCGACACACGTGCTACAATGGCCGTCACAGAGGGAGGCGAAGGCGCGAGCCGGAGCGAAACCCTAAAGGCGGTCCCAGTTCGGACTGCAGGCTGAAACCCGCCTGCACGAAGCCGGAGTTGCTAGTAATCGCGGATCAGAATGCCGCGGTGAATGCGTTCCCGGGTCTTGTACACACCGCCCGTCACACCATGGAAGCCGGGGGTGCCCGAAGTCGGTCGAAAAGGCTGCCTAAGGCAAAACCGGTGACTGGGGTGAAGTCGTAACAAGGTAGCCGTATCGGAAGGTGCGGCTGGATCACCTCCTTTCTAGGGAGACACGTTTGCTGTCTATGGGTTTACTGAGGTAAGCCCCATGGCGAGAGCCATGGAGATAAGGGGAATTAGCTCAGATGGGAGAGCACCTGCTTTGCACGCAGGGGGTCAAGGGTTCGAATCCCTTATTCTCCACCATTAGCCGAAGAGGCTGATGAAGGCGGGCCGGAAAAGGAGGCCTGCGGAAGTACCTTGAAAATCGAACAATGGAAAATGCAAACAATGCATCACAGAAAAGAGATCGAGATGAAATATCGTATAGGTATTAGCGAAGAAGCTAAGCAAATAGGGTAAGAAATCTACGATTTCAACCGAGAAGCCAAGAAAGCGAAAAACAGGAAAAGTTTTTTGACAAAGAAAGCCCATACATGAGCGCCATGTATGGCAGCCAAGGAGAACCGTATGAAGCGCGAAAGCGCGGCATACAGGAAAAGGCCAAGCAAAGAAGGGCATAAGGCGGATGCCTTGGCACTGGGAGCCGAAGAAGGACGTGACAAGCTGCGAAAAGCTGCGGGAAGGAGCACATATCCGGTGATCCGCAGATATCCGAATGGGGGAACCCGCCTGAGGTAATGCTCAGGCATAGTCATGCGAGTAAAGTAGTATGACATAAGGCAACGCGGGGAACTGAAACATCTAAGTACCCGCAGGAAGAGAAAGCAAACGCGATTTCCCAAGTAGCGGCGAGCGAACGGGAAAGAGGCCAAACCGGGTGCTTGCACCCGGGTTTAGGACCATCAGAAGACAGTAACATCCTAGTGGAACATGACTGGAAAGTCAGAGCGAAGAGGGTAAAACTCCCGTAGACGAAAGGATGAGCTGCAGGATGGGATCCGGAGTAGGGCCGGACACGTGAAACCCGGTCTGAAGAAGGGGGACCACCCTCCAAGCCTAAATACTACCCAGTGACCGATAGAGAAGAGTACCGTGAGGGAAAGGTGAAAAGAACCCCGGGAGGGGAGTGAAAGAGAACCTGAAACCTTATGCCTACAATCGGAGGGAGCGAAAGTGACCTCGTACTTTTTGTAGAACGGGCCAACGAGTTATGGTGTGCAGCGAGGTTAAGGTGCTGGAGCACCGGAGCCGAAGGGAAACCGAGTCTTAACCGGCCGCAGTTGCATGCTGTAGACCCGAAACCGGGTGACCTATCCATGTGCAGGTTGAAGTGTCCGTAAAAGGACATGGAGGACCGAACCCATATCTGTTGAAAAAGGTTGGGATGACGTGTGGATAGCGGTGAAATTCCAATCGAACCCGGAGATAGCTGGTTCTCCCCGAAATAGCTTTAGGGCTAGCCTCGTGGAAAGATGCCTGGGGGTAGAGCACTGAATGTTCTAGGGGCCTTCACCGGTTACCGAAAACTATCAAACTCCGAATACCAGAGCATCATACACGGGAGTCAGACCATGTGAGATAAGTTTCATGGTCGAAAGGGAAACAGCCCAGACCGCCGGCTAAGGTCCCGAAATTCAGGTTAAGTGGAAAAGGATGTGGGGTTGCTTGGACAGCTAGGATGTTGGCTCAGAAGCAGCCATTCATTCAAAGAGTGCGTAATAGCTCACTAGTCGAGTGACCCTGCGCCGAAGATGAACGGGGCTGAAACCTGATACCGAAGCCGCGGATACTGAGAAGTATGGTAGGGGAGCATCGTGTGCAGGCAGAAGCGGAATTGAAAGAGACCGTGGACAGTACACGAGAGAGAATGTTGGCATGAGTAGCGCAAGGCAGGTGAGAATCCTGTCCACCGAAAATCCAAGGTTTCCTGAGGAAGGTTCGTCCACTCAGGGTTAGTCGGGTCCTAAGGCGAGGGCGAAAGCCGTAGTCGATGGAAAACAGGCAGAGATTCCTGTACCACCGAAGGTCGCAGAGTGAAGCGGGGACACGGAAGGATAGGCTGAGCGCGCCGCTGGTCGAGCGCGTCCAAGCGTTGAGGGAGCATGAGCAGGGAAGTCCGTTCATGTGGAACTGAGGCGTTAAGGGGAGGCAAGAGAGCCGGAAGCAGCCGATTTCACGCCGTCAAGAAAAGCCGCTGGCGAGACCCAAGGTGCCCGTACCGCAAACCGACACAGGTAGATGAGGAGAGAATCCTAAGGTGAGCGAGAGAACCATTGTCAAGGAACTCGGCAAAATGACCCCGTAACTTCGGGAGAAGGGGTACCACGGAGACGTGGTCGCAGTGAAAAGGCCCAGGCAACTGTTTACCAAAAACACAGGTCTCTGCGAAAGCGAAAGCTGAAGTATAGGGGCTGACGCCTGCCCGGTGCTGGAAGGTTAAGGGAAAGTGTCAGAGCAATCGAAGCACGGAACTGAAGCCCCAGTAAACGGCGGCCGTAACTATAACGGTCCTAAGGTAGCGAAATTCCTTGTCGGGTAAGTTCCGACCCGCACGAAAGGCGTAATGATCTGGGCGCTGTCTCGACAATGGACTCGGTGAAATTGTAGTGCCGGTAAAGATGCCGGCTACCCGCAGCAGGACGGAAAGACCCCATGGAGCTTCACTGCAGCCTGATATTGAGCCTCGGCGCTGCATGTACAGGATAGGTGGGAGACTATGAATTAAGTACGCCAGTATTTAAGGAGTCATCGTTGGGATACCACCCTTGCAGCGTTGGGGTTCTAACCGTGCGTCGTAAGCCGGCGCCGGGACAGTGGCAGGCGGGCAGTTTGACTGGGGCGGTCGCCTCCTAAAGAGTAACGGAGGCGCCCAAAGGTTCCCTCAGCGCGGACGGAAATCGCGCGAAGAGTGCAAAGGCAGAAGGGAGCTTGACTGCGAGACAGACAGGTCGAGCAGGGACGAAAGTCGGGCTTAGTGATCCGGTGGTTCCGAGTGGAAGGGCCATCGCTCAACGGATAAAAGCTACCCTGGGGATAACAGGCTGATACCCCCCAAGAGTTCACATCGACGGGGGTGTTTGGCACCTCGATGTCGGCTCGTCTCATCCTGGGGCTGGAGTAGGTCCCAAGGGTTGGGCTGTTCGCCCATTAAAGAGGTACGCGAGCTGGGTTCAGAACGTCGTGAGACAGTTCGGTCCCTATCCGCTGTGGGCGTTGGAGATCTGAGTGGGGCTGTCCTTAGTACGAGAGGACCGGGACGGACTTGCCTCTGGTGCACCAGTTGTTCTGCCAAGGGCACAGCTGGGTAGCTACGCAGGGACGGGATAAGCGCTGAAAGCATCTAAGTGCGAAGCCCTCCACGAGAAGAGATCTCCCCCGCAAGGTAAGGTCCGTGGGAGACTACCACGTTGATAGGTCGGAGGTGTAAGTACGGCAACGTATTGAGCTGACCGATACTAATAGACCGAAAGCTTGGCCGGAAGGCATTCCGGAATGTGATGAAGAAGCAGGAACCATTGTTCGGTTTTGAGGGTACCAGCTCTCAGAAGAACTGAATCCGGTGGCGATAGCGAGGAGGTCACACCTGTTCCCATCCCGAACACAGAAGTTAAGCTCTTCAGCGCCGATGATACTTGGCGGGTGACTGCCCGGGAAAGTAGGTCGCTGCCGGTTCGGTTCTTCTTCATTATATGGCCCCATGGTCAAGCGGTTAAGACACCGCCCTTTCACGGCGGTAACTCGAGTTCGATTCTCGATGGGGTCACCACACGGCAGGATCTTTCCCGGATCCTGTTTTTTTGTTCAGGTTTTTCACAGTTCTTTTTTTGTTCGGAGCTGAGGGCTCCGGCTCCGATCCGCTGCCGCATCCGTCGAAAAGCACGCCGGAAAATACTTTGTAAAACCCTTGCAAATTACAGGGTAAAACGGCTAAAAAGGCTTGCAATTCCCCGAGATATCGCATATAATTATTGGTGGTTCGCCTTTTGAACCATAGAAATTTATCACACCCGGCTGTCTGCATGATGGTGCCGCACCTGCGGTTTGGATGTCAGAGTAGGCCGAGTGGGTGGAGAAAACCAGGAGGTATAACAAAATGGCAGTAATTTCAATGAAACAGTTACTGGAAGCCGGTGTTCATTTTGGACATCAGACCAGGAGATGGAACCCTAAGATGGCTCCGTACATCTTCACAGAGAGAAATGGAATCTACATTATCGATCTGCAGAAGACGGTTAAGAAAATCGAGGAAGCGTATGCGTTCATGAAGGACGTTGCCGAATCCGGCAAGCCGATTCTCTTTGTGGGAACAAAGAAGCAGGCGCAGAACGCGATCTTTGACGAGGCTACCAGATGCGGACAGTATTACGTCAATCAGAGATGGCTGGGCGGAATGCTGACCAACTACAAAACCATCAGCGGCAGAATTAAGAGACTGAACGACATCGAGAAGATGGAGGAGGACGGAACCTTTGAGAAACTGTCGAAGAAGGAAGTCACAAAGCTCAGAGCTGAGCATGACAAACTCCAGAAGTTCCTGGGCGGAATCCGTGATATGAAGGGAATGCCGGGAGCTCTCTTCATCGTCGATCCCAAAAAAGAGAGAATTGCCGTCAAGGAGGCCCGCATCCTGAACATTCCGGTTGTCGGTATCGTGGACACCAACTGTGATCCGGACGATGTTGATTACATCATTCCGGCAAACGACGATGCGATCAGAGCAGTCAAGCTGATTTCCAGCAAGATGGCGGATGCCGTAATTGAAGGAAACCAGGGTGAGAGCTTCGACGAAGGCCCGGCTGAGGGTGAGGCAGAGGCGGAGGCTCCTGCTGAAGAGACTGTTGACGCTGAATAATCACGATATGGAGGAATAGAACATGGCAGTAACTGCAAAGTTAGTAAAGGAACTCAGAGATAAAACCGGCGCGGGCATGATGGACTGCAAGAAAGCGCTGATGGAGACTGACGGCGACATCGACAAGGCTATCGACGTGCTTCGTGAGAAGGGATTGTCGAAGGCGGCCAAGAAGGCTGACAGAATCGCAGCTGAAGGTCTGGTCAGAGTTGCGTTCAACGAGGATCACAGCGAGGCAGCTGTCGTTGAGGTCAACTCCGAGACTGATTTTGTTGCTAAGAACCCTGAATTCATCGAGTTTGTTGAGACTCTGGCAAAGAAAGCGCTTGATGCTCCGTCTGATTCTCTGGATGACTTCATGGCGATGCCTTACGAAGGAGAAGGCACTGTCAAGGATGCACTGACGGCTAAAATCAGCAAGATCGGCGAGAATATGAACATCAGAAGATTCGTCAGAATGAATACGCCGGGAACGGTTTACACCGGATATCTTCACAATGGCGGTCTGATCGGAGTCATCGTCGGAATCAAGACAGATGCGACCGCTGAAGAGATCGAGGTTACCGCGAAGGACGTCGCGATGCAGGTGGCTTCAATGAGCCCGAGATTTGTGAACGAGAGCGAGGTTGACCCTGCGTGGTTGGAAAACGAAACTGAAATCGCCAGACAGCAGCTGCTGAACGAAGGCAAGAAACCGGAACTGCTGGACAGAATAATTCCGGGCAAGATCAAAGCGATTCTGAAGGATGTCTGCCTGGTTGATCAGAAATTTGTCAAGAACAGCGATCAGAGCGTTGCCGAGTATGTTGCCGAGGCCTCAAAGGCTCTGGGCAAGGATATGACCGTCACAGAGATGGTACGCTACGAGGTCGGCGAAGGAATCGAGAAGAAGGAAGAGGATTTCGCGGCTGAGGTTGCTGCGCAGATGAACAAATAAGGTTTCCCCCCGGATCATTACGGCGCTGCCGTCAGGTCGGAACCCTTGCGTTTCAGGGCATAAAGTCCTGAAACTGATGGGCACTTGGAAATACTGAATTTCCAAGGCTTAGAAAGACTGGAGGAACCCCTGAAAATGCACATTTCATGCATGTTCAGGGGTTTTTGCTTGCCCCTAACCCGGCGATTGCAAGGGTTATAAGTCCCTTGCAGAGCCGTAGGCAGGTCAGCCGTCAGGCTTGCCCGAAGCGAGGATGCAAGCTACGACGGCGTAGAGAGCAAAATACCGGATTCCCATGCATTTTTCGCCATAGAAGGGTGTGTTGTTCTGTGTTAGAATGAATGCATAAGATAAGGGCATCTTTTAAGGTCACAAATTGTGATTTTAGAGAATACCTGAGTGGAATTGTTATTTCATAACAATATATACAATCTTGATATCGAAGAATGCGATATCAAATCAGAGATCAGGAGACAATACATGGATGAAAAGAACGAGATCATGATTGTCGATGAGCAATCACTGAAAGATAAAATATATGTGATCCGCGGACAGCAGGTCATGCTGGACAGTGATCTTGCTGAGATATACGGATATGAAACCAGATATCTAAATCTGCAGGTGAAACATAACACCAACCGATTTCCGGAAGATTTCATGTTCCAGTTGACAAAAGATGAGTATGATGACTTGATGTTGAAAAATTCAACATCAAGTCATGGCGGTCGAAGAAAACCTCCGTATGTGTTTACTGAACAAGGCGTTTACCAACTTGCAACAGTGCTGAAGGGTGAGCTGGCAGAACAGCAGAGCGTTGCAATCATGCGAGCATTTAAAATCATGCGACAGTATATTTCTGTAAACCAAGGGCTATTACCCGAGCAGGATTTGTTCCGGCTATATGGAAAGCAGGCATTGTTAGAGAGTGAGGTAAGGGAAATCAAAGACAACATGATCACCAGAGCGGATCCCTCCGCCTTCATGAAGAACTTCGACCAGGGAATCGACGCAGAGGAAATCCTGATTCTGGACGGACAGCCATTCAAGGCAGATGTTGCTTATCAGAAGATCTACCGCAGCGCGAAAAAGTCTATTGTTATAGTTGACGATTACATCAGCGTTAAGACTCTTCAGCACCTTGTGCATGCAAAGGCAGGAGTTGATCTGACGATCATCAGTGACAACAGGAACCGGATCCTCAAGCTTGCAGAATATAACGATTTCATCACTGAATACCCTAAGAAAACTGTGACTTTCTTGCAGTCGCAGAAGAGGGCGCATGATAGATACATCGTTTTGGATAACGGCACCGCAAATATGAAGGTTTATCATTGCGGAGCAAGCAGTAAGGACGCAGGCAAGCGTATCACGACCATTACAAGGCTAATGGAGATTGATGACTATAAGCGGACGGTGAAAGAATCACTGGCTAATCCACCGCTGGTTTTGAGATAAAAGCAGTATTATGGTTTGCAGACGGTTTGCTTAGGTGAATATCAAAATTTGAAGACGAAAATGTCGACTTCAAGTGTAGATGGTGAAGCACGTGCAAGATAATGAATCTGGTAAACTGAGATAACTGTCTTCTAAAGGGATATTCCGAGTGTACTTTAAGACTTTAAGATGATATCGGATCTTATCAGAACAGTCGCATTTGAGTTGGGGGAGCGGGCAGCGGCCCAACTTTAATAAAACGCCGGATTGATAATAAAAAAATATTGAGTGGTCATTTCTCGAAAAACTTGGGAAATGACGGGTAGAATTGGTCCGGAAACATGCTATGAAAACCTGATGATACGATTGGATGCGACAATATGCGAAACACTGATTTTACAAGGGAAAGGGCTCCAAAATGCCGGTTTCTGTGTTCGCAGCAGCGGAGCTGATGTCGATTCTCAGTTCAAATAAAACCGCCGGACAGCTGAAATAATTAGCACTTCAGTTTAAGTAAAGTCGCTCAACAGATCAAGAGAGGTTTCCGTCAGCATCATCCTGCAGAACATGGCGCAGCTGAAGGCTTTGTTCGAGAAACAATGGGAGTCGATCACAGGCAACTGTGATGAACGGGTATATCTCGGCGGAAACGAGCAGAGCACACACAAGTATATTTCGGAACTGCTGGGCAAAGAGACTATAGACATGAATACCTATGGGCGAAGTTTTGGCAGGAACGGCAATTACAGCAAAAACGATCAGATCACAGGCCGTGAGCTTATGACACCCGATGAGGTCAGAATGCTTGACAATCAGTTTGCGCTGCTGTTCATCAGAGGCGAAAGACCGGTCAAAGATCTGAAGTATGATCTGTTGAAGCATCCGAACATCGATATGACATCGGACGGCAGGGCGGAGCCGTATATACACGGGGAAGCAAAAGATGTCAAATTCACCATCTCGCTCACAACGGACTTTGCGGATGCAGCCGATGCCGCAGGAATTGACAGCGCAGGATACGAGCTGCTGTCGTAAGAGGATATTGCTAAATAATACGAATAATCTGAGGAAGAAGACATCTATGAAGAAGAGTAAGACAACTGAGCTTGAAGAAATGAGTAAACTTGAGAGAAGAGGCTGTCGTATGCTGGTCATATACGGCGGCATAGTATGTTCCGTGACCCTCGGTGTGCAGATGGTATTTGCGGCAGGGGATCCGATCACAACGGTTAATAATTTGTCCACATTCATTTTCAGTCTGATCAGAGCGATTGGCATGATCCTGCTGGGGTTTGGTATCGTGCAGGTCGGCTTGTCGCTGAAGTCCCACGATTCGTCACAACGCGCCAACGGGTTCCTGACCCTGACGGGCGGGATTATTATAACTTTTCGAAAGAGATCCTGGACCTGATCGTAGGTTAGGAGCCCATACTCATGGCAGCAGCAATGCTGCCGGTTACATGGCCGGTTGGCAAATGTACTGATCGGTCTTTTATTATGTCCTGATTCAGGGGAGTTCCAATTCTGAAGAAATGCATATATTGCGCGATTAATAGTTTGAAGAAATGCATATAAAGAGAAAAATTTTGAAGAAATGCAGAATTTATAGGACATAAAGATTGAAGAAATGCAGAATCGGTGATACTATCAGGTTAGAGAGGAGAATATGAGTATGATATTCAAGAGAAAAGTGTACCCAAGGCTTCTGGAATGGAAGCAGAATTATGCGGATCAGTACGCAGTGCTGCTGGAGGGAGCAAGGCGTGTGGGCAAGTCAACTATTGCAGAGCATTTTGCCCGCAATGAATATAGATCCTATATTCTGATCGATTTTTCAAAGGATGCGGATAATATATTACAATGCTTTAATGATATTGGGAATCTGGATGTTTTTTTTCTGAGACTTCAGGCAGAGACAGGCATAACGCTGTATAAGGGAGAATCCCTTATTATATTTGATGAAGTACAATTGTTTCCGAATGCCAGGCAGGCGATCAAGCATTTGGTCAAGGACGGAAGGTACCATTACCTGGAAACAGGATCTCTCATTTCGATCAGGAAGAATGTAAAGGACATTCTGATACCGTCAGAAGAGATGAAAATACAGGTCTACCCGATGGACTATGAGGAGTTCTGTGATGCTGTAGGATATGAGTATTCACTGCTCGAAAAAATATATGAAACGAACAGACCGATCGGGCAGGCAACAAACAGAAAGCTGATGCGGGATCTGAGACTCTATATGGCGGTCGGCGGCATGCCGCAGGCAGTAGAATCTTATCTTGCAGGTAATAATTTTTCCGACATCGATCAGGTGAAGCGGCAGATCATTCAGCTGTATGAAGATGACTTCAGGAAAATCGATCCGTCGGGAAGGATTTCTTCTATGTATCACGCTATTCCGGCACAGTTAGCAAAAGATGCCAGAAAGTACAGGATAAATTCTGCCATTGGCAAGAGAGGCAATACCAGGGCTGAAGAACTGCTCTACGAGCTGATAGATTCCAGGACAATCATACCGTGTTACAATTCAACTGATCCCAGGGTCAGCCTGACGGATACTAAGGATTTTGATAGCTATAAGCTGTATCTGTCGGACACAGGCTTGTTCGTGACTGCTATGTTCCTGGACAGACCTTCAGTCGAAAATGTGCTATATTCAAAGCTTCTGTCGGATAAGCTTCCAGCTAATCTTGGGTTCTTATATGAGAATCTTGTTGCACAGATGATCAATTCTTCAGGTCGGGAACTGTATTATCATACGTGGGAAAAACCGAACAGTACTCATTATTATGAGGTCGACTTTCTGATCTCAAAAGGGAGTAAGGTCTCTGCGATAGAGGTGAAGTCATCGGGAATCGGAAAGCATGAATCGATCACTGAGTTCACAAGGAAGTATTCAGGTAATGTGGATTCTACTTATCTGCTGTCGCAAAAGGATGTTGGTGAAGAAGGCAGCCTTCGGAAAAAGCCGTTATATCTGGCGCCTTTCGTTGTGAAATAATCAATAGAGCATCCTGACTTATATATTACATGGCCGGTTGGCAAATACGCTGACCGGTCTTTTATTATGTCCTGATTCAGGGAGATCGGAGGTGAAACCACATGAAGAAGTTACTTGCAGCAGCTCTAGCATGCGCCGGAGCATTCGTTATTATCAGCAGTTGCCGGAAGGGAGGCAGAGATAAGTGTCAGATAACTGGGTAGTACAGAACCTGATGAATGCCCTGACGACATGGAACGAGAAGCTGGCAGAAGTCTGGCAGCTTCTCACCATGTCACCTGAGAAGTTCAAGGGAGGCGGCATCTGGCATGTGATCCTGAATATCAATGGTGCACTGCAGGCGGTGGGACTGGCGCTGCTGGTGCTGTTTTTCCTGGCAGGTGTGGTCAAGACCAGTGCCAATCTCGGCGAGATCAAAAGACCCGAGCATGCTCTGAAACTGTTCCTGCGCTTTGCCATTGCCAAGGGTGTAGTTACGTACGGACTGCAGCTGATGCTCGCAATCTTCTAGATTGTACAAGGTATGATGAGCTCTATCATGCGGACTGCAGGGATCGGAAGCGCACAGAAAGTGACTCTGCCGAATGAGATGATCAAGTCGATCGAAGACTGCGGATTCTTTGAGAGCATCCCGCTGTGGGCGGTGACACTGATCGGCAGTCTTTTCATCACAGTGATGTCCTTCATCATCATACTGACGGTCTATGGAAGGTTTTTCAGGCTGTATATGTACACCGCCATCGCCCCAATACCGCTTGCAACCTTTGTCGGACAGCCGACGCAGAACATCGGAAAGAGCTTTCTGAAATCATACCTGGCGGTATGCATGGAAGGAGCGATCATCGTACGGGCCTGTATCATATTCAGTCTGTTCGCATCAAGCCCGCCGGTGGTGGATACGGATGCCGCGCCGGCTGCGATGGTATGGAAGTATATCGGTGAACTGGCCTTTAACATGCTGGTACTCGTCGGGGCAGTCAAGATGAGCGACCGGGTCGTCCAGGAGATGCTCGGACTTTAGGCAAAATCATGAAAACCTATGGAAGAGGAAAGGAGACAGGATTCATGGAGGAAATCAACAGAATGAAACAGACAGAGGAGCAGAAGAAAAGGCTCCGCGAGATCACAGAGTGCATTGCGCAGATTCTGAGAAAGGAAGGGAAGAGGAATGAACAGCACTGAATTTTGCAGAGAAATGATGAATAAAATACCGGAATTCATACCGATGGATGCAAGGGCAGGCCTGGAACTGTCCATGCAGGAGGTCGTCAAGGTCAATGATCAGGTGCTGCACGGCCTGGTGTTCCGGCAGGAGACCAGAAATGCAGCGCCGACGTTCTATCTGGATGATGCATACAGGGATCATGAACGAGGCATGTCCATGGATCTGATCGCGGATAATATCGCAAAGGCATATATGGAAACAAAAGATATGGGGCCGGTGAGCATGGAAAGAATGCCTATGGAAATGCCGTATGAAAGTATTCGGGAACAAATCACCATGCGTCTGGTGGAGGTTAAGAGAAATAGACAGTTCCTTCAGGACAGGCCGTGTATGAATGTGGGGCACGGGCTTGCCGTAGCACTGGATATTCAGATCAGCGATGAGAACGGCGCAGGCCTTGTCAGCATCACCAATGATCTGATGGAGCATAACGGATATGACAGGCGGGAGCTTTTTGAAAATGCCATGGCGGATGCCTGGCGAAACGCACCCCCGACGTTAAGGGATATGCAGTCCAGCCTGTTCGGAATCGGAGGGGACAATATTCTTGATAATACCGGGTCGGTCGCTTCTGAAGACAAAGCCATGATGTATGTACTCTCCAACAGTGAATGCCGGTATGGTGCGGCTGCCATGTTCTATCCCGGCATGCAGGAGAAGATTGCAGAGAGTCTGGGTGAAGGATATTATGCACTTCCGAGTTCCCTGCATGAATATCTCATCATCCTCGAGTCTTTCGGGCTTGATCCTGCCGAGCTTACAAAAATGGTTAGAGAAGCGAACAGGAATGAAGGCGTGGTATCTCCAAAGGATGTCCTGTCCGATCAGGTCCTGCACTATGACAGGGAAGCGAAGCATCTGGACAATGTACCAATGGGAAGAGATAAGGAATCTCGTATGGAGACAATATGAAGTGACCTCCGGTTTGTAGCAACGTATACTGAAGTTAATCGAAACAACTCAGAAGCGGGGATTACCGCATACAAAAGGAGGCCACTATGAATACTATAGTTTATGTTGAAATGGGTGTCCATAAGGAAAGTTACACTTTATGCTGTTACACCTATGACCGCAATAAGGTCGAGTACAAACAGACGATTCCTGCGGATTACAGAATGATCCTCAAATATATGGAACGCATCCGTGAAAGATATGAAAGTGAAGTGAGATTCGTCTGCGGCTACGAGGCGGGATGCCTGGGATATTCACTCTACAATCAGCTTAAGGCTCATGCAGTAGAGTGCAGGATTCTGGCACCGACAACGATGGCGATCACTAACACAAACCGTGTAAAGACAGATCGACGTGACGCGGCGAACATAGCCAGATGCCTGGCATTCCGAACATACAGTGAGGTCTATGTTCCGGATGAAGAAGATGTATCCATCAAGGAATATATCCGGATGAGAGACGATCAGAAGCTGATGCTGAAGAAGATCAAGCAGCAGATACTGTCATTCGTACTCAGGAAGGGGAAACGCTTTGAAGGCGGGAAAACCTACTGGACGATAGCACATGTAAAGTGGCTCAGGAATCTGGAACTGGAAGGTCTGGATAAGGAAACACTGTCAGAATATCTGATCACTTACGAGTATCTCGTAGACAAGATCAAGAGGTTTGACGAACGGATCGAGGAATTAGCCGGTAAGGAAAATACAACGAAAAAGTGAAATATTTATCGGGAATTTCAAACCAGAAGAAACGAAAATGAAAGCCAGGAGGACTTAGGTAGATGACAGTACAGGCTGCAGATTATATCTATTAATACATTCCCAATCTGCCGGACTATACAGTACCGGCAGACGGGGTTGAATCCTTCCGGGGACGACCGCGCTTGCGCTTAGGTTTCGGCTCGGTTTCATCCTTGGGCTTGGGTTTACGCCCACGCTTCTTCGGTGCCGGTTTCGGCACAGGCCTTGCCAGACCGAGTGCTTCAAGCTCATCGAATACGAGTTGCAACGTGTGAACCCAATAGCCATCATCAGTCGCCGGCTCCTCCGGAGCATCTGCCTTTCGCCAGGCAGATGCCAGGTCATCCATCAGCTCGCCGTAGGATATCTTCTCGAGTAATCCTGCGTTCTGGGCCTTGCGGATAATCCGACAGGTGGCAACCGTTGATATGAAATTGATGAATTCGCTGCCGATGACGGAGAAGTCTCCCTGAACATCGGTGTGGTCCAGGCATTCATCGCTCTTGTACCGATTGAAGACCATCTCCAAAAGCCAGCGGTCTTCGTAACAGAGGTATGCGGCTTTTGGTTCCAGATCCTGATCGGATTCAAGAACGATCACTCCGAAAGTTGCCTGCTTCCTAGCATATTTCTCAGGAGAGAAGGTTCCTTTCTTCTGAGCATTCGCCAGATACGAGGCTTCTTCGGCGGATGCCTTCCTGGCATCCTTGAAGGCATACAGGTATCGGCCACCCTTGATCTGCTTCTTCTTGTAGACCACATGGGCATCGATGCCGGACAGCACGCCTTCGAAAGCGAGCATGTCATTGCTCGATATACGTGTGTCATTGCGCTTGATCGGTGTGAGGAAGTGCAGATCCGGACGTTCCTGTAGTTCCTCCTTGATCTTGCTTGGTGGGAATCCCTTGTCAGCGACAATGATCCCTTTGCGGATGTCATTGTCACGGATGAACGCCGGATAACTGCTAGCATCGATGCTGTTGCCGGGGAAGACCTCAGCGCACACCGGCTCCATCCGTTCAATGTCGTAGGCATACAGGACGGATACCTCGCAGATGCCGCGCACTTTTGCCTTGCGGGAGTACGCAGACAGGTCATTGACCTTGCTGTTGTCCTGCTTCAGCATCCCGTCGATGGCAATGTGATGGTCGGCAGCCGTTGCCTTCATTCGCAACTGGTAGAACTGTCTTCGTCTGGATCCGTTCATCCCGATCCGCTGAAGCAGACTGCCGATGGAATTCCTGGACATGGCTGCACCGGGATAATCTTTGCATACGAACGTCCTGAGGTAATGCGTCCGCGCTCGATCCGCTGTAATGGCTGGCTTGATAACCCGGAGGGTAGCCAGAGACATCATTGCATAGACATCGGATGCGTCGTATACCGCAAGCAGATCCTCCTTAAGGTCTGCAGTCACAGACTTGACCAGAGCAGATGCTCCGTAGGACAACATGTCCGGCAAGTCTGCACCCGGATCCTTTTCGGGGAGAGGAACAAACTTGTAGTCAATAATGTGACCGATAACCTTGCCGTTTTTTGGCTGCGGGTTGCCGCCGGGAACGTATTTCGAGGATCCTCGCTGCCGGACAGCATAGCGTTTGGGGCCATCCCCACCGTTGTCATCTACAACGGTATTGACTGGCCGGGGGACCGCTCTGATTTCAGCTGGTACTGGCATAAAAATCAACTCCTTTATATAGTCCTATTATATCATATCTGGACTATATATGGTAGTGCTTTATGCACTTTTTTACAAGAATCTTTCGCAGATTCTGGGGTGCTGCGCCGCCAAAAGGAGCTGTTTTCCAGGGTTGCTTGTCAACTGGTGCCTTGCTTTGAGGCGTAACACGGTATATTTGGCTGGATTACAGGCTTAACCTATAGTCCGGCATTTTGGGAAAGTATTATTTAATGGAATCAGAATTTATGCAGAGCCAAATTGAGGTTTCGATGGCTGGTTCCGCAATGCCGAGAACAATTCTCGTAAAAATAATGAATTACTATGGGATTCTATGCCCGATTGAGGAACAAAACGAAATTGTTTCTTTCTTAGATCAACAATGCTTGAAAATAGACAAAATATTGAGGGGTAAAGAAACTCAACTTGAAAGAATACGGTCTTTTAAATATTCGGAAATCTACGAATATGTCACCGGCAAGAAACGAGTAAAGGAGGTCGTGTAATATGCCAATCAGAGCCGACCAGTTAAAAGAGAAGGAAGATTATCAGAGGCTAATTATCGATCAGCTCCAGGATAATAATCACTTCCGGGAGCGCCCGAACACAGCGTATAAGCCCGGCCTTGCTATGGATACGGAAGTGCTGCTGGAATTCCTCGAGGACACGCAGTCGGATACGATGGATCTGCTCCGCCGGATGTATAAGA
Organism: Hornefia porci; assembly: GCF_001940235.1. Lineage (NCBI taxonomy): Bacteria > Bacillati > Bacillota > Clostridia > Peptostreptococcales > Anaerovoracaceae > Hornefia > Hornefia porci. Next base: position 935,343 of record NZ_MJIE01000001.1, on the reverse strand, counting down.
ATCGCACGGAAGAGACGATCATCAATTACATCAATTCCGAAATCAACAAGGACAGCCGTGGCCTGATCGACGTCATCAAGCACGGCGTGGAGTTCGACAATGGCGCAACTCTTAAGCTGATGTACCGCAAGCCGGACAGCACGATCAATACGGAAGCCGTCGAGAACTATAAGAAGAACATCTTCTCAGTCATGCAGGAAGTCTACCACAAGGACGACGAGCGCATTGATCTGGTTCTGTTTTTGAATGGGCTCGCCATTTTTGCCGTTGAGCTGAAGTGCAATACTTCCGGGCAGTCAGTCGACGATGCGATCCGGCAGTATAAGGAAGAGCGTGATGCCTCAACCAGACTGTTCAAGACGCGCGTCGGAGTGTTCGCTGCGTTTGCGATGGATCTGAATGAGGTATACTTCACTACCGAGCTTAAAGGAGCAGACACATTTTTCAATCCATTCAACATCGGCGAGAATTTCGGTAAGGGAAATCCGCATAACGAAAATGGCATCAATGTCTCCTATATGTGGGAGAAAATCTGGACGAAAGATAATATCCTGTTCCTGATCGAGCGCTTCATTTACATTAAGAAGAAAGAGCGCAGGAATCCGGACACCGGAAAAATCAAGAAGGCCAAGGAACTCATCTTCCCTCGCTTCCACCAGCTCAGAGCCGTGGAGCGCGTGATGAATGATGTGATTATCAACCATACGTCCTGCAACTATCTGATCGAGCATTCCGCAGGCAGCGGCAAGACGGAAACTATCTCATGGCTGGCACATATTCTTGCGACGGTTCACGATGATGCGAATCAGAATGTTTTTGACTCTGTGCTTGTCATTACAGATCGTATCGTGGTTGACCGCCAGCTGCAGGAGGCTATCCTCGGAATCGAGCACAAAAGCGGTCAGGTAAAAGTTATGGACGACAAGTGTGACTCCGAGGATCTGGCGAGCGCGCTGGGCGGTAATACGAAGATTATCGTAACCACGATCCACAAATTTTACTATATCCTGAACAACAACCTTCTGGGCAATCTGAAAGACAAGAAATTTGCTGTCCTGATCGATGAGGCACATTCTTCCACGGAAGGTGTCTACATGCAGTCTGTCACAAGCGTTTTGACGAATGAAGAAAGCGATGGCGACGGTGATGACAAGACTGAAGAAGATAAAATGCTCGAAGAAATCCAGAAAAGCGGTAAGCAGAGCAACGTTTCTATGATTGCATTCACCGCTACGCCGAAGCCCGACACGATTCAGCTGTTTGGAACGCTGAACGCAATCGGAAAAAAGAATCCTTTGATTTGTACTCCATGAAGCAGGCAATCGAGGAAGGCTATATCCTGAACGTGCTGGACAACTATGTTACATGGAAGACATACTGCCACATTAACAAGGCTATTCAGGATGATCCGGAGCTCGCATCTATCACTGCCAAGAGGAAAATGGCTCGCTTCATTGACCTGCACGATACGAACATTGCGCAGAAGGTTGAAATCATTATCGAGCATTTCCGGGCGAATGTCGCGGGATGCCTTGGCGGGAAAGCAAAGGCGATGGTCATTACTTCCTCTCGCCCGGCTGCCGTGAAGTACCGGCAGGAATTCGAGAAGTACATCAAGGCCAAGGGCTATACAGGAATCAAAGCCCTCGTTGCATTCTCCGGCAAGGTCAAGCTGAACGATAAAGAATATACCGAAGAAGGCATGAATGACATCAAGGAAGAAGAGCTCCGGTATGAGTTTGACCGCAGTTGCTACCAGGTGTTGATTGTCGCCGACAAGTATCAGACAGGATTTGATCAGCCAAAGCTCGTCGCAATGTATGTGGACAAGAAGCTGAAGGGCGTCGCGGCAGTTCAGACGCTGTCACGCTTGAACCGTATCTGCCCGCCGTATGACAAGACGACATTCGTCTTGGACTTCAAGAATGAGTACGATGATATTAAAACACTGAAACATTAGTTTTCACGTAATAGGTCGACTCCGAGTGTGTTCAGCACACGATGAGTCTTCTTCTGGATAGCTGAAACGCGGTACCCTTCGGCATCGCCGGCATCGACTTTGTAGATGTTCTTTACCAGCTTCAGGACATCCTCGGCTGAATAGCGTTCGTCAAGCCCGGTGCTTCTGAGTGCATTGAGCAAGCCATAATAATACAACAGGCTTATATGGTTCAGGAACGCCCAGCCACGGAAGTAATCATCTGTGCGTGCATGAGATGCAGAACAGATGACGCTGTTCTTCAGGTAATCGAAGCACTGCTCAATATCCCAGCGCTGCTTGTACGCAAGATATATCTCCTGCGGCTCCACGTCGAGATTGCTGCAGAATGAGAAGTATCCCATACGGATCTGCTTGAGGACATCTTTTGGCTTACGGTCTTCTTCGCCGTAGTCATTCTCAGCCTTGACCACATAGCGTTCGACAAGCTCTGCCTTGCGTATGTCGTCACGGAACGTGTATATGAAGTTGCCCTTGTTACCGCTGGATTTCTTTCGGTACCAGACAGGCCTGTGGTTGTAGGAAAACACATCATCGAATTTGTTGTCGTCTTTGTCTTCATAGAAGGAATTTTCAACATTCACGGTGTTGTCCTGCAGAGGCAGGATATATTTCATCCCAGCCTCCATCAGCACAGAAAGGTTCCTCTTTGAGTAGAAACCCTTATCTGCAATGATGATGCAGTCCCTGCACCCGGACGCCTTTACCGTATCGATGAATGCCGTCTTGTCAACTATCGATCCCTGAAGAATGCGGTAGAAGACCGGCATGTGAGTATCCTTCTCAAAAACATACAGCATGCGAGCCTGAGTGTTCCGGCTGTGATCAGGATTGTATCCTTTGACCGCCAGCGAGTCCTGCGACCTTGAGAAGATCGAAGTGCCGTCAAACAGCAGAGTCGTGCTCGGCATGACACGGGACCTCATGAATGCATCGATGGTATCCTGCATGGTGCCAAGCTTAGAAACGAATCTGCGCACGGATGTCTCAGATGCTGCGATGTCCCCGCAAATGTCACTCATATATGAGTCAAGGAAAACCGGCTGGATCATCTTTGCAGACGAGACCCTGTCCACGAGTCTGATCAGTGAGATCGTTCTTATCTCCCGGAACATGTTCGGGAAGAATGTCTTGATCTGATCACTGAGATCAGGAGAGAGCTGCTGCATCAACTCATATGCGCCATAGTTCTTTACTACTGGTGCCACATCAGGGGCGATGTGCATCTTTGCCATCAGCCTCAGTCCGTTGGCATTAGGGATGAACCCGTCAGCCTCGGTGATCTTGCCAATGCTTTTGCCAGTTACCTTCTTCGGACGGTTCTTTTCGGGATCCCATTTGGATGAGATCTGGTAGACATAATATTTGTCGTCACCGAATCGGCGGATCTCCACCGCTCCGAATTGTGCAGGCTTTTTCTCCTTGATCGATTGCGGAATGCTCATTTTGGTACCTCGAATATATACGTTAATTACGTAATAAGTGTACCAGATATGTAGTGCTAAATCAAGGGTTTCGAATACAAAATATTGCGCAAAGCCAGTATTTCAGGCACTATAGAGCTATGCATTGATCTGGAAGCCTTATTATGTACGTAATTTAGCAGGATTCATATATACGTTAAATTTGAGGTTTCAGTGTTAAAAAGGCGTTTGAGCCTTACTACAAGGATACGATTTTGTTCCAGACAATTTCGCCTTCCGATATTCGTGATCTGGACCGGGAAATTGATGAGTATGATTTCCTCGATGCTGACGACATAGATGAGTTCAATAAGTATCTTTACCAGCCGTCACGTTCCACAAAGGATAAACAGCGGATGTGGGCACTGCTCGACAAATCGCTGAAGATTATCATGAAGTGCCCTGAAAAGGAGCAAATGGAAATCAAGATCACCATGCGTCGGTTCCTGAAAGGATACTGCTTCCTGATTCAGGCAACAGCGTATGAGAACATCGAGTTCCATAAACGTTATAACTTTATGTCGTACCTGATCAAGGAACTGAATCCGGGTAGCGGCGGAAACAACTTTGATATTGCAGATAAAATCACAGTCAGTGATTTCAGGCAAAAACAAATGGAAGAACACACCGGCGGCGAAATAGAAGCAAAGCCGGAAGTGAAAATCAAGAAGCCAAAGCCCGCAAGCCTCGAGGAGCAGCAAAAGAAAAAACTCTCTCAGATTATCGATGAAGTCAATGCTCTGTATGATAAAGACTATGAGCCGGACTTCACTACGAAGGCGGCGATGCAGCTTCGTGACCTTCTGCTCAAAAATGACGAATTCAAAGAGCGGCTCAAGAAGAGCGCAAAGAGCAATCCGATTGATGAATTCAAGTTCACTTATGACGATTGTATTCAAGACGCACTTGTGGAGGGCTATGACCAGAACGCTGACTTCTATACACTTCTTCTTAATAATGAAGAAGTGCGCGCAAAATTTGCCAGCGTCTTTATGCTGAGGTATACAAGATTCTCCGTGACGAGAAGGATGATTAATTCGAGAGGAGGGTGACAGTGACCGCATGGAGAATCCATTTTTCCACTATGTAGATGATTTTGAAGAAGAAGCTGAAGCCTTCCTCAAAAAATATAACTGTGCAGATGCAGTTGAAAATCCGCGCCGGATACCGATTTGTGAAATAGCGACAAGGCTCATGTCTCTTGATATTGTCGAAACGGAGTATTTGTCACCGGACGATAGCACACAAGGAGCCATCGCGTTTTCAAAAGGAACAATAGAGGTTTACGACTGGTCATCGGAGGAATACACCGGCTATGAGGTTTCTGGACCGACAGTTTTCGTCGATGCGGATATTATCAATGCCGGTAGGATTAACAACACGCTGGCTCATGAATGTTACCACTGGTGGCGGCACAGGAACTATTTCAACTATAAAAGAATACATGATAAAAGCGTGGAGTTCGGTATCCGCTGCAATCGGTATGATAAAAGCCAAAATCAAGACCGGGGTAAGTGGTCAGATGTCGAGCGGATGGAATGGCAGGCACGTACAATAGCTCCTAAAATTCTGATGCCGAGAAAAGCCACGAAGAAAAAGATTGAGGCTTTGTATGCCGGATTCTCCTCTACGGGAAATGACCGTGCCAATTGCACGAAACTAGTAATCGCTGCTCTTGCCGACTTCTTTGCAGTTTCAAAGCAGTCCGCCGCAATAAGGATGACGGAGCTTGGGTACGATGATGCAGCGCCGTTTACTGATCCAAACAGCGCGGCTAATGAAAGCGGAAAGCAAAGAGAGCGCACCGGCTCAAAGGCAACACGTCATCAGCTCCCCATTACAGTTGAAGACGCGTTTAAGCTGTACCTTGAAAACGAATCGCTCAGAGAAACGATTGATACAGGCGTTTTTTGCTTTGCTGATGGATATTTTGTCCTGCGCGACTCAAGGTATGTCCAGTCAGAAGGAACTGTTCACCATCTGACCGAGTATGCGAAAACTCATCTTGCTGAATGTACACTCGACTTTTCTGTCAGGCTGGTAGCGGAACAGTATCTGATTCACGATACATCATCCTACATGATGTACCGATCGGATACGGTTTTCAAAGAAGAAAAGTCGTTTGATGCCAACACTCAGAATACTGAGATTTATAACAAGGCTAAAGACTTTGAGAAGAAGTTTCAACGATCTGCAGCAACACACAAGACGGCAAACGAACTTCTCTGGGAATATATGTGTAATGACCACTGGAACACGGCAATTTTCATAGATAGGACGAACCTCGGCCCAATGGATTATACAAGAGGACAGAAGCCAAACCATAGATTCAAAATGCCAGCTCTTGTCGCGATGGGTGTCGGTTTAGGGCTCGACCTTCAAGAGATGGAGGAAGTACTCGGTCTTGCTGGCCTTTCTTTCAAGAAAGGTGATCATGAGCAGCAGGCTTATCAATATTTATTTTCAGGGATGTATGGGCATTCGATTGAAGAATGCAATGAGTTTTTAGAAGCAGTCCATGTACCAACACTTGGAACACACGAAAGGAGCTAAAAATGCCATACGGAAAAACAATCGAGCTGTTCCTCGTGAACGGCACAGCGGATAGCATCATAACAGCAGAGCTTTCAAACTGGAACGGCAAAGCAATCAAAATCCCGCGTATCGAGGTTCAGTCCTGTACCCGTGACGATATTACGCAAGCTGGAGTTTATTTCCTGTTTTGCAAAGAGGATGATGATTCTGATTCCGTTTATATTGGTGAATCAGAGAATGTGAAAGAGCGGCTCGTTCAGCACTTGCGTGATTATCAGGCAGATAAGGAAAAATACTACTGGACGACAGCAGTCATTTTTACTGGACGCGATCTCAATAAGACGCTGATCAGATACCTTGAGAATCGGCTTGTAGAAACAGCGAAAAGCTGTAAGCGGTATAAGATTCTGACGAAGAATACCTATTCAAATACAGTGATGAAGGAATCCGACCGAGCCGTCATGGAAGAATTTATCGATGACATAAAGGTTGTCATCAACGCGCTCGGATACAAGGTTCTTGAACCGTTGCTCCAGCATAGTCCTTCCAATCCTTCTGACGATGAAGAACTGCTTTACATATCGACTGGTGCGGCGAAGGCAACCGGAAAGACCACAACCGAGGGGTTTGTAGTTCTGCAAGGAGCCGTGGTCAATGAAAAATTGAATGCGAAGTCGGTGAATACTGGGATTGTGAAACTCCGGGAGAAATGGACGGAGGAAGAGAAATTAAAGGATCTGGTTACGACGGAAGACCTGCTTTTCTCCAGCTCTTCTGCAGCGGCTGATTTCGTTCTCGGGTATAGCGTCAGTGGGCCTAAGACGTGGAAGGATAAGAACGGCAGATCGTTGAAGGAAATTGAAGCCGAGAAAAACGAGTGATACCTTTTATCGTTACCACACTTTTCAGCGATAACCATACATTTCAGCGATAGCACATGTTCTCACAGAAAGGAGGGTGCAAAACGATGATGACACAAACGAATCGATTCACAAGTAGGGTTTCATATCGCCGGATGACAGGGTATTTCCATAGTATTCGCGCACTGGAAATGCTGCTATTTCAAGCCGTTTTGAGCCGATTACATCAGGAAGTTAAAAATCACCGTTGTATCAAAGACGGCACGCCGATAGATCGACTATGAGGATACGGACAGTTATCAGCTCACATCGATGTTCATCAACGACAGAGGGCGGTTGCTCAGACAGCTTTTGGCGCGGTGATAAGTGCAGCCGGCGTAGCATTAGGGTCATGGCTTAAGAAACTGACAGCTAAGGGATTCAAGCGGGCAATGGTAATTCTGACTATCTTGCTCCTGATCCTGCCGATCCTGATAATGCTTCTGTATGCTGCATATGAAAATTATCAGATTGTGTCTGCCCATTAGATTTCCGTTGGATCTGATAGGCGCATACGTCGTATTACACCATTAAATATATCTGCTGCGCATATCGGCTCTGCTTTTGTCATGGATATTTGTCATGGATAGATGTATGGTTCTGTGCTAAAATAAAGACGTGAGGTCTCATATCCTTTGAAATCACAAAATGTGATTCTACCGGGATGTCAGGAGACAGAAAAAAACCTTGAGGTCAAGGCAGAAAACAATGAAACAGGAAACAGTAGAACGCATACGCAAATTTACGGAAGACCGGGACTGGGAGCAGTTCCACACACCGGCGAACCTGGCCAAGTCTATTGCCATTGAGGCGAGTGAGCTGCTGGAATGCTTTCAGTGGAATGACACGGACTATGATCTGGAGCATGTGAAGGAGGAACTCGCTGACGTGATGGTCTACTGCCGAAATATGCTGGATGTGCTGGAGCTTGACGAGGACGAGATCATCAATTCCAAGATGACAAAAAATGAGGCTAAGTATCCGGTGGAGAAAGCAGCCGGCAGAAGCACAAAATATGATCAGCTGTAAGCAGAACGCAAAGGGAGGAGGAATTCATGGCGTATTTTGAACATAAAAAGAGCGACTGGAAACTGTTCTGCGAAAGACTTCCTGAGTGGCAGGAGAAATATATGGAGAGGCTTATTGAGGAATACATTGAATATCTTCAGGGCGATGATCCGGCTTCAACGAAATTCTGGGAAATGGAGAAAAGAATCAGACAGGACAGACGAACACCGGGCGTATTTCTTAGATTGGAAAAGAGTAATATGGATTTTGATATAATTTGCCTGATTCGCGATGGTGTAATTGGATTCGGAGATCTGGAGGGATTCAGTCATGAACTGATTAATCGAATTGAGGAACTTAATGATGCGCATTGATTAGATTCAAAGAGACAGAGTGGGCGTCCGGGCTGAAACAGCCATGCTAAGGCAAAGCCTGGTGCACTGAAGTGAAAGATTCTGCGTGGGGAATTGATTCGTCTTGATTTTCTTTATGAATGACCTTTTTCTTTTCAAATGTGTTATAATCGTTCAAACACTTGAACGAAAGAAGGGGTGCGAATGACTGTTGTAAATGAAAAACGCGGGCATCGTCAAGGTCAGGAAAGAGGGGACGAAGAACTTTTATTACTTTGATGCAGATATGGAAGCATTTGACGGGCTGATCCATATGCTCACTCATGCGAAAGAGATCATGTTGTCACTTCCGGACAGGAGAAGATGAACACTGTCAGGCGATTCTGACGGCACATGATACTGAAAAGGCTCCACAAACCGGCGGACCTGTGTTCTGCTGCCCCTGAGGCGTGCATAATTCATGAGGAGAGGACAGACGAGTGACTTCTTTGTTCATAGACAAAGCCATCATAGAATGGGATAGAATTGAACAGGACAGCTACCTTCGCGGTATTGAAGCGATCAGCGGCGTAGACGAGGTGATGTTCAGCAAGCCGGTCACCCTTTTCGTCGGTGAGAACGGTTCCGGCAAGTCGACGCTTCTGGAGGCGATTGCGGTTGCCTACGGCTTCAATCCGGAGGGAGGAACAAAGAATTACAGCTTCAGTACGTATGATTCGCATTCAGAACTGTGTGATGCGGTGCGCCTGTCGAAGGGTGCGAGAAGGACAAAGTCAGGGTACTTCCTTCGGGCGGAAAGCTTCTATAATGTCGCGACAAAGGAAGAAGAGTACAGCCGGGGACCCGGCGGGGTTCCGCTGCATTTACATGAGCGATCTCACGGAGAGAGCTTTTTTGCGGTGGCGAAGAGCAACTTCCGCCCTGACGGGATCTATCTGCTGGATGAGCCGGAAGCAGCTTTGTCCCCGCAGAGACAGCTGGCGCTGCTGATGGAGATCGACCGCTGCGTGAAAGGCGGCTCTCAGTTCATCATCGTTACGCACTCGCCGATTCTGCTCGGATTTCCGGGAGCAGAGCTCCTGGACTTTGACGACGGACCGGTTCATCCGATAGAGTATGAGGAAACTGACAGTTATCAGATCACATCTTTGTTCATCAATGACAGAGAGCGATTACTCAGACAGCTGATGGAGGAAAGCGAATGATTAAAGTGTATTGCTACAGCAGATGTACCACTTGCAGGAAGGCTCTGAAGTGGCTGGATGATAACGGGATAGATTATTCGGTTATCGACATCAGGGAGGATCATCCCGACGAGAACGCCCTGCGGAAATATTACGCTATGAGCGGTCTGCCGCTGAAACGGTTCTTCAACACAAGCGGGATACTGTACCGTGAAATGGGCCTGTCGAAAAAACTGCCGGAGATGAGCGAGGACGAGCAGCTTGCTCTTCTCGCCACGAACGGAATGCTGGTGAAACGACCGCTGGCAGTCGGCGATGGATTTGTATTGATCGGATTCAAAGAGGCAGAGTGGGAGTCCAGGCTGAAACAGCCGCGTTGAGGCGAGGCCCTGCGCGCGGAAGTGAGAGGCCTGCCGCGCGGGGAACCGCGAGGGAACAAAGTTTTCAATTGAATCGCGGCCGGATCAATGTTATAATTAATGTCCACCCGTTAAATCCCCGTCGGACTTAACGTGCGCTGACGGCAGTTTGTCAGCAGCGCCGCGGTGCACAATTCAATGGCGGTGTGCGCCGGAAGGCCACCGGGTATGCTTTCTGTATTATTGATATTTCAGGCATATTCGATGGATGCGCACGCATTGTCGGAAAAGAAAGTGGAAGTGAAAAAAAAGAAGTGAATAATATGTCATTTATAATGCAATGCCCGGAGAAACAGAGAAATGCGTTTCGGGCATCATCAGATCGTATGATGTATGATAGAATTGTCTTTGCATAAACCAGTCTGATGGCTGGTTTATGTGTGTTTTGAGCCCGAAAGGGTGTACTTTTCAAAACCGGTACAGATTTACTGTTGCCGGTCGAATCGTCATATTCACGGAATTAATTTAAATCATAGAAGTCATTTTAGTACGTGCTGGGGCATCGAACAGGCCGGAGATACCGGCAGCCTGAAGAGTATATTCGACGGCCTGCCGCAGGTATTGCAGGAATTTCAGACACTTCATCGGAAAATCAATTGAAATCAATGGAAACAAATTGAAATCAATCTGAACGGAAAGCGAGGAGAACAATGGCCGGAAAATCTCAAGTCGGAGCAGAACGAATAGAGCATCCCTTTGATCCTCTGTTTAATGAAGACAGCAGGGTTCTGATTCTGGGTTCGTTTCCCTCCGTCCGATCTAGAGAACAGAATTTTTATTACGGACATCCGCGGAATCGCTTCTGGAAGGTGATGGCGACGATACTGAACTGTCCGCAGCCGCAGACTATCGAGGCAAAACGGTCACTGATTCTCGAACATCATCTGGCGCTGTGGGATTCCGTCGCTGTATGTGAAATCAGCGGTTCCTCGGATTCCAGCATCAGGAGTGTCCGTCCCAACAATCTCAGCGTCATTCTGAATCGCTGTGATATACGGCGGATTTACTGCAACGGCCGGAAGTCCTATGAAATTTACCGCCGTTATATCGAGGAGCGTACCGGACGTGAAGCGGTGCTGCTGCCCTCCACGAGTCCGGCGAACGCCCGGTGCGGCACAGAAGAACTGATCGACAGATGGTCAGTCATAACAAAGGATCTGCAGCCGCAGAAATAAAGACTTCACTCGCAGAATGAAGGGCTCGCGGGCAGTCGCAGCAGCCTTCCTGCACTGCGCGTGGCCCGTCCGGCATGAGGCGGCACTGCGGGCAGTTGCGGCGGCTGAAGGGTCGTTTCCGGACAGAGAGATGTCGCATTGAGGCACAAAAAACCGGTTCTCCTGTTATAAAATAAAACGCAGAGCCTTGCTTTTAAACCCTTCGGTAAAGGCCGGAGGAGATAAGCGGGCGGAAGAAAAAAGAAAGAATAATACAGCCCGAAAAACAGCGGGAAAAGCGAAAAAGCAGGAGGAACGTATTATGCACAGAAAGATCTGGCTGAAGAAGGCAGGGACGATTCTGGGCGGATGCCTTTTAGCGGTCTGCCTGATGGGAGGTATTTTGTGGCAGGGAGCCGCGCCCGTACATGCGGAGGATGCGACTGAACGCACAGAGGTGAAGATTACCGACTTTAATATCTCTCATTACTCTACAAGCACAGCGACCAGTTTTGAATGGAATGAGCGATTCTACGTGAACATGAACTGGGATGCGTCGGTCTACGGCAACACTCTGAAAGAAGGAGATTATTTTACGGTAAAACTGCCGGATAAATTCGTCTTTCCGAAGAATACGGCCGCTACCCATTTCAACCTCACGGCGCCGGACGGTAGTGTGATCGGAACGGCGGTCGTGTCGCCGGGCAGTGATGGAGGCGGCACGGTGAAGGTTACCTTTACCGACTATGTGGAAAACCGGTACAATATCAAAGGAAAGATGCAGCTGCAGGCACACTTCACGAACATTAAAAACGATGAAACTAACGAATTCTCCGTTTCAATCGGGTCGCAGGTCTCGACGATCAGTGTCCCGATTACAGGCCCCACCGGACTGAAGGACGAAGTGATCGGGAAGTGGGGAGAAGCTTCCAGGGACGGCGACGATGTCGCTCAGTGGTATGTCCGGATCAATCACGTTAAAGGGAATTACACGAATTTCGTGTATTCCGATGAGCTTTCCGTTAAAAACGGAGATCTCGGCGGGATGCAGTACATCCCGGATTCCTTTGTTCTGAAAGAAGTGAAATACGATGCAAACGGGTTCAATATTGAAACGATTCAGGAGATCAGCCTGGACGGGAAACTGAAGATTACCGACAACGGAACAAAATTCACGATTGACATGGGGAATATTGTGGACGGGAAGCAGTATCAGCTGAGCTACAAGACGACCTATATTCCGGGGACTACGCTCCGCAACAAGGCTTCCGCCACGGGAAGCAACGTGGCCAGAACTGTTCAGGCCAGCTACACGTCGGCATCCTCCAGCGGAAGCGGCGACGGTAATCTGATGAGCAAAATCAGGATTCTGAAGGTGGATGAGGAGGATCATTCGATTCCTCTGGCGGGCGCTGAATTCAAGATTACAAATCTTGAGAACAACAGTTCATTCACGCTGACGACAGACGCGCGGGGCGAGGCGACCTCGGGAAAACTGGTTCCGGGGAAATACTCCATCGTCGAGGTGACTGCGCCGGCGGGTTATGAGCTTGACAGCACGCCTTATGAGGTGACCGTTACAGAAGATGAGGCGACGATCAAGACGATAACAAATAAAAAGGCTCTGATCTCCGTGTCCGGAACCAAGACCTGGAAGGATGAAAACGACCGGGACGGCGTGAGACCGAAGAGTGTGACCGTTAATCTGCTGGCAGACGGAAAAGAAGTCGCAGAGAAAACGATCTCTGAAGAGGACGGATGGAGGTACAGCTTCCGGAATCTGCCGAAATTCGACGGAGGAAGAGAAATCGTCTACACGGTTACCGAGGATTCGGTTCCGGGATACCGTACAGAAATTGACGGCTATGATATCACCAACACCCACGCCGCGGACAGGACCAGCGCGACGGTGACAAAGCACTGGAACGACAAGGACGACAAATACGGGAAGCGTCCGAAGCAGATTCGCGTCCGCCTGATGGCAGACGGAGCCGATGCAGGACAGGAAGCCGTTCTGAATAAGGGAAACAAGTGGACAAAGACATGGAGCGATCTTCCGGCAGTGAAGGACGGAAAGAAAATCCGCTACACCGTGAAGGAGATCGGGACGTCCGCCGGGTACACCGTATCCGTAAACGACCGGAATCAGGGAAATATGATTATCACAAACACCTGCCGGGTGAAACCGGGAGGCGGAGGCCCTGACACCGGGGATCGGACAAATCTGTGGGTATACCTTACAGCAGTTGCGGTTTCTGCCGCGGCGCTGCTTGGCATAAGCGTATATATGAGAAGGAAACGAAACTGAATCTGAAAAGAATGAAAGGGGACAGGGAAAGCATGACTATTTTCAAACGGAACCGTGCAGAGAATGTGAGGACAAAAGGAGGGACAGCCGGATCGGGGCGGAAGCAGAAGCTTCTTGCCGTGATGGTTTTGTGCATCGCCGCCATGATGCTGGTTTCCGGATGCGGCAAACCGCCGACACTGGGAACCACCGTGAAGGATTACGACGGATTCAAGTATCTGAGCGATGCGACGCTGAAGCCGGGATCAGGAGACGAGGAAATTCAGGCATTCATCCCGAAGGGAAGCAATGAGTACAGCTCGACGAATTATGTTTCCTCAACGGCAAAGGGCGTCAGCATCACGCTGAAGACCGTTAACTCTTCTATTGTTGACAACGCGGGGGGCGCAAAGGAATATATCCAGAAGTACGGCTCGATAAGCTCACCGAATCTGAGCGCCGCTGTTGATGAAATGAACAGCGTGAAGAAGACCAAGGATGAGAACAGCGCATACGCTACAGGCTTTCAGGTTCTGAAGAAGTACGACAACAGCTATTACAGTGTCTGCATTACAGAATTCCTTTCCAAAATCGAGGTCGAAAAGAAGGAGTACTATGTCTCCGGCGTTGTGAAGGTCAGTTCTGACAGCACCGGTGACGATACCGACGGACTGCTGGAGGAGATGAAAGCCTACTACGGCATGAAGATGTACTGGGATAAGGAGAAGGCGAAGGAGGAAGCGGCTAAATATACAAAGAATCCTCCGGAATACACCCGCCAGTACGTTGGAGGCTTCGTCGTTCAGATCCCGACCGGATGGGCGAAGGACAGCGCCTATTCCAAGTCCTCCGGAAGCGCGAATGTGGCGGTCTTCGGACCGAACGGAAAGGCGACCGGGGCGGACAATCTGATGGTCGCATACAGCATGATTTCAGGCGGAACAGGCGATTATTCCAGTTCTGACTTTGAGCGGCAGCTGAAGGCATACCTGAACCGTGCGTACAGCGGCGTTACCGTGAAGACAAAGGCTGTGGACAGCCCCATTGACGGAGGCAAGGCGTATCAGGTTAAGCTGACAAAGGGAAATGTGTCTCTGAACGGATATCTGGTGTTTGGAAAGTACAGCATGATCATGGTGTACAACGCGGGAACGGGTCAGATGAGCAGCAAAACAAAAGAGCGTGTGGAAAATATGTTCAATACGCTGCAGGATTACAGTGCCGCGAAAAACTCTAAAAGCGGGTCGACAACAAAGACCGGCGGGATAATATCAGGCAATGACGCGATGTCAGAGCGGTGGACGTTATGAGACGCGACGGGGCCGAGTTGAATAAAATCCTCGAAAAGGCCTTTGAAGACGCTCCCCGGCGGATTGAGGAGTTCGTCCCCATCGATGTGGGGAACGGCACCATCAGCAGAACGGTCACGAAGGAGGGGGTGATTCTCATCACTCTGAATATGTCCTTCTTTGAAGATCATGATGCAGAGAGCCAGACGGGAGACGATTACATTTATCTGTGGTTCTGCTTCGGGGAGCGGGTCTCCTGCTCCGTCGGCGAGGAACGGAAAATCTATGATATCGAAAACGGGCAGGCGTGCATCTATGAAGGCAGCGGTCTGATTGAGAGGGTGACCTACCGGGGAGGAAAGAATTATAATCTCCGGTGCATGAAGATCCCGGTTTCCTATTACTACGCCATGCTGGGGAAGTATTTCGACTCAAAGGAGCGGGACCGCTATCAGGGAGCGATCACCGGCGATATCGCATATATCGACATTGATAACCGGACGGAACATATTTTCACAGAGCTGAAGGATTACACGCAGTATCAGAGCGGACCGGGATATCTGTATCTGGAGAGCAAGATTAATGAGCTCCTTTCCCTTGTGCTTGCCAGTGTTTTTAAGGCGGATATCGTAACGGCCTCCGCATGTCATCTGGAGAAGAGCAAGGTGGATGCGGCGGTGGAGGCCAGGCGGATCATCGACGACGAGATCCGCAATGTGCCGGGAAGGAATGAGCTGGCCAGACTGGTGGGGACCAGCACCACGATCCTCGGAAAAAGTTTCCGGGAGGTTTTCGGTACGTCGATTCACGCCTATGTGATCGATCAGCGTCTGGAGAAGGGCGCGGCCCTGCTGCTGGGCACTGATATGAGTGTGAAAGAAATCTGCACCGAGATCGGCTATTCAAAGGCGAGCAATTTCGCGGCCGCGTTCAAGAGAAAATACGGCGTTATTCCGTCCCGGTACAGAACCCAGCTTCAGCAGGGAGGCTCGTCCTGAAACGGAGATATGTCCGGCAGCCCGGAAGCGGTTCGGAACATCGGAACGGGTTTTATCACAGGGAGCGGTTCCGGCGCCTTCCGTCCGGGGAAGGAGAATCAGTCTGACGATTTGATTTTTCCGGGGTTGAAACCGTATTTTTTCCGGAACTGACGGGAGAAATGACTTCCGTTGGCGTATCCCACGCGCCAGCATACATCCTGAACATTATACTGATTGGAGGACAGCAGATCAAATGCTACCTCCATTCTTTTGTCTACGAGGTATTCATAAACTGTGGAGCCGAACAGCTCCTTGAATCCGGACTTCAGGCGCGTCTCGCTGATGAAACAGGACTTGGCAAGACTCTTGATGGTCAGGGGCCGGGCGTACTGCTCGTCGATGATTTCCTTCGCCCGCTGGATGCAGGCCCGTTCATCCATGGAGATGTTCGCCGCAACGTTATTCTTCTCAAGGATATCGCCGCAGAAGAGGGAAATCAGTTCCAGAACCTTTCCCTCGAGATAACAAGCGCGATACGCCTCGCTGCACGGCGGACTGAAGATGTCCGTGAGAGTCTTCTGAATCCCGGGGCTGGTGGCGTACTTCTGCATTGATTCTACCGGGAGCTCATCGGGACGGAGCCCGGAACGCTCCAGAGCAGCGCGCAGAAACGGATAGTTGCGGTCGTGCAGATAGACGCAGATATGACGGTGCCTCGTATCCCGCCGGAAGTAAACGTGTCCTTCCTTCTCGATGCCGAACTGAACGCAGCATTCAAACGGTTTCAGCGCGGAAACAAAATCCTCGTTCCCGCAGTACCACTCCATCGGGCCTTCCAGGTTGAAACAAAGGACAATGACGCTTCTGTCCGGAAAGGAGAAGCGGACCCGCATATTCTCCGAAGGCGTCATGTCTGTGACGCTGAGGCGCGTATAGTGGCTGACGCCGAGCTTCCACGAGGAGATGGAACCTGCCGCCTCGGGAAATTTTTTTTCATTGTATTCGCTGGAGTTTGATATCAGAACATCAAAGGACCCGCCGCCCTCTGTGTGTATATTATCGCTTACGTATTTTTTTGTCATCACGATCACCCAATCCCTTCTTTTCTAAAAAATATAACAAGTGATTGGAAATACGGCAATCATGCGCGCCGTTATTTGTTTAAAAAGGGCACAGGTTTACCTCATTTGGGCAGAAAACGGCGTAAATCCGGGGGTACGGGAAGGGCAGAGGGAGAGGGAAACGGACGAAGCTCTGCCCTGTGAAGGTATTGTTCTGCCCCAATAAAGCGGGAATCGCCGGTTTTGTTGCAGAGAGGCCGCATCTTTTGTTAAAATTCTAATGTAAGTACAGCAGGCTGTCTGTCACACACACACTGACAACACATCGAAGAATGATATTCAGTAGTGAGTCCGGATTCCCGGATGTCATTACAGCACACTCTATAACCACTTCCAGAGAGAATTTACTCAACGGATATTCTTCCTTCAGCCAGCCTGCTGGCTTTTTTATTTCTGAAATTTTCTTTTACTTCGGGACAGATGAGGTATATTAAACAGAGTACACTCATTGAGCTTTGCCGGTTCAACGGGTGCGTATTAAGCAGTAGATAGAATTTCTTTTTCATGATAAAATGAAATCAGTGTTTACGGAAGAGAGTCCGCCGCGGAGGCTGAGGACGGAAAGGTTTGGGGCATGAGACAGATTCCGGGCTGCGGAAACTGGAGGATCCGGTATGAACAAAAGAACAGCGGTATCGCGATTCTGCGGGCGGAGACCTGCGATGCGGAGGCGGTGCTCCCGGAGGAGCTTCTGGGTCTGCCGGTCACAGAGCTGGGAGATTACGCTCTGGCTGCGCGGGATCATGGTGGCGGAGGAGAGGAGCTTGAACTGACCGGCCGCAGAACTGATCGGGAGGCGGAGTGGTCCAATCGCCGGATGCACTCGCTGCGCCTTCCCTGCGGGATTCGCCGAATCGGAAACTACGCGTTCATGGGTGCGTTTTATATGGAGCGGTTTGAGTTCTGTGACGAACCTGTGGAATGGGGAGTCAGTCCGTTCATGAACTGTATGGCGCTGCATGAGATTATCGTGAACCGCCCGGGTGAGGATCAGGGCGGCCTGGCAAAGATCTGCGGTGAGACTGACCGTGAGCTGGATGTGCAGATTCGGGACGCGTCGGGAACGCGGGCGCGGCTGCTGTTTCCGGAATATGCGGAGATATGGGAGGAAAATACGCCGGCCAGGCAGTTTGATCATACGACGGACGGTGCGGGATACCCGTATCATCACGTTTTTCGGAACAGAAGGCTGCACTGGAAGGATTATGACGGACTGTGGGAAAAGTCCCGCGAGCGTGGAGGAATCGAGGACGTTCTGACCCGCCTCGCATGGTTTCGTCTGAGATGGCCGGAGGGTCTGGAGGAGCAGCGGCGTCAGTCTTACCTGGAATATGTGACAGAGAACAGGGAACGGCTGATGCGCTGGGTTCTGGAAAACGGAGACGGAACGGATCTGAGCCGCCTTCTGGAAATCGTTGCGTACACTCCGCAGCAGCTGAAGGAAGGCTGCGACTTCGCCAGAGAAAGCGGAGCGGTGCAGAGCCTCGCCGTTCTCCTGTCCGGACTGCGGGGAGAGCAGCCGATGGGACGGAGGAAGCGTTTTGAGCTATGATTTGAACCGGATCGGAGAAGAGATTCTCCTGGCGGTCAGAAACGAATTATATATGAATTTTCCATACATGGATACTGCGCTGTGCGCCCTGTCCTTTGTTTCCGGCGAAGAACAGAAGATCACGACCATGGCTTCGGACGGAGACGCTCTCTATTACAGCGGCAGATGGATCGCGGACCGTTATGTCAGATCCAGAACCGGAATGAACAGGGGATATCTGCATGTGATCTTCCATTGTCTTCTGCGGCATATCGGAAAGGCAGCGGGAAAGGATCCGGTGCTGTGGGACATTGCCTGTGATACGGCTGTGGAGGCGCTGCTGCAGGAGCTCCCGTATGACTGTATCGCGGAGAGAGACAGAATGCCCGTCCGGCAGAATTTCATCGCGGAGTGCTCCGGAGAGATGAAGGTGGTGACTGCGGAAGGCGTCTACCGGAAACTGCTGAGAGAGGAGCGGGACCGCCTTCAGCTGGGAACTCTGGACGCTGCGTTCCGCGTGGATGATCACCGCCTCTGGATACCGCAGAATGAGCGGCAGCGTCGGCAGCAGGAGCAGCAGGATCAGAAGTGGGACAATATGGCGCGTCGGACCATGAGCTTGATGAAGACCATGTTCCGGGAGAATATGGGAAGAGGCCGTGAGGTCATGGATCGGCTTGAGGTCGCTGTTCGCGATGATGTGGATTACAGAAGCTTTCTGAGGCGGTTTGCGGCGCCGAGAGAGGTGATGGAGACGGATCCCGACGCCTTCGACTATATCTATTATACTTACGGACTGGAGCTCTACGGGAACATGCCGCTTGTGGAGCCGCTGGAAACCAGAGAGGAAAAGCGGATTGAGGATCTGGTCATCGCGGTGGACACCTCCATGTCCACATCGGGGGAAACGGTGCGGATGTTTCTGGCGTGTACCTACGCCATTCTGCGCAGTACGGAGACGTTTACCAGAAAGGTCAACATCCATATCCTGCAGTGTGACAACAAAGTCCGGGCAGATGACGAGATCCGCGACCTCGATGAGCTGCGGGAATATATGAGCCGCTTCCGGCTGAAGGGAGGAGATACCACGGATTTCCGCCCGGTATTCGAATACGTGGACGAGCTGGTTGCGGCGGGGAAATTCACATCCCTCCGGGGGCTGATTTACTTTACGGACGGGCTCGGCTTCTATCCGCGGAGTCGTCCGGCTTACGAGACTGCGTTCGTGTTTCTGGGGCAGCCGCCGGCTTCGATTCCGGTGCCGCCCTGGGCGATCCGCCTGGTGCTGGAGATACCTGACCTGCAGCGGACACTGGAGCGCGTGGAGGAAGAGGAACCGGAGCTGACGGACTGGGATGAACTGCCCCGGACATGAGTTCCGCCGGACGACGGCAAACCGTCGGATGACGAACCCCGCCGGACGAGATTTTGTTAGAGGAGAAATGCACTATGGCAATGAACATAAAACAGGCAAAGCAGGAGATAGAGGATACGCTCAGAGCCTATCTGGCAAAGGATGAGCTGGGGAATTACCGGATTCCGTCGAAGCGGCAGAGACCGGTGCTGCTGATGGGACCTCCCGGAATCGGGAAAACACAGATTATGGAACAGATCGTAGCGGAGACCGGCGTGGGGCTGGTGGCGTATACGGTGACTCATCACACCCGTCAGAGCGCGGTCGGGCTTCCTTTTATCGTGCATGAGGACTACAACGGGGAGGAGGTATCTGTCACCCGGTACACAATGAGTGAAATTCTCGCCTCTGTTTATGACCTTATGGAGCAGACCGGCCTGGAGCAGGGAATCCTGTTTCTGGACGAGATCAACTGTGTGTCGGAGACTCTGACTCCGGTGATGCTGCAGTTCCTTCAGTACAAAACCTTCGGGAACCGGAAGCTGCCGGAGGGATGGCTCATTGTCGCGGCGGGAAATCCGCCGGAGTATAACCGGTCTGCCCGTGCGTTCGATGTGGTGACGCTGGATCGTGTGAAATATATCGAGGTGGAGGAGGATTTTGAGATCTGGAAGGAATACGCGTGGCGCAACGGGCTTCACGGTGCGGTGATCAGTTATCTGGATATCCGGAAGGAGAATTTCTACCGCATTGAAAATACCGTGGACGGGACGCATTTTGTGACGGCCAGAGGCTGGGAGGACCTCAGTGAGATGATTCAGGCCTGCGAGCAGATCGGGGTCAGGGTGGACCGTCAGGTTATCGAGCAATATATTCAGATGCCGGATATCGCCCGCGACTTTGCGGGGTATCTGGATCTGTACTACAAATATCAGAGCACTTATCATGTCGAGGAAATTCTGCGTGGACGCTGGGAGCCGGTGACTGTGCGGACGATGCAGACCGCGCCCTTTGACGAAAAGCTGTCGGTGATGGGACTGCTGTTTGCCAGACTGTCGGAGGCCGCCGGAAATACGAGGCGTGAGGATATTCTGGCGGACCGTCTGCATCAGGATCTGATCCGGTTCCGCGATGAATCGGAGGACGTCGACATGGGTGACCGGCGGATGGAAGAACTGGCCGCCGCCCACCGGAAACAGATGCGTCTGGACGCGGAGGCAAACCGTCTCTCCGGGGAGGAACGGGATCTGCGGCAGAGAGAGGTGAACACGCTGGAGAAATATGCGGAGAAGCTCCGGCAGGAAAAGGAACTGACCGGGAAGGATGCGGTAATGGAACTTGTGCGACAGATGTTTCAGGAGATTCTCGACCGGCGCCAGAATCTGATCGACGATACCGGCATCCGGTTCGACAACGCTTTCCGGTTCCTGGAGGCCTCTGTGGGACAGCGGCAGGAGATGGTCATCTTTGTGACGCAGATCACGGCAGGGTTCGATACCAGCTGGTTTGTGGAGAATTTCGGATGCGACGCGTATTATCGCCATAATCGGGAACTCCTGTTTGACGATGTGGAACAGCGGATTCGCGGAGAGATTCAGGCTGCCCGTGAGCAGCCCGGAGATAGGAGGGAAAACTTATGAGATTTCAGATTGTTGATGCTTTTACGGACACGCTGTTCGGCGGCAATCCCGCCGGAGTTGTGGTGATTCCTGACGGAAAGGATTATCCGGAGGATGAGGTGATGCGCAGGACGGCAGCGGAGCTTCGATATTCGGAGACCGCTTTTGTGAGGCGAGAGGGAGACGGTATTTTTCGGACCCGGTACTTCACGCCCGCCGCAGAGGTGGAACTGTGCGGTCATGCGACCATCGGGTCTGCCTATGCGCTGATGCAGCTCGGAATGGCGCGGCTGGGAAACACAATCCGCTATGAGACGCTGGCCGGACCCATTGACATCGCGCTGCAGGAAAACAGCATTCTGATGGACATGGCGGATCCGAAGGCTTATGGAGTCATCGAGGGTGACGAGGCAGTGAGAGAGCTGTATCGCATTATGGGAATTTCAGCAGAAGGACAGGGCGTCTGGTCGAAGAACCCGTCCGTACAGCTGAAGCCGGAAAAAATATCCACGGGACTGATCGACATCATGCTCCCGGTGAAGGACGAGGAGGAGCTGGAACGCATCGCTCCGGATTTCCCTGCGCTGACAGAGCTTTCCAGAAAGTATGAGGTGGTGGGAGTTCATGCGTTCACTGTCAACGGAAAGGACGGTCTTATTCACGCACGGAACTTCGCGCCTCTGTATGATATTGATGAAGAGGCCGCTACGGGAACCTCCAACGGAGCGCTTGCTTATTATCTCTACCGGTACGGCGTTCTGACGGCGGATGTGGTGAATACGGTGATCCAGGGAGAGAAAATGGGAAGGCCCTCCAGGGTTGACACCCGGATTGTGATGCAGGGCGGGCAGCCCGGCGTTAAAGTCGGCGGCCTGGCTGTCACGCTGGCGGAGGGTGAGATTAACATCTGACCCGGAATTTAGTTTTACGCACGAATAAAAAAAAGAAAATTAGTGGTTGACAAACGGAAACACCTGCGTTATCATACATGGTGAATTGAATATTACCAAAGACTTTGACGGAGACAGTAGATTTGTATCAGAAGGCCAAGCGAACCGGGGATGGTGGAAGCCCGGCGCCGAGAACGGTACATTTTGAAAATCACTCCTGAGTTGCAGAGCTGAAACAGACCGGACATGTTTCCGGCGAGTAGGTTCTGACGGGCCTTCCCCGTAATCGGAAGAGCATATGATGGTATGCGTCGTAGCAGGTGGTTTACAAGCGAAGAGTCTTTCTCCGTCCTGATACAGGGCGGAGTTTTGTTTTGTACGGGAGCACCGGGACTGACAGTCTGCCGCAGCGACGCTGTAGTAGGAGGCAAGAAAATGGAAAACGGAAAGAAAACAGTAGAGATCAGATGGCACGGAAGAGGCGGACAGGGCGCTAAGACCGCATGTCTGCTTCTGGCAGACGCGGCGTTCAGCTCCGGAAAGCATGTGCAGGGATTCCCGGAATACGGTCCGGAGAGAATGGGCGCGCCGATCACCGCCTACAACAGAATCTCCGACACGGAAAATCTGGTGCACTCCAATATCTATCATCCGGATTACGTGGTGGTGGTCGATGAGACGCTGCTTCATTCAGTGGATGTTACGGCGGGGCTGTCGGAGGACGGAGCCATCATCATCAACAGCACGCGGGAACCGGAGGAGCTGAGGGAGCAGCTGAAGGGCTACAAAGGAAAGGTCTGCGCGGTGGATGCGGAAAAGATTTCACTGGAGACACTGGGAAAGAATTTCCCGAATACCCCGATGCTGGCGGCGACCGTCAAGGTCAGCAATGTGATCGACAACAAAAAATTCCTTCACGATATGGAGGGTTCCTTCCGTCATAAATTCGCGACAAAGCCGAACGTTATCGACGGCAATATGAAGGCGCTGCGGATGTCGATGGAGCAGGTAAAAGTAGGATAAGACCACAAACAGAAAAAGGCAGGTAGAGATGTTCAGATCAGCAAAAGATATCAATGAGAGGAGCACCTGGCAGGAGCTGACGCCGGGAGCGGAAATTTATGAACCGGCGACTTCAAAGCTTGTGATGACCGGCGAATGGAGAACCATGACTCCGGTGTTCGACCCGGAGCGCTGCAAGCAGTGTATGCTTTGCGTTCCTTATTGCCCGGACGCGTCGATTCCGGTGAAGGACGGAAAGAGAACGGATACGGACCTGGATCACTGCAAGGGCTGCGGGATATGCGCAAAGGTCTGTCCCTTTGAAGCAATCAGAATGGAGCTGGGAGGAAAGTAATGGGAACGAATACGAGATTAAGCGGCAATGAAGCCGTGGCATACGCGATGAAGCAGATCAATCCGGATGTGATGGGAGCATTTCCGATTACGCCCTCCACAGAGATTCCGCAGTATTTCGCATCATATATCGCAAACGGCGAGGTCGATACTGAATTTGTTCCGGTGGAGTCGGAGCATTCCGCGATGTCCACATGCATCGGAGCATCCGCGGCGGGAGCACGGGCGATTACCGCCACTTCCTCTGCCGGCCTGGCGTTTATGTGGGAACTGCTGTATGTAGCGGCGTCCAGCCGCCTGCCGATTGTGATGGCGGTGGTGAACCGGGCGCTGACCGGTCCTATTAACATCAACAACGACCACTCTGATTCCATGGGATGCAGAGATACCGGGTGGATTCAGATTTACGCGGAGAACAATCAGGAGGTCTATGACAACTATCTGCAGGCCATGCCCATTGCGGAGCATTGCAGACTTCCGGTCATGATCTGCCAGGACGGGTTCATTACCAGCCACGCGCTGGCGAACATCCGTCTGCTGGAGGATGAAGAGGTGCGGAGCTTTGTCGGAGAATATAATCCGGAGCATTACCTGCTGAATCCGCAGGAGCCGCTTGCGGTGGGCCCTTATGGCGTTTCACCGTATTATATGGAAATCAAGAAGGCGCAGGCAGAGGCCATGAAGGACGCCAGAGAGCGTATCCGTCAGGTGGGAAAGGACTTTGGAGAGCTTTCCGGACGATTCTATGACATGATTGAGGAGTACCGGATGGAGGATGCGGAATTCGCGGTGGTTGTCATCGGTTCCTCAGCGGGGACCGGAAAGGCGGCCGTCAATATGCTCCGGGAGCGCGGAGTGAAGGCGGGGCTGGTTAAGCTCCGTGTGTTCCGTCCCTTCCCGCGGGAAGAACTGGCGGCGGCACTGTCCGGATGCAGAGCGGTCGCGGTCATGGATAAGGCAGAGGGCTTTTCCGGCTGCGGAGGTCCGGTGTTTGCGGAGACCCGGTCGGCGCTGTATGATGCGGAGAGAAGACCGCTTATGGTGAACTATGTATACGGTCTGGGCGGACGCGATGTGACGACTGATACCTTTGAGACGGCGTTTGACGCACTGCAGAAGATCGCGGAAGACGGGCATGTCGGCGAGAAATACAGACATATCGGTGTCAGGGAGGAATAAATTATGGGATACAGTCTTAGAGAAGAATTGAATAAACAGCCCCGTCTGGCACCGGGACACAGGCTGTGTGCCGGATGCGGTGCGGGAGCGGCGGTGCAGGGCGTGCTCCGTGCTCTCGACGAGGGGGACAAAGCAGTGGTCAGCAACGCGACCAGTTGTCTGGAGGTTTCTACCTTCATCTACCCGAATACGGCGTATGAGGACAGCTACATCCACAGCGCCTTTGAGAACGCCGCCGCGACGACAGGGGGTGTGGAAACCGCTTACCGTGTGCTGAAGAAAAGGGGAAAACTGAAGGAAAATTTCAAGTTCATCTGCTTCGGCGGCGACGGAGGAACCTACGATATCGGTCTTCAGTCTCTGTCCGGCGCGATGGAGAGAGGTCACGACATGGTTTACGTCTGCTACGATAATGAGGCGTACATGAATACAGGAATCCAGAGATCCTCTGCGACGCCCCGGTTCGCGGACGCCACGACGACGCCGGTCGGCACCGAGAGCTACGGCAAACGGCAGAACAAAAAAGATCTGACGCAGATCATCGCGGCGCACGGGATTCCGTATGCGGCGCAGACCACCATGATCGGCGATTTCCGTGACCTTCACAATAAAGCGCACAGGGCCATCTATACCGAGGGACCCTGCTTCCTGAACATTCTCGCGCCCTGTCCCAGAGGCTGGCGGTATAACATGGAGGATATGGCGGAGATCTGTAAAAAGGCTGTGGACACCTGTGCCTGGCCCATGTATGAAATCGTCGAAGGACGCTGGCATCTGACGTATGAACCGAAAAAGAAGCTTCCCATCGAGGAGTTCCTGAAAATGCAGGGGCGGTTCCGCCACATGTTCAGGCCGGGGAATGAATGGATGCTGGAAGAGGCGCAGCAGTATGTGGACCGGAAGTGGGAAGAGCTTCTGGAGCGCTGCGAGTAGGAATGTCATGAAGAAGGAAGAACAGCTGATCCTCGCTCAGGCAGAGGACAAGATCGAACAGAGCCGTACCCGGGGATATATCACCTGGACGCCTTTTCTGGACAGTCACCTTCAGTCTGTTCTGCGGAAGGCGTTCGCCCGGGAGGATACCGGAGTGTCGCTGGAATTTTACGGGGGATATGACGACGCAGAGAGGGTGATCCTGGCCTGCGTTCCGCCGTATCTGCAGCTGGAGGATGCAGAACCTCTGACCGTGCTTCGGGCGTCCCGGGTGAAGGCCGGAGGGAGGCCGCTGACACACAGAGATTATCTGGGCTCCCTCACAGGTCTCGGTATTCGCAGAGAAATGACCGGAGACATTCTGGTTCGCGAGGACGGAGCCGATATCATCGTTCTCCGGGAGATTGCGGAATTTATCCTCAGCAATTACAGCAAAGCCGGAAAAACAGAGCTCTCCGTGGAACAGAAATCCATCGGAGAGCTTATCGTTCCGCCGGTGCGAAGCGTGACGGCCCGCGTCACTGTGGCTTCCATGCGGCTGGATAATATTTTGTCGTCCGGGTTCGGGATTTCCCGAACAAAGGCAGGTGCGGCAGTCCGCACCGGACTGGTCTTTGTGAATCATACGGAGGCGGAAAAACCGGATATGAACATCGGGGAGGGGGATCTCGTCACGATGCGCAGAAGCGGGAGAATCCGGGTCACGCAGGTCGGAGGCCGCTCCCGGAAAGACCGCGTTTATGTGACGCTGGAGAAATACGGACGATAACGGACGCCGCGACGCTACAGGTCGGCGTCCATTTTCTTTCTCGCCTGGATTATTTCCTTTCTTTCCTTCTGTGCCTGACCGTAGGCGCGGCTGATCAGTCTGCGCTTCAGCCGGTTGTGCGTGACGTAGGGCTTCACCGGAGCGTGGAAACGTGTGCGGCGAACCGCGAGGTCGTAAGGCGTCTGGTTTCCGCGGTACTGCTCAGAGCCGTCCCAGATGTGCGGGAGACCGTTTTCGTTCAGAAAATCCACATAATGAGCGAATCGCTCACGGTGTCCGCGGATGACGGAGGAAAAATCCGTCTCGTCATAGAGTGTGAAAAGATCCCGGATATCGTATGCTTCCCGGATTGTCCTGTGCGGAAGGTTGTGATATTCAGCCAGCTCCAGAACGCGCATATCCGGTGCGAAGATATAGGTGGGAACGCCGGACAGCACGCTGATGATGTTTCCGTGGATTCTGGTGCCGAAGGTGAAGTCGCCTTTTTTCATGAAATCAATCCAGGAGGGAACGTTCAGGAACCCGCGGATCCGGCCTGCCCTGCAGATCGGATCGTCCTTTGTGAGCGGATAAGTTCCCGCATCCTTATCGGCGTTAAGCTTGTCGATGGATTTTCCTGCGTACAGGAGCTTGAAATCATCGTAGTTCTGCGGCACGAACCAGTAATCCTCAAAGGGCTGAAGCAGCCGTTCGAGAAGATGATGTACTGCAGCGGGCAGCGCCAGCTTGCGGTTGAAATTGATCCGGCTGCGGGGCGTGAGGCCGTGCGGGCGCGGCGCAGGAAGATTCTCGCCGAACATGAACATGGACGGACATCCGATGATCTCGAAGTGGCGGCCTTCCGAAAAGCCGAGGTGATTCAGATATTTCGCCGTATATTCGCCGCGGATGCCGATGGTCGCGGAATGCTCCAGCACAGAGCTCACGAAAAGCTTCGCCTGCTCGTCCACCTCCGGCCGGGTGGAAAATTTACCGTTCAGATTCGCCTGACAGCCGACGCCGATGACGACGCAGGGGAGCTCCAGACGTTTCACCATGCGGCGAAGATTCGTCAGCTCCGTCAGAAATCCGGTTCGGAACGCATTGGCCAGAGGAATCACAAAGCAGTCGTACTGATTCTTCAGCCGGTCGATTTCATGATCGCGGAAGCCCTCGTTCCGCGTATTGATGAAATCGATCTGTGTGTCCTTCTTCATCAGCGCCCGCATGACTGAGGCCTGGAAAATCATATTTCCGGAATTCGATCCTATCGTGTTGTCCCGGATCAGCTCGCTGATCGTCGGGTTGGAAAGCGGGGAGCAGTTGCCCCTCATCAGAATTTTGGTCATCTGGTTCTCCATAAATCAAATTTCGGGTAAAAATTTACCGGTTATAAATTGCAATGAAAGTATTATATCATATCTGCACAGGTAAATGTAAGTGGAATTTTTTCCATTTCCTGCCTGACCTGCAGGGGCTGCCCGGGCAGACAGTCGCCTTCTCTGCAGCGTCTGCGCAGGCAGCGCCGCGTTTTATGCGTCGGACCCGGTTTCAACATACCGCTTGACCTTCCCGGTGGTTGTTTTCGCCATTTCCTGATCAGTCACCGTCAGACGGAGGATGTGCTTGTAATTCGGGAGCTCATCGTTCATCTTATCGATATCCCGGCGGATCAGCGTCTGGATCTTGCCGGGATCCCAGGTGCCGAAGTGATCGCGGAAATAGGCTTTGTCATATACGATCTTCGCGCACAGAGCAAGATCCTTATCGCTGCCGTTTCTGTGGCGCGGTTCGCTGTACACCATGTTCTCCCGGACATAGGGCAAATCGCTGATCCGGAGCTCAAGCTCTTCCGGATACACGTTTTTGCCGTTTTTCAGCACGATGACGTTTTTCCTGCGGCCGCGGATATAGAGGAAGCCGTCCCTGTCCACCGAGGCCAGGTCGCCGGTGTGAAGCCATCCGTCTGCGAGCGCGGCGGCAGTTTCCTCCGGATTATGATAATAGCCCTCCATGATGTTCGGGCCCCTGGCGACCAGCTCGCCGACGCCCTCTGCATCTGTGTCGATGATGCGGAGATCTACGCCGGGCATGGCCTTGCCGATGGAGCCGGCCCTGCGGCTGCCGGGATTTTCCGCGGCGAGTACCGGAGAGGCCTCCGTCATGCCGTATCCCTGCACCACGTTGATTCCGACAGCGTCAAAACCTCTGGCCGCGACGGGATCCAGGGGGGATGCGCCGCTGATGATGAACCGCAGGTCTCCTCCCAGCTGTTCAATGATATCGGAAAAGATCCGGCGGCGCCGGTCGATGTGAAGCCGCCGCAGAATACCGGAGATCCGCAGTCCCCTGCGGAAGATCTTATCCTTTCCCTGCTTATGGATACCGTTTATTATCTTTTTGTACATCGCCTCGATGAGAAGCGGAACGCAGACGAACACGGAAACGTGATACTCCGCGAGATTCTTCTGTACGTATTTCAGCCCGTCGCAGAAGGCGGTGGTGACGCCGGCCGCGATCATCAGGGTCTGTCCGGTGGAACCGAAGGTGTGGTGATACGGCAGAAACGCCATGTTGACGTCCCCGCGGCGGATGTCTTCGACCTGAAGCATCGCATAGATATTGCTGAGGATGTTGTTCTGACTCAGCATCACCGCCTTGGACAGATTCGTGGTTCCGGAGGTGAACAGAATAATGCTCATGGCCTGCGGATCGATGGGAAGACGGGAATAGTCCGTATCCCCGTTTTCCAGCGCCAGATAGCCTTTGTCCAGGATCCAGCGAAACGGTTCCGAGGAGTCCGAGTCATCCATGCAGATGAACGTTTCCACAGAGAGTTCGCTGCTTTCTGCCGCCCGGCGGACCAGAGAGCTGTGATCACGGTCAAAGATCAGGACGTCGCACCGGCTTCGCTCCAGAGAGGAGACCAGCTCCTCGCAGGGCAGTCCTTTGTCCAGCGGAACGCAGATTCCCAGTCCGCAGAGAACCGCGTAGTAGCTGACAAGCCATTCATAGCGGTTCTTGCCGATAATGGCGAAGCGCTTGCCGGCCAGTCCGGATTTCAGGAGCCCGGTTCCGAAGGCGTCCACGTCCCGCTTCAGCTCCCGGAAACTGATTCTCCGGTATTCGGCGGGACTGGTTTTCGTCGCGCGTTTTTCTTTCAGGATGAACGCGCAGTCATCCCCGTATGTATCTGCTGCGTATTGAAGCAGCTCGCGGAAATCCCGGTGCTCGACCGTCCTGTAGACGGGAGACAGCTGCGGGATCCGAACAGCATTCTCATATGTCATTGTTTGTTTCCATCCTTTATAAGTTTATTATATCACAAAGGTACTGGTGTATACAAGAAAACATCGTGAAAGGGTTTTGTGAAGAAACAACAAAAAAATATAATTTATTTGGGGAAATACTTGATTTTTATAGTCGCATGTGCTAAAGTAGGGTTAAATCAGGACGGTGACGGGGTTGCGCCGCGGGAAGCGGACGCCGGAGGACCGGAACCGGGAACGACCCGACTTTGCCACTTGAAGAGGTAAAAACAAACTAAAAATACATAAAAAAACATTGAAAATCCAGTATTTCTGCTGGATTTTTTCTTGCGTTTGTGATATAATTATATATAGAGTTATAGGTATGTAACGGAGGTGACTATGTTCGTTGAATGCTACAATAATAACGGAATTCCTTATCTCAGACTTGTTCGAAGTGTTCGCAGACCTTCAAAAAAAGATCCTTCCAAAATCACTTCCTACAAGCATACCGAACTATCGATCGGTCCTTTATCTCGTTTTGATGATGGTAAGCCGGACTATGTCAGACGACTGAAGCAGTCTTTTAAAGACGGGAAACCTTTAATTGATTCGCTGCTTCCTTACTGCAATGAGCCTTTGGTGCCTTCTAAACATGGGCTGTCAGATTCAACTGAACTCTTTCTACGAGAGTATGCACATCCGCGTATGTGTGCGCAGATCCTTCTGGATCCGATTTTTCATGACCTCGGACTGGCTTCCCTCATGGCAACGATCAAGCATAACTCCAGAATCACCTACGATCTTGCAAATTACATGCGGCTTCTGGTCTACGGAAGAATCTGCCGTCCGGCTTCGAAATTTGCTACTGCCCGCGAGAATGATGACTACTATGTACCATTGGTCAAGGATGACTCTTATGTCTATCATGTCTATGACACATTAGATGTCGTCTATGAAAATCGCTTTAAAATCATGCAGAGAATTAATTCGTCCATCATGAAAGGTATGGGCAGAGATACTTCTCTTCTGTTCTACGATGTAACGAATTTTTACTTTGAGATTGGTGATCCTGATCCTGAGGAAGAAGATGAAGCCGGCAACATCATTGGCAAAGGCATACGGCAGAACGGTGTTTGCAAGGAGCAGAGGAAGCAACCGATTGTCCAGATGGCGATGTTCCTTGATCGCAACGGCATTCCCATTTCCATCAATCTGTTTCCCGGAAATACCCTGGACCATCAGACGGCTGTTCCGACATATGATGAAACCGTTACGAAACTGGGGTTTTCCGGAAGATCCATATTTATCGCAGACAAAGGGATCTGCACAGGACCGATTATGTGCCGCCTTCTGGATGACGGCAACGGTTACATCATCAGCAAGAGCCTGAAAAAATCAACGAAAAATGACGTAGAATGGACACTGGATCAGGATGGATATACCGTTGTGGATGACAATTTCAAATTCAAATCCCGTATCATTACAAGGAAAGTCCGGGATGCGGAGGGGAATATCCGGACAATTCAGCAGAAATCCGTCGTTTACTGGAGCAGAAAATTCTATGCCCGCGATGTTGCCGAACACAGGAAGTTCCTTGACTTTATCAGGAAACTGAAGGACAGTCCGTCATCTTTTCGTGTCACCCATGCACAGGCCAGAAGTCTGAGGAGATTCCTGTCAAAAGACGTCGTGAACAAGGATACCGGAGAGATTCTGGATTCCGATAAACTGCTTGCAATGATCGATGAAACAAAACTGGAACAGTACACCTCACTCATGGGATATTACCAGCTTAGAACAAGTGAACTGGGCATGGACCCGCAGGAAGTCATTGATAAATATCACGGTCTTTCCAGAATTGAGGATCAGTTCCATGAAATGAAAGGCACTCTGGAAACACGTCCGATGTTTGTAAAAACCAAAGAACACATTCATGCGCATCTTCTGATCTGCATGATCGCATTGATCATGGTTCGACTGATTCAGAGGAAATATTTACTGAAAAATCCCAGATCCAAGAATGATGGCCGCAACTGGACCTATGGAATTTCCGGAAGACGTGTGCAGGAGGCTCTTCAGAAGTGGGGCGTGGTTCCTATGGGAGATGACAGTTATTGGTTTGCGAATGCAGATACAGAAGATGTATTGAAGATCCTGGATGCTTTTGACCTGAAGATTCCAAAGAAACTGTACTCCGATGGGGAGATCCGGAAATTGAAGAAGCAGATTAAAACGTTCTAGGATGAAATATTAAGTACGTCACATAATTCTAGAGAAGAAACTCCCAAAAGCGTGCAACTACACGCCTGTGGGAGTTTTTACTTCAAACAAGTGGCAAAGTCGGGTTATATCACAAAGGTACTGGTGTATACAAGAAAACATCGTGAAAGGGTTTTGTGAAGAAACAACAAAAAAATATAATTTATTTGGGGAAATACTTGATTTTTATAGTCGCATGTGCTAAAGTAGGGTTAAATCAGGACGGTGACGGGGTTGCGCCGCGGGAAGCGGACGCCGGAGGACCGGAACCGGGAACGATACAGAAAACGATATAACAGACGGAGATCAGTGATGAACAGATTCGGTTTTGCAGCAGAATACTTTTATTATTACTTTTGCTTTGGTAACAGAGGAAGAGCGTTTTGCTGTATGGAAAAGTAACAGTGACTGATCAGACAAGACTGATTCGCTAACCAGACCCTCTCAGCAAACGCTGCGGGGGTTTTTCTATGAGAACTGGAGGAGAAATCAAATGGTTACAGTTTTAAAGGCAGGTACTACAGAAGAACAGAAACGGATGCTGATTAAATGGTTTGAAGATCAGGGACTTCGTGTACACGAGTATGAGAACGACAACCAGACCGTGCTGGGTCTGATCGGCGATACCAGCGGAATTGATGTGGAGATGCTGGAGCTCCTCGATATCGTCGAGCATGTGGCGCTGATCTCAGAGCCGTTCAAGAAGGCGAACCGGAAGTTTCATCCGGAGGACTCGGTCATCGACGTCGGGGGAAGAAAGATCGGCGGCGGAAGCTTCGCGGTGATTGCGGGCCCGTGTTCGGTAGAGACGGAGGAGCAGATTATCGAAGTCGCAAAGGCGGTCAAAGCGTCCGGAGCCACGATGCTCAGGGGCGGCGCGTTCAAGCCGAGAACCTCGCCGTATGACTTTCAGGGACTGAAGGCGGAAGGGCTGAAGCTCCTTCTGGAGGCGAAGAGGGAGACGGGGCTTCCCATCGTGACGGAAATTATGAATCAGGATCATCTCGATCTGTTCGAGGATGTGGACGTGATCCAGGTGGGAGCGCGGAATATGCAGAACTTTGAGCTCCTGAAGGAGCTGGGGCGCACAGATAAACCGATTCTGCTGAAGAGGGGACTGGCGAATACCATCAAGGAACTTCTGATGAGTGCGGAATACATCATGAGCGGAGGGAATGAGAACGTGATTCTTTGTGAACGCGGAATCCGGACATTCGAGACCTACACCCGAAACACTCTGGATCTTTCCGTGATTCCGGTCCTGCATAACCTGACGCATCTTCCGGTGGTAGTAGATCCCAGTCATGCGACGGGGCATTCAGATCTGGTGGAGCCGATGGCCATGGCGGCGACCGCGGGCGGCGCGGACGGCCTGATGATCGAGGTGCATAACAATCCGCCCATGGCTTTGTGCGACGGGGCGCAGTCCCTGACGCCGCTGCAGTTTGATGAGACGATGAAGAAGGTGCGCAGGATCCGGGAGGTGGTAGCATGAAGGTGGGAATCGCAGGCCTGGGCCTGATCGGAGGTTCCCTCGGGAAAGCATACCGCAGCGCCGGCGTCACCGTATACGGGCAGGACATTGATCCTCTCACGACCCAGTATGCGCTGATGGCAGAGGCGATTGACGCAGAGCTTACCGACGGAAATATCCGGGAATGTGATCTGATTCTGATTGCAGTCACACCGGTACAGGCGGTAAAATGGTTTAAGGAGAATGCGGAGAAGATTTCCGGACAGACTGTTGTCATCGACTGCTGCGGAACCAAGCGGTACGTCTGCAGCCACTGCTTCCCCGTCGCCGCGGAGCACGGACTGACTTATATGGGAGGCCATCCCATGGCGGGAAAGGAGCGGGGCGGCATCAAGCACAGCTCGGACGATCTCTTCCGGGACGCGCCCTTTATTCTGGTTCCGGAGCATGCAGACGACATGGAACTGCTGATGAAGGTGAAGGGGATGCTGATGCTGGCAGGCTTCGGACGCGTGGGAATTACCACGGCGGAGGAGCATGACCGGGTCATTGCATTTACCTCTCAGATGCCGCATCTCGTGTCAAACGGATTCATAAAAAGCGACACCGCGCTGGCGGACAGCCAGATGATCTCCGCCGGGAGCTACCAGGACTTCACCCGTGTGGCATATCTGGACGAGAAGATGTGGTCTGAGCTCTTCCTGGAAAACAGAGATTATCTGACAAAGGAAATCGACGGCCTGATCGGGGAGCTGACCCGGTACCGCGACGCGATTGAGGACGGCGACCGCGGGCGTCTGGAGCAGCTGCTGGCAGAGGGCAAAAAATGCAAGAGTGCGGTGCTGGAGAAGTGCGGTCCCGCGCAGATCAACGGAGAACGAAATTGAGTATCATTATAGACATCATTCCTTCAAAATCATTCGCGCACAGGGCTTATCTGTGTTCGGCGCTGTCGGATCATCCCAGCCAGGTGATCTGCCGATTCACATCAGAAGACATCGAGGCCACACGGGAATGCGTGCGTGCGCTGCGGGAGGGAGAGTCCGTGATGGAATGCGGAGAGAGCGGCTCCACCCTGCGTTTCCTGCTTCCGGTCATGGGTGCGCTGGGGAGAAGAGGCGTGTTTATGACAAAGGGAAGACTGGCTGACCGGCCTTTGTCCCCGCTGCGGGAAGAGCTGGAGCGGCACGGGTGCAGGCTCAGCCCGCCCGGAGTCTCTCCGGTGACCATCGAGGGGCAGCTGACGTCCGGCGTATACGTTATTCCCGGAAACGTGTCCTCGCAGTTCATCAGCGGACTCCTGACAGCTCTGCCCCTTCTGCCGGGAAACAGCACCGTTGTGATTGAAGGCCCGCTGGAATCCTCCGCCTATGTGGATATCACCGCGGAGGTTCTGACGAGGTTCGGAATCGGCTGGGTCAAGAAGATCACCGGCGACGGATGCTGCTACGAAATTCCGGGCGGTCAGATGTATCAGGGCCCCCGGCAGTATGTGGTCGAGGGCGACTGGTCGAACGCCGCATTCTGGCTCTGTGCCGGAGTGATCGGGAAAGAGCCGGTGACGGTGCGGGGGCTGCGAAAGGATTCGCTGCAGGGGGACCGCAGGATTGTGGATATTCTGCGGGACTTCGGAGCGGAGCTTCGCTGGGATGGCAGTGAAATCACCGCGTTTCCCTCCCGTCTCACGGGAACGGAGGTGGACGTCTCGGGCGTTCCGGATCTGGCTCCGGTCATTGCGCTTGCGGCATCGGTGGCGTCCGGAAGAACGGACATCAACAACGCCGGGCGCCTCAGACTGAAGGAAAGCGATCGTCTGACCTCTGTCGCAGAGTCGCTGAACGCGCTGGGAGCACGGGTAAGAGAAAAAAAGGACAAGCTTGTGATTCGCGGTTCCGGCGGAGCGAGTCTGATCGGAGGCTATGTGAAGTCCTGGGGGGATCATCGCATCGTGATGATGGAGGCCATGGCGTCGCTGGTATGTGAGCACAAAGTAATCATCAGAGGAAAGGAGGCCGTCAGCAAATCCTGGCCCGGCTTTTTTCAGGAGCTGGAACGGGCCGGACTGGCGGGGAATCTGAAGTAGAATATGGCATCAGAATTTGGAAAAAACATCAGAGTTTCGATTTTCGGGGAATCTCACGGTGCGGCCGTCGGCGTCAGCATCGACGGGATGCCGGCGGGAGTTTCCGTCGATATGGAGCGGCTTCAGCATTTTCTCGACCGGCGGGCGCCGGGGCGGAGTCGGTTTACGACAGCGCGAAGGGAGGAGGATCGTCCGGAGTTTCTCTGCGGAATACGGGGCGGAGTGACCTGCGGCACTCCCATTACCGCCATTATCCGAAACCGCGATACCCGGTCGGGAGATTATTCGCAGATGGAAAACATTCCCCGTCCGGGGCATGCGGATTACGCCGCGAGAATGCGGTACGGCGGCAATGAAGACTGCAGAGGCGGAGGTCATTTCAGCGGACGTCTGACGGCTCCGCTGTGCATCGCGGGCGGAATCTTTCTTCAGGCCCTTGAAGCGGAGGAAATTACAGTTCGTGCGAGGATACTGGAAATCGGCGGAAATGCGGAAGACCCCCGCGGTGAGATTGAGAAGGCCATGGCGGAGAAGGATTCTGTGGGAGGAATCATCGAATGCGTCGTGGACGGGATGCCTCCCGGAATCGGCGATCCCATTTACGACGGCCTGGAAAACCGTATTTCCCTCGCCGTATTCGGAATCCCGGCCGTAAAGGGAATCGAGTTCGGCAGAGGCTTCGAGGCCGCCAGGCTCCGGGGAAGCGAAAACAACGACGCATTTTACTTTGACGGCGGGACCGTAAAGACCAGAACGAATAACCACGGCGGGATCCTCGGAGGTATCTCCAGCGGAATGCCCATCGTGTTCCGCGTCGCCGTCAAGCCGACGCCATCCATAGGGAAAGAACAGGACAGCATCCGATATGACACGGGGGAGAACGTGAAAATGACAGTGCAGGGACGTCACGATCCCTGTATCGTACCCAGAGCGGTTCCCTGCGTGGAAGCGGCCGCCGCGATGGCGATTTACGATCTGACGGCCGGCGAAATCAGACCGGAGAGGGAATACAGAATGGAGGACAGGAATAATGAATGAAATTTCGGACTATGAAAAAAGGATCAGTCAGGTCGATGATGAAATCATGCGGATGCTGAAGGAGCGTCTCGCGCTTTCGGAGGAGGAGGCCCGTCTGAAGAAGGAGAAGGGCCTTCCCGTTCACGATCCCGTGGCAGAGCGCCGGAAGCTGGAGGATATCACCGCCCGCGCGCCGGAGGATATGGCTGTCTATACGAAGCTGATGTATAACACGCTGAATGAGCTGACAAAGGATCATCAGCGCAAGGTGGTGCTGGAGGATACTCCTCTTGTGAAGAAAATCAAGAAAGCCTGTGAAACCACGCCGAAGGTGTTCCCGGAGCGGGCGCTGGTGGCGTGCCAGGGGGTACAGGGGGCTTATCAGCAGCAGGCCTGTGACAAACTGTTTTCTACTCCGAAGATCCTCTATACGAAAAATTTCAACGGCGTTTTCGCCGCCATCGATCAGGGACTGTGCCAGTACGGCGTGCTTCCGCTGGAAAACAGCACCGCAGGTTCGGTCAATACGATCTACGCTCTGATGACAAAATATAATTTCTATATCGTCAGAAGCGTCCGTCTGAAGATCAATCACTGTCTCCTGGCAAACAAGGGAGTGCATCGGGATGAAATACGCGAAGTTTTCTCTCACGAGCAGGCGATTCTGCAGTGCGAGGACTATCTCAAGAACTTCCGTGATGTGAAGGTGACCGTGTGTGCGAATACGGCAGAGGCGGCGGAGCTTGTCTCCCGGTCGGAGCGCAGAGACGTTGCGGCGCTGGCCTCCTATGAGTGCGGCGAGCTTTACGACCTGGACTGCCTGGAGGAATCTGTGCAGGACAGCGGGAATAATTACACGCGCTTCATCTGCATCAGCAAGAACCTGGAAATCTATCCGGGCGCCAATAAAACCTCGCTGATGCTGACGGTTTTCCACAGGCCCGGCTCGCTGTACAATGTCCTGGCCCGTTTTTACGCGCTTGACATCAATCTGTTCAAGCTGGAGAGCCGTCCGATCCCGACGCGGGATTTCGTGTACCGGTTCTATTTCGACATCGAGGCGGAGGCGTATTCCGAAAAATTTATCCGTCTGATGAATCAGACGGAGGAGCTCTCGCAGGAGCTGCGTTATCTTGGAAGCTACAGTGAAATCTGACAGTGAGGAAGGGTATGGGACTGACCGAATACAGAGAAGAAATCGACGCGATCGACCGGCAGATCGTGGAGCTGTTTCAGCAGCGGATGCGTGTGGCGGGAGATATTGCCCGCTGCAAGCAGGAGACGGGCGCGCCCGTTCTGGACAGAGACCGGGAAACAGAAAAAATGCGTCAGATAGGTGAACTTGCAGATGAAAATATGGCACAATACTGCAAAATGCTGTATAATAAGATACTGGAGATGAGCCGCGATTACCAGCGGCGTCTCCTGGACCGCTAATGCCGAAAAGACATGGAGTAGATATATGTATAAGTTCGCACTGATCGGCGGCAGACTGGGACACAGCTATTCACCGCTGATTCACAGCAAATTCGGGGACTACGAGTATGAACTCTGCGAGGTGGAGCCGGAGGATCTGGAGACACTGCTCCGATCCGGACTCTACGACGGATTCAATGTGACGATTCCGTACAAACGGAAGGTGATGGAGCTCTGTGATGAGATCAGCAACGACAGCCGGAGGATCGGAAGTGTCAACACCATTGTCCGGGATGACAGCGGCAGGCTGACCGGCTATAATACGGACTATTTCGGATTCCGCTATATGCTGGAAACGAACCGTATCGATCCGGGAGGGCAGAAGTGCGTGATTCTCGGATCCGGCGGCTCCTCACACACAGTAAGAACCGTGCTGGAGGATCTGGGAGCGAGGGAGATCGTCACTGTTTCCAGAACCGGTGAGAACAATTACGAGAACATGGACAGAAATTTCGACGCGCAGATCATCGTCAACACGACGCCGGTGGGAATGTATCCGAACAACCTGGTGTCTCTGGTGGATCTGGACCGGTTCCCTGACTGCCGCGGCGTGGTGGATTTAATCTACAATCCGAACCGAACCAAGCTGATCCTGGACGCCATGGAAAGAGAAATCCCCTGCACCAGCGGTCTCGAGATGCTTGTGGCGCAGGCATGGGAGGCAAGTGAGCTGTTTCAGGGAACGGAAATTGACCCTGAAGAAATCCCCGTCGCGGTAGACGAGGTGAGGGATGCGATGCTGAACAAAATCCTGATCGGGATGCCCGGCTCGGGCAAGACCATGCTGGGGCGAAAGATGGCGGAGCGCATGGGCCGGGAATTTGTGGACATAGACGACATGGTGGCAGAGAGTGAGGGAATGAGCATCCCCGAAATTTTCGAGAAGAAGGGCGAACCCTATTTCCGCCGTGTGGAGACAGAGATGCTGCGGAAGGCGTGCATGCGCCGGGGGCTGGTGATCGCCACGGGCGGCGGTATCGTCAAGAACAAAGTAAACTACAATATTATCCGGCAGAACGGCAGTGTGATCTGGATCAAGCGGGATCTGGACAAGCTGGAAACCGACGGCAGACCGCTTCTTCTGACGACCCCCGTGGAGATTCTGTACGATGAACGCAGGGACGCCTATGAAAGCTGGAGCGACTACTATATTGACAATAATCAGGAGATGAGATAATGAAGGTATTTGTTATCAACGGGCCGAACCTCAATATGCTGGGGATTCGGGAGCCGGACATTTACGGAAAAAAGACCTATCAGGATCTCCTCCATTACATCGACGGAGCGGCGCAGGCTCTGGATGTTACGGTGGAATATTTCCAGTCCAATCATGAAGGGGATCTGGTGGACATGATCCAGAACGCGTATGGGCACGCGGACGGCATTGTCATCAATCCGGCTGCCTATACACATACCAGTATCGCGATCCTGGATGCGCTGAAGGCGGTCGGACTGCCTGCGGTGGAGGTGCATCTCTCCGATGTGGATCAGCGGGAGGATTTCCGCCGGGTTTCCTTTGTACGCGACGCATGCATCGGAACCATAGCCGGAAAAGGCTTCGACGGATATGTGGAGGGAATCAAGCTTCTGCTGAATCACCGCAATGCTCGCGAGTGATCATGACCGCGCCCAGAACGGTTGCGACAGGGACCGCCAGGCAGCAGCCGATGCCGCTGATGGAGATGGTGATCAGCTCCCGGGAGAGAGACAGACTGTTCAGTACCGTTGTGAAGGAATAATCCGTGAGGTACTGGATGAACAGCGTCATGTATTCCGCAATATAGATGTAGAAAATCGTATGGATGGACGTACTGAGGACCGCTTTGCTGACTGTGAACGAGGATTCGATCAGAGCACGCAGAGGAAGGTCCTTATTGTTTGCCCGGATTTCGTAGATTGCAGCGGTAATGGCGACCGCGGTATCGATCACCGTGCCGATAAGTGCGATGAACATGATGGAGATCTGCAGGGACAGCATGCTGATTCCGATGTTCCGGGTATAGCCGTTAGAGTCGGTGATTTCATACTGCTCTTCGGGGATGCCGGAGGCGTTCGCGTGCAGTGCGAACCAGTAGACCAGCGGAATCATGATTAAAATCACAGCCAGAACGGACAGGAAGGAGGCGCGTGACTTGACGCCGCCCTCATTCTGATAATACAGCGTGATTCCTGTAATCAGCACGCAGCAGCCGATGGTGACCGGAACCGGTGAAACGCCGCGGTCGATCAGAAAAACTGCCGCAAGCAGCAGTCCGGCGTTCAGAACCGTGGTTACTATGGAGCGGGAGCCTTTGTCGCCGCTGATCAGCAGGATCAGAACGATGAGAATCGCAGTGAGTATTCCGAGTATCATTGTGTCATTCTCCTTCTGTAATAATATACGGCGACAGATGCGGAAACCGGAATCGCCAGTACGACGCCGATGGAGCCGGTCAGGAAGCGGGCCAGCTCAAAGAAGATGTTGTAGCGGATGACGGTCTGCAGGCCGATCCCGTTGCGCAGTGAGAGCAGGAAAAAGGGGAGGCTGGCGGCGATGTTGGTGAAAAACATCAGTCCGATCATCGTGCCGATCAGGTCGTCCCCGACAGCTCTGCAGGAGGCAATGAAATCTCCGCGGCCGGGGGCCTGACCTGTTTCCGCGATCTGATCCACCGTCATAACCATCGTGACGACTACATCCATGACTGCGCCCAGACAGCCGACCAGAATCTCGGACAGGAAGATGAGATTTGCATCCCGCTGTTCATAGGGCTGGTTCAGATAGTCCATGAAGTCGTAATCCACCCGCCCGCCGAAGCGGATCACCGCAGCCGCGATGAGTGTTGTAGCTGCGACGGTGACCAGGGTGGCGACAAAGGAAATCCAGGTTCGTTCGCTTTTTCCGTACATGAAAAACAGCAGCATGGCGGTAAAGAAGACGGTCATCGGAATCGTGGCGACCAGCATATTGATTCCTCTGGTATACAGCATCAGCACGACATAGAACGCCGCCATATTCAGAACCAGACTCAGGATTGTCAGCGCGCCCCGCCTGCCGCCGATGAGCAGGAACAGTCCGAATAAAATCGTGAGAATCGTGATGACGAGGGCATCCCGTTTCGTTCCGGTCACAGTACCCGTCAGACCGTCGCCAGAGGCCTTCAGTGCTTCGACAAAGATGAAGTCGCCGGCGCTGTACTCGGTGTCGTAGACTCCTGAGCTGGTGAAGGACGCGGTCAGCGTCACCGTTTCACCTTTGTGAGAGCCGTTCTTCATGACCGCCGTAATCGTCTGACGGTAATATTTTTCGCGGAAGCTGCGGGAGCCGTCCGTTCCGGTCCGGGAACCGGTGTATTCGCTGCGGACCTTCGTGATTCTTGCGACGCCCGTTTTGTACAGGAACGCATCGTTGGTCGTGAAAATCCATACGGCGCAGACCACAGCGATAAAAATCAGAATTTCAGGAATGAGTCTTTTTTTATTCATAAGCGGTATTATACACCGCTCGTGTTATATTTGCAATCAGCCCCCGAATGGTATAAAATATTTAGTTGTACAAGAATTTACGATAGGGAGGCTACGCATCGATGAGAAAAGAAACAAAGTGCATTCAGGCGGGATATACGCCGGGGAACGGTGATCCGCGAATGATTCCGATTATCCAGAGCACGACCTTCAGATATGACAGCAGCGAGGCGATGGGAAAACTGTTCGACCTGGAGGCGGAGGGCTACTTTTATACGCGTCTTCAGAACCCGACGAACGATATGGTGGCCGCCAAGATCGCGGCGCTTGAGGGAGGGACTGCGGCAATGCTGACGTCCTCCGGACAGGCGGCGTCCTTTTTCGCGGTTTTCAATATAGCGGGCGAGGGGGATCATGTGATCTCCTCCTCCACAATCTACGGAGGAACATTCAACCTCTTCAACGTGACCATGCGCAGAATGGGCGTGGACTTCACCTTTGTCGACCCCGACTGCTCCGCGGAAGAGCTGGAGGCTGCCTTCCGGCCGAATACAAAGGCGGTGTTCGGCGAAACCATCGCCAATCCGGCGCTGATCGTACTCGACATTGAGAAGTTCGCTGATGCGGCCCACGCTCACGGCGTTCCTCTGATCATAGACAACACCTTCGCCACGCCCATCAACTGCAGACCCTTTGAATGGGGCGCCGACATCGTGACCCACTCCACAACGAAGTACATGGACGGCCACGATACCTCCGTAGGCGGCTGTATTGTAGACAGCGGCAATTTCGACTGGATGGCTCACAAAGAAAAATTCCCGGGTCTCTGCACTCCGGATGAATCCTATCACGGAATCACCTACGCAGAAAAATTCGGGAAAGAGGGCGCTTTTATCACAAAATGCACCGCGCAGCTGATGCGGGATCTGGGAGCCATTCAGGCTCCGATGAACGCGTTTTTCCTGAATCTGGGACTGGAGTCGCTGGACGTGAGAATGAAACGTCACGTGGAAAATGCGCAGAAGGTCGCGGAATTCCTGGAGAAAAACGAGAAGGTGGCCTGGGTCAATTATCCGGGACTTCCGGGAAACAGATATTATGACCGGGCGAAGAAATATATGCCGGAGGGCACCTGCGGAGTCATTTCCTTCGGTATCCGCGGAGGACGCGCCGCTGCGGAGGAATTCATGAAGCATCTGAACGTGGCGATCATCGCGACGCACGTGGCAGACGCCCACACATGTATTCTGCACCCGGCGAACTCCACACATAAGCAGCTGACGGACGAGGAACTGACCGCA
Organism: Hornefia porci; assembly: GCF_001940235.1. NCBI lineage: Bacteria > Bacillati > Bacillota > Clostridia > Peptostreptococcales > Anaerovoracaceae > Hornefia > Hornefia porci. The sequence goes on along the minus strand of NZ_MJIE01000001.1, from coordinate 892,737 downwards.
GGCGGAGTGGGACCGGATCTGATCCGGCTTTCCGTAGGAATCGAGAACGCGGATGATATCATCGATGATCTGGCGCAGGCACTTGCGGAGGTTTAAGAACGGTTATGGAGAACAGAAAGCAGCTGGAAGGGCTGATCCGCGAATACTTCGAGGAGATCCTTCCGAAATATAAAGAAGTGACTGTGGCGGCCGCGAACGCAGGAAAAAAGCTTCCGGTGTTTCATAAGACGGATTTCAGCGGCCATATTGAGAACTTCCGGCAGATGAAGGCCGCGGCGCAGGAACTGCTGCCGGCCGCAGAGAAAATCGATATCCCTGCGCTGGCGCAGGAGGAGCAGACTGCCGCCCGGGCGCTTGTCGCGAGTCTGCGCGATTTCATCCTGCTCTGCGAGCGGAACATGTCTCACTATGACCTGATGGACCGTCGGCAGTACCGGAAAAATCACGTCTCCATGGAAGACTTCAGGCTGTCCGTGACCGGAGTCAACGCGGCGATGATGAAATCAGTAGAGTCGTTGAACGCTCTGGAAACAGCCAATCACGTTCTTCACGGGGAACCGGTGCGGCAGGACCCTGATCCGGAGTACGAGACAGACGGAGATACGGTTTCGGATGACGAGCAGGCTCAGAACCGCGGGCAGGATTCTGAAGAGGACGCGAACGAACAGAACGGAGAATAAAATTAATGAGCATATATGCGATCGGGGATCTGCATCTGTCCTTTGATGAACGGATTCAGAAACCAATGGATATCTTCGGCGATCTGTGGACCGACCATTCCGCACGGGTCAGTGAGAACTGGCGCGGCACGGTCCGCGACGGCGATACGGTGCTGATTCCGGGAGACGTATCATGGGGTCTGCGTCTGGATGAGGCGCTGGCGGATTTCCGCTGGATCCACGGGCTTCCGGGACGAAAGGTGATTACAAAGGGAAATCACGATCTGTGGTGGACATCCATTAACAAGATGAATCAGATGTTCGATGACATTCTGTTTCTTCAGAATCACTGTTACGCCGTTCCCGGAACGGAGACCGTCATCTGCGGGACGAGGGGCTGGATCTGCCCCGGGACGGAGGGCTTCGACGAACATGATCAGAAGATCTACGACCGGGAGCTGATCCGTCTGGAATTCTCCCTGGAGGAGGCGAGGGCTATGGGCGCGCGGGACATTATCGCAGCGCTTCATTATCCTCCCACAAATGATAAGCTGCAGCCTTCAGATTTCACGGAGATGCTGTCGCGGTACCGGGTGAGCACCTGCGTTTACGGACACCTGCACGGGAAAGAGAATTTCGGCCGCGGACTGAAGGGAACGATGAACGGGGTGGAATACCGGCTGGTATCGCTGGATTATCTGAAATGTATGCCGGAGAAGCTTCGGTGACAGAGGAAATACATGAACTGAGGTGAATCGATTATGAAGAGAGTCATACTGATGATTATGGACAGCATGGGAGTAGGAGAGGAACCGGACGCGCCGGCGTACGGAGACGCCGGTGCGAACACCTTTCTACACGCCGCGGAGAATACGGAAGGCTTCCGTATCCCGAACCTGCAGAAGCTGGGACTTGGGAACATCGAAAACGCCGGAGGCGGGAATTTTGTACTCCCGAAAGAAAAAATCACAGGCTCCTTCGGGCGCATGCGCGAGATGTCCCGGGGGAAGGACACCATCACAGGACATTGGGAAATCTGCGGCATCGAGACGCTGACGCCGTTCAAGACCTATCCGGACGGATTTCCGAAGGAATTTATTGAGAAGTTCGAGGCGGCCATCGGAACGGAGGTGCTGGGAAACTATCCGGCTTCCGGAACAGTCATCATCGAGGAGCTGGGCGATGAGCACGAGGCTACAGGAAAACCCATCGTCTATACGTCCGCGGACAGTGTCTTTCAGATCGCGGCGAACACGGATGTGATTCCGCTGGAACGGCTGTATGAAATCTGTGAAACCGCCCGGGGAATGCTGGTGGGAGACTGGGCCTGCGGCAGAGTGATCGCCCGGCCGTACATCCGCAGAGACGGAAAGCGGATCCGCACCGCGGACCGAAGAGATTATGCGGTGGCGCCGCCTGAGCCCACGCTGCTGGACAAGGTATCCGCGGCAGGGCAGACGGTATATGCGGTCGGGAAGATTCACGATATTTTCGACGGCCAGGGCTGTACAGTCTCCGTTCACACCGACGGAAACATGGACGGCGTGGACAAAACCCTGGAGGCAATGAAGGAGGACTTCGGCGGATTGATCTTCACGAACCTGGTGGATTTTGATTCTTTATACGGGCACCGCCGGAACCCTTCCGGATACGGACGCGCGATTATGGACTTTGACAAACGGATTCCGGAAATTCTGGCGGCGATGAAGGAGGAGGACATTCTCGTGATTACCGCGGACCACGGAAACGATCCGGTTCACAGCGGCTTCGACCACACGCGGGAATATGTGCCGGTTCTGATCTGCGGCGCAGGCGTGCGTGCGGGCGTGGACATCGGAACCAGAAAAACCTTCGCAGACTGCGGCCGGACCATCGCCGAATATCTGGGCGTGGAGAAAACCGCTATGGGCGAGAGTTTTCTGAAGGATATAACTGAGTAATGACCAGCAGGCAGAGCCCGGAGCAGTTTACCCCGGGCTTTCCCTTGCGCTGAGAGGTGGGATTTTATGGATATGCAGGATATTATCATCAGGAAGCGGGACGGCGGCGCGCTGTCACCGGCGGAAATCAGATTTTTCGTAGACGGATATGTCCGTGAGGAAATTCCGGATTATCAGGCTTCCGCACTGCTGATGGCAATTTATTTTCAGGGACTTGACCGCGGAGAAACAATGGAGCTGACTGAGGCGATGCGGCGCTCCGGGGATACGGTGGATCTTTCCGCTGTTCCGGGAATTAAAGTTGACAAGCACTCCACGGGAGGAGTGGGGGACAAAACCACGCTGATCGTCGGTCCGATCGCCGCGGCCTGCGGCGTGCCTGTCGCCAAGATGAGCGGACGCGGTCTCGGATTTACCGGAGGAACGGTGGATAAGCTGGAATCCATTCCGGGGCTTCGGACGACGTTGGAGCCGGAGGCGTTCATGAAGCAGGTGCGGGAAACGGGGATCGCGCTGATCGGGCAGTCGGGACATATCACGCCGGCGGACAAAAAACTGTACGCCCTGCGCGATGTGACAGGCACGGTGGAAAACATGAGCCTGATCGCGTCCTCCATTATGAGCAAAAAACTGGCTGCCGGCAGCGACGCCATCGTTCTGGATGTGAAGTGCGGGAGAGGGGCGTTTATGAAATCGCAGGAGGACGCCCGCAGGCTTGCGCAGATTATGGTGGATATCGGCGCTGACGCCGGGCGCCGGACGATCGCGATGATTACGGATATGAGTCAGCCGCTGGGTGACGCGGTAGGAAACGCGCTGGAGGTGCAGGAGGCCATTCATGTGCTGCGCGGCGAAGGTCCGGAGGATATCACGGAGCTTTCTGTGGAGATCGCCGGTGCCATGATTTATCTGGGCGGCCGGGTCAGGACCTATGAAGAGGGAGCGTATGTGGCCAGGCAGGCTCTGGTGAGCGGCGCCGGACTGGAGAAATTCCGTGCGCTGATCACGGCTCAGGGGGGCGATCCGCTGGTGTGTGACGATCCCTCGATTCTGACTGTGAGTCCGTCCGAGTGCGACGTTATCGCACAGGAAACCGGATACATCCGGCAGATCGACGCAGAGCAGATCGGCATCGCTTCACAGCATTCCGGCGCGGGCCGGGCGACAAAGGAAGACAGCATCGATCCCGGTGCGGGAATTCTGCTTCATGTGAAGGTAGGGGATCACGTGTCGAAAGGGGACGTTCTCGCGTCTGTCTTCAGCAGCGGCCGCAAGAAGGCGGATGCTGCGGCCGCGCAGGCCCGGAAGGCCTACATCATCGATAAGAAAAAACCGGAAAAACCGACGCTGATAAAGGAAATCATCGGGAAATAAACTGCGGTATTGCGCCGGCTCTTGCAGAGCAACGTATGAAGCCGTCCGGTTCTGTGCTGGCGCTAGCAGAGCAGCGTGTAAAGCCGGCTGTGGCGCTACACGGATTCGCAGAAGCTGTCCAGATTCTTCAGGATCCAGTCCATGCTTTTCGGGATCCGTGCGGCGTCCGGCGTCTGACTGAAGTCCAGAACCTGCTGCCGCAGATCGCCGTCCCGGAAAACAAAGCACTGACACAGACGGAAGATGTTTTTATAGGACCGGGCGACTTCCGGAGGAAGACGAAGGTCGCGCATGGCGAAATCAATGGCGACGATGCCGGAACGTATCCCGACCTGACGTCGGTCGAAGACGTATTTTGCCGCGGCAATCCGGCGCTGGCGCTCCATTTCTGCGGGGTGCTCGCCGAACTCCGCATACAGCCCGTCCAGAATTTCATCACGGATGCCCGTCAGAACCTTCCGGTTCAGGGCATCGGCATCCGTATTTTCTTTCTTTGCGTTCATAGAAGAAACCTCCTGCTTCGTATTGTACCATAATTCCAGCCAGGGCGTTTGCTTTTTCTCCGCTGGTGGGACTTATTCCGAGTGCCTTTTCCGTGAACCGCATCACAAAAAAAAGACTGCGAAGGCAGTCTTGCTGTTAAATGCGGCAGAGGGCTTCGGAAACGGCGAAGCCCTCTGCCGCATTAGTCAGCGCCGGACAGTGCTGATCAGTCGTCGTATTCATAGCGGTCGTCGTCGATGTCGTTCCGGTCGTCATGGTCCTCGTCCATTTCTTCAACGACTGCCCTGGTGGAAGCATTCACCATATAACTGTGCACGACTCCCTTTGTATCGAGGTATTTGAATTCGTAAAAGAGCGCGCCGTTTTCTTCTTCCAGTCCGTCTGACACGATGTCCGCGCTGTCCTTGAGATTCAGATGCTTTTTGAGCACCGACAGAGCTTCGCTTTCCGTGCAGCCGGCTTTTTTCGCAAGCTCGGCAAGTGCGCGCTGCTCCTGAGCGTCTTCCGGATCGTTGTTGTCATCCGTGAGTCGGGTCGGGGAGGTTTGAGCGTCTGTCGCTGTTGTCTTCAGAGTATCCGTCTGACCGGCGGCCTGCGCATTCAGTTTTGTTTCATACCGTGCCTCCAGCTTGTCTTCATAACGCTCCAGCGCGTAATTGGCAACGGGCAGTGTGATCGCCGCGATTATGACGAATGCGGCGGCGGCAGTCATCAGTCTTTTGTGCCTGCCGATAAAACTCCGCGCCTCAGTCATTGTCAGTTTCCCGGAAATTCCCTTCTTCTTATTCTTATCCTCCATAAAATTCTCCTCCTTTGTGTCTGCTGCGACGTTTACGTCACAGTCTCCTGTTTAGTAAGCATTTTCAACTGCTGGACATAGTATAGAGGAAAAAAATTAAACTGATTTTAACAGCTTATTAATATTTTATAAACTCCGGAATTTTTTTCACGGATACGGAATTCGCGGCGGTTACAGAATTGTAAATCGATATCCGGCGCCCCAGACGGTCTCGATGTAACGGGGGTTTGCAGTGTCCTCTTCGATTTTTTCCCGGATTCTGTTGATGTGAACCGTCACGGTAGAGGTGTCCCCGCAGGCGTCCATGCCCCAGATCCGGTCGAACAGGGCGTCCTTCGAAAACACGATGTTCGGGTTTGATGCGAGGAAACAAAGCAGTTCGTATTCTTTGTTCGTCAGAGCGACCTCCGAGCCGTTTACAAAGACACGGTGGGAAAGTGTATCGATTTTCAGTCCGCCGACCTCAATGACCTGCGTTTTCACCGGCTCGCGCGCCTCGCTGAGCAGTCTTTCGTGTATCCGAATGTGCGCCCGGACTCTTGCCACCATTTCAGAGGGGCTGAACGGCTTGATTATGTAATCGTCCGCGCCTAGACCGAGTCCACGAATTTTGTCAACGTCTTCTTTCCTTGCTGTCACCATGATGATCGGTGTGTTTTTGTTCCTGCGCACCTCACGGCAGATGTCAAAACCGCTGGGGCCGGGGAGCATGACGTCAAGCAGGATCAGCGCGTATTCCTCCTCCGTCGCCAGGCGCATGCCCTCGAATCCGTCGGATGCGATGACCACCTCAAATTCCGCGGCTTCAAGATAATCCCGCTCCAGCGCCGCAATCAGTTCATCGTCTTCTGCAATCAGTATTTTCTTCATAGGTCAACTCCTTTCGGCTCCAACAGACGGCCGGCAATTCGACTTCAGCGCACAGCCGGCAGCTCGATTTCAATGCTCAGGCCGTCCCGGTTGAAGGCGCGCACACTGCCGCCGTGCCCCTCCGCGATGCTCCTCACGATGGAGAGCCCCAGGCCGCTGCCTTCGCCGGCGTTGGTTCTGGCTTTGTCGCCCCGGTAGAAGCTGTCGAATATTCTCTCAAGCTCGTCTTCCGGAACGCCGGGGCCGTCGTCGGAAACTGTGATAAGCGCCGACTGACCGTCCGAACGGACATCCACGCTGACGGTGACTAAGTCCTTCTGGCTGTATCGCAGGCTGTTTTCAAAGAGATTGACGAAAAGCCGCTTCATTTCCCGGGGATCAATCATGGCCACAGGTTCGGGGGACTGCGCTTTGTACAAAATATTTATCCGGTCGCGCTCTGCGCCGCTCAGATAGTCGTCGATCAGGGAGGAAATGTACGTGCCGAGCCCGGTTCTCTGCAGGTTGTAATGAAAGGATGAATTTTCCAGCCTGCTGAACAAAGAAAGGGTCTCGACTAATGATTCCAGGTCGGAGGTGCGCCGCTGTATCGCCGCATAGTAACGCTCCCGCTTTTCATCTGTATCTGCAATGCCGTCCCGCAGACCCTCGACGTAGCCGCGGATGGAGGTCAGAGGCGTGCGGAGATCGTGAGAGATTCCACTGATCATCTCACGTCTGTACTGATCGTATCGGATCCGTTCCTCTACCGACTGCTTCAGACGGATGCGCATCTCATTGAAATCCCTGCACACTTCGCCGATTTCATTGTTTTTGCTGTAGGTGATCTCTGCATCCAGATCTCCGTTTCCTATGCGTCGCGCGCCTTCCCGGAGTTCCTCAAGCGGACGGATGATGGAGCGGCTTATGATTCCGGTCAGAATAACGCTGATCAGAATAACTGCGCCGATGAAAATCACCGCAATTCCGCCGGCAAGCGCAAGCAGCGATGTTTTCAGATCCTCAAAATCTCCGATATCCAGATGCCCCTCCTCGAAAATTTCTTCGAGCCCGTCCATCCGGTGCTCAAATATATCTCCGATTACCACAGAAGCAGCCAGCGCCATGGCAGCCGGCAGCAGGATCATCAGCAAATTGGAAAGAATCAGTCGTTTCCTGATTGTCATAGAGATACCTCCCTCGTATCAGAGACCCGGTGCGGATTCTGCGCACGCCGAGCAGGAGAACTTCTGCACGACTCCGGCGCACTTGCCAGCGTGCCTCTTCGGTGTGTTTGCGAGCTGTGCGCTTCTCCAAGCGTTTGCGAACTGTGCACCTCTTCGGCGTGCTTGCGAACGGTGCGCCTCCATCTCGAGTATGTACTGATTATTATACTATATCTGAGCGTCGATTGACATCCCCGGATCCGCATGGTCGATGTGAAGATGGTGAACGGCGAAAACAGCTTCTCTTCACGACTGTTGCAGTCAATTCAGTCAGGCAGCGCCGGGAGATCAGATATTCTGAAGTTCAGCCTATCACGTCAACGAAAATATTCTGTAAATAATTTATTAAATTATTATAAATTCCGTGGGAGAGCAGGTGTATGGTGGCTATAGCCTCGCGCGCTCGTGGGAATCCGCCGCTGCGGCGGTTCTGCAATTGGTTGAATCGCGGTTTTTTTCCGAAATATCTCGCATGTACTCGATTTTTTTTGAGTTTTTTTGAATTGAATATTCTATTATATAACATAGAGTTATTATTTGCCGTATGGCGGTGAATCTTTTTCGCAATAATTGAAAGGAGTTTTTTATGTTAGACAGCTTAGCAAGTACATTGAACGGCTTTCTGTGGGCTCCGGCACTTGTCTATCTCGCACTGGGCGTAGGCATTTTCCTGTCGGTCGGAATGAAGTTCCCGCAGTTCAGGCTGATCAAGGATATGGTGCATCAGCTTGTCAGGGGAGGATCCAGTGAAAACGGAGTTTCCTCTTTCCAGGGTTTTGCCATGGCGCTGGGAGGCAGAGTCGGTACCGGAAATATCGCCGGTGTGGCAAGTGCTATCGGAACCGGCGGTCCGGGCGCAGTATTCTGGATGTGGATGATCGCGCTTGTAAGTGCGGGTTCTGCGTTTTCCGAGTCGGCGCTGGCTCAGGTGTACAAAAGAAAGGTACTGAATCAGTACAGAGGCGGCCCGGCTTACTACATCGAAAAAGGACTGAAGGCGAAACCGCTGGCGATCATCTTTGCCTGTGCGACTATCCTGGCGATGACCGTTACAGGTCCGACCGTTCAGGCTAACGCGATTTCCACAGCATTCAAGGGTCTGAACCTCAATATCAGCCCGCTGGTTGTCGGCGTAGTGATCTTCGTACTGTTCCTGCTGGTTACTATCGGCGGACTGAAGAGAATCGGCTCCTTTGCATCGTATGTCGTGCCAATCATGGCGATTGTATATATCGTACTTGCGATTATCATTCTGGTTGCGAACGCAAAACAGATCGGACCGATGTTCGCACTGATTTTCCGCTCCGCATTCAATCAGGAAGCTTTGTTCGGAGGAATCTTCGGGCAGTGCGTCATGATGGGCGTTAAAAGAGGAATCTACTCCAACGAAGCGGGCTGGGGCTCCGGTGCGCACGCTGCAGCTACGGCTGAGGTTTCTCATCCTGCCAAGCAGGGACTGGCGCAGGCGTTCTCCGTTTACGTTGATACGCTGATGGTCTGCACCGCAACCGCGCTGATGATTTTGTCCACCGGATGCTACAACGTTCTGGCGCTGGATGGAAAGAGCTTCATCGTCGAAAATCTTCCCGGCGTAGAAGCAGGTCCCGGTTATGTTCAGAGAGCGATTGATACCCTGATTCCGGGATTCGGAGCACCGTTCATCACCATTGCAATCTTCTTCTTCGCGTTCACAACGCTGCTGTCTTTCGCAGTCTATGCGGATGCGAACATCCAGTATATCATGAGTGCAGTTTCCGATAAGGCAAAGAGATATGCATACTTCATCGGCGTTATCATCATCGCTACTTTGTCGCTGTTCGCATCCATGAAGGATATGACGACGGCGTGGAACTATGCGGACGTCGGTGTAGGAATCATGTGCTGGCTCAACCTGCCGGTGCTGGCACTGATGGCACCAAAGTCCTTCAGGCTTCTGAAGGATTACGAATACCAGAAGCATCTGGGTCTGGATCCTGTCTTCATTCCGGAGGATATCGGGTTCGACAACTGCGAACTCTGGGATGAGATTGTCGAGGAGAAGTATTCTGATCTGAAAGCGGCCAAGAGAGCGGCGGAATCCAAAACCGGCGTTACCGAGGCAGAGGCGATTAAATAATCATCGGAAATTTGAAGAACCGCAGATGCGGATTCAGATTGCGTGATTACGACAGTTACAAAAAAACATTCCCGCGTTCATAACGGATGCGGGAATTTTCGTCTTTGTGCTCCCGGAACAGTTTTCGGCAGGTCACCTTACTTTCGCTTTTCCGCATTTTTTTCTCCTCCGGTTTTTTTCTCCCCGGGCCCCTTGACAACAAAAACGGTTTCCTGTAAGATGGCAGTGTTCATCGGAGGGTGCATTAAATCAGAACACGTTAATGGGCTGGATAAGATGTGCAGGCTGAGACGCCTGTAGATCTTATCCGGTTTTTTTGTTTATAGGAAGGCACAGGAGAAAATGACGAGGAGGAAATGTATGAGAAACAATGAAAAAAATCTGACGGACGGACCGATTCTGAGTACGCTGGTCAAGTTTGCTCTGCCGATTCTGGTGGCGCTTTTCCTGCAGGCCATGTACGGCGCGGGGGAGCGGGCAGAATCGCCGGGGCGAGTCTGGTGCTTTTTTTTGTGATAGGCGCAGTGCTGACGATCGCGATAGGCGCGGGCGCAGGAGGAATCGCCTCCGTCATGCAGGCTCCGGCGCACGCGTTCGTACCGACGGTCGCCTACATTCGTATTTGCGGAGCCGGGTCGGTCGCGATTGTACTGTATAATTATATCGGTGCTGTTTTCCGCGGCATGGGCGACTCGGCGACGCCGGTCATTACAGTTACGATTGCGTGTGTTTTCAACATAGGCGGAGATCTGATCATGGTGGCGGGGTTTCATGCGGGAGCCGCCGGAGCTGCGGGCGCAACCGTCGCGGCGCAGATTATATCTGTCGCGGCATCGTTTGTCATCATCCGGCACAAAAAGCTTCCCGTTGATTTCGATCGCCGGATGCTTCGCTGGAATACGGCGCTTTCCGCGAATATCACATCTGTCGGGCTGCCGGTCGCGCTGCAGGATTTTCTCGTGAGTGTATCGTTCCTGATCATCCTGGCGATTGTAAATTCACTGGGGCTGGTGGCCTCCGCAGGCGTTGGCGTGGCGGAAAAGGTGTGTACCTTTATCATGCTGGTGCCGAGCTGCTTCATGCAGTCGGTTGCCGCTTTTGTGGCGCAGAACAATGGTGCGGGAAAGGAGGAGCGCGGATTTCTGGCACTGCGGTACGCCATTCGGATCTCGGTGCCGATGGCAATTCTGATGTTTTACTTTACTTTCTTCCACGGGGATGTGCTGGCCGGCATGTTTTCCGGAGACGGAGATGTGATTTCGGCCGCGGCGGATTACCTGAAGGCTTATGCCGTCGATTGCCTTCTGACATGCTTCCTCTTTTCCTTCGTGGGGTATTTCAACGGGATGGCGAGGACAAAATTTGTTATGGCGCAGGGACTGATCGGCGCGTTTTGTGTCCGTGTGCCGGTATCGTTCCTGATGGCACAGGTCAGGCCGGTTTCTCTCTTCCATATTGGTCTGGCCACTCCGTGCTCGACTATTCTGCAGATTGTGCTCTCGGTCGCATATCTGTACCTGCTGCGGCGCAGGGAGCTTGAAGGAACTTTGCAGGCGTGAGATGCCTCAGCGCCTGACGGGGAAGGCTCTGTCACAAAGAATAATGCGAAAGGCTTCGGCGTGGAAGGCGTTCGGGCGTTTTTCACGCGGAACCGGTTGAAAATACGTGGAATATGGATTAAAATTTATTACAGATCACAAAGCTTTTAACGGAGGAATTGCAGGCATACAGCATGAAAAAGGAATTGACATTGAAGGCGGTCGAACTGACCGAACGGGTTCTGCGGGATTTTCATCAGAAGAATACAGAAACGGTCTTTTCTTTGTGCACGCCCGATATGACGTGGATCGGTGCGCAGAAGGGGCAGTTTGATATTGGCCTGAAGGCTTTCCGGGATGATCTGGAACGTGTGGTTGCAGATATGTATCCGTGCCATCTGGCCAATCAGGAATTCCTTGTGACACAGAATGAAGGAAAGACCTGTACGGTGATCGGCCGGTATCTGGTTATCAGCGATGAGGACTCGCCCGGAGCGCTTGCGGGAGAGCAGCGATGCGTGTTTGTCTACCAGCTGATTGACGGCGAACTCAGAATCCGTCATATCAGTACGACGAGTCCGATCGGCGAGGTCATGGTCTCCGGGAATGAAAACTTCGTCCGCTCCCTCGGGGTAACCTTAAAACAGTATATCGCCTATCAGGTGGAAAAACGGGACCGGCGTGTCATGGTAACGGACGAGGAGGGTGTGCTGCATGTCATGCCTGAATCCCGGATTCTGTATATTCAGGCGTCGCGCAAGCAGTGCAGCATTATGCTGGAATCCGGTGAGATGACGATTCGGGAAACGATTACACAGATGAAGGAGAAGACGAGCGAGGACTTCGTTCTGATTCATCGCAGCTATCTGATCAATATTCATCATGTGAAGCGGATTCAGAGGGACGAGGCGGTTATGGACGATGGAACGGAAATTCGTTTTCCTGAGAAAAGGAGGGCGGAACTGAAGGCGCTGCTGAAGGACAGGTTCCGCTGAAGTCCGTGGAAAACAGAATTAATGAAGAACAGGAGTATGAAAGAGTTATGGCAATTCAGTTTGATGAAAACGGAGTGATTGATAATGAGACGCGTCCCTTTGTCCCATGGGAGACAGCCGGCGGTTTCATGACGGATGTTTTCCGGGCAGTGGGCGTACCAGGAGAGGATGCTGAAATTTGTACGGACGTTCTGCTTGAGAGCGACCGCAGAGGAGTTGAAAGCCACGGATGCAATCGGTTCAAGCCGATTTACATCGACCGGATCGACGCCGGAATTCTTCGGCCGGTCACCGAGCTTGAGATTCTGAAGGATACGCCGACGACGGTGGTGGCGGACGCACATGACGGAATGGGAATGGTGGCGTCCCGCAGGGTTATGGAGATGCTGCTGGAAAAAGCTTCGCGGTATGGACTGGCGATGGGAGCGATACGCAATTCTTCACATTACGGAATTGCCGGATACTGGACGACCATGGCGACTGATCGGGGGATGATCGGGATTTCCGGAACCAACGCCCGCCCGTCTATCGCGCCTACCTTTGGCGTGGACAATATGATGGGAACCAATCCGCTGACTTTCTCGCTTCCCACCGACGAAGGGTTTCCGTTTATTCTGGATTGTGCGACCTCTATTACCCAAAGAGGAAAGATTGAATTTTTCGCAAGGAACGGACGGGACACTCCGGCAGGTATGGTGATCGGAAGGGACGGACGCGCCATGACCGACAGTGAAGCGATCCTGAAGGCGCTGACGGAGGGAGAGGCGTCTCTTGCTCCGCTGGGAGGAATCGGCGAGGAACTGGCGGGCTACAAAGGATATGGCTATGCCGCCGTTGTGGAAATTCTCAGCACGGCGCTGGCGGACGGACTGTTCATGAAGGAACTGACCGGCAAGAATCCGGACGGATCCGGGCGGCCCTATCATCTCGGGCACTTTTTCCTGGTTATTAATCCGGAGTTTTTCAGCGGTGAGGACGTCTTCCGGAAGAAAACCGGAGATATCCTGCGAGCACTGCGCTCCTCCGCCAAAGCTCCGGGAGCAGTTCGCATCTTCACTCCGGGTGAGAAGGCGCATCTGATCCGCGAATACCGGAAAAACAGGGGCGTTCCGGTAGGGAAATCGCTTCAGAAGGAATTCAGGGAGCTTCGCGACCGGTTTAGCCTTCCGTATCGCTTTCCGTTTGAATGAGAACACAGGCTGACCGGGTTTTGGAACTTATTGTTTCCGGTGTTCCTGAACTACCTTGACAGCCTGGATGACTGCGGTAGGAAGGAAGGCAAGGGCGTAAATCATGCCGTACTGACATGCGGTGAGATCCGCGATCATGAACAGCGGACGCAGGAACGGCACGAACAGAACCAGGTTCAGAAGGAGCAGCCCCAGGAAGAACGCACCGATGGTATATTTGTTGCTGGTCAGCCCGAGCCGGAAAATCGAGTGTCTGCTGCGGCAGTTGAAGCCGTGGAACAGACGCGCTATCGTCAGTGTGGAGAAGGCCATTGTCATGCCGGTCATGTGGCTGACCTGCATTCCCAGATGGAAGGCAGTCATCGTTACGATGGCGATCAGAGCACCCTGGAAGAAGATCCTGTGCAGAAAGTCTTTTGTCATAATTCCCTGGTTCGGGTCACGCGGCTTCTCATTCAGCAGATCTTTTTCGGGATTTTCCATGCCGATTGCCAGAGCCGGAAGTGAATCTGTCAGCAGATTGATGAACAGCAGATGCACTGCGGCAAAGGGAACCGGGAGAGCGGCCAGGGAAGCGTAAAGAACCGCAAAGATTCCGGCCATGTTTCCGGAAAGCAGAAATTCGATGGAATTTTTGATATTGCGGAATACATTCCTGCCATTGGCAACAGCTTTGATGATTGTCGCAAAATTATCGTCTGTCAGAATCATGGCGGCGGCGTCTTTGGAAACTTCTGTTCCGGTGATTCCCATGGCGACGCCGATATCGGCCTTCTTAAGCGCGGGCGCATCGTTGACTCCGTCGCCGGTCATTGCGGTGATGTGTCCTTTGTTCTGCCACGCATCAACGATCCTGATTTTGTTTTCCGGGGATACGCGGGCGTAGACAGAAATTTTCTCTACCTTCTCATTCAGTTCATCCTCGGACATCGCATCCAGCTCCAGGCCGGTTACGGCGAGATCGCCCTCCTCAAAGATCCCGATTTTCTTCGCGATGGCAGTAGCGGTGATTTTGTGGTCCCCGGTAATCATGACCGGGCGGATTCCGGCGCGTTTTGCCTCTGCAACGGCTTCCATGGATTCCTCCCGGGGAGGATCCATCATGGAAATCAGTCCGATGAATGTATAGTCGTGTTCATCCTCCAGTCCGATCTCGCGGTCGGCAGGAGCGTCTTTGTAGGCAAAGGCCAGAACTCGCAGTCCGTCCTGCGAGAACTGCATGTTGGCCTGTACGATCCGTTCTCTGTCTGCGTCGGTGATGGAGCGGATTCCGTCTGATGTCAGCAGCCTTCCGGAGCGGTTCAGCAGGACGTCCGGAGCGCCTTTGGTGAGCAGAAGCTCCTCTCCGTCAATTTCATACCGGGTGGTCATCAGTTTACGGTCAGAATCGAAGGGGATTTCCTCCAGACGGCTCATCTGCGCGCGGATGTCCTGATGAGGAACATTTATATTTTCAGCCATTTCCAGCAGACAAAATTCGGTTGGGTCGCCGATTGTCTGCCCGTCGCGCAGGGAAGAATCATTGGTCAGAATGGCGTTGTACAGGAGCATCCGGTGAATCGGATCGTCCAGCGTCAGCCTGGAGGAGGGAATAACGTGCTCATCAATGTAGACGTCCTGAACGGTCATTTTGTTCTGCGTCAGTGTGCCTGTTTTGTCGGAGCAGATTACTGAGACGCTTCCCAGACTTTCAACAGCCTTGAGTTCTTTGATGATGGCGTGCTCCCGAACCATTTTTTGTGTTCCCATCGCCTGAACGATTGTGACGATGGAACTGAGGGCCTCCGGGATTGCGGCGACGGCCAGTGCCACAGCGAACAGCAGGGAATCAAGAATAGAGAGTCCGCCGCGGAAGAGACCCAGAAGGAACACGATGGCGCAGATAACCATGATGACGACGGCCAGACGGCTGCTGAACTGATCAAGGCTTCGCTGAAGAGGTGTTTTCTTCTCTTTGGTGGCATTCATCATGGAAGCGATCCGGCCGATTTCCGTGTCCATTCCGGTAGCGGTTACGGCGATTACAGCGCGGCCGTAGGTGACCAGAGAGCCGGAATATACCATGTTGACGCGGTCACCGAGAGGAACCTGCCCGTCGATCACACCGGAGCTTTTGTCTACATTGGTGGATTCTCCTGTCAGGGAGCTTTCATTTACCTGAAGTGAAAAGCTGTCGATGACGCGTCCGTCCGCAACCACCATATCGCCTGCCTCCAGAACTACGATGTCGCCCGGTACAACCTGTGTGGAATCGATTTCCTGTGTCACGCCGCCGCGGATGACCTTGGCACTCGGAGAAGCCAGAGACTTCAGGGAGTCCAGAGACTTTTCGGCTTTCTTGTTCTGCACGGTGCCGAGTACCGCGTTGATGATCAGTACTGCGAAGATCACCAGTGTGCTCTCTGCATTGCCGGAGATCATGGAAATGACCGCCGCGATGATGAGAATGATGACCATCAGATCCCGGAACTGTTCTGCAAACATCTGCAATACAGTTTTTCGTTTTCCCTCCCGGAGAGCGTTCAGTCCGTGCTTTTCCAGCAATTCAGATGCCTGAGCACTGCTCCATCCGGCCTGGGTCTGCCCCACCCGTTCCAACACCTCTGAAACGGTCTGCTGATAATATTCCTTCATGTTCGTTTCCTTTCCTGCCTTGTCATAATGCGGCCCCGGCGCCTGATAAAAAAACGAGACCTTTCATCCGGCTCCCGTGTTCGGAGCCGGTATGAAAAGTCTCGTCACCATATCGAATCGATGGCTACAGTACCAGGTATGTTACCGCGATTGTTGATACTGTATTCTGACTACTCCCTCTTCTGTGCGCAGTGCACAAGCTTTCGTTTCCGAAATTATACATACAGACGGGGGACGTTGTCAAGAGAAAGTTTAAAAAAGATTGCGGGGGCGCCGGCGGTGCCGGCGGTCTGACACGACGTTTTCACAAAGTCTGATTGCAAAAAACCGCGATATCATATATAATCAGGGTGCAGGAAGGGAGCGGAACGCGAATGAGCAATAAACCTAAAAATTATCGGAATCCGGAGAAAAAACCGGTTTATACAGAGAAAAAGAGCAATGGAAAAAGTCTGGCGCTGAAGATCTTCATTGTCGGACTCTGTGTCGTCATGGCGATTATGTTTTCAATACCGACACTGCTTTTTAACTGAAACTGTATATGAAATCGACACGAAAAGCCCGCAGGCGTTGTTCTGCGGGCTTTTGTACTCTTAAAAATAAAAGCTTTTGTATCTTTTGGGGAGAACAGTTTTTCCGTATAATGAATTTCATTCGGGCACCATAATATTTTCTGCGAAAGTTCTTTGTTTACAAATAATTAACGCTGGCAGGCATGCGGTTCTTACAGACGTATGATATCCTCTCTGTATCAGATCTGAAGTTGACAGAAGTAAAGGATGGTAAAGAGATGGTTAAATTACGAGGTTTGTACAAAATTTCAGCCCTCGCGCTTTCATTCATGATCGTCGCGGGAACGGGAAACCTGGCGCAGATGACAGACTCCGACATATATGCGGAGAACGTGTCGGGTGCGGCGACGACAGACAGGGTAGTGAGCACTGATGGGACAACCTGGCGCTACCTTGACAATAACACCAAACCGGCGGCCGGCTGGGACAGCAATGCGGATTTCGATGATTCCGCCTGGTCTTCCGGGAAGGGAAGCTTTGGAGCGAAGAACGGTAAGATAGCCGATCTGGGCAGCGGCTTTGTTCCGAATGTGCTTCTGAACCAGTACATCAGCGGAACCTCAAACGACGTTCCTGTCTACTATCTGAGGACAAAATTTGATATCGATGATGTTGATGTCAGTCAGGTGAAGGAAATCACAGGAACTGTCCTGTACGATGATGCGGCGGTTGTAACGATCAACGGCAAGAAGATAGCCGGATTCGATGACGGCTCGTTCGACGAGAACGGGTACGGCGGCTCCAACGCCGGGGCGCCGAAGACCGGTACTGTTTCAGCTGCCAGCGACGGCATAGACATCGGCAGCCTGAACCTGAAGGCAAAGGATAATGTTCTGGCGGTGGAACTGCATCAGGGCAGAGCGAACAGCTCGGATATCTACATTGATCTGAAGGATCTTACAGTGAGCACGGTCCTTCCACAGAAAGAAGTTCGCGACGTGTCTCTGCAGATCGGGGCGGATGAAACAAAGAGAAATCTGACCTGGCTGGGAGAGTCCGGGAAAGCGTCTTATGCGCAGGTGGCGGTCAAACCGTCCGGATGGAAAGAAGGCGACGAGTTTCCGGAAGCTTCCGCCGGAAAATACAGAGCCGATCAGGTAAAGAGCGGAGTCAGCGGATTCTATTCCAACAAGACGGTACTGAAGAACCTGGACGAATTCACATCATACATTTACAGAGTGGGAAATGATGACGGATGGTCGGAAACCTACACTTTTGCAACGCAGGATCTGGGGAAAAAGGATTCCTTCAGCTTTCTGTTCGCCGGAGATCCGCAGATCGGTGCCAGCCGCAATACAGAGAATGACACAAAGGGCTGGGTCAATACGCTGGATTTCGCGACAGAGAAGTTTCCGCAGACAAGCTTCATCCTCAGTGCCGGAGATCAGATTAACGACAAAGGCGATTCAGAAGAATCTCAGTACCAGGGATTCTTTACGCCGGATGAGCTGCAGTCTTACGCACTGGCGCTGAATGAAGGAAATCATGATTCCGGAAGTACACTGTACACAGCGCATGGAAATATTCCGAACGTGTCTTTCCTGGGACGTGTAGACAGCTCCGGCAAATCCAGCGGAGACTACTGGTATATGTATAACGGGGTTCTGTTTATGAATCTCAACTCCAACAACAGGAGTACCAGTGAGCACAGAGCGTTTATGAAGCAGGCGCTGCAGGCAAATCCGGACGCTCAGTGGAAAATAGTCAGTTTCCATCATTCCATCTACAGCGCGGCGAGTCATGCGACAGACGATGATATCCTAGAACGCAGATCAGAGCTGCCCCGGATTTTCTCCGATCTGGACATCGACGCTGTACTGATGGGGCACGATCACTGCTATACCAGAACCTATCTGATGGACGCCAACGACCCGCAGACTTCGGACAGCAACTCCGTTACGGATCCGAAAGACGGGCAGGTGTTTTATCTGACCGCGAATTCCGCGTCCGGAAGTAAGTATTACAAATATAATAATGATTCCCTGACGGATTTCATCGCGCTGAAGGACCAGAGCAACTGTCCGACCATTACCAATGTCGAAGTTACGCGGACGAGCCTGACCTTTACGACATATTTTACGGATACAAAGGAAATGCCTGTTCTGGACTCATTCAGGATCACACGTACAGATACGGAGCAGAAAGCAGAGCCGATAAAAATCAGCAAAGAGAAAATCAGAAAAGTTAAAGCAGGAAAGAAAAAGATTTCTGTCAGTTACAGTAAGCTTGCAAAGGGCGTAAAATATCAGATCAGTTACAGAAAGGCCGGAAGCTCCAAGTGGAAGAGCATTAAGAGCACCCGGACCTCCAAAACGATCAGAAGCCTGAAATCCGGCAGCAGATACAAGGTCCGGGTCAGAGGCTATAAGACAGTGAACGGTAAAACCTGCTATGGTAAATGGTCTGAAAGCAGGACTGTAAAAGTCAGATAGAGTTAATGAAGAAAAGAAATAACAAAATACAGGATCTGATAACTGCAGGGGCAATGACAGTCATTGTCCTTGCTGTGCTGATCTGGAACCACGCAAATCCGGTCGACAGCCGGATCTATGAGTCTGATTCACTCAATTATTATAAGGGACATGTAACCGGAGTCGCGGAGGAATCGCTGACCGCCAGAGACAATGAGGGAGCGCGCAGACTGGGATACCAGAAGCTTGAGGTTCACATTGATCAGGGCACGCTGAAGGGCAGAAAACTCACGATAGACAACGATGTCACTAACACGCATCATATTATCTGCCGTAAAGGAACCCGCGTGATCGTCAAGGTTGACGGTTCCCCGGGAGTTAAGCTGTTCTACAATATATATAACTACGACCGTACTCTGGGAAGAATTCTTCTTGTGGGAGTATTTGCGGTGCTGCTGCTTGCTGTCGCGGGGCACAAAGGACTGCGTTCACTGCTCGGCCTTGCTTTTGCGATGGTTATGATTCTGGGATTTCTTTTGCCGGCACTGTTTCACGGGTATTCACCTGCGGGGGTGACATTCATCACGGTAACGGTGATTATCGTCAGCGCCATGACGCTGCTGAACGGCTGGAGCCGGAAAACATGGGTCGCAGTTGCGGCAACGGTTCTCGGTATGGCCGTGGCATCGGCCGTATATGTGGTTTTCTCAGGAATCATGCATGTAAACGGATATAATTTGGAGGCGGCGGAGGAATTGATCCTGATCCGGCAGAAATCGGGTCTCAGCGTATCCGGTCTGCTCTTTGTCAGCATTGCGGTGTCAAGTCTCGGTGCATTGATAGACATCGCGATGTCGGTGGTTTCGGTCCTGTTTGAGATATGGGAACAGAAACCGGACATCAGAAGTGATGAGCTTTTTCGTTCGGGAATGAACATCGGAAGAGATCTGGCCGGAGCGAACTGCCAGACGCTGATCCTCGCGTTCACAGGCTCCGTGATAACGACGCTGATGGTGATAATTTCCTATGGCTATCAGTTCAACCAGATGATAAATGCGGATTTCATAAGCATTGAGCTGCTTGGAGGGATGACCGCGGCAATAGCGGTGATTCTGACAGTGCCGTTTTCTGCGCTTCTGACGGCGTTAGCGGTGCGATGGAGCCGCAGGGTTTTCGGATAAACCTTCTCGGAACTCTGCAGAAGGCCGCCGAATATGCTCTCTGCATGATTGATATTTCAAGCATATTCGGGGATCCAGCACACATTAAATGCAGAAATAAGCAACGAAAAAACTTTTTTAAAAAATTAGCACTCACCTATTGACAGTGCTAACAAAATGAGTATAATGATACTTGTAAGGAGGAACGAAGGAAACAGAAAGAGATAGGGAGACAGAGATTAACAGAGATCAGGGGAACCTGATCAGAACAGACAGACAAACAGGCAGAGATGCCGATATTAAAAGGAGGTATTTACTATGTTGTTACCGAGCATTTTTGGAGACAGATTTTTCAACGATGATTTTATGGATTTCCCGCCGTTCCGTGGAAACCGTGTAGAAAACACTTTGATGAAGAGCGACGTGAAAGACGCCGGAGACCATTATGAACTGCATATGGATCTGCCGGGATTTGACAAGGACAATGTTAAAATCCAGTTGAATGACGGCGTTCTGCAGGTAGAGGCGACCACGTCCACAAGCAATGACGAGAAGGGCGAGGACGGTTCCTACATCAGAAGAGAGAGATTCCAGGGAACCTGCACCAGGAGCTTCTATGTCGGCGATGACGTCAGACAGGAGGATATCAAGGCCAGATTCGATCAGGGCGTTCTGAAAATCGATGTGCCGAAGGCAGAGGCCAAACCGGAGATCGAGCAGAACAAATACATTGCAATCGAAGGATAATTTTCCCATACAGAAAGGGGGCTGCGCATAACACGCGGCCCCCTTTTCTGTATGTACGCCGGACAGGGCATGGGTTTAACGGGTGAAAGCCCTTATCCGAACATCACGGCGGCCAGCCGTACAAAGCTGACCAGCAGTTTTGCCCCGTAGACCATGATGATCGCGCCGCAGATGATGTTGATGGCGCGGAATACTTTGTTGTTGATGCGGGACTGGAGCAGCGAAACAACCGTCGGCATCACCACCCACCAGGACAGGGAGGCGAGACAGACAGCGATGATGAACCGTGTGCCGTCCGCACCGTTCAGGGAGGTGCGGAAGGCGCCCAGCATCATGCTTCCGTCGATCCACGCCTGCGGATTGGCCCAGGTCACGAAGCAGGCGGTGGTGAATACCTTCGCGACAGAAAGCTCAGATTTACCCTCATCGCCCTCAATGGTGCTTTTGTCCCGGAAAATCGAAAATCCGATCCACATGACCACCAGCGAACCGGCGCCGAGAACCGCCAGCTGCAGCCAGCGTGAGGACTGCATGATTCCTCCCACGCCGTAGAAGCACGCCAGCGCGCAGACGATGTCGCAGAAGAAGACGCAGAATGTCGTCAGCCAGATGCGACTGCGCCGCTGAGTCAGCGCCGTATTGATGACGAAGATGTTCTGCGTTCCGATGGGCATTACATAGGCAAGGCCAAGAGTGTATCCCTGAATAAATGCGCTCATAATTTTTCTCCTAAGTAGTAATTTAGCACTTGATTTCTTTTTGCTATTTATATAATATGGCAGCAGGAGAGAAAACGCAAGAACGCATTTTTTTGTTACCTGGTAAGGAGGAGATGACCATGATCGAAACGCATTACAATTGTCCGTGCCTGGAAACCTGCCCCCTGAGCCGCTCCATGGATCTGATCGGAGGAAAGTGGAAGATGCAGATCATCTGCACGCTGAACAACGGTGGGCCGACCCGCTACAACGAACTGAAACGCCGCATGGACGGCGTGTCGAACACAGTGCTCGCCCGGGCGCTGAGGGAACTGGAGTCGGTAGGGCTTGTGGAACGCAGAGAATACATGGAGGTGCCGGTGCGTGTGGAATACAGCACTACCGAAGCCTGCGACGCACTGATTCCGATTCTCGACCAGCTGTCTGAGTGGTATGAGGCGTATGAGGCGGAACGGTAATTCCGTGTGCAGCCGGGGAATCGAAAAAAGCCGGTCGTTTTCACACAGATTTTTTTTGTGACAAAGGCAACAGGAGCCGGATTTTGTGCTATTATAATAGAGTCTGCTCATTAAGTCCCCGTCGGACCTAATGAGCGCTGACGGCAGTTTGTCAGCAGCGCCGCGGCGAACGCCGCAGAAACAGGACGTGAGACAGCCGGCTGTCAGCGTCGCCGGCCGCAGGAGGGAGACCCGTCTGCGAGGAACGGTAAAATCGGGAAAGAACATCTTTAATATAGCAGGAGGAAAAGACAAGGATGAAGAAACTGTTAACAGGCGATGAGGCCATCGCGAGAGGAGCATATGAGGCGGGCGTCAGACACGCGTCAGCCTATCCGGGGACTCCCAGCACGGAGATCCTGGAAAATATCGCGAAATACGATGAGATCTATGCGGAGTGGGCGCCCAATGAGAAGGTGGCGATGGAATCCGCGATCGGAGCCTCCATGGCGGGAGTCCGGAGCATGGCGTCCATGAAGCATGTGGGGGTCAATGTGGCGGCGGACCCGCTGATGACGTTCGCCTATATGGGAGTCAACGGAGGAGCGGTGATCGTGACGGCGGATGAGCCGGGAATGTTCTCCTCACAGAATGAGCAGGATAACCGCAACTATGCGAAAATGGGAAAGATTCCGATGCTGGAGCCGGCGGACAGCCAGGAGTGTCTGGATATGATGAAGACGGCGTTCGAGCTGTCGGAGAGCTATAATGTGATTTTCATGATCCGCATGGTGACACGTGTCTGTCATTCCAAGTCTCTGGTGGAATGCGGCGAACGGCGGGAGGTGCCGGTGAAGGAATGGAAGCCGGACCCGATGAAATATGTGGCGCTGCCGGCGCACTCGAGGATTCTCAGGGTGCAGATCGAGGAGCGGATGAAGAAACTTGCGGAGTACAGTGAACGCTCGCCCTTTAACCACGCGGAGATCAATGGAACAAAGACCGGCGTGATCGCCTCCGGCGTCAGCTATTATTACGCCAGAGAGGTGTTCGGTGAGGAGGCGTCCTACCTGAAGCTGGGATTCACCAATCCGCTGCCGGAGAAGATGATCCGGGAATTCTGTGAGAAAATGGACCGGGTGTACATCGTGGAGGAAGACGATCCGTACATTGAGGAATTCTGCCAGAGGCTGGGATTTGAGGTGCACGGAAAAGACACCTTCCCGCCTTACGGGGAGATGACGCCCGACGTACTGCGGAAGAGCCTGACCGGGAGCACGCTGCCGGAGGTGGAATACGACCGGAGCAAGGTGATCCGCAGACCGCCGTCGCTCTGTGCGGGATGCCCTCACAGAGGACTGTTCTACCGTCTGGGGAAGAGAAAGGACATCATGATCAGCGGAGATATCGGCTGCTACACGCTGGCGGCGGGAGCACCGTATAATGCGATGAATTCCACAGTGTGCATGGGAGCATCCATCTCGGTGGGCCACGGAGCACAGCAGGCGTTCAACCGCGCAGGAGTGAATCGCAAGGTAGTGACGGTGCTGGGAGATTCCACATTCTTCCATACGGGAGTGGAATCCCTGATCAACACGGTGTACAACGGAAGCGATACCGTTAATATCATTCTGGATAACAGGATTACGGGAATGACGGGACATCAGCAGAATCCGGGTTCGGGCTTCACCGTGAAGATGGAGCCCGCGCCGGTTATCGACATAGAAGAGCTGGTGAAGGCACTCGGAATCCGTCATGTGAAGGTGATCGACCCCAACGACCTTGCGGCGGTGGATGCGGCGCTGGATGAATTTCTGCCTCTGAAGGAGCCGTCAGTAATCATCACGCGCTGGCCCTGTGTACTGAAGAAATTCTCTGAAGCAGATCTGGAGGAATTCGACGGTCTGTTCAGCACGAAGGACACGGTGGATCCGGAGAAATGCATTGGATGCCGCGCCTGCATGGGTACAGGATGCCCTGCGCTGATCTTTGAGAAGGAAGAGAAAAAGGTGCGCATCAACAGAGCGGATTGCGTGGGCTGCGACGTCTGCATGCAGGTATGTCCTGTGGACGCTATCACAAAGGAAACAGGGAGGTAAGGAGAGATGACAAAGAATATACTGCTGACGGGAGTCGGGGGACAGGGAACGATCCTTGCCGCAAAGATGCTGACCATCGGACTGATGGAGGAAGGCTATGACGTGAAGATGAGCGAAATTCACGGAATGAGCCAGCGGGGAGGAGACGTGACCTCCCAGGTGAGATACAGCAGGGAGCGGGTATGGTCGCCGGTAATCGAGAAGGGAACCGCCGACATCATCGTTTCCTTTGAGAAGATGGAGGCGCTGAGGAATCTGGATTACATCCGCGCGGACGGAACCGTGGTGGTGAACAGTGAGGAGATTCCTTCAATGACGGTGCTGACCGGAGAGGAGGAATACGCGCCGGATGTGATTGAAGAGCTGCAGAGGACGGCGAAGAAGGTGGTGGTCATCGACGCGTCCCGAAAGGCGGAAGAGCTGGGTAACGTGAAGGCGGCCAACGTGATTCTGCTGGGCGCGCTGGTGCAGGCTATGGGACTGGATGATATCGACTGGGAGGAGATCATCCGCAAAACAGTAAAGGAGAAGTTCGTCGAGCTTAACCTGAAGGCGTTCGCTGTCGGAAAGGAGCAGATGAAATGATCGCGGAAAATATGAAACCGAGAGTTGCCGGAAACTCTGTGATCCGGCAGATGTTCGAGGAAGGAAAGAAAATGGCGCAGGTCGTGGGACCGGAAAACGTCTATGATTTCAGTCTGGGAAATCCCAACGTGCCGGCGCCCCGGGCGGTCAGCGATGCCATTATCGATATTCTGCAGAACGAGGATCCGATCCGGGTGCACGGGTACATGTCCAACGCGGGCTTTGAGGAGACGCGGCAGGCGATTGCGGAGGATCTGAACCGACGGTACGGCACGGCCTATCGTGCGGAAAATGTGATTATGAGCGCCGGGGCGGGCTCAGCGCTGAATGTCGCGCTGAAAACGATTCTGGATCCCGGGGACGAGGTCATCGTCTTCGCACCGTATTTTGTGGAATACAAAAATTACATCGGAAATTTCTATGCCGGGACGGTGGAAGTCGCACCGCGGCCGGACGGATCCTTCCTGCCGGATGCGGAAGGACTGAGGAAGGCGGTCACGGAGAAGACGAGGGCGGTCATCGTCAATACGCCGAACAATCCCACGGGGGTGGTCTATCCGGAGACGGTGATCCGGCAGCTGGCGGAAATTCTGACGGAGGAATCAGAGCGGATCGGACATCCGATCTATCTGATTTCGGACGAGCCGTACCGCGAACTGGTTTACGGCGGTGCAGAGGTTCCGCATATCCCGGATTATTACGACAATACGATTATCTGTTATTCCTACAGTAAATCGCTTTCCCTGCCGGGGGAGCGGATCGGGTATGTTCTTGTTCCCGACGCGTCGGATGATTCGCAGGAATTCATTACGGCGGCGACGATTGCCAACCGTATTATCGGAATCGTCAACGCACCGTCCCTGATTCAGCTGGCGATTACCCGCTGCCTGGACGCCAAGGCAGACATCGACTTCTATGAGAAGAACGGGCGGACGCTGTACGACGGGCTGACTGAGGCCGGATACGACTGTCTGGAGCCCCGGGGTGCGTTTTACCTCTGGGTGAAATCTCCGGATGAGGATGAGGACGAATTCGTCGGACGGCTGAAAAAGGAGCACATCCTGGTGACTCCGGGCAGCGCCTTCGCCGGTCCCGGATATATTCGGATCTCGTACTGTGTCGCCCATGAAACGATTGTGAATTCTCTGCCGGGATTCCGCCGGGTCGCAGAGGAATATTCTCTGAAAACCCGGTAAATCTATTCGATGTTTTCGTCGTAGAGCCCCATCCGCAGGACTTTAATCTTCCGGTAAGGCTTCAACAGCAGGCTGGCGCTCCGGTTCAATGTTTTCAGCGTATAGTTGGTGACCTTCCAGTAGCGCTTGTTATGGTGCCGCAGGAAGGCCCGCTCTTTGCCGCCGAAGGCTACAATCCCGTTATTCTTGATGCAGTCGATCAGGTCGTTGTTGCAGGTGATGTCACGGTCAAATTCCGTGAACGCCGTGCCCACGTACATGGATTTGTGGGAATCGGAGCCGCCGATACAGGGAAGACCGTATTCCCGGGCGAGACCGCGGGCCTTGATGTTCGCGCTCACCAGCTCGCAGGTGTTGAAGCCTTCCAGGAAGTCGAAGCGCCGCATGATTTCCGGATGCTTTCGGATCTTGCGGAAGAACATAGCGCTGGAGCTGCGCATTCCATATGGATGAGCCGGACCCAGAATGCCTCCGTAGTGGTGAACCAGTTTGGAGAGAATCTCCGCGCGCATGCCGCGGACCGACAGCAACCGCACATTCACGCCGTCCGGCATGATGACGATGAAATGCCCGGCGTCCCGGGTGTCATATTCAATCCCCTTCAGCACAACAAAACCCTCCGGCATCGTGTCCTGATGCTTTTTCCAGTACCGGTATCCCCGGTATGAGTCGTGATCGGTAACCAGCATCCCGCCGAAACCCCGGCTTTTCAGAATCGTAATATATTCTCTGATCGCCACATGGGAATCAATAGATCCTTCTCTGGTGTGGCAGTGCATATCAAATTTCATACGCAAACCTTCTTTCTTGTCTTTTATTTTATACACAAGAGTGTGTTTTTGCAATCATGGTAACGTAATGTTTTTGTCACAGAAGTACAGCCTTTGATAAGTTTTAGTTGAACGTGCTCCCGTGAGGTGATACTATTAATTTAGAGAAAGTTCTAATTTTGAAGTATTGGTTGGGAGGAATATATGAAAAGAATTGTGTTGATGCTGAGCACAGTATTGCTGGTTATATTCGTTTCCGGTATGTGCGTATTTGCGGATACTGCATCTGAAGATAAGGTTGACAAATATGATCTCACTACATGGAATTTTTATTTGGATGAAGATGTAGATCTTGTGTATCAACCTTTTTATGGAAGTTGCTATGGAGTCTTTGACTCAGTAAAGTGTGACGAACCTTCAGAGGTATCGTTTAATCTTTCTAAAGATGCAGTTGTTACTATTATCAATAGTTCTGGGGAACAAATTTTTCTTCACTCATATGGCACCTGCATGGATATAGGGAGCCCTGAAGTGGGAGAAAGTAAAGTAATTGTAACCGGGGAGAGTCCCTTCTATGGAAAGGTAGAAATCCCTTTTGAGGTAACTCCGTATAAGGTCAAAAAAAGTGAACTAGGAGTTTTTTTGGTAGATGGTCACGATTTGGTAAATGCTACCTATAAGTCTACTTATAATGGAAAAGCGAAACACCCAAAATATGGGATAGATTTTAAGGAATATGACGAGGACGAGGAGGAGTGGTTTAGCCAGTATCAATTGGTAAAGGGTGAAGATTATACTGTGTCGTATAAGTACAGCAACAACAAAAATGTTGGAATTGGAACAGTATACCTTACTTTTAAGTTCAAGGGAAATTACTCTGGAACTATAAAGACAAAGAAGACCTTTAAAATTTTACCCAAAGGAACAAAGTTTAAAAGTGGCAGAGGGTATAAAAAATCTATTAAAGTAAAGTGGAAAACTCGTAAGGATGTATCAGGATATAAAGTTACAGTAAATAGAATAGTTTGGGACGATGATTTTGAAGACGGCTATTTTGTAAGCCATATTGACACTTATACGTTCAAAGGTAAAAAACGTAATTCTTTAAATATTACTGGGCTTAAGCGGCACGCAACGTATGAAGTGACGGTACGTACATATAAGACCGTTAAGGGAAAGAAAATTTATTCGAAGGGTAAGACCAAAACTATATATACACACTAGATGAATATGAAAAGTTGAGGAGTCCAGTTATAGAAAACTGTAGAAGAGGAAGAAAATGAAAAGAAGTATAGTAATGCTGATATCAGCGCTGATTCTCATTCTGATGTCTAGTATATGTGTATTTGCAGACACGGAGGCTGAGGGCGAATCGGATCCGTATGATATTACTACTTGGAATATCCATTTAAACAAAACAACCTTTAAGTTTGAGCCATACGATTGGGAGCTTGAAACAAATAAGAATGCCGGAACCGATAGCAACATTTTGGAAAACTTGGAATACGATTTGCCATCCAATATCTATCCTGACTTTGACGAAGCTATTAAGTGGGAAATCTCGGGACAGTACGATTACATAGTGGTAGATGAAGATTATGAAGCGGGTATCGACTATGGCGAGTTTTATCGTTACAGTGCTGGGAGACATACAATAAAGCTAACAGGAAAGGCTCCTTATAAAGGAACTGTGGAACTTTCATTTGAGGTGACCCCTTATAAAATTTCTCAAGGGACGATTAACGATGAATTTGTTTATGAATTTGAGGAAGGATACACATATACTGGGAAAAAGATTTGCCCTAAATGCAAGATTTGGGTGGGGAATTACTTGAAAGAGGGAAGAGATTATACAATTAAGTATACCTATGGCAACAATAAAAAAGTTGGCAAGGCAACTGTGAGTATGATGGTAAAGTATAAAGGGAATTATACCGGAACCGTAAAAGGGAAAAAGACCTTTGAAATTTGCCCTAAAGGTACTAAATTTAAAAAAGCAAAAGGTTACAAGAAGTCCGTTTACGTAAAGTGGAAAAAACGTAGTGGTGTATCTGGATATACCGTTTACCTAGAGAACGCCAACGGGAAAATATGTGACTATTACGTTTTTAAAGGACAGAAGAGAACGTCCTTGAAAATAACTGGACTGAAGCGTCATACTAAGTACTACGTTTCAGTTGGCACATATAAGAAGGTGAAAGGTAAGAAATACTATTCAATTACCGATTCCACGAAAGTTGTTCGTACCCATTAATCAAAACTGAAATTTCGGGTAATCGAATTTTTTTAGGATTTGCCAAAGTTTTTTAGGGGAAAGCATTAGGGTTAGATATCATTCGTCATGGCCTGTCGTTAGGGGCAGTCTGTGGGGTCGTTCATTAGGGGCGATCTATGGGGTCTGAACAAACAAGAACTGAACAGAAAATCAAGCGGAGGATCGATAAGTGATCTTCGCTTTGAATTGCAACGATTCTGATATTAGTTTTCTTAATGAGAGTTTAGGTTAGTGTCTGCTCACAACAACTTTGAATGTGACTGAAGTATTGAAATCATCGCATTTATGGGGAATCTGTGATATAATAGAGATGCAAGGAAAACTACCAAATCCACTGAAAAACCTTGCACTTCAAGGAGCGCCCAATGTATACAAGGATCGATTTTATCAACTTGGAATGGCTGATTTCAACCAACCCATCGAACTCAAGATGAATCCGGAAAACCGCTAGATAAAGAAAACTGAAGCCATTCCATCGTTCGCAATTGAGGATCGCTATGCGAAGCTTTTCCCCGGTAAAACCGGGATGCCGGCCAAGCCGCTACGCACAGCACTGGGATCATTGATCATCCGGGAGCAGTACGATTACTCAGACCGAGAACTGGTAGAACAGATCACAGAGAATCCATACTACCAGTACTTCATCGGATTTCCCGGATACCAGCAGGAACCGCCATTCGCACCATCACTCCCGGTAAAGTTCCGGAAGAGACTGACCGCGGATATCCCGGGAGAGATCAACGAGATGATTATTGAGTTCAATCATTCGGACGATGAGCCCCCGGCGAACAGCATTGATGCTCCCGATGACGAGTCTGCCGAGAACGATGCTCTCGCAGAAAACAAGGGAACCATGATGCCGGATGCCACATGTGCACCACAGCATATCGCGTTCCCGCAGGATATCAACCTGCTGAACGAAGCCAGAGAGAATCCGGAAACGATCATCGACACGATATGCTACGAATTCAACGGACCGAAACCTCGTACCTATCGGCGGAACGCCAGAAAAGATTATCTGGCACTGGCAAAGAAAAAGAAATGTACGAAGAAGGAGATCCGTGAGGCGTTGAAAAAGCAGCTCCGGTATGTTCGGCGGGACATTGGATACGTCGATCGGTTCTCGGCTGAAGGCAAAGAACTGTGTCCGGCACATACCGCCAGACTGAACGTGATAAGAAAGGTCTACGAACAGCAGGACTATATGTACCGCAACAAGACGCACAAAGTACCAGACCGGATCGTGAGCATAAGTCAGCCATACATCCGGCTGATCGTCAGAGGCAAAGCCAGGACACCAACAGAGTTCGAAGCGAAGCTCGACATGAGCATCGACGATCACGGCATGGCCCGCATCGAAAAACAGTCCTTCGATGCATACAACAAAAGCGATGTTCTGATCGGAGCAATTGAGGCTACCATACAAGGACCGGCCACTATCCGGAGCGGAGCCTAGCTGACAAGCTCTACCGGAACCGCAAGAACCTAAAATATTGCAAGGAGCATGGGATTTGGCTCTCCGGATCGGCATTGAGCCGCCCAAAGAAGGATCTGACTGAAGGTCGAAAGAACGTATATACCGATGCGGTTGACCGCATCGAGATCGAACGAGACTTCAGCTTGGCTAAACGATGCTATGGACTTGGATTGATCCGGATGAAGCTGGATACAACGACCAGGAGTTCCATCAGCCTGTCAATCATCGCAATGAATGTCGACAGGCTGACCGCTGTTTCTTTATGTGATTTTTTGAAATCGATTTTTCAAAGTGCATGGGGAGGATATCTGAGTATGCACCTCTCCCCCAGTTGACGATTATCCGTTATTGCCGTTTAAACTCAGTTGTTGAGCAGACACTAAATAACAGTATCCGCTCATTAAGCCCCCGCCGGACTTAATGGGCGCTGACCGGTGCGCATTGAACTGAGGGGAGGAGCCTATGAATATCAGAAAGCTTACGATTCGTAAAACCGGCGATTACAGAGAGCTGGCGCCGCTGTTTGCTGCCGCGGGACTTGAAAACACAGAACGTGTCCCGGAGGGGTTCCGGTTCGGGTTCGCGGCGGAGGATGAGAACGGCGCGCTCGCAGGGGGCGCAGCCCTGGTGAAAACCGGAAATCAGTATGTCCTGCACGATATCGCGGTGACGGAAGCGCTGAGAGGTAAAGGCGTGGGCAGACGGCTGCTCTGCAGTGCGATGGCCGCGTTTCAGGATATGGGTGCGGAACGGGTCTGTCTGGCGGCGAAGGCGCCGGCGTTTTTCCGGAGCTGCGGTTTTTCGGAAATTGACGCTGACGAGGTGCCGGGGCTGTTTCACTGCCGGGAGTGTGAGTCTTTTGGAACAAAGTGTACGCCCGAGTTTATGGTGATGGAGCTGACAAAAGAAAGACTCCTGTTTGTGGACAGCTGCGTTTCCACGCACCGTTCCCGTACACGACAGCTTTGTGACGCATGGATCCGCAGGTTCCGGAAGGAGCATCCCGGCGCGGTGACAGATATCGCGGTGGCAGAGCCCGGTGTGGTGCAGCCGATGGACCGGGAGTCGATTCTGCTGCGTAATGAACTGATTCAGCAGAGGGACTGGGAGGCGCCCATGTTCGATCTCGCCCGACAGTTCCGTCGGGCAGATTACATCCTTGTGGGAGCACCTTACTGGGACTGTTCTTTTCCGTCCGTCCTGAAAATCTACATTGAAAATATCGTAGTGTCTGACCTGACCTTCCGCGAGACAGAGCAGGGATATGAGGGACTGTGTCCCTGCCGGGAGCTGACTTATATTACGACGGCGGGAGGTCCCGTCGGTGAAATGGATCTTGGCTATGACTATATCCGCGGAGTGGGACGGATGCTGGGCATCAGGAATTTCCGGGAATACCGTGCGGAGGGTCTGGATATCCGGGGTGCGGACGTGGACGGAATCATGGCAGAGACGCTGGAGAAAATAAACCATGGATGAAAACGGGACTGCTGCAATAGACCTTCAAGAGTCGAAGCAGCAGTCCTGCGCTTAGTACGCGATGGAAAAAGTGCTTATATCGTGTAATAGCGTGCTTACGCATTATCAAGAGCCTGATCGATGGCGCGGGCGAGCTGGTCGGCGCAGGAGGTTCCGCGTCCGCCGCAGTCGTTTCCCCGAAGCCGGTCTGCGGCTTCTCTGGCGTCCGTGCCCTCCAGGAGAAGCCCGAGGGCCTTCAGGTTCCCGTCGCAGCCTCCGTAGAAACTCAGCTCGTGCAGCTTTCCGTTTTCGTCAAGATTAAAGTGGATGAGCTGAGAGCATGTTCCGCTGGTTCTGTACATATAGTTGTTCATTTATTGCCTCCTCGATTAATTTCTAACAGACATTGTACACGAACCCGGGGCTGCGGGCAACTTTGTTTTTTATTTCACAAATTTCTGCGCCGCATTTCTGTACAGGAAGAATATATTATGCTAAAATAGCAGTACGTTATCAGAATAAAACGAAGTGACGGGGTGCTACTATGGATGCAAAAATAAGCAGAGAACTGGACTGGCTGGAGACAGCCATCGACGAATTCGCGGAGACTTCCATCCGGGGCGGCGAATACTGGCGCGCGTCCTATACAGATGAGGACAGGGCGGCGGTGGAAATGCTGACCGGATGGTATACGGAGCGTGGCTTCAAAGCCTACACGGACGAGGTCGGAAATCTCTACGGCCGGCTGGAAGGTAAGGAAAGCGGCGTTATTCTGACCGGCTCACATCGGGACACGGTTAAACACGACGGCAAATACGGCGGCGCACTGGGGCTTTTATCTGCTGTTGCGGCTGTTACCGGGCTGCATCAGGAGCTGGGACAGCCGGTGAAAACCGTGGAAATCGTGGCAACGGTAGAGGAAGAAGGAAGCCGTTTCATTTCAAGTTATACCGGAAGCAGGGCTATCGCCGGAAAGCTGAAGCCGGAGCATCTGGAAGAGGAGGATGCACAGGGAATAACTCTGAAGCAGGCAATGGAGGACGCCGGATATTACAAAGGAAGCCTTCCGGAGCCCCGTCGGGACATTGAGCGTTTTGTAGAGCTCAGCGCCGAACAGGGATCGGTAATGGAAAAGTCTCTGAAAAAGGTGGGGCTGGTGCAGTCCATTGTCGGACTGGAGGTGGGAAGTATCACGATCCACGGGGAACAGAACCACGCCGGCACCACGCCGATGAGCATGAGAAAGGATCCTGTTCCCTACGCGGCGCAGATTATCGCGTCTCTGACCAAATGGGCCAACAGCAGGAACGATCGGGTTGTCGTCACCTTTGGAAACGTTCAGGTGCAGCCCGGAAAGCCGAATATCATCGCTGACTCCGTTACGATTACCTTTGATATCCGTTCCACCAACGAATCTCTTCTCAGCGAGGCGCGTTCCATCCTGCAGGAATTCCGGAACAGCGCCGGACCGGGATTTTCAGTGGATTATAAAATCGCCGCCTACGACGCGCCGGCGGATATGGATCTCGACGGGATTCTGGCGATGCGCGATATCGCGGCGGAGCATAACATGAAGTATATGAGGATCGACAGCGGAGCCGGACATGACGCTCAGATCGTTGCAGACTGTTTCCCCACAAATATGATTTTTGTCTCCAGCGAGAAGGGAATCGCACACTCTCCGCTGGAGTATACGTCCAGAGAGGATCTGGAAGAAGGATACATTCTTCTGCGGGAGTACCTCAGAACGCTCGCCTGGGGAAAATAAAGGATTACTTCAGCGTGTTCATCTGTCGAATACGCCTGAAATATCTGTGCAGTGAAACGGAGGCACCGGATCTTTTCCGGTGCCTCCGCTGCAATATCGGTTTTTTCGCGGTGCTCCCGTCTGCCGTAAGGGGAAACGGGGAGCATCTGAAAGAACCGAAGTGTTCTTTGTTCTGAAAGCCGCAGGGCGTTCTTTGTGCCGGAACCTACAGACTGTCGCGGTTCAGCGGGCAGACCATGCAGCGCGTGCCGCCTCTGCCGCGGGAAAGCTCGGAGCCCGGAATCGTGATGATTGCGACGCCGTTTTCGGACAGAAGCTCGTTAGTGATGTAGTTCCTCTGATAGGAGACGACCTTGCCCGGTGCAACCGCCAGAGCGTTGGCCGCATCGCCCCACTGCTCTCTCTGTGATGCGAGGTAATCGCTGCCGCCGCACTGGATCAGATTCACCGCGGGGAGCTTCAGCGCTTTCTTCAGCATGTCCTCCAGCGAGTCGGTGACGGTGGTCAGCTTCGGTTCGCCGCCCTTGCCCATCGTGATCTCGAATTTCTGGTTCAGGCTGCCCATAGCCGGGTAAATCGCGAACTTGTCATAGTCCACCATTGTAAAAATCGTGTCCAGATGCATGTACGCCCGGGTTTTGGGAATGTCCAGAACAAGAATTTTTTTGAATCCCCCGTCGGTAAGCAGGCGCTTCGACAGAGCCTCGATTCCTCTGGCGGTGGTGCGCTCGCTGAGACCGAGCGCGACGACGTCTTTATTGAGAACGTGAATGTCGCCGCCCTCCAGGGAATACGGATCGTTGTAGTCGTAGTAGAGAGGCGTATCCTCCGGAATCAGGTCGCGGTCGTTTTCATAAATGTATTTCATCAGCAGTGCTTCCCGTCTTCTGGTGGCGGTACTCATGTGATGGATGGAAACGCCCTTTCCGATAGCCGCGATGGGATCCCGCGTGAAATAGGCGTTGGGCATGGGATCCAGATAGAAGGGGTAGGCGGACATGATGAAGTCGGAGAGAGACTTGGCGTTGTTCACCACGACATCTTCCTTCTTGATTCCGTCAATCGCGGTCCGCACAAGGGTCTCCGCGTCCATTGCCGTCAGGTATTCCGTCAGAGCCTCCAGTGTGCCTTCGCTGGTAATACCGCTTTCATCCAGAAGTTCCCGGATAAACCGGGCGCGGACGTCCTCATTCGCCAGCGCCTTCGCGGCTTCGTCCACCAGGTAGACCACATCGGCGCCGCAGTTCCTCAATACTTCGGCGAAGTGGTCGTGCTCCTGCTGTGCGACCTTCAGGAACGGGATGTCGTCGAACAGAAGACGTTCAAAGTTTTCCGGCACCAGACCCTCTACCTCGTGGTCGATGCGGTGGATCAGAACTTTGTTCAGCCTTCCGATCTCCGAAAAGTTATGAATTCCCGGTTTCATTTTCAGTACCTTTCCTTTCATATCAGTAATAATTACCTTTCAGACTAATTATACTACGATTACGGCAGAGGTGTCTATCATTTGATGATTGATTTTTCCGCGAATTTTGTTAGAATGGACAAGAGGTTATCGCAGTAGTGAATGGAGACAGAAAATGGATGAATATAAGAATTTTACAGAAGAAATGCTGAAGGACGGGAGCACGCTCTGTTATCTGAAGCACAGATTCCTTTCCAAAAAAACACGGGAGCAGCTGGACTGGCTGCTGGCCTGTCTGCGGGATTCTGTCCTGATTGTTCCCACCCTTCCGGTGAGCGGAAAACCGGATTTTCTGGAAAGTGACGACGGCGTGCGTTTCCTGCCGGTATTTTCCCAGGAAAAGCAGCTTCCGCCGGATTACATGGAGGAATTTGATCTCAGGAGGATGGGAATCGAGGAATGCGTCGGGCTGGCGAAGGAGTATCCGGACTGCAGCGGACTGGTGCTGGACGGGTTTACGGAGGCCATGATCATCGAGTATGATCTTACGGACGCGATTCTGCGGATTCCCTCCCGGCTTCATCCGAAGGAAGAGGAGAAAGGAGATGCAGAAGCATGAGCAGCCTTATTATGAAGAGAGACGACGCCGTGGTGGTGGAGGTTGATTATCAGGACGGGTTCGTACCGGTCATTTATAATCATGAGAAGCTGGAAACCCGTCTGGTGCAGGCGATCCGGGGATTTCGGATTCTTGACGTGCCGATTATCGCGACTACGCAGTACGCGAAGGGCCTCGGGAATACAACCGCGGCTGTCGCAGAGGCGCTGGGTGATTTTGTCCCCATCGACAAAAGAACCTTCAGCTGCACAGGGTGCCCGGAGTTCATGGAGGCGCTGGAGGCAACGGGCAGAAAAAGCGTGATTCTGATCGGAATTGAAACGCATATCTGTGTTCAGCAGACTGCGCTGTATCTGATGGAAAAAGGCTATAATGTCTATCTGATTGCGGACTGCCTTTCCGCCCGCTTCAGAGAAAATCACGAGCGGGGACTGGCGCGGCTGGCAGATTCCGGCGCCACGGTGACGACGCTGGAATCGATTTTGTTCGAGCTTCTGGTGGATTCCAGAGATCCGGCATTCAGAGGAATTTCGGACCTGGTGAAGGAAATCTGGTGAGGTTGTCATCGTCGCCGATGTGTAAAAAACAGGACAAAAAAACGCCGGGTCGCAGCGGTTGATATACCGCTGCGTGTTCCGGCGTCTGCGCTATTTCCCGGACTCTTCTTTGGCGGCCTGCTCTTTGATGTACAGCTGAATCCGTCTGAGACGGATGGCCTCTTCTTTCTTCTCGAAGTAATTGCGCATCTCCCGTTCGACACGCTCCCGCTCCTGAGCTTCCTCCAGCGCGGCCCTGTCTGCCTTCGCCTCCTTAAAGGACTTCGGGAGCAGCTCGTCTTCCGCCAGGGTTCGCTCCCGGATATAGTCGCCGATCTCCTTCAGGCGGACCTCCTCATTCTGCTTCTCCATGTAGCGTATCATCGCCGCACGGATCTGCTCGTCTGCATTGTCTGTTTCGTTGGACTTCACGTCCGGATCCTTCAGGGCTTCCTCGAAAGCCTGCTGGTATACTTTTTTGTCAACCATAGCTTTTTCCTCCCAATCTCTATCTGACAGTTCTGATTATATAATACCACGGATATTAAGAAATAACCAGTTCGCTGAGACATGCATTAATTATATTTGTTGATGCATGTCTGTTCATGTTTTTATGTTCGGTAACTTTGAAGACTGGCTCGATCTGTCGGGCTTTTCTGCGAAACTGGCACGCGGCGGAGCGGCGTTGGTTTATGTCTGGGCGGCTCTTGATGCCGTGCGATGTCTGGATAAGCTTGAGGAGAAGGACAAGCGCCAATAAAATGTAACTGACCCATGATGGGAAAATTCAGAAATAGGACTTACATTTTTCTGCGAAATAGTGTATAATAATTTTGGAAAATTGTGACACATACGCAGAGAGGAGTGACTCAATGTATGAAGCAGGCGATCTGATTATGTATGGTGCTACAGGCGTCTGCAGAGTGGATGCAGTTTCAACAGGAGTTTTCGATCCGGATGATGACAGACAGTATTATGTGCTGCAGCCGTTATATCAGACCGGCACGATTTATGCGCCGATCGATAATAACAAGGTGTTTACGCGTCCGATTATATCGGAGGATGAGGCAAACGCGCTTATCGACAGTATGCCGGAAATTCACTCGGAGGTTTTTAAGTCCAGCAGTATTCAGCAGTTGTCAAAGCATTATCAGGAAGTCATCGACACCCATGAATGTGAGGGCTTGGTTGAACTCACCAAATCGATTCATCTGAAGAAGGAGGAGGCTGTGAAGCAGAACCGTCATCTCGGACAGATCGACAGGAAATTCATGAAACGGGCAGAGGATCTTTTGTTTGGAGAAATCGCAGCCGCACTGCAGATTCCAAGAGAAGAGGTTTCTTCATATATCCGCAAGCGCACGGGTCTGCGGATTGAGGAGACCAGAGAATAAACGTTATTACAGGAAGAGAGGCGGAAGCCTCTTGTTTTTATGAAAAAATACTTGACTATACAGTAACTGTATAGATTAATATAGAATCATTGGAGGTGTTTACTATGAAACTGAGATTCCATACCAAGCTTTCTTATGGGATCGGCGGTGTTGCGGACAACGCAATGTATACAATGGCGGGAACCTTCCTGCTGTTCTTTCTCACATCGGTGGCGGGTATACAGCCGGCTGCCGCCGGAGCAATCGTCGCGATCGGATCAGTGTGGGAGGTGATCTGCGGACCCATCACCGGATTTCTGTCGGACAACACAGAGACCCGCTACGGAAAAAGAAAACCGTTTCTGATGGCGGCGGCGTTTCCGGTCGCCATCGTGACCAGTCTGCTGTTTACGGCGATCGACGCCGGATATGCGGTCAAGCTCGTCTATTACTTTGTGATGACGCTGCTGTTCTGGCAGGCCTTCGCACTGTTCTTTGTACCTTACATGGCGTGGGGATCCGATCTGACGGAGGATTACCATGAACGGACGGTGCTGCGGTCTTACGCTTATGTGTTCAATCAGGTCGGAATGGCGCTGGGTATGGTACTGCCTACGGCGATGGTGGATCTTTTGATGAATATGGGAAGAACCCGGGAAATGTCCTGGTCCATGACAGGAATCATCGTCGGCGTTTCCAGCGGCGCCGCGCTGCTGATCTGTGCGTTGACAATTCATGAGACTGACGTTCCGGATTTCAGGAAAGATCCGAACCGCAAGAGTCGGTTTTCTCTGAAGGAAATTGGGGTGATGTTCCGTGATTACGGGGAGATCATTCAGCTGCGTCCGATTCAGTATATCATCGGAGCAAGTCTGCTCTACCTGGTGGCGAACACTCTGTTTTCGTCAGACCGTGTCTATTATTTCACCTATAATCTGGGACTCTCCGCGGGTCAGATATCTCTGATCATGCTGGTAATCACGGCGTCCGGTATCGCGTTGACGCCCGTTGTCACCACGATCTGCAGCAGGAGCGACAAAAAGAAGGTGCTGCTCGGCGGCGTGGGGATGACGGGACTCCTGCTGATTGCCTCGAGGTTTATCGGCGTGGATTCCTTCGGCGCGTGCTGCCTGGTATGTTTCTGTTATTCCATCGGGAATACCTGCTACTGGCAGCTTATGCCGTCGATGATTTACGACGTCTGTGAGGCGG
Source organism: Hornefia porci (assembly GCF_001940235.1). Taxonomy (NCBI): domain Bacteria; kingdom Bacillati; phylum Bacillota; class Clostridia; order Peptostreptococcales; family Anaerovoracaceae; genus Hornefia; species Hornefia porci. The sequence continues at coordinate 854,094 of NZ_MJIE01000001.1, read as the reverse complement.
AGGAGCTGGCGTCGGGTGAGAAGCATTCCGGGCAGGTCATTTCCCTTCAGGCGCTGTCGGAATCCCTGGCTACGGCCGTCGGATCGCAGGCGCTGGGCGTGATTCTCCAGATGGCACGTTTCAATGAGGAGGCGAGCCGGCAGGCGGCCTCCGCACTGACCTGGATCAGCAACAGCTTTACTCTGATTCCGGGGGTGTGTATGGTTGTCGTCGCGGTGGTCATTGCCAGACATCCGGTGAACAAGGCATCGTTTGCCCGCATCATGAAGGCGCTGGAACGGCGGAGAGCGGGAGAGGCGGTTGACCTTGCGGAATTTGAGGATATATATGGCAGAAAGTTCATTGAGAAAGCTTCACGGAAAGCTTGACGACATAATGATAATATCCTTCGACGGACAGATCGTCGAGGATCAGATCCTCATAGAGAGAATCATCTGTTTTCAGATGGTTCTCTTTTATATATGCGAGGAGCCGGTGGCACATGGAAAGCACGCCGCCATATCCCCGGTTTCCGTAAATGCATAGATACCGGCCGCCGTAATCGAGCGTTTCCAGGTTGTTGCTCTCGCCCGGGATGCGGTTTGGGGGGAGAACGCTGTAAAAGCGGGAGTAAGAATAGGAATCCTCCCGGATATCAGAAATCGGGATGATTCCGCCGACATCGACGCTGCCGGCGAGTCCGAGGTCACGGTAACGCCGGAAATGGCGGCTGACGGCTTCGGCGACGCTGGCTTCATCGTCGTTGCCGGTATAGTTCGAGGTGATCAGGCGGGCAGGAGGGAGATCCTCAACGACGACTTCGTCCATGACGGCGCGGATGCCTTCCTGTGTCGTTCTGACTTTGACGTCGATATAATCCCGGGCAAATTCCAGCCGGCGGATTTTCTGATCCACCTCGTCCCTCCATTTGTTCATCAGCTCGATCAGCGCCTGCGGAGAGCGATGCTCCATGTGACGGCGGATGTCCTTCAGCGGAACCGAAAGCTCCCGGAGCATCAGCAGGGTTTCAAAGGTTTCCAACTGTGTGAAGGAATAGTAGCGGTAGCCGTTTTCGCCGACGCGCTCCGGCTTGAAGATATCGATCTCGTCGTAATAGAACAGAGTCTGTTTGGGGACGCCGAACAGTGCGGCGAACTCGCCGGTGGTGAAATAATATTTAGAATCTGGCATCGAGAACCTCCCGAAAGTTATTAATGCGTGCTCAGCCATCATTATACCATACGAAGAGGGGTGTGGCGAGAGCCCGTGTGCGGCGGTTTTTTGTGACGGTTTACGAGGATTTTCAAAAAAATATAGCCTCAGGAAGGTGAAAATGGTATAATTCTGCGTGAAGGAGCGAAGAAATGAAATATTATCAGATTGACATTGAAACCTCCGAAACGGGTATCGAAGCGGCAGTCGGAAAGCTTTTGTCCATCGGAATTGAAGATACCGAGGTGAGCGATCCCCGTGACATTCAGGAGATTATGGATAAAAAGGAATCCTACGAATGGGATTATATTGACGGAGAGGTCACGGAGCGGATGAAGGAAACGCCGCGCGTTACGGTTTACACAGAGGATCCTTCGCAGGCACGGGAAATCAGAACGGCCATCGGAGAACTCGCCGCGGAGGCGGCGGAAGGAATGTTCGGACCCGGAGCGGATCTGGGCAGTCTGGAGGTGACGGTGACAGAGCAGGACGATTCCCTGTGGAAAGACCGGTGGAAGGAGTATTTCCATCCGTTCAGGGTATCGGAAAGGATTGTGATCCGTCCCACATGGGAACCCCTTCCGGCGGAGCTGGCGGATGCGGAGGCGGTCATTGAGATTGACCCCGGAATGGCGTTCGGGACCGGAACCCATGAGACGACTGCCATGTGCATTCAGATGCTTGAGGAGTATGTGAAACCGGGAATGCGTGTTCTGGATGCGGGCTGCGGTTCTGGAATCCTTTCCATCGCCGCGGCGAAGCTGGGTGCGGCGGAGGTTCTTGGCGTCGATATTGACGAAACCGCGGTAGAGGTCGCGAAGGCGAACCTGGTGCAGAACGGGGTGGATTCGACGGCCGGGGCGGCTTACGGCGACGTCACAGAGGGCGTGGATTTCACCGCGGATCTGGTGGTGGCGAACCTGATGGCGGAGCTGATCTGCATGATCACTCCGGATATTCCGGCACATCTCGCTCCGGGAGGAGTTTTCATCACCTCCGGAATCCTGACAGAAAAAAAGGAAATGGTGGTGAAACAGCTGCGGGACGCCGGATTTGCGGTGGACAGGATTTGTGACAAAGAAGAATGGTGCTGCATCGCGGCTCGGCTTCCGGAGAAGGACGGCGCGCGATGAGGGTGGCGTTCCATACGCTGGGCTGCAAGGTCAATCAGTATGAGACAGAGGCCCTGCGGGAAAAATTTTCCCGGGCGGGTCATATGATTGTGCATGAAGACGAGGCGGCCGACGTATATGTGATCAACACCTGTACGGTGACCAGTCTGGCAGACCGGAAATCCCGGCAGTTCATCCGCAGATCGAGGAAGCGCAATCCGGAAGCGGTGATCGCTGTAACCGGGTGCTATGCGCAGATGAAGCCGGAGGAGGTTGCGGCGATCGAAGGCGTGGAGATTGTCGCCGGAACCGATGAGAAGAGCCGCCTGCTTCCGATGATTGAAGAGTATATGAGAAATCACAGAGGCGCTGTGGCGGTCCGCTCCTACGAGGAGCTGGTCCGGTATGAAGATCTGGGAGTCATCGAGGCGATGGAATCCAGGAGCCGGGCCTTCGTGAAAATCCAGGAGGGGTGTAACCGCTTCTGCTCTTACTGTGTCATTCCCTATGCGAGAGGAAATGTCCGCAGCCGCGGAGCGGCGGAGATTGAAAAAGAGGTCCGGGGACTTCTGGACCGCGGGTATCGGGAGATTGTTCTGACCGGAATCAATACCGCGCTTTACGGTGCGGACCGCGGCGGTCTTGAGATCGACGGGCTGCTCGGAAGACTGAACAGCCTGGAGGGAGACTTCCGGATACGGCTCAGCTCGCTGGAGCCCACGGTCATCGACCGGACGTATGTGCAGCGTCTGCTGCGGTATGACAGGCTCTGCCATCATCTTCACCTTTCTGTCCAGAGCGGGTCGGATCACGTGCTGACCGCGATGAACCGGGGGTACAGCCGGAGCGAATATCTGGAGATTGTAAAGGTCCTGCGGGAGTTTGACCCCTGCTACGGAATCACTACGGATATCATCACGGGGTTTCCGTCGGAGACGGAGGAGGATTTCCTGGACAGCGTGCGTATGGTGACGGAGGCGGGATTCAGTCGCGTCCATGTCTTCAAATATTCTGCCCGTGAGGGAACAAAGGCTGCCCGGATGGACGCGCAGGTTCCGGGAGAGGTGCGGGCCCGCCGCAGCCGCGTGCTGACAGAAGCGGCGGAGCGGCAGGCGGAGCTGTTCTTCGAGAGGAGCGCAGGCGAGTTGAGGCAGACTTTGTTCGAGCAGGAGGAGGACGGCATGGTCAGCGGGTATACAGACAATTATGTCAAGGTATATGCGCGGGCTCAGAATATTTCGTTCGACAGGTTTTACGACGTAAAGCTTTGTAGAAAATATAAAGATGGAATGCTTGGCGAGGTCGCCGGGCAGGAGAGGAAAGGAGAGAATAATGGCTGACTGCATTTTCTGCGGAATCGCAAATCATGAGATTCCGTCAGACACGGCGTATGAAGACGATAAAATCATCTGCTTCCATGACCTGGAGCCGCAGGCGCCGGTTCATGTTCTGGTGGTTCCGAAAAAGCATATCGCGTGTCTGGATGATCTGAAGGAGGAGGACCGCGGCCTGATTGCGGACATCATGCTGAAGATCCCGGAAATCGCCGCTGACCTTGGACTGGAAAACGGTTATCGCGTAGTCATCAACAACGGTGAAGACGCTTTTCAGACAGTAAAGCACCTGCATTTCCATATCCTTGGAAAGCGCAAAATGACCTGGCCACCGGGCTGATCCGGCGGTCTGTTCGGAAAGGAAGAGTTTCATGTCCAGAAAAAAAGTGACAATGACATTAATTGACAAAAAGGGTCCGATGGGATGCCATCACGGCCATAAGATCGGCGACCGGTTTGACTTCGATACGGATCGGGGAAAGCTGTGTCCGATGGTCATGCACGTGGCATTCCCGTATATTGACATTTTGAGATATGGCGGCGAGCTGCCCAGGGGAAAGGACGGGGATATCCGGTTCTGCTGCCCGGATGCGGATGTGATCAATGTGTTCCGCATCGATGTGGAGGATTAAATGGGTGAAAAAAAACATAATACGGTAAGGAAGCAGCGGGTCCTGTTCTTTGGGATCGTCCTTTTGATCGTTGTCCTGACGGGAGCTGTTCTTGGCGTGATTTTCCTCAGGGAGGGAACTCTTTCGCTGAAGAAGACCTCTTATTCCATGGAAATCGGGGATACCGCGACGCTGCAGACCGTGTTCGACAAAGAAAAGGGCAGAGCGGTGAAGGTCGCTTATTCCACCAGCAACAAAACGGTGGCGGATGTCGGCAAGGACGGAACGATTACCGCGAAGCGGGCCGGAACCTGCAGAATTCACTGTAAGACGCGGAGCGGACAGGATGTCTCCGCAAAGGTGCAGGTGAAGGCACCGGAGTACACGAAAACTATCTATCTGACCTTTGAGGACGGGCCGGATGAGACTGTCACAGGAAGTATTCTGAAGATCCTGAAGAAATACAACGCGAAAGCGACGTTCTTTGTTGTCGGAAAGAACGCGGAGATCCAGCAGGATGTGGTCCGCCGGGAAATCGCAGAGGGTCACACGGTGGGACTCCACTGCTATGAAAAAGACTATAACATGTTATATAAGAGCGCGGACTCTTATATAAAGGATTTTAATAAAGAAGAGAAGCTGCTGAAAAAAATCACGGGAAAGAAATTGTCCTACTGGAGATTCCCCGGAGGCGGCAACAATGATTTCATCTCTGCGTCTGATGAAAAAGAGATTATGAAACGTCTGCACCGGCGAGGCTACACCGAGATGGATTACAACGCCATGATCAACGATGCGGTGGGAGTGAAATACACCTCTGCAGAGATGACAAAATACGGGATCAAGACCATCGATGAGGCAATCAAGTCCTTCAAGGTACCGGTGGTGGTGCTGCACGATTCCGCATCGATGAAGAGAACGCCGGCGGCGCTGGAAGGAATCCTGAAGCACTACAAAGCCAGAGGCTACAGTTTTAAAGGACTGGAGGACTACCGGGGCCCGGAAATGACCTTCGGGAAACAGAAATAAAGGGACGGAAGGCGCTGCACAGAGGGGTCGCACAGGCGGTCCTGCCGGTACCGAAAAAGGCAGTTCGCCCGGCGCTGCAAAAGGCGGCCCGACCGGCGCTAAAAAAAACTTGCCTATCAACCGCAAAAATAGTATAATCAATCTGTTATAGGCTTTGATCGCCCACGGCGAATATTTCAACAGGTCAGGAGGTGAATGGAATATGGCACAGGTTATCGTCAGAGATAACGAGACCTTGGAAAGCGCTCTGAAGAGATTCAAGAGATCCTGCGCAAGAGACGGCGTCATGGCGGAAGTCAGAAAAAGAGAGCATTATGAAAAGCCAAGTGTCAAGAGAAAGAAAAAGTCTGAAGCCGCGAGAAAAAAGGCTAAGAGTAAGAGATATTAGTTTTTAGGCCGGTTTATCAACGAATCGAGGTGAAATAAATGGGCTTAAAAGAAGAACTCATGAACGACTTCAAGGAAGCGATGAAGGCTCACGATGAGGTTCGGAAGAACACGATCAGTCTGGCGCGGGCTGCGATCAAGCAGCACGAGATAGACGAGAGGGAAGAACTGGATGACAATGGTGTCGTAGCAATCCTGCAGAAGCAGATCAAGATGCGCAAGGATGCCCTCGCTGATTTTGAAAAGGCCGGAAGGAGCGATCTGGCAGAGGCATATAACAAAGAGATCGAGGTTCTGAAGAAGTACATTCCCGAGCAGCTGTCGAAGGAAAAGATCCGCGAAATCGTTGAGGAAACGGCGACTGCTCTTAACATTGAGAGAACAAAGAAAAGCATGGGGAAACTCATGGGACCCGTCATGGGCAAGGTCAGAGGTCTTGCGGACGGAAATGATGTTAAAGCTGTCGTTATGGAGTTTCTTTCCGGAGACGGAAAAAACGAGTAAATTGCAAAGGGCTGTCCCGCTGGTGACAGCCCTTTTTGATAAGCGTGCGGCTGCCGCGGCAACCGGCAGGCCGCTGCTGCGCGGCGGTGTCCCGTGATATTCGGCAGCCGGCAGTCAGGAACCTGACACGCAGGAACGGTTTGTCAGAGAAAGCAGAGGGATGATGGCAAAGAACAAAACAGTCAGGCTCGGAGACTCTCCGACAGAAAATAAAAGACTGGAATCGCTTTTCGTCCTGACGGTGCTGCTGTTTTTTGCAGGACGGGAAGCCGGAAAACTGCTGATTTCTTTTTATCCGCAGTGGAGCGACGCTGTGGATACGGTGGTGATTCATCTCTGTACAGCCGCGGCGCTGATTCCGTATACGCTCACGGCGCTGCTCCGCAGGGGCCTGCTGCTGCGGAGCGGGACAAAAACAATAAACACGGTAATCGCTGTCCCGGCCGCACTGGCGGTTATTCTGGCGGCGGACTCTCTGATATCGGCCATTGTGCGGCTGTGGGGAGGAGACGCGGCGGCGGGCTTCGGTGAAGCCTCCGGCACGAGTGCAGCCGCGGCCGTATCTCCGGCGCTGATGCTTGCGGTTTATGCGGTGTGTGTGCCGGTGACGGAGGAGCTTGTGTTCCGCGGCGTTTTTTTCATCGGAATACGCTGCCGGTACAGCTTTGTTACAGCGGCCCTGCTGTCAGGCATTCCGTTTGCCCTGATGCACGGAATCGGTCCGGCGGCGCCCGCGGCGCTGGTCACGGGGATTGTTCTTTGTTATGTCTACGAAAAAACAGGCCATATTGCCGTCCCCGTTCTGGTTCACGCGGCGAACAACATCATCGCGATGATTGTCATGAAATGAATGGTCAAACCGGCGGGTTTGCGCTATAATAGAGGCGAACCTGACTTTGTCAGAGAGAAATAAAATGATGAGGAGAAGCGATTGACGGAAACGGAATTCAGAAAAATAAAGATCGACGACACCATCGATGTAGAGGATCTGTTCGGGAACCTCGACGCGAACCTGAGGCTGATTAAAGAGGCGACGGGAGCGGAGATCATCCAGCGGGAGGATTATCTGCTGATCCGGGGAGAACAGCCGGACGCCGCGGAGAGGATCCTGGAGGAACTGATTGCTCTGGTGAAGAGCGGAGAGCGGGTGGACGAACAGAAGGTGAACTATATCATCTCTCTGCAGGAGAGCGGAATGTCCTATGCGGAGCAGAATGTCAGCAGGGACGTGATCTGCTTTACGAGCCGCGGGAAACCGATTAAGGCGAAAACGATCGGTCAGAAGGAATATGTGAACAGCATCCGCCAGAAGGATGTGGTTTTCGCCATAGGACCGGCGGGGACCGGCAAGACATATATTGCGGTGGCGATGGCGGTCAGCGCGTTTAAGAACAAAGAGGTACAGAAGATTATTCTGGCGCGTCCGGCGGTGGAGGCAGGTGAAAATCTGGGATTTCTGCCGGGCGATCTGCAGGAGAAGGTAGACCCGTATCTTCGCCCGCTTTATGACAGCCTGTATGATATTCTGGGACGGGAGAACGCCCTCCGCCTGAAGGAGAAGGAAGCCATCGAGGTCGTTCCGCTGGCGTACATGCGCGGACGGACGCTGGACGATGCGTTCATTATTCTGGATGAGGCGCAGAACACGACACAGGAGCAGATGAAAATGTTTCTGACCCGTATGGGCTTCGGCTCCAAGGTGGTGGTGACCGGGGACGTGACACAGATCGATCTGCCTAAGGGAAAGAAAAGCGGCCTGACGGAGGCGGCGAAGATTCTGAAGAATGTAAAGGGGATCGACTTCTGTTATCTGAAGGACGTGGATGTGGTGCGCCATGAGATGGTCAGGCGAATCATCAAGGCTTACGACGCCTATTACAGAAAGGGAGAACGGCGATGAGGGTTTATTTCGCGGAGGACGCCGGCGCGGGCGCAGGCGTTTCGCAGGAAATTGCCGCGGCGATGGAGAAAGCGGCGGATCGATGCGCCGTGTCGGAGGGGCTCGACGCATCCCGGTGCGAGGTCAGCGTAAGCGTTGTTTCTCCGGAGGAGATCAGAGAACTGAACCGGGATTACCGCGGAATTGACCGGGTGACCGATGTGCTTTCGTTTCCGCAGTACGAGAACCCCGGAGAGATTCTGGAGGCGCAGAGCCGGACAGGAGATGAGCCTGCGGCGCTCGGCGATGTGGTGATCTGCCGGGAGCGGGCAGAGGAACAGGCGGAGGAATTCGGGCATTCGGCGGAAAGAGAACTGCTCTATCTGTTCGTTCACAGCGTGCTGCATCTCCTCGGATACGATCATATGGAGCCGGAGGAGAAGAGCGTCATGCGCGCCAGAGAGGAAGAAATCATGAAGTATCTTGGAGTCGAGAGGTAATCATGGACCTGGAGTACAAAGAATTATACAGAAGCGCCCGTGAGGCGCGGGAAAACGCTTATGCGCCTTACTCGGGGTTTCGGGTGGGCGCCGCTCTGCTGACAAAGACAGGCAGGGTGTTCACCGGCGTCAATGTGGAGAACGCCTCTTACGGGGCCGCAATCTGTGCGGAGCGTACTGCCTGTGTCAAAGCGGTGTCGGAGGGAGAACGGGATTTCGCGGCGATCGCGACGGCCTCAGACCGGGGAGCTGCGCCGATGTGCGGGATCTGCCGCCAGTTCCTGTCGGAATTTTCGACGGAAATGAAGGTGATTACAGGCGACGACGAGGAGCATCTTGAGGTGAAGACGCTGGCAGAGCTGCTGCCGGAGAATTTTACGCTGTAACAGAACGGAGGAAGGATGAAATCTGGATTTATCGGGATCGTGGGGCGGCCGAATGTGGGAAAATCCACACTGCTGAACCAGATCATGGGAGAGAAGATCGCCATCACCAGCGACAAGCCGCAGACCACGAGAAATACCATCCGCGGCATCTACACCAGAGGTGAGACTGCAGATCGGGAAGGCGTTCAGATGGTGTTCATCGATACGCCCGGCATTCACAAGGGCAGAAATAAGCTTGGGGCTGCGATGACCGACATGGCTGCCGGAACGCTGCGCGAGGTGGATCTGATTCTGTTCCTGATCGACGGCCCGCTGTCGGCGGGACCCGGAGACCGCTACATTGTGGAAATGCTCCGAACGGTGGACACGCCGAAAATTCTTGTGGTGAACAAAACGGATACCATGCAGCCGGAGAATTATCTGCAGATTTATAACGAATACGAGGAACTGGGCCTGTTTGACGATATCTACGGGACTTCCGCAAAGAACGGCACCAATGTGCCGGAGCTCGTGGAGCGGATTGAGGACTTCCTGGAGGAGGGCCCCATGTATTTCCCGGAGGATATGATTACGGATTATCCGGAACGGTTTCTGGTCAGCGAGGTGATCCGGGAGAAACTTCTTCTGTATCTGCAGGAGGAGGTGCCCCACGGCGTGGCGGTGGAGATTGAGTCGTTCCGGGAGGAGCCGAAGCTCACCCGGATAAGCGCGGTGATCTACTGCGAGAAGAAGAGTCATAAGGGCATCATCATCGGCAGCGGCGGGAAAAAGATCAAGGGCGTCGGCAAGGCGGCCCGCCTGGAGCTGGAGGCTCTGCTGGGCACAAAAATATATCTGGAGCTTTTTGTCAAGGTCAGGGAAAACTGGCGCGACAGCGATTTCGATCTGAGCAATTTCGGCTATAAGGAAAAAGACTGATGTATCTGAACTCGGAAGGGATCATTTTCCGGCAGACGAAAACCGCGTCCGGTCGAAGGATGATCCTTCTTTTTACAGCGAAATACGGGAAACTGAGTGTGGGAACGAGCATGACGGAAAAGGGGAAAAGCCGCTCCTCTCTTGCGTTGCGCCCGTTTACCTACGGAAATTATCAGATCTTTCAGGGACGGAATTACTACAACCTCGACCGTGCGGAAACCATCCGGAGCTATTACGGTATCGGCGAGGATATCGACAAATATATGGCGGCGGCTTATGTTCTGGAGCTGACGGAAAAGGTCGTTCCGGAGGAGGCTGCGCAGCCGGGGGTGTTTCATCTGCTGATTGATTTTCTGGAGGAACTGGAGCAGAGGAAAAAACAGCACCTGACGCTTGTGCTGGCGTATGAGATCCGCCTGCTCCGTCTGCTCGGTACGTTTCCGGAGCTGGGGGAGTGCGCGGTCTGTGGGACAAAGCAGAACCTTACGCATTTCAGTGTGACCCGAGGCGGTATGATATGCGAAAAATGCGCTGAAAAAATCCTGTCTTCAGGCGATGAAACATTGATTTACCGTACAAAATTTGATATAGTAAATGTAATTAATTATTTTGCGTCGAATCCGTTAAAGTCTTTTCGGAATATTGCGCTGAATGAGGAGGATGCGGCTGCACTGCGGGCGATTCTCCGCAGTTACATATCCTATCATCTGGATGTGGGAGACTTGAAAAGCGAGAGCATACTGACGGGTGGACTGAATTGAGAGAACCACCGAATATGGAGGGCAGTTATGGAGATTACATTGGAAAAGATCGAACTGGTGAAGGACAGAACGGGGGTAACCTATAAGGAAGCGAAGGAAGCGCTGGAAAAGGCGGACGGCAATGTTGTGGAGGCGATCATCGCCATCGAGGACAACATTGACGAGACCTCTTCCTCCCGGAAGATCAGCGCCCAGGGTGAGGAGTTTCTTTCCAAAATGAAGGAAGTTGTGCATAAGGGCAACGTCGCCAGAATTGTGGTAAAGCGCAGGGGCGAAACGATCCTGAACATTCCGCTGAACGCGGGCGTGTTGGGAGCGATCGTCGCACCCTGGGGCATCGTGATCGGCGTGCTTGCGGCGTTCAGCTTCAAGTGCCAGGTGGAGATGATCAAGGATAACGGTGAAGTCGTTGACATCTCCGATAAAGCCGGAAACCTGTATGACGAGGCGGTCAGCAGGGGATCCGGTCTGTACGAGGGAATGAAGGACAAGGCTCCCGGCGTATATGAGACAGTGAAAGAGAAGAGCGGAGATGTGGCCGGCAGAGCCAGAGATATGGCCAGAGACGCTACGGACGCGGCGAGAGATATGGCTCAGCGCATCCGCGGGATCGGAGGCGGAGACGACTTTGTCGATATCGATGTATGCGACAAAGACTGCGAAAGCTGTGAGGAGCCCTGTGAAGAACCCTGTGACGACTGCGGGTTCGGCGAAGCGCATCCGAAGGCAGCTGCCGCGCCGAAGGCGGAACCGGAGGAACCTGCCGGGGCGGCGGACGCGGTCGCGGCGGATACAGCGGCTGCAGAGGCACCGAAGGACGCATTTGAAGCTGCACCGGAGACAGCGTCGGAAGCCGCGCCGGAAACGGCTCCCGAAACCGTGTTCGAAACAGCGTCTGAAGCTGCACCGGAAACAGTTCCCGAAACCGTGTTCGAAACAGCACCGGAACCTGCGCCTGAGACAGCTTCCGAAACAGTCGAAACCGCTGCCCGGGAGATTCCCGCTGAACCGGCGGATTTCCCCGGAGTTGAGAGGACAGGCGGCTCAGTGCTAGACAACACCGGTGAAATCGACGTCGCCGCAGCGGTAGACGACAACATTCCCGAAGTCAAGGATACGCTGGGAGAGGCGATGGAAAAAGCCGAGAAGGCCCGGGAAGAAATTCAGAACGAATCCGAGAAGGCAGAAAAAACCGAAGAGACAGAAGACGAGCTGAATCGTTTTAAATTTTTCTAAGAAAGTTGGTAGACAGATTAATGAGCAATGAAGTTACTATGGAAAAAATCGTAGCTCTGGCCAAGGGCAGAGGGTTCGTTTACCCGGGGTCAGAGATCTACGGAGGACTCGCGAACACCTGGGATTACGGTCCGCTGGGAGTCGAGTTCAAGAACAACATCAAGAAAGCGTGGTGGAAGAAATTCGTCCAGGAGAACAAATACAACGTGGGACTGGACGCAGCGATTCTGATGAATCCCAGGACCTGGGAGGCGTCCGGTCATGTCGGCGGATTTTCGGATCCGCTGATTGACTGCAAGAACTGCCATTCCCGCTTCCGCGCGGATAAGCTGATCGAAGATCACATGATGACAAACGGACAGGAACAGCCTGTTATCGACGGATGGCCCAATGAAAAGATGGAGGCGTATATCCGCGAGCATAAGGTTCAGTGCCCGGACTGTGGCAAAAGTGATTTTACGAATATCCGGCAGTTCAACCTGATGTTTAAAACCTTCCAGGGAGTAACGGAAGACAGCAAATCGCAGATTTATCTGCGGCCGGAAACGGCACAGGGAATTTTTGTAAACTTTAAAAATGTTGCCAGGACTTCCAGAAAGAAGATTCCGTTCGGAATCTGTCAGATCGGAAAATCCTTCCGCAACGAAATCACGCCGGGAAATTTCACGTTCCGGACCAGGGAGTTCGAGCAGATGGAGTGCGAATTCTTCTGCAAGCCCGGAACTGATCTGGAATGGTTCGCCTACTGGAAGGATTATTGTGAAAACTTCCTGAGGAGTCTTAATATGAACATGGAGAATGTCCGCCTCAGGGATCATGAGAAGGAGGAGCTCTCCCATTACAGCAACGCGACCACCGATATTGAATATCGTTTCCCCTTCGGATGGGGCGAGCTGTGGGGCATCGCGGACAGAACCGACTTCGATCTGAGCAGACACAGTGAATACTCGGGCGAACAGCTGACCTTCACAGAGGGTGAGGGCAAGGACAGAGAAACATACATCCCATACTGCATCGAACCGTCGCTGGGTGCGGATCGTGTCGCGCTGGCGTTCCTGATTGACGCGTATGAGGAGGAGACTGTAACCGACGCAAAGGGCAAGGAGGATACCCGTGTAATCATGCATTTCCATCCCGCGCTTGCGCCGTATAAAGCGGCTGTGCTCCCGCTGGCAAAGAAACTGGCGGACCAGGCGGAGCCCATATATGAAGAGTTGTCCAGATATTTTAATGTGGACTACGATGTTACAGGTTCGATTGGAAAGCGATACCGCAGAGAAGATGAGATAGGTACGCCGTATTGCATCTGTGTTGACTTCGATACGGAGACGGACAGATGCGTAACGATCCGAGATCGTGATACGATGGAACAGATCCGTATTCCGATCGAGGACGTGAAGGGTTATATTGAAGAACGCTTGCAGTTCTAAAGAATCAAAAAGTGAGGTAGTACCAATGGAGAAAAAATTTGTTTACTCATTCAACGAGGGCTCTAAGGACATGAGATCCCTGCTCGGCGGAAAGGGAGCGAATCTGGCTGAGATGACAAAATCCGGCATGCCGGTGCCGTTTGGATTCACCGTTACGACCGACGCCTGCAAACAGTATTACGCAGACGGCGGAAAAATCGACGACAGCATCATCGAAGAGATCAAAGCACATCAGGATGAGCTGGAATCGGTCATGGGAAAGAAGCTCGGCGATCCTGAGGATCCCCTGCTGGTTTCCGTTCGTTCCGGAGCGCCGATCTCCATGCCGGGCATGATGGATACGGTTCTGAACCTCGGACTGAATGACGAGACAGTCGTCGCGCTGGCGAAGCAGACAGATAACGAGAGATTTGCCTATGACAGCTACAGAAGATTTCTGCAGATGTTCGGCGATGTTGTAATGGAAGTCCCGATGAAGCAGTTCAACGAGATTTTTGACGGCAAGAAGGCGGAAGTCGGCGCGGAGTTCGACGTTGACCTGAAGACCGAAGATCTGAAGGACATTATCGAGGGCTACAAAAAACTGTACGTCAAGGTTCTCGGCCGCGAATTCCCGCAGGATCCTCAGGAACAGTTGATGGAGGCTATCAAGGCAGTATTCCGCTCCTGGGGAAATGACCGTGCGATTCTGTACAGAAAGCTGAACGACATCCCTGAGGATCTGGGAACTGCTGTCAACGTACAGTCCATGGTATTCGGAAACAAAGGAAATGATTCCGGCACCGGCGTTGCCTTCACCAGAAACCCGGCGACGGGAGAAAATGTCCTCTACGGAGAATTCCTAGTCAACGCACAGGGCGAAGACGTGGTAGCCGGCATCCGGACGCCGAAGAAGATTTCCGAGATGGCAGAAACCTTCCCGGAAGTGTATGCGCAGTTCAAGGAGATTGCCTCCAAGCTGGAGCAGCACTATACAGATATGCAGGACATGGAGTTCACCGTTGAGAACGGGAAACTGTTCATGCTTCAGACCAGAAACGGAAAGAGAACCGCTGAAGCTGCAGTCAATATCGCAGTTGATATGGTGAACGAAGGACTGATCGACAAGAAAACGGCGGTTCTGAGAATCGAACCTGACTTTGTGGAGCATCTGCTTCACCCGAGATTCGACGCGGATGAAGAAGCGGCGGCAACTCCGATTGCACACGGCCTGAATGCTTCTCCGGGAGCAGCCTGCGGAAAGATCTGCTTCTCCGCTGATGAGGCGGCCGCTGTTGCAGAAGCCGGCGAAAAGGCGATTCTGGTCCGGACGGAAACTTCACCGGAAGACCTGGCCGGCATGGTTGCCGCACAGGGAATCCTGACCGCACACGGCGGTGCAACCTCTCACGCGGCGGTCGTTGCCCGCGGCATGGGAAAATGCTGCGTTACCGGCTGCTCCGCGCTGAAGATCAGCGAGGAGGAGAGAACCCTGGAGGTCGGCGGCAAGGTCTACGGACCGGACGATTACATTTCAGTAGACGGCACGACGGGCGACGTTTACAGCGGTCTGCTGAAGCTGGTACCGCCGGACATTTCCGGAAACTTTGATACGATCATGAGCTGGGCGGACGAGCTGCGCACCATGAAGGTAAGAACCAACGCGGATACTCCGAGAGACGCGAAACAGGCGATCGAATTCGGCGCGGAGGGAATCGGACTCTGCCGTACAGAGCATATGTTCTTTGAGGAAGAGAGAATCCCGGCAATCCGTGAGATGATCATTGCGGATACCGAGGAAGCCAGAAGAAAGGCGCTGGCGAAGCTGCTGCCTTTCCAGAAGAGCGACTTCAAGGCGATGTATAAGACGATGGGCGACCGTCCGATGACTGTCCGCCTGCTGGATCCTCCGCTTCACGAGTTCCTGCCGAAGACTCCTGAGGAAGTGAAGCAGCTGTCCGAGAGCAGCGGCGTGTCCGTTGAGAAGATTGAGGCTGAAGCGGCCAGACTGAAGGAATTCAACCCGATGCTGGGTCACAGAGGATGCAGACTTGCGGTATCCTATCCGGAAATTGCTGAAATGCAGACAGAGGCGATCATCACGGCGGCACTGGAAGTCATCGACGAAGAAGGCATCGAGATCGTTCCGGAAATCATGATTCCGCTGGTCGGTTCAAAGAACGAACTTGCGAACGTCAAGAAGACTGTTGTGGATACGGTTAACAGATGCTTCGAGAAGGCCGGAAAGAAGATCGATTATCTTGTCGGAACCATGATCGAGATTCCGAGAGCGGCGCTGACTGCAGATGAGATTGCGGAGGAAGCGGAGTTCTTCTCCTTCGGTACAAATGACCTTACGCAGATGACCTTCGGCTTCTCCAGAGACGACACCGCTGAGTTGATCCGTTCCTATGTGGACAAAGGAATTCTGGAGTCTGATCCGTTCAAGACCATCGACCAGAACGGCGTCGGCAAGCTGGTTGAGAATGCTGTGAAGCTGGGCAAGAAGACTCGTCCGAACATCCATCTGGGAATCTGCGGCGAGCACGGCGGCGATCCGAAATCTATTGAATTCTGCAACAGAGTCGGACTGCAGTACGTCTCCTGCTCACCGTATCGTGTACCGGTCGCCAGACTGGCGGCTGCACAGGCGGCGATTAAGCAGGAACAAAAATAAAAGTAATCAGTGTCTGCTCATGAAGTCCCTGCCGGACGTAATGGACGCTGACAACTGAATAAGAAAGGCTGTCTTCCGGAGCGGACAAATGACTGTACGTCCCGTTTGCCGGAGGACAGCCTTTTTTCGTGGTCGTGCGCCCGGCGGGTGCACCACAGACGAATGAAAGTAATGCGTACTGATGAACAGACACTGAATTGTACATTTTGTTGAATCTCCACAATGAATTTTTGAAAGAATGGTCGCATCGACCAAAATAAAATTGTATACTTTTTGACTAATTTTGCGTCCCTGCGTGAGGCGTGAAATATCGGTGAATATTGCCGTTAATACTTATACATTAATAATTCATTAAAATACAGCGTAACTCGAATGATGCGATTTTAAAATCTCATAATAGCGCATTATTAAACATAAATATCAATTTTAATGTAAGTTTTATGACGGGACTAAAATTTCTTTCCAGAATTTACGAAAACTTGTGTCAAAAAAACAAAAATGGTATACTTAGGTACTATAGTTTTTTCTTATTGGAAAGTTATGTTTTGAAAGGAGTTATTACAATGGAAAACAAGAATCCAGGAAGTGGATTTAAACCGTATGTTCCGGCGGACAAGATTATGCCGGAATTCACGGCCACATCCATCATCATGGGTATCCTTTTGGCTGTCGTCTTCGGCGCCGCAAACGCATACCTGGGATTGCGCGTCGGCATGACGGTTTCCGCATCGATCCCGGCGGCGGTCATTTCCATGGGTGTGATCCGTCTCATCATGAAGAAGGATTCCATTCTTGAGAACAACATGGTTCAGACCATCGGATCCGCAGGAGAATCTCTTGCGGCAGGCGCGATCTTTACGCTTCCAGCGGTGTTCATGTGGGTTGCGGAGGGAACCGGAACCGCTCCGAATTTCCTCACCATCGCGCTGGTCTGCATCAGCGGCGGTCTGCTGGGCGTAGTATTCATGGTTCCGCTGAGAAGCGCACTGATTGTGAAGGAACACGGCGTTCTTCCGTATCCGGAAGGCACCGCCTGCGCGGAGGTTCTGATGGCAGGCGAGGAAGGCGGAACAGCCGCGAGCACCGTATTCTGGGGCCTGGGCATTGCGGCCATCTACAAATTTATCGCGGACGGAATCAAGCTGTTCCCGAGCGAAGCGGACTGGGCCTTCAAGAAATATGACGGCTCCGGAATCGGAATGGACGTGCTTCCGGCACTGGCGGGAGTCGGTTTCATCTGCGGACCGGTGATTTCCTCCTATATGCTGGCAGGCGGCGTCACGGCGTGGTTCATCATTATGCCGATGATCAAGGCGTTTGGCGGAAACATGGTGATGTTCCCATCAACAGTTCCGATCAGCGAGATGGACACCTGGGCAATCTGGAGCAGCTACGTCAGATACATCGGAGCCGGCGCGGTCGCCGCGGGCGGAATCATGTCCCTGATCAAGTCGCTGCCGATTATCATCCGCACATTCCGTGAATCCATGGGAAGCCTGAGAAACAAAGACGGAGTGGTTCTTGACCTGAACAGAACGAACAAGGACCTGGATATGAAATGGCTCGGACTGATTCTGCTGATCGTCCTGGCGATTCTGATCTTTGTTCCGTCGATCCCGATGAGCTTCGGAAGCGCAATTATCATTGTAATTTTCGGATTCTTCTTCGCGACGGTATCCTCCAGAATGGTAGGACTTGTCGGGAGCTCCAACAACCCGGTATCCGGAATGGCGATCGCTACACTGCTGATCGCGACGATCCTGCTGAAGGCGACCGGAACCACCGGCCCCAGCGGAATGGTAACCGCCATCATGATCGGTACAGTCATCTGCATCATCGCGGCTATGGCGGGCGACATGTCTCAGGACCTGAAGACAGGATATATCGTAGGCGCTACGCCTTACAGACAGCAGATCGGTGAAATTATCGGCACGATCTCTTCCGGTCTCGCTATCGCGGGAGTGCTCTATCTGCTGAACGCGGCCTGGGGATACGGAAGCAAAGAACTGCCCGCGCCGCAGGCGTCACTGATGAAGATGGTTATCGAGGGCGTTATGAACGCGAACCTGCCGTGGACCCTGGTCTTCGTCGGCGTGTTCTTTGCTGTCATCATTGAAATTCTGGGAATTCCGGTTCTGCCGGTAGCGATCGGACTGTATCTCCCGATTCATCTGTCCACTCCGCTGATGGTCGGCGGTCTGGTCAAGCTGTGGTTTGAGAAACGGTCGTTCAAGAACGAGCAGGACAGAAACAACGTCATCACAAGCGGCGTTCTGTATTCCTCCGGTATGATTGCCGGTGAAGGAATCGTCGGAATCCTGCTGGCGCTCTTCGCGATCATTCCGGTTCAGGGAGGCACTGTCGGAACGGTTATCGACATTTCCGCAAAGGGAATCAGTCTCGGCAACATCGGCGCGCTGATTTGCTTCGCACTGCTGGTTCTGACTCTGCTGAGATGGTCCATCTGGAACAAGAAGGTATATACGGCGTATGACGAAGCGGCTTAGAAAAAAACAGAATGCCGACTTAACGAACTACCTGGACAAGATCCCCGCAATCCGCGGGGGTCTTAACTGGGTAGAAAATAACGGCTTTGTGACGGTGGAACAGCAGAATACCGGCGCATACAACCGTATCGCGCAAAAGCTGTTCGGGACGCCGGCTGTCAGCAACATCGATCTGGATGAGTTCGGCAGTTTTGTGTGGCGTCAGATTGACGGAACGCGGACGATCTACGAGATCGGACAGCGGATCCGGGAAGAATTCGGCGAGAAGGCGGAGCCCCTGTACGAGAGACTCTGTACTTATTTCTATACGCTGGAGAATGTGAAATATGTGGAATATGTAGAGACGGGGAAAAAGGAATGAATCAGACAGTGATCATCGTAATCGGCGTGATTTTGTTTGCCCTGGCAACCGCAGTGCTCTACGCCATCGGACTTTGCAAGAAAATGAATGAAGAGGAACGTCTTGCAGAGATGCTCCTGAACAACGGCGCGCTGCGCGTCAGAAAATATCTGAAGCAGCATGAAACCGTCACTGAGGACGGAATCGGTTATATCATTGAGGATGTCCGCGCCCGGGAATTCCATTCCAAGAAAACGGCGGTAATCGCACGGGGGGCGGATTTTCAGAAACAGCTGATCGAATACATGCTGAGACATGATTATATCCGCAGGATAAAGGATGAAAAGGGTGAGACTTTGTACACCCTGCCAAAAAAGGAGAGATAACAATGAATGAGCTTAAAAACCTGCAGCCTGAGGCGGTATTTGATTTCTTCAGGGAGATTGCGGCGATCCCGCACGGCTCCGGAAATACCGGGCAGATCAGCGATTATCTCGTAAAATTCGCGAAGGATCGCGGATTGGAGTACTGTCAGGATGAGGCCAATAATGTCGTGATTTTCAAACCCGCTTCACCGGGTTATGAGGATGCTCCCCGGGTGATGATCCAGGGGCACATGGATATGGTCTGCGAAAAAACGCCCGACAGTACAATTGACATGGAAAAGGACGGCCTGACGCTGGCCGTGGACGGGGACTGGCTCTATGCAGAGAATACAACCCTCGGCGGAGATGACGGAATTGCCGTCGCCATGGCGCTTGCCGCAATGGACTCCGATGAGCTGCAGCATCCCGGAATAGATGCGGTTTTTACCGTGGACGAAGAAGTCGGCATGCTGGGCGCGGAAGCCATCGATGTTTCCCGGATCAGCGCCCGCAAGATGATTAACATTGACTCAGAAGAGGAGGGAATCATTACGGTCAGCTGCGCGGGCGGCGTGACCGCATCCGTTCATCTTCCGGTGAGACGTCAGACCGGAAAGGGCGTTCTCGGCCGTCTCCGGATCGACGGACTCCTGGGCGGTCATTCGGGAATTGAGATTGACAAGGAGCACGGAAACGCCAATCTTCTGATGGGACGGCTGCTGTACACGCTGTCGGAGCGGGTGGATTTCTCGCTGGTGAGGCTTGCGGGAGGCACAAAGGACAATGCGATCTGCAAGCTCTCTGAAGCGGAGATTCTGACGGAATCCGCAGACATTGACGCCCTGAGAGAGCTTTGTGATGAGATGAACAAAACCTTTGCCCATGAGCTTCGCTCTTCGGATCCGGAGGTCCGCGTAACATTCACCGCAGAGATGTCCGAAGTTTCCGCAGAGACGCTGGACAGAGACAGCACACGCCGCGTCATCGCATATCTGATGCAGACGCCGAACGGGATTCAGAATATGAGTAAAGAGATTGAAGGTCTTGTGGAAACGAGTCTGAATCTGGGCGCACTGAGTATGGATGAAACGGAAATGGTTGCGGCGTATGCGGTGCGCAGCTCCGTGGCGACGAGGAAGGATTATCTGTGCGATAAGCTGGAAAGTCTTTCCGCACTGCTGGGAGGATCGGTGCAGTATTCGGGCGCGTATCCCGGCTGGGAATACAGGGAGGATTCGGTGCTTCGGGATACCTGTATCGAGGCGTACACAAAACTGTATGGGAAGGCTCCGGAAATCGATGCGATACATGCAGGGCTGGAATGCGGACTCTTTGCCGGAAAAATGGGAGATGATTTCGATGCGGTTTCCTTCGGACCGGACATGTCCGGCGTGCATACCACAGATGAAAAGCTTTCGATCTCATCGGTGGAGCGCACCTGGAAGCTTCTCTGCGAGATTCTGAAAAACTGCAGATGAAATATGACGGGACGCTGTGACCGTTACGCCGGCCGCGATCCGACCGTTAACTTCATCGGCCGTGAAGATGCGGGCTGCGCGAAACGACCGTCAGCCGTGCCCTCCGATGAGCAGGAGGGCACGGCCGCCCGGTCAGGCAGAGTGCCGGGAAGATGATGTGCATACGCCTGTTAGAAAAATGCGGAAATGAAAAAATATGTCTTGATTTTTGGTTTGAGTTCCGCTATACTGTTCATTGGTGGTTCGCATGAAAGACCTCATGGGGATATAGCTCAGCTGGGAGAGCGCCTGGTTCGCAATCAGGAGGTCAGGGGTTCGATCCCCCTTATCTCCACCATATGTAATGATGAAAAGCCTTGAAAACAGCCGATTAGGTTGAGATTTCAAGGCTTTTGTCATGCATAAAATGTTTTCAAATGTTTACGAATATGCTCAAAAAACTGCCACATTTTTGGCAAACCTGCCACACTTTTACCATACTTTTTATGCGTCCATGAAGTCGATAAACCGATTCAGTGCTTTCGTCTTATCTGCTTCATAAACATGATTATAAATATCAATGGTGGTCTTTACATCGGAATGCCCTAACCGGTCCTGCACTTCCGGGATGGAAACACCGGCAGAGAAGAGCAGACTGCAATGCGTGTGCCGGAATCCATGAGGCGAGATGTATTTCAGATCGGTACCGTCCACGACTTTGTGTGCCTGCCGGATGGGCTGAGACAATGTAATCAGTTCCATCTTTGTATTATGGAAGATCAGATCACAGTTGTGAGGCAGAGCAGTGAGGATATCCAATGTTTCCGGATCGAGTAAAATCGTGCGAGTTGAGCGGTCTGTCTTCGGCGTGTCTGAAACATAGATACCATTAGAGCCGCGTGTGACCGTCTTTGTGATAGATATTGTACATGCGCCTTCGTCAAGGTCTGACCATTTCAGCGCCAGTGCCTCACCGCGGCGCATACCGGTATATGACAGAAGACGGAAAAACGCATACCACATTGGAGACAAGCGCTCCTGTGCCAGCGATAAAAATGTATGCAGCTCATCCTTTGTGTAGACGTTAAGATTTTCCGGTTTGTGTGGTCCTTTTGAGGCTTTAGGAATATCTACCCGATCGGCAGGGTTTTGGTCGATTACACCCTGCTTCCAGGCGAAAGCGAGCAGCTTCTTCAGATAGGTAAACGTTCGTTTCCCATTTACCCTTTCAGAAACCGTCCGATTAGCAAAGCGCTGCAATTGGATAGGCGTCAGTTCGATGACTTTGAGCTGCGCGAACTCCGGAAGAATATGGTCGCGGAAGATCTGTTCTGTATGTTGAAGCGTGCTCTCCTTCACACCGATCTTATATGACTCAATCCAGATATTGTATAACTGTTGCACGGTGATGTTTTTATTTCTTGTGGGGGCAATGCTTGTGACCGCTTCTGCATATGCAAGCTGCGCCTCCTTCTTTGTCTCGAATCCGGACTGCTGGATCCGGATCGGCTTTCCGGAGGTATCCAGTCCGACGTATGCGCGGAACCGGTAACGGATTTCTCCTCTTGCTTTGTATTTATCGATCTTCATAATTCTGCCAGCCTGTATAATAAAAAAAGTAGGTCAGCGCGGGCGCCTCCCTACATAAAACGTACTTGTTTTTGTAATATGAACTTAGTTTACCGCGTTTTTTTCATATTGTCAAACATCAATAAAAAGATTGACATTGACAATTGCGTGCGTTATTCTTTAAGCAAAGAAAGGCCCTACCGATTCGAAGCCTTAGGTTCCACCTGGGAGGTTAGTAGATGAGGCGGGGCCTAGCAGCCATCGAAATGAAGAGGTTCTCTCAATTGTGGGAGGGCTTCTTTATTTATCTAAAGAAGACTATCTGTTAATATATTTAGCATTTATTTCCGGGATCGTTTTATTAGCCCCGAGTACCGTCTCATACTGGAAGTCGCCGGCGACTTTACCGTAAACGGTGATGGTATCATCTTCAACAACCTTTCCTTCGTTGCCGGAGGAAACGATGTGAACATACTTTCCGAAATCCCAATCCCCGCCAACGTCGATAAGATATTCGCCGGAGCCAATAACTTGTGTGACTTTTCCGGTGGCTTTAACAAGGGCGCCCTGGAGTTTACCGGTGGACTTATGAGTTAAATCGCTGTAGCTGTACGTTTTGCAGTGCGCCATGTAATTAGACTTGGACATGGTGGAGCAGACGATCTTGAGCTTGGCGGTCTTATCCTGGCATTTAATTTTAATGACGCTTGTTTTGTCGGTAGCAAGTTTCTGTGGATTGGTGACATGCCAGTCGGAAAGGTTTCCGTCGGCCCCGTTCGAAAATTTAGCGTATACAACAATTTTAGACTTGTCGGAAATAGCGGTGCCCGCCTTGGTTGGTCCGAAATAGGACGCAGAAAGCTTGCGAATTGTAACACCGCTCTTGAAGTTTTTAAAATCGACGCCGTTAATAAGTTTTTTTGCAGTGTCGTCGTCCATGGCAGACTCTTTTGCGCGGATGTCAATTGCGAAAGTCACGTTGTCTTTATAAACAAGTACAGATCGGGAGACCCAAGGATCATCGCCTTTTGTAAAACTTGTTTTGCAGTACAAAACTTTTTCTGCACCGGAGACACTTAATTTTTCGTATTCATCAATGGATTGATCCTTCTCCGTTTTAAACTCGGCGATAGAGATAGGCTTGTTGGCAAGATCTCCACTGCCAGAGTAGGCAAGAGTAAAGCTCCCCAGCGCCTTACCGTCTTTCTTTAGCGTATAAGTCGCAGAATCTTTGTCGTTTTTGGAAGATGGCGTCCAGGAACTCGGATACTTATAAGCCAAGCCGTGAAGAGTGCCAGTGCCATTCAAATTGAAGTCATCTTTAATTGATGGGGCAAAAAGTGACGATATTCCACTGATTATAAGGACAATTAAAATAACAATTGCAACATAAAACCACCAGCGCCTGTAAAAAGGCTTCCTCGGCTTAACCGGGCGCTGCGGCGTATCGAAGGCTGACACAGGAGCTGTATCGGCAGCAGCTGAAGAGGGTGATTTTAAAGATGCGTATCTAGCCTCTTTCTTAGCACGCTTTGCGTCAAGCTTTGCTTTTTTCGCATCAAGCTTTGCTTGTTTTTTTGCAAGTTTCTTTTCTTTTGACATTTTTTTCTCCTCTCAATAAATCATCAATAACCACAAATCATTTTTTATTCCGCTTCTTCCACCACACAAGTCGAACGATTGTTTTTATATAATGGCGAAGAAGAGAGAAGCTCGGCTTGATCCTGAAGTTTTTCTTTCCCCTCAGAGTTAAGGGAACGATATCGAATGATTAAATTAGCCTCATCAAGAGACAAAGATTCTGCCGATATTTTTAACCCCAGAATATCATCAAGACTGACATTGAAATATAAAGCGAGTATTTTTGCATAATCCAAGCTAGGGTTACTTTTGCCGTTTTCCCACTTGGAAATCATGGACTTATTTAATTCAGTATGAAATTGTTTGTTGATATTCTCGCAAAGTTCAGCTTGCGTCAAGTTGAATTGCTTGCGAAATTTAATAATAATTTTTCCGATACTCATATAAAACCTCAAATCGATATTAATGTAATGAAATTATAATACATTAGTTTCGAATGTGCAATATAATTTAGTAAAAATAAAAAAAGTTGTTGACATAGAAACACGCAAGCGTTAATATTGAAGAAAGAAAGTTTCAAATTAGAAACTCGAAAGGAGGACTGAATTACATGTTAAAAAAACATGTTGAAAGAAGAAGAGAGCCGTATAATGAGTTTGTCGCATGGATGAGAAAAAACAACGTCTCGCAAGCGGAAGTTGCAGGACTTCTGGGCAAAAGCGCTTCGGCATTCAACCAAAACATCAACGGCACTGGAGGAGACTTGACTGTCGGAGAAGTGGTTACGATCTGCACTGAATACGGAATTTCGGCAGATGATTTTTTTTGGCCGTCAAAGTTTCAAAAAAGAAACACGGGAGTAGAAAATGCAGCCGACTAAGAGACACGACGAGAGCCGAGCGCTCTGAAGAGGGAGGTTAGAATGGAGAAGGAATTCATAACAAGAAAAGAAGTCTGCGACGTGCTGGGCATATCACAGGCAACATTCACAAGAAATCGGATAGGCGACAAACTGAAGCCGTATAAAGTCGGAAAACGGATTAAGTACAGTCGTAAAGATCTGGAAAGATTCAGGATCGGAAGGTACTGACAGGAAGGAGGCAGCAAATGACGAAGAAAATTTTCCGGTTCCACGGGCGGAGATACCGCTGGAGCATGACAAACTGGCAGGCGATCCTGCTGGTCGCGGCAGAAGTCGCGATCTGCGCATGGAGCTTTGCGGTGCTGGTGTATCTGGGGATTATGATTGACGCCATTTTTTAGGGAGGGAAAACGCAGATGCAGGTTGCGAGGAAGGAAAAGAAATTACATGAAATTGAATCCGAGCGGCTGATGTATGAAGCCATGTGCGACCGGATCGGTAAGCACTTGGCCGGCAAGAAGCATCTGTCCAAAGAGGAAGTGATCGCGATGCAGAGAAAGAAAGCGAGGTGCATCAGATGAGTGTGAAGCTTACCGAGGAGAATATCAAAACATACATGGAGAAACAGAGATTCGTCGAAAGGCTTTCAGATATTTTCCGGGATGAAGATATTATGGACATCGAGAAAATGGAATACACTCCGGTCATGGTCGGAGACATGGAGGTCGCCGGCGAAAAAGTGACGATAACCTTCCGGAACAAATTTGCGAAGGTCGTTGACGTCACTGCCGATAGTAAGATGGCGATCATGAGCGATATCCTCCGGAGGCTGAATCGATGAGCTGCCCGATCTGCGGGATCGTAGCGACGGAGACAAGGCAGTGTCCGGAACATTACGGACGGCCGGTATGCGTAAGCCACTGTTACCGGTGCCGGTATTACGATGCGGATCCAAGGACAACCATAACCTGCCGCTGGCATATTTATAACGAAAAGAAAATCGATAATGAGACGATGATAGCTAACCTCAGAGAAATCATGGGAAGAAAGAGGAGCGATGATGGAACAGGGATTTTGTAAGTTTTGTGGCACAGGGAAATATGTGCAGACAGAAAATAAAGATGATGTGGACGAGACCGTTACGATGGAATGCGATTGTGAAGATGGCCTTGAGTATCGGCTCCTCAAGAAAACGAGGGCCCGGGTAATCTCGCTGTGTATGTCGCCGAAAGAAGAAACCGGAATGAAGCCAATCGCAGAGGATGTCACAAGAAGCATTGCGGATGTATCGGAAATCATATGTTTTGGCCATGTGGATCAGATAGTTGTGCATGCCGAGGGAAGCACAATTACAATCACCCGGAAAGCCGAAGGAATTGATGTTACAAGAAAGAAGCTGATGTCAGCCAAAGCAACGATTATAAAAAAATGACAGGTATCCGGCTGCACGATTGTACGGCCGGATTGCTGATAGAGATAGTAGGAGGTTAGTATGGACACAATAGGCACAGTACACATGCTCTGGACGAATCAGCTGATTCCTAATCCGGACAACCCGAGAAAAGACCTTGGAGACATCGGGGAACTTGAAAAGAGCATCCGGAAAAACGGCATCATGCAGAATTTAACGGTGGTGCCGGCGGATGACGACATGAACGAGTTCGTGGTGCTGATTGGTCACCGCAGACTTGAAGCTGCAAAAGCCGCCGGAATCTGTAAAGTTCCGTGCGTGATTGCCGAGGGACTGACGCGGGAAGAACAGCTGGCAATCATGCTGGAGGAGAACATGCAGCGGAACGACTTGACCGTTCTCGAGCAGGCTGAGTCCTTCCAGATGATGATAGAGTTGGGCAATACAATCGAATCGCTTACTGAGAAAACTGGATTCTCTGAATCGACGATCCGGCACCGGCTGAAAATCGCGGAGCTAGACAGTGAAATGCTCCGGAAGCGTGAAGAGGATCCCGATCTGCAACTCTCATTGACTGATCTGTATGAGCTGGAAAAAATCAAAAGCCTGGAAACAAGGAACAGCGTTTTAGGTGCAGCGATCAGCGGCGAGGACCTGAGACGGCGGGCAAGGAATGCCGCAGCACAGGAAAAAGTCGATGAAGCTTTCGAAAGGTGCGCTGCAATTATGCAGCAAGCAGGGCTAAAGCCGGCAGGAAAGGATGTAAAATCGTGGTCTGCTGGTTTAGACAGAGTTTGGAGTGATGAGTTAAATAATCCGGAGCTAATCCGGATGTTGAAAGATAAACTTGAAGAGCTGGATACGGAAACTAAATATATCTATCTGCGGGACTACGGCCGAATTTTCATCATGAAAAAGAAAAAGCCGCAAAAGCATGAAATGACGGAAGAGGAGAAACGGAGAAAGGAGCTGGACAAGCGCAGGAAAGCGTTCGTTGAAATCCAGAAGGCTTACGATAGACGCAGACACGACTTTATCCTTAACGAGTTGCAGGGAAGCAAACTGACGGAGGAACAAAAGCAGGAGATCATGACACGGGCGATTGAAATTCTGCTCCGGTACGGACAAGGAACGTCAATTACAGCCGCCGAAACGGCCGCATATGTAGAGGAAATCGACCGATGGAAAGTTACGGATGAGCAGAAAGAAGCAACACTGAATATGGAGCCTTGGGTGGTTATTCTTGCGGCAGCAGACTATGACATGAGTCTGTATTCCGGCATGTACAGAATGATCATACAGTACAACGGGGAAATCAATACGAAATTGGCCGAGGAAATCAAGGAAATCTACAATCTGCTGACAAAGTACGGCTACGAGATGGAGCCGGAAGAAAAGGCAATGCTGGACGGCATGCATGAGCTGTACGGGGAAGGATGATGGAGATGCTAGCGAAAAAATGGAATTTCAGTAAAGGCGAGTATGAGGATTATGATCTCCCAGAAGGAGCAAGCACATTTTCGAAGGATATGGATGAAATTGTATCATGCGCACGGTGCGGAAAACAATTATCTTTCGGATACACTTACACATCGCGGCAGATACAAACACAGGGAGGCTTTGGATACGGAGTGTGCGAAAAATGCTATGAAAAGGAATGGAAAGAAGAGTGGAAAGAGATGGAAAGGAGAAAGGAGAGACGATGAGAGTAATTAATGTAGAAGCACAGCCGGCAGTTCCTGCCTTCGGCCAGTGGATACCGGCAAGCAATCCGCCGGAGAATTGTGAAGATGTAATTGTATGCGTATCTGGACGCCGTGGAAATATCATTTATGATCACGGTGTAGAGGCAAGTGATTGCTGCTATGAAAATGGTACGTGGTATGTCGGCGATGCCTCAGCCGATACTGATAATCTGACGATCCACGCATGGATGCCGCTGCCGGAACCTCCGGAGGAAGAAAGCAGAAAAATGATTATTGGTGGAAAAGAAGTAGACCGCATTGAAGTCTTCCACGGGGCTGAGAAAGTCGCCGTGATAACCGATGACAAAAAAACAGGGGCGCCGGGATATCGGATTGAATTCAAAGCGGGAAAAACGACGACAGTAAAAAAATGCAGCGATATGGATGACGTTGCATTTAAGGAAATGGCGGCGAACGAATTTTGCAATAGATACTGCGCATTTAAGGCTTGTGAGAACTGCCCGATAGATAAATATCTAGATCAGTAGACCGGATCCGAATATGAAATCATGCCGCTTGCCAATGGCAAGCGGTTGGGACTTGATTAGAGTATTAACGATAGAAAAATGAGAGTAATGAGAGAGACGACGGTTGCCGGCCGGATCATCCACCGGCGCGTGGTTGTTCCTTCCGGAAATCACAGACAGAAAAGAAGAGCACGCACCGGGATCACGAGCGAGGCAGTGAAAAAGAATAACATGCGCATTGCAATCTGGAGACTGTGGATGCTGCTGGCAAATAATTTCGACTCGACCGGAAGCCACGTCACTCTGACATACGCAGGGAAAGAGCCGGAGAAAGATCAGGCGGCCGCGGATCGCAAGAAGATGATCGCGAAGCTGCGGAAAGAGTTCAAGCGGCAGGGAAAAGAACTGAAGTATGTGGTTGTTACGGAATACAAAAATAAGCGGATCCATCACCACATCGTGATGAACTCGCAGGACGTGGAAATGGTCACCAGGCTGTGGGGAAAAGGCGGGGTACACTTTACAGCACTGCGTGAAGAGGGAGACTTCCATGACCTTGCGGAGTATCTGATCAAGGAAACGGAAAAGACTTTCCGGGAATCGGACAGCCAACACAAACAGAGATATTCCCGCAGCCGCAATTTAATCATGCCGGTAACCAAAAGGGATGAAACGACGCTGAAGGAAATGACGGACGAGCCGGAGCCAATCAGCGGATATTATATTCCTAAAGACAGAGTCAGACGATACGAGCATCCGGTCACAGGCCTGGAACATCTTGAGTATGTTGAGGTGGCGCTGGGAGAGCCGAGGAATTATAAAGTATGGCCGCGCGGAAAAGTAGTCACTCCGCGAGAATATTATAAAATAACCGAAATTGAAGAACAGGAGGTTATGGATTTAGCATGCGAAGGTCAGACGGAAGGAGGCCCATGTGAATGTTGAGGATTTGCCGCTGAAGTATCAGGCGCAGGCGAAAAAGAAGCTGGAGGAGCAGAATAGGACCGCGGCAGAAAGGATGATGCAGCCACGGGCGAAGTATGGTAACCGCAAAGCGGAAGTTGACGGGATCATATTCGACAGCAAGAAAGAGGCGGGATACTACCTGAAACTTAAAGCGCTTGAAGAGGCTGGAGAAATAACACAGATCATACTCCAGCCGAGATTTGAGTTACAGCCGGCGTTCGATAAGAACGGGAAACACTACCGGAAGATTGAATATGTTGCAGATTTCATGTACACGAGCAAGACAGGAGAAACATTTGTAATCGATGTCAAAGGAATGCGAACAGATGTTTACAAGCAGAAAAAGAAGATGTTCGAATATCGGTTCCCGAACTTAACGATAACGGAGGTGTAGCATGAAAAAGTCACCGTGCACGACATGCACAAACAGAACAGCAGAGTGCCACGCAGAATGTGGAATATACGCAGAGTGGAAGGATAGCCGGAACGCTGAATCTGAAAAAATCAAAGCAGAGAAGACACGAGTTAAGAGAGTTGCATGGACAAAGACACGCAGGGAAAGGTCGAGGGTGTAGCGATGAATGTGTACGAAAAACTGCCGGAAATCCCGAAGAAAGATCGTGTGTGGTACATGACCACTGAAAACGGAATCATGCGGGATGGTGATATTGCTCTCATGGTTGATGGAAAGTGCTACCGAGGAAGCAGGGAAGAGCTGAGAAAGCACTGTAAGAAAGAACTGAAACAATTTCTCAGGGATATGCGTAACTGCGAAGGCGGACGCGGAAAGCCGCATGCGTGCCCTATCTGCGGAAAGGTCATTTTCGATGAAGATGACGTTTACTGCGAAAAGCACCATGAAGAGGGACGCAGGATCACAAGAGCACAGGTGATGAACGCGAGCGAGGATGAAATTGCAAAATTCGCTGCTGCAATAATCTCTGCTGAGATAAATGCATATCGTGGGAATTTAGAGCGAGTGGCAAGAAGCGTCGGATGGCCGGACAGATGCATTATAAAAGCCTGGGACAAAGCTCCGGAAGTCAAGGCATATGAGCGATATATCCGGTCGAAGGATTTCGCGATATTAACCATAAATGCTACTGATCCCGAAGCAGTGATTAAGACTTTTAGAAACGATGCGTTGAAGAGAAACGATGAATGGAGGAAGAGAAGATGAATAGCGTGCAGTTAATAGGGAGGCTGACCAGAGACCCGGAGGTACGGTACACAGCGTCACAGATGGCGGTAGCAACATTTACTATCGCGATCAATCGTCCGGTGAAATCTGGAGAGGAGCAGAAGGCAGATTTCCCGCGGATTACGGTATTCGGAAGGCAGGCGGAGAACTGCGAGAAGTATCTGAACAAGGGCAACAGAGTTGCGATCGAGGGCAGAATCCAGACCGGAAGTTACCAGAACAAGAACGGAGATACTGTCTATACGACGGACGTCGTTGCTTCAAGGGTGGAGTTCCTGGAATCCAGAAACGCTGCGCAGAGATCATCAGAGCAGCAGAGACAGCCCGCGGGTCGGACGGATCAGAGACCAGCATCAAGACCAGCGGAGACGCAGATGGACATGACCGGAATCCCGCCGGCATTTGAAGAAATTGAAGATGATGTTCCATTCTGATGAATCAAAGGAGAGTTTACAGGGAAGTGTATTGGAGGAATTGAAAGCGTATGGGCAGAGCAAAGGAATTCTTAGGCGGGTATCTTAATATCACAGAGCACATAGAGCAGATGACGGAGGAACTGGAAGCGCTCCAGCGTGAAACGGGAAGCATCAGCATGGCGCTTGATGGAATGCCGCACGGGACGAAGCTGTCAGACAGGACAGGACAACTGGCGGTGCGTATTGCTGAGATGACGCTGGAGATCATGGACGAGAGGACAAAGGCATGGGAGAAGCGGGAGGAAATCAGGAACGTGATACTGCTTGTCGATGATCACAACCTATGTCATGTACTTAGGAGAAGATACATAGATGGTAAGATGTGGGAGGAAATTGCGGTGGAGATGAACTACACATACAGATGGGTTATTTCCATGCATGGCCGTGCGCTGGAAGAAGTTGAGGAGATTCTGAAAAGAGTTCCTACTAATTCACATTGACGTTGGATATAATGTAAATGGGAGAAATCAAAAGATTCCTCTCGGCAATCTTACTAATCTCCAATCTAATATAGCGTTGACAGCAAGAGAGACCACGGAAGCGTGGCCTCTCTTGTTATAGCAAATATGGGAGGGTTGGAAAACTATCATGCAAGATTTCGCAAAGGCATTCTACCACAGTAAAGCGTGGCAGACCGTGAGACAGACGGCGCTGATTCGTGACGGCGGCATGTGCCGGGTGCCTGGATGCAACCGGCCGGCTTCGGTCGTGCACCACAAGATCAAACTCACGCCGTATAACATCAACGATCCAGCGGTCACGCTGAATTTAGATAATCTCATTTCGGTATGCGATGTGTGCCACGCCAAAATTCATATAAGAGATAAAGAGGATGGGCGAAAGGCCGCAGCCAAAAGAAAGGCGGCCGAGAAGATCATGCGTGGAAATAGCATACTTCCGCCGGTGATCTTTGTGGATGGAGTACCGGTCGAGATCGGAACGCAAGAAAGACAGGGACTGCTGGTTGTGGTATGTGGCCTGATCGGTTCCGGAAAGACGACATACTGCAGGAAGACAGGCGGAGCGTATACTGACCTCGATGAAATCAAGAGCCGGAGTAAGGCGGAACAGATCCAGAGGACCGAAGCACTGATTGAGAAAACCGGAGAGTGTATGCACATCACATGTTTACCGACACGGGCAGAGTGGGAAATGATTGCAAGCTATGAAAAGATTGAGTTGATCTGGATTGACACACCGTACGAGGTGTGCATGAAGCGCGTTAAGAGAAGAGGAAGAGCGAGGGATATACAGGACCTGGAGCATATAGCAGTTGCAAATCGCAGATATTTGAAAGAGTTCAAACGAAGTGACGTGAAGCACATCTTCCGATGTGTGCGGGTGTAGCCCCCCTGTTTCCTCGAGACGGTACCTATTGAAGGGACCGTTGCGGGCTAGTCCAATCTGTTGACGAGTGAAAATCTCGCGGGTTTTTGGAAAATATGGGCGAAAATAAAGACGAATTGAACCGTTTGCGGTATTTTCCGAGAGGGAAGGAAACGGAAAGAAAGGATTAAAATAATGGCAATTAAAAAGAGCAAGAGGAGTTTGCGCCAGCAGGCTGAAGAGGTGCTGAGACGTGCGGAAGAAAAAGGCGTATCGACGAATTTCTTTTTTCTTACGACGTTTCAGCGTTATCAAGTGCAAATGTCAGTTATGGAAGACTTGGAGAAGGCCATAAAAGAGCATGGTCCGACGGTGACTAAAGAATACGTGAAGGGACGGAAAAACATTGTGGTAAATCCGGCTATTATCGAGTACAACAAAACGGCGACTGCAGCAAATGGCACGGTCACGACGCTGATTAAGGTTGTGGAATCGTTCGCGAAGGAAGATCGCGAGCAATCGGGCGATGAATTCTTGGAATTTTTAGGAATGAAGAATGCGTGAGTTTCATTTTAGATTACACGAAAAAAATCGAATCCGGGGACATACTGGTTCCGGAAGACGTAAGAAGAGCATATGACAGGCTGGCGAATGAGGCGGTGGCCAATCGCGGCAAATGGCATCTTGACGAAGACCTGGCGCAGCATCACATGTGCTTTATCGAAACATTCTGCAAGCAGTCACAGGGGATCGCAGGTAAGCCGCTGAAACTGGAACTTTTTCAAAAGGCCGCACTTGAGGCGACTTATGGTTTCGTCGATGACGACTGTGTGCGTCGCTTCAATGAAGTGAATTTTCTACTTGGAAGGAAAAATGGAAAGACAACCCTGCTTTCGGCTGTAGCGCTGGATCTTCTCTGCGACGATATGGAAGGCGCACCGGAAATCTACTTTATAGCGACAAAGATGGATCAGGCGAAGAAGGGATTTGATGAGTGCGAGCGAATGCGGAAAAAGTCACCGGAACTTAGACGGCATCTCCGGAAGCGCGCATCCGATATCTACTTTCCAGCGAACGAAGGGATCATCAAGCCGCTGGCATCGGATGTGAAGAAGCTGGACTCCTACAATTCAAGCGGCGTCATTGTCGATGAACTTGGTGCGATCACGAATCGCCGGATCTATGATGACATGAAACAATCAATGTCTTCGAGACGTCAGCCGCTTCTTTTCTGCATTTCGTCGAACAACTTTGTACGCGGCGGAATCTATGACGCACAGGTGGAGTATGGCCGCGGAATGCTGAGGGGAGAAATCAAGGATGACCACTTTCTTTTCCTGTATTACCAACTGGACAAACGCGAGCAGTGGACGGACCCTAAATACTGGATACTCGCGAATCCAGGGTTAGGCACGATCAAGAAAAAGGACAAGCTGGAGCAGCTAGTTAAGAAAGCAGAGCAGGATCCGGCCTTCAAGCCGACCGTGCTGGCGAAGGACTTCAACCTGAATGAGCTGCAGTTCTCGCGTTGGCTGGAGTACAATGACGCAAAGAACGACATGCGGCAGGATATGGAGTATCTTCGAGACTCTTACGCGATCGGCGGATGCGACTTATCCAGCACTACCGACTTGACATGCGCAACAGTAATTATCCGAAAGCCGGAAGATCCGAAACTGTATGTGATACAAAAATACTTCCTGCCGCGGAAGCGGATTGAAGAGGTGAAGGATCAGACGGTGCCGGAGGCGCCATATGAGCGATGGGCGGCCGATGGCTGGCTGACAGTCAGTGAAGGCGCGAGCGTGGATTATAGGCAAGTGACTGAGTGGTTTGTGCACATCGTGAAAGACTACAACATCAGGCCGCTTTGGATCGGCTATGACCGGGCGCTGGCCGGATACTGGCAGCAGGAGATGACTGACACAGGATTCGACATGGAGAAGATAGCACAAGGTTCTTTTTCCTGGACTTATCCGATGAAGCAGTTGGCCGCAGAATTCCGGGAACATCGTGTGAACTACGACTTCAATCCGATGCTGCTGTGGTGTTTGACAAATACAGCGGTGAAGTCGAAAAACTCCGACGGGATCGAGTCGATCATGCCGGTGAAGGCTCAGGCGAATCGACGGATCGATGGCACAGTGAGCCTGCTGAATGCTTATACTTGCTTAAAAAACCATGAAGAGGATTATATGAGGTACATAAAGTGAAAAATCCGATTAAAGCATTGATTAATGCAATCACAGAGAGGACACAGAAAACACTGATGCGCATCAGGGAGCTGGGCGGGAACTCGGTGAGCTTCTCAAGCTTCGGACGCGATGCGTACCAGTCGGAACTCGTGCGAGCCTGCATCCGGACGCTGGCCGACCAGACTGCAAAGGCGGCGCCGATCAGTAATGACGACAAACTGCAGCGGATGCTGAAACTGCGGCCAAATGCCTACATGAACGGGAAGGATTTCCTGTACAAGGTTAGGACGTTATACGAACTGCGAAACACGGTATTTATTTTGGTAATGCGCGACGACGGTGGAAAGGCTACCGGAATGTATCCGATTCCGTGCGCCAGTTACGAAGGTTACCAGGATGAATATGGAAACATTTATGTTCACTTCCGGATGAGAGAAGGATCGGAGTACTGGTTTGCTTGGGAAGATCTTATTGTACTCCGTAAGGACTACGCAGAAAGCGATATCGGCGGCGAGGACAACTCGCCGATCTTGAACACATTGGAGCTAATCAACACGTCGAATGAATCAATCCAAAATGCCGTAAAGAGCACCGCGAATCTTCGCGGCATCTTGAAGTCAACAAAGTCCATGTTGGATCCGAAAGACACAAAGCGGATCAAAGAGGAGTTCGTGAAAGACTACATGGATCCAACATCCGGAGACGGATTTGGCGCACTGGATGCGACCACGGAATTTCAGCAGGTGAATATCTCGCCGACCATCACCGGATGGACGACGATGCGCGAATTTCGCGAAAACGTGTACAGGTATTATGGTGTGAACGACACGATTTTGATGGGCACCGCGACGCCGGAGCAAATGCAAACTTTTTACGAGCTACGGATCGAGCCGTTTCTGGTGGCGCTGTCGCTGGAGATGACATCGAAGGTCTTCACACAGCGCGAAATTTCC
This sequence comes from Hornefia porci, assembly GCF_001940235.1. NCBI lineage: Bacteria > Bacillati > Bacillota > Clostridia > Peptostreptococcales > Anaerovoracaceae > Hornefia > Hornefia porci. Next base: position 818,739 of record NZ_MJIE01000001.1, on the reverse strand, counting down.
TTCGGAAATTTCATCACATTCGACAGTTCGACGACACAGTTCATGAGCATGAGCGACAAGTTGAACCTGCAGGCAGTCGTCGACCGCGGCGCGATGAGCATCAATGAATGGCGCGAGGTTTTGAATTTACCGGCCATCGAAGGCGGAGACACTTTCGTGCGGCGACTGGACACTGCGCCGGTAGCAAATGCAGACACACAGGAGGATGAAAATGAGTAGAGAGACAGAAAACATCGAGAGACTGATGAACCGGAAGGGCATGCAGTTCAGGGACTTCCGGATCACGCCGGAGAAGCGGGCCGGAGAGGAAGGCGAGCCGGAGGGCCTGATCGTGAAAGGTGTCCCAGTGATCTTTGACAGTGAGACAGTGCTCTTCAACATGAATGGCATCGACTACTGCGAAGTGATCGACCGGCACGCGCTGGATGAGTGCGACATGTCGGACGTGATTTTCAACATGAACCACGGGGGAAGAGTGTACGCACGCACTCGAAATGACAGCCTGAGATTATCGGTTGAAGACGATGGATTGCACATGGAGGCGGATCTCTGGCCAGACGACAATGGGCATCGTGCACTGTACAGAGACATCGACCGCGGAAATATTGACAAAATGAGCTTTGCGTTTACGGTGACAAAAGAGGAATATGAAGACAGAAGCAAGGAAGAGCAGAAATATGTAAGAGTGATCAAGGGCATCGATCATCTGTATGATGTGTCTGCCGTTGACATACCAGCGTACGATGCAACCAGCATCTCCGCGCGCAGTGCATTTGAAGCGGAAAGCGAAAGAAGGCACGCGGAAAGCGAGAAGGCGGAAAGCCGGAAGCGCGAAGCAGAACGGAGGCATCGGCTGGCGGTAATACTTAGATTAAAATTTATGGAGGATGAATATGACGGATAAAGAAATGAGAGCACTCTCAATTGAAGAGATTGAAGACAGACTCGGAGAGATCAAGGATGAATTTGATCAGCTGATCACGGAAATTCAGAGTGACGATGCCGGAGATGATCCGGAAGAAAAGGGCGCGGATGTCGATACGCTGGAAGAAAGAGCGGAAGAATTGATCGCAGAGAAAAGATCGCTACAGGAAATCCTGAGTGAAAAAAAGGCAGAAGCCGAGAAGCGTGATCGTGTAAAAAAGGTGAAGGAAAGAAAGATCCCAGTCGATAAGATTGAGGAGAAAGGAAAGGACATGGACGAAAGAGAAAAAAGAGCAAAAGAATTTAGAGAGTCAGGAAGAATGGAAATACGCCAGTTGCTGGCTACCGGAAAGATTGCGACGCCAAGAGAGGTCGGCGGAATCGGCGACATCGCACCAAGCGAGACCGGCATTGTTGACGATGTTAATGCCATCACACTGACCGGGACAGGCACATATCGTGCAGCGTACAAAAAGACCGAGGCGGCCGCGGACGACGTGACCGACGGAGCCACCGTAGGTGGAACCGCATCCACATATGACTATGTGGATATCAATCCGGAGGAGTGGGGCGTGTTGGATGAAATTTCCCAGCAGGTTGCGAAAATGACACCGCTGGACTATCAGGCAGCCATCGCAAACTCCGCGGTACGCGCACTGAGAGTAAAAGCAAGCGCAAAGATCGTTGCGGCAATTGAGGCATCCACGCTGACCGAGAAGGTGACTGCCGCGCTCGATCAGGATTACCTGAGAACGCTGACGCTTGGTTTCCATGCGATTCCAGGCAAGGGAAACGTCTGCCTGTATATCGGGCAGGAGGACATCGCGACGCTGAGCAAGGTGCGCGGAACTGGGGAGAAGCGGCCACTGTACGAATTCGAGTTCGACACTGACACCACGACATCCGGAGTGATTAAAGAGGGCGGACTTGCGACGCGCTTCCGGGTACTTCCGAACCTTGCGAAGGGTAAGCAGCTCTTCGGACAGCCGGGCGCGATCGACATGCCGATGTGGGGTGACTATTCGGTAGAGACTGACAAGGGTGGTGACTACTTTAAGCGGAACATGATCGGGATCCGTGGATTGCAGACCGCGGGCGCGGATCTGGTATGCTATCACGGAATTCAGATTGTATCTCAGGAGTAAAGAAGGAGGCGGCCGGAAATGGGGACACTTTTCGATGCGGCTAAAGCGGCCGCACGCATTCGGAATGACCGGCATGATGATGAAATAAAAAGCTACATAGCAGCCGCAAGAGAAGAACTGAGGCGCGTCGGAGTGGAATACGACGCGCTGTCATCCATCAAATTCGATGCTGAGATGCAAACAGACAACACTAATTTTACAGCCTTTGCGGCACCATTGGTGCAGCAGGCGATTATCACATACTGCCTTTGGCATCTAACAGAAGAAGCTGATCTAATCGATCGCTATGAATCAGCTTTCCGTATGCAAGCAGACGCTCTGCGGCGACGCTTTCCAGAAGGGGGTTGAGTAGGGATGTACAATGACATTGCATACCTATGCAGCGAGACTGTGACACAGGACGATGCAGGCAACATCGAGAGAGCTTTATCAAAAAAAGAAGTTGACGTAAAGCCGGAATCGGTGGGAATGCGAGAATTCTACCAAGCTTCGACTGCCGGTCTAAAAGCCGATCTCAGGCTGATCATCCCAGATGAGTACGACTATGATGGCGAAAAGATCGTGGAGTACAACGGAGGACTGTACGATGTAACACGATCGTATATCAACCGAGGAAAAGTTGAACTGACGCTGACCGCGCGAATCGGAAGGAAGGGGGCAGAGTGATGAAGGAACTGTCAATCAGCATCAGCGTAGACGAGCTGGAGGCGGCCATCGCGGACACGTTGCAAGAGTACAACACGGACCTGAAGGAGAAAATTGAGAAGGCAGCAAAGCAGGCCGCGGGTGAGGCAGTGAAAGAGTTGAAGCAGACAAGCCCGCAGGGCCCGAATCATATGGATTATAAGTCCGGCTGGAAATCCAGAAAGGATGAAAAAGGATATATTGTCCACAATGCAAAAAAACCAAGTCTAACATATCTCCTCGAAAATGGACACGCGGTCGCGAACCAGCACGGACACTACTCAGGGAGAGTAGACGCCCGTCCACACATCAAGCCAGCAGAAGAGCACGCGATTGCTCGCTTCACGGAGTTGATGGAAGGGGATGACATTTAATGGCATCTATTTTTTCTATATTGAAAAGCACGGGTCTGCCGGTGGCGTACGGACGATTTACAGAATCAAAATCACCGCCGTTCATTATTTACTTGGGAGATGGACAAGATACCGTGCTGGCGGATGATGGAATTTATCACAAAAAAAACAGATATCAGATCGAGTACTACTTCGCGAAGAAAGATGAATCCACTGAAGGTAGGATCGAGACAGCATTGACCGATGCCGGCATGCTCTACGAAAAGACGGAGGATATCTATATTTCTTCGGAAGACATATTCGTGATTTACTACAATGTATAAGGAGGACAAAAATGGCAAGTTCAGACAAAAACCGTGTTGAGTTTGGGTTCAAGAATCTTCATTTTGCAAAATACACATACGATCCGAGCAATAGCGAATCTCCAGTTACGATCGGAACGCCGATACATGTTCCGGGAGCGGTGAACTTCTCGCCGGAAACAGACAGCTCAACGGACGATTTCTATGCCGACGATGGCGCATATTTTTCAGCAATAACAGACGGACTGGAATCAGGAGATCTGGAAGTTGCTCATTTTACGGATGAGTGGAAGACAACCTTCGGTGGATATGTTAAAACATCAGACGGCGCCTTGGCAACCGTTAAGAATCCTTCAAGGCCAGCCTTCTGTCTGATCATGGAATCAGACGGAGATGCTCAGAAATCCAGGCACATTTGGTATAACTGCACATGTGGACCGATCAAGCGGGAGTATGCGACAAAAGAAGGCAGCACAGAAGTGAAGACTGAGACGACGCCGATAAGCTGTACGGGAGATACTGTAACTGGAATTCGACATGCAACATATCATCCAGGCGACACAGGGTACGATACGCTTTTCACTGCACCAACTGCGCCAAAACTGGGATGACCATGAGGCGCGGCAAAAGAAAATCTTTTGGAGGGACAAATGATAACAACAATAAAGATAAGCGACGACCATTCGGTCGAAATCGACACATCAGTGAACTGGCTGATGATTTACAAAAACCAATTTGGACATGATATCATGCAAGATTTGATCCCGCTGATTGACACGCTGATTGATTTAGTAAACGCGGATGGCGAGATTGACTTTAAAGGGCTTTCGGAAAACACGAGCGCTTACATGATTGAGGCATCAACCGTGCCGCAAATCTTGTGGGCGCTTGCACGAAATGCGAATGATGTCGGTGCGCCGGAATCTTTCTTCAAGTGGATGGACAGCTTCCCGCTGGATATCATCCTTCCAGGCATGTTGGAGCCGATCCTGACTTCTTTCGTGTCGGAAAAAAACCGGCAGAGGCTTCTGGAGATGTTTCAGAGCATCAATCCGGAAGCCTGAGAATTGAGGACATATTGATAGCAGCATCCGAGCGGGGGCTGAGCATAGACGCGGCACTGAAAATGACGCCTGGAGCAATCGTGGATTATGTGATTGCATGGAACAGAAGGCAGGAAGCTGCAGAAAAAGAAAGCGAGAGGCCGCACAGGAGGCGCGCAACACAGGCGGATTGGGACAGATTGGGAGGACGATAAAGCATGGCAAATGTAAAAGGAATTACAATTAAACTGCTGGGAGACACTTCGAATCTTTCGCAATCCCTGAAGACTGCGGAAAAGGAATCGCGGTCGCTGTCGTCAGAACTTCGAAACGTCCAGAAGGAACTGAAGTTCCAGCCGACGAATGTCGATCTTTTGAGGCAGAAAGAAGAACTACTCAAAGAAAAAATCAGCGCGACAACCACTGAGCTGAAAGCGCATCAGGCAGCACTGTCAAAATTGAAGGACAGCGGGGTTGATGAAACAAACAAAGATTTCAGGGCTTTGCAGCTGCAGACGCAGAAAGAAACTGAACTTCTCAAAAACTACAACCGGGAATTAAAGCAGACCAGCGTGTCTGTCAAAACCGCAGGCTTCAAAGACGTAGGCGCGAAGATGAAAGGCATAGGTCAGGGCGTCGCGCAGGTTGGCGCAGGCATGACGATTGCGGGCGTCGCAGCGGTGGCCGCCGGCAAGAAACTGGTGGAAGCGTCGGAAGCACAGTCGCAAGCCGAAGAAAAACTGACCGAAATCTACCACAAGCGTATGGGCGCGAACGAGGCAGCTTCGAAAAGCACAATGGCTTATGCGTCGAAGTTGCAGAAGGTCGGCGTCGTCGGAGATGAAGTAACACTTGCCGGCGCTCAGCAGCTCGCGACTTTCGCGAAAACGCCGGCAACTGTGAATAAACTTCTTCCTGCGATGGACAATCTTTTGGTACAGCAAAAAGGCTTGAATGGAACGCAGCAGGACGCAACGAACATCGCGAACTTGATGGGCAAGGCCATGATGGGAAATACCGGTGCGCTGAAGAGGGTAGGCATTTCCTTCAGCGATGCGCAGGCCGAAGTGTTGAAATATGGCACAGAATCAGAAAAAGCCGCGATGCTTTCTAAAGTAATCACGGAGAACGTCGGAGAAATGAACAAAAAGTTCGCAGAGACAGACGGCGGAAAGATTCAGCAGGCTAAAAACACCATCGGAGACCTGAAAGAGGAACTTGGCGCACAGCTGATTCCGGTGCTCGGAGATGTGGCAAAGTGGATCAGCGCAAACATCTTGCCGGCGGTGCAAAAAGGGATCGACTTCATGGGAGAACATCCGATTATCGCAAAGATCGCCGTTGCAATCACGGGAATCCTCGCGATTGGTGGGCCGCTTCTCGTGCTGATCGGAGGAATTGTTGCGGGTTTCGGGATGCTTTTCACCGTTGGTGCTCCGCTGCTTGCGGGAGGTGCGGCGGCGATCGGAATCATCGCGGCAATTGTGGCTGCAGGAATCGGATTGTACGCACTGTTTCAAAAGCTTGGCGGTGTTAAGGGCATCATAAAAGGCATTGGCGATGCTTGGAACGGCATGAAAAAGAGCTTCAGCGATGCTTGGAACGGAATTAAGAAGGACTTTTCGGCGAATTGGAGCGGCATCAAGTCATCTGCTTCGAACGGTGTAAACAAAGTTAAGAAAGTTGTATCAGCCGGATGGAGCGGCGTGAAGACGACAACCGGGAAGATCTGGGGCGGAATCAAGAGTACGGTGGCAGCGACAGGCTCATCAATGAAGTTGAACACGGAATCAACACTCAGGGCGATGAAAAACGCGTACAAGATCCACGGTGGAGGCATTAAAGGAGCGGCTTCTGCAGCAATGGTTGGTGTGAAATCGATATTCAATCGGTATTACAATTCAATTGACATCCTGACCAGAGGCAAACTCAGTAGCATGGTGAGGATAGCAAAGGATCGATTCGGAAACTTCCACTCAGCGGCATCCAGTAAGATGAGTGCCGCAGCGAAAACCGTAAAGAGTGGGGTTAGCCGGATCGAGTCGGCTTTCCGCAGGATGCACATCAAGTTTCCACATATTGACACACCGCATTTCAGCCTGAAGACCATGACGAAAAAGGTGGGAAAGCACAGCTTTACGATCCCGGCGGGCGTGGACGTGTCTTGGTACGCCAAGGGCGGAATTTTTGACAGCCCTTCAGTGATTGGCGTCGGAGAAGCCGGGCCGGAAGCGGTTGTGCCGATTGACAAACTGAAAGAGTATATCGGCGACGGAGGAAAAAAGCAGCCGATTGTATACAACGTAACTTTCAACGTGTCCGGGACGGAAAATCCGGAGAAATTCGCGAGACGCGCGGCGAAAGAGCTGAAGAGGCTCAGCATGATGGAGGGGTAGATGGCGAAAAAAGCAAAGAAAACAAAGTCAAAAATCCCATACGGTTTAACAATTTCACGATCAGAGAATAAATACACATTTAAGTGGTCAAAGGGAGAGGCCTATAAGGATGGCCAGCAGGTCGCATACAGCCTGAACAGCGGGAAGTACAAGGCATTAAAGGTGAGCGCGACCGCAACCACGGTGAATACGGGAACGGCGATCAAAGCAGCCGATTACTTTCCAACCGCCGGGAAAACGAAAAAGCTTTCGAAAGTGAAGTTCAGAGTACGTGGAAATGCGGACAGCGGATCCGGAAAAAAGAAGGACCATGACACTTGGTCGAACTGGGCGTATAAAGAAATCACGCTTCGGCCGCCATCAGCTCCGGCGATCACCTTCGAGTTGGATGAAACACTCTCCAATAAGGGTACCTTCAGCTGGAATCTTGACACATCTTCATCGAGCCTTTGCCCATTCACGGACACGGTCTACCAGACGGCATTTGGCCCGACTGCAGAGGGGCCGCGGTGGGGCGCGGAGGTTGCCGGGCAGAGCGCATCCGGATCACTGACAAACGAAGAGACGTATCCGAGCGGATCATCCTATTCCAGATGGTTTCGAATAAGGGCTCGCGGCATGGCAGGTGAATCTGCATTTTCGGAGGCCCAGCATATATACGCGCTTCCGGCGCGATGTGATGTGTCAGATGCGCTGGTGGAAGTGTCCGACGGAGGCTATCGGATCACGCTGAACTTCGATGTCATGGAAGACCTTGCGCTGTATCCGATCGATAGCGTCACACCGGAGTACACCTTCGCGACTCCAGGGGCCGGGATGTCCGTACCTTCCGGGGCGTCTTGGACTTCCGCGGAACTCACCGTCGGACCGACGATGCGATCGGTGCAGTTCAACACCACGGAGACACTTAAAGAAGATCAGATGCTTTTTGTGCGCATCACAACTGCGCACGACAAGGGCACGACGACGGGCAGCCCGTACGCGGTAGCAGTCGGCGGCAGCTACGGCACGCTGAAAGCGCCGACAATATCGGATGCATCAACCGACACGAGCAACAACTCGGTGAGCATCACGGCGACCACGACTTCCGAAGTGCCGGATGCGCAGACAATCGTTTGGTACCAGCCAGCGGGCGCACCGATGCGCTGCCTTGGATCGGCAAAGTCCGACACCGCGACATCTTTTAAGGTCGACGCACTGGCATCGAGCGACGTCTTCGGCGTGCAGAATATCGTGGGGACGCTCACCGCGGGCACGACCGCTGCAGGAAATCCGGATTACACGGTTTCTGCGTCACTTGCGTCGGCGATCACATGGGGCACAGCCCCGGCGAGCGTGCCGAAGGATGTAGCCGCAACCGCGACCGGATCCGACAGCGCGCTGGTCACGTGGCATTGGTCATACTCCGGCGCGGTGTCCGCAGTAATCTCGTGGGCGCAGACGAAGGACGCTTGGGAGTCGAACGAGGAGCCTTCCAGCGTGACGGTCAGCAAGCTGCACGCACCGGAGTGGAACATCATCGGGTTAACTGCAGGTGTGACCTGGTATTTTCGGGTACGCTTCATGACGTCAGACACTTCGAGCGGCGAGTGGTCAGAGATCACGGACGCGGCGACGGTCAACCTGTCTTCCGCGCCGACGACTCCGGCTCTGACGCTGTCCCGGACGACAATCACGGTCGGCCAGACGGTCACAGCCGGATGGGCGTACGCTTCCGGAGATGGCACCAGTCAGGCGCATGCGGAAATCTGGGAGATGACGGTCTCTTCGGACGGCGTCACGCCATCCGCATTGATCGCAGCGACTGACACGGAACAACAACTGATCTTCTCGCCGGAGTGGGCGGATGGGACGACGCACTACCTGTCTGTTCGGCTGACATCCGCATCCGGCATGACTTCCGGATGGGCGCCAGTGGTCGCGATTACAGTCACGCCCGCTGCATCGTGTACGATCTCGGCGACATCGCTGACATACGGATACACTGTGTACGATGATGACGCAAAGACAGAGTCCCACACGGTGACTGCGCTGGAGGCTTTGCCGCTTTCCGTGACGGTGACCGGGGCCGGAAATGCCGGCGAGACTACGCTGGCGATCGAGCGCGCGGAGAGCTTCCGCGGCGCGCGGCCGGACGAATCGACGCTCGACGGCTTTGATGGCGAGACGATCTACCTTGCCATGATCCACGGGGCAGGCACCTTTACCGTGGTATATGATGACCTTCTGGGATCTTTGGATGATGGCGCAAAGTACACACTGACCGCAACAGTGACTGACGACTACGGGCAGACCGCGGAGGCGTCGCAAGCATTTGAGGTGCACTGGTCGCACAAGGCGGGCATCCCGGGCGCGACCGTGGCAGCGGATGACGGCCGCTTGGCGGTGACGATCACACCGACCGCACCGACCGACGCGGCAGATGATGATGTGTGCGATATCTATCGCTTGAGCATCGACAAGCCACAGCTGATCTATCAGGGCGCGGCCTTTGGATCGTCTTACGTCGACCCGTATCCGGCACTCGGCCCGGAAGGCGGGCACAGGATCGTGACGCGTACGGCATCCGGATGTATCACGGCGGATGATGTGCCCGCATGGTACGACACTACCGCGGATGACGCGGACTATCTGGACGATGCGGCGATCATCATCGACTTCGATGCCGGCGAGCGGGTGAGGATACCGTACGACATTTCCCTGGATAATACCTTTGACAAGGACTTTGAGAGCACGCAGTACCTCGGCGGCGCGGTGCAGGGCGACTGGAACCCCGCGGTCGGGCGGACTTTAAGCATCGACGCGGATCTGATCTTAGACGCTGGCGACGAAAACGTCGAAAAGCTCAGAGACCTTGCGGCATACGCAGGAATATGTCATATCCGAACATCAGATGGCAGCAGTTTCTCCGGAAATGTGGATGTGCAGGAAAAGAGGGAGCAGCGATCCAAGAAACTGGCGGTCACGCTGTCGATCATCCGTATCGATCCGGAGGGCACCGAGGCGATGACGCTGGAAGAGTGGCAGGAAGCGGAAGGAGCGAAGTAGATGGATTGGAGTAAAGGCTACAGCGCACGCTATCAGCTCTACCGGATCGACCCGAAAAGCTGGCGCGACGTGGAGAAAATAGAAATCATATCCGGCGACATTGACTTAAGCAGCGACGGCCTTCTGGCGTCGATGAGTTTGGAAGCTCCGGAGCTGCCAACCGACCGGGAAGTCTGGCTTCGTGTGTATCTCGATGCCAGACAGAGCGGATCCGAACCGGAGCGGGTCGCACTTTTCACCGGACTGACTGGCGCGCCGGAAGTGAAGTATGATCACGGATCACCGACTTACAGCGCGGATCTTTACAGCGTACTGAAACCCGCGCAGGATGTACTTCTACAGCGTGGATGGTACGCACCGGCCGGGCTGTCTGGCGGCATCATCGCTCGGAATCTCCTGAAGGGATACGCGCCGATCGAGATTGCGAAGGACGCGCCGACATTGCAGTCGGCCATCGTGGCCGAAGACAGCGAGACAGAGCTGTCTATGGCTGAAAAAGTGGTCAGCGCGATGGGATGGCGCATCCGGCTGACCGGAGCCGGACAGATACTCATCGAGCCGAATCCGGAGAAGGTCGCAGCGATATTTGATGCGTCAACATTTGATGTGATCGAAACTTCGGTGAGCGTTTCCCGCGACTGGCTCAGTGCGCCGAATGTGATGCGCGCCACAATTGACGACACTGTGGCGGTCGCGCGGGATGACTCCGGATCGTCACCGCTTTCCGTGAAAAATCGGGGCCGGGAGGTGTGGCAGGAGGCGGACGATGTGTCACTTTATGGCACAGAATCTCTTTCTGAGTATGCAGTGCGTGCACTTGAAGAGGCGCAGGCGACGGCGGAGAAAATCTCATACAATCGCCGCTTTGTCCCGGACGTCGGGGTCGGAGACATCGTGAAAATCAACTACCCGAAACAGAACATAAAAGGTCGATATAGAATAACATCGCAAAGTATAACACTTGGACATGCAGGGAAAACAGCAGAGGAGGCCGTAAAAATTGGATAAAGAACTTAAAGAAATTCTTAAAGACGTAAAAACCGCGGTCGCTGCATCAGCAGACAGCGGCACGAAGCCATACGACACTACCGCCACAGTAGTGCGCGTAGACGGATCGACCGCATGGGTACACATCCCGGGCGGGGTAGACGAGACACCCGTGTCAAAATCCATCGACTGCGCGGCAGGCGACACGGTACGCGTGAGGATATCGGGCGGAAAAGCGTGGATTACGGGCAATGACTCCGCACCGCCGACTGACGACACTGCCGCCAACACAGCCAAGGCCACGGCGGACAGTGCCGCATCCACAGCCAAGGCCGCGGCGGACGTGGTGGGCAAACAACAAAACCACTTTTGGCATGACGATGGCGGCGCACACGTAAAAGGCATGACTGACGGCTATCAAACGACGGTTAACGCTCACGGGCTAAGTGTCGAGAATTCGGATGGCAAGGAAATGGCTTTTTTTGGGGTCGACGAAGATGGGGACTCTATCGCTACCATCGGGGCGACGGACGAGGCACATCAGGAGATGGACTATCGATCACTTTCACTGATAGACAAGGAGAAGACCCCATTTTTTGAAGTGAAAGACTTGCGAGACAAAGCAGGGGTTGCAGTACTGGAGAGTACGCATTATGGAGATGGCAAAACTGTTGAATTCTCCACAAACTGGTATATCGTCGAAATTGAAGGCATAATAATTGATGGGGATGCATATCCAACCGATTCTGTAACCGTTGATAGCTCTCATGTCGTCTTTGACTCTCCGCCGGCAGACGGTGCCACCATCGTCATTACTTTTACAGCAAATAGCCGCTTTTTAAAATCGATGACTTTTGGAACGAGAGGAGAACAATCAAAAGAAGGCGGAATGTCTTTTGTGAATGGAATTGAATGCGTTGCAAGCGGGAGTGAGTCCCATGCTGAAGGTTGGTGGACTAAAGCCACTGGAATGTGCTCGCATGCTGAAGGCTGGGGAACTAAAGCACAATACGACTATCAGCACGTCATTGGAGCGTTTAACGAGAACTTAGAAGAAGATCTTTTTGAAGTTGGGAACGGTTCTCTCGGCGGAAATTATAAAAACGCTTTCCGAGTAACAAGGAAAGGCGAAATATACGCAGAAGGGGGCGTCTACAGCGGAGGTGTTAACATCTTGGAGAAGGTCTATCCGATTGGCTCAATCTACATGTCTACGAATAACGTATCGCCTGAAACGCTCTTCGGTGGAAAATGGGAGAGAATACAAGATAGGTTTTTGCTTGCAGCTGGCAAAACGTACTCTGCTGGGAGCATGGACGGTGAAGCGAAGCATCAACTCACCACTGAAGAACTTCCCGATCATAAGCACACATTTACCACGGATAAAGAAGGAGCCCATACACACAGCCTGGGCCATGTTCTGGGCAATTCCGGCGGAGATTGGACTGGTGATACGGCTGGCAATTTATCTGGCAGCGGTCGTAAATTTGGATATATTGATTCGAATTATGGCATAAAAACAGTAACGAATACAGGCTCTGGTGGAGAACATACACACAAAGGGACTACTGAAGGAGCAGGAGGAACGGGGTACCACAACAACATGCCTCCATATCTGGCTGTATATGTATGGCAGCGAATCGCATAGGAGGAAGACATGGGAGATAAAACATTTGCCGTCTGCTGCGGAATTGCAGGCGGGATAGTCGCTGAATTTTTCGGCGGCTGGAGTGACTCCATGACTACTCTCGTGATTTTCATGGCAATCGATTATATCACCGGTCTGATCGTGGCCGGTGTTTTTCATAAGTCAAAAAAATCGCGGACCGGGAAGCTGGAGTCGAGGGCGGGTTTTAAAGGCTTGTGCCGAAAAGGCGTGATCATGATGATCGTGATCGTGGCCTGTCGGCTGGACTTTGAAGCACACACGCACTTTATACGGGACGCGACAGTGATCGCATTTATAACCAATGAAACGCTAAGCATCATCGAAAACGCGGGACTTATGGGGATCCCGATCCCGAAAGTGATCCAGCGCGGAATTGAGATGCTCACAAACCAGGAATCAAAAAAGGAGGCAGGATGATGATTAACAGAATTTGGATGAAGGCGGCCGGAGTAAGGGCCGTGAAGACGATGGCGCAGACGGCAATCGCCACGATCGGAAGTGCGGCGGTGCTGTCCTCCGTGGATTGGAAGATGGTGGTCTCCGCAGCGGTGCTGGCAGGACTTCTTTCACTGCTGACCTCTGTGGCGGGACTTCCGGAAGCGACGGGCCCCAGCGAGCTGACCACAGAAGAAGCAGAAGGCGAAGATGAGGATGTCCCGGAAGAAGAGACAGAAGAGGAGGCGAAGTGAAATGGCGTGGAATAAAAAGAAAGATGTGCTGGCGCTGATGTGCGGACACGGAAAAAGCATCGACGGATCATGGGATCCTGGTTGCACCTATGGAAAGTACACAGAAGCAGGCCAGATGCTCAAAATCACTAAATCGGCCGTGGCTTACCTGCGGGGCTCCGGAGTCCGCGTCCTCACCGATGCGGACAAAAATAACAACAGAAACATGATCAGCTGCGTCAAGTGGGCGAATCGCCAGAGGGCAAAACTGTATATGTCCGTACACTGCGACTATCGGCTGGCCGGTCCGGGCGTGTATCCGCTGTACATCTCCGGAGCAGGAAAAGCCTTTGCGAAAAAAGTCGGAAAAGCCGTGGCGAAGGCGATGAAAATGAAGTATAAGGGTGCCGGCCGACGGCCCGATCTGTACGAGCTCACCGCGACGGACATGCCGGCAGTGATCTTTGAGACCGGAGCGATCAAGGCCGATCTGAAGAAGCTGACGCAGCACGAAGCATACGGAAAAGCGCTGGCCAAAGCGATCTGCGCCTATATCGGAGTGGAGTTTACAGGGAAGAAAAAATGACCAATGAGGATTTTAATGATCTTATCGGGATAAAAGAGTCGTATGAAATGCCGGAGAAGTTGATGGAAATTCTGACCGGAGAAAACGTGATCGACTTTTACGAAGAACTTTTAACACGGGACCTTGATCTTTCAAAAGATGTTATGCGGGACTACTTCCAGGCGGAGCATGGCGATCGCGGGAAACTGAAGCAGGATTACACTCCCGATTGTGTATGTGAGTTGGTGCGCCGGCTGTCCGGAGACGGCAAAGACGTGTTGGATGTCTGCGCCGGAACAGGCGCGCTTTCAATTGCATGCAGCACAGGGGGATTCCACAGAGCCGAAGAGGTCAGCACGAGGGCGCTTCCGGTGCTGCTTTTAAATTTTGGGATCCGAGGATATCGCGGCGAAGTGGCGCTTCGGGATGTGCTGACCGGGGGGGGGATGAAAAAGTTTACGAGATGCAGTCATGCGGAGAATTTACCCGGCCGGTGCTGAAGCCGAAGGGCGCACCGCGTAAGTGGAAGCGGATCGTGAGCAACCCGCCATACTCACTGAAATTTCAAGACGTAGACAAGGTAGCGGATGATCCGCGGTTTTCTTATGGGCTCACGCCGTCTGGATTCAGCGACTTTCTTTTCGTGCAAGATGCGCTGTCGAGACTTGACGATGGCGGAACGCTGGTGGAAATTCTTCCACACGGAGTACTTTTCAGAGGAAAGAAGGAAGAAGCGATACGAAAAAATCTGATTGACGCAAACTTAATTGATGCGATCATCGGACTTCCGGACAATTTGTTCATGAACACGGGCATTCCAGTGTTGCTGATGATCCTGAAGAAAGGCAGGAAGCGCGATGACATCCTGATGGTTGACGCATCGAAAGAATACGTCAAAGAAGGCAGGGTGAACATCATGACGCTGGAGCAGATCAACCGCGTATGCAGTGCGGTCAGCATCCGGAGAGATATCGACAAACTGTCGCATGTGACGACACTGGAGGAAATCCGGGGAAATGGATACAATCTGAACATTCCGCGCTACGTGGACACATTTGAGCCGGAGCCCGTGCCCGATCTCCTGGAGACGCTGGCAGAGCTGAAGGCGATCAACATGGAGATCGACAAAACCGAGAGGGAATTGATCGCGATGGCCGCGCAGTTAGTTGGAACGACGCCGGAGGCACAGGAGATTGTCGATAAGGCAAATGCGTTGTACAAGGAGTACATAAATGAAAAGAATAAAAGAAGCAACACTGCTGCAGGTGGCAACGATAGAGAGAGCCAAGAAAGGGAAGCGCTACCCCGGAAGGGAGACGCTGATCGAATTGTCGGGAACCAAAGGAGCGGCCAGCTTTCATTCTTCTGAGGGAGAAGTAAGTACACGATACGCAGTGATCACATCAAAAAAAGAAATTCTTCCGGAATACTTATTTTTGGTCATAGAAAGAGGGCTGCCAAAATTCGTGCACAAGTATCTGACCACGATAAATTTACAGATAGACACGTTAAACAATTTTGAAATCGAGTATCACGAAAGCGTCGAAGAGCAGCGCAAAATCGTCGAAATGCAGAGAAAAGTACAAGAAGCGATCGAGGCGGAGGAAAGAGAGATTGAGAAGCTGAAAGCAATTAAATCCTTTTACATGAAAAATCTTTTTGTGGAGCAAAGAAAATGACAAGTATTGGAAAGATAAGAAAGACGGATAACTACAAATATCCATGTGAAATCATCTGCGGAAACGGCCGGCGGATTCCAATTCCGAAACAGCAGCGATTTAAGACAGCCTTTATCCGCGATCACGGATGCTCGCTGGTCGGCATGTATATCGCGCTCCGCTGGTGCGGGGAAAAATGGACGATGGGGAAGTGCTTAAAGTACGCGAAGAAAAACTTGAAGTGCAAAAGCAAATTTCCGATCGTGGAGATTGCCAGAGCGCTGAAAAAAGTGATCGGGCCGGAAATCGTGAAATTCCGTCGGACAACGACCGCGGAGCAGCTGGGGGACTGGCTGCGGAAAGGATGGCTTGTGATCTTTGAGGAAGGCGATCCGATCCACACGGTGTGCCTCGTATGGGACGGAGCACGCATAAGGCGGATCAGCTCCGGGAAGATCAGCGCGGTGACGGCCACACAGGAGATCAAAAGAAAGTGTGGAAATAAAGTTTATAGAGGCGTGATCTTGATCAAAAAAAATAACGCATAGGAAAATCCCGGAGGGCCAACCTTCCGGGATTTTTTTGATATCACTTGAGGATCATCTCAGTCACAATTTCGGACTGAGATTTACCTGACTCTGCAGCGAGACGCTTCAGAGTCTCGACTGCCATATTAGAGAGACTCAGAGAGATCAGTCTCTTAGAGTCATCTTCTTCGACGGGGCCGAACACGGCCTCATATTCATCGGCTTCCAGATGCTTTTCCGCCCAATCACGGGCATTTTCAAAGCTAAGTGGAATAATTTTTTCGCCGCCGGTCCATTCGTTCTGACCGACGGTCTTGGCATACTTTGATGACGGGCCGCCCTCACCGTGGAGGAAAAATTCCCCTGTCCTCTTCTGGTAAAGCGTCTCCTGCCAGAAACCGAAATCGCTTCTGTTGCTGTATCCGTCACAGCCGATCTCTTTGGCTGTGTCAGTGTCATATCGCCGGTTATCAATTATTTTTTTCATCTTTCATCCTCCTCACGGTAATAAATAAGTTCGTAGTCAGTATCGGGGCCATATTCCCCGAATAAATTAATTTCACATTCCGGCTGGATCACAATGTGATCCTCCCCGATATCCATGGACAAGCCCGTGGGAACAGGCTTGCCGTTTACGATCTCCGTGATCTCATCAACGCTGAGCTTCACGTTTTTATGTCTTATTATTTTCAAGATTCCTCCTCTTTCTAAAAATAATGCTCTTCATTGTCCGCCCCGATGTATCTATCGTGCATCGCTTTTGCGGAATCAATACCAGCGAAAACGATCTGTGACGGATGCAGTCCGGCCGCTTTTTTCCCCTCGGTGAAATCAGCATATTTGCGGCGAGTTCCGAAGTTGTCGTTATTTACGATGATGTCACCCCTATCATCACCAAAATTTATGATAACAGCTTTCACCTGCTTGTTAACATTTGTGTGGTCCTCCGAGTGTCCGAGTTTCTTATACATTCTTGTTGTTCTTTCAGCCTTCATAATTTACCTCCTATCGGCTCGTGTTCTTTACTGTATCTATATATTATCATACATTTATATAAATGTCAATAGAAAATTGACTTTATATAAAAATAAATTTGCGAAATGTGCCCTCGTAACCTCCGGGGCGGGGTATAAAATCGAATCGCTCACTACCAACCGCAAGACATGGCATCAAATTCTGCCTTTGTCTCGTTCAACAACTCTTTCGCGTTAGCCTCTGAGAAGTTGCCGGCATATTCCACATCATCACTTGCGGGGAATTTGTTTGCAATCTCCTCACAGGCCTTGCGGCTTGCGGCGAAAAATGTTCTTGCGCTGTTCCACCCCAAATTGTTCACTCTTACTTTCCACAGTTTCATTTTTTATCTCCTTTCGGTTCCGTTCTTTACTGTACCTATATAATACCACGACTTTATATAAATGTCAATAGGAAATTGACTTTATATAAAATAAAGTTTAAGACATGCCAAAAAACATTGGCTAAAGGCGGAGTGAACAGGTGACACAGCATACATAAAAAACTATGCCACACTTTTACCATGCTTTTTAACGTATTTCAGTAAATTCAACGGTTATAGATGACGAAGCGCGTCCCCCTTATCTCCACCATATTAAGACGACGCATTGATACAATGTGTCGTTTTTAGTTGAAGCCCTTGATACCAAAGGGTTTCAGCGTTTCAGGGCCCACTCTGGATGGTAAATCCGGAGTGGATTTTCACTGTTTTTGAAGAAATATCTGGCAATTGAAATGAGGCAAAGTGTCAGAGTAGGGGGCAAAATGTCGGAGTCCTGGGACATAATGGTTAGGATTGACTAACGGGGGGTATTGCGTTACAATCAAATTACATCACTGAAACCTCAAATTTAACGTATATATGAATCCTGCTAAATTACGTACATAATAAGGCTTCCAGATCAATGCATAGCCCTATAGTGCCTGAAATACTGGCTTTGCGCAATATTTTGTATTCGAAACCCTTGATTTAGCACTACATATCTGGTACGCTTATTACGTAATTAACGTATATATGCGAGGTACCAAAATGAGCATTCCGCAATCGATCAAGGAGAAAAAGCCTGCACAATTCGGAGCGGTGGAGATCCGCCGATTCGGTGACGACAAATATTATGTCTACCAGATCTCATCCAAATGGGATCCCGAAAAGAACCGTCCGAAGAAGGTAACTGGCAAAAGTATTGGCAAGATCACCGAGGCTGACGGGTTCATCCCTAATGCCAACGGACTGAGGCTGATGGCAAAGATGCACATCGCCCCTGATGTGGCACCAGTAGTAAAGAACTATGGCGCATATGAGTTGATGCAGCAGCTCTCTCCTGATCTCAGTGATCAGATCAAGACATTCTTCCCGAACATGTTCCGGGAGATAAGAACGATCTCACTGATCAGACTCGTGGACAGGGTCTCGTCTGCAAAGATGATCCAGCCGGTTTTCCTTGACTCATATATGAGTGACATTTGCGGGGACATCGCAGCATCTGAGACATCCGTGCGCAGATTCGTTTCTAAGCTTGGCACCATGCAGGATACCATCGATGCATTCATGAGGTCCCGTGTCATGCCGAGCACGACTCTGCTGTTTGACGGCACTTCGATCTTCTCAAGGTCGCAGGACTCGCTGGCGGTCAAAGGATACAATCCTGATCACAGCCGGAACACTCAGGCTCGCATGCTGTATGTCTTTGAGAAGGATACTCACATGCCGGTCTTCTACCGCATTCTTCAGGGATCGATAGTTGACAAGACGGCATTCATCGATACGGTAAAGGCGTCCGGGTGCAGGGACTGCATCATCATTGCAGATAAGGGTTTCTACTCAAAGAGGAACCTTTCTGTGCTGATGGAGGCTGGGATGAAATATATCCTGCCTCTGCAGGACAACACCGTGAATGTTGAAAATTCCTTCTATGAAGACAAAGACGACAACAAATTCGATGATGTGTTTTCCTACAACCACAGGCCTGTCTGGTACCGAAAGAAATCCAGCGGTAACAAGGGCAACTTCATATACACGTTCCGTGACGACATACGCAAGGCAGAGCTTGTCGAACGCTATGTGGTCAAGGCTGAGAATGACTACGGCGAAGAAGACCGTAAGCCAAAAGATGTCCTCAAGCAGATCCGTATGGGATACTTCTCATTCTGCAGCAATCTCGACGTGGAGCCGCAGGAGATATATCTTGCGTACAAGCAGCGCTGGGATATTGAGCAGTGCTTCGATTACCTGAAGAACAGCGTCATCTGTTCTGCATCTCATGCACGCACAGATGATTACTTCCGTGGCTGGGCGTTCCTGAACCATATAAGCCTGTTGTATTATTATGGCTTGCTCAATGCACTCAGAAGCACCGGGCTTGACGAACGCTATTCAGCCGAGGATGTCCTGAAGCTGGTAAAGAACATCTACAAAGTCGATGCCGGCGATGCCGAAGGGTACCGCGTTTCAGCTATCCAGAAGAAGACTCATCGTGTGCTGAACACACTCGGAGTCGACCTATTACGTGAAAACTAATGTTTCAGTGTTACATATAAAACACAAAGCTATGGGGTCGTAGCCAGCAATTAGGAAGGAGATAATGATGAAAACTAAGATTTAGCGTCAATAGTAGCCATAACAATGATAGTTATCTTTGTTCCAACATCATCGTTTGCTTTTGAAGAACAAGATTATACGGAAGAAAAATATAATAATCAGTTTAATAATGAGTACGAAATTACATCTATGGAAGAATTGAAACAAGAAATTGAGACTGCTAATGAAAATGATGATGTAAGCAAGGCGGAAGCTAAAGAAATATTATCCGAGGTTGAACCTGAGGTAATGAAAGAATATATCGAATTTGTTGATGAAACTGTAAGTACGGAAGTAAATAACAGTGAACCTGATAAGGTTATGTATGATTCTGTCTGTGACAAGAGTACAGAAATATATTATATTGATGTTGATGGTCTGTCTAAAGCAGAATTAACAATCACAGACCAAGAAGAACAAACACCAATTCAGAAACAAGTTTCAATAATAAAGGAAACGGTCTGCCCGAGTGTTTATGCAGCTACAAATGGAGAGCGGAAGTGGAAATATTATAATAAAGACGGAAGCAAAAAAGCCAGATATTTTACAGCTAAATACAAAAGATACGTGGGTGCAGGCTACGGTGTGTTTTGTACGGAAAACCATTATTATGTCAGCAGTAGTGGAATTCAGGAGAGATAAGGGGATAGTTGGGTGTCAACATTTGTTGGAGTTACCGTTGAAGTTACGGGGAATAAGGATAGCATAGAAGATAAATGGGCTAAATCAGAAGGAGAGGATGCTCATATCAAAACTAGATGGAACCTAAAACAGACTGTCGGATATGAAGGAAATAATGTATACTATTATTACACAATTTATGAACGCACAAAAATCAAATACATAAAGAAGGATTCGGATAATCATAGAATAAAAGTAGAGCACACATGGTCTAAAATATAAGCAAAATATTTGAAAGGTGGGTGATCTTCATGAATATTATTATTTCTCTGTTGTTAGCACTTATTCCTGTTTTAGTTGTTGTTGCGATAATAGTAATTTTAGTTAAGGTAGTAAAAAAGCATTTTGAATATCAAAAGGAGACGAATAGACTGCTTGGTGAAATTAACGATAAAAAGAATGAATCACACAAAACGCAAGATTGAATACATAATAAGACCAGTGGAGTACGGGGATGAATATTAAACGGTCATATCTTTATGCTTTGTGTGCACCGGTATTGTCCCGGAGAGCACACCTTTTGAGAGTATGAAACAATCTCTGTAAAAGTTCATTTCTGAGGCCTTTCATGATACAATCAAAATGGGTAATCAAAGTTTTTTAGGGTTTGTCAAAGTTTTTTGGGGGAAAGCATTAGGGTCAGATGTCATTCGTTATGGTCTGTCGTTAGGGACAGTCTGTGGGGTCGTTCATTAGGGGCGAACTATGGGGTCTGAACAAACAAGAACTGAACGGAAAATCAAGCGGAGGATCGATAAGTGATCTCCGCTTTGAATTGCAACGATTCTGATGTCAGTTTTCTTAATGAGAGTTTAGGTTAAAGTACCAGACGTGGGAAGGGTTCGTCTTCATTTTGTTCAGAATGAGCATGGTTTCTGAAATAGATGAATTCATCCCATAGATTCATCCAGGACAGGAATCCGTACAGGCAGTTTAATTCCGTTGTTTGAAAATCGAGATCCGTTTCAAGATCGAGGATATGTTGATGCAGTTCTTGATAGGTGGTCATCTCAAATCACCTCCCTTATTGATGTCAAGAAAGGCTTCGTCCAGTATTCTGCTGGCAGCAATGAAGTCACATGGAAGCCCCGCTTCATTGAGGATCCTATCCGGGTTGTTAAAAGGACTGTTGCCTTCAGCCACCCAGTGCCGAAGGGAAAGAAGCTCGTCCTTTGAGCAGTCGTACATTTCGAGAATCGACTCGAGCTCAGCGTTCAGGACGCGCTGTTTACTCTTAGGAACTGTGTTCCGGTATCTTAAAGAACGAGGCCGGTCTTGTCCGACAGGCTCGCGTCCGTTTAATTGGGGATCGTTTCTTGAAGCAAAGAGGAACCGATTCCGAAAATGGTTGAAATTACGGAAACCCCGCCCCATCCGTTTCAGATCTTTGGCCTTTCTGTTCGTGGATTCGATAGGACCGTTGGACAATCTCGAAATGATAGCGCCCCCGTTTTTATCAAGCCGTTCCATCAGAACGAATGAGTTGATGATAGGTTCCCTGTGTCGTTTCAGGAGTCTGGAAAAACGGATAAAGATGTCGTGATCGCAATGGGCGTAGTCATTGATCAGTTGATTCAATTCGATTGCCGCCTTTTGAGGCTTGCCGGCATTTACTGTGTTGAATCGCACATAACGCTCTTTCAGATCATGGAGTTCTTTCAACGCGGGATCAATGAGAAAAAAGCGTTCCTTGTAATCGGAGGTTCTCATCAGGCATCTGAAGTGCCGGTCCATGTGTGGTTCCTCGTGATATGTGATGGAATCTGCATTGGAAAGTAAAAGGAAACGGTAGTGCTTCAGCAGATACAGTTCATCGGACATTGGAAGCCTTACCTGGTGTCCGGCCTTTTCCGACAGTTTTTTCTGCCGTATTTCGTCACGCTCTCTGATCGTATTCTGCAGATCGCGTATGAAATCCGCAAGTTCTTTGACGATCCACTGGATCACATGGAAAGAATCTACGACAGATACTGCGTTCGGAAAGTATCTCTCAACATAGCGAAGATATTCATTGTTCATGTCCGTGATGAGATATTGAACGGCAAAACGTTCTTCCTTTGGAATGGATGCGAAGTATGGTTCAGTCACATTCTGCCTGCGGCTTTCGAGCAGATCAATCACTTCTCCTGTATGAAAATCCTGAACGACCAGCGCATATTGACATATCTGATCGATGTCGAGATGAACTTCGTCGATGCTGATCGCATCCGTCAGGGCAATCCTCTTCATGTTGACATACCGGTCAAATACGGGTAATCAAAGTTTTTTAGGGTTTGTCAAAGTTTTTTGGGGGAAAGCATTAGGGTCAGATGTCATTCGTTATGGTCTGTCGTTAGGGACAGTCTGTGGGGTCGTTCATTAGGGGCGAACTATGGGGTCTGAACAAACAAGAACTGAACGGAAAATCAAGCGGAGGATCGATAAGTGATCTCCGCTTTGAATTGCAACGATTCTGATGTCAGTTTTCTTAATGAGAGTTTAGGTTAAAGTACCAGACGTGGGAAGGGTTCGTCTTCATTTTGTTCAGAATGAGCATGGTTTCTGAAATAGATGAATTCATCCCATAGATTCATCCAGGACAGGAATCCGTACAGGCAGTTTAATTCCGTTGTTTGAAAATCGAGATCCGTTTCAAGATCGAGGATATGTTGATGCAGTTCTTGATAGGTGGTCATCTCAAATCACCTCCCTTATTGATGTCAAGAAAGGCTTCGTCCAGTATTCTGCTGGCAGCAATGAAGTCACATGGAAGCCCCGCTTCATTGAGGATCCTATCCGGGTTGTTAAAAGGACTGTTGCCTTCAGCCACCCAGTGCCGAAGGGAAAGAAGCTCGTCCTTTGAGCAGTCGTACATTTCGAGAATCGACTCGAGCTCAGCGTTCAGGACGCGCTGTTTACTCTTAGGAACTGTGTTCCGGTATCTTAAAGAACGAGGCCGGTCTTGTCCGACAGGCTCGCGTCCGTTTAATTGGGGATCGTTTCTTGAAGCAAAGAGGAACCGATTCCGAAAATGGTTGAAATTACGGAAACCCCGCCCCATCCGTTTCAGATCTTTGGCCTTTCTGTTCGTGGATTCGATAGGACCGTTGGACAATCTCGAAATGATAGCGCCCCCGTTTTTATCAAGCCGTTCCATCAGAACGAATGAGTTGATGATAGGTTCCCTGTGTCGTTTCAGGAGTCTGGAAAAACGGATAAAGATGTCGTGATCGCAATGGGCGTAGTCATTGATCAGTTGATTCAATTCGATTGCCGCCTTTTGAGGCTTGCCGGCATTTACTGTGTTGAATCGCACATAACGCTCTTTCAGATCATGGAGTTCTTTCAACGCGGGATCAATGAGAAAAAAGCGTTCCTTGTAATCGGAGGTTCTCATCAGGCATCTGAAGTGCCGGTCCATGTGTGGTTCCTCGTGATATGTGATGGAATCTGCATTGGAAAGTAAAAGGAAACGGTAGTGCTTCAGCAGATACAGTTCATCGGACATTGGAAGCCTTACCTGGTGTCCGGCCTTTTCCGACAGTTTTTTCTGCCGTATTTCGTCACGCTCTCTGATCGTATTCTGCAGATCGCGTATGAAATCCGCAAGTTCTTTGACGATCCACTGGATCACATGGAAAGAATCTACGACAGATACTGCGTTCGGAAAGTATCTCTCAACATAGCGAAGATATTCATTGTTCATGTCCGTGATGAGATATTGAACGGCAAAACGTTCTTCCTTTGGAATGGATGCGAAGTATGGTTCAGTCACATTCTGCCTGCGGCTTTCGAGCAGATCAATCACTTCTCCTGTATGAAAATCCTGAACGACCAGCGCATATTGACATATCTGATCGATGTCGAGATGAACTTCGTCGATGCTGATCGCATCCGTCAGGGCAATCCTCTTCATGTTGACATACCGGTCAAATACGTTGATGGCGTATGTGTCAGAAGTGTTGAACTTCCTTGCGATATCTGCGGCAGACTTAGTCAGATCCCGGAATTCATTGACGATGAGAAAGTCGGCTGCGTTTGTGTTCCGACGGTGTTTACTTATGAAATTAAAAGATTCATTTTCTTCATATCGACATTGCCCGTTCGTACAGCGCCAGCGCCGCTGCTTCAGTAAAAGGACTAACTGATACGTGTCCTGCAATATCGGATGATTGACCCTTCGGATCCTGATCCCTCTGGAATGCATTCGAAAGCTGCACCGGGGACAGAATCTGATCTCCGGTGGTGTCGACAACGTAACCGTTTTGACACGTCCCTCTGTGGAGATGTCCTCGATTGTTATTGCAGGGTCTTCTAATTCAAGAAATCTTATGATATCATTCATGTATGCTCCTTTCATTTTAAAATCGTTGCAGTTATATGATAAATGAAGAAGCATAGAGGAGGCAATCACGGCCTCCTCTAATCATTTTGAGTTCTTTTGCCCCTACGCACTGCCCCCATTGTCAGACCCCACGGAAGGAGCCCACTGTTAGACCCGAATGAACAGAGACCCTAAAAAACTTTGATTACCCTCAAATACGTTGATGGCGTATGTGTCAGAAGTGTTGAACTTCCTTGCGATATCTGCGGCAGACTTAGTCAGATCCCGGAATTCATTGACGATGAGAAAGTCGGCTGCGTTTGTGTTCCGACGGTGTTTACTTATGAAATTAAAAGATTCATTTTCTTCATATCGACATTGCCCGTTCGTACAGCGCCAGCGCCGCTGCTTCAGTAAAAGGACTAACTGATACGTGTCCTGCAATATCGGATGATTGACCCTTCGGATCCTGATCCCTCTGGAATGCATTCGAAAGCTGCACCGGGGACAGAATCTGATCTCCGGTGGTGTCGACAACGTAACCGTTTTGACACGTCCCTCTGTGGAGATGTCCTCGATTGTTATTGCAGGGTCTTCTAATTCAAGAAATCTTATGATATCATTCATGTATGCTCCTTTCATTTTAAAATCGTTGCAGTTATATGATAAATGAAGAAGCATAGAGGAGGCAATCACGGCCTCCTCTAATCATTTTGAGTTCTTTTGCCCCTACGCACTGCCCCCATTGTCAGACCCCACGGAAGGAGCCCACTGTTAGACCCGAATGAACAGAGACCCTAAAAAACTTTGATTACCCATCAAAATCATGGAGGGCCTTAGTTTATGGCAAAAAGAGAAAGAAAATCCGTACATCACGTGGAAATGACGGACGGGAAACGAGCGATCATTCAGGGACTGCTGCAGGAATATGATATCCAGAATGCTCAGGATATCCAGGACGCGTTGAAAGATCTTCTCGGTGGAACCATCAAAGAAATGATGGAAGCAGAGATGGATGACCATCTCGGGTATGAAAAGTCAGAGCGGACGAGCGATGACCGTGAGGGCCGTAATTACAGGAACGGCTACAAAAACAAACGTGTAAATTCCAGCTATGGCAGTATGGATATCGATGTGCCGCAGGACCGGAATTCTTCCTTCGAGCCGAAAATCATGAAGAAGCGGCAGAAAGACATTTCTGACATCGATCAGAAAATTATCTCCATGTACGCGAAAGGGATGACAACGAAGCAGATCTCGGAAACGATGCAGGATATCTATAGGTTCGAGGCGTCGGAGGGCTTTATTTCCGATGTTACAGACAAGATCCTCCCACAGATCGAAGAATGGCAGAACCGGCCGCTTTCCGCGGTATATCCGATCATATTCATCGATGCCATCCATTTCTCCGTACGGGAGGACAGTATCGTTCACAAGGTGGCCGCATATGTGGTTCTGGGAATCAACACCGAAAGAAAGAAGGAAGTCCTTTCTCTGGTCATCGGAGAGAACGAGAGTAGCAAATACTGGCTCACTGTATTGAATTCATTGAAAAACCGTGGTGTCCAGGACATTCTTATCCTCGGCTCGGACGGACTCTCCGGGATCAAAGAGGCGATCACAACTGCTTACCCGGAGACGGAGCAGCAGCGCTGCATCGTCCATATGGTGCGAAACACGCTGAAATATGTGGCAAACAAAGACATGAAAGAATTCGCCAAAGATCTGAAAACAGTCTATACGGCGGTAAATGAAGAAGTCGCTCTGGAGCAGCTCGAAAGAGTGAACGGAAAATGGTCGCCGCAGTACCCGTATGCCATGAAACGCTGGTATGAGAACTGGGATGCTGTTTCTCCGATCTTCAAGTTTTCCGCGGACGTTCGGAAGGCATTTTACACGACTAATGCGATCGAGTCGCTGAATGCCACGCTGCGCAGGCTGAACCGTCAGAGGTCCGTATTTCCAAGCGCTCAGGCACTTCTGAAGGCTCTGTATCTGGCCACGTTCGAAGCCACCAGAAAATGGACGATGCCGATCCGGAACTGGGGTCAGATCCTGGGAGAACTGGCGATCATGTACCCGGACAGGATCCCAGAATAGAAAAAATCAGCTGATATGCCGAAACCAGAAACGCCCGGAATTGCCGGGTGTCCTTGACATGCCAGCCGATTTCTGATAAACAGTAGACAGGTGCTGAAGGGAAGTTTTTCCCATTCAGATATATTTCATCTCATGAAAGGCCCCAAATTACAGAAAAAATTCCATACTCCCTTCTGATGCTGCAGCCGATTCCCGTATAATCGCTGCAGCCTATTTTTGTATAACCGTCCAAAGCGATTGAATTTCCTGCCGGGATGTAATAGAATATTTATTAGTGACAGTGGAGTTTGTCTACCTGCCATGATATACGATGAAAGGAAGTACTATATATGGTAAAACAGCTATATCCGAGAGTTGAGATCAATCTGGAATATTTAAAGGAAAATGCGGAGCAGATGGTGAAGCGATGCGCGGACAAGGGAATCGAGATTGCCGGTGTCATCAAGGGCACGACGGGACTTCCGGAATGCGCCAGAGCTTTTGCGGAGGGCGGATGCACCATGATTGCCTCTTCGCGTCTGGAGCAGCTGGAGGACGCGCGGAATGCGGGCATAGAACTGCCGTTTCTGCTGCTGCGGGTGCCGATGCCCAGCGAGGTTCCGGAGGTTATCCGGCTGACGGATATCAGTCTGAACAGCGAGCTTTCCGTTTTGAAGGCGCTGAATGAAGAGGCCGGAAGGCAGAACCGGAAGCACGAGGTCATTCTCATGGCGGATCTGGGCGATCTGCGGGAAGGCTACTGGGACAAGAATGAGATGACAGATGTGGCGGAACAGGTGGAAACCGGGATGGAACATCTGGAGCTGGCAGGCGTGGGCACCAATCTGGGCTGCTACGGCTCGATTCTGGCAACAAAGGAAAAACTGGACGAACTGGTGGATGTCGCAGAGCGCATTGAAGCGAGAATCGGCAGAAAGCTCCGGTACATTTCCGGCGGAGCGACAAGCAGTCTGATGCGCGTTCTGGACGGGGATATTCCCGAGCGGATCAATATGCTCCGGTGCGGGGAGGGAATCCTCCTGGCCAGAGACCTGGAGCTGTTCTATGGCTATGATATGAGTTTTATGCATCAGGATGTGTACACGCTGAAGGCAGAGATTATTGAAGTGAAAGAGAAACCGACGCATCCGGTGGGACAGATCTCGGTGGACGCTTTCGGGCATACCCCGGATTACGTGGACCGCGGAATCCGGAAGAGAGCGCTTCTGGGAATCGGTAAGGTCGATTACGGGAGCATCGAGGACATCTTCCCGAGGGAGAAGGGAGTTCAGGTGATCGGAGCCTCCAGCGACCACACGATTCTGGATGTGGAGGAGTGCGGACGGGATCTGAAGCCCGGAGATATTGTGGATTTCGATATCAACTATGCATCCCTGGTCTACGTGACAAACTGCAGGAATGTGCAGATCGTCTATGTATAGAGATACGCCTGTCAGAATTCCGGAGAAGGATCTTCGTGTTCCTGCGGAGCAGTATTTCATCAGGGCGGGCGGCCGCGGCCTGACGGGGATAGGCCGGGAGGTTTTTCTTTCCGGCGGGCGGCGGTGCCGGGACGCGCGGATACAGGAGATCGATATCCGTGCGGTCGTTTCATTCTGTGACACAAAGTGGGAGTCCCCGAACTCCGTTCTGCTGAAACACGCGCACGCCGCGAAATCTTCGGAATTCCCGGAGTATGTGCGCCTGACGGCGCCCGTGCTGGAACAGTACGCGAAAACTTCGGTGACGGGAGCTTATGTCTGGTTTCTGAGCGTTTCGGGATTAGAATCTGCCGGTGTCAGCATTGACGGGGAGAAATCCTGCGCCGACATGGACAGCGGGAGCACCGGAGCAGACATGGACGATGAAGGCATTGTCGGCAGTAAGGTTGATGGGAGCACCGGCGCCGGGAGCATGGAGACCTTCTACGAAACGCTCTGGGAGGAAAGCTATCTGGCGGCGGCTGTTTCCCGGCTGAAGAAGGACTTCTCTGAAGAACTTCCTCCCGGACATACCCTTTCCCCGCAGATGGGGCCGGGGTATTACGGAATGGCGATGGAGGAAATTTTCGTTTGCGGAGAACTGGCGGATCCCGGTGCCGCGGGCGTTGAGATTTCCGGGACGGGTTCGATGCGGCCGGCGGCCGCCGCGGCAGGCATATATTTTGTGCTCCCGGAGGACGCCCCGGTTCCAGGTCAGGCGTGCAGGAGCTGCTTAGGAGACCCTCGCGGATGCGGGTTTTGTCTCTTGCGGAACAAAGACTGATTCGATATAATAAAAAAGGAGAAGGAATCACTTATGGGAGATATGGCACTTTATCTGGGAATCACTGTCGTCGGATATTTCATCGGCGACCGGTACCGGAAAAAGGGAAGAAATCTGCCCTGGACCGCGAAGGTGCAGACTGCGGCGATTGCGGTGCTGGTTTTCGCGATGGGACTGCGAATCGGCGCCAACAGAGAAATCGTAGGTCAGCTGGATACCATCGGGCTGTACGCCTTCGCGTTCACCATTGTCGTGATGGTGTTCAGCGTTGTGTGCATTTTTTTTGTGAGAAAACTGCTCGGAATCAATCGCTATGGACTGATGAAGACGGATCAGACAGAGGATCCGGTGGAGAAGGCCATCGAGGAGAATGTGAGCGGAGCGTCCGGAAGACGCGGCGTCGACCCGATGACGCTGGTGATACTGGGTTTTGTGGCTGCCGGAATCGCTGCGGGATATTTCGGGTTTGCGCTTCGTCTGGAAAATTTCGACAGCTTCAATGAGACGATCAGTCTGATCATCAAGCTCGGTCTCTGCACGCTGCTGATTTTCGTCGGAATCGATATCGGGACTGAAGGAAAGGTTGTCGCCCACTTCCGAAAAGTGGGAGTCCGGATTCTGGCTATTCCAGCCGCGGTTATCGTCGGAACACTGGCGGGATCCGCAGTCTGTGCGCTTTTTCTGCCGATCAGCCTCAGGGAGTCGCTGGCGGTCGGCGCCGGCTTCGGCTGGTATACGCTGGCGCCCGGAATCATTATGGACCGGGGATATGTCCTGGCGGGAGCAATCTGTTTTATGCACAATGTAATGCGTGAACTGCTGGGGATTCTTTCGATTCCGCTTGTAGCAAGATATGTGGGCTTTGTGGAGAGCTGCGGGCTCCCGGGTTCATCCTCAATGGATGTCTGTCTCCCGATCATCGAACGGGCGACCAGCGGAACGACGGCGATTTATTCCTTTGTGAACGGCGTTGTGCTGTCCTTTGCCGTTCCGGTGCTGGTTACTTTGTTCATCGCGTGAAGAAGTGCCCCAGGGCATTAAGTGACTGCTCACAGATTTATATCGGAAACGGTCAGCGAGGAGCGGGCATTATGCAGTGGCTGCCTGCCGGCCGCCGTCGCAATCAATGGGCGCTGACAAAGGAGAGGTTTTTATGTTTTATGTCGCTCTGTATCTGAGCATGCTTGTAATTGGATATCTCGGAGGATACCGGATGCGGGATCGCCGGATCGGGGAGAAGGCCTCCGAGGTCATTATGATGGTGTTTATTTCCCTTCTGGTACTGATTATGGGACTTCGGATGGGATCGAATCAGCAAGTGATCGACAATATCGGACCGATCGGGCTGATCTCTCTTGTCTTTACCGTGCTGCTGTGGATCGGCACCTGCTTCGCGGTATCGGCGGCGCGCAGGCTTATGCGCCTGGACAAATGGGGGTTCCTCCATGAAAAGACACCCGGCGGGCAGGGAAGTCTGACCGGAGACGGTGATACGCCGGAGGAGTCGGTGATGCTGAAGCATATCGACGATGTAGAGGAAACCGCCGACCGGAAAACCGGAAATGACAACAGCATGACCCGTCTGATTCTCCTGATGCTTGCACTCGGCCTTGCGATCGGTTTCTTTGGAATCAGAACCGTGCTGGATCATGAGCAGATGCTTGTCTTCGACGACCTGAGCTCCAGAGCGCTGGTGGTCGGCCTGTGCATCATGATTCTCGCGATCGGTTACGGCATGGGGCTCAGCGGTGAAGTGATCCGCGCCCTGAGCAAAATCGGAGCAAGGGTTCTGGTGATTCCCGTTGCGATTCTGGTGGGGACTACAGTCTCGGCAATTCTGATCGGCCTGATCTTCCCGCAGATTACCGTGCGGGAATCCATGGCCATCGGATACGGCTACGGATGGTACACCTATGCGCCCATCTGTATCGGGCACGCCGGACATCAGGTGGCGTCTGCCATCTCCTTTATGCACAACGTGCTGCGGGAGCTGGGCGGTATCGTGCTGATTCCGGTTCTGGCGAAACGTATCGGATATATTGAGACCGCATCGATTCCGGGAATCTGTGTTATGGACGTGGCGCTGCCGATTCTGCAGCGCGCGACGAGGGATGAAATTATCGCCTATGCCTTTGCTATCGGTCTGTTTGAGGAACTGTTCACAACCGTGCTGGTGCCGCTGGCAATCGGATAGGAGAGCGCTGTCGCATTCGACGGCGGTGACCGCGGTGCACTTCGCACCGGCGGCGGGAGATGGGCTGATGCGAGGATGAAAACGTCGGCGGGAAATGCCGGCATGAAGACGGAGACGGGACTGCGTCGGCAGAACGTCGGGGAAATAGGGCGGAGAATACAAAGAAGCATAAGAGCATAAAGAGGAAAATAATGAAAAAATTCAGAGGAAGTAATGACTATGTGGCGTCCGGAGAACTGATGAACGCCGTGAACGTGGCGATCGCACTGGAAAAGCCTTTGTTAATCAAGGGAGAGCCCGGAACGGGAAAGACCATGCTTGCCCAGTCTATCGCCGACGCGCTGGAGATGCCGCTGTACATCTGGGGCATCAAATCCACGACGCGGGCGCAGGAGGGCCTGTACGTCTATGACACGGTGCAGCGCCTGTATGACAGCCAGTTCGGCGAAGGGGACGTCTCGGACATTTCCCGGTACATACGTCTCGGCAGGCTGGGTGAGGCGTTCACCTCCGAGGAACAGGCGGTTCTGCTTATCGATGAGATCGATAAGGCGGATCTGGAGTTCCCCAACGACCTGCTGTGGGAGCTGGACCGTATGGAATTCTATATTACAGAGACAAAGACGACGGTGAGAACAAAACATCGTCCGGTGGTGATCATCACGTCAAATGCGGAGAAGGAGCTGCCGGACGCTTTTCTGCGCCGGTGTATTTTCCATTACATCGATTTCCCGGATGAGGAGAAGATGCGGGAGATTATCCGGGTGCATTACGGAGACATCGACAGGAGACTGGTGGATGAAGCGATGAAGGCGTTTTATGACATCTGCCATATGAATGATATTATGAAGAAACCGAGCACCTCGGAGCTGCTGGACTGGATCCAGGCGCTGCAGATCGGCGGCGTCGATGTCAAGAGGATCCGGGAGGAAATTCCCTATGTGGGCGTGCTGCTGAAGAAAAATCAGGATATCGAGCTCCTCAGGGCGTACAGGAGATAAGCTGATGTTCATCCATTTTTTCTATACACTGAGGGAATACGGCTTGGAGGTTTCGCTGGACGAATGGCTCTGTCTGATGGATGCTCTGGATCGGGGGCTGGCCGGAAACTCGCTGCGGGAATTTTATTATCTGTGCCGGAATGTCCTCGTGAAACGGGAGAGCGACTACGACAAATTTGATATGGCGTTTGCTGCTTTTTTCCAGTCGATCCGGCCGGTGGATGAGCTTCCGGAGGAACTGTGGGACTGGCTGAATCAGGGTGAGCTGGAGCGGGAACTCGAGGATATGCCGGAATGGGCGAAGGAATTTGATTTCGATACGCTGCAGAAGATGTTCCGGGAACGTCTGGAGGAACAGAAGGAAAAGCACGACGGCGGAAATTACTGGGTCGGAACCGGAGGGACATCGCCCTTCGGCCACGGCGGCTACAATCCTGCGGGAATCCGGGTCGGCGGAGCGGGACGGCACCGGTCGGCGGTGCAGATTGCGGAGGAACGCAATTTCCGTGATTTCCGGCAGGATAATGAGCTGGATACCCGTCAGTTTCAGATGGCTTTCCGGAAGCTGCGGCAGTTTTCCACCCGGGTAGACACGGCGAAAACAGAACTGGACATCGATGAGACCATTGACGCCACCTGTGAGAATGCAGGACTTCTGAGACTTGTTTATGAAAAGCCCCGGAAGAACACCGTCAAGCTGCTTCTGCTGATGGATGCGGGCGGCTCCATGTATCAGCACAGCGAACTCTGCAGCAGACTGTTTCAGGCGCTGCACGATTCAACACACCTGAAAGATCTGAAAATCTATTATTTCCATAACTGTGTCTATGATTACCTTTATACGGATCCCTCCTGCGCGAGCGGCCGCTGGATCGAGACCGAGTGGGTGCTCAGAAATCTGGATTCGGACTATAAGGTGATTCTGGTGGGTGATGCGGCGATGTCCAGCTATGAGTTATTATCCCGGGGAGGAAATCTGGACTGGTATGTCTACAACAAAGAACCCGGCATCGATTGGTTAAAAAAACTGGAGAGACATTATAAAAATATCGTCTGGCTGAATCCCATAAAAAAAGAACGCTGGGGATATGCGTGGGGATCCCGCACCATCGCACTGGTACGGGACGTATTTCCGATGTACGAGTTGACGCTCGACGGGCTGGACGCCGCGATACAGAAGCTTCTTTCACGATAAGCGAGTCGGCCTGCCTCGCTTCGAGGGCATAGTAGACTATCGGCCGGCTGCCTTTACGGAACGGACCGAAGGGATCTCTCTCGGCCTTGCTTCAAGGGCATAGAGCAACACCGGCCGGTTAAGCCGGAACCGGAGCCGGCTAAGCTGACTGAGCTGACGCCGGCAGGTCAGGCTTCCGGCGGATTGTGCACGGCTCAGTTACGGCTCAGTTCAGGTAGCGGAAGACGCCGCGAACCTTCCCCTGAATGCTCACATCCCGGACGATAATCGGGCTCATGGTGTCGTTTTCCGGCTGAAGGCGGATGTGGTCATCTTCTCTGTAATAGGTCTTCACGGTCGCTTCGCTTTCAAATCCGTCAATCATGGCAACCACAATATCACCGTTTTCCGCGGTGTTCTGCTGCTCGACGAGGATCAGATCCCCGTCCATGATGCCCACATTGATCATGGATTCACCGCGAACGCGGAGCATGAAACAGGTTCCCTGCACGAACTGCGCGGGAACCGGGAAGGTCCCGTCCATATTTTCCTCCGCGGTGATCGGCGTACCGGCGGCGACGCGTCCGATAACGGGGATGTCGATGACGTCCTCGCGTTCCGGCGCCGGATCGGGAGCCTGCGGCGGAGCGGCGGCGTTTTCAGGAACGTCCGGTGTATCGGCTTCCGGCTCGTCTTCCTCCTGCGGCACCAGAACCAGCGCCCGCGGCTTGGCCGGATCCTTGCGAAGGTAGCCCTTCTCCACCAGAGCGCCGATGGCTTTATGAGCCGTAGAGGTGGACTTGATTCCGACAGCCGCGCATATCTCGCGAACAGTCGGCGGATATCCCTTGGTTCGGATTTCCTTTCTCATGAAATCCAGTATCTTCTGTTCTTTTTCCTTCAAATCTGCCATAGCGTCCCCCTGTAAATCATTTATACACAAAGTATAACACAGCGCGAACAAAAAGTAAACATTTGTTCGCGCTTCGTACCGGATTTTTGTTCGGCTCTGTTCGCATGTTCGCGTCGTGTTTCCGGATAAAGCGTCTGAAAATCCCTGCGGCAGGCCAACGGATATGCGTTCTGCGTATTGATATTTCAGGCGCATCCGATGGCCGGACGCGCATTAAAAAAGCGCCGGCAGCATATAACCGGCGCGGGAGCGGAACGCTCAGCTGATTTTTCTGTTCTCAAGATCCTTCGTGCCTTTCTGTTCCCGGACGGGTCTGTCGACGATGATGGAGATGATGACGCAGACCAGAAGCAGGAACTGATAGAAGAGGAACGGAATGATGGACACGCTGGTGATTTTGGCGATACTGGCCGCGATCAGCAGCTGCGCGCCATAGGGAATGATCCCCTGGCATATGCAGGAGAAGATGTCGATCAGGGACGCAGTCTTGCGCGGATCGATGCCGAACTCGGCGCTGATGTCCTTCGCGATCGGTCCGGCCATCACTATGGCTACTGTATTATTCGCCGTTGCGATATCCATCAGAGCGGTCAGCAGTCCTATGCCGAGCATGCCGCCTCTACGTGTTCTGGAGTGGTTCCGGATCGTCTGAAGAATCCATTCGAAACCGCCGTATTCCCGCATCAGCGAGCCCATGGAGGCGACCAGGATCGTGACGATCATGGTCTCGAACATATTCTTTGTTCCTTCTCCCATGGCGCTGAACGCCGTGGCGATGGTGAGTGAGCCGGTAGCGAGACCCACGACGCCGCATAGGATTGTGCCGCAGCCCAGAACGATAAAGACGTTGATTCCGCAGAGGGAGGCCAGCAGAACAACGAAATACGGGATGGCCTGCCAGACATTGTACTGATAGTGCTGGAGATCAGCGGAGCCTCCCATCATCGCTGCGACGATCAAGATGACAAAGGTGATGATGGCCGCGGGGAGCGCGATGTGGAAATTGACCCGGAATTTATCTTTCATTTCCACGCCCTGTGTCTTGGTCGCGGCGATGGTGGTGTCGGAGATGAAGGACAGGTTGTCGCCGAACATGGCGCCGCCGACGACTGTTCCGACGCAGAACGGGAGGCTGAGGTCCGCGCTGTTGGCTACGACAAAGACAATCGGGACGAGCACGGTAATCGTTCCGACACTGGTTCCCATGGCCATGGAAATCAGACAGGCAATCAGAAACAGACAGGGAATAGCGAAGTTCGGCGGGATGATGTTCAGGAGCATATAGGCGGTGCTGGTCGCTCCGCCGGAGGCCTGGGCAATTCCGCTGAACGCGCCGGCCATCAGGAAGATAAACAGCATGATCGTGATATTGTCATCACCGATGCCCCTGGCGCAGACGTGAATCTTCTCATCGAACGACAGCTTCGGGTTCTGAAGAAAGGCCACAACCAGAGCCACCATGAACGCGACGACGACAGACATGACATAGAAGCCCATCTGACCGCTCCTGGGCCTGATATACTCATAATAGATCCCGCTTCCCAGATAGAGAACGAGAAAGACTAAAATCGGGGCCAGAGCTCTGACATTCGGTGTTTTCTTTTCCATTTATACGCCTCCATAAGATCTCAATAAATCAGACGGCCGCGAACATTTTGCCAATGCCGGGCATTCTTCCATTGGATGGTGCGCCGCGGCGCTGCTGACAAACAGCCGTCGGCACCCATTAAGTCCGACGGGGACTTAATGAGCAGACACTATATTATATCACAGTCCGCGGATATTTGTGAAGGGAAAACAAAGAGCAGGACAGAAAACAGGAGCAGACGGAAAGCCGCGCGGGAACGGCGGGGGCACAAACTCGCGGGAGCGGCGGATTTACAAATAAAAAGGGCTGTGATAAACTTGTTTCAGTAACTGTTTTGGAGTAGGAGTGAGAAATGGATCTTCTGATTGCGTTTTGTATTTTTGTAGGATGTATGGTCGCCGCCCTGATCAGCGGAGCCTCTATGATCCTCGCGCTGCTTGCGGGGCTGGCGGCGTTCGCGGCGGTGGGGCTGTACCGGGGATATACGCTGCGGAAGCTCTGCGGGATGGGAATCCGCGGAGCCCGGGAATCGCTCATCGTCATTGAGGTGATGTGTGTGATCGGTTTCATCACAGCAGCCTGGAGGGTGAGCGGCACGATTACGATTTTTGTGTATTACGGGATTAAGATCATTACGCCGTCGGCGTTTCTGATTATTACGTTTCTCCTGTCCTGTCTGCTCAGCTATGCGCTGGGAACATCCTTCGGGGTTGCCGGGACGGTGGGGGTCATCTTCATGACGCTTGCCAGAAGCGGAGGCGTGGATCCGCTGATCACCGCCGGCGTACTGATGAGCGGCGTCTATTTCGGGGATCGGGGATCTCCGGTTTCGTCCAGCGCGAACATGGTGGCGGGGATCACGGGAACAAAGATTTTCGACAATGTCCGTGTCATGATGCGTACTGCTGTCGTTCCGCTGGCACTGTGTTTTGTCGTCTATGCGGTTCTGTCTGTGCGGAATCCGATCAGTCATGTTGACAGCGCTCTGGTTTCGGAATTCGAATCGGCGTTCAATCTCTCCCTGTGGGCGTTCGTGCCGGCCGTCATCATGCTGCTTCTACCGCTGCTTCACGTCAGCGTCATGATTTCCATGGGACTCAGCATCGCCGCAGGAATTCTGGTGGCCTGGCAGGTGCAGGGCGTTCCTCTGATGAAGGTTCTGCAGATCTGTGTAATCGGTTATCAGGCGGAGGGAAACGGTTTGGGCAGGATTCTCAACGGAGGCGGTCTGGTGTCTATGCTGGAAATTATCGGGATCCTGCTGATTTCCTGTACCTATTCGGGGATTTTCAACGGGACGGGAATGCTTGATTCTCTGCAGCTCCGTCTGGAACGGGCGTGTACCCGCATCGGGCGGTTTCCTGTGATGCTGCTTCTTTCCCTGGCGTCTGCGGTGGTCTTCTGCAATCAGACGATTTCTACGCTGATGTGCAATGACCTTCTGAAGAAGCCCTATCTGGACGGTGGGGGAAGCCGGGAGGAGCTCGCCGTCGATATGGAGAATTCCGTCATTCTGATTGCGTGCTTTGTTCCCTGGAGTATCGGATGCTCCGTGCCGCTGGCCTTTTTCGGCGTGGACTTCCGGTGTCTGCCGTATGCGGCGTTCATGTATCTGATGCCTTTGTTTTATCTTTTCACAAAAAAGAGGACGTTTCCGGGGCGGCAGAAGCCGGAAACTCTGACGCAGATGGGATGATGAACTGATGAAAGAACAGACTGGAGGAGATGTATGAAGGGGACGTTATATGGAGTAGGGGTAGGACCGGGTAATCCGGAGCTGATGACGCTGGCGGCGGTGAGGATTATCCGCGAGTCTGCGGTAATTGCCTGTCCGGGGAAGGATGCGCGGCAGAGTACGGCGTACAGGATTGCGGTACAGGCGGAGCCGTCTCTGGCGACAAAGGAATTGCTGGCGGTGGATATGCCGATGACCCGCGACAGAGCGGAACTGACAAAGTCTTTCCGGCAGGGAGCGCTGCTTCTGGAGTCCTTTCTGAAGCAGGGGAGAGATGTGGCGTTTCTGACACTGGGGGATCCGGCGATATATTCCACGTTTGCTTATCTGGAGGAACGGATCGCCGGGCTGGGATATCCGACCGGATATATCAGCGGCGTACCGTCTTTCTGTGCGGCGGCGGCAGAAGCCGGCGTGCCGCTGACGGAATGGGATGAGGCGCTGCATATTATTCCCGCCGGTCAGATGGATGAGTCGGAACTGGAGGAGACGCTCCGCCTGCCGGGAACCTGCGCACTGATGAAATCCGGAACACGCATGGATGCGGTAAAATCAGCCCTCGCCGGCAGCGGGAGAGAGGTTTACATGGTCGAAAACTGCGGGATGCCGGATCAGAAAATCTACCGCGGAGCGGATTCGATTCCGGACACCGCCGGATATTTTTCGATGATTCTCGCGAAGGAAGAGAAAGGTTCAAATCAGCCGTCTGACGACCTCTCTGAAGGCGCGGAAAAGCGGCGCTCTGAATCTGAAAGCATCCTCAATCCACTTGACAGCCGGAGAAAATGAATTTAAAATTGAACGTAGTTTTCAATTTCAGAAGGAATTCATGAATCAGATATTCCCGCATAAAATCGGGGGCAGAGAAGAAGGGAGGGGAGCAGCCGTGCTGAGGATGACAGGTTTTCATACCAGAGAAAGGTTCACTGCTGTTTTTCTCAGCGTTCTTCTGCTGGCAACGGTCGTTCTGGCCACCTTCTATATCGCGGAGGAGTCCGATCACCACTGTTCGGGCGACGACTGCCCGATCTGTGTCTGTCTGCACCAGTGTGAGAATATCGTCCAGACACTGTATGGCGGTGACACTCCGTCGCCCGCGGCGGGAGCCGCGGCAGTGTTCTTTACCGTCCTTTCTCTCATTTTTTCATATTTTGCGGCAGCGGATACTCTGATTGTCCGCAAAGTCCGGATGAACAACTGAAAAGCCCCTTTCTGACGGCGTGAGCCGGGAGTCAATGCTATCAATACGACGAAAAAAGAAAGGGTCAGTTTTGTTATGAAAAAAACAGCAGTAATTCTTCTGGCGGCAGTGGTCTTTGTGGCGGCTGCTCTCTCAGGCTGCGCGAAAGACAGCGGCAATTCAGAGTCGAAAACTTCCGCGGACAGCAAAAAAATAAAAATCGTTACAACCATATTCCCGGAATATGACTGGGTCACACAGATCCTCGGCAGCAAAGCGGATCAGGCAGAGGTGACAATGCTTCTGGACAACGGAGTCGATCTGCACAGCTATCAGCCGACGACGGAGGACATCGCAAAGGTAAAATCCTGCGACCTGTTCATCTATGTCGGCGGTGAATCGGACGAATGGGTCAGCAAGGCGCTGAAGAACTCCACAAACAGGAAAATGAAAGTGATCAATCTTCTGGATGTCCTGGGCGATTCTGTGAAAGAAGAGGAATCAAAAAAAGGAATGATGCCGGAAAAGGAAGAAGAGGAAGGCGACAGCGACGAGCCGGAGTACGATGAACACGTGTGGCTTTCGCTGAAAAACGCGAAGGTGCTGACAAAAGCGATCGCGAAGGAAATCGAAGCGCTGGATCCGGAGAACGCGAACGCATACGGGAAAAACGAAGCTGAATATCTTCGTCAGCTGTCCGCACTGGACGAAAAATACAAAAAAGCGGTTCGACGTTCGGCAGGCAAAACGCTGGTGGTCGGCGACCGTTTCCCGTTCCGCTACATGGTGGACGACTACGGTCTGGATTATTACGCCGCGTTTGCGGGCTGTTCCGCCGAGACGGAAGCCAGCTTCAGGACAATTTCGTTCCTGGCGAAGAAGGTGGATAAGCTTAAACTGAAGAATATCGCGACCATAGAGGGATCCGACCGGAAAATCGCCAGAACGATTATAAAAAATACCGGGAAAAAGAATCAGCACATTGTGACGCTGGATTCCATGCAGTCAACGACTTCTGAGGAAGTGGAAAAGGGAAAGACCTACCTCGGCGTCATGACGGCGAACCTCGGCGTGCTGAAGAAAGCGCTGCAGCGGGAGGAATAGTCATGGAACAGATCCGCTGCAGTAATTTATCCATCGGTTACGGAGAACGAGCCATCGCGTCCGGCCTCAGTTTCAGTGTGAACGCGGGAGATTACCTCTGTATTGTAGGAGAAAACGGTGCGGGAAAGAGTACGCTGATGCGTACTCTTCTCGGCCTGCAGAAGCCGGTGAGCGGACATCCGGTCTACAGCCCGGAGATCCGGAAGAACGAAATCGGGTATCTTCCTCAGCAGCTTCACATACAGCGGGATTTCCCCGCGACTGCCGGAGAGATCGTACTGTCCGGTTTTCAGGGGCAAACGGGCCGGAGACCGTTCTACCGGAGAAGTGAAAAGGCAGAGGCCCGGGCGATCATGCGCCGGCTGTGTATCGGAGAACTTGCGGGCCGAAGCTTTCGCAGCCTTTCCGGCGGGCAGCAGCAGAAGGTTCTGCTGGCAAGGGCGCTGTGCGCCTCCGGAAAAATCCTGTTCATGGACGAGCCGGTGACAGGTCTGGATCCCGAGGCGACAAGGGAAATGTATGCGATAATCGGGGAACTCAACAGAAGAGGAATGACGATCGTCATGATCTCTCACGACATCCTCTCGGCGGTGCGCTACGCAGATCACATTCTCCATATCGGGAGCACCTGCTTTTTCGGCAGGAAGGAGGACTATCTGCGCAGTGAAACAGGGAAAAGGTTCCTGAACCGGAGGGAGGTGGGGCTGTGATGACCGCAATCGTGACGCTGACGGAGAAACTGGCGTTTTATCTGGACTACCCGTTTGTGCGGTACGCGATCGTCGTCGGACTTCTGATCGCGCTGGTGTCGTCGCTGCTCGGAGTGACGCTGGTTCTCCGTCATTTTTCCTATATCGGGGACGGACTGTCCCACGTGGCGTTCGGCGCGATGAGCGTGGCGGTCGTTCTAAAGCTTTCTGACCGCATGCTTCTGATTCTGCCGGTCACTATACTCAGTGCGGTGATTCTTCTGAAATCGGGTCAGAACAGGAGAGTGAAGGGTGACGCCGCGGTCGCCATGCTGTCGGTGGGCGCTCTGGCTTTCGGTTATCTTACGGTGAATGTGGCGGGGGCCTCGGCAAATGTATCTGGGGACGTCTGCAGCACTCTGTTCGGCTCGACGTCTATTCTGACGCTGACGACCGGGGAGGTGGCGCTGTGCGCGGTTCTTTCCGCGGCGACGCTGCTGCTGTTTCTGCTGCTGTACAACCGGCTGTTTGCGCTGACCTTTGATGAAAATTTTGCCAGGGTATGCGGAATCAGCGCAGAATTTTACAACCTGCTTCTGGCGGTTATCATCGCGGTCATCATCGTGCTTGCGATGAACCTCGTCGGTGCGCTGCTGGTTTCGGCGCTGATCATCTTTCCGACCATGGCGGCAATGCGTCTGTTTGAGAGCTTTCGGGCAGTTACGGCTGCTTCCGCCGCAATCTCTGTAAGCTGTGCGCTGATCGGGATCCTCGTGTCAGTTCTCGCGGGGACTCCGGTGGGCTCCACCATTGTTGTCGCGGACGCGCTTGCGTTCGGCCTGAGCGTGATTGCCGCGAGGCTGAGAGGAGGAGTGTGATGAAACAAAGTAAAATTCAGACATTCCGGGTGATCCTGCTGCTGTTTCTTTGTGCCCTGATCCTGACAGGCTGCGGAACAAAGGATAACGAGACGCAGAAATCAGATTCCGCCCCGAAGACGACGCAGAGTGAAAGTGCGTCCTCTGATGACAACAGTACGGAAACAGAAGCTTCAGACTCATTCGATGCGGACAGGAACGCCGGGAAAGACAAGAAGAGCCGGAAAAAAGAGCTTCTGGATCTGACTAAGATGAGCAGCACGGCGATTTATTCAGAGGTCTACAACATCATGATCGACCCGGACAGCTATAAAGGAAGGACGATAAAGATAAAAGGGGTATGTTATATCACAAAGGATGATACGACAGGAAAAACTTATTATGCCTGTGTCATCAAGGACGCCACTGCGTGCTGCAGCCAGGGGATTGAATTCAAGCTGAAAAAAGGGCTCAGTTATCCGGAGGATCAGTCGAAGATTACCGTAAAAGGAACCTTCACCACATATAAAGAAAAGAAAATGACATATTCGTGTCTGAAAAACGCAGTTCTGGAAAGATAAAGGGATTCGGAAACGACCGAATCCCTGAACACGAGCATCAGAGTATATTTGCAAAATCACTCATCACCTCGGAGATTTTAATCTGCTGCGGACAGACCTTTTCACAGCTTCTGCAGTGCAGACATGCGGCGGGCTGTTTCTCTTTCGGGAACGCGGCCAGCGCCATCGGAGCGATGAAACCGGCCTGACCTGACTTTGTTGTAAGCGTATGCTCGTTATACAGAGAAATCAGGCGCGGAATATCCAGACCTGCCGGACAGTGGTCGACGCAGTAGTGGCAGGCGGTACACGGCACAGTCTGTTCATCCGCCAGCTGCCCTGCGATCTGCATCAGAGCCTGCAGCTCCTCACCGTTCAGAGGCAGATCCTGCTCAAAGGTTTCGATGTTGGCCTTCAGCTGGATCTCGTCTGTCATCCCGGAGAGAACTACTCTGACCTCCGGCAGCCCCTGCAGGAATCGAAACGCCCAGGCCGGGATTTCCTCCTGCGGGCGCAGCGCTTTCAGCCTGCTCTCCTGATCCTCGTTCAGGTACGCCAGCTTGCCTCCACGGAGGGGCTCCATGACCCATACCGGAATGTCATATTTCTTCAGAAGCTCGACTTTTTCCCGGCCGTGCTGGAATTCCCAGTCCAGATAGTTCAGCTGCAGCTGGCAGAATTCCATCTCGTCGCCGTAGGCTTCAAGGAACCGTTTCAGTACAGGCAGCTCGCCGTGGCAGGAGAAGCCGAGGTGCCGGATGCGCCCGCAGTCTCTCTGCTTACGCAGGTAATCCATAATGCCGTACCGGGGATCGAGGTACTGCTCGATGTTCATTTCACAGACATTGTGGAACAGATAGAAATCGAAGTAATCGTGTCCCGTCTTCTCAAGCTGTTTTTCGAATATCTCCTGAACCTTCGGCATATTGGCCAGATCGTATCCGGGAAATTTGGTGGCGAGGAAGTATTTGTCTCTGGGGAATCTGCGCAGCGCCTGTCCCATGACCTCTTCGGAGTGTCCTCCGTGATATCCCCATGCGGTGTCATAATAATTGACGCCGTGCTTCATGGCGTAATCCACCATGCGCATGGTCTTTTCCGCGTCGATCCTCGCATCGTCGCCGTCAATGACAGGCAGGCGCATCGCGCCGAATCCCAGCATGGACAGCTTCATATCCTTAAAGTCTCTGTATTGCATAATATCCTCCTAATGTTTCTCTGCTTGTCCGCATTGTTTTTTCGTCGGTTTTGATGTACAATCTATATGATATTACATGAACCTGACTTCAGGTCAAGATATTTTTTTCGAATGAAAGGAATTTTTATGGAAACGTACACCATCGGTCAGATTTCGGAAATGTTTCAGCTGCCGGTGTCCACACTGAGATATTATGACAGGGAAGGACTTTTCCCTGAGCTGCGCCGTCAGTCCGGAAGGCGGATATTCAGCGAGCGGGAGGTTGAAGCGCTTCGCGTGATCGAGTGCCTGAAAAACTCCGGACTTGAGATTCGGGACATCAAACGGTTCATGCAGTGGTGCGGCGAGGGACCGTCCACCTATCCGCAGAGGAAACAGCTGTTTGAAGCCAGAAGGAAGGCTGTGGAGGAGGAGATGGCGCGCCTTCAGAAGAC
This sequence comes from Hornefia porci, assembly GCF_001940235.1. Taxonomy (NCBI): domain Bacteria; kingdom Bacillati; phylum Bacillota; class Clostridia; order Peptostreptococcales; family Anaerovoracaceae; genus Hornefia; species Hornefia porci. The sequence goes on along the minus strand of NZ_MJIE01000001.1, from coordinate 775,223 downwards.
GCTGAATCTTCTGGAGTACAAATGCTGGTACTATGAAACCGCCATGCGCGACGGTGATGAAGAGGGTATACAGAACATGCTGCCGGACGGCCTGCCGAAGGAAATTCAGCGGCTCTACGACGATGTGTTCAAAGGAAACGCATAGACGGTATACCGGTATACATGATAGAGGCTGCCGCTCCAGCTGATTGTTATCAATCAACTGTGCGACAGCCCCCGCGTTGCACTGAGCTTTTTTAATTCTTCGATGGCAGCAGAATTCTTAGCAAGATCATCTTTTTCTGTCGCATAATAGGTTTTGTAGAACCGAATATCCCAGTTCAGATATTCAGCAATGCACTTAAACTGTTGTTTGATTAACGAATACTCAATATTGTCCGTAGGAGCGCCGCCTACGACCAGCACACCGATTTTTTTGGCCCTGAGGAGTGCGCCTTTGCAGTAGCACTTATCAATCACCAGCTTGAGCTGCGCTGTCATGCCCCACCAGTAAACCGGCGTGGCAAAGATTATCATGTCTGCTGCAACAATTTTGTCGACCGTTGCATTCGTATCATCCTCTGCAATACAGCCATTTGTGCAGTGACATACCCCACATCCTTTGCAGCCGCTGATATTCAGCCTGTCTGCATGGATGATTTCGATGTCGTTGTCTTTTCCGGTTCCTTCGACATATGCATTGATTGCCGTTAATGTGTTTCCTTTTCGTGGACTTCCGTTTACGATAACTGTTTTCAAAGTACTTAACCTCGCTCTCTAATATGTATTTTCATATATTATGCCATATTAGCGGGCAGATTGCATCAGAATCTGTGGAATGAAAACACCGATTGAATAATTTGATGTGTGATTGTCAAAGTGAGGTGAGCAACATGGGAATCAATGAAACAATCAATGAACTGCTGCAAGCGTCAGCGGCAGCGATATTCAGATTGTTGGAGAAGCAATGAAACGCTATGCAGCGTCAAACAAAAGACCTTCACAAACTGATGCAGGCCGCAGGGCGATCTTTCGATCATCCATCATCCGTAGGATTGGTGGAATAAGGCGGGCAAGGCGGGCCAGTCGGATGTATTGACGAACTTGAGTTTGGGCTATCTCCTGTTTCGATGCTAATCTTGGAGCTTGCGATATCTGTTTCTCCGCTTGTGAAAAAAGCACGCGTCGCTGTGTCAGCCTGTTGCAGAGCTGATTGCACAACCGAGGCAGCCACTGCGGCGCAGCTCGAGTTGCCGTACCTGGGGGCTCCCGACAATGTTTTTGGAAATTGACGACAAAACAGGTTTTGTAGGTTAATTATTAACCCACAAAACCTACAAACTCGTCGCGGCACAAAAAGGCTTTCGGAAAAGGGATGAGAATTCCTTCCGGCATGACCACCCCCGCAGCCTTCAAAGCCCGCAACCCGTTGCAATCGCCGGATCCCTTGGAATTGCATAAAAAAGAGCAGTTTCGAAAAGCTGCTCAATCTGGCGGTAAGGATTATTAACCACAAATATATTGTAGTAGAAAAAGGATACACATTCATCTACCAGGCTCATTGGGGTAGGGTAGAGTAGAGTAGGGTAGATCAGGGGAATTCCTTCATCTGATTTGGATTCGACATTCTCTGATTCTCCCGGTGTGATGGACCGCGCATGTACTGACCGGAAATGCAGAATTCAGATTTTCACATTTGAAATGCATCATCATTCTGCATTCCGGGTTTTTACATGATCCATTTTGTCCACGACGCCCCGGATCCCAGGAAACAATCAGGCGAAGGGTGGCTGCTTCCTTCTCATGAGCTGCCGGCTCCTCCGGGGTTCTCCCGGAGCCGCCCTAATTGCGTGATCCCGCATTCCTGCAGGGCTGTGACTGGACGGAAGTATCATTGTCTTCCCCGGCTGTCATCGCACACTGACGGCCGCTATGCCGCCTTTTGAAGTGAGACATTATCGCTATCCCGAAGGGTCCCGGCGCATCACTTCACATGCTTTCGGTGTTACCCGATATACCAGAGAGAAAGTACCTGATGAATGTGTATTCCGTTTTCAAAGTGTAGTTTGTTATCTTGAGAGGTCACCGGCTGTCATGATTTCTTTGCAGATGCCTTTCCCGATTTTGCCTCTCACCCTATAGACAAAAAAGCAAAAAACTTGAGACTAATCTCAAAACTTTTTTTAATTTTTTTCTGATGGTTTCAAGCCGGTGTGATATTGCTGAAGGAGACACGCCGATTGCATCTGCATATTCCTGCTTCGACATTCCATCCTCATAGAGAGCTTTCAACAGCTCACGCTGACTTTCGCTGAGTTCGGAAAATGCTTTTGCGATTCGTCGTTCATGGTCCGCTTTGTAATCTCTAAAAGCCTTTTGACAATCACACATTCTTTTTAATTTATTTAATGTGTGATTGTCGTCATACTGTTGACGGCTGCACATTATTTACATATAATTTAATGTGTGTATGTCAAGGTGAGGTGAGCAACATGGAAATCAATGAAACAATCAATGAACTGCTGCAAGCGTCAACGGACGGAACGATTACCACAGCCCAGGTCACAAAAGCGGGCTTGCACCGCAGCGTGCTGCAAAAACTCGTGGACTGCGGAGAGCTTTACCGTTACGGACGCGGGCTGTATGTAAAAAGCAGCGCATGGGAGGATGACTTCTATCTGCTGCAGCGAAAATATGAGCGTGGGATCTATTCCCACGATACCGCCCTGTATCTGCTGGGGTATTCTGATCGTACTCCTGCCAAATATACGATGACCTTTCCCAAGGGCTATAACACGCCGTCCCTTAAGCAGGAAAATATAACCGTCAAGCGTGTTGTGCCGAAGAACTACGAATTTGGCATTATTGAAATTCAGTCACCATCCGGTAATCCGATCCGTGTCTATGATTTGGAACGGACACTTTGCGATATTCTTCGCGGCAGTGGAAGCGATATTCAGATTGTTGGAGAAGCAATGAAACGCTATGCAGCGTCGAAAACAAAAGACATTCACAAACTGATGCAGTACGCTGAGCAGCTTCGGGTAAAGCCAAAAGTGCTGCATTACATGGAGGTATTGTTATGATTACAAATAATCCAATGCAACTGAAAGCCTTTATCAAAAAGAAAGCAGCAGAGAAACATATTTCCGCACAGCTCGTCATGCAGAACTATATGCTGGAGCGGCTGCTGGAACGAATTTCTAATTTCTCTGTCAAAGTATAAGAAGAATTTTATTCTCAAAGGCAGTTTTCTGATTTCTGCTATTGTCGGGCTGGACACGCGGACAACAATGGATCTTGACACTACAATTAAGGGATTTACATTGACGCATGAAGCAATCCACTCTATCTTTCAGGAGATTTGTGCCATTGAGATCGAGGACGACGTACAGTTTGAGATCGCCGGAGTTTCCGATATCCGCGAGGGTGACGACTATCCTGGCATTCGCATTGCGCTGAAAGCTAATTACCCGCCGATCAGTGTACCGCTTACGGTGGATGTTACCACGGGCGATATGATAACCCCCCGTGAAGTAGAATACACATTCTCCCTGCTGTTCGATAACCGCAGTATCAGTATTCTTGCCTACAACCTTGAAACGGTGCTTGCAGAGAAAATTGAAACGGTGCTATCCCGCAACATTGCCAATACCCGCCCAAGAGATTATTACGATGTACATATTTTATATGCGCTGCGGGGTGCGGAATGTGACAAAACTACGTTGCGCCATGCGCTGGAACGGACAACACAGAAACGGGGCAGTGGTAGGATTATGGAGCAGTACCCGGAGATTATGAAAGAAATCCGCGGGAGCAATCAACTCCGCAAGCTATGGAACAAATACACCCGGGAATATGAATATGCCAAGGACATTTCCTTTGAAGATACCTGCAATACCATAGAAACCATTATGGACGCAATCATGCAGTAATTGAGGGTCGCTTATCAATGGACCATTTGACGGCGTAGAGCACGATTTTGTCAATCGGGATCATCGGGTCATCGGGCTTGCCCGCTTACCCTTGTCTATGCCTGAGTTTTCGTTTTTTTTTGGTATATCTTTTATGGAAAACCTGCACCTGTGGTCCCAGGCGTTGCCGGGTAGCTGAAGAAGCAGGGAAGACGAAAGCAATACGAACAACCAAGACTAAACCGATCCCGTACCGCAATGGTACGGGATCTTTTATCAAAACACGGTATGTTATAGACAAAAAAGCGAAAAATCTTAGGCTCATCTCAAAACTTTTTTTAATTTTTTTCTGATGGTTTCAAGCCGGTGTGAAATGGCTGATGGAGACACGCCGATTGCATCTGCATATTCCTGTTTTGACATTCCATCCTCATAGAGAGCCTTCAACAGGTCCCGCTGGCTTACGCTGAGTTCGGAAAACGCTTTTGCGATTCTTCTTTCATGGTCCGCTTTGTAATCCCTGTACTTTTCTTCTTCGATCATTGCAAAGGGATCACCTTCTGCACATATGATTCGTTTTCAGATATTGACGATGTACCCACAGATAACGAGGATGCTTCAACAATACACATAGAAGAATCTTTGTAATTAGAATCAAGATGCATATAATCAGGGATATCACGCTGGGTAATCATCCCGATGCGTTTGATGCTGCATGCATACTCAATGACATTTCGCAATTCACGAACATTACCTGCCCATGGATATTTGCTAAAAAAGAGCATTGTTTCATCGTCGATACCGGTAATGCTTAAGTTCAGTCTGTTATTGAACTGTGTAATGTAGTGATTGCATAGCAACGGAATATCATCGGCTCGATCTCTGAGAGGAGGAATGGTGAAACTCGCAACCTTCAGTCTATACAGAAGATCGCGACGAAATTCGCCTCTTTCTAGCATTTTGTAAAGCATCTCATTAGTAGAAGCAATTATTCGCACATCAGTTTCACGCTCAAATGTTTCACCAACGCGACGAATAGCATGGTTTTCCAAGGCGCGTAAAAGTTTACCCTGCAAATTAAGAGGTATTGAGTTTACTTCATCTAAAAACAATGTTCCACCTTCCGCAACCTCAAATAACCCGGGTTTATCAATAGACCCGGTATAACTTCCCTTTGCAGGCTACTTGGCATCTGAGTTTCTCAGCAAAACGTTTTGCGATAACGCTGATGGTGATAAGTTCATCGATGAGTTCTTCATCGGAGTGGGTTCCCTTTTCATCTCCCGTAGACGTTCCTCTCTTTCCGAGGTGTCTCATGTGCCCATCTACTAATAAGCGGACATTCGGAGGCAGTTTAAGAACCGTTTTTCGAAAAAAAGTTTTAGATAATATGAAGTGACCTCACATTTGTAGCAACGTGGATTTACCTGTATACTGATGATTGTCAAGATCAATGGTAACAGGGATTACCGCATACAAAAGGAGGTCACCTATGTATAGAATAATCAAAATCGGAATGGATGTCCATAGTACAAACTACACTTTATGCGCGATGGAACCCACAATCGGAGCAGAAGACCGGGTCTTCGGAGAAATACAGGTCGCTCCGGACTACAAAGAGGTCATTCTTTTTATTGAATCTTTGAAATTAAAACTTGGTCTCAAGAACGATTATTCTATTGAATGCGGTTACGAGGCAGGCTGCCTCGGATATACCATTTATCACCGGCTCACAGGAGCCGGGATTAAATGTGTTATTCTTGCGCCGACCACCATGCTCACCCCGCAGGGGCAACGGATCAAAACAGATAAGCGTGACGCTCATCTGATCGCTCAATGCTTGTGTTATGGCGGGTATCATCCGGTTTATATCCCTACCGGCGAAGATGATGCCGTCAAAGAATACGTCCGGATGAGAGACGACCATAAGCTGGCACTGAAAAAAATGAAACAGCAGGTCAATGCATTTGTTCTCCGGCACGGTCACCAGTATGCCGGGACGAAATGGACCATCAAGCATGTCACCTGGCTTAACAAACTTGAACTCGATCCGATGTATCGGGAAACGTTGAACGAATACATGACTTCCTACGAAGAACAGGAGGCAAAGATCGAGCGTTACGATAAGCGGATCGAAGAAATCTCTGCCGAGGCACGCTATCAGGAAAATGCCAAAAAACTGGTATGTTTCCTGGGCATTCGTACACACACGGCGCTGTCTTTGATCGTGGAGACCGGGGACTTTACCCGTTTCGCCAAAGGGAACACTTATGCGGCATTTCTGGGCTGGCACCCGGAGAACACTCCAGTTCCAAAAGCGTGAACCGGCTTGGCATTTCCAAAGCAGGAAATGCACACCTGCGCTGCCTGCTGATTGAAGTAGCAAATGGTATCTGCAAAGGGGCCATAGGACATAAGTCCAAAGAACTTTGCTCCAGACAAAACGGCCAGTCAGCCGAGGTCATTGCCTATGCCGATAAGGCGAATACCCGTCTACGCAGCAAGTATTACAGAATGATCCGCCATGTGAAGAAGAAAAATGTAGCGGTTGCTGATGTGGCAAGGGAACTTGCGTGCTTTATCTGGGGTATGATGACCGGTAACATCAGCAGAACCGCTGCGCGGCCCTTGACAGCCATCCGTCCCAGATATGAGTCGCACCTGAGCAGCAATCAGCAGTAGACTGCAGCTTGCTGCCAGTACAATAACAATTGAATACCTGTCAGCACCTGAAAGCTGTGATCACTGTAAGGTTCGAACTATCTGCGCCATCTCCTATGTTGGCACTTCGGTGATCCACGCTTTTAGATCGCAGAGCTCACGGCGGAACCATTAGCCTGTCGGTAACCAATCCACGAATAACAGAGTGGCCATATGCCGGGAACTGTTAAATCAAGGTTCCTTCCAGATGCTGACAGATTACACAAATGTGATCGTCAAGAAAAAGTTTGTTGGATGCAAAATTTACCTCTTGACAAAGGTCACTTCATAACAGGGGAGAAAAATCTTTTTTATTTGTAGGGAGAGAAAATGTGCAAAGATTCTTTGGCATGAGACTTGCAATTAACAGATTTAGGAATATATGCGGCTCACGTGCATGAACAAACAAAACAGAGATATTATTTTGTAGGAGGAGGTTATACCGTATGCTGGAAAATAAATTTGACATTGATGCAATACCTGGTGAAAGATGGTTCCCAAAAGAAACTACTTTTACAGAGGATATAAAGGAATACTGGGGAGATTACGGCGTGTGCTCAGAAGTAGATACTTTGAAGGCCGTACTGATGCGCCGTCCGGGAAAAGAAATTGAAAATTTCAATGCAGAAGAAGTTCGTTTTTCAGATGAGCCTGTGGATGTTGAACTGATTCGCAAACAGCATGATGACGTTGCCAAGATTTACAGTGACTTTGGTGCAAAGGTCTTTTATGTTGATGAACAGAGAGAAGATCGGCCGAATGCTGTCTTTTGTAGGGATTTAGTTTTTATGACGCCGGAAGGAGCAATTCTTGCGCGACCCGGAATGGCTGCAAGACGAGGTGAGGAACGATACGTAGCGCAAGCCTTAGCGAAAATTGGTGTTCCTATTCTGACATCAATCGCTGGAGATGGAATCTTTGAAGGCGCATGTGGTATGTGGGTCGACCGCCATACGTGTGTTGTTTCAACGGGATCAAGATGCAACAAAAGCGGATATGACCAAGTCAAATATCAATTAGAACGTATGGGCGTTGAAGTTTATCATATGCAACAACCCTACAGCAATATCCATATTGATGGATTGATGAATCCTATCAGTAATGATATGGTTTTAATCCATGCAGGTCAAGTTCCGTATGACATTATCGATATGCTAAAGAAAAAGGGGTACAAGATTCTGGAGGCCCCATCACGGACTGAAGTTCGAGAAACTTTTGGATGCAATTTTGTTGCATTAGAACCAGGACATATCGTTTTGCCAGATGGAAATCCTAGAACACAGGAGTTACTTGAGCAAAATGGTGTAAAGGTTGAAACCGTTGACATTTCCGAAATTCGTAAGGGAAAGGGTGCACTACATTGCATCACTGCATATCTTAAGAGAGGATAGTAACTAACCTCGAAAGCCTTCATCCTTATTTGGTGAGGGCTTTCAGTTTATTGCAAACGCTGGGGGTTTGTAATAAAATATTTGGTATTAAGACAATAGGACAAGCGAGGCCCTTATGCTAAGAAGATATGTAGAGCAATTGCTCAATGTTTATAATTACATAGATGGCATCATGGTTGTAGACAAAGACGGATACATTGAGTATTTCGAGTCTTTCAGACCTGATGTAAACAAACTTAAAGAGAAGAATATTCTCCATAAGCATGTGACTGAAGTATACCCAGGACTTACCAACGAAACTAGTAGCGTGATGCGAGTCCTCAGAACTGGTGAGCCGATTCTAAATGAATATCAGACGTTAATGACTTATAATGGTCAAAGCATTCGTGCTATCAATACGACTATGCCCATTAAGCAAAACAACGAAATTATTGGGGCTGTTGATGTTTCTCGCTATTTAGATTCACCGTATCGGCGACAGAATATTACGCTGAAAGAGAGGAAAGAAATAAAGACAAGTCATCTTTATACCTTGGACGATATAATTACGGCTTCCAAAAGTATGGAGATCATTAAAGAACGAATTCCGATGGTTGCAAATACTGATTCTTCGGTTTTAATCTATGGCGAAACAGGGACGGGAAAGGAATTAGTAGCGCAATCTATCCATACTTCCAGTAAGCGAAAAAACAAGAGATTTGTGTCTCAGAACTGTGCAGCAATACCTGGGAATTTGCTAGAAAGCATTCTTTTTGGAACTACCAAAGGAAGTTATACTGGTGCGGAAAATAAAGCTGGACTGTTTGAAATCGCAAATGGAGGAACACTATTTCTAGATGAAATAAACTCGATGGAAATAGGCGTGCAAGCGAAAATCCTGAAGGCAATTGAGGAAAAACAAGTTTGCCGCCTCGGAGGGTTTGACCCAATCAAAATAGATGTCAAGATAGTTTCTGCGGCAAACGTACAGCCGCTTACTTGCATAGAGACTGGTCAGATGAGGGAGGATCTTTTTTATCGATTAAGCGTCGTTCAGATTAATATTCCACCATTACGAGAGCGGCTGAATGATTTGGTATTGCTTATTGACTACTTCATTGAAAACTTCAATGAAGTTCAAGGCAAAGACATTAAGGGTGTCGATGAAGAGGTAGAGCGTATTTTTCAAGGATATGAGTGGCCCGGAAATGTCCGGGAACTTAGGAATATTATAGAGGGTGCGTTTAATGTATCGGCAAGCAAGTTCATACAGAAGAAAGATTTGCCCGAATATTTGATTAATCCCATTGTGCCAAAGTCTACTCGTGAAAATTCGTATCGGGAAACAACACCCCTTCTTCAAAAGGGACAAACCCTAAGTGAAGCCTTAAATGCGTATGAGAAAGCGCTGATTGAAGATGCAATAGAGAATAGTAGAACGTTAGTCGATGCGGCTAATCAATTAGGGATTACTAAACAGTCGTTGCATTACAAGATGGGAAAATATAACTTGGGGAAATAATCTGCTCTGGATTCTAATGATAGTATTTGATAAAATATTCTTTACTTTTAGTAAAAAGAATTTTACCAAGTACTATTTTTTTTACTAAATAGCTTGTATTCAACCCAAAACACTTGGCACTGTTCTTGCGGTATATATTTTGTAACAATTAGAAATTGTACGTGAGCAGTAAAACCATTAAGACAAGGAGGCTTGTTTATGGAATTATCTAAGGTTAGAGACATTGATGCTCTCCCCGGTGAAAGGTGGTTTGCGAAAGAAACTACAATCATTGATGACATGAAAGAACTCTGGGGGGATTGGGGCGTATGCTCTGAAGTAGATACCCTTCGCGATGTAATCATGCGTCGTCCAGGAAAGGAAATCGATAATTTTGATTGGCAAGCTGCGAGATTTAAATCCGCTATTGATCCGGAAAAATTTCGAGCTCAGCATGATAATTTAGCTCAGATCTATAGGGACCACGGTGTTCGTGTTCATTATGTGGAAGAACAGAGAGTGGATAAACCCAATGCGCTATTCTGCAGAGATTTGCTTCTGATGACTCCAGAGGGTGCTATTGTTACCCGGCCAGCAATGGAGGCACGTAGAGGAGAAGAACGGTATATGGCAAAGGCTCTTGCAGACTTAGGCGTTCCTATCATTCGGACTATCTGTGGAGACGCAACCTTTGAGGGTGCGATGGGTCTATGGATTGACCGTCATACAATTGTCCTTGCCTCTGGCGTGAGAACTAATAGAAACGGATATGAGATGGTTGAATATGAGCTGAAAAGAATGGGTGTAACGGACATTCTTCATATGCAGATTCCTTATGGCCATGCGCATATCGATGGTCTTCTCAATATGGCGAGTCATGATGTGGCAATGATTCATGCATCTCAGGTGCCGTACGACGTATGCGATGCGTTAAAGAAGAAGGGAATCAAACTTCTGGAATGCCCGTCCAGAATTGAGGCAAAAGAAACGTTTGCGATTAACTTCGTTGCGATTGAACCTGGAACGATTGTAATGCCGGAAGGAAATCCGAGGTCTCAAGAACTGCTAGAGAAGAATGGAATCAACGTTATTCCGGTAGATTATTCAGAGGTCATGAAAGGTTATGGAGCAATGCATTGTTGCACCGCATTCCTGAAGAGGGGGTAGAACATGAACATTTATGAAAAACTTAAATCAGAAATTTCTCTGGACAATATTTACAAGGACATGGCATTTCTGATTGACGAGGTCGGTGAAAGACTTTCTGGCTCGGAAGAAATGACAAAAGCCACCGAGTATTTGTGCAAACGTTTAAATGAGAATATCGGTAATGGGCGAATCGATCATTTTCCGATGTATATGAGTTACCCGGGAGAGGCGACTTTGAAAGTTACATCTCCTTGCGAAAAGGACATTCCGGCTCGTCCAGTGTGTCATATTGATTCTACGCCTAATAGAGGAATAGAGGGCGAAGTAATTTATCTTGGCTCTGGTGGCTATGAAGACTATAAAGGCGTTGACCCACAGGGGAAGATTATTTTAACCGATATGAATTGGAGTCCTGCTCGTCCGGAGAAAGCGAGAATCGCTTGGGAAATGGGTGCGAAAGCATTAATTATCATGAACTGGGGAACTTCGGATAGTGATTTGATTCAGATGGGTGCCGTAAAGACCCAGTGGGGAAATCCTACTCCAGAAAATGAGGATGAAATTGTTCGGCTGACAGTTATCAGTATCTCCAGAAAAGAGGGAGAGGAACTGGAAAGCCTTTGTAAAGAAGGAACCGTTTCTGTTCGTATTACGGCACAGGCCACGCGAGAATGGATTACTGCAAGCCAGCCTGTCGGAAGAGTTCATGGCGGCAAGAGTAATGGCGAATATGTTTTGTTAGGTAGCCATGTAGACGCATGGGGAAAGTCGGCAATTTGTAATGCTTCTGGCGATGCGCTTAATTTGGAGATTGCGCGAATTTGCAATAAATACAAGGACGAACTATTAAGGGATATAGAATTTGTTTTCTGGGATGGACACGAGATTGCTGAAGGTGGTGGTTCCACTTGGTACACCGACAATTACTGGAAGGACATGACAAAAAATTGCATTGGCTATATTAATATCGATAATCTTGCTATTCAGGGGACTACAGTACCTGGCGTAGAGGGACAGCCGGAATTAAAAGAAGTATTAATGGACGCAATCCAGAAAATCTTTGGAGAGGAAGGCGTTTGGCATCAGGCATATAAGGGCGGTGGAGACTCCTCATTTTTCGGTGTAGGAGTTCCTTATAACTCTTTTGCAACAGAATACACAGAGGAGAAATTGAAGGAACTCAATTATGCATTTTATAGTCCTTGGCTGCATACTCCGAATGATACTATTGATAAAATTGACCGGGATTTGTTACAGAAACATGCAGAGTATTTCTTGTATGTGTTAGATCAGTTCGCCAATAGTGAGAGTGTTTCTTACGACTTAAAAGCTCTTGGTGACGATGTGAAGAGTCAATGGGCTTCCGTTACAGGCAAGGCAGGACGTGCAGAGGATGTATTAACCACAATCGATTCTGTTGTAGAAGAATATGCAGACAAGATGGCAAAAGTTGAAACGCTTAGAACAACAAATCCAAAACTGTTTAATAAACTCGCCTTGATGTGTGAGCGCCAGACTACGATGTTCCGTTGCTGGTCTGGAAAATACGGACAGGACGGTTGTGGATCTCTTCAGACTGAGAAGGCAATCCCAGCTTTGGATAAAGCATTATGCAAGTATAACAAAGCAGAGGCAGGATCTGATGAATATTACGAATGGGAGACGCAAGTACTTAGAGTTCGTAACATGGTTTATGATGAACTGCAAATTTCGATTAACTATTTCGATTTGGCTACACAGTAGCAATTACCGAAAGGAGAAGACAAATGTTAACGAAAGTGTCGGGTAGACGATGGGCAATAGCCATTATATTCGTTTTTGCTATGTTGCTTTTTACCAATATTGTTTTGGCGGATGACGGTGACGAAACAAAGAATTACGGGGTTTTGTCCCTTGTGGTTCCGATTATCGCAATTGCGATGTCTTTCATTACAAGACAGGTAATTTTATCATTGGGAACAGCAGTCTTTGTTGGTGCTGTTATCTTAAACGGAGGTAACATCTTTTATGGATTCCTTCGGACCTGTGATACCTACATCATTGCAACAGTTACAGATACTTGGGATATTACACTTATTCTGTTTATCTTAGCAGTAGGAGGCCTGATTGCTGTAATGGCCCGGATGGGTGGAACACAGGCAATGGCATTGGCTATGGCTAAGAAAGCAAAGACCGCAAAGTATGCTATGATTGCAACATGGATTATGGGAATTATCATCTTCTTTGAAGACATGGCAAATTCCTTGATTGTAGGACCTACGATGAGACCTGTTACAGATGAGTTGAATGTATCTCGAGAGAAGCTGTCCTATATCATTGATTCCACCGCGGGGCCAGTTACGGATATGGCGTTCATTTCTTCGTGGGTTGCTTATGAAATCGGTATGATTGGAATTGCATTTACAGCAGCTGGAATGACTGTAGCAAATGCGTATGGAATTTTCCTGCAAACCATTCCTTACAGATTCTACAATATCTTTGCTATCGCATTGGTCATTATTCTGATCCTGACAGAAAAAGACTACGGACCGATGTATAATGCAGAGAAGCGTGCACGCCTTAGCGGAAAACTTTATGAGGATAATTCTAAACCCATGATGAGCAAAGAACTGGATGCAATGAATGTAAAGGAAGGCGTGCCACTCAGAATGTGCAACGCAATTGTTCCGATTGTTACATTTATCGTGGTGACTCTTCTGGCAATGTGGTATACCGGAAAAGGTTACAAGGAGCCAATGAATATCAAAGGCATTCAGAATTCCTTTGGAAATTGTGATTCCGCTTCCAGTATCTTCTATGCGGTAATCCTGTCATCGATTGTTTGTATTGTCATGGCGGTTGCACAGAAAATCATGACACTGAGAGAAGTTATCGATGTATGGCTAGACGGTTGCAAAGAACTTCTTTTGACTGTAACCATCCTGCTGTTCGCGTGGACTTCCGGAAACCTGATGGGAGAACTTGGAACTGGTGATTACATTGCCGAACTGGTTGGTGGCAATGTTCCGGGTGTAGTTCTTCCAGTAATTATTTTCGCAGTATCTTGCTTGGTATCTTTCTCTACGGGTACTTCGTATGGAACTACTGCAATTATGATTCCGATTGCATTCCCTCTGGCTATGGGAGTTACAGGAGGAACCTTCAATGAATATGCAGTTCTTGCAATTGCATCTGTAACCAGCGGAGCCATCTTTGGAGATCATTGTTCTCCGATTTCGGATACAACGATTATGTCTTCTATGGGATCTGCAGCAGACTTGATGGATCACATAAGGACACAGATTCCGTATGCAGTAACGGCCGCTGTTGTTGCGGGCGTAATTGGCTTTATCCCGGCTTCCTTGGGCGTTTCGCCTATCATTCTGATTCCTATCGGTATCGTTGTATTGTATATCGTGGTTAGAGTCCTCGGAAAGAGCACTAAACTTGAAGATTTACAGGCTGAGACCGCACAAGAGTCAATAGAAATTTTGTAGACTCCGAGTCATAACATCCAAGAACTAATAAATAAAAGAGCCGAAAAAGGTCTTCAAATTAATACGTGGCGAGTTAGCCATCATGTTTCCCGACAGACTGCTGGATTGAGGCAGAAAACTGAATTGCCCTAGGCTGACATTTTGCCGTTTTATTGACATGCGTGGCAATTTATGTTATTTAGTAAACAGCGGCCGATCACTAGGGGTCGGCCGCTCTATTCTCAGATTATCATAGAAAATCCTGATTTACAGAGATTTCTTCACTCACGGGAATGATGGTCTGATCCATCTGACAGCAACGTGCTCAATGATTTAGAAGCGGTATTACTCCAGATCAAAGGCAACTTCGTCAGTCATAATCTTGAAGATGATACGGACAAGCTTGTCGGCATAATGCCCCAAGGCATTGTAGTGATTGCGGCCCTCAGCACGTTTCTTCCCATAGAGGTCATGAAAGGTCTTGTTGTACTTCACGACGTTATGAGCAGCGTTCATGAGAGCAAATCGTAGCGTACGGGATCCTCTCGTGGACATTCTGGTCTTGGCAGCTCTGAATTTACCAGACTGATAGACCACAGGATCCAGACCTGCGTAGGCAAGCAGTTTGCCCGGACATGAGAAGCGATGGATGTCGCCGATCTCTCCGAGAATGATTCCGCCGTTGATGTATCCGATACCAGGAATCGTCATGATCACGGAGGGTATCAACGATATCCTTCATCTCGGCGTCCACATCATTGATCTGCCTGTCCAGCAGTTCGATCTGCTCGATCGCCTGAACGATCTGGATGGACAGGGCATGGTCGCTGATGCCGACGACTTCTGTGCGAGAACTCTTAACTCTAAGGCCATTTCCTTCTTGAAGTGACCGTGGGAGGCAGAAACAAGAAGGTTCTTTAGATGAGTCAGATGCATGGAAGCGATCTGCTGATGCGATGGTGCCTCTTTCAGGATGGCATAGCAGGTTTTCTGATGAATGCTGGGTTTGAAGAAGTACTGGAATTCCGGGAACACCTGATCCACATAGGTGGTCAGCTGGATCTTGCGGCGGGAGCTCTGCTTGATCAGATTCATCCGGTTTCGACCCAGGTTTTTCAATTGCAGGTAGGTAACATCCTGCAACTCAACAAATCGATGTGGCTCGTTCATCAGGACCCTAGCGATAATGAATGTATCAATACGGTCAGTCTTGGGCTTGCGGATGTTGTTTCTCCGCATGGCGGCCGACTGGATCGGATTGATCAGGCAAACCTTGAAGCCTCTTGAAACGAGGAAGAACAACAGGTTGTTGACGTAGTGTGCCGTAGATTCAAGATCAATGATGAGGCTGTCAGTATCAAAGACATTGAGCTTTGAAAGCAGCGGATAGAAGCCATCATTGTCGTTTGTGAATTCAAACGGCTTAACGAGTACCTTGCCATCGTCCGGAACGACTGATGCGAAGTGGTGAAGTGGTTGAGTTTGGCAATGTCAATGCCAACGTAATTCATAGGAACATCTCCCTTCCTTAAGTGAGATACTGTGATGCCCACTTTAACGATCGCCTTCGTAGACTTGATGGAAATGAGTGCTCAGGGCATGCTCCGGCAAATCCAGCTATAAACGATTCAGATAATGTAGCGGTAATACACTCCTATCCAGTAGTCGCACTACAGGGAAAAATAACTTATCCACAGTATCTGAATGTATTATGGCATCACGATTAGAAAACGAAAGGAAAAATGGTCAATTCGCTTCTATATTGATCATACAAGACATAGATGCAAACAACAGTACAAGATATTCTTCGACTTCAAAGCTTGCAAACAGGGCGTCTGATTGCAGGACAACAAGGCTCTTCTTGTCATGTCAGTGGTGCCACAATTTTAGAATTGACAGAAATGGGGAGCGGCGGAGGAGAAGAGCTGCTGGAAGGGTCTCTTAAAAAAAATGAAATTCTTATTACCGCATTATATAACATAAGAAATAATGTGGAAGACCAATGCACTGCGATACGGACAATGAATAGACTTAAGGCTTCTGGATTGATAGTATTTTACTATGGATTTGTCGTGAAGGAATTCGATAGGAAGGTAGTTGAGCTGTGCAACGAACTAGAATTCCCGCTAATTGTTATAGACTATGATGAGCGAGTTAGCGTCGCCTATGCAGATGTGTTGAACGATATCCAGGCGTTGGTGCGGGGTGAGGGCGATGAGATGCTTCATGCCGCTATTAATTCAATGATACAACTTCAGCAAAATGGAGGTAGCGTAAAAGAGGCGCTGAGTCAAATTGTAAAAAATCGACATGCGGAGATTGTTGCGGTAGATGTGACTTCGCAGAGAATATTATGCAGCACGTTGTCGGAAAAGGAAGAATTCGAGTTTGAAAATAAAGAAATGCGAACCCTTCCGCTTAACATGTTGCGTTTTGAATTATTGGCAGGTGAGACACAGTATTATGGTCAACGTTACTATTCTGGTTATTTGGAACTGTCGTTAGTTTTAATAACATCCAAAGGTGAAAGAAAAGTACCGGTTGAGTTTATGTTTTCTTGTATGAGCTTTTGCATTAACCTCTGGCGATTGAATTTAATCTTTACAAAAGGAGACAGTTTAATCAATTCAATTGTGCAGAAGGAGTGGAAGCGAGCGCGCAGGGAGTTGATGTTTTATCGGCAAGAGGAGAGCATGTCGTGGCATTTTATTATGTATGATACGAGTAAATCCTCGTGCGCACTAATTCAAAATGTCAAAGAAACGCTACAAAGAGAAGGTGTACCTTACGTAGAAGGAAAGAAAGAGAACCTTTCAATCATTATTTATAATCAATACGCTGACGTTAATAGTAACTCAATTGATCCACTTTTTCATCTTGATTTGCCGCTAGAAGATGGAAAGTTGGTGTATGCATCTAACGTAAGTGATGAGCACGAACTCTTCCAAATGATTTGCGATACTGTAGAAGAGTGGGCCTTTATCTGTGACTTATTCCGTTCTCGTAGTTTGCTTGGTCGTTTTGAATTGATGGAGGCAGTAGCATGCAAACGAGACTGTGATAAGGAAGAAGCGCGTGAGCAAACAAGAAGAATTCTAAAACCACTAATTGATTATGATAAACAGCGAGATGGACTGTTAATTGAGACACTGTCTACATTTTTAATAGATGCAAATCGTAGCTTTAAAGACGTTGCAGAATTAACTTATATTCATCCCAATACAGCGCAGTACCGCATTCGAAAGGCAGAAAGCCTGCTGGGAACTGATTTTAACCAAACTGCAGCTGTGCATGTAGTATATCATGCTGTGTGCGTTTATCGAATGATGGAAGGATGAAGCCCTAAGAAGGTGGCAATGTTCTGAAAACGAAAGAGGCTTGCTTTTTTTGTTTTTGGAACATTGCCTGTTTTTTTGATAATTGTTATAATTCTTACAACGGCTTAAGGGTGAATAAACAGTAGGCATTATTGGACATAATCTTTTATTAGCCCTAAATCGATTATATGTGAGGAGGCGGAATTATGAGTAGCACAGAAAATGGAGAAGTGTATGTTAATGATTATGCGACCATACCAGTGCCGATGGATAAAAGACGGTCTTCGTTCTTACTAGCGATGGTTCTTGTGGGAAGCATCATTTGTCTTAGTTCCATGTACGTGGGAGCAAGTTTCGTAGGAGCACTCACATTGACACAGGTTGTGATTGCTTGTTTGATTGGAAACGCAATACTGTCAGTCTTAGGCGGATTATTGAGTTACATCGGTACGAAGACAGGCGTGGGTGTTGCCATGCTTATGCGTCAGTCTTTTGGGGTTGTAGGGAATTACATTCTTGCAATTCTTACTGCCGTGGTAGAACTTGGATGGTTTGGCTATCAGTGTGGATTTTTTGGACAGACTATACATGTTATGTTCCCCAATGCCGGAGTAATTACGGATCCTGTAGTTGCTGGAGTCTGGGGTGGTTTCTTGATGATGACCACAGCATTCATTGGCTATAAAGGCCTGGAAATGCTCAGCAATATTGCATCCCCATTGATTTTATTGATGTGTATTGTCGGATGTGGCATTGCAGCTGTAAAGGTCGGTGGAATGGATGCGTTTAACCAAATAACATTGGAAACAAACGGAACCATGTCCTTAGCTGTAGGAATTGTTTCTGTTATTGGTGCTTACGCAATGGGTGCAGTATTGCAGCCGGATCTTACACGTTATGGAAAGAAGGGCAGCCATAGTGTTATAGGGGCTGTCTTCGGATTCATGATTGCAAACACCTTTGTCATTGTTGCGGGCTACTTTATGTGCACAAGTGTAGGAACTAGTGACGTAGCGACCGGATTGTTGGGTATTCTTGGAACATGGTCATTGTTGATTCTAATTCTTGCTCAGTGGACCACCAACGATAACAATTTGTACTACTCTTCTCTGGCGGCAGTTGTTGCAATGCCTAAGTGGAAGAAAAAATATGTCGTAATTGTATTCGGCATTATCGCAACCTTTGCAGGAGCGATGGGTATCGTAAATTACTTTACTTCTTGGCTGGGCCTTCTGGGAACTGCTATTCCACCAGTTGCAGGAATCTTAATTGTTGATTACTTCTTTGTAAAGAAGAAGGATTATCACTTTGGTGTCGGCGTAAAACATTATTTTTGTTCTACTCCAGCATTGATTAGTTGGATCGCTGGGTGCACTGTAGGATTTACAGTTACCTGGGGTATTGCAGCAATCAACAGCATGGTTGTGGCAGCAGTTGTTCACATTGTGTTGTCCGCTTGCCTTAAGAATGATTCCGGAAAAATGTATTTTGGAGGGCTTTTTGAGGAAAGTGAACGAGGTGAACTGAAGAAAGTTGAGTAGGAAAGGTAGCGAAAAGAATCTCAAAATGAGATATTACTAGGAAAGGAGAACTTATTATGGCTACAATGTATTTGGAAAATCGTCAGATGGCAGAGGACTTCGTTCGTGGATGCACTTTCATGGGAACAGGAGGAGGCGGTTTGCCGGCTAATGGGCTGGACTCACTGATGAGCGAGATTGAAAAAGGAACTAAGGTAGGATGGATAGATGCAGATGATATCCCTGATGAAGCAACTACCGCTTGCCCCTTCTTGATGGGCTCTATTGCACCCCATACCCCGGAGATTGAAGCGGAGATGACAGATTTCGGTTACGTGAATCCTAATTATTCTGAGAAAGAAATGCTTGCTAAAGCCATTGAATACCTTGGAAAATTCTGTGGAACAAAGATTGATGCCGTTGTTCCAATTGAACTTGGTGGGGCCAATACTCCCGGCGGTGTTACAGCAGGCATTGTTAGCGGAGCAGTATGCGTAGACGGTGATTATACAGGCCGCGCTATTCCTGAAATTCAGCAAACAACACCTTACCTTCATGGAAAGACTCTTTGGCCAGTTGCTTCCGTAGATGCATACAATGACATTTCCTATATTGAGAAAGCGAAGAACTACCGAATTGTAGAACGTTTGGGAAAGAAAATTGCTGAGAGCGCCTACGGCTTGGTGGGACAGGCGGGATTTATCATGAGCGGCAAGGAAATGAGGGAATGTATCAATAAGGGAACCTTGAGCACTTGCTACAATATTGGAAAGATGATTCGAGAAGCAAGAGAGGGAGGGCAAGACCCTGTCAAATCTGTTCTTAAGGAGTTGGATGGTTATTTGCTAGCCACCGGTACCGTTAGTAACAAGGAGACATGGGATGATGGCTACTATTATGGATATCATACCATTGAGGGAACTGGTGTTGACGCAGGTAATACCTTTAAGATTTTCTTTAAGAACGAGAATCATGTAATGTGGAAGAATGAGAAACCTTATGTCTCTAGCCCCGACATCATTACTGTGGTGGATGCAAAAACCGGGGGACCTTATGCAAATCCGATTCTGAAAGTAGGAGATGAGGTTTGTGTAATAGGCTTAAAGGCAAACCCGGTATTCCGCTCGGAAAAAGGAGTCGCTATTCTTGGGCCAAGATACTTTAAGTTTGATTTCGATTACGTTCCGATTGAGGAAACTGTAAAGTAGTGAGTGTGCATTGATTTCAGAGGGATCTCCGGTGATATTGCCGGGTTCCTCTTTTATATCTGGTGGATATAAGGAGAATTGTGTATGGGTATTTTATCAAAACTGGAAATGTCAATATTTGTGCAGTCTTTAAACCCACAAAATTATGCAGCTTCTGCTAACGATTGTTTCAGACGTCTCCTGTAAGCTGCCGGCGGGAGACCATCCGGATTTGAAGTGTATATCCTTATCTGGTTGTAGTAGATAAAGACATACCTGAAGATGATTGTTTTAACTTCTTCCATCTTCATCTTGTATGTTGGAATCCTGTAGAGGAGCTCCTTCTTGAGAGTAGCGAAGAAGCTTTCCATCCGGGCGTTATCAAAGCAATGGTTCACGCCGCTGAGGCTCTGCAGAACACCGGCATTATTGAGTTCTTCACGGAATGCTTCACTTGTATACCGGCTTCCGCGATCTGAATGGAGTATGGCTCCGTTCAAAGGAAACCTTTTGGCTGCTGCATTGAATGTATCAATGCACAGTTCCTTGCACATATTGCTTCGCATTACCAGAGAAAGTATTTCTCCGTTGAAGCAATCCATTATTGGAGATATGTATAGTTTGCCGTCACGGCATGCTATCTGAGATATATCGGTAAGCAACTTCTGATACGGCTGATCTGACCTGAAATCCTGTTTGATCAGGTTTTCCTTCTCCTGTATTTCAGTAGTTGCCCTGGTTAAGCCTTTCGGACGGCGCTTACGTTCATGGAGCCAACCATTTTCCTTCATGATTCTGGCTGTCCTGCGCTTACCAGCCTTGTAACCGCGATTTCCAAGTGCTATCTGCATTCGATCCACACCATAGTTATCGTTGTATATATTCTCATCGAGTATTTCCTGCATAACTGCCGAAAGAACAGCGTCCTTGCCGGGCTTACCGAGATTCCTTTTGAATCTGTAATAACCGGTCTCGCTCACGTTCAGGACATCGCACATAACGCTTACAGGCCATCTGCTGCTGTATTCACGAATGAACTCAAAGCGTTTCCGGGCTCTCACTTCTTCCGGCTTTGTGCGAAAAAACCGAGGGCCTCCTTGAGTATATCGTTAGCTCGCCTGGTTTCCCGAAGCTCCGCTTCGAGTTCCTTAATGCGACGATCCTTTTCGCTGAGCGGTATCATTTTGTTACCACTGCCAACGAAAGATTCTTCGCCGTGAGCTTTGCGCTGGCGACGCCAGTCGGCAAGTGTGTAATACTTGATGCCGAGTTGCTCCGCAGCTGCCTTGACGCCGATTTCATCGGCCAGTTCAAGAGCCTGCAGTTTGAATTCCTTATCGTATTTCATGTCTCCACCTCCCTGATGATATATTATCATCTTTTTGTGGATTTAACGACTGCATTTAAATGATACTACTCCAAAACTGCGCAAATATTGTTTCATACTCTCCTAAAATCCTTTTCGCAGTTGAATCTAAAACGCTCTCATTTTAAAATCGTTGCAGTTATATGATAAATGAAGAAGCATAGAGGAGGCAATCACGGCCTCCTCTATGCATTTTGAGTTCTTTTGCCCCTACGCACTGCCCCCCATTGTCAGACCCCACGGAAGGAGCCCACTGTTAGACCCGAATGAACAGAGACCCTAAAAAACTTTGATTACCCACGTTTTCTTTCACCGGATCCGAAGTAATGTCGATGATCTCTCCGTCTTTTCGGATGCTGATGGCTCTGGACCATTTCTCATTCAGAAGATATCCGGAAGGCGCTTTGGTCTCTTTCAGGGAGCCGTATGGCAGGGCATCTGCAGCAGACTTTGCAAGGCCTTTCTTGTCCGTCCTGATCGTAACTGCCGCTTCTTCTTGGTTGATTTTCTTCTCTCCGAGGAAAACCGTATGACCGCTTTTGTTAAATGCGGTGAATTCCGCGCCTTCCAGCGTGGCATCTCCCTGTGCATACGGTTCATCCAGATCGTTATCAATCTTCTGCAGGCGGAATCCGCCCCGGATATCCTCCAGATATCCTGCCACCATGTCCTGCACGCCGCTCATGGTGCTGATGAACACCTTGAAATTTCCCGGGATGGCCTCATCTTTTTCCGAATCCGCATTCCAGAGTCCGTCTCCCAGTTTCTTTGCCTTTGTCCAGATATCCCCCAGGCCGGAAGCTTTCGTTCCGCCCCAGGTCGCCATATCGGACGGCCTTCCTTCGTAAACATAAGCCATGGCAAGATGAGCGATAGCCCAGTCTTTGGTGAAGTTTCCGGTGTAATATGCGCCCTTGATATTGCCGGTATTCTTTTCATATCCCGGATAGGACGGGGAGTAGAATACGATGTTCCTGAGCGCATTCCATTTTCCCTTGTCGTCGGAATCGGTGATCACTTTGTCTACCGTGACCTTTCCTGTAGGCGGCGATGCCTTGGCCGGCTGGACGCAGTAGGTATACCGGCTTCCCAGCCCGTCGCCCAGATCGCATTTCCTGGAATTGCTGTAGCCTCCGTCACCGGAGCCGTAGGTGATCCTGCCTCCGTCAATGACCGTATAGCTGCTTCCCACCTTGCCGGTGAATGCGCTGGCCGTCTCCGTCACTGCAGGAAGGGCGGATCCCAGCACCATCATGGATGCAAAGGCGATGGTGAGCAGCTGCTTGAATTTCTGCTTAAGTTCTGTTTTCCTGTTCAAAACCGTTTCTTCTTTCCGTTTCAGGGCAATCGCAGTAAAATTCACCAAATCACAGATTTGGGAATCTCTTGCGGCTGACCTTCATCGGCGCTGAAGCGCCGTGATAGGGCAAGCAAAAACGCCTGTGCATTCACACAGACGCCTCAGTTTGCCTCTCTTCTTTTAAGTATTTTTCTTCTTCGGGTAGTAACTGGTAGTAAATAAAGGGAGGGTTACAGGGAGGGAAAACGGGGAATGCGTACTCCCGCATTTTACCGTTCCTGATCCCTCGCTTTTCGCTGGAGAAAGCGGTTGTAGTGCTCCATGGCTGCCGCAACAAAATCCTCCCGTTTGGACAGTGGCAGGTCCCTTGGAAAAAGCTTTGCGATCCGGTCTCCCCGGAAGACGATGCGCTCCTTCTGGTTAGGCTTCTCCTCCAGCATGACTGCCTCGATGGATTCCGGAGTCAGTTTGCTTTCCCCAGCCATTTTTCTCATCCTGATCGCCTGAGAATGGGTAGGAGTGCACTGCTCCATGTCGATGCAGTTTAAGATGTCTTCCTGAATCTCTTTCGGGATATATGACAGTTCTACTGCCGGACGTAGGGCAATCTTTCCTTCATCCACCAGTTCCAGAATTTCCGGAATCAGTTCGGTGAGGCGGATATATCGGTGAATTTGGCTCTTACTATCTCCAACTTGATTAGATAATTCTATATTTGATCTTTCTAACTTCGTCCCCAGTGGGGACGAAGTTAAATCAGTTCGTTTTCCCTGCCTATTCATCGCCTCCAGCCTCATCTTGTAGGCGAATGCTTTTTCACTGGGAAGGATTGTCGTTCTCTGAAAATTGGATTCCACCATGAAGACCGTAGCTTCATCCCGGTCCATTTCTACGACGTCGCAACGGAGAGTGGGGAGTCCGGCCAGCTCGCAGGCTCTTTTTCTCCTGTGTCCTGACAGCAGTTCATACCGCCCATCTTCTTTTTTTCGTACCGTCGCGGGAGTAATGATCCCGTTAACGCGGACACTCTCCACCAGATTCATCATGCCCTCATCATCCCGGACCTTGTAGGGATGATCCGGGAAGGGATCGATCTCAGTCAGCGGTATTTCGTAGATCCGCTTGAGTTTAGCGTCATCCCGTTCTTCCTGAGAGGAAAACAGTTCATCGAGTGATGGAAACTGTATCTCTTCTCTTTTCTCTTTCGCCACCGCGGATCACCTCCTTCGTCAGTGCTTCATAGGCTTTTGCCACTTTTCCGTTTCCGTCATAGTCAAAGATGCTCTGTCCGGACTTGGCTGCCTCTGCCGCTTTCACCGCCACCGGGGTCTGGGTATCGAAGATCCGGACCGCCATCCCGTAGTGGGTCCGGATGCTGCTGATCACATCTCTTGCCAGGTTGGTCCGGTTGTCCACCAGCGTCATGACGATGCCTCCGATTTTCAGGTCCGGATTGGTGTGGGTCTTGACCCGGTCGATACTCTTCATCAGCTGCGTCATTCCTTTGGCAGGAAGATACTGGGCCTGCACCGGGATGATCACTTTGTCCGCTGCGGTCAGCGCATTGATGGTGATCATGCCTAATGACGGCATGCAGTCGATCAGAATATATTCGTAGTTTTTCTTTATCGGCTGAAGAAGGTTATCCAGCACCTTTTCTCTGCTCATGGCGTTCACCAGACTGACTTCCATAGAAGAGAGATCCAGATTGGACGGGATCAGATCCACGCCTTCCTCGTGATGAAGGATCGTATCCTCCACGATGGGTTTGCAGTCTCTGGTGACCAGATACATCAATCTGCCCAGGGATTTCTCCAGATCATCCCCGTTCCATCCCAGAGACTGGGTGAGGTCACCCTGTGGATCCGAGTCGATGAGCAGCACCTTCTTTCCGGCTCTGGCAAGACCCACGCCCAGATTCAGCGCCGTGGTGGTTTTTCCCACGCCGCCTTTCTGATTGCAGATCGCAATGGTTTCGTATTTTGCCATTCCTGACCTCCTAACTCAGCAGCTTCTGATCCTTACTGGGAAACATGTCACGAAGCCAGCCTTCCACGCAGTACCAGTCAACATATCCGTCATCAAAGAATGAGTCGGCAAATACTTCGCAGGCATCAGGAACTTCACTGATGCAGTAATCCAGTGCCTCCATTTCCGCTGCAGCGGATTCCATTCCATTCTGGCGAAAGATCCTGCCGAGAAGGGCGATCATAGCACCCGGTTCATCCGAACAGGCCTCTGTTTCCAGCTTGCGCACGATCTCCAGGACCACTTCCTCATCCATCTCTTCTGTCATACCGGCAAAATGCTCTGCAGCTCTCCTGGCAAGTGCATCCACCAAAGGGCAGCCTGCGCAGCTTTCTGTTTCACGGGCTCCGGTTTCTCCCAGTCCCATTGCAATAATTTTCATTGTTTCCTTTGTTGTAGCCATCTCTTAGCCTTTCTCCGAAAGCCGGATAGAAAAATAACCCCGCACCGGATTGTGCAGGGTCATGTATTCAGCTTCCGGCTGAAAGGATAGCTTAATCGTCAAGGAATTTTACCAGGAGATCGTCGATGGCATCGGTGTAGCGGTTCTCCTGTATCAGCTTGTTTTTCATTTCGATCAGACATAGGACGATGATTCTGCGTTCATCGTAGCTCAGCTTATATTTGTTTCCGAACATCTTTGTGACCTCCCTTTTTTTCTTTTATCATATGGGAGAAATGATTCACCGGCAATTATGCGAATGAAGGCAGCAAGTGGAAAATTATTTTTTCCTGCAGCCGACCCATGTAAATATGCCTCTCATATCTTAACGGGAATGCTTCGCCCGTTCCCTCCTTGCCCGATACTTGCCATAGTGATCCAGTGCTTTGATAATGTAATCTTCACGCTGTGAAACCGGAAGGTTCTCCGGCAGATATGTTCTGATCGTCTCTGTTTTCAGAATGACCCGGTCTTTCTGATTCGGCTTTTTCTCACCCAGCAGTTGATAGACCAGCTCTCTGGTGAGGCTGCTGCTTTCGGCCAGTTTCCTCAATTCCTTTGCCTGAGCGTGGCTGGGCGTTCGTTTTTGATAATGGACGGCCGCAACAACAACTTCCTGCCATTCTCGTGGAAGATAGGACAGCTCCACGGCAGGCCGCAGGGCGATCTTTTTCTCATCCACCATCCGCAGGAGAGACGGAATGAGATGGGTCAGGCGGATGTACCGGCGAACTTGTTCGGAACTTTCACCGATTTGATTGGCTAAAATATTCCGAGAAGTTTGTTGCTCCAACTTCTGCTCCAGTGGTGCAGAAGTTAAATCGGTTCGTTTTCCCTGTCGTTTCATGGCATCAAGCCGCATCTTATATGAAAAGGCTTTCTCACTGGGAAGGATTTCTGTTCTCTGCAGGTTGCTGTCCACCATGAAGATGACGGCTTCATCCTGATTCAGTTCTACGATTTTGCAGGGTAGGGTGCTGAGTCCTGCAATTTCGCAGGCCCGCTTTCTCCGGTGGCCGGACAGCAGTTCATATCTTCCGTCTTCTTTTTTCCGGACGGCGGCTGGAGTGAGCACACCGTTCATCCGGATGCTGTCCACCAGAGCTTTCATATCCTCGTCCTCCCTGACATGGAACGGATGCTTAGGGAAGGGATCTATCTCACTGATTGGAATAAGATGAATTTTCTTCTGAACGGCATCGTTCTTGTCATCCGGTAAGGTTAACGGCTCATCTATAAACAGTGGATTGGTTTTCTGATATATTTCATCGGTCATCCGGTATCATCTCCTTCAATATCTTTTGAATGTATGATCTGCAGCAGCTGCCGGTTCTGTCTCAGAACTTTTCTATACTCAGATATTAAGGACTGAAAGGGTCCGCTTCAATTATGCGAAATCGCAGAATCGCTCCCAACAGGTGTGACCACTCCGCAGCTTCAAGTTCCACGGACTCTCAAAAATATGCGAATTCGCACATTTTCTCCCATCAAAATCCTCAAAAAACATGCCGTTATATACCGTTGTATGCGGTTATATGCGGTGCAAAACCGGATGCTCTGAAACCCGCAAACCGTTGCAATCGACGGATCCCTTGGAATTGCATAAAAAAAGAGCAGCTTCGAAAAGCTGCTCGATCTGGCGGAGGACACGGTGTTCGAACCCCAGAGGCCGCATAAACACTGGGTTTTGGGAATTCAAAACCGGTGAAATCCCATTTATCCCATTTGTTCTTAAGTGCTTGCATTTGAACTGTACATTTCTGCATGAACTCGAATCATAACTTTGAATATAATTTCATACAGATTAGTATAATTTCCCTCTTTATCGGCTAACTCCAGAGCTGAAATGTACTCATCTTTCTCTTCAACCTTTATATATATTGGACTTAATTCAGATCTAACTAGTTGCATATTCATAAATGCCCTAGAAGTTCTGCCGTTACCTTCAGGGAAAGGATGTATTACCGTAATTCGATGATGAACTCGAGCAATATGCATTATGTATTCACTGGGTTTGAGTTCGTGCCTTTTTTCAAAGAATGATTTGATCTCAACATCAATCTTCGCCAATTCAGGATAAATGTCTCTAAAATCAACGGCTTCAAATTTTGCACCTAGAACGAGAACATTTTGCTGACGAGGATTACCTCCAAATTCCGGACATGGATAGTATGAAAACAAATCTCGGTTTAGAAGAAATGTATCATATATGCTTAACGTGTCTTTTGTCGGCGATTCAAAAATCGACTGATACATTTTATAATGACCAGCAATTGACATATATGCCTCGTGTTCTTCGTTACAGTATGTGCTGTTTTGAGCATTTAATCTTAAATCTGTTACTATTTCAGATGCTTCTTCAATTGTAACTTCTGCTCCTTCCATTCGGCTATCATTGTAAATGTATTCATGTTCAAACAAGTATCTTGCATTATCGTTAGGAGTGAATCTCAGTTGTTCTGCATAGTTGTCGACGAGATCACAATATAAGTCCAAATATGTAAGACCTAGCATTTTCCTGACATTGTCTGGTTTGAATTTTTTAATGCGTTTTTTTAAACTGTCAGGAGAAGTGTCGCCGTCTATAGCATGAATCTTATAGGCTATTCTATATAAGCATGATTCAAAGCTAACACCAAAATAATCTGCGATATGCAAAACTGATTCTAAAGAAACATTACCGTTTTCATCACTATACTGATTTACTTTTTTTCTGAGTTCAAACATGGGCATTAGAAGTGCCGAGGCAAAAGCGTCTGCAAATTTTTCTGATGCATCACGTGCTCCTATTGCGCACGCGATTTGATTATCTGAATCTTTGAGATGATGGCATAATTCATGCGCTGCAGTAAACCTTTGCCTTGTTATTGGTCGACGTGCATTTATTGAAACAATCGGAACATCATCTTCTCCTTTTGCAGGAATATATACGCCTTCGAGTTTTTTGAAATTTCTTAATACAAAAGTAACCCTTTCGTAATTTAACATTTCGAAAGGGCTTATGGGAAATGATATCGGAGTTGCATTATAGAACGCATTTAGGTAATCGCTTGCTAGTAATTCCGGGTCACTAAACCTTAACGCATCTGAATAAATATTCGTCATTATAACCTCTGTGATTTTATCTGTTCCTTAAATCTAATTAAATTCATTATTTCCGCCTGGTCAGTTTCATTTAGTTTTTCAAAGCTTCGTGCAAATATCATCGCTGGCTCACTATACTCTGTAGCACCTAAAAGTGAATCTGCTGAAATACCAAATAAGTTACTCAACTTAGCAATCTCATCCGCGGTAATTTTTCTGTTTCCATTTTCCATCTGAGAATATGATGCTCTGTTAATATTTAAGTAATTCGATACATATTCTTGCGATAGATGGAGTTGATTCCTATAGTTTTTTAATCTTTCATTTATTTCCTTCATACTTAACTCCTCCTTATCTTCTATTATTAGTATAATCTATTGTGTTGGAAAAATCAACGCTCAATGTTAGAATTGCTAACACTAAATGACCGAGTATGGGCTAACATGCAACCCTCTCACATTACCGTAAGTGGCTTTATGTATTTAGAACAACGTCGACTTTGCCGCTTCACGGAACTTTTGCTTACTTTTTATTATATGCGATAATCAAAAATAGCAAATATTTTTCATGTTGGTTGCCGATTTCATATATATTTTCGATATTATAATTCTTTTTATAATACCCTAACGAAAGGAATTGCTATGAAACGAAAACACTATACACAAGAACAAAAGGAAGCCATCTTAGCAAGATATGCAGTCAGCACAAAGCAATTAAAAGATTTTTTGATCGATGAAGGCGTGCCCAAAAGCACCTTTACTCAATGGCTACGAAAATACGAAGGGCAGTCATCTAATGATCCATACACATTCACGCCTATGAACTTCCGTCATCTGATAAAGAAAAACCATCACCTGGAAGATGTAATATCTGTGCTGCAAGCATCTTACTGTACTCCAAATGCTCCGCTCCGCGTGCGACTTGAAGAAGCAGAACGATTATATCCTCAATACAACATTCACCTTGTGTGTGAAGCTTTAAAAATATCCAGGGGAACATTCTACAATCATATAAAAAGAAACAAACGAGATAAAGCCTGGTATTTTCTTAGACGTGAAGAATTAAAACCTAAAATCGAAAAGATATTCAATGACTCAAATCAGACTTATGGTGTAAGAAAGATTACAGCCAAGTTGAAATCGGAAGGCATTTGTGTCAGCCCGAATTTAATACGTGATTTAATGCGGGAGTTAGGCCTTATTACCGTTAGATCATATTCTAAATATGTATATAACAAGGAGATGGCGCAGTTCAAAAACTATGTATGTCAGTTCTTCGAAGCCGATGAACCAAACAAAACTTGGATGAGTGACATAACATATTTCAGAGTTAAAGATAATCCATATTACATATGTGCAATAATAGATTTATTCAGTCGAAAAATCATTGCGTACAGTATCGGTAAAAGTAACACATCATATCTGGTTAAACGAACGATACGACAAGCATATAATGATCGCTGTCCAACAAGGGATTTGATATTCCATAGCGACAGAGGTGCGAACTACCGATCTGAAGCTGTACAAAAACTTTTACTATCACTTGGTATCACACAATCTTTTTCCAAGCCGTACACTCCATACGATAATGCCGTAATGGAATCCTTCTTTGCCACACTTAAGCAAGAAGAACTATATCGGATGCGATATCGGTCAGAAAGAGAACTCAAAGAGTCCGTGAGGAATTATATTGATTTCTATAATGAACAGCGACTACACGAAGAGTTAGGTTATGTAGCACCGGCTACATACGAAGAGAACTATTATAGGAAGTTGATGCTAAAAAAGTCTGGCAAAGAACAGCCTTAAGGGTTCATATTTTAGGTTTTTACCATTTTGATTCGCATTTTCGAAATTATGATATTGAAACATATTCTCTGAAACCGCTCAAAAATAATAAAAGAGAGGTCCTAACGTACTAATTTGTTCGTATAGGTTACCTCTCTTCATTTGGCGGAGGACATGGGACTCGAACCCACGAGGCTGTTACACCCTACTCGCTTTCCAGGCGAGCTCCTTAGCCACTCGGTCAATCCTCCACATCAGTGTCCACGAACTAATTTACCATAAAATAAGAGGTTTTGCAAGAGGAAAACTTACAAAACCTCAAAAACTCTTGAAACCCTTGAATCTTACGAATCCCGTAGAATTTTATAACCCCCGGGGATTCCGTGAAAACCTCGCGAACATCGTGTGCTGGTGCGGCCCGCATATCCGGAGCAGTATCATTACGGGGCATTCACATTTGTTTCGCCCGCGAGCCTCGCGTGTCAGCGTGGTCAGTGCGTCCGGAGCGCTTCAGCTACCGTGTCTTCCATCTGGCTGATTTCGATGACACCGCTGTGACGAACTTCTTTTTTGTCGAGGTCCTTCAGTCCGCGGGGCACCCGCACGCCGGTTCCGGAGGCAACCTCCTCAATGTAGCGGAATCCGTCGGGCTGTTCGGGAAGACCGATGGACTTCGCGACGCTTTCCGCGAATTTATAGGCGCTGGCGGTAGATGCAATCAGCGTCGGAGTCCGGTCACCCGTGGTCTCGCGGTAATCTGAATAGACTTTGTAGGCTACCGCCGTATGGGTATCGATCAGGTACCCGTTGTTCCGATACATCTCGCCGATGGTTTTGTTCGTCGCCTCCACATCTGCAAAACCGCCGTAGAAGTCCTTCAGTCCGCTGCGGATGGCGGCCGAAACCTCATAATGCTTCGCGGACTCCAGCTGCTCCATCAGATCGCGGATCTCCGGCCCTTTGCCCTCGCTCAGATGGTAGAGCAGGCGTTCCAGATTGCTGGAGATGAGAATGTCCATGGACGGAGAATTCGTCAGATAAAAGTCCCGGTTTGTATCGTACACGCCGGTGGAGATGAAATCCGTCAGAACTTTATTTTTGTTGGAGGCGCAGATCAGCTTCGCCACCGGAAGACCCATCTGCTTAGCATAATAAGCTGCCAGAATGTTGCCGAAGTTGCCGGTGGGAACGACGATGTTGATCGGGTCGCCGTCCCGGATCACACCGCGGGCGATGAGCTGAATGTAACCGTAAACGTAATAGGCGACCTGCGGAACAAGCCGTCCGATATTGATGGAATTCGCGGAGGAAAGTCTGCAGCCCATATCCGCCAGTCTGACTGCGAAATTCCGGTCATTGAAGATTTTCTTTACGCCGGTCTGGGCGTCGTCAAAATTGCCTTCGATCGCGAACACATGGGTGTTGGAGCCTTCCTGTGTGATCATCTGGCGTTCCTGCACCTGGCTCACGCCCTGATTCGGGAAGAACACGATAATCTCCGTCCCCGGCACGTCCGCGAAACCCTCCAGCGCCGCTTTTCCGGTATCTCCGGAGGTGGCCGTCAGAATGCAGATTTTTTTATCCTCGTGTTCTTTTTTTGTGGCAGTGGTCAGAAGATATGGAAGGATCGACAAAGCCATGTCCTTGAAAGCTGCGGTCTTTCCGTGGTAGAGCTCGAGGAAGAACGCGCCTCCGGCCTCGGTAATCGGAACGATTTCCTTCTCTTCGAACTTCTCATCGTAGGCGCCGTCGATGCAGCGCTGCATTTCCTCTGCGGTGTAGTCGTCGAAGAATGTGCCGATGACAGCCTTCGCGATTTCCTGATAGGAACGGTCCGTCATTTCTCCGGGAACAAAGGGAAGTGCGGGGATTTCCTCAGGAACGTAAAGCCCCTTATCCGGCGCGATTCCCTGAATGATTGCCTGCGCTCCTGTCAGCCTGCTGTCCATACCCCGGGTGCTGATATATTTCATCATAGAAAAAAATCTCCTGTTCTATAAAAATTTTGCTTTACAATAGCCAATTCACAGTATATAATAATATTCGTCAGTTTTCAAGACGAGCAAACGAAAATATGTCGCCTTGGTCAAGTGGTCAAGACGCAGCCCTCTCACGGCTGAATCAAGGGTTCGACTCCCTTAGGCGATACCAGTTAAAACATCGGATTCGAGCATTCGCAGCGGATTCGGTGTTTTTTCTATATTTCCTTATTGATAACACTTCAAATTGCAAGCCTTTTGGCAATGAGAGTTAAAGAGAAAGCGGATGACATACTGGGGTGCTGTGAACAAAGATAAAATGATGGCTTTGATCAGGAAAAGGTCAAAAAAAACTAGGGAAATCAATTATTCCGCTATACGCGATATGGCGTACCCGAATATCAGTGGGTAATAAAATGCCCGGTTTGCATAAGAGCTGTGAAAAAACTACCAAGACCGAATTTTGTATGGTAAACTATAAACAGTTGTTTTGCGCTATTGACCTGTAACAGGAAAAATCACAAATTTGGGGACATATTAAATTCTGATGCAGGGGGAATGCTTTACATATGAGAAGTAAACAAAAGCAAAAAAGAAATTTACATATTCGGAATCACCCTTTCTATGTATGGATTTATCTCCTGTATGAGGTTTCATATACATTAATCTGGTTCTTTGGGAGAACTTGGCGGCAGAGCCATATGGAGATATTCATCATAACAACGGGAATCGCCGTTTCATGGTTCCTGTTCATGGTATATCGCCGATATGTCAGGCATGATGGGAGGATTGCACCCGACTTGTTTCTGATTAACATCCTGTTTTTCTTTTTTGTCTTTGGTTCGGCTGAATTTTTTTAACGGCAGGAGGAATGGCTACTATGGAAAAGAATAGTGTGAACTCTGTCATCCAAAAATTGCGGCTTATTCCCGGTTATGTGATGACATATTATATCTTTGAGCTGCTCGCTGCGTTTTTCTGTATTTTCGCAGGTAAATATGTCAGTTCTAATGTGTGGGGAGTATATTTTTTTGTTTTGTCCACGGCCTTTATCTGGATGACAGTGATGGAATGGCGGATTCTTGTGAAAAAAGATGTACGCATCAACCAGCTCTTTGTACTTGCCAATGCCCTCTGGCTTATTCTGATAGAGATATAATGTGAAATCAGGAATGCGGATGTATGAAAAGCGCAATATCCTAAGGGACAATGACAGAATATTATCGGATTATCGGCGCCTCTGCACACCGGGGCGCGTTTTCATTTGATGTCTGCCGCCGTCGCAGGACGCGCCCGCCGGGCGGGATTCCTGTAAACGGCAAATAGCCTGTATCTTGGCTCAAAAAAATTCTTACCCGAGAGTGAGTTATAGAAAAAATATCGCCACCAGGTTCATGACTTGACGGCGTTTCTGTTACTTTGACTTGGTTCTTTCCTTCCGGCATTCTTCTGGGAGTTTTTTGGACCATGGCAGCAACGGAACCGGAAATCGAGATTCATATCGTCCATGTGCTTTGGAATCTCAGTTAAAAGGAACTTGAAATATTGGCAGATATTCAGGTCGTTTGCTTTGGCGGTTTCTACGATGCTGTACAGGATTGCACTTGCCTGAGTGCCGCTGACGGTGTCAATCAGCTTCCGGTTTTTCTTTCCACCACAAAACGGCCTGATTGCCTGTTCGTCCAGGTTGTTATCCGGAGGAACCCGCGGATCATTCAGGAATGTTCGTAAATAGTGTCTACTCAGTAAGTACTTTAAACGGCAATAACGGTTAATCGCCGATTGAGGAAGAGGGTATACCCGGATATCTTCCCCACGCACTTTGAAAAATCGATTTCAAAAAATCGCATAAGGAAATAATGAAAAACATTGAAAGACCTATTTTTTTGAGTATAATTCAAGCGATATATGCCGATACTAATGAATCTGAGTTGTTTGCAGAGGCATTTCATGATGCTTACGGTATACGAAAAAGTAGAACTTCTGAAAATGTTAAACTGATGATGGAAGAGGTTGAAAGAATGTATGAGGAGGCGGTAAAGCGTGAGATTTCTTGATAAAGAATGGCCCTTATGGTTGATTGGAGAATTCAAGGTACCCTATATAGGAGAACTAAGGGATGATGCTCCCGACTGGGTCAAAGAAGAGTACTGGGAAGACAGAAGAGAGATTGAACGGAAGATAAGAGAAAATATCCCGATTATGAAATGAATTATGACGGATTTCGTTCACTGACGGGAGGATGGGTAATGCTGCGACAGGCTTACAGGACAGACCTGTGACAGTTCATGAAATTAGTGAAGATGATACGAAACGGAGCAACTGTTTCGCAAAGAGAAATTGGGAAAACAGAGGATGTTCGTATCGGAGTGCTTGCAGGAACAGTGAAATACCTGGTTGTGCTCTGAATGACATTGGCGAAATAATTCCGAAAAATAACCGTGAGAATGTTAAACCGCGTTGTTTTTGTCACTATATAAGAATAGGAACAAAAGTAGTGCCTTGAAAGAAAGGGTGATTCTATGATGACAACGATTTACTGTGAGCAAACTGAGCGCGGTGTGCATTCATTCTTTATGGTTAATGATGGCTATGAGTATTACCTTTTCAGTCAGAATTACCGCAAAGGCGTCCAGGAATATTATTCGAGAGGGGTATCGCTGAACGAATCCATTAACTATTCAAGAGCCCATAAAGACAGTGCGATAGAACGTACGATGTCCAAAATTCCGATGTATGTAAAATACATCGAAAAGGAATATGGGATAGAAGTTCTGGAGAAGACAAAGAAGAAAAACAGATACTGTAATTTCAGCATGAATAGATGCGTGTGAGAGGTACTTAGAATGAAGAAAACAATTATTTGCAGTATTCCTATGAAGGAAAATGTTGATCCGGTGCTGTACACCAGCGATGACAAGTTCCTTCCTGTGGCAGATAAGAAGGTGCGCTATCCGATCTGTGCATTCCTTGAAAAAAACATGAAGCCGGAGGATGAGCTGAAGGTGCTGATTCTCGTAAAAAAGGATCGCTATGGTCATTACAGCAGAAATACTGAACTTTTTAAACAGGAGCTTGAGGAGGCCAATTCTGAGATTGGCGCTGCTGTCAAATATACAGTAATTGATACAGATTTTGACGAGGCGCGCTCTGTCCACGAGCGACTGATGGGCAGAATTGTGGACGGCTTATCGACTGGTTCGCATATCTTTGCGGATATAACTTATGGTCCCAAGGATCTGCCGATTGTGATTTTTACAGCTCTTAATTTCGCTGAGAAGTTTCTGGAGTGTACGGTTGATAGCATTGTATATGGGCAGGCAAGCTTCGTTGACGGGAAGGCAGTTGATACAAAAATCTGTGATATGGTCCCGCTGTATTGCCTCGGATCTATTACAAATACAATCCGCTGCACTGAGCCGGAAAAAGCCAGGTCTATGTTGAAGTCCCTTCTGTCTTTGTAACATAGGTGTCCGTATGTATTATGATAAGAAAAAATATGAGCAGCTGATTATGAACTCGCCGCTGTTCTCTATTGACAGGGAAACAGAGTATACAGCTTTTAAGCGGGAATCCTATAGAATGGTTGAAAATCTGTATTGTTATCTGCTCTCAATTAATGAAAAAGACTATGAGCCGTATGGATGTGAAATCACAGAGACTGCGACCAGATGCATAAACAATTTCAGCCCGGATAAAGGCGTGTTTCTTCATTATTTCAATGCTGCATGGAAGCAGGAGTACTCACACATAGTGGGTGTGAAAGCTCAGGATGATAAATACAGAGGTATCAAAGTAACTGAGGCGGATCGACGGGCAGTACGGAAATACACCAGACTTGCAGAACAGCTAGGCTCAAATATATCCTCAGCGGAACTGTACGAGAGATTGTCTGAAGCGATGGAACTGCCGCCTGAACGTATAATTGAACTGGAAAAACTTGGTGGGACGACGGTAGGTGGAGACACATGTATCAGTGATGAAGGTGATGCTCAGAGTATATGGGATCAGATCCCCGCAGATGAAGACATAAGCATGAGATTTGAAAGTGAAGAAGAAATAGAGTCTGTTCTGGACAGAATAGAAGACGCGTTTTGCTCGCTGCAAGCGCGACAGAAGCCCATTGTGTCGGATCTGATTACAATCCGCATTTGTGAACTGCTGACAGGACGTATGACAGAAAGATTCTCGTTTATAAGCGAGTCTGTTATGGAGATGTGGATTGAGAGCGGGCGGCTGCCGACGCAGCGGGAAATTGCTGAGAAATTTGGACGTAATGAGGCCAGTATCAGCCGAACCATAAAGGATTTTATAGGAAAAATAAGAGAAACGGATTGAGAAAAAGGGGAAAACCGTTATGTTAATAAATGGCGAAGAGATTGGTTTGGAAGAATTGCCAGAACCGGAGGCTGATGACGAGCCCATCGATTTCGAAAGCATGACCTATGAAGAAATTATGGAATTTCTTCGTGTGCATGATAAGCTGTCACAGGAAGTATTAGATTATATAGGACCCCTGATTAAAGAGGGCTGTCAAGAAAGAAGTATAAAACCCTGACAATGCCTGAAGAGGAAGTGTGTTCAGTCGCACTTTTTCACAAAGGGTGACATGAACGACAATCAGAAGACAGACCTCGCGGAACACGCGGGGGTTTTTGTTTTGTCCGAAATGAGTGGCGAAGAAAGCTCGAGATTACCCGGGCTTTTTTGTATGCTCCGCATATTCCGTGGCCCGGAACGGATATATGTCAGCCCTAATGAAACACAATGCTCCCGGAAGAATTGACCTCGCATAGCATACCCAATTATGATGAAGAACAAGACGCAAAATATGCCATGTACATATGAAACAGAAAGTCTACTTTTTGCGACAGTCTCTATTTACAATATCAAGTATTTAATGAAGGGAACGAAAGATATGAAGAAGAAAGGGTTAGGCGTAATGCTGTCTCTTCTGGTGGTGTGCAGTATTGCATTCCAGGGAGTGAATGTTTTTGTCTATGCGGAAGATGTTAATACGACATCAACAAAGAATGTAACGCAGGAGATCAATTCTCAGGTGAAAATCGTAAAAGTGAATAAAGAAAAGGTGCAGGATGATCAGCAACAGAGCGCAGAGACAGAAGGAGATGCAGAAAA
Source organism: Hornefia porci (assembly GCF_001940235.1). Classification (NCBI taxonomy): domain Bacteria; kingdom Bacillati; phylum Bacillota; class Clostridia; order Peptostreptococcales; family Anaerovoracaceae; genus Hornefia; species Hornefia porci. Next base: position 738,006 of record NZ_MJIE01000001.1, on the reverse strand, counting down.
TAATATAAAATCAGGAGCTCTGCGTCTTAGAAATCAAACACGAAGAGCCCCGACAGTAAAAACTCCGGCCAAAAATGCGAAGGAATTGACAAAAGTCATTTCGGATATTAAATTGTGGGATACAAATGAAGGCCGGTATGTAACTAAAACGAATGATACTTATCAGCTGGTCAAGGGAAGCAGTTATCGCTTTGAAACGGATTTTGATCTGAGTGCCTATAACGGCGATCTGGAGAATGGAGATACCTTCACGTTGACGGTCCCAGAACCATTCACAGTCAAAGACGGAACGATTGCTCTTACACATAAAGAAACAGGAATTGCGATCGGCGCGGCGACTGTTACATCGAACGGAGAAGGAAAGGGCGGAACGGTTAAAGTAACATTACAGAATCTGGATAAATACTTGGAAAAAACAGGCGCGGATGAGGTCAGAGATTTAAAAGGAACATTCTATGTGAACTTCACGGCATCTGAAATTATGACAGAAAAGACCGTGACCTACAACACAACAGAGACGGCCGATGTAATCACTCATAAAATTACCGTAAAGGAAAAAGGAACAACCGACTACACGGAGGCGATCGGGAAAGCGAATTTCAGTAAGTTTGGAGGAGTTCTGGAAAACAGGCCGTACACTTCGGAGAAGTTGGGGAAAAGCGGAAATTACGTACATCCTTGGTATGTGAGAGTGAATGTCCGTCAGGCCTCGTATAACAACATTACGGTAGTGGATTCGATTTCAAAGGAACACGCCCCAATGCAATATATCCCCGAAACCGCGAAAGTGATATATGGATATTATGATTCCACGTATTCTTTCCATAAAGAAGGTGAATTAACAGAGGGCGTGGACTATTCGATTGAATACAATAGTTCTTATACGGATTTTGAACTGAAAATCCTGAACGCATCATCCCGGATGGCATCCAACGGAAAGCCGGCATCCTATCAATTGTCTTATAGCACAACTGCGCCGGCGGATGGATCGACAGTAGCAAATACCGTGGAAGTGTATGGGGATGAAACACAGCTTACTGTCAACACAGACAGCACGCAAACCAGCACCACGACCATCAGAAACTCAAAAATAACGGAAGGCGGGACTATCACGCTGGATGTCGGGTATAGGATTGTACTGTATAAAGTAGATGAGTCGACAGGAAACATGCTTGCCGGAGCAGTTTTTAAGGTAACAACACCAGGCGGCGAGGAAATTACGTTGCCGGCAACGGATGCTACCGGGCGTACTTATTCTCGCATATTCACTTCGCAGGAAGCATCGCAGGGTGATTTTACCATCACAGAGGTTACGGCGCCTGATGGATTCAAACTGCTGAAAGAGCCGATCAAAGTCAAGGTCGGGTCAGAGGGCGCGATTAAGACCATCAGCAATGAGCCAAAGGAAATTTCCGTCAAGGTAAATAAGAAATGGATCGGAAAGGAAGGCGGCGCAGTCACCGTACATCTTTATGCAGATGGTGAAGACACAGGCAAGGCTATTACCTTGGATGCAGCCAACGGCTGGGCAGACGGCTTTGACGGATTGAGGCAGTACCGGACGAATGGCGAGGAAATCAAATATACGATCAAAGAAGATGTTCCTGCCGGATATGAAGATAAGGTAACTGGTTCTCAGAAAGACGGTTATACCATCACTAACACCAATGTAGAAAAAATTTCCATTCCGGTAAAAAAGTCATGGGTGGGAAAGAAAACAGATTCTGTTACAGTAAAACTTCTTGCAGATAAGAAGGATACCGGAAAAACGATTACCCTGCATGAAGCCGGACAATGGAAAGGCAGTTTCAGTGACCTTCCGAAGTACGACAGCGTAGATGGACACAAGATCAATTACACTATCGAGGAAGTCAAATTGGATGGTTATAATAGCGTCGTCTGTGGAACAGCGGAAACCGGATTTACCGTAACCAATACAATCACCGGAAAAGTTTCGATACCGGTAACAAAGACGTGGGTCGGCAAGGAAGGCGATTCTGCTGAGATTCGTCTGTATGCGGACGGCACAGAAGTCGATTCTGTTACACTGAATAAATCAAATAACTGGCAGCATACTTTCACTAATCTTGAGAAGTATAAAGATGGGGAAGAAATCAACTATACGATCAAAGAAGATTCTATTGAAAATTACAAATCGGAAATCACTGGTAATGCAGCTTCCGGATATACCGTAAAGAACATTAATACGGAAAAGGTATCTGTGCCGGTAACCAAACAGTGGGTCGGCAAGGAAACCGATCAGGTCAAAGTGAAACTTCTGGCGGATAATGTTGAGAAAGATACGGCCACCTTGACAGCGAACGGAAACTGGAAGCATACATTCAAAGACCTTCCGAAATATGATGAAACGGATGGCCATGAGATTGTTTACACAATTGCTGAAGTGAAAGTAGATGGTTATACAACCGGCATTTCCGGTACAGCTGAAAATGGCTTTACCATCACAAATACTATTTCCGGCAAGGTATCTGTACCGGTGACGAAAAAGTGGGTTGGCGGCGCGACAGGCAACATTACTGTCAATCTCTACGCGGATGGCAAAAAGATAGATACACAGAAGCTGTCCAAGGATAATCACTGGCAATATACGTTCAAAGATCTTGATCAGTATAAGGATGGGAAGGAAATTGCCTACACCATCAAAGAAGAGAAAGTGTCCGGTTACACTACAGCGATCAATGGTGACGCCAAGAAGGGGTTCGTGATTACGAATACCAGGGACACGCCAAAGACGCCGGCCAATACGCCGGATACGGGAGACAACAGTAATCTTCTGCTATATGGAGGAATCATGATTGCTTCATTGGGATTCATTCTCTTCCTGATCGGTAAGAAAAGAAAACAGATATAAACACTAATTAATCAGCAGGCAGGAGAAAACCTCTTACCTGCTGATTTTTACTTTCTCCCCCCTCCGTGACCCGGAACGGATATATGTCAGCCCTAATGAAACACAATGCTCCCGGATGAATTGACCTCGCATAGCATACCCGATTATGATGATGAACAAGACGCAAAATATGCCGTGTTTTCGCTCGTTGCATCCCCGTCGGACTGACGGGCGCGGCAAACGGGTGCCGGTAAAAATCTGCCGGCAGCGCTGCGGAGCACGAATCAGTTGCGGAGCACGCATTACGCAGACACGGCGCTTGTTCAGACGGCTGTTGAGAAAGCTGACATGAAAGGAAGGAAAAATTGAATCATCATCACAAGGGAAAGAACCGGCGGCTTGTCAGGTACGCGGCGATACTTGCTGCGGCAGTACTGACCGGGGCGCTGTCGGTCACGTGTGCTTTTGCGGCCATTGCTCCGGCCGGAAGCGACGGCGACGCAGGAAAGATCTGGATCGGAGAAAACAGGGAGCAGACCTACGAAACGCTGGATAAGGCCGTTGCGGCCGCGGGAGAGGGCGACGTTATCCACCTTCAGGGGAATTTCCGGGAGGATGGAGCCGCGGCGAAGGGAGCGGCGGTCAACAAAGCCGTCACGCTTGATGTTGCAGAAAACGCCGTGATTAACGGAGACGGAACTGCGAACGGAATCACACTGTCCAACGGAGCGAAGCTCCGGTGCTCCGGCGGAGCATCTCTGACGATGAGCGGGTTTAAAACTGCGCTCACAGTCGGAGCCGGGAGCATCGTGCAGGATGGAAAATACGTGCTGGACGGAAACGAAATCGGGTTTGCTTTGTCCGGCACGGGAAAACTCCAGGGAAGCGGCAGAAGCGCATTGACGGTCTCCGCGAAGAACAGCAGCGGAAGGGCGTTCAGTTACGATTCGGCCTCGCGTTTCATCGGATGCACTGTAGATGTGCAGGCGAACAAAGAACTGAGCGAGCAGTATAATGCACTGCACCTGGAGAACGCGTCTCTGACGACAAAGGGCGTCTGGTATTATTTCAACCCGCAGGGAGACACCGTATTACTGTCGCTGGATCATTCTGATTTCTATGCGTATAAAGCCACCGGCGCCTCTGCGTATAAGCAGACGATGTCGATTTTCGGTCCCAGTGAGATTAAAAATGGGTCGGTGCTGACCTCGGACGGCTCCCGCATTACGAACACAGGAGCGATGAAGGTGACCGATTCTGAAGTGGTGTTTAAAAACAGCTACGCGGGCGGCCTGAACATCAACTACGGCGGAACTGCTTTGTTCACCAATTCCACGCTGACCGGCGTGAACATGAGAAGTACGCCGCTCTACGGCGCGGGACTGAACGATCCGAAGGGGCAGTTCATCAAGTTTACCGGGGACTCTGTCGTCAATACTCCGGCGAAGGACAAGACAGCAGACAACGGAGGCGCGGACAGTCCTGCGGAATATATCGTCACCGGAGGCTCCTTCAGAATTGCTTATGATGCAGGCTATAATTATGACGTGACGACGCCTACCAACGGTGAGGAAAACGGAAACGAGCGACTGACGCTGTTCACTCTGACCGACACGAGTGTCACCGGTCTGAATCCCATCAACAAAAAAGGCGAAACGTACACGTATTCCGTGGCGAAGGCGTCGGATGATCAAAAGAAGCACGTATGGGTGCCTGCCGCCAAAGTTACATTCCGGCTGAACAACGGAAACGCTTCCTTTGCCGACGGAACGACAAAGAATAAAACGGCGCAGACGATCCGGGGTTACCGGCTGGACGATGTCACCGGCAATACCCGGCCGGGCGATCCTTCGGACAGCGATGGGAGCAGATTCCTGGGCTGGTTCTATCGCGACAGCAGCGGCGCGGAAAAGGCGTTCGTCTGGGATGATAAAATCACAGAGGATCGGGATGTATACGCCAAGTGGGATATGAAGACTGTGGTCTATCACAACGGACGGGGCGAGACGTTTATTTCTCCGGTGAGCAGCGATAAGGAGAAGACGACGGTTCTGGGCTATGATGTTATCACAAAACAGAGTTCAGAGTTTTCCGTTCCCGGAAAACAGTTCCGCTACTGGACGAAGGACGCGGCCGGAAAGACACAGGCGATTCTGCCCGGTTCAGAGGTGAGCTTCGCTCAGGGGGAAATCAGCTGCGATCTGTATGCACAGTATGACGATCTGCAGTATCAGGTGAGCTTCTCGGCCAACGGCGGGCAGTTCTCAGACACGTCGGTGTTTAAGCAGAATCCGGATGTATTTGAGATTCAGAAGGATGCTAACGGTGGCGAGACGGCTGTGCTCCGGAACAAAGCGACCTATGGACAGACGCTTCACGAGCTGCTGGGCAGCTTCGACTACAATAAGCTGAAGCCGGACGCCGGGGCGGTGAAGACCGGTTCCCTTCTGGCAGACCGGAATAACTGGAATTCCGGCGAGGACGGCAGCGGAAAATCATATCGGTTCGACGACTACAAGCTGTTCGGGATCTTTGAGATGAAAGGGGATAATCCGGAAATCACGGGTGATACGGTGTATTATCTGAAATGGAAGGACGATCCCGGGGTGCAGACAATTGAAGCGTCCGGGATGAACCTTCCCGGCGATCTCTGGGGCAGGAGCCAGAGCACCAGCAGTAAAACGGAGGTCGTCTGCGACGGAGAAACCTTCAGCCTGACCGGAGCTGTGGATATTTCCTCTGTCAAGGAGAAGATGACCTATATCGAAAACATGTTTTCGGAGGTGCAGGGAGACTTTGCTTCGATCGGCCTGACGGATCCGAGGTCTGTCTTTACGGCGGTTCTCACGATGCCGGAGGGAGTGAAGATCCCCGACGATCCCGAGGTCTCCGCCGAGGGGCTGGGCGATTGCTTTGTTCTGGGGAAAACTTCCGTGGACGGACAAAAAATAACGGTCACGTTTACCCTGCGGGGCGGTCTGACGGATTATCAGAAACTGAAGGACGCGGTTGATTCCGCAGGAGTCGAATCGCCTCTGGCACAGGGAAAGAACACGATTTCACTGACTGTCGGAGGGCTCGGAACAGACGGCGGAAAAACGGCCGATGAGCAGAAACTGACGGTGACGGGAACGGTGAACGGGAACTTTTCGGCAGTGGCGAAGAAAAATGACGAGCTGAAACGGTTCCGCTTTTCCTGGAGCGCGACGCAGTCCGACACCGGAAGAGACGAAAATGCGACGGGGAAAGACACGATTCAGCACACACTGCTGATTTCCAAACCGATGGAGCTGATTCTCGGCGGCGACATCCTGATCGGAGAGGATACGGAGCATGAGGCGCTGCATCAGGTGAACGCCGGTGACACGGTTACATATACCGGAAGACTGGACGTATCCTCCATCAAGGAGCAGATACAGTCACTGAAGGACAACTACGGCGGGGATGCGGACAAAATCACGACCGACCGGGTCAGAAGCACATTTACGGCGGTCCTGACGATGGAGGACGGACTGGTTCTGCCGGAGAATCCGACCGCATCTCTGACAGACAACGATCTCTTCGAGATTCGCAGTGTGGAACGCGAGGGACAGCGCGTGACGATTGTCATGGGACTGAAAAAGGAGTATACAAAATTCTCCGATCTCTATCGGGATGTTACAGGTGTCAGCGATACGCTGGATATGAAGGTGCCGGGTGTGAAGATTCCTGCTGATACGAAAGGCGGAACGAAGCTGAAGGTTACCGGTGAGGTGACCGGAACCTTTACCGGCGAGGCGATCTCCGAGGCGGGGACGCTGAAGGCGTTCAATTACAGATGGAAGGCTGAGCAGACTGAAGAGGGCCGGGATTTCATGATTCAGGATCCGGACAGCAAAACGATTCAGTACACGATCAGCGTTGTGAAGAAGGCGCCGGACAAACCTGATACGCCGGATAAACCGGACAAACCGGACAAGCCGAATAAGCCAGATAAGCCGACGAATCCGGAAAAGAAAAAAGATGAGGGCGGCATAGGGCCGCTCACCGGAGATCAGACTTCTGTTCTTCTCTGGGGAGGAACAGCGCTGCTGGCGGTCCTGGCCGCGGCAGGGCTGATACTGAAGCGCAGAAGACGGTCATAACATTCCGACGGATACGCGCTGAATGAACGTATGTCGATTCGGGCGCGAACAGAGGAACGACCGGAAGGCGGTGCAGCCCGGGAAATTTAATCAGGGAAAATTGACATAGTCGCGAAATATGCGGCTATGTCTTTTTTGCCTTTGCACGGCGGCACGCACGATAAAAACAGCGGCCATACAAATTACTGCTTGCTTGTATGGCCGCTGTTTTCAGGTTAGACGAATGAAGGATTCACTCGTCATAATTTGTTTGAATTCCTGAGTTCAACATTGTGATTCGGTCGCCTTTTTATCTGGCGTTTTGTGCCATAAGGCCTCGGGTCCGCGGGATCAGAACCGCAGGGACATGCAGGAGAGTCCGCCGTCCAGCTTTCTGAATTCGGAGGTGTCGACGGTTAGAGTTTTGTAACCCAGGTCCTGCACCTTCTTCAGTACGGTGGGATAGCCCTCCGGCACGATGACGGTATCGTTGACCCAGATGCAGTTCGCCGCATAGGCCTCGTCCTCGGGGATTTCGGTCTTGTTGTATTTTTCGAAGTCAGGTTTGTTGACGAATTCTCCCGAAACCAGCATGTTGTTGTCTTCCAGATAGTTTACGCCGGTCTTCAGGTGAAGAACCTCCTCCAGCTTGACCTCGCTGCAGGTCATGCCGTATTTCGCCAGGATTTCAGTCAGCTGACGGATGCCTTCTTCGTTGGTTCTGGCGGATCTTCCGACGTAGAAGTGGTCGCCGACCATCATGACGTCGCCGCCTTCCAGGGTTCCCGGTGCAGTGATGTGCTCAATTTTGTCCTCCGGGAAGAACTTGCGCACCGCGTCGATGATTTCTTCCTTTTCCCCGTTTCTGGAGGGTGCGCCCGGATTAGTAATGATCGCGCACTTGCTGGTGATCAGAGCCGGATCCTCGACGAATACGGAGTCCGGATATCTCTCGTCCGGTGGAAGAATGGTGATGTCCACGCCGCATCTGCTGAGCGCGCTGATGTAGTCGTCGTGCTGGCGCAGAGCCTTTTCATAATCCGGTTTGCCCGGATACAGTCCGCTGGTGATGCCCTCCACCAGAGCTCTGCAGGGTCTTCTTACGATAACATGATTGAACTTCTTCATTGTTGTTCCTCCTGTTCCTGGATTTCCATGAATTAGTAATCGGTCGATGTATAATATATTATATACAATATATTTTGAGTGTCAATAGGGTTTTGATTTTTTTAAAATATGCTATAATAAGAAGAAATCAAGTGTGATGGAGGAGAAAACGGGAGAAAGGAGAAAATCTGATCAAAGACTGATGATTGGATTATAGGAGCAGAAATGGAGAAATACAAATCTCTGAAGGACCATGTCTACGATTATATTGCGGAGCAGATCCTGGAGGGGAATCTTGAGCCGGAGGACAAGATTAACGAAGCTGCAATCTGTGAAGAACTGAATATCAGCCGGACGCCGGTGCGGGAGGCTCTGATTCAGCTCGCCTCGGAAGGCGTTCTGCACAACCGGGCCAGAAAGGGCTTCGTGGTGCGGGCGCTGTCGGAGAGGGAGGTGAAGGAGCTCTACGTGGTAATTGGCCTTCTGGACGGGTACGCCGCGAAAAGCGCCTGCGGGCAGCTGACGGAAAAGGATCTCGCCAATATGTCCTTCTATGTGGAAAGCATGGATGTGGCGATTAAGGCGGCGAACTTTGAAATGTATCACATGCAGCAGACGGCGTTTCACAATGTGTACACGCAGAAATGCGGAAATGATACACTGATTGAGCAGCTTGAGAAGATGAAAAGCAAACTGCTGAAGAAGAGCTATGTGGACGATCCGGAAGGAAAGACAAGGGAGATCCTGCTGCAGACAAATCGAGAACACAGGGCGTTGCTGGAACTGTTTAAGAGGCAGGCCGGTGATGAATTGTTCGATTATCTTATGAAGGTTCACTGGAACCCGGAAAACGCGGCCTACGATGTCAGCAAATAGACACTGAAATGTCAGAAAGTTGACTGTTTTGAAGGGATTGAGGGCCCGAAATATTAACTGTTGATGAAGCAGACTTTAAACTTTGATTAAACTTTATAAATATAGGAAGAAAAACGTTTTTTCCGGTTGCATTGCCAGATTCCCCGTGGTACAATCCGTAATTGTGGGAAAAATACTTTTGTAACTATTGGAGGTTTGTTTTGCATCAGGAAATTATTGCCATCCTGATCTTTGTCGTAGTGATTGGTGCGATCATTACGGAGAAGGTGCACAGAACCGCTGCCGCGCTGGCCGGCGTCGTTCTGCTGCTGCTCTTCGGGATTCTGGATGTGAACTCGGCAATCGGGTATGTTGACTTCAATACCATCGGCGTATTGGTAGGCATGATGCTCTTTGTCGCCGTAATCAAGCACTCGGGACTGTTTGAATACATCTCGATCAAAGCAGCTAAGCTGTCTCATGGAGATCCGTGGAAGATCATGGTGGCGTTCATCGTGATTACCGCCATCTGTTCCGCCTTCCTGGACAACGTGACCACCGTTCTTCTGATGGGGCCGATGACGATCACGCTGGCCAAGATGATGAAAATCGATCCGGTGCCGATTCTGCTGGGGCAGATACTGGCGTCCAACATCGGCGGAACCATGACCATGATCGGCGACCCGCCGAACATCATGATCGGCAGCGCCGCGGGTCTGACGTTCGCGGACTTCCTTGAGAACACCGGAGTTGCCTGTGTGATCGGGCTGGTGGCGATGATCTTTGCCATGAAATTTTTGTACAAAAAGCATCTGAACGCGGATGCGGAAGCGGTGCAGGAAATCATGGAGCTGGATGAGAAAAAAGCGATCGTCGATCCGCTTCTGATGAAGGAAGCGATCGTGATGATCGTACTGATTATCATCGCGTTCATGGTGCACGACAAGTTCGGTATCGAGAGCTGCGCGGTGGCGCTGACGGCGGCAGCCATTATGATGGTGATCGGAAAGCAGGATATCGAAGAGGTGGTCATGGACGTAGAGTGGCCGACGATCCTCTTCTTCTTCGGACTGTTCATCGTGGTCGGCGGTATGGTGGAGACCGGCGTCATCAAACAGCTGGCGACCATGATTATGGATCTGTCCGGCGGACATCCGATCGTGATGATGCTGATTCTGCTGTGGGCTTCTGCAATCCTGTCTGCGATTCTGGACAATATTCCGTTTGTGGCGACTCTGATTCCGCTGATCATTGCCATGGGCAAGCAGGGAATGGATATCACGCCGCTGTGGTGGGCGATTTCACTGGGAGCCTGCCTGGGCGGAAACGGCACACAGATCGGCGCGTCGGCGAACGTGGTGCTTTGCGGAATAGCGGGAAAGAACGGTTATCCGATTTCCTTCAACGAATATACCAAGGTCGGATTCCCGATGATGATTCTCACGGTATTCATCGCAATGATTTTCCTGCTGGTACGTTTTGCGATTCTGTAGTGAAAGGAGAATGCTATGTTTAGTGATCAGGTGGCAGACAATATTGTCAACAATATCCTGAGACAGATGGGGGCGACCAAGATCAAGACGATGCCGGGCTACATCAATATTGTAACCTTTGCGCTTTCGGAGGATTTCGTCGTTCAGTATGTGTATGAGATGAAGGAGAACGAGACAATCTACCTTCAGAGGGTGACGCCCTATGAGCATTTCATCGGGGAGCCTGAGAATACGGATGCGCTGGTTGCGGCGATCAAGGAGGATCTGGACAGCTACAGGCGTGCGTTCGACAGCAGCAACTTCGAACTGTTTCTGAAGCTTGCGGACAAGGCGGACAAGGCAAAGAAAATCAGAGAGAGGCTGTTTCTGTCGGATAAATACGCAGATCAGGTGGATCTGGTCAGGGTGGATGCGGCGCTTGACAAGGTGCTGGCGGCCCTGGAGGATGCGGAGAAAAATCTGTGTGACGGAGACAAAAAGGCTTCGGAATAGACATCCGGGGAAATGCCTCCGGCATGCTGCGCGGTTTGTGAAAACCGCGCCTTTTCTTTTTTGTTTGGGTAATCAAAGTTTTTTAGGGTTTGTCAAAGTTTTTTGGGGGAAAGCATTAGGGTCAGATGTCATTCGTTATGGTCTGTCGTTAGGGACAGTCTGTGGGGTCGTTCATTAGGGGCGAACTATGGGGTCTGAACAAACAAGAACTGAACGGAAAATCAAGCGGAGGATCGATAAGTGATCTCCGCTTTGAATTGCAACGATTCTGATGTCAGTTTTCTTAATGAGAGTTTAGGTTAAAGTACCAGACGTGGGAAGGGTTCGTCTTCATTTTGTTCAGAATGAGCATGGTTTCTGAAATAGATGAATTCATCCCATAGATTCATCCAGGACAGGAATCCGTACAGGCAGTTTAATTCCGTTGTTTGAAAATCGAGATCCGTTTCAAGATCGAGGATATGTTGATGCAGTTCTTGATAGGTGGTCATCTCAAATCACCTCCCTTATTGATGTCAAGAAAGGCTTCGTCCAGTATTCTGCTGGCAGCAATGAAGTCACATGGAAGCCCCGCTTCATTGAGGATCCTATCCGGGTTGTTAAAAGGACTGTTGCCTTCAGCCACCCAGTGCCGAAGGGAAAGAAGCTCGTCCTTTGAGCAGTCGTACATTTCGAGAATCGACTCGAGCTCAGCGTTCAGGACGCGCTGTTTACTCTTAGGAACTGTGTTCCGGTATCTTAAAGAACGAGGCCGGTCTTGTCCGACAGGCTCGCGTCCGTTTAATTGGGGATCGTTTCTTGAAGCAAAGAGGAACCGATTCCGAAAATGGTTGAAATTACGGAAACCCCGCCCCATCCGTTTCAGATCTTTGGCCTTTCTGTTCGTGGATTCGATAGGACCGTTGGACAATCTCGAAATGATAGCGCCCCCGTTTTTATCAAGCCGTTCCATCAGAACGAATGAGTTGATGATAGGTTCCCTGTGTCGTTTCAGGAGTCTGGAAAAACGGATAAAGATGTCGTGATCGCAATGGGCGTAGTCATTGATCAGTTGATTCAATTCGATTGCCGCCTTTTGAGGCTTGCCGGCATTTACTGTGTTGAATCGCACATAACGCTCTTTCAGATCATGGAGTTCTTTCAACGCGGGATCAATGAGAAAAAAGCGTTCCTTGTAATCGGAGGTTCTCATCAGGCATCTGAAGTGCCGGTCCATGTGTGGTTCCTCGTGATATGTGATGGAATCTGCATTGGAAAGTAAAAGGAAACGGTAGTGCTTCAGCAGATACAGTTCATCGGACATTGGAAGCCTTACCTGGTGTCCGGCCTTTTCCGACAGTTTTTTCTGCCGTATTTCGTCACGCTCTCTGATCGTATTCTGCAGATCGCGTATGAAATCCGCAAGTTCTTTGACGATCCACTGGATCACATGGAAAGAATCTACGACAGATACTGCGTTCGGAAAGTATCTCTCAACATAGCGAAGATATTCATTGTTCATGTCCGTGATGAGATATTGAACGGCAAAACGTTCTTCCTTTGGAATGGATGCGAAGTATGGTTCAGTCACATTCTGCCTGCGGCTTTCGAGCAGATCAATCACTTCTCCTGTATGAAAATCCTGAACGACCAGCGCATATTGACATATCTGATCGATGTCGAGATGAACTTCGTCGATGCTGATCGCATCCGTCAGGGCAATCCTCTTCATGTTGACATACCGGTCAAATACGTTGATGGCGTATGTGTCAGAAGTGTTGAACTTCCTTGCGATATCTGCGGCAGACTTAGTCAGATCCCGGAATTCATTGACGATGAGAAAGTCGGCTGCGTTTGTGTTCCGACGGTGTTTACTTATGAAATTAAAAGATTCATTTTCTTCATATCGACATTGCCCGTTCGTACAGCGCCAGCGCCGCTGCTTCAGTAAAAGGACTAACTGATACGTGTCCTGCAATATCGGATGATTGACCCTTCGGATCCTGATCCCTCTGGAATGCATTCGAAAGCTGCACCGGGGACAGAATCTGATCTCCGGTGGTGTCGACAACGTAACCGTTTTGACACGTCCCTCTGTGGAGATGTCCTCGATTGTTATTGCAGGGTCTTCTAATTCAAGAAATCTTATGATATCATTCATGTATGCTCCTTTCATTTTAAAATCGTTGCAGTTATATGATAAATGAAGAAGCATAGAGGAGGCAATCACGGCCTCCTCTAATCATTTTGAGTTCTTTTGCCCCTACGCACTGCCCCCATTGTCAGACCCCACGGAAGGAGCCCACTGTTAGACCCGAATGAACAGAGACCCTAAAAAACTTTGATTACCCTTTTGTTTTTGTACAAATTAAGGGTTCTGTCGTTTGACTTGAAATTCGCGTATGCTATATAATTAAGGCGTACCCAGCACGCCCTGATTGACGCCTGTGTTCAGGTACGCATTTACAGTAGGGGGGAATTATGAAATATTCAGAGCACTATGAAGTGACCTGTCATGATGTAGATCAGAACAATCATATCAAGCCGACGAATCTCGTCCGGTACATGCAGGAGACGGCGAACCATCAGATGAGGGACCGCAAGCCGTCGTATTATGACCTTTTTTTTGACGGCAAGGCGTTTATCGTCACCCGCATGAACATCAAAATCCACGCGCAGCTTCAGCAATACGATAAAATAGAGGCACACACGTGGATCTGTCCGGGGAAGGCGGCGACTTTTCCGCGCTGCTATGAGATTCTGCGCGGGGACGAGCTGGTGGCGGAGGCATACAGCGAATGGGCGGTGGCCAACCGGATCACCGGAAAACTCTGTGGAACGAATGAAATCGATATCACAGAATACGAACAGGATGAGGCGCTGACACTTTCGATCCCCCGGCGGTATCATTTCCCGAAGGATCTGCGGTTCGAGCCGGTGGGGGAGCACCATGTCTTTTACAGCGACTGCGATATGAACCGTCATATGAACAACGCGAACTATTCTGATCTGCTCTGGAACTATATCCCCGAGATCTGTGAGAAGGAAGTGACTTCAATCAATATCCGTTTTATGCGCGAAGCCGCTCTGGGTACTGACATTGAGATCTTTGCGGCCCGGCCGGAGATTTCACTCGGACAGGATGACGATGCAGAGGAACTCTATGCGTTTCGAACCCGGGTGAACGGAGCGACCAATGTGGAGTGCCTGATGGGGGTGCGGAGAACGGAAACACAGGAGCAGCCGGAGCCCGCGCAGAGAGTGCAAACGCAGGATCGGCCGGAGCCCGCGCAGAAACCGGAGAGTCGGGAGGAATGAATTACACCTATATTCTTCGCTGCGGCGACGGAAGCCTGTACACAGGATGGACGAACGATCTGGAGAAGCGCCTGGCGGCGCATAACGCGGGGCGGGGCGGCAGATATACCCGATCCAGGCTTCCCGTGGAGCTGGCGTATTATGAATCCTTTGACACAAAAAACGAAGCGATGCGCCGGGAGGCGGCGATCAAAAAACTCACCCGGCAGGAAAAAGAAAAACTCATAAAAGGGATCCGCTAATTGGGATACGATTTTTGGAAAGCCACAATATCTTGTGGCTTTTTTGTTATGCCTGGGAAAGAGAATGGTGTTTGGTGGAGAAAAGTGGTGTTAGATGACAATTTAGTGGTGAAAAATGTTTGAAAGGTGGTGTGAAGTGGTGTAGAATGGATTTGTATCAAAAGATAAAGGGGTAGAAGAGGAGTTCAGCCAAAATGTTCATGGGCACGTATTATAACTCCATAGATGCGAAGAACAGGCTGATCGTGCCCTCGAAGCACAGAGATCAGCTTGCAGGCAAATGCGTCCTGACGAAGGGGTTAGATACGTGCCTGTACATTTACTCCATGAACGAGTGGGATAAACTCACTGAGAAAATCGCGGAACTTCCGGAGTCGGATCCGAAGGTCAGGGAATACATCCGGGATCATTATGCAAATGCGGTCGAGTGTGAATTCGACAAGCAGGGAAGGATTGTTATTCCGCAGCCTCTGATCGATTACGCGAAAATCACCAAGGAACTGGTGACGATGGGGGCGATGAAGAAAATCGAAATCTGGAGCCGGGAGGTATGGGAAACTCCCGACAACGAGGGAAGCATGCAGACGGAGGACTACTCAGAAGCTCTCGCGAAGTACAATTTTTAGGAGCGGCTATGGAATTCAGGCACACGCCGGTGCTGCTGGATCAGTGCATCGAAAATCTCAATATCAGACCGGACGGCGTCTATGTGGACGGAACGTTAGGGGGAGGGGGACACTCCTTTCATATCTGTGAACGTCTGTCAGAGCAGGGAACGCTGATCGGAACCGACAGAGACAGGGATGCGCTGGAGGCGGCAGAGAAGCGGCTGCAGGAATTCAGCTGCAGGAAGTACTTTGTTCAAAGCAACTACGCCGACATCAAAACGGTACTGGCGGAAAAAGGGATTGAGAAAATAGACGGGGCGCTGCTGGATATCGGCGTTTCCTCCTTTCAGCTGGATAACGCGGAGAGGGGGTTTTCCTATATGCAGGACGCGCCGCTGGACATGAGGATGAACAGGGAGGACGATCTGACTGCGTATGACGTGGTCAACAGTTATGACCGTGATGAGCTGACACGGATCATCCGGGAGTATGGCGAGGAACGATGGGCCTCCAGAATCGCGGCTTTCATTGTGCGGGCGCGCGCTGAAAAACCCGTAGAGAGTACGTCGGAGCTGGTGGAAATTATCAAGAAAGCCATTCCGGCCGGGGCGAGGCGGTCAGGTCCGCATCCGGCGAAACGGACGTTTCAGGCGATACGGATTGAAGTGAACGATGAACTGGGCGAGCTGTCGCGGGCGGTTGACGAGTATCTGGATGTGATGAATCCGGGCGGAAGACTTTGTATCATTACCTTCCACTCCCTTGAGGATCGGATCGTCAAACAGAAACTGCAGAAAAGAGCGGATCCGTGTACATGTCCGCCGGAATTTCCCGTCTGTGTATGCGGGAAAAAGGCCGATATCAGAAAGGTGACGCGGAAACCCATCGTGGCGGAAGCGTCGGAGCTGGATTTGAATCCACGCGCCCGGAGCGCCAAATTGCGGGTGTGTGAGAAGATTTAGGGGTCAATCATGAGTGTAATTGATAAGAGAAGAATACTGGCGGCGATCGTCATGATCGGCTGCGTCTGTGTGGCGATGGTGGTGATGACCGCATACGCGGCGGAAATCCGCTGTGAGAACAATGCTCTGATCGCGAAGAACAAAGCGCTGCAGGGTGAAGTGGATACACTGGACGTGAAAATCAAAACAGCCAATAACGTAGATCACATCGAGAAGGTGGCGAAATCGAAACTGGGGATGGTTTATCCGACCTCGGACAACTGTGTTTATCTGAAAGACAGCGATACGCCCAGGCGGAATTTCGCCGCGGTGATCCGCAGGGAAGCATACAATTAATCCTTTATTCTTGATGCGTTTTCTATTATAATTGAATAGACGGTGACCAGACAACTTCATACAGAAACGGCTGTCTGGTTTTTTCGTAATGAACAGGAGTGGTTCAGACTATATGTCAAAGGTCGGAATGAAAAGCAAGAAGAGAATCATCATCGTGTTCCTGATGATACTGGCGCTGGTACTGGTGCTTGCACTGCGGACCGCGTGGATTCAGATCGTCAGGGCGGAGGATTACAGCCAGAAGGCGATCAGCCAGCAGATGAGCGACAGTACCATCGAGGCGAACCGCGGGGTGATTTATGACAAAAACGGGAAGGAGATGGCGTCCAGTGCCATCTGTTATTCCGTGTGGGTCCGGCCGGCGCAGATAACAGAAAACTACGTCAGCGACACCAAGCTGGATGAGATTTCCACAAAGCTGGCGGTGATCCTCGATATGAAGGCGTCCACTATTAAGAGCCGGCTGAAATCCAAGTCGAATCTGGTGCGCCTGGCGAAATATCTGGACAAAAAACAATGCGATAAGATTCGGGAACTGGATATCACAGGCCTTGAGATAACGGAGGGCACGAAGCGCTACTATCCGCTGGGCACGACCGCCGCGAAACTGCTGGGGAGTGTTACCGATGACAATGTGGGACGCAGCGGAATCGAAGCGCAGTTCGACAATTATCTGAGCGGAGTCTCAGGAAGATGGATCAAGGAAACCGACCTCAACGGAGATACGCTGTCCTACGGTTCGCAGAAGCTCTATCAGGCAAAGGACGGATACAATCTGTATCTGACCATCGACGAGGTGCTTCAGAATTACGTGGAAAAGGCGGTGGCCGCCGCGATGAAAAAGACACAGGCGAAGCGGATTATGTGTCTTGTCATGAATCCGGAGACAGGAGATATTCTGGCGTGTGTCACTAATCCGTCCTTTGATCCCAACAACGCGACGGAGCCGGTTTCCGGGACGGAGCTCGCCGCCTTCAATAAGATGACGACCAAACAGCAGACGAGCTATCTCAGCAAGATGTGGAGCAACCCCATCGTCAGCGATCTTTACGAGCCGGGCTCCACCTTCAAGCTGGTCACAACCTCCGCGGCGCTGGAGGAAGGGGTGACGACGCCGACCACGCGATATTATGACAGCGGCTCCATTCTGGTGAACGGAACACGCCTGTACTGCTGGAACAAAGCGGGGCACGGCAACCAGACCCTTACCCAGGCGGTCGGAAATTCCTGCAATACGGTGCAGGTTCGTCTGGTGGAGAAGCTCGGAAAAAAGAAATACTACAATTATCTGGAAATGTTTGGAATCACCGATAAGACGCATGTGGATCTGCCTGCGGAAACCTCTGCGATTATCAAGAACGAATCCTCGCTGACCAATGTGGATCTCGCGACCATGTCCTACGGACAGGGCATCGCGCTGACGCCGATACAGATTCTGACGGCAGCCTGCGCGATCGGAAACGACGGCGTTCTGATGCAGCCCCGGATCATCAGCAGGATGACCGACAGCAGCGGAAAGACAGTGAAGACCTTTAAGACAAAGAAAGTCCGGAAGGTCATCTCCACGAAAACCGCGAACGAAATGAAGGATATCATGGAATACGTGGTGGAAAAGGGCGGCGGTAAAAACGCGGCCGTCGCGGGCTACCGGATCGGAGGTAAAACCGGCACCGCGGACAAGGTTGTGAACGGAAAGTACACAAAGGACACTTATTCCTCCTTCCTGGGCATGGCGCCGATGGAGGATCCGAAACTGGCGGTTCTCGTTGTCGTGGACAGTCCTAAGGGAAGCCAGTACGGAAGCGCGGTCGCCGCACCGGTGGCAGGAACCTTCTTCAAAAAGGCGCTGACCTATATGGAGATAAGTCCCAAATACACCAGCTCCTCAGAGAAAAGCCAGAACGTTGTTTATCTGCCCGGACTTGCCGGGAAAACTTACGCACAGGCTGCGGCGATCCTGAGTAAGAAGGGACTTAAATATCAGGTGAGTCCGGCCGTCAAGAACGGAAAAACTGATTTCAAAATTGTGGATCAGTATCCGAAGGCCGGAACCAAAGTCAATAAAGGCGATACCGTATATCTTTACAGAAAGTAGAGGAATGTAAAATGGATGCCATTACGATCAGAGAAATCGTGGACGCGACAGGCGGTCAGCTGCTGGCCGGGAAGGAAGACGCTGTTGTCACGGGCGTGTGCACGGATTCCAGAATTTTTCAGCAGGGCGATCTGTTTGTGGCGCTGCTGGGAGAAAATACGGACGCGCACCGGTTTGTCCGTCAGGTCGCGGAACAGGGAGGAAAGACCTTCCTGATTTCCGAAAGTGATGCGGCAGAGGCACTCGCTGACGCGAACGTCATCCTGGTGCGGGATACACTGGCGGGCCTGCAGGCACTGACCCATTATTACCTGGACAAAATCGGGGTCGGAAAAATCGCGGTGACAGGAAGCGTCGGAAAGACCTCCACCCGGGACATGGTCTATTATATCCTGAGCGAAAAGTATAAGACGGGACGCCCCATCAAGAACTACAACAGTGATGTGGGGATCCCGCTGACCGTGTTCACCTTCGACTCCACGATGGAGATGGCGGTTCTGGAGGAGGGCATGGAGCACGCCGGCGAGATTCACCGCCTGGCGGATATGACCAGGCCGGAGGTGGCGGTCATTACGAATGTGGGGATCAGTCATCTGGAAAATCTGGGCTCCCGGGAAAATATTTACAGAGCGAAGATGGAGATTACCGATTTCTTCGGCAGAGACAATGTTCTGATTATCAATGAGTCCTGCGATCTGCTGAAACGCAGCAGGATTCACGGCGATTATAAAGTGATTACCGCAGGTGAGACCGGTACGGAGGACTACGTGGTTTCCGACATTCGGGACATGGGTCTGGAAGGCGTGAGCTTCACACTTACGGCGGGCGGAGAATCCCGGGAATTCCGGCTGAACGTTCCGGGCGCGCACAACGCTCTGAACGCTGCACTGGCGGTCGCGGCGTGCGCACAGTACGGCGTCACTATGGATCAGGCGGCGGAGGGGCTGCGTAAGCTGCAGTTGACCGGGAAGCGTCTGAAGGTCAGAGAGGCCCGCGGAATCCGCGTGCTGGACGATTCCTACAACGCCGCTCCGGATTCAGTGAAGTCCGCAGTCCGCACCATGGAGGCAACGCCGGCGGAACGCCGGGTGGCGATCCTGGGCGCGATGAACGAGCTGGGAGACGACACGCCCGCACTCCACTATGAAGTCGGCAGGTACGCGGCGGAACACGGGATTTCACTGGTCGTCGGGATAGAGCCGAAGGCGGCGGAAATCGTAAGAGGCGCACGGGAAGCCGGCTGCGACGCTCTGTATTTTGACGAAAAGGAAGATCTGTATCCGGAGCTTCCGAAACTTTTGAAGGAGGGCGATCTGGTGCTGACAAAAGCTTCCATGACCAGACACTTCTGGGAGATCGCCGACAAAATCATTAACGGTTAGGGGAAAGAAACATGAGAGCTTATCAATTTGGTGTTGTTATTGTTCTGGCGGTCATCGCAAGTGTGGTGCTGACCTCCATCGAGATTCCGATTCTGAAGCACAGGCAGTTCCAGCAGTTCATCCGCGAGGACGGGCCCAAGTCCCATCTCAGGAAACAGGGAACGCCGACGATGGGTGGAATCGCAATTTATGCGGCCATCGTCATGTGTACGATTATCGGTACGCGCCCGACCCGCGATACCTGGATCATCATCCTGGTCGGTCTGGCGTTCGGCCTGATCGGATTTCTGGATGATTTCATCAAGGTCACTGAGAAGCACAACCTCGGACTGCGGGCGTGGCAGAAGCTGGTTCTGCAGATTCTGGCAGGAGTCCTGTTCGGCGTCTACATCATGAAGTTCACCGACATGGGAAGTCAGGTATGGGTGCCGTTCATCGATCGCAACGTCGATTTCGGAATCTGGTTTGTGCCCTTCGTCGCCTTTGTTCTGGTGGCGATGGCGAATTCGGTGAACCTGACAGACGGAATGGACGGACTCTGTGGCGGAGTATCCGCGATCTTCGCGTTCTTCTTCGCGATCGTCGCGAACATATTCGCCAGCTATCCCAGCGCATTTTATCTGTGCGCGGTCTGCGGCGCGTGCATCGGTTTTCTGGTATATAACAAATATCCGGCCCGGGTGTTTATGGGCGATACGGGCTCCATGGCTCTGGGCGGAGGCATGACGGCGGCGATTCTGATGACAAAGGCAGAACTGCTGATCCCGTTTGCGGGCTTTGTCTTTGTGATGGAAGCACTGTCGGTGATCATTCAGGTCGTCTCGTTCCAGACGACCGGAAAGCGCGTGTTCCGGATGGCGCCGATTCATCACCACTTTGAGGAAGGCGGAATGCCGGAAAAAAGGGTTGTCCTCATGTTCTGGATCGCGGCGGCGGTCTGCTGTGCCGTCGCATACGGGATCCTGAAAATCTGAGAGGAATTATGAAGTGCTCCGCGACAGTCTCTGCCGGAGGAGAAAAGCATTGAGGATCTGGATGGAGATGATGAAAATGACGAACAGAGAAAATATGAAGGGGATGCGGATCCTGGTGG
Organism: Hornefia porci; assembly: GCF_001940235.1. Lineage (NCBI taxonomy): Bacteria > Bacillati > Bacillota > Clostridia > Peptostreptococcales > Anaerovoracaceae > Hornefia > Hornefia porci. The sequence goes on along the minus strand of NZ_MJIE01000001.1, from coordinate 717,090 downwards.
TCGGCTTCGGCCGTTCGGGAATCGCTGCGGCGCAGGCGCTGCTTCGGCTGGGGGCGCTGGTGTCGGTGCAGGACTCGAAGAAGGAAGAGGACCTTGACGGGAACCTGCTGAATTTCTTTCGCACCCAGGGCGCGCAGTTTTATCTGAATACGATGCCGCCGGATATGGGCTGCTTCGATATGCTGGTGCTCAGCCCGGGAGTGAGCCCGGAACTTCCCTTTGTTCAAGAGGCAAAGGAAAAAGGCGCGGAGATTATCGGAGAGCTTGAAATCGCCTATCGGATAGGCAGGGGGAATTATGTGGCGATTACCGGAACCAACGGAAAGACGACCACAACGACGCTGGTGGGCGAGATCTTTGTCAAAGCGAAGAGAAAGACCCATGTCGTGGGAAATATCGGAGTTGCGGTGATCAGCGCTTCTGCCGCAGCGGAAGAGCAGGACTGGCTCGTCACGGAATGCAGCAGCTTTCAGCTGGAGACGACGCGGTATTTCAAGCCGGTGGTTTCAGCAATCCTGAATCTTACGCCGGACCATCTGAACCGGCACCATACGATGGAGGCCTACGGTGCGGCAAAAGCGAAAATCTTTGCCAATCAGTCCGCGGACGGATGGCTCGTGATCAATTATGACGACAAGGCCTGTTATGCGCTGGCGAAGGGCTGCAGAGCGGGTGTGGTTCCGTTCAGCGTCGAGGAGGAGCTGGAGTTCGGGGCCTTTGTGAAAGACGACAGACTGGTGATTCGCGGAAGGGACGGAGAGCTGACAGAAATCTGCAGGAGAGAGGACATCCGCATCATCGGAAAGCACAATCTGCAGAATGTGCTGGCGGCGGCGGCGATCTGTTATTTCGCAGGCGTCGATCCGGCGGCGATCCGGAAGGGGATCTGTGAATTCCGGGGCGTGGAGCACCGGATTGAGTTCTGCGGTGAGCACGGCGGCGTCAGATATTACAACGATTCCAAGGGAACGAACACGGACGCGTCGATTACGGCGCTGAAGGCGATTGAACGGAACATTGTTCTGATTGCGGGTGGAGACGCCAAGGGACAGGAGTTTGACGGATTCGTCAGAGAGTTCCCGGGAAGAGTGAAGAAGCTTGTTCTGCTGGGACGGGACGCGCATCTGATTCAGGAGGCGGCCGACCGGGCGGGATTTTCAGATTATGTATACTGCAGAGACATGGCAGAGTGCGTGGAGAAAGCGGCGGAGCTGGCTGAACCGGGCGATACGGTTCTGCTGTCGCCGGCATGCGCGAGCTGGGACATGTATGACAGCTACGAACAGCGCGGAGAGCATTTCAAGGAATGTGTCGCGCGGTTGGGAGTGTAAATGAAAAAGCGGTCGAGAACGAAGTTATCAGAGGAACTCAGCATCCTGAAAAGACTGAGACAGTGCGACTTCACGGTGCTTCTTCTGGTGGTCATCCTGGTGATCTTTGGGGTCGTGATGGTGTTCAGCGCGAGTTATTATAATTCGATCAACTACAGCGGAACGCCGTACACATATCTGCGGAAACAGCTTTTTTTCGCACTGACGGGCGCGGCGCTGATGTATGTCACATCGGTGGTGGACTATCATCTCTACCGGAGGTTTGACTGGGTACTGCTGATTCTGAGCGTCGTGCTCCTGGTGCTGCTGTTTACGCCGCTGGGCGTGACTACGAACGGAGCGACGCGCTGGCTGCGGATGGGCCCGCTGTCCATCATGCCGGGAGAAATCGCGAAGGTCGCGGCGATTTTATTCACGGCGTCCTTTTTCGCGGATGAACCGAACCGGGTTTTGTCCCTGAAGCGGGGCGTTCTTCCGATGGCGGCGCTCATGGCGCTGCTGGGGATGCTGATCATCAAGCAGCCGAATCTTTCCACGGCGATCACTGTCGTCGGAATTATTGCGGGAATGATGTTTCTGTCAGGGCTTCAGTGGAGGTACCTCATCGGAGCGTTCGTGCTCGGCGGCGGCGGACTGTTCATCCTCAGTCAGACCGGAACCTACTGGGGAGACCGTCTGACCAGTTTCACCGATCCGTTCAGGGATGCGCAGGGTGACGGATTCCAGGCGGTGCAGTCGCTGCTGGCGCTGGGAACCGGAGGGCTGTTCGGCCTCGGGCTGGGAAAAAGCGTGCAGAAGAATCTGTATCTTCCCGAACCGCAGAATGACTTCATCCTCGCGATTATCGGCGAGGAGCTGGGTCTTGTGGGGGTTCTGATCCTGATGCTTGTGTTCGTGCTTCTCGTATGGAGGTGCAGTATGGTGGCCATAAACGCGCCGGATCAGTTCGGCATGCTGCTGGCCGGCGGCGTTACGCTGATGATCGGAATTCAGGTGGTGCTTAATGTGGCGGTGGTCACATCTTCCATGCCTCCTACCGGTATTGCGCTGCCTTTTGTGAGCTACGGAGGAAACGCACTGTGGATATTCATGGGGATGGCCGGGGTTGTCCTGAATATCTCGAGACAGAGCAGGACGCTGAACCCGGAACAGAAAAAGAAGAAACAGAACCGCGTCCAGCGCGTGCGGGAGCGCGAGCGTGAACGCAGAGAAAGAGAGAGTTTGATATGAGAGCGATTGTAACTGGCGGTGGAACGGGCGGACATATTTATCCCGCCATCGCCATTGCGGACGCGATAAAAAAAAGAGAGCCGGATTCGCAGATTCTCTATATCGGCAATGAAATCGGTCTGGAAAAGGACATCGTGCCGGGAACCGGCTATCCGATGGAGATGGTTGCGGCGAAATGGATTGACCGAAGCAACGCCCTCAAGATCGTGGACACAGGGTTCACGACGCTGCGGGGGATCAGTCAGTCTATGCGCATTATGAAGCGGTTCAGGCCGGAGGCGGTCATCGGGAGCGGAGGTTACGTGTGCTTTCCGGTGCTGTACGCGGGGCATCGTTACGGTGCGAGGTGTTTTATTCATGAACAGAACGCGTTTCCGGGCATGGCCAACAAAAGCCTGGAGCGTTTTGTGGACAAAGTATTTCTGGGTTTTCCGGAGGCGTCGGATTATTTTCATGAACCGGAGAAGCATGTGGTAACCGGAAATCCGGTGCGGGACAGTTTTTTCCGCGTGGGAAGAAAAGAAGCGCGGGACAGACTGAAAATCGGAGAGGATCAGTTCACGGTGTTTTCCTTCGGCGGAAGTCAGGGCGCCGAACGCATCAATGAAGTGGTGTTTGAACTGATGAAAACATTTCAGGGATGCTCCGGGAAGGTTCTGCTCTTCGGAACGGGCAGCCAGTATTATGATGAAATCTGTGAAGAAATCCGGAGGCAGGGGATTGAAACCGGACAGAATATCCGTGTATGCTCATACATCAGCGACATGCCGGGCTATCTTGCGGCGGCGGATCTGGTGATCGGCCGGGCAGGGGCGCTGTCTGTGGCGGAAATCTGTGTCAGCGGCCGTCCGTCCATTCTGATTCCTTCACCGAACGTTACGGGAAATCATCAGTATTTTAACGCCAGATCAGTTGCGGACCGGGGCGGCGCCGTCTTAATCGAGGAGAAAGAACTGACGCCGGAACGGCTGATCGCCGAGGTGAACAGGCTGGAATCGGATCCGGAGAAAAGAAACGCCATGGGAGAAGCGAGCCGAAGCTGTGTTCCCCATAATTCCGCGGAGCTTATTTACGAAGAAATCAGGAAAAGCCTGTGAGGGAAAACGATGGAGCAGGAAAAATACACACGTCTTGCTTCCGCTGAAGCAGCATCCGCGGAGGTATCGGACGCGGAGCAGCCGAATATGGAAGATCCGGGCGCGGCGGAAGATATTCCGTACAGGGAGATCCCCCGGAAAAAGAAAAAACGCAGAAAGAAGAATCTGCTGAGGCGGTTTCTGATCGCGCTGATTCTCATTGCAGTGTGCGCCGTGTTTCTGGCGTCACCGGTATTCAATATCAAGACAGTCACGGTATCGGGAAATGTGTATTACACTGACGAGGAGGTCATCAATATGAGCGGTGCGGTCACCGGAAGAAACCTGGTGTTCCGTCCCGGGAAAAAAGAGATACGGGAACGTCTCCTGCAGGATCCTTATTTTGCAAAGGTGAAGGTGAAGCGACATCTGCCGTCCACGCTGGAGATACAGGTGACAGAGAGAAAGCAGGTCGCCGCAATCGTTTACGGCAACCGTTATGTCGTCATCGACGAGGAGGGACGGGTGCTCCGGATCGCCAGAACAGATCCCAAGCTTACGACGCTTTCCGGTCTGACACTGAGCCGCATCAGAGTCGGGAAAACGGTCCGTGCGGAAGAGAAGGAAACACTGAGGGAGACGCTGGAAATGGTTTCCACCATGAGCCGGGGCGATCTGTACTTCAAGAAGATAAAAGTGCAGAAGCGCACGATACGGGCGTACGTGTACGATACGCTGATTGTAAAGGGGACGCCGGAACAGATGAAAAAGGCCATCGACAGCGGCAACCTGCAGAAGGTGATCAACAAACTGTATCAGAATAAGACAAAGCGCGGGACGATATCGCTGGGAGATCATAATTATATATCGTTTTCTCCCTCATTTTAATAAAAAATTCGTGCAAATGTCCATATTATATGATAAAATATCACTAATATGGGATCCAAGGAGGCAGTATAAATGTTGCAATTTGAAAATGAACAGACGAGCGGAGCTGTTATAAAGGTGATCGGCGTCGGCGGCGGAGGCTGCAACGCGGTTAACAGAATGCTGGAAACGAACCTGCAGGGTGTGGAGTATATCGCGGTTAATACAGACAGTCAGGCGCTGGGGCGCTGTAATGCTGAAACAAAGATTCAGATCGGCGAGAAACTGACCAAGGGATTGGGGGCCGGCGGAAATCCGGAGATCGGACAGAAATCTGCGGAAGAGACGCTGGATGTGATTGCGGATCTCATTGAGGGGACTGACATGGTGTTCATCACCGCGGGAATGGGAGGCGGCACCGGAACCGGCGCTGCTCCGATCATCGCCAAGGCGGCGAAGGACATGGGGATCCTCACCGTAGGCGTCGTTACCAAACCGTTTTCATTTGAAGGCAAGAAACGGAAGGCACAGGCCGATCTCGGACTGGACTTTCTGAAGAAATATGTGGATTCACTCGTCATCGTTCCGAACGACAAGCTGCTGGAGAACTGTGAGAAGAATACGACGATGATCGACGCGTTTGCGATGGCGGACGACGTACTGCGCCAGGGCGTGCAGGGCATCTCCGACCTGATTTCGGACTTCGCGCTGATCAACGTGGACTTCGCAGATGTGAGATCGGTCATGACCGACCGGGGCGTCGCGCATATGGGCGTCGGGCACGGCTCCGGCGAGGACAGAGCCAAGGAGGCCGTCAAGGCGGCAATCGAGAGTCCGCTGCTTGAGACGAGAATCGACGGCGCTAAGGCGATTCTGCTGTACGTATCCGGCGGTTACGATCTGGGCATGATGGAGGTGAACGAGATCGCGAGCCTCGTCGAGGAACAGGCAGACAAGGAGGCTATTCTGATCTTCGGCGCATCCGTCAGTGAGGAGATGAACAACGAGATTTCCATCACGGTCATTGCGACAGGCTTCGAGAGCGGCCAGCCCGGACCGGATACCAGCGATTTCAAGCTGCCGGAATCCGCGCGTTCGCCGAGGAAAATTGTTACGGAAGATGGCATCAACGGCACCGAGGTTACGCTGGAGAAAATTTTCGAAGGAGCCAGAGAGGAAGATCCATCGGACAGCAAGTTCGATATCCCGACCTTTCTGAACACTAAATAATCAAGTTAGCTTTTGAAAAGCCGGTGGTGCAAGCCGGCTTTTTAATACTATTGCCGGAAGTTGCTTTACAACATGGAAAACAGGGTTTCATCGAAGGAAAACCGAATATACAGGGAATGTCAGCGGCTGACCCGGAAGAAGTACCGGGACAGGGAGGAACGATATCTGATCGAGGGAGAGAATCTGATTCAGGAGGCCATTGAATACGGCGCGGATCTGGACCGGCTGATTCTGAGAGAAGATTGGAGTCAGAGTACCGATTTCCCTGTACGTTATTATGTCATGGACAGAAAACTGTTCGATACGCTTGCGCAGACGGAAACGAGCCAGGGAATTCTGGGAATCGTAAAGAAGCGGAGCTGCCGGGAAGATGAGCTGCCCATGCTGCTTTCCCGCAGAAATGTGGTGGTTCTGGACAGGCTTCAGGATCCCGGCAACATCGGAACGATTATCCGGACTGCGGAGGGCGCCGGATACGGAGCTGTGATCTGCCTGAAGGGAACGGCGGACGTATATTCTCCCAAGGTGGTGAGAGCCGCAGCCGGATCGCTGTTTCGGATGCCGATCCTGACGGTGGCTTCCGAGCAGGAATTATTCGATCTGATACGTCCTCTGAAGAAACGTCTTGTGGTGACGTGTCTCGAGGGCGACTGTATCTATTATGATGTAAACCTTACAGAAAATATCGCACTGGTAATCGGAAATGAAGGGAACGGCGCCAGCAGGAGTCTGATCGATCAGGCGGACGTCCGTCTCCGAATCCCGATGAAGGGAGCGCTGGAATCACTGAACGCATCCGTGGCCGCCGGCATTTTGATGTACGAGGCCATGCGGACAAAATAAATATGAGGTAAAGAAAACATGCAGGAAAAATTAGAAAAGGTATTAGCGGAAGCAAGGGAGCAGCTGAAGGAAGCCGGTACTCTGGAAGAGACCGAAGCGATCCGGGTCCGCGTCCTGGGCAAGAAGGGACAGCTGACCCAGATTCTGAGAGGAATGGGCAAGCTCTCCAGAGAAGAGAAAAAGGAAATGGGGATGGCCGCCAACAGGGCGAAGGCCCAGTTTGAGGAAATGCTCCGGGAACGGGTGAAACAGGTTCGCGAAAAGACCAGAGAAGCCCGGTTCAGGGAAGAGAAGATCGATGTCACTGAACCCGGCGTGCAGGTCACGATCGGCGTTGAACATCCGATTACGCAGGTCATAAACGAGATTGTCGGAATTTTCCGCTCCATGGGATATTCCGTTTACGAGAGTCCGGAGGTCGATACCGTGTTCAACACGTTTGACGGACTGAACTCGCCGGAATTCCACCCGGCCAGGGACATGTCGGATACCTTTTATATCGGAAAGGACATCGTGCTCCGTCCGCATACCTCCTCCGGTGAGGTGCGGGCCGAGAAGGAGCTTCCGCTCCCCTATAAAATCGTGATTCCCGGACGCTGCTTCCGGTGCGACACGCCGGACGCCACCCATTCTCCCACCTTCCATCAGGTGGAAATGATGGTAATCGGCGAGAACATTACAATGGCAGATCTGAAGGGATCTCTGGATCATATGGCTAAACAGCTGTTCGGACCGGAAACGAGAACCAAATTCCGCCCTCACCATTTCCCCTTCACCGAGCCCAGCGCAGAGATGGACGTTTCCTGCTTCAAGTGCGGCGGGAAGGGCTGCAACGTCTGCAAGGGAAGCGGCTGGATCGAAATCCTGGGCTGCGGGATGACGCATCCGCACGTACACCGTGTCGGCGGAATCGATACGGAAAAATACACAGGATTCGCGGTCGGAATGGGCGTAGAGCGAATCGCGATGCTGAAATACGGAATTGATGACATCCGGCTTCTGTATGAGAACGACATGAGATTCATCAATCAGTTCAAATAGAAATCAGTCAGAAGCAAGAAACATTGAAAAATACGCAATCTGTATTTGACAATATGAGGAGGTCACAGCAGGAATGATAGTATCAGTTAATTGGTTAAGGGACTACGTCGATATAGATGTTCCGGTAAAGGAGTTCTGCGATCGGATGATCATGTCCGGGTCGAACATTGAAACCTGCACGGAAATCGGAACAGGAATAAGCGGCGTTAAAGTAGGAAGAATCGATAAAATAGAGAAGCATCCGGATGCGGATAAGCTTGTGGTATGCGGAATCAATATAGGCGAGGAGAAGCTTCTTCAGGTGGTAACGGGAGCCGGAAATATCTTCGAGGGAGCCTTTGTCCCCGTCGCGGTTCACGGAAGCGTGATTCCTGGACCGCTTCACGGCCAGCCCAAGACAGAGGGCGGAGTCAAGATCACCCGAGGCAAGCTGCGGGGCGTTGAGAGCGACGGTATGCTCTGCTCTGCGCAGGAGCTGGGATTCGATGACAAGGTTGCACCGATGTTTTCAAAAGACGGGATCTGGATTCTGCCCGGAAACTGGGACGAACAACTGGGACAGGACTTCGCCGAATGCCTTGCACTGGAGGACAGCGTCGTGGACTTCGAGATTACGCCCAACCGTCCGGACTGCCTGTCCATGCTGGGAATGGCCAGAGAGGCTGCGGCAACCTTCGGAAAGACCGTGCGCTATCCTGACACGGAATGCGAAAAGGCCGGAGAAAACGCGGCAGATTACATCCGGGTATCGGTTCGGTCAGAGCTGTGCAAGCGGTATACCGCGCGGGTCATTCGGGATGTGAAGATCGGGCAGTCCCCCTGGTGGCTGCAGAAGCGACTGATGGCGGCCGGCATGCGTCCGATCAACAACATGGTGGATATTACAAATTTTGTTATGCTGGAATACGGGCAGCCCCTCCACGCCTTCGATATCAGAAGTCTCGCCGGCGGGGAGATTATCGTGGACACCGCGAAGGAGGGCGAGCGCTTCACCACGCTGGACGGAACAGAGCGGACGCTGCATGCGGATAATCTGATGATTAACGATGCGGAAAAGCCGGTGGCAGTAGCCGGCGTCATGGGCGGACTGAACTCTGAAATCGTGGAGGATACCGATACGGTGGTCATTGAATCCGCCAACTTCCTCGGAAGCAGTGTGCGTCTTACGGCCAAGGCTCTGGGAATGCGGACGGAGGCTTCCGGACGGTATGAGAAGGGCATTGATCCGAATCTCTGCTCCGCCGCGGCAGACCGCGTCTGCAGGCTTGTGGAAATGCTCGGATGTGGCAGAGTCCTCGACGGCTCCGTCGATGTTTATCCGAACCCGGAGAAGGCGCCGACGGTCATGGCGCGAGTGAGCCGCATCAACAAAGTGCTGGGAACAGATATTTCCCGGGAGCAGATGGTGTCCTATTTCAACGGACTGGAAATGAAGGTGGAAGGAGAAGGCGACGAAATGTACATCACTCCTCCGACCGTCCGGCAGGATCTGCTGGAGGAGGTGGATTATGTGGAAGAGGTCGCCCGGATGTACGGCTACGACAATCTTCCGATGACACTTCCGGACACATCGTCGGCCGCGCCTTTCCCGAAGGACTGGGATCTGAGAGAACTCGCCCGCGTGACCCTCTGCGGAATGGGCGCGAACGAGATTCAGACCTACTCCTTCTCCAATGACAGAGTGCTGGATCAGTGCCGGATCGATCAGGATTCCTGGGAACGGAATTTCGTTCGGATGATCAACCCGATGGGAGAGGACACCTCTGCTCTGAGGACGATTCTGACGCCGGGAATGCTGGAGGTTCTGGGCAGAAACTACGCCAGAAATATCGAGGCCGTCCGGGCTTATGAGATCGGAAATACCTTTATGAAAAACCTGCTGGAGCCGGACGGGCTTCCGGACGAGTCCTGCAATCTGAGTATCGGATGCTACGGGGAAAAGGAGAATTTCTTTACGCTGAAGGGAATGGTCTGCGCCCTGCTGGACAAGATGGGCATCGGCGAACTTACCTTTGTTACAGAAAGCGAGTACGGCGTCTATCATCCCGGCAGATGCGCACGCATCATTGCCCGCGACCGCAACGGAGACGACACGGAGCTGGGAATCATGGGAGAACTGCATCCCGACGTGGCGGAAAACTTCGGAATCGGAACCAGAGCATACTGTGCGGAGCTGTTCTTCGACCTGATTCTGACACTGTCAGACCGGGAGGTGCAGTACCGGCATCCGCCGAAATATCCGGCAACCTCCAGAGATATGGCGCTGATTGTCGATGAGGATCTGGAGGTCGGAAAAATTGAAGCGGCGGTGAAGGAGATGGAAGCCGGCATTCTGGAGGACATCCGTCTGTTCGACGTCTACCGCGGCGAGCAGGTCGGGCGCGGGAAGAAGAGCGTGGCCTTCAGCCTGACCTACCGGAACAGCGACAGGACACTGACCGACGAGGAAGCCGACAGAGCTCATGCGGAGGTCGTCGAGATGCTGAAGGAGCGCTTCCATGCGGTGCTGCGTGATTAAGGAACAAAGAAAAAAGGAGAAACCATGGGTGACAAAGTAGAAGTTAAGATTTACGGACAGACCTACAGTATTTCCGGAGATAAGACTCAGGAGGAAATCGAGAGAATCGCGGATTATGTGGATGATCGTATGCACCTTGTTTCCAAAGTGATGGGACGGAACGGCACCGGCGCTGTCGCGGTGCTGTCCTCCATCAACATTGCGGAGGAGTATTTTGACCAGCAGGAGGAAATGGAGCGGCTCCGCGTCGCGAATCAGCAGCTGGAGAGAGATTCCGCGCATTACATCAAGCTCTGGGAGGACGCGAAAAAGAATTACAAGCAGACCCGGGAGGCGATGGAAAAGCTGAAGCTGGAGGGACAGAAGGAAGACAAGCGGTTCCAGGAGCTCCAGGCGAAATGCTCCGAGTTTGAGAATCAGATCTTCGATCTGCAGATGGAAAACATCCAGCTGAAAAGTCAGATAGAAAAGCTTCAGAAGGGCTGATGAATGAACGAAAAAGCGATCGATATCTTAGAGTACAATAAAATAAAAGAGCTTTTGAAGGACGAGGCCGGCTGTGAAATGGCGAGGGAAATGGCGCTTTCTCTGACGCCGGAGACAGATTCCCGGAGCGTATCCGAAGAGTTAAGGTCAACTACGGAAGCGGTTGACCTTATTGTGCGTAAAGGGCCGCTGCCCGTCGGCGGCATTTATGATATCGCCGGGATCGTTTCTTTTGCGCGGAAAGGCGGCTGCCTGACCATGAAACAGCTGCTTCAGGTTCACTATGATCTGGCAGCGGCCTCCAACGTGCTCCGGTTTCTGAAGGAGGACGTTCCCCCGGTTCCGCTGATTTCGTCTCTTGCGGAGCTGATTGTGCCGCATCCGGGGCTTGAGGCGGATATCGACCGCTGCATCCTGTCGGAGGATGAGATGGCGGATAACGCGTCTGCGGAGCTCCGCGGGATCCGCCGGAGCATCCAGCGGCAGAATGAGTCCATTCGCAGCCGCCTGAACCAGATCGTGAACAGTCAGGCGAACAGACCATATCTTCAGGACAGTATCGTGACGATCAAGGGCGGGCGGTATGTGATTCCGGTGAAACTGGAGCACAGGTCCAGATTCCCGGGAATCGTGCACGACCAGTCGAAGGGCGGCGCGACTCTGTTCATTGAGCCTCAGGCTATCGTGAACATGAATAATGAGCTGCGTGAGCTGGAGCTTGCGGAGCAGGCTGAAATTTCCCGTATTCTGCAGAAGCTTTCCGATCAGGTAGGGGAGTGCTGCCATGATTTGCGCAATAATCAGGAGAATCTGGTGCGCCTGGACTTTATAATGGCGAAGGGGAAGCTTTCCCTCCGCATGAAGGGCGAGGAACCGAAAATCAGCACAGACGGTGCGCTGGTGATCCGGGAGGGGCGCCACCCGCTGCTGGATCCGGACAGCGTCGTTCCTGTTTCAGTTTCCATCGGGGAGCAATACCGCACGCTGGTGATCACAGGACCCAACACAGGAGGGAAAACCGTGACGCTGAAAACCATCGGCCTTCTTGCGCTGATGGCGCAGAGCGGTCTTCATATTCCCGCTTCGGGACAGAGCCGGGTACCGGTGTACAGTGAGATCTTCGCAGACATCGGCGATGAGCAGAGCATCGAGCAGAGCCTGTCCACTTTTTCTTCGCATATGAAAAACATTGTGGAAATCGTCGGGCGGGCAGGAGAGAATTCTCTGGTGCTTCTGGATGAGCTGGGCGCGGGAACAGACCCGACAGAGGGAGCAGCCCTCGCCGTCGCGATCCTGGAACGGCTGTTTCGCAGCGGGGCGCAGACGGTGGCGACGACCCATTACAATGAGATTAAAAAGTACGCGCTTTCCACTGACGGCGTGGAAAACGGCTCTATGGAATTCGATGTGGAAACCCTGAGTCCGACCTACCGGCTGCGGCTGGGAACGCCGGGGAAGTCGAACGCCTTTGAGATTTCCGGCAAGCTGGGGCTGCCCGGAGATATTGTGGCCCGCGCCGGAGAACTGATCGAGCGGGGAGATCTCGAGTTCGAGGACGTGATCTCCGCCATCGACAGGGACAAAAAAAGAGCTGAGGAAGAACTGGCCGAAGCGGAACGGATCCGTGCCGAGGCGGAACAGATAAAGGCGCGACTGACAGAGGAACAGGCGGAATTCAGGAAGAAGAGGGAAACTCTGATGGCTGACAGCCGTCAGGAGGCCCGAGAGATGCTCCGGGAAGCCAGAGCCACAGCGGACGAGGTGCAAAAGGAGCTCCGGGAACTGTCCAGGATGGACAGCCTGGGAGCGCGGAACAAAGCCTTTGACCGCAATCGCCGCAGGCTGAAGGAAAATGAGAAAAAATACGCTGAACGTGTGATCCGTCAGGTCAACAGCGCACCTGTCAGTGCGTCTCAGCTGAGGGTCGGCGATCGGGTCCGCGTTCTGTCACTGGACCAGAACGGAGAGGTGCTCACACTGCCCGACGACCGGGGAGAACTTCAGGTGCAGGTCGGCATCATGAAGGTGACAGTAAATCTGGACGATCTGATGCTGGTGGTAGACGGAAAGAAGACGAAGGCGAAGAAGCCCGCTGCGCGGAAAAGCTACGGGGGCATGATGAAGCGGAAGACGGAGTCGGTTCACAGCTCGGTAAATGTGCAGGGTGAAAATCTGGACAGCGCGCGGATGGACGTGGATAAATACATTGACGACGCGTATATGGCCGGGCTGAAGGAGGTCACGGTCATTCACGGCCGGGGAGAGGGAATCCTGCAGAAGGGGCTCCGGCAGTCGCTGAAAAGAAACCGGCATGTTGCATCGATCCGCCCCGGCAATTATAATGAGGGGGGAGAGGGCGTGACCATCGTCACCCTCAGAACAGATTAGACAGAGTAGGGAGAAATATGTATATCATAAGCAGCTGCCTGCTGGGCAATAATTGTAAATACAACGGAGGAAATAACCGGAACGGGGATGTGATCCGGTTTTATCAGACGCATTCCTGCTGCGTGGTATGTCCGGAGACTGCGGGAGGCCTGCAGTCTCCCCGTCCGCCGGCGGAATATTCCGGGGAACGGATCCTGGATCGAGCCGGAAAAGACGTGACCGAGGCCTTCCGGCGCGGTGCGGAGGAATCCTGGAAGCACGTTCTGCGCCAGGCGGAGAAGCGACGAGAGCCCGTTGAAGGGGCCGTATTGAAGGGAAACAGTCCATCCTGCGGAAGCGGATCGATCTATGACGGAACCTTTACCGGAACGACGATCCCGGGCGACGGATGTTTTGTACGAATATTAAAAGAGCATGGAATAGAAGTAATATCGGAAAAGGAGATCGACAGATGGTTAACTACAAAGAAGAAATATCAAAGATAATCGCCGGACAGGTCAGCGAGCTGAGCGAGGAGGACGCTCTGGAGCTGGTCGAGATCCCGCAGGATCCGGCAATGGGAGATTACGCATTCCCGTGCTTCCGCCTGGCAAAGCTTTTGCGCAAGTCTCCGCAGAGCATCGCGGCAGACATCGCTCAGGCGATCGCGGACCGGCCTTTGTTCGAGAAGGTCGAGCAGGTCAACGCATATGTGAATATGTTCCTGTCCAAGGAAATGTATACCAGGTCAACCCTGGAGGATGCGATGGACGGGGAGAACTTCGGAAAGACGAATGTGGGCGACGGAAAGCTTGTGATCGTGGAATATTCCTCGCCGAATATCGCCAAGCCGTTCCATATCGGTCATATCCGCAGCACCGTGATCGGAAATTCCATCAATCTGATTTACCGGGCGCTGGGTTACAAAGTCAGACGGCTGAACCATGTGGGCGATTACGGCACCCAGTTCGGGAAAATGATCGTCGCGTACCGGCATTGGGGAAATGAGCAGGACGTGAAGGATAATCCAATTACCACTCTGCTGGGATACTATACGAAATTCCATGTGGAGGCGGAGAAGCACCCCGAGCTGGACGATGAGGCGAGAAAGGCTTTCGCGGATCTGGAGAAGGGGCAGGAGGAGGAAGTTAAGCTCTGGAAGTGGTTCCGGGAGGAATCCATGAAGGAGTTCAACCGCGTGTATAAGATGCTGGACATCGAGTTCGACGAGGTGGACGGTGAGAGCTTCTATTCCGATAAGATGCAGCGCTTCATCGATGAGCTGAAGGAGAAAGGGCTGCTGGAGGAATCCAGAGGCGCGCAGATCGTGGACCTGGAGGAGTACGGCATGCCGCCGGCGCTGATCACGAAATCAGACGGCTCCACGCTGTACTGTACGCGTGATATTGCCACCGCGGTGTACCGGAAGGAAACCTACGACTTCTATAAGAACATCTATGTGGTCGCCTCGCAGCAGAACCTGTATTTCCAGCAGTGGATGAAGGTCGTGGAGCTGCTGGGCTATGACTGGGTGAAGGACTGCATTCACGTGCCGTTCGGAATGGTCAGCCTGGAGGACGGAACCATGTCCACCCGGGCCGGCCGCGTGGTCTTCCTGGAGGACGTTCTGAACAAGGCGGTTGAGAAGACCCGGGAGATTATCGCAGAGAAGAATCCCGCTGCGGATGAGGCGTTCATCGACGATGTGGCGCATCAGGTGGGAATCGGTGCGGTGATCTTCCAGGAGCTTTCGAATAACAAAATCAAGGACTATGTGTTCAAGTGGGACAAGGTTCTGAACTTTGACGGAGAGACCGGCCCGTACGTACAGTACACTCACGCTCGCTGCGCAAGCGTGCTCCGCAAGGCGGGCGAAGAAACTGTGGCGAAGGCGTGGAATCTGGATGATGTGGACTTCAGTTATCTGAACAGCGACAGTGCGTACGCTCTGACCCGTCTGCTGTACGCTCTTCCGCAGACTGTTGTGGAAGCCGGCGAGAAGTTCGAGCCTTCCATCATCACCCGTCATATTGTCAACATCGCTCAGGCGTACAACCGCTTCTATCATGATGAACACATTCTTTCAGAAAATGAAGAGGAGCGGGTGGCCAAGGTTGCACTGACCATCGCAGCCAAGAACGGAATCCGGAACGGTCTGGCGCTGCTGGGAATGAAGGCGCCGGAACGCATGTAATCCGGACGGGGATTTTGTGGTCTGCCGTGACAGACCGTGCGGAACGCCGCAGCGTGCGGTACAGTTCCGGACTGAATCAGACAGAAACGAAATGGAGTAAATTTTGAGATACGAAGGAGATATCTACCGGCCGCCCAGCGAGGCTTACAGTCTGCTTGTCCAGGTAACGGTCGGCTGCACACACAACAAATGCACATTCTGCAGCATGTTCAAGAACAAGAAGTTTCATCTCAGGAACATGGATGAGGTCATGGAGGATCTGGAAGAGGCCAGGAGGCTTTACCGGCATGTAGAGCGGATCTTCCTGTGCGACGGGGACGCGTTGTGCCTGTCCAACCGGAAACTTCTGGTGATTCTGCAGAAAATTCGGGAGCTGTTTCCGGAATGCCGGAGAGTAAACGTTTACGGAAACGCCGCCGATGTGCTTCACAAAACGCCGGAGGAGCTGCGCGAGCTGTACGAAAACGGAGTGCGCATGATTTATATCGGCGCGGAGTCCGGGAGCGAAAAGGTTCTGAAGGATATCTGCAAGGGCGTGACCGGAGAACAGCTCATCGAGGCGGTTCACAAAATTGAGGATTCCGGGATCCAGGCGTCAGTCACCTTCATTTCCGGACTGGCCGGTAAAGACGGCTGGCGCGAGCACGCCATTGAAAGCGGCAGAATGATCAGCCGGATGAATGCGTCCTATGTGGCGCTTCTGACGCTGATGGTGGAACCCGCGGCGCCGCTCTATGAAAAAATCCGGAGCGGTGAGTTCAGGCTGCTGTCGCCGGAAGAGGTGATCGCGGAAACCTGCCTGATGATCGAGAACATGAATCCGGAGAAGCCGTGTGTGTTCCGGAGCAATCATGCCTCCAACTATCTTTCACTGAAGGGCACGCTTCCGGAGGACAGAGAGGCGATGCTCGCGAAGCTGAGAAGGGCCATGGAGGACAGCGGAATGCTGAAGGATGAAAGGTTTAGGATGCTGTAATGAGAATTCTTCTGACGACATTAAATTCGAAATATATCCATACGAATCTGTCGCTGAAATATCTCTATTCCGTAGTGGCGGATTCCGGGCTGGATGTGGAGCTCCGCGAATTTACCATCAATAACGAACGGGATCTCGTGTTCGGAGAAATCATGCGGGGCGGATATGATCTGGTGTGTTTCTCCTGCTATGTCTGGAATATAGAACAGATCCGCTCTTTGTGCAGCGACCTGAAAAAGGCCCGCCCGGATCTCCGCATCCTTCTGGGCGGACCAGAGGTCAGTTATGAAAGCGAGAGGTTTCTTCGGGACAACCCGTGGGCCGATTTCATCATCCGCGGAGAGGGCGAAAAGCCGTTCTCCCAGTTCTGCCGCGAGCTGATTTCGGGGAACAGGGACTTCAGCAAGGTCAGCAGTCTGACCTACTGGGGTCTGGACACGGTTATTTCCAACGAGGCGGGCTCGCTTCCCTATATGGACCGGCTCCCGTTCCCCTACACATATCTGGAGGTGGAGACGGACAAGATCGTGTACTACGAATCCGTCCGGGGATGCCCGTTCCGCTGCTCTTACTGTATTTCCTCCGTGGACAGCACGGTGAGGGAGCTTTCCCTGGAGCGTGTGCGCAGGGATATCGGGTATCTGATGTACAAAAATATCCGTCAGGTGAAGTTCATTGACCGGACCTTTAACTATAACAAAGCGCGGGCCGGAGAGATCTGGCAGTATATCATCGACAAAGACAACGGAACCACGAACTTCCACTTTGAGATCTGCGGAGATCTTCTCGATTCGGATTCCTTCCGGATCCTGTCCAAAGCGCGGAAGGGGCTTTTTCAGTTTGAGATCGGCGTGCAGTCGGCGAACCCGTACACTCTGAGGGAAATCAGCCGGAAGACCGAAACCGCCGGGGTCCTGCAGAACATCAGCAAGCTGATGGAACTGGAAACCATCGAGGTTCACGTCGACCTTATCGCGGGACTGCCCTGTGAGGATTACCGGTCCTTCGCGGAATCCTTCGACCGTGTGTATGCGGTTCATCCGTCGGTACTGCAGCTTGGGTTTCTGAAGCTCCTGAAGGGCACGAGGATCCGCAGGGAAGCAGAGAGGCACGGGTATGTTTACAGGAACAAAGCGCCATACGAGGTGATCAGTAACAAATACATGTCCGCCATTGATTTTGTCAAGCTGAAGATGGTCACGACTGTGCTTGATCTCTACTACAACCGGGGCGGATTTCAGCGCACGCTGGAATTCCTCATTGAAGACATGGAAGTCACTCCGTTCCGCTTCTTTGAGCGGCTGGCGGATTTCTATTATTCCGGAAAATATCATATGGCTTCTCATAAAAAGGAGGATCTGTACCGGATTCTGTACCGGTTCGCCATGAAGCAGGAGGCGAAATTCAGCGGAATCTCCACGAGAGCAGAGCATTTCCTGACGCTGGATCTGATGGACACGCTGAATCCGGAGGTCGTCCGACGGTTTATGGAGAAAGGATGGGAACTGAAGTAAATGGAAAAGGAACAGCAGTTTAAGGATCGCATCTCAGATTATCTGATTCCCCGCATTGAAGAGGGATTTCTGTTCGACGAGCTTTCGGACAATTATCTGAACCGGGCCGGTATCGGGGACATTATGAAGGACGTTCCGGTTCCAATCCGCAGAGCCGAGCTGGATCAGGGTCTCTCGACACTGGCCATCGCCCGGAACATGGCGTATGTGATCGGGTGCGACATCAACTTCCGTTACGCGGAAAATTACAAGGCGTATATTCTGAGAACCTTCACGGCAGATTTTGTAAAACCCCTGATTAATGAAGGCGTGGATCTGGCGGCGCATGACAGCTATGAGGAGGCGTGTATCCTGTTCCGGGCCGCAATCCTGCTGGATCCGGAAAACCGGGATGCGTTCTACTGCTACGGGCGCGCGTGCAAAGACGCCTACGAGAACGGGGAAGGCGAGGAATATGTGGGGCGGTTCAAGGCCGAATCGCTGGAAACCTTTGAAAAGCTTACATTGAAGGCCCCCGACTACGATATGGGCTTCTATTTCCTGGGATTCGGATATATCAATCTCGGGCTGTACATCAAGGCAAAGCTGACCTGGGACCGCTTCATGGAGCTGTCGGAGGACGGCGAGCTTCGGGCGGAAATCCGGGGGCTTCTGGATAAGCTCACAGAGCCCTGCAAAATTGAAGAGGGATATAACGCAGTGCTCAGCGGACGTTATGAGGAGGGTATTGCGATTCTGTCGGATTATGAAGACGACGAACGGTTCAATACCTGGTGGCCGCTGTGGTATTATCTTGGCGTGGCATATAAAGGCCTTGAACTGCCGGAAGAGGCGGAGCAGAGGTTCCTGCGGGCTCTGCAGTATTCTCCCAGCAATACCGATGTGATGGGGGAACTCGTGGAAATCTATGACGCCTGCGGAAACGAGGAAAAGAGGCTCAAATACGAGAAGAAAATCCGGATTGTACGGGAAAACGCGGAAAAAGACAGAGAAGAGAAAAGAGCGGCGGTCATGCCGGGGCTTTCCTGAGGAGGGGAAATGGCGACAGTTTTTCTGAAGGTTATTATGATTTTCTGCATCGTTGCCGTAGGCTACGCCGCGAACAAAGCAGGTGTTCTTCCTGTAGAGTCGAACAAGTATCTGGTCAATCTTCTCCTGTATATATCCATCCCGGCCATGATTATCGATTCCATGTCGGAAAATCCGCTGACGCCGGAAATGAAACGGGCGACATTAGAGGTGTTTCTGGGAACGCTGATCTGGTTTTTCGCTGTATGGCTGCTGGGTCTTCTGGTACTGAAGATACTGCGGTATCGGCCGCCGGAGGATCAGGGGGTCCTTCTTGCTCTGATGTCCAGCGTAAACAGCGGATTTATGGGATTTCCCGTTACGGCGTCGATTTTCGGCAGCCAGGCGCTGTATTTCATGGTCATCGAAAACTGCACCTGCGTTTTCTATCTCTATTTCCTGCAGGTTTTGCAGTTGAATTACGGCACAAAAAAACGGGCGGACATTCGCGCGGTGTTCCGCTCTCTCTGCAACATGTGTATGCTGGCGGCACTGATAGGACTGGTCCTTCTGATTACAGGAATACGGCTCCCAGAAATCGCCTCGGATTTTTTCGGAATTCTGGCGGACGCAACAGTGCCGGTCTCTATGATTGTGCTGGGAATCCAGCTGAGCAACAGCAATCTGAAATCCGCCTTCACCGATCGGAAGCTTATTATTGTCTGCCTTGTCAACGTGGTGCTTGTGCCGGTGCTGACATTCCTGGGCTGTAACTGGCTGCCTCTCACGAACTGGGCCAAGCTGACGCTGGTGTTTGCTTCGGCTTTTCCGGGCGCGGTGATTTCCGTTGCGATTGCCGCCAGGGAAAACAAAAATGCAGACCTGATGGCGAAGGGCATCGCGATGACGACGCTGATGTCGCTGGCAACTCTGCCGGTGGCCGCCATGGCGCTGATGGAGCTGTATATGTAGGCGGCCGGAGCCGCAGCATGGAACGCGCATGAAACGCATACAGAACGCGTATGGAGACACGGAAGGAAAGGAAACGGTGCTGCTATGGCGCAGAACGAGAAAAGAGAACAGATACAGACGCTTATCGATGAGAAGATAAATCCGGTGCTGGAGAGCCACATGGGCGGCATGGAAATGCGGGATTACAAAGACGGCGTTCTCACAGTGCGGTTCACCGGCGCATGCGGCGGCTGCTATGCGGCGGAGGACACGCTGGAGAACGTTGTAAAGGAAGTTTTCCGCCGGGAGATGCCGGAAATCAGGGAGATCCTGCTGGACAACTCCGTGGATGAGGACATGATGGCCTTTGCCCGTTCGCTGATGAAGGGCGGCGGGCGATGACTGCGCCGGAGCCTGTGACGATCGGCGTCAAATTCTGCGGAGGATGCAATCCACGATACGACAGAGGCGCACTTCTGCAGAAGATCCGGGACGCGCGGTCTGACTGGGCGATTGATATCGCTGAACCGGGTACCGTCTACAAATATCTTCTGGTAATCTGCGGATGCACCAGCGCCTGCGCGGATATTTCAGAACTGACCGCGGAGCAGATCTGCCGAATCACCGCACCGGAGGATGCCGCGGAGGTCATCAGATCAGCGTGCAGTGAAACCGCCGAATAACGCTGTGCAGAACATTGAAACATGGAGATAGGGAAGCGGATTACGATATGAAAACGGCCGAAATCTGACGTTTTTGCTGAGCGCGGAATAACGGTGGAAGAATACCCAAAAATATCAAATTTTCCTGTTGACAAACCTACCGTTTATGCTATATAATACTAACTGTTGCGGACAAAGTAACGTTATTCCGAGGTAGCTCAATGGTGGAGCAACCGGCTGTTAACCGGTAGGCTGTGGGTTCGAGCCCCACCCTCGGAGCCAATTTTTTTCTGCCGGCGTGGCGGAATTGGCAGACGCCTGGGACTTAAAATCCCATGGGTAGTAATACCCGTACCGGTTCGACCCCGGTCGCCGGCACCATTACTATCACACAGAATGGGCGTCACAGCAACACAATATGATATCGCGGGGTAGAGCAGTTGGTAGCTCGTCGGGCTCATAACCCGGAGGTCGAAGGTTCAAGTCCTTTCCCCGCAACCATGTAATAAAAAGACGGTGGTTTGTACCATCGTCTTTTAATTACATCGATTAATCGAAAGGACTTGAACCTGAAAAGGCCACGGCGTGAAGCTCGAACGTCCGGTGGACGTTCGGGCAGCCGTGTGTCCAAGGCCGCTGCAGAGAGTGGCCGCAGGACGGCGGATGCGTAAGCATACGCGCCAGTCCTTTCCCCGCAACCATGTAATAAAAAGACGGTGGTTTGTACCATCGTCTTTTAATTACATCGATTAATCGAAAGGACTTGAACCTGAAAAGGCCGCGGCGTGAAGCTCGAACGTCCGGTGGACGTTCGGGCAGCCGTGTGTCCAAGGCCGCTGCAGAGAGCGGCCGCAGAACGGCGGATGCGTAAGCATACGCGCCAGTCCTTTCCCCGTAACCAAGGATTCACACTCGGAGCAAATGCTCCGAGTTCTTTATTTTCAAGGGAAGTCAGCATTTTCAATGGTTTCATCGATTTCAGCAAATCAGAAAAACTGTGCATATGAGGGCACCTGAGGGCTTCTGAGAGCCCCTGAGTTCATCCATACATAGTTATTTGTGGGGACAGAATGTGCGATTTTCTGTTCATTGCATAATTCCAATAGCAAACTGTTTCGGTTACAATATCTTCGGGAGGTGGAAATGACGAGAAAGAATAAATACTTGGTTCCGATGGATGATGATATACATGATCTTACTCTATACAGTCTAATCAACTGGAAAAACGCACTTACCAGAGAAGGTAAATATACCGATGCTATTGATGATGCTCTTATCAAGTTCCTGAATGCAAAACGTAAATATATATAAAAGTTTCCTCACTATACATGACCACGCCAATACGGGTGTGTTTTTTTTATTTTCAAAAAACAGGAGGAAACAAAATGGAGAACAAAAAAATCGAAAGAGAAACAGTTATTGCAAATGAAAAGGAAATGAAGGAGAAAATCAGAGATTTATCTGGAGTAGTTGCAGAGGCAGTTGAACTCTCAGCAAGAGAAACCTTTTATACACTTCACGGCGAGTATGAAGACGGACTCCATATATTCAATGGTTACGTGAATCTGTTTGAGGAGCTGATGAAAATCTCACCGGCACATGCAATCAGCCTTATCGATATTCTTCTGATTGATCATGATTACTCTTTCATTCCTGAACAGCTCAGAGTGCTTTGCAGAAGAAATAATGATGCAATTGACAAATTCAATGACAGCTTCAAAAAATGTGCTATCGAAGCCTTTATGGATGAGCTGGATATGGCAGATGCAGAATATGAGGACGAATTTGAAGATGACGAGGACTCATGTGAGTGTGAATGCTGCAGCTGTGATAGCTGTAAATGCCAGCATGAAATTGAGGAAATCGCATTTTCCTTTAAGGTTGGTGATCAGATAGCTGAAGGCACACTTCATCCTTGTGAATGCAAATGCTGCGATGACAAAGGGTGTGATGAGGATGAGTAAGGTCATTTCAATCTGTACACAAAAAGGGGGTGTAGCCAAGACGACGAGTACCACAAACCTTGGAGTAGCACTTGCAAGGCAAGGTAATAGAGTACTGCTTGTGGACTTTGATCCACAGGCAGACCTTACCATATGCTTCGACTACACAAATCCTGATGCATTGGACGTAACCATATCAACCAGTAAGAATAATATATGAAGACACAGAAGGGGCACATAATTACGTGCCTCGTATACATAGTATAATACTAATTATGAAAAATGAATTCAAAACGTGTTTACTTTTTTTGAAGAAATGATAAAATATAAACAGAATAAATTGCGCCATGTAATCTTAAAGAGCAAGGAAGGAGGCGAAAAATGTTTAATAAAAACTTAAAATATTACAGATTAAAGAATAATTTTACAAAGACAAAACTTGCCTCTATGGTAGGTGTTTCAACTATGGCGATTACTCATTATGAAAGCGGCGAACGTAGACCTGATATGCCAGTAATTAAATTATTAGCTGAAGCATTGAATGTTAAGGTTACTGACTTTTTAGTTTCAAGAAATGAGAATCTTGTTTTTTCACATGAGGAGTTCCGTAAAAATGGGAAGCTAAATAAATCTCAACAGGATTATGTCAGGGAATCCGTTGAAGAGTATTTTAGCAGGTTTTTTGAATCTGTTGAACTTTTAGGTGGAGAAGTTCTTCCTGAAGCCCCAAGAATCAATACAGTGGATCTTAGTGAGGATATTGAAGAAAATGCGTTACGATTAAGGCGATATCTAAAGCTTGCAGAGAGTGGACCAGTTGGAAATTTAATGGAACTACTTGAAAACAAAGGTGTATTGGTTTATATGATCGATATAGAGAATGATGGTTTTTCTGGCATTAATGGTACAGTAAATGACCGCCCATATATTGCCGTTAATAAGAATATGACTGCTGAGCGATTGAGAACCACTTTAGGTCATGAACTTGCACATTTTGCCTTTAAGTGGCCTGATGAAATGGATGAAAATCAGAAAGAAAAGATGGCTACAGCTATTAGTGGTGCATTTTTGTTGCCAGAAATTGATGCTAAAAGAGAGCTTGGAGTACACAGGAAATCAATAAAAACTGACATGTTTATGATTTGTGAAGAGTATGGTGTAGCCATGTCCTTGTTAGTAATGCGTGCTAAAAATTGTGGTATTATTAATGAATCGGTTTGTAGAAACTATTTTATTAATTTGAACAGAACAGGTGGAAGAAAAAATGAAAAGTCAAGGATTCCTATGGAAAAACCTTCTTTATTTCCTCAACTTGTTTATAGGGCGGTGAATGAGGACGAAATAACAATTCAGAAAGGTGCAGAACTATTACAAATACCATTTGAAGAAGTTGCAAATCATTGTTGTTTTGTAGGAGCATAGAATGGAATATATAAGTAGTGACACAAATGTTTGGATAGATTTTTTGACAATAGACAAAATTAATCTGCCATTCCTGCTTCCATATGTATTCTTAATGAATAGCGATGCTATTGGAAACGAACTTGTAGAACCAGAGGGTTTGGGAGAACGGTTAATTGAGCATGGATTGGTTCCTACAGAAATGACAACAGAAGAATTTTTTCTCGCAGAAGAGTTAAATATGAAATATGCAAAGCCATCAGTATTTGATTGTGTAGCACTTGCAATCGCTAAAAATAGAGAAATTGTATTATTATCTGGTGATGGACCACTCCGAAAAGCTGCGGAAAAGGAGGGTGTTGAAGTAAAGGGGACACTAGGAATACTGAAAGAGCTGTATGATAATTTCTATATTGATAAAGAAGAATACTTGTCTTGCTTGAAAAAGCTGCAGCATTACAATGGTGGAAAGGTCAGATTACCATCAAGAATTATTGAACTGATGATAGAACAATTAATTGAGTAACAGTAAATTACGGGTAATCAAAGTTTTTTAGGGTTTGTCAAAGTTTTTTGGGGGAAAGCATTAGGGTCAGATGTCATTCGTTATGGTCTGTCGTTAGGGACAGTCTGTGGGGTCGTTCATTAGGGGCGAACTATGGGGTCTGAACAAACAAGAACTGAACGGAAAATCAAGCGGAGGATCGATAAGTGATCTCCGCTTTGAATTGCAACGATTCTGATGTCAGTTTTCTTAATGAGAGTTTAGGTTAAAGTACCAGACGTGGGAAGGGTTCGTCTTCATTTTGTTCAGAATGAGCATGGTTTCTGAAATAGATGAATTCATCCCATAGATTCATCCAGGACAGGAATCCGTACAGGCAGTTTAATTCCGTTGTTTGAAAATCGAGATCCGTTTCAAGATCGAGGATATGTTGATGCAGTTCTTGATAGGTGGTCATCTCAAATCACCTCCCTTATTGATGTCAAGAAAGGCTTCGTCCAGTATTCTGCTGGCAGCAATGAAGTCACATGGAAGCCCCGCTTCATTGAGGATCCTATCCGGGTTGTTAAAAGGACTGTTGCCTTCAGCCACCCAGTGCCGAAGGGAAAGAAGCTCGTCCTTTGAGCAGTCGTACATTTCGAGAATCGACTCGAGCTCAGCGTTCAGGACGCGCTGTTTACTCTTAGGAACTGTGTTCCGGTATCTTAAAGAACGAGGCCGGTCTTGTCCGACAGGCTCGCGTCCGTTTAATTGGGGATCGTTTCTTGAAGCAAAGAGGAACCGATTCCGAAAATGGTTGAAATTACGGAAACCCCGCCCCATCCGTTTCAGATCTTTGGCCTTTCTGTTCGTGGATTCGATAGGACCGTTGGACAATCTCGAAATGATAGCGCCCCCGTTTTTATCAAGCCGTTCCATCAGAACGAATGAGTTGATGATAGGTTCCCTGTGTCGTTTCAGGAGTCTGGAAAAACGGATAAAGATGTCGTGATCGCAATGGGCGTAGTCATTGATCAGTTGATTCAATTCGATTGCCGCCTTTTGAGGCTTGCCGGCATTTACTGTGTTGAATCGCACATAACGCTCTTTCAGATCATGGAGTTCTTTCAACGCGGGATCAATGAGAAAAAAGCGTTCCTTGTAATCGGAGGTTCTCATCAGGCATCTGAAGTGCCGGTCCATGTGTGGTTCCTCGTGATATGTGATGGAATCTGCATTGGAAAGTAAAAGGAAACGGTAGTGCTTCAGCAGATACAGTTCATCGGACATTGGAAGCCTTACCTGGTGTCCGGCCTTTTCCGACAGTTTTTTCTGCCGTATTTCGTCACGCTCTCTGATCGTATTCTGCAGATCGCGTATGAAATCCGCAAGTTCTTTGACGATCCACTGGATCACATGGAAAGAATCTACGACAGATACTGCGTTCGGAAAGTATCTCTCAACATAGCGAAGATATTCATTGTTCATGTCCGTGATGAGATATTGAACGGCAAAACGTTCTTCCTTTGGAATGGATGCGAAGTATGGTTCAGTCACATTCTGCCTGCGGCTTTCGAGCAGATCAATCACTTCTCCTGTATGAAAATCCTGAACGACCAGCGCATATTGACATATCTGATCGATGTCGAGATGAACTTCGTCGATGCTGATCGCATCCGTCAGGGCAATCCTCTTCATGTTGACATACCGGTCAAATACGTTGATGGCGTATGTGTCAGAAGTGTTGAACTTCCTTGCGATATCTGCGGCAGACTTAGTCAGATCCCGGAATTCATTGACGATGAGAAAGTCGGCTGCGTTTGTGTTCCGACGGTGTTTACTTATGAAATTAAAAGATTCATTTTCTTCATATCGACATTGCCCGTTCGTACAGCGCCAGCGCCGCTGCTTCAGTAAAAGGACTAACTGATACGTGTCCTGCAATATCGGATGATTGACCCTTCGGATCCTGATCCCTCTGGAATGCATTCGAAAGCTGCACCGGGGACAGAATCTGATCTCCGGTGGTGTCGACAACGTAACCGTTTTGACACGTCCCTCTGTGGAGATGTCCTCGATTGTTATTGCAGGGTCTTCTAATTCAAGAAATCTTATGATATCATTCATGTATGCTCCTTTCATTTTAAAATCGTTGCAGTTATATGATAAATGAAGAAGCATAGAGGAGGCAATCACGGCCTCCTCTAATCATTTTGAGTTCTTTTGCCCCTACGCACTGCCCCCATTGTCAGACCCCACGGAAGGAGCCCACTGTTAGACCCGAATGAACAGAGACCCTAAAAAACTTTGATTACCCAAAAACTTTGATTACCCTAAATTACATGCCGGAAGGTCATATAGGCTTTCCGGTTTTTATTGCATAAAAACGAAAGGAGGCCGGAAATAGCAGAAGTAATTATCCAATCACTTGATGAACTTAAGGAAATTGTCAGGACAGGTATACACAGATGCTAAAGCATTTAGTAATGTATCAGATTGGATTGTATTTGGATTAAAATCTGCGATGAGCCTCTCAACCATTTAAAATGCAGGCTCTGCAGAATGCGTACACAGTCCCCGCAACCATGTAATTAAAGACGGTGGCTTGTGCCACCGTCTTTTAATTACATTGATTAATCAAAAGGACTTGAACCTGAAAAGGCCACGGCGTGAAGCGAGAATGTCCGGTGGACATTCGGGCAGCCGTGTGTCCAAGGCCGCTGCGGAGAGCGGCGAAATAATTGCCGGCATCCTCGGCTCTATAGTTTCGCGATATACAAGAGGAAAAATATACAGAATATAATCCCTACAACAAGCGCGATTGATATAAAGCTAATCCCTACAAGGGCGCCAACCGCGGAGTATTTAACGATCTTATAGGCGCGCGGGTGCTTTTTTAGTTTGATCCAGGGTAGCAGCGGGATATCAAGGATAGCAAACATGTTGTAACGTCGTACCGGGTACGTTCCTTTTTCCTTCAGATCAATTAATCCGTTTTTGGAGAACGGGCCGCCAAAATCATGTAAATGATATTTTTCTTTTATTTCATCAATGGTTAGATGCTTTGCTTCCTCTTTGCCGGCTTTGTATGCATTCCAGCACCGCACCGGAGACACGGAACAGGTACCACCGGGTTCTATTTCGCGCGGTTTGATCGGTACGGGAGGAGGTAAAACATGGAAAAGATCAAAGTTGTGCAATATGGCTGCGGTAAGATGAGTAAGTATATTCTGCGGTATGCCCATGAGCACGGGGCGGAAATTGTCGGCGCAATTGATGTGAACCCGGACATTATCGGAATGGATGTCGGCGACTGGGCGGAATTGGGAATCAAGACCGGGGTCTCCATCTCTGACGATGCGGATAAGGTTCTGGATGAATGTGACGCGGATGTGGCTATCGTGACCTTATTCAGTTTTATCAGAGACATTTATCCGATGGTGGAAAAGTGCGTTGCCCGGGGAATCAATGTTATCACGACCTGTGAGGAGGCGATTTACCCGTGGACGACGGCGGCAGCGGAAATCAACCGTCTGGACGCGCTGGCAAAGGAGACCGGATGTACAATTACCGGCGCGGGGATGCAGGACATATTCTGGATCAACATGGTGGCGATGGCGGCTGCGGGCTCTAACAGGGTGACAAAGATTAAAGGAGCTTACAGCTACAATGTGGATGAGTACGGAATGGCGCTTGCCAACGCGCACGGATGCGATCTCACCCCGGAGGAATTTGAGAAGAATATAGCCCATCCTAAGGAATTTGAAGCCTCCTATGCATGGAACTCTGTAGAGGCCATCTGTAACAAGCTGCACCTCACCATCAGAAGCATCGACCAGAAGCATGTGCCGATCACGCTGGAAGAGGATATTTACAGTGACACTCTGGGGAAAGAGATTCAGGCGGGACGCTGCATCGGAATGTCCGCCGTGGTAACGGCGGAAACCATGCAGGGGATTACCGTGGAGGAGGAGACCATCGGAAAGGTTTACCGTCCTGAGGACGGGGATATGTGCGACTGGTGGATAAGCGGAGAGCCGGATGTGGAGTACTACGTTGTGAAGCCGGCAACGGTGGAACACACCTGCGCCACCATCGTAAACCGGATTCCGACGCTGATTAACGCCCCGGCAGGATATGTTACAGTGGATCAGATGGATCCGATCGCGTATCTTCCCTATCCGATGGAGTTTTATGTGGAGGAATAATTCTTCTGAAAAGACCTTTCTGAAGTGTAAAAAATCCCCGGGGCGGGTATAGCCGGATTTGCGCCTTCGATTCGATGGCGGTCTGCGGCTCCCGTCCGGGGCTTTTCTGCCGGCGTTCGCAGAACCTGACCGACGGTTCCTGTTGCCGGTGTCTGTAAAACCTGACCGATGGCTCTTTCTGCCGGCGTTTACAGATCTTGACTGATGGTCTCTGCAGTTCTGCGGTAATAGTCCGCGTAATCGCTGCTTTCCAGGGACTCCGGGATGTATTCCACGGCGTAGGCTTCGCAGAGAAGCTGCTTGGCCAGGCATTTCCGCATATAGGAGATGCGCTCCACCGGCCGTTTCAGTTTCTCATCCGTAGCGTAGTAGAGGCGGATGGAGCCGCGTCCGAAGATCTTCTTGCAGTTCACCAGCCACCACAGATCGGACTCTGAATAATCCATGCCCAGGCCGACGATGTATACGTCGCCAAGCAGGAAGTAGTCCACCCAGGAACGGGGGACAAAGGACGATCCGGCCTTTTCGCGCCGCGCGATTTCCTCTGTGAAGACACGGGAGTAGTTGTGCAGACGGCTGATGGCGTTTCCGTAGTAGTAATGGCCCAGGATCATGGAGTCCGGCTGCGTCAGATCCCCGTGAATGTGCCAGATCGGCGCGGCATCCTCCATTTTGTAATACTGATAGAGGGCATAGGTATCCTCTTCCGACGCGTCATCGACCGTTCTCCTCTGAAAAGGCAGATAAGCCTTTGTACGGCAATTGAAGGAGGGGTCGACGGCCTTTTCGATTTCAAAGGTGTAATTGGTGGTCAGCACCGCGTCCCAGGGCAGATCAGTGAAGCACTGAAACAGCGCCTGCTGCGCCGGAAGGAGATCGGTATCGTATTTCTGAGCGTTTTCCATCAGTCTGGTGTCGATCCGGTCTCCGGTGGCGATTACCGTCTGCAGCGGATAGGGCAGACTGGCGATGGCCCGGCGCTCCCGCAGTGAAAATTCCCGGTAGCCCAGGCCGGCGATCATGTCCGACCAGGAGAAGCCTTCATATGCGCGGTTCAGTCCGTTCCCCAGGAGAAGGATTCTGGGGGAGGTGTTCAGGTCAAGTTCTGTCAGTGTCTGAGGCATAGAAGTCACCTTGTCTGTTTCCCTTCCGGTACGGAGTCACCGTTCATTCTGCCGTAATGCTTCATAATCAGATGTCTTGCCTCCTCGTACCTGTCGTCTTCGATGGCCCGGAGGATTTTTCTGTGCTCCTCAATGATAATCAGACGTTCTTCCTCCCTGATGGACTGGTCGTACAGCGCGACCAGGTAGAAGATGTCCATGACCTCCAGATACATCTTCAGCAGATAGTCGTTTTCTGTGCAGCGGATGAAGCAGCCGTCGAACCTCATGGAGGTCCGGGTGTATTCGTGGAGAGGTGCGGTTTTGTGAGTTTCCAGCTGATGAGTCAGAGCCTCCCGCAGCATATCGCAGAGAGCGGACTTTTTCCCGGTATGGATATTCAGCTCCAGGGCGCCCAGCATCAGCGCCTCCACGGCCTTTTCCACGGACGCGAAAAGCTCAGGTGAATATTCGATGACCCGGGGTCCGGCGTTCGGAGTGACCTTGATGAGCCCGTCGCGCTCCAGCATGGAGAGAGCCTCCCGCACCGGCGTGTTGCTGACGTTCAGTTCGGCGGACAGTGCCATGATGTTGATTTTTTCGCCCAGTCCAAGTTCTCCGGAAAGGATGCGCTGACGGACGATTGTATAGATCTGTTCTCTGATTGTTGTTTTCTGGATAGTCATGGAATCCTTCTTTGTGCACAAAACATTATTTTTAGTACATTATACGGACGTGCGAATGGGATGTCAAGGTACGGAGCGGTGCAAGAACGATGGGAACGCGTACAATTCAATGGCTGAGCCAATGGCAGAGCATGTATTGAATATTGACAGACGGGGGAGATGCGATATAATAAGAATCAGATTACGCATTATGCACGATGCGCGGAAGGCGGGTGATATGGAAGATGAAATACAGCAGTTTTTCTCAGATCGTAGAGCAGTGTCAGGCACATGAACGGCCCCGTCGGGTCGCGGTGGCGGGCGCTGCTGAGGAGCATGTTATACGGGCGGTGATCCGCGCGGCGCGGGAAGGTATCGCTGTTCCTGTTCTTGTGGGAGACGAGGCCCGGATCCGGGAGCTTCTGGAGCAGTTCGGCGAAGAGCCGGAGCAGTACGAGACCGTGTGCGGAGGAGATTCCGGGGACTGCGGTGAAAAGGCCGTGGAGCTTGTCCGCGACGGATGCGCGGATTTTATCATGAAAGGCATGTCGGAGACGCGGGACGTGCTGAAGCCTCTTGTGAACAAAGAGAACGGAATGAACACGGGCAGGACGATGAATATTTTTTCCTACAATGAGGTTCCGCAGATGTCGCGGCTGCTGGCGATCTCCGACGGGGGCATGATTTTGTATCCCACTCTGGAACAGAAACGGGATATCATTCTGAACGCGGTGGATATCTTCCACAGACTGGGCGTTGAAAATCCAAGCATCGCCGTGCTCGCAGGGGTCGAAAAGGTCAATCCGAAGATGCCGGAGACGGTGGATGCCGCAGCTCTGGAGGAGATGAACCGGAACGGGGAGCTTCCGGGATGCGAGGTTGTGGGGCCAGTCTCCTTCGATATCGCGTTCAGTCGGGAAATTGCTGAGCGTAAGGGCTTTCAGTGTCCCTACTGCGGCGATTTCGACATGGTGCTGGTGCCGAATATGTCCGCGGGAAATCTGATGCACAAGGCGATGATTCTGCATGGAGGAACAAAGATGGCCGGAATCGTCACAGGCGCGAAGGTTCCTGTGGTGCTGACCTCAAGAGGCGCGTCTGCGGAGGAGAAATTCGTATCGATGGCGCTGGCGTCGCTGGTCGCAGGAAGGGGAGAATTATGAGTATCCGTCAGCTGATTATCAATCCCGGATCCACCAGTACGAAGCTGGCGGTGTATGAGGATGAAAAGGAAATTGCGGGGGAATCTGTTTCTCATTCCCCGGAAGAGCTCGCCGCCTGTGGCGGTCTGTACGAACAGATTCCCTTCCGTCTGAAGGCGATTCGCCGGTTCATTGACAAACAGAATCTGTCCGTTTCCGATTTTGATGATATAATGTGCCGCGGCGGTATGGTATGGGGAATAGGGACGGGCGGATACCGGGTGAACGATGAACTGGTTACCGCGCTGTCTCATGAGGAGTACGCATCGCCTCATGCCTCCGATCTGGGCGGCATTCTCGGTAAAATGCTGGGGGATGAAGCCGGCGTCGACGCATATATTTATGATGCGGTTACGGGCGCATCACTGCCGAAGGTGGCTCAGATCACGGGATTTCCGGAAATTGTACGAAGATCCAGCTGCCATGTGCTGAATATGCACGCGATGGCGGAGCGCTTCGCGCAGGATCAGGGCGTGGCGTATGATTCCCTCAGACTCATTATCGCCCATATGGGCGGAGGGGTATCCCTTTGTGCCATCGAAAACGGGCAGATTGTAGATTCCATCGGCGACGACGACGGTCCCTTTTCCCCGGAACGCTCCGGGTTTACGCAGATCCTTCCCATCGTCAGACTTTGTTACAGCGGAAACTACACCTATGAGGAAATGAAATCCATGATTCGCGGAAACGGCGGACTGAAGGCATATCTGGGAACCTCTGACGCCCGGGAAATCGAGAAAATGATTGCGGACGGGAACAAAGAGGCGGCGCTGCTGTATCGGGCGCAGGCCTATCAGATCTCCAAGGGGATCGGGGAGCTCTCCATCGTGCACAAAGGAAAATGCGACGGAGTGATCCTGACCGGGGGGCTTGCGTATTCCGGGATGCTGACGGCGATGATTGAGGAATACGCGGGATTTATTGCACCGGTGTATATTTATCCCGGAGAGCATGAGATGCAGGCGCTGGCGCTGGGGGGACTCAGGATCATGACCGGAAAAGAGGAGAGCAGGGAATTTCACCTTGACGATATCAGAGCCTCCGGTCAGATGACTTTCGCCGCGCCGTGAGCTCCTGAGCGAGACGACTGACAGACAGTCCTGCCGCAGGACAACAGAACAGATCTGATTTTGTATTGAAATTTCAAGCATCTTCTGCCGATAAGCTGCTGCTGAACATGCGAATAAAAAAGAAAATACTTGACAGGTATTGCGAATTATAAGAAAATTAGATGGAAGGGTGGAGAGAATAGACCTTCATCCGGAGGTTAATGTTCACAGCTATTGGGAAAGGAGACGCAGTGAAAGGAAGTAAGATTATCGTTACCCTGTCGCTTTCCGCAGCACTGATCATCAGTCAGGGCTGTGGCGTTTTCGGGTTGGAAAAACCAGAGGCATCCGGCCCGGAAAGTAATGTGGCGGCCAGACAGCAGACCGCATCGGAGCTGCTCAAGGGAAGAAAGTATGCGAAGCAGGAACTGATTGTCACATATGACGACAGCATCTCGAACAAAAGTATTCGGAAAAATGTGGAGAATCATGACGGAACCGCGAAGAAAATCATCACGGCCAACGAGGATGAGAAGGCCGTCAGAGTGAAGCTCGATCAGGGCGATTCCATGAAGGAAGCGATTCGGGAATTCCAGAACGACCGGAAGGTTGTGGATGTACAGCCGAACTACCGGTACAGAGTCAGGAACGACGACCCGTATCTGAATCCCTCCCGCGCGGCCAAATATCAGTACCAGATCAGTCTTCTGGACGCCAGGGGCGCATGGGATGTTCTTTCGGGGTCTCATGCGGTTACAAAGGTTGCCGCGGTGGATACCGGAATGGATACGAAGCATCAGGATCTGCAGGCGAATATGGCATCTTCGGCCTATGTCAGGACGCTGAACGGACAGAAAATCACCTCGAAGGACGACACCTCTGACCACGGAACACATGTGGCCGGAATTATCGCGGCCGACTACGGGAACGGATACGGCGGAGCGGGCGTCGCCTCCGGGTATAAGAATGATCTGGTCAAATTCATGATGGTGGGAGGAAGCCGGGATGGCGAATATTTCTACAGCTTCGACATCGTCAACGCCATCAATTACGCCGTCGACAACGGCGCCAGAGTCATCAACATGAGCTTCGGCGGCGAGTCGAGAGACCGTCTGCAGGAAAAAGCGATTCTGGACGGCGTCAACAACAGGCAGGTTGTTTTTGTCGCGGCAGCGGGAAATGACGCAAACGACGCATACAACGATCCCGGGAGCATGGGAGAGGTCATCGATGTTGCGGCGGCAGATGAGAAGGGCGTGTTCGCCAACTCCTACAGCAATTACGGAACCTATATTGACGTGATGGCGCCGGGAAGCTCGGTTCTGAGCACCACGCCGGGAGATTCGTATGAGATGATGAGCGGAACGTCAATGGCCTCGCCGATGGTGGCTGCCATCGCGGCCATGATGCTGGACGCGAACCCGGATCTGACGGCAATGCAGGTTCAGAATATCATCAAGGGATCGACCGTGAAGTCTGACGGATTCAGCAGGGACCGCGGCGGATACGGACTGGTGAACGCGAAAAAGTGCGTGGAGAATGCCAAAAACGCCAGCGCTTCGGTGGAGGCAGAGTCGATAACACAGAAGCTGAAGGAGGCGACCGTCACCGCCGGAGATGATATCTGTCTGGAATACAGAGTTCTGCCCGCGACATCTTTGTCAAAAGTGACCTGGTCCAGCAGCGACCCGTCGGTGGCTTCCGTGGATCAGAACGGCAGAGTTACCGGAAAGACAGAGGGAACGGTGACAGTCACCGCGAAGACGGAGAACGGAAAGACGGCTGCCTGCGAGGTTACAGTGAATAAAGTCGTGCCGGTCGAGTCTGTGACAGTCAGCAGCAAGGAGCTGCCGTCCAGCCATGAACTCGCGGTGGGAGACAGCGTCTATCTGAAGGCCAGGATTTTGCCCGGAAATGCCAGCAATAAAGAGATTTACTGGAAATCCGATAACGAGTCTGTCGCGACTGTAGACGAGAGCGGAACTGTGGAAGGCGTCGGAACCGGAACCGCCACCATCACCGGATACGCATTTGCGGCTCCGGCGGCGGCACTGTCCGAGAGCAGTCCGAAGATGATAAAAGGAAGTATCAGCGTCACGGTGAAGAACAGAGCGGCGAAAATTGTCTTCACAAAGACCGCCAAATGGATTCCGATGGGAAAGACGTTTGAGTTCGGAGCTGTTCTGCAGGATGAGAACGGAAAAAGCGGCTCGGACATCATTGCTAATGATAAAATAACCTGGACCGTCAATGACCGTACGGTAGCTGCCGTCGATTCCGGGACGGGCGCGGTCACGCCGAAGAAACCGGGCGTGTTCCATCTGAGTGCATCCTACAGCAGCCTGCCGGGTGAGGATGCGGATATTACTGTATACAAAAAAGTGATCGTCGCGAAGAAGACGTATAAAGGAAAGAGCGACTATAATCTCCGGCAGTACGGGAAGAAGAAGAAAACATCAGTGAAACTGAAATGGAAAAAGAATCCGGTCGCCGCCGGGTACGTCGTCAGCCGTTCCGACTCCAGAAACGGGAAGTTCAGGACAGTGAAAACGATTTCGTCAGGCAGCCGCGTGAAATGCAGCGTCAAGACGAAGAAAAAAGGATATTACAAGGTAAGAGCGTTTTATAAAGACGGCGGAAAGACCTGTTATTACGGGTATTCCAATGTCGTAAAGGCGGTAGTTAAGAAATAGCAGAGAGGCGGTAGAAAGATGTTAAAAAAGACGATGATCGCGCTGCTGATCGTAGTGATGACGGTTACATTTATGCCGTCGCTGGCCTTTGCGGCTGACAGTGGTTCTGCGAAAACGAGCACGGAAAAAACCGGTAAGGTGAGCATCGGCAAACAGAAACTCAGCAAGAAGAGAATCGGTGCGATAATCCGCAACGATGAGGAAGACGTTTCCCTGACAAACATCAAGGAAATGCTCCGGGACGCCATCAAATCCACCTGGAACGACTCTGTGGAAGAGGAAGAGGACTATTGTCCCGAGGTATGGAATGAGATGCAGACCGCATACAATACGGTCATGAAGAGGGTGAACGACGCAACCTCGGCCGATGAGATAATCGAAGGATATTTCTTCTTTTTCATCATCGTTCCCGATGAGATCCTGGAGCCGATTCAGACCATAGAAGCTCTGGGAAGCCAGACCAAGCAGTATGTAACCGGGGCGTCCGACCTCAGGGATATGAAAACGGAACTGAAGAAGGATGCGAAAAAAGCCCTTTCCGGCTACAAGGCTTCAGATTATAACTCCTATTACCGGGGGCTGATCAATGACAGGAAGGCCGGACTCGCAGAGAAAATCGACAAGGTGAGCACCTTCGGTGAATACGCCATTGTCGCAGCTGAGGTTGAAGAAATCGAAGAGAACGAGGATGACTCCTACATTGAGATCGATGAAGATTCAGAGGATGAAGAGGAAGGCATCTCCATCGGAAACTGGCTCTACACGAACAAAGAGATGTCCGCCGCCCGGAAGCTGCTGGTAAAATGGGCGAAGGAATACATCCGTCAGGATCTGCCTGATATGGGCTACAAAGGAAAGAAGGATGCGTTCGACGGACAGCTGAAGGCCTTTAAGGCGCAGCTGAAGAAGGATGAGATTATGACCGTCATGCTGAAGCGGTACGATCACTTCATTCAGGATGTGACAAAGGCCGCGGGAATCGATGAATCCCAGATGGAGGAAGCGTCTAGCGGAGACATTGTCCGGCTCAAGAAGAAAATGAAGCAGATCTTCTATCAGTACAAGAGGCGGGATTACAGCAGCGACAACTGGGATAAGCTGGGAACCATCTACGGGAAATATATCGACCGGGCCGACATGATGTATCTGCAGGTGCAGGTCCGCGACAGTGTTGCCGATGAGATGAAGGCCGAGATGGACAAGGTTCCGGATAAAAAGAAGGAACTGAAGAAGCTGAAGAAAAAATACCGGAAGAATCTGAAGAAATACCTGAACGGGAAAAAGTATAATCAGAAGAAGGCAAAGCCGATTGTCCGCAAGGCGTTAAAGGCGGTCAGCGACTGCAGGGATCCGGAGGATCTGCGCGATATGTACAAGTCATATACGCGTGCTCTGAAGAAGACTCTGCGCAGTTTTCGGATTAAAACCGGCAAGAGCGGAGCAGGTACAGTGAGCAAATCTAAAACAGTCAAATACGGCAAGAAATACGTTGTAAAAGTGACGCCGCGCGCCGGTCACCGGACGGTTTCGGTGAAAATCGACGGAAAATACAAGAAGCTGAAAAACAAATACACGTTTAAATCAGTGAAGAAAGCCCATACTGTTTATGTCGTGTTTCAGTAATCCGGGAACTATGGCGTGAAAGCAGGAAATCGGGCTTATCGCTGAATGAACGGTAATGAACGGTTCGGTCGCGGGAAATCCTTTTCCGCGGCCGTTCTGTTTCCTAAGGCCGTTCTGTCTGAGAAAGAAATAATACATTGAAAATTCTGTTTTTGACTTGACATTCCCTTCGATTGTGCTAAAATAAAAACAAGAAAAGCGAGAAGCAAGGAAGCGTAAAGCGACGAAGCAGGTTCGCTTGAGATCAAGTCATATCTTGGCTGATATGGCGTATGAAGGAGGGTGAGTCCACCAGAAGTGTTTGAGCAACAGAATAATTGAGCCGGTTACATCATTGGAGCCAGGGTTATCCGGAAAGGAGATCAAGGTTCTGGGCTGAAGAGGAAAGTTTCGGGAACTGCGGAAGGGCAGGGACGAAAGATGGAGCCTTCGGAGTGAAATAAGATGTAACCGCTCAATTTTTTTTTGACTTTTTTGCGTTCATATGTTTTTCCCTGTTGCTTTTTTTTCTTCCGCGTAGTATTATGTTGGCATCACGATGACGAGAAGAGTAGGTTCGCATCCCGGTGCACAGAGAGGAGTGGACGGTGGGAGCATTCCGGCCGGAGCGTACTGAAGACCCCCTCCGAGTGGCACCAATCATGCCCGCGTGGCTGCGTGAAAAGCCGAAAAGAGCGTCGGACGGCACAGAACTGGCGGGACGCGGCGGAACGCCGCAGCTGAATCCGCCGCCGGAGAACACATCCACGTCGTCCGGAAGATGGGTGGAACCGCGGATACGATCAGTATGCGTCCCTTCTGACAGATATGATGTCGGCAGGGACGCTGTTTGTTTTTGCCGGCGTACAGCGAGAAGGAGGTAAAACTTATGAAAATCACACTGAAGGACGGGAGCGTTAAGGAGTACAGCAGTCCCCTTTCCGTCTATGAAATCGCCGAAGACATCAGCGCAGGGCTTGCCCGGGTCGCCTGCGTCGGCGAGGTGAACGGCGAGGTCGTCGATCTGAGAACTGTTGTGGACAAGGACAGCGAGGTCAGCATCCTGACATTCGATTCCGACGCCGGAAAGAAGGCCTATCGCCACACCTGCGCCCATGTGCTGGCAGAGGCTGTGCAGCAGGTTTTCCCGGAGGCGAAGCTCGCCATCGGTCCGTCCATCGACAACGGCTTTTACTACGATTTTGATCTGAAACCGCTTGACCGCTCCGATCTGGACCGGATCGAAGAGGCGATGAAGAAAATCATAAAAAAGGGAGACCGGCTGGAATATTACACGCTGAGTCGGGAGGACGCGCTGAAGCTGATGGAGGAGAGACAGGAGCCGTACAAGGTCGAGCTGATCAACGATCTGCCGGAGGACGCGACCATCTCCTTCTATCAGCAGGGAGATTTCATCGAGCTCTGCGCGGGGCCGCACCTGATGAGCACCAGGCAGATCAAGGCGTTTAAGCTGACGTCCACATCCGGAGCATACTGGAGGGGAGACGAGCATAACAAAATGCTGACCAGAATTTACGGCACAGCATTCACAAAGAAGGCGGATCTGGAAGAATATCTGGAATATCTGGCGGACATCAAGAACCGCGACCACAACCGTCTGGGTCGTGAAATGGAGCTGTTCACCACGGCTGATGTCGTTGGTCAGGGACTTCCGCTGATCATGCCGAAGGGAGCCAAAATCATCCAGAAGCTCCAGAGATGGATTGAGGACACCGAGGATTATGAGTGGGGCTATGTCCGTACCAGAACGCCGCTGATGGCGAAGTCCGCACTGTATAAGATTTCCGATCACTGGTACCACTATAAGGACGGCATGTTCGTCTTCGGCTACGAGAACAAAGAGCAGCTGAACAGCGCCGCTGAGGCAGAACGCCAGATCCACGGCGTGGAGGATCTTCCGCTGATCGAAAATGATGCGGACAGCAATGTCTACGCACTTCGTCCGATGACCTGCCCGTTCCAGTACTATGTGTACAAAGCGACACAGAAGAGCTATCGTGATCTGCCGTACCGCATGGGCGAAACCTCGACGCTCTTCCGCAACGAGGATTCCGGAGAAATGCACGGCCTCACGAGAGTCCGCCAGTTCACCATTTCAGAGGGTCATCTGGTATGTACGCCGGAACAGATCGATCAGGAATTCAAAAACTGCGTCGCGCTGGCGAAATACTGCCTGACCACCCTGGGTCTGGAGGAGGATGTGACGTACCGGTTCTCCAAGTGGGATCCGGACGATGCGGATAAATATCTGGGAACCGCGGAGGAATGGGATAAGGTCGAGAACGCGATGAAGGTGATTCTGGATGAGATCGGGCTTGAGTATACGGAAGAGAAGGGCGAAGCCGCCTTCTACGGACCGAAGCTGGATATTCAGGCGAAGAACGTATACGGCAAGGAAGACACCATGATCACGATTCAGCTGGATATGTTCCTGGCAGAACGTTACGATATGTATTACATCGACAAAGACGGCAGCAAGAAGCGTCCGTATATCATCCACAGAACATCTATCGGATGCTACGAGCGCACGCTGGCGTGGCTGATCGAGAAGTATGCCGGAAAATTCCCGACATGGCTTTGTCCTGAGCAGGTCCGCGTCCTTCCTGTATCGGAGAAGTACGAGGATTACGCACAGGAGGTCTTCCGCGAGCTGCGCAGGAACGGCGTTGACGTCACTGTGGACAACAGTGCAGAGCGTCTGGGTTACAAGCTCCGCCAGGCGCAGATGGACCGGCTCCCGTATATGCTGGTGGTCGGCGCCAAAGAGGAGGAAGACCGGACGGTATCCGTCCGCAGCAGATTTGCGGGAGACGAGGGAGTTAAGCCTCTCAGCGAATTTGTGGGTCAGATCTGCGAGGAGATTCGCACAAAAGAAATCCGCAAAGAAATCCGCAAATAAAAACGAAAAACGCGCCGGGTCACTTTTGTTCCCGACGCTGAAACACAAAAGAAAACAGCATGAATGCACAGAGGCCGCTGCCCCGACATCTGATACGCCGATCGTTCAGACGCCGGGCGGCGGTCTCTTCTCGCAGGAAGCGGGGAAAGTGCGAAGCCGGGAAACGAGAAAACCGGGAGAGTCGGGGTATGCAAATGCCGGATCGTACCGGTACATCCCGGTATACAGCCATGCCGGGAAACTTGACATTTGACGCGTTTGAGCATATACTTGTATACATGCATAGTGAAACAGTTTAACGTGTTAAAGGGGGAGGCATTTCAATATGTTGGAGATATCCAGGAAAACCAATCTGCTGGAGCAGGCCAGTTATAAATATTCCCTGCAGGATGTAAAGGAGCCTAATCTCTACCGCGATATGTACAATTATGAGGAGGCTCCGAAAATCGCGTTCAACCAGCGGCGCGTGCCGATGAACATGCCGGAGGACATCTGGATTACAGATACATCGTTCCGCGACGGTCAGCAGGCGATGGCGCCCTATACCGTCAAGCAGATCGTGGATCTTTTCAAACTGATGTCCCGGCTGGGCGGGCCCTACGGACTGATTCGCCAGTCAGAGTTCTTTATCTACTCGGAAAAGGACCGTCAGGCGGTGCAGGAGTGTATGGACCTCGGTCTGAAGTTTCCGGAGATCACCACATGGATCCGCGCCAACAAAAAAGATTTCAAGCTGGTGCGCGATCTGGGAATCAAGGAGACAGGCATCCTGGTTTCCTGCAGCGACTACCATATTTTCAAAAAAATGAACATGACCAGAAAGCAGGCAGTGGAATACTACCTGGAAACCATACGTTCCGCGTTCGACGCCGGCGTGGTTCCGCGGTGCCATCTTGAGGATATCACCAGAGCGGACTTTTACGGATTCGTTGTTCCTTTCGTTAACGAGATCATGAAGCTTTCGGAGGAGGCGGGGGTTCCGGTGAAGATTCGCGCCTGCGACACCATGGGGTACGGCGTGCCGTACACCGGCGCCGCGCTGCCCCGGAGCGTTTCAGGAATCATTTACGGACTGCAGCATTACTCCGGCGTGCCCAGCGAGATGCTGGAGTGGCACGGGCACAACGACTTTTATCACGCGGTATCAAACGCTTCCACCGCCTGGCTCTACGGCTGCTGTGCGGTCAACTGCTCCCTTCTGGGCATCGGAGAGCGGACCGGGAATATTCCGCTGGAGGCCATGGTGTTTGAATATGCCGGGCTCCGGGGATCACTGGACGGGATGGATACGACGGCGATTACTGACATCGGCAAATACTTCGAGGAGGAAATCGGCTACGAAATTCCGCCGAGAACGCCTTTTGTCGGAGAAGACTTCAACGTCACCAAGGCGGGAATTCACGCTGACGGACTGCTGAAGGACGAGGAGGTCTATAATATCTTCAACACGGAGAAGCTGCTGAAGCGCAAGCCGGGCGTGACGGTGAGCAAGACGAGCGGACTTGCCGGAATCGCGTACTGGATCAACGATCATTACAATTTGACGGGGGAGAATGAGATCCGCAAGGAGGATCCGATTGTTGCCGAACTGAAGGAATGGATCGACAGGCAGTATGACGAGGGCAGAACGACGAATATATCCAATCGTGAGCTTCGCGAGAAACTGAAGGAGATGAAACAAAATGATTGAATATAAAAGTGTATCCCTGGCAAACCAGGTATTTGAACGTATCGAATATAATATCCTGAGCGGTGAATACGCCATCGGTGAGATCATCAGCGAAAAACGGCTTGCGGCGGAGCTGGGCGTGAGCAGAACGCCGATCCGGGAGGCGCTGAGCCGGCTGCTGGAGGAGCGCCTGGTTGCGGACTCTCCCAGCGGTACGGTCGTTCTCGGCATCACGGACAAAGACGTGGACGATGCGTATGAGGTGAAACGGCGCATCGAGGTGCTGGCGACCCGGTGGGCTTCCCAGCTCATCGACGGAGAGGGCGTCCGCAGGCTTTCCGACATTATCGATCAGCAGGAATTTTATGCGCAGAAAAACGACACAGTCAAGGTCAGAGATCTGGACACGGAGTTTCACGATACAATCTACGAGTATTGCGGGAGCGCCGTGCTGCAGGGAATTCTTTCCCCCCTGCACCATAAGATCATGAAGTTCCGCAACGCGTCGCTGCAGAGTAATGAAAAACGGGTGCCGGAATCCATCGCGGAGCACCGCGCGATTCTGGATGCACTGGCGGAGCACGAGGATACCAAGGTGGAGACGCTGATGCTCGTTCATGTGGAACACGCATATAAGGGCGTCGTGAGGGAAAGAGAGTGCCGGAGGAACAGGAAGACGGCAGAAAATGAGAACGCAGCAGAGAAAGAGGAGGCATAAGAATGGGAGAGACCATCGCACAGAAAATTATCAGAGAGCATCTTGTCAGCGGACGGATGGAGCCGGGAGAGGAAATCGCCCTCCGCATCGATCAGACGCTGACGCAGGACGCGACGGGAACCATGGCGTACCTGGAATTCGAAACCATGGGGATTCCCAGGGTCCGCACTGAGCTTTCCGTGGCGTACATCGACCATAACACGCTTCAGTCCGGATTCATGAACGCCGACGACCACAGATTCATTCAGTCGATGGCAAGGAAATACGGACTCCGCTTTTCCCGTCCGGGGAACGGAATCTGCCATCAGGTTCATCTGGAGCGGTTCGGCCGTCCCGGAAAAACGCTGATCGGATCAGACAGCCATACGCCTACCGGCGGCGGGATCGGGATGCTGGCGATGGGCGCCGGCGGTCTGGATGTCGCTGTGGCCATGGGCGGCGGAGCTTATTACATCAATATGCCGAAGATGTACAAAGTGAATCTGACGGGCCGGCTGCGGCCCTTTGTCACCGCGAAGGATATCAGTCTTGAAATTCTGCGTATTCTGTCTGTCAAGGGCGGCGTAGGCGCGATTATTGAATGGGGAGGTCCCGGAATCAGGGAACTTTCCGTACCGGAAAGGGCGACGATCACCAACATGGGAACGGAGCTGGGGGCTACCACGTCCATCTTCCCTTCTGATGAAGTGACAAAGGCGTTTCTGGAAGCCGAAGGCCGCGGGGAGGACTTTGTTCCCCTGGCAAGCGACCCGGATGCTGTCTACGATCGGATCATCGACATCGACCTCGATACATTGACGCCGAAGATCGCATGTCCTCACAGCCCGGATGCGGTGGTGGATGTGGCGTCCATCGAGGGGACCAAGGTGGATCAGGTCTGCATCGGCTCCTGTACCAATTCTTCTCTGTATGACATGCTGAAGGTAGCTGCGCTGCTGAAGGGCAGAGTGATCAGTCCGGACGTCAGCCTGTCCGTCTCGCCGGGATCCAGGCAGGTTCTGACCATGCTGGCGGACTGCGGTGCGCTGTCGGATATCCTGTCCAGCGGAGCACGGGTGCTGGAATGCGCCTGCGGTCCTTGTATTGGCATGGGATTTTCGCCGAACAGCGGAGGCGTGTCGCTGAGGACGTTTAACCGCAACTTTGAGGGGCGCAGCGGAACAAAGGACGGAAAGGTGTATCTTGTTTCTCCGGAGACTGCGGTGGCGGCGGCGATTTTCGGTGAGATTACCGATCCCGCAAAGCTGGGAGAGCTTCCTCCGATTCATATGCCGGAGGCGTTCAGAATTGACGACAGTGCGATTCTTCAGCCTGCGCCGGTTGAGGAAGCGGCAGAGGTCGAGATTCTGCGTGGCCCCAATATCCGGGAATGCCCGGCGGGCGAGCCGGTGGAGGATGAGTTTTCAGCTCCGCTGGCGCTGAAGGTCGGCGACAATATTACCACAGACCACATCATGCCGGCGGGTTCCAGGATTCTGCCGTATCGTTCCAATATCCCGTATCTGTCGCAGTTCTGCTTCGAGGTCTGTGATCCCGGGTTCCCGGAGCGGGCGAAGAAAGCGGGAAGAAGCATGATTGTCGGCGGAGAGAATTACGGACAGGGTTCTTCCCGGGAGCACGCGGCGCTGGTTCCGCTGTATCTTGGCGTGGGGGCGGTCATCGCAAAGAGCTTCGCACGGATTCACGCGGCGAATCTGATTAACGCCGGAATCATGCCCCTGACCTTTGAAAATCCGGAGGATTACGAGCAGCTTCAGCAGGGAGACGAGCTGAAACTGTCCGGTATCGGGAAGGGCATGGAAAACGGAACGATTACGCTGCTGGACGAAACGAACGGGAAGAGTTTCCCGCTGCGCTGTGCGTACACGGAGCGGCAGAGAGAGATTCTGCGTGCGGGAGGTCTGCTGAAGTATGTGGCGAAGGAGGCACAGTAGACATGTTTGGCCGGAAGCGACTCAATATGAAAAACGCGGCGCGCAACAGACAGCGGAATATCAGAATAACCAACAGAAAGGAGAGAAAAAGAGCACGGGAGAAGTCTTCCTTCGTCTCGGATCTTGTAGATATGAGTATCAAGGAAATGAATGAAATGGCGGTGGTTGCCGATCTGACCGGACAGTTCCGGAATCTTCTGATGGATCAGCTCAGCCGTGTGATGGAGATGGAGGAGAACAGCAGACCTCCGAAAAACTTCAGAGAGCTCAGCAGAATCACTGTCGGAATCTGCCCCGGCGACGGAATCGGACCGATTATCATGGAGCAGGCGGAGCGCCTTCTGCGGGTCGTTCTGCGGGATGAGATCTCCGCCGGCCGTATCGTGCTGAAGCCGATTGAAGGACTGACTATCGAGAACCGCCTTCAGAAGATGGAGGCTGTACCGGAGGAGGTTCTGGAGGAGATCCGGAAATGCGATGTCCTGCTGAAGGGCCCCACTACCACGCCGAAGGGCGGAAGTCTGGAGAGCGCCAACGTGACGCTCCGGAGAGAACTGGATCTGTACGCCAATGTCCGTCCGGTCAGTGTGCCGGAGGAGGGAATCGACTGGATATTTTTCCGT
This sequence comes from Hornefia porci, assembly GCF_001940235.1. Classification (NCBI taxonomy): domain Bacteria; kingdom Bacillati; phylum Bacillota; class Clostridia; order Peptostreptococcales; family Anaerovoracaceae; genus Hornefia; species Hornefia porci. Next base: position 672,582 of record NZ_MJIE01000001.1, on the reverse strand, counting down.
GAGAACACTGAGGGAGAATATGTCCTGGGCAGCAAGGGCGTCGAGGTCCCCGGAAAGCTTTCCTTTGACTTCAAGGTGACCACAGAGCCGGGAACCCGGAGAATCGCGAGAAAGGCGTTTGACTATGCCAGAGACAACGGCAAGGACAAAGTGGCGATTGTCACAAAGGCGAATATCATGAAGAAGACAGACGGAAATTTCTCCCGGATCTGTCATGAGGTCGGGCTGCATTATCCGGGAATCGAGATGGAAGACTGGTATATCGACATCATGACGGCGAATCTGGTCAATCCGGAAATCCGCAGTCAGTTCCAGGTCTTTGTGCTCCCGAATCTCTACGGCGACATTATCACTGACGAGGCGGCGGAAATTCAGGGCGGCGTCGGCACAGCGGGGAGCGCCAACATCGGAGATCAGTACGCGATGTTTGAGGCTATCCACGGAAGCGCGCCCCGGATGATTGAGGACGGGCTGGGTGATTACGCCAATCCGGCCAGTCTGTTCAAGGCTGTGGTGATGATGCTCCGGCATATCGGCTTCACGGCAAAGGCAAACGGTCTGGAAAAGATTCTGGAGGAGTGTCTGGAAACCGAGAAGAGCGTGGTGGTCACCGGATTCCCGGAGGGCGCGACCTGCAGGGAGTTCGCGGATTATGTGATCGGGAAACTCGATTGAGGCGCAGAGCGGCGCGAACTCCGCTCCGACGTGAGCCCTCCGCTGCGGGGGCATCAGCGGAAAAACATAAGATTAAAATAAAGTAAAATCCCGCACCGGAATATTGACAACGGCGGGCAGTGTGATAAAATTCATTTGTCAGGCACGAATATACATTCTGCAGCGGAGAGAGAAGATCAGAGAGACCGTGAGGAGCATTGTTTCTTCACGTCTCTTTTTTTGTGACTGCCGGCGGAAATTATTGACAGGCGAAAGGAAAAGGACTAATGAAAAGAATCAGGACAGCGGGTGTGAATATCTCTATGATTCTGCTGGGCATCGCGCTGAATGCTTTTGCGGTGGAGGCGTTCTGTCTTCCCTATGGGATTCTGGTGGGAGGCGCCACCGGAATCGGGCGACTTCTGCACTATTTTACGGATATGCCGGTATCTCTGGGCGTCATGTGGGTCAACGCGGCCCTGCTCGTGCTGGCTTTTTTCTGCATGGGCAGGCGGTACTCGGCCTCCATCATTCTGGGCACCTTCCTCTATCCCGTGCTGATGGCTTTTTTCGAAGGGATCCCGCAGATCCGGCATATGGTGGAGGATCCGCTGCTGGCGGCGCTCTGCGGAGGCGGTCTGATGGGCGTCGGCATCGGTCTGGTGATCCGGAACGGGGGCAGTCTGGGAGGATCTGATGTTGTTCCTGTGATTCTGCACAAAAAAGCGAGGCTGCCCATCGCGCCGGTCATGTACGGTCTGGATGTGGCGATTCTGGTGCTTCAGGGCTTTCTGGCATCACCGAACGAGATCATTCTGGGAATTCTGATGACGCTGACGTACACTGTCGTGGCCAATAAAACACTGCTGGCCGGCGGCGGGCACGTGCAGTTCATGATTTTCAGCCCGCAGAATGAGAAAATAAAAAAGCTCCTTGTGGAAAGGGGCTTCGGCGCCACGCTTCTGCATGGAAAAACAGCGTATTTCTCCCATGAGACGGACGTTCTGATTACGATTCTTTCGGTGCGGTACATGAATTATGTGAAGGATCGGATTCTGGAGATTGACGACAAGGCGTTCATGACCATCAGCAGTGTGAGAGAGGTGGACGGCCGCGGATTTACCGTCAGCATGGATTCCTAAACCATGCTGATGTATTTCATGTGACCGGAGAGAATCGCTCTCACATCCTTCATTTCTTCGGGCTTCATGATGCGTTTGGGCAGACAGAAGGTGCTTGCGCTGTCCGGACGGATGACAAAGATATCGCTGGTTTCAATGGCGCGGGCATCTTTGTCCCCCGCAAGCTCCTGCGGCTCCTGTCCCGGAATCCCGACAGTGCCCTCCGGACTGAGAACGACCCGGAATGTACCGTCGGCCCGGGCGACTGACCGCGCGCCGCGGCGCGCTTTCACAATGGGCATATAGACCAGGTAAAATAAAAGAAGAACACACAGAATCACGATAAAGAAATAGTGAATCTTCCGGTTGTCCATGGCGAACAGCACCATCAGCACGATCGCGATGACGGACAGCCCGAGCCCGGCAAAGAGACGGAACCTCCTGTCCCATTTGAAGGACAGAAGGTAAAACGCCTCATATGCCTCGTCATAGCTGAGCCGGTAGTCAAACCGGCAGGCCGCGGAGGGCATCTCTGAAATCGGTGTTTTCGGTTGCTGGTTTCGTCTGTTCATAAATGCTCCTTGGTTCTGCGATTTCCGTGCAGCCGTTTCTGACGGAGTTCCGTCGGCGACGCTGCGTGAGTTTTCCCTGCGTCGTTGCCGGGTGAGTTCTCTCTACGCGGTCGCGTTCTTTCCGGCTCCGGCATTTTTCTTTCCCTGCCGTGCCTCCTCCTGCTCGGACATCAGGCGCTGAGATGGCAGCGGCTGACCGTATTCATCGTAGTCCTCGCTGAACGTGTCGTATTTCGCCGGGTTGGACATGACCTTCACAAAGGATACCGCGATCAGAATCAGCAGGAACACCACCGGGAATCCGCCCAGATTGGACAGGTACTTCAAAGCGTCGGTGCTCTTGAAGGCGGTGATGAAGATCACGCACATGACGCCGATCGTAACGCCCCAGACGATTTTCAGCCAGGTCGGAGATTCGGTGTCTTCTGCGCTCAGACCGGTGGTGCAGAGTCCTGACATGGCGTTTGTGTTAGAGTCTGAAGCGGTGACAAAGGAAACGAACACGATCAGCAGGAAGATCAGAATCGTGACGACCGGAACCGGCATCTGATGCAGAACCGCATAGGTTGCCGAGGCGGTGCCGCCGTCTGTCATGGCTTTGTTGATTCCTTTCCCTGCCAGCTCATAATAGATGGAGGAGGAGGAGAACAGCCCCAGCCAGGCGACAGAGAACAGAGCCGGATAGACGACGATGGTCCTGATCGCTTCACGCACGGAGAATCCGCGGGAAATTCTGCCGAGGAACACCGAAGTGACCGGCATCCACGCCATCCAGTTGCACCAGTAGAATATCGGCCACCAGTTTGCCCATTTGTCGCCGTCAGCGGCAGAGAGGAAGAGGGACTGCTTGCAGAAATCCGTCAGATATGCGCCGAAGCCTTCAATCGTCAGGTTCAGAATGTAGAAGGTGGGACCGAACAGGAAGACGAACAGGCCGAGCACCATGTAGATCCTGGAGTTGATCGTGGACAGAATACGGATGCCGTTCATCACGCCGGAGGATGCCGAGGCGACAAAGGCTGTTACGATGATCGCGGCCACGATGGTCCAGGTTGCCGCATTGGACTTGAAGGAATCGAAGATGCTGGCGAGACCGTCAGAGCAGAGGAACACCGCGGAACCCATGCTGGCCGCCATTCCGCAGACCAGAGCCAGCAGGCAGATGACGTCGACGACCGGAGAGGCCTTTTCTGCCATGGAATAGGGAAGCGCCGGATAGAGCATGCTGCCGATGGAATATTTTTTCTTTGCGTTATAGAACAGGAACGCGAAGAGAATCGCCGGAACGCCGTAGATGCACATCGGAGTAAACGTCCATTCCAGGAAGATATCCTTCATGATGAAGGTGATCGCTTCCGGAGACTGGGCCTTGACTGACGCGGGAGGATTGTAGTAATGGTACATCGGCTCCGCGCAGGCCCACAGCAGTATTCCCGCGGCCATGATCGTACAAAGGACGATCCAGACGTAATTCGTCATATTCATGATCGGCTTCGCCTTCCGCCCGCCTATCCGGACCCGGCCGAAGGGAGAGATGTACGCCACAAGAATCAGGATCACGCACGCAAAGGCCATCAGCGCGAAGAGCCAGGAGAATTTATCCAGAATGAAATTCGTGATGGCCATGATGGTCGCGTTAAATGCCTTGCCGCTGATGAAGTTCAGGGCGATCGTCGCAATGGCCAGCAGCCATGGGATCAGGAAGACACCCCAGCGTATCTGCTTATTGTTACTCATATAATACCTCCAGTTGTGACAGTTCTTTATTCTACGGATTTCCACACTTCGAGATTCGTGGTGGAAACTGCGATGGCGCCGGCGGAGAGCGCCCCCATGACATCGTCGGAATCCAGTACGAGTCCGCTGGCGACCAGAGGCTTTCCGTCCACCTCCTCCAGTGCGTAGCGGATCATTTTGCCGAGACCTGCGGGCATCATCTCCACAACGTCCGGACGGGTGTCGCGCACATGTTTTTTGATGTTATTGAAGGTGATGGTATCCAGCATAAAAAATCTCTGGATCGTGAAGAGCCCCAGCTCGTTGGCGCGCTTGATCAGATGAGGCTTGGTGCTGATGATGCCGTCGGCTTCAGTGAATTTCCGGATGAAATCCACGCTGATCTCCTTGCTGGCCAGACCTGACACCAGATCGATATGCACCACCGCCATCTTCCCCGCTTTTTTGATCTCGTGCACGATGTCGCGGATGGTACAGATGTTTCCGTATAATACATAGACGATTTCGCAGACGGAAGCACTGCTTTTCTCCAGCCATTCGTCATTCTTGACGGCGGCGATGACCGGGCAGCGTTCGGTGCTGTCGTAAAAGAAATTCAGAAGCTCTTTCTTTTTTCGGGCCAGTTCCGCCTGTGCCCGCGCGTCGCCGACTTCCAGATTCAGTTTTTCAGAGTAGGACATTGTTTTCTCCTTGTAAATCGTGTCTGCTCATTAAGTCACGCCGGACTTAATGGGCGCTGACAATAGTTTGCTTGCAGAGTCGCGGCGCACAGTCCGGCGGCAGGATGCGCCGTAGCGCTGCACATGCGACAAATAAACACACTGAATCTGTATATTTTATCATGAATTACAATACTTTGCCATAGCGCGGAGAAAATCTTTCCAGTCTCCGCAGATGCAGACGTCGGATTTCTTCATGATCGGCGCGTCCGGATCCCGGTTCACGGCGATAATGGTTCCGCTGCCTGCAATGCCGGCGCAGAAGGCAGGTGATCCACTGGCCCCCAGTACGATGCAGAGCTCAGGATGGATCATGCTGCCGCTGACGCCCAGAAGCTCCTCCATCGGACGCCATGCGTTCATGACCACAGGTCTGGACACCCCGAAGGCTGCGCCGAGCTGTTTTGCCAGCGCCGCTGCTTCCTCCGCACCGTCGCGGCTGCCCAGCCCGCGGCCGGCAGCAATGACCAGGCGGCTCTCGGTCAGAGAGGAGGACACGTGCTGCGGAACGAGCTTCTGATTTATCGGATTCAGAGGATCCGAGGAAAGTGTGACGGCTTCCGGAGCGTCTTCTTCCGGTGCACCGTCCGGAGGAGGTCCGGCCGGCGCCGAAGCATTCTCGCCCGAAAGAGCAGACGGACTCGCAATGTCATCGCCCGGCGCACAGCCTGCCGGGAAGCTTTTGTTAATCGCGATACAAAAAGGCCTACGGCGGAGCACAAAGTCGCCCCGGATATGTTCCGCACACAGAGAGCGCACCACATGAAGACCGTCGCCGCAGGAGTTCATTTCAGTCACGTCGACGGCGGCGGTGCCTCCGAGTCTCGCGGCCAGCCGCACCGCAAGCTCCCGTCCGGCGATGGACGCCGGAAACAGGAGAACATCGTCTGAAGCGCATAAGGAGGCGAGGGGAATCAGCGCGGCTTCCGCCCGGCAGAAGGCTCCTCCGTTCAGAGTGATTTTTCGGGGATTTCGCGAATCGTCTGTGCAGCTTCGCAGGAATCCGGACAGTCTGGCCAGATCTTCCTCGGAGGATCCGGGATTCGGCAGGATAAGCGTGTAATTCATCGTGCTCCCTCCCTGATATATTCCTGAACAATCTGTTTCGCGACATCGTCGGGGTCGCCCTCCATCCGCCGCGCGGCGCGGCTCTGATCGATGGCGGAGACGGACTGAAGTCTCATCCCGTGTTCCCGGAACTCTCCGGAAAGCCCGGAGGCAGGAATCACGGACGGAGGATTGCTTCCGGAGGCCTTTCTCTGGCGAAGAGTCGGTATGCGCAGGCAGGTGTCCGGCACATCGCCGATTGTGAGAAGGAGAGGAGTCGGCAGGTCTTCAGACAGAATTCCCGCGTCTGTCCGGTGCTCTGCCCGGATGCGTCCCTCCGCACCGGCGGAAAATCCCGTGACCTCGGTGATGCAGGGAAGCTGAAGAGCTTCTGCCAGGAGCAGAGGAAGCTGGCTGAATCCGCTTACGCCACTCTGCGTGCCCGTCAGAATCAGGTCAAAAGGTCCTCTTTCTCTGCAGTATTCCGCCAGAAGGGCGGCGTGCGCTTCCGCATTGTCCGGTCCGGGCCGATCGGTATCGATCCGGTCGGCGGTCTGATATCCGAGTGCCGTCAGGGTGCGCAGAGCTTTGTCTGCCACAGCGTCTCCGAGCGTGACGGCAGACAGCCGGACTTCATCGCCGGCCGCTGCAGCCGCAGCGGAATCGGGAGAACCGGCCGTTACGGACGCGGCCGACGCGGAATCAGCAGAGCCGGCCGCCGCAGCGTCCCGGAAGCGCAGCGCCAGTTCTGCCGCGCTTTCGTCCTGAGTCTCCGGAACAGTTTTCACGCCCGGGAAATCCAGGCGCGTATCGACAATATCGGAAGCCCATTCGGCTTCCGATATCAGATCCAGGTCAGGTATTATGTTGAAAACAGTCAGTATATTCATCATTAAAAGTTCCAGGGATGTTCTTTGTCGTGTTTTACCGGAATCAGGGTGCCCATATTCATGACGCCGTTGGGGTCGAAGGCGTGCTTCAGCGTTTCCAGCATATAGAAGGAAGAACCGTATTCCTCCCAGACGTAATGTGCTCTGGCTTTTCCGAGTCCGTGGTGATGGGCGATGGAGCCTCCAAACCGTACGGTTTCCTCGCAGATGATCCGGTTGATCAGATTATGGTATTTGTTGATTTCATCCTCCGGCTTGCAGTCCACGACATTGTAGTAATAGACAAAGTACATGTTGGTTCCGTTGATGTAGCTGTGGGAGGAGTGTCCGCCGATCATGGTCAGATCCGGAACCTCGTTGGTGATCCGCTCAACGACGGAGGCATAGATTTTGTAGATGCAGTCCCAGCAGCCGGAGATCTCAGTCGTGATTCCGATGTTGTCGGTCGCCAGGATCTCCTTCTTCTCCTGGGCGATCTGCTCAGCGCCCCAGTTGAGGTGGTTGAACCAGGTTTCAATCAGAGAAGCGTCCACAGGGGTGACGCCTTCGATCTTCCTCACGATTTCATCGATTCCTTCCGCAGTTGCCTTTGTTATAGAAGCAGGCCCCTCTGCCATGAACAGAAGCACGTTTTCGCCGTCTGCCCAGTCGAAGTTCATCTCGGCGTCCTGCAGATCGTACAGACGTGCGACAGAAGGCCTGTAACCCTCAACCATGACCTGACGCAGAGCCTGGAAGCCCTTTTCCATATCCTTGATCCGGTAGCCCAGGAAGCGGTTGTTCTCGGGCTGGTACTTGAAGATTTTAACGGTAACCTCAGTGATGAAGCAGAGCGCGCCCTCGTTGCCCAGGACGATGTGACGGATGTCCGGTCCGACGGAACGCCGCGGCACATTCTTGATACGGCAGACCTGTCCGCCCGGGAACACCACTTCGCAGCCCACCAGCATATCCTCGATTCCGCCGTACAGGGTGGAGAACTGCCCGATGCTGCGGGTCGCCACCAGCCCGCCCATCTGTGCGAGCGGCTTGGACTGCGGAGAATGACCTGTCGTCAGCCCCTGCTCCCGAAGGCTGTCTTCCAGTGACTGGAGAGGAACACCGCACTGGCAGGTGACCTGCATGCTCTCCGTGTTGACATTGAGAACCTGATTCATTTCCGAACCGTCGATGACGACGGAATTCTCCAGCGCTGTTTCCAGACCGCCCTCGATGGCGGAATGACCGGTGCGGGGAACCACGTTGACGCCGTTTTCATTGGCGAACATCAGAACGTCTCTGACCTCTTCAGTGCTCTTTACATATACAACAGCGGCAGGGATGGGCTGCGTGTAAACCTCGTGGCACTGCTCAAACTTTCTGTAGCGGTCGATGCTGCTTTCCTTCAGTACGGTTTCATCGGTGATTACCCGGTCCTCTCCGAGAATGTTCACCAGACCTTTTACGATTTCTTCCCTTGCGAGTGACATAACGAATCTCCTTTCGATATTTCTGTATGGTCGAATGTCTCATCGTTCCGCCGGCTGTCTTCTGTCAGAGCAATAGAAAAATAACTCGTCGGACACAGAACAAACACTGTGGAACGAGTTACCGTCTCTGAATCTCTTAACGTAACTGAGGTAATCTTACCAGTCCCGGACGGATTTGTCAACAGGGGAACAGGAAGTTTCTGAAAATTTGCGGATTGACAAAGCTTCGTCTTTGTGCTATTATCGCATTAATTACCGGGAGAGACGGATCAGAGAGCGGTAGTTCAGGTACATTGCTGTACGCTGAATTGCCGCTTTCTTTTTGTTTACAAAGGGCGATGACGCGCGTTAAGTCGCAGGTCCGTCCTCCCGCACGGAAATCTGAAACGTTTGGAGGAAATATTATTATGAACAGAGAATTCGTAAAGAAGTGGGGAACGCTGCTGCTCCTCGCTGCCGGCGCGGGAATCATTTTCCAGCTGCCGTACATCAGAGAAACCTTCTATCCGCAGATTCAGAAGGCGATGAATCTGACGAACAGCCAGATGGGGCTGCTGTCCTCGGGATATGCGACGATGGCGACCCTGTCCTATTTCATCGGAGGAGCTGTCGCCGATAAATTTTCGGCACGGAAGCTGCTGACCTTTTCCTTTATCGCAACGGGAGCTCTCGGACTTTGGTTTTCCACGTTCCCGAGCTTTACCACAGCGCGGATTATCTTTGTACTGATGGGAATTTCCAGCATCATCACCTACTGGTCCGCATGCATCAAGGCGACGAGAATGCTGGGAACAGAGGATGAGCAGGGACGCCTGTTCGGATGGCAGGAGGGCCTGCGGGGCATCATGAACGCTCTGCTGGTATTCGGCATGACCGCGGCGTATGCGCACATCTCCAAAACGGCGGGTGAAGTCGCGGGAGCATCTGCCGCAATCAAGGTATGCGCCATCGTCGTGATCATCATCGGCGTTCTGAACTTCATCTTCATCGAGGATACCGAGAAGAATGAGGAAGGCGAGAGCGTTATCGAGCTTACAAAGGGACTGTTCAAGGCTCTTACAATTCCGCGTGTCTGGCTGCTGGTGGGCATTATCTTTGCGGCGTACAGCGTTTACGGTCTGATCGGATATGTCAACACGTATGCGGTCACCTATTACGGCCTTTCCGAAACGATGGGCTCGACGCTTGGCGGAATCCGCTATCTGCTCCAGGGCGTCGGAGGGATTGTCGGAGGATTCCTGGCCGACCGGTATCATTCCAGAATTAAAGTCATCGTGGGCGGCTGTGTGCTGCTGATGATCTCCTTCGGACTCTACATCGTTCTGCCGGTGCAGGCCGGACTTGTGGGCGCGGTGATCGGAAACTTCTTCTTCGGACTGGTCTTCATCTATGCAGTCAGAAGCCAGTACTTCGCAGTTCATCAGGACGCCGGAATTCCGGTGGAGATGAGCGGAAGAGTTTCCGGTATTGCTTCTGCGCTGGGCTACACGCCGGATCTGTTCATGTATACTCTGGTCGGATCCTGGATGGACCAGTACGGTGCGGCCGGATTCAAGATGACATGGGGCTATGCGGTGGCAGCTGCAGGCGTCTGCATCGTGCTTTCGCTGGTGCTCAGCAGAGTGATCCGCAGCAAAGCAGGCGCGGCGGAAAACGGAGCGGCGTAATTCAGCGCTCTTTATGTCCGACGGTGACATAACGATCAGAGATTATGGTATAATAAAACAGACGGAGGTATCGAAAATGCGTAATATCAATGATTTTTCAATGGATTTCTTTTCGCTGAAGGGCAAAAACGCTATCGTGACAGGCGGCTGCAGCGGTCTGGGACAGGGCTTCTCTCTGGCGCTGGCCAAAGCCGGCGCGAACATCTTCTGCTTCGCGGCGGTGAACGATGACGGAACCACACAGAAGCTGATTGAAGACTGCGGCGTAAAGTATCATTTCATGCAGGGCGATATCATGGAGGACGGAATCTGTGACAAGGTCGCGGAGGAATGTGTCCGCATGTTCGGAAGCGTCGATATTCTGGTGAACTGCGCCGGAATCTGCAAGATCGCCGATGTTCTGGACTTCGGCAGAGAGGAATGGGATCCCATGATCGGCATCAACCTGACCGGCGCGTTTGATATGAGTCACGCAGTCGCGAAATACATGATCCCGCAGAAGAGCGGACGCATCATCAATATCTGCTCTCTGTTCAGCTTCTTGGGCGGACTGGGCTCTCCGGCCTATGCGGCCATGAAAGCCGGACTGATGGGTCTGACCAAGGCCTATGCGGATGAGCTGGGACAGTACGGAATCACGGTGAACGGAATCGCGCCGGGATACTTCCAGACGGCGATGACCGCCGGCACCGGAAGCGGAAACGAGGACGATCCGAAATATATCAAGATCAAAGAACATATCCCGATGGATCGCTGGGGCGAGCGGCAGGATCTGATGGGAGCAATGGTATTCCTGGCCAGCAGGGCGGCGGATTATGTGAACGGAACTGTTCTGGTTGTGGACGGCGGATATCTGGTGCGATAATTGAGAGAAGGCGAAGCAAATGAGTGAGAAATACATCATTGGAATTGACGAAGGCTCCCAGAGCGCGAAGATCTTAATCTTTGATACAAAGGGACATATTGTCTGCGAGGGCAGGCATCCTCTTAAACCGTATAATCTGCCGGAGCCGGGGCATGTTGAGCATCCGGATGACGACTGGTGGGACGCCATCTGCGGGGCCGCGAAAAAATGCATGGCCTCTTTCCGGGGAGATCCGAAGGATATCGTCGGAATCGGGCTTTGTACCATACGCTACTGCCGCGCCTACCTGGACGAGAACTGCATGCTGGCGCAGCCGGCGCTGTCCTGGATGGACGTCCGTGTCTCCGCACCTTACGTACATGAAAACCCGAAGGTGAAGTATATCGTCGCATCCTCCGGATATATCACGTTCCGGCTGACCGGTGAGAAGAAGGATTCTGTCGCCAACTATGAAGGCGGCTGGCCGGTGGATGTGGATACCTGGACCTGGTCGGAGGATCCGCAGGCGTATAAGGACTGCGGTATGCCCCGGGAAATGCTGTTCGAGCTGGTGAAGCCGGGAGATGTTCTGGGTCGTGTGACCGCGGAGGCGGCTGCCGCAACGGGATTTCCGGAGGGCGTTCCCGTGGTGGCGACAGCGAACGACAAGGCGGTTGAAGGCCTGGGAACCGGCTGTATGGGAGACGACACCGTGTGCCTGTCGCTGGGGACATATACTGCGGCGATGATGGAGGGCAGGGAATTTCTGCGGGATACAAAGAATACCTGGCCGAAGTTCTCCTGCGTTCCGGATAAATATCTTTACGACACCTGGGGAATCCGGCGCGGCATGTGGACCGTCAGCTGGTTCCGGGATGTTCTGGGCGACGGTTATGCGAAGGAAGCGGCTGCGAAGGGAATGTCCGCAGAAGAGATGCTCAGCATGGAAGCGGAAGGCGTTCCCGTGGGCAGCGACGGCCTGATGACCGTGCTGGACTGGCTGCCCTGGGTAGACGCCCGGTATAAGAAGGGAATCATGATCGGATTCGACGGCCGGCACACCCGGGCGCATATCTACCGCTCGATTCTGGAAGCGGTCGCTCTGACGATGAAGAAATATATCTTCGATATGACGGATGAGGTCGGAGTTGACATTAAAAAGATTATCGTAACCGGAGGAGGCTCGGGAAGCGATCTGTTCATGCAGATCATCGCGGACGTCATGAACATCCCCACTGTGCGGAATGAGGTGACCGGCGCGGCGGGACTGGGTGCGGCTATCTGCGCGGCTGTCGCCGCAGGCGTCTATCCTTCCTTCGAGGATGCTGTCGCGAATATGGTGCGCTTCTCTGACCGGTTCCGGCCGATTCCGGAGAACACAGCAGTCTATGACAAGATGTATCCGATTTACTGGGACATCACGAATCATACCGACGCAATTCTGAAGAAAACCTATGAGATCTTCAAATAATAAAAAAGCGGCGCACTCTGTCAGGTCGGCGTCAGATCTGACGGGGCGCGCTGAACCACAGCGTATCCCTGCGGCGCCGGCTGCTCCGGCCCGCGGGGTCGCTTTCTTTCGGGGAGGTGTTTCTGTTGAACAAAATCAGGTCAGAGCTGTTTGATGCGAACCGTCTGATCCTCGTCGTGAACGACGACGGCGTGCGTTCTCCCGGAATCGCCGCGGCCGCGGAGGCCGCCGCAGCGTTCGGTGAGGTGATGATTACAGCTCCGGTGAGCCAGCAGACCTCGATGGGACGGGCCTATCCGCGGTATCCGGACCTCGGTGTCATTGAACGGATTCCGGTGCGGGTCAGGGAACGGGAAATTTCCGCTTACGGAATCCACAGTTCTCCCGCACACGCGGCGGCATATGGTATAATAGAAATCGCGGACAGAAAACCGGATCTGGTGGTCAGCGGAATCAATCTGGGAGCGAATCTGGCGCGGTCGATTACCTGCAGCGGAACACTCGGCGCCTGCTTTGAAGCGGCCAGTGAAGGCGTTCCTTCCCTGGCGGTTTCGCTGGAAACCCCTGCGGAAACGATCATGAAAAACGATTTCAGTGAGGACGATACCGAATTCAGCAGCGCCCGCAGGGTTACGGCGTTCTGGATTGAAAGGATTCTCCGGCAGGGAATGCCGCGAGGTGCGGAGATCCTGAACGTGAACGTTCCGTACAGGCGGATCGGACCGGAGGAATTCAGGATGACACGCCTGGACAGTCAGAATTATTATGCCCTGAAAAAGCCGCCTGAGAGAGACTGGAGCAGGCCGTTTACCATGGATTTTGAAATCCGGTTTGAGGAGGCGGAGCTGATTCCTGAAGGAGATATCCGGGCGGTGTGCGTGGATCGCGTCACATCGGTGACGCCGCTGGGATGGGATTTGACAAAAGAGTGAATACAGGTTTTTGTTAGGAAACAGCAGGAGACAGAGATGGGATATCAGATTACAGAATTTGGGCAGGACGTACTGGACGATGTGAAGAGACTGTGCGACAGAACGCTTGAGGCTCAGCTGCGGGCTGCGGACCGGAGCGGAGAGCGGCCGGCGGAGGCCTGTCGGGCTGCATCGGAAATGGGGATCGGAGCGGCGTTCATCGCAGAGGAATACGGCGGCGCAGGCCTGGAACTTCAGGAGCAGGCGGCAGTGCTGGAGGAGCTTGCGGCATGCGACGCCGGATTCGCGGTGTCATACATGGCAAACCGTCTCGCTCAGGCTCCGGTGGAAATCGCGGGAAGTGCGCTTCAGAAAAAGCTGGTGTATGACGTGCTCCTCGACGGAGGCTTTGCCGGCTTCTGTCTGACGGAGGATCAGGCGGGAAGCGACATCTCCGGCTGCCGCACCAGAGCGGTCAGGCAGGGAGATCGCTACATCCTGGACGGAAACAAGCTGTTCGTGACGAACGGGCCCGATGCGGAGATCTTCGTGGCGTTCGCTGTGACTGATCCGGATGGGGAAACAAAGGAAAGTCTGAGCGCGTTTCTGGTTCCCGGTGATGCGGAGGGGCTGACTCGCGGCGCCCCGGAGCATAAGCTGGGAATCCGGAATTCCGGAACCTGTGAGATCAGTTTCAATCGCGTGTCAGTTCCGGCCGGGTACAGAATCGGAGAAGAGGGCGGGGGCTTTTCCCTTGCGGTCCGTTCGCTGGAGCAGGCGCGGATCTGGTGCGGCGTGACGGCACTTGGCGTGGCCCGGCGCGCGATCAGTGAATCGACGGCGTATGCGAAGGAGCGCAGGCAGTTCGGTAAACCGCTGAGTGAGAATGAGGTGATTCTGTTTAAGCTGGCGGATATGGAAATGAAGACAGAGGCGGCGCGTCTCTGCTGCAGTGCCGCTCTGGAGAGACTTGAGAAGGGTCTGGCGGTAACAAAGGAATCTGCGATCGCGAAATGCCTGGCGGCGGACGCCGCCATGGAGTGCGCAACGGAAGCTGTGCAGATTTTCGGCGGATACGGTTACTGTGAGGAATATCCGGTGGAAAAGCTGCTGCGGGACGCGAAGATCTTCCAGATCTTTGAGGGAACCAACGAGATTCAGAGGCTGATCGTCGGCCGGTCCCTGGTGAGGGAGCGGTAACCGCTGTTCATCTGCTGTTCACAGATTTATTCCGGTTCAGACTGCTGCACCTCTGTGTCACCGCTCCGGTCCCAGTCCTTCAGACCTTTTCTCTGATTCTGTATGACCCTGTCGAGATCGAGAGGGACAGGCTCCTCCATCAGGTAGTCACGCAGGGCGTCGACGCCTTCCCCGGTCACGTTGTTCACCGGGAAAATCCGCTCGCAGCCGGCATCCTCCAGCCACTGGCGAACCATGGGAATGTTGGCCAGCGGAGAATCGATTTTGGTGATGATGCCGATCATGGGCCGCGTGCTCACGCCGATAATCGCGGGATCAAACAGATTATAGGGTTCGTCGGCGGCGCAGAGCAGACCGATCACATCAGAGTCAAAAGAAAAACAGCCGAGGGCCAGCGCGAGGGTTTTGGTTTCGGCGTATTCTCCCGGCGTATCGATGGTGATGTCCCAGGTTTTAACATATTGTGTTTTATGATAATGGACGTTTTCGCCCTTCAGCGCCTGAGTGAGCGAGGTTTTGCCTGCTTCGCTCCGGCCGGCCAGGAAGAGCTTCTTCTTCATTTTCTTCATTGTCAGCAGGTCAGCTTATTCAATTCAGCAAGTCAGTGTGTTCAACGGTTTTATTCAGTGTGTGTCCGGCCGTCGGACAGGTTTGAAATATCAGCAGTCCGGTTCACCTGTCTGAAATCGGGCAGACGGTGTAACGCAGCTCCTCTCTGAAGTACCGGACGCATTCCTCGATGGCCACTGTAACGTCTGCGCGGGGTCCGGTAATAATCAGGGCGCCGCTGAACCGATCCATGAAGCTGAGATCGATTTCTCCCGTCTTGGTGGAGATGTCCGCGGCAATGACCACTGTTTCCGGCGGAGTCATGTGAAGAATTCCGATGGAGCTTCCCCGGGGATCGTTTCCCCCGTGAAATCCAATGTCGAGTCCCAGGTTATGATAGACTGCGCGGTCAGAAATTCCAATGATATGAGCAAGGGTGATTTCCCTGGCGGGAACAGAGGAATGCGTGACCCGGGCCTGTCCGTTTCTGGAATGTGACCGGATATAACGGATAAGTCTTTCACGGTCTGTGGTTTTTCCGATGTCTTCCTGCACGACAGATCACCCCGATTCAGCGCTTTGTGATAGGACAGCAGACATAGCCGAGGGTTTCGCGGAAATATTCGACGATTTCCGTAATCGCCGTTGTAACCTCCGCGATTTCTCCGGTGATGATCAGCGTTCCGCTGAAACGGTCGGCGAAGCCGAGATAGACGTTTCCGCTCTTGACGGCGATGTCGGAGGCGATTACCGCGGACTCCGGCGGCGTCATATTCATGATGCCGATGGCAGAGGTGCGATAGTCGATTTCCGGGTTCAGTCCCAGCTTCTGGTATACGATGGGCAGCGGACCGCCGATAATATGAGCAAGGGTGATTTCCTTTCCGGCTACCAGCTCCTGTACGATGCGGAGCTGTTCCGGGGAATCCTTTGTGCCCTGATTAAACTGGTCATTCATGATAAAATCTCCCCATTTTGTAATATCATTTGTTATAATCGGATTTAGGATAACTCGAAAACACGGTTTTGTCAATAATTGCGGATTGAATTAAACCGCATTATGCGATAAAATTTATGTACAGACTGATTTCAGAAATACAGAGAACCGGAGATGAGAATATGGCACAGACGATAGACGTAAAAAGCTTTTACGAAGGGCTTGACCGGATGTACGGGCGGCACGATTACGGGGAGACAGAGAAGTATCTTCTCGGGAGTCTGAAGACGGCGCAGGAGGAGATGAATATCTCGCTGATTATTGCGGTCAGCAATGAACTTGGAGGTTTCTACCGTGCGGCCGGAAAGGTGGACGAGGCGAAGCTGCTGAACGACAGTGTTCTGGAGGCCCTGGAGTCGATCGGTCAGGACCGGAACGAGAACTATGCGACCGCGCTGATGAATGCGGCGAATTCCCATAATTCGGCGCGTGAGTATGATGTGGCGCTGAGTATGTATAAAAAGGCGGAGGGTCTTCTGGAACAGCTGGGGCTGGGAAGAGACTACAGAATGGCGGCGCTCTGCAATAACATCAGCTCGCTGTACCGCGAGAACGGAGATCTGGAGGAAGCGGAAAAGATGGCGCGCAAGTCCATCCTGATCATCTCCGAGATTCCGGACGCGAGGCTGGATATGGCCACAAGCTTAATCAACCTGGGAGAGGTGCAGACCCGCCTCGGAAAATACCGGGAGGCGGAGGAGAGTCTGAGGACGGCTGCGGCGATCTATGAGCATGACGCGGGCGGGCTGGACATTCATTATGCATCCGCTGTCGCGGCGATGGGCGCGCTGGAATACTACAAGGGAAACCTTGAGGCGGCCGCAGAGCGGTACAGAAAGGCGCTGGAGCTGATTCAGCGGGATTTCGGAAAATCCGCCTACTACACGATGATTGAAAACAACCTGAAAATGGTGGAATCGGAGATGAGAAAATGAAGGGCATGGAGCTGGCCCGTGCGTATTATACGCAGCTGGGCGCGCCGCTGATCCGTCAGGCGCTGCCGGAGTATGAGGGCCGCATCGCGGCGGGCCTTGTAGGCGAGGGATCCGAGTGCTACGGATATGACGATGCATATTCACAGGATCACGATTTCGGTCCGGGCTTCTGCCTCTGGGTCACATCGGATACGGCAGTCAGAGCGGGGAAGGAGATTCAGGCCCTGTATGACGGTCTTCCGAAAGAATTCATGGGATATACCCGGAACGAAACCCCGGAAGGGAAGGGACGGGTAGGTCTTTTCCGCATAGATTACTTTTATCAGCGGTACACGAACTGTCCGGGAGCGCCGGAGACCAACATGCAGTGGATGAACGTTCCGGAACGGTTTCTGTCCGTCGCGACGAACGGTGAGGTCTTCACGGATCCTGAGGGGGCGTTTACTGATGTCCGCCGGAAGCTGCTTGCTTTCTATCCGGCCGATGTGCTTCGCAAGAAGCTGGCTGCCAGAGCCGCGGTGATGGCGCAGGCGGGACAGTATAACTATCCGCGCTGCGTTCAGCGGGGAGACAGGGGCGCTGCGTTTTTCGCGATGAATGAATTTGTTCAGGCAGCTCTTTCCGCGGTGTTTCTGCTGAACCGCAGATATATGCCGTTCTATAAATGGGCGTTCCGGGCCGCGGAGGAACTTCCGGCGCTGCGGGACTCGGTACGGAGTCTGCGTCGCCTGGCTGATCTGGAGAAGGTTGTTCCTCCGGCAGAAGCGCAAAGCCTCATCGAGGGAATATGTGCGGAAGTGGCAGAAGAGCTGAGGCGGCAGGACTTCTCCTCATCGGGAGATTCCTTCCTGGCACCGCACAGCGGCGAGATCATGGCGGGAATACAGGATCCTGAGATCCGCAGGCTGCATGTGATGGCAGACTGTGACTGAGGAGCGGAGAAAGGAACAGATTATGGGGCAGGTACAAAGAAACGGCAGCGGGAAGGACAGACTGATCAATGAAATTATCGCGCTGGAATGGGACATGTTTCAGAGAGTGGAGAACATCGGGGGCCGGGCGGGCTGTCAGGACGACTGGAACACGTTTTACATCATGCGGTACAGCCAGGACGCGACGTGGAGCGAGGACACCCTGCGCAGTTATCTGAACGATCTGAAGCGGGCGGAGGCGTCAGGGCGGAACCTTCTGACGGAAAAATATGCGTATATGATGGAATTCACTGACCCGGAATATTACCGGGAGCACCTGCAGGCGTCGCTGCCGGCTCTTTCGGAGCAGAAGGGACGTCTGATCGCGGAGATTGTCGGTCTTCAGCTGATCTCTCACCGGAAATTCGCCGGACAGTTTCCACGGATTGCGGGTGCGGGCCGGCCGGTCGGAGAGGATCGGGGTGAGACATCGGTGAAATCCTATTCCATCGGCGAGTTGAAGACATATTCGGAGGAAACGCTGCGGCTGCTGCTGCGGGATGTAAAGCAGAATCCGGATATGGTGCTGGATATCCAGCGGAGCATTGCGGAGTTCTACGGGTACTCCGGGCCGGAGGCCGCGGAACAGGCGCTGGCCGGCAGAGAAGACGGTCGGCGGTCACGGTAGGACTGCAGGACAGACTTCTCCGGAGGGAACAAAATGGAAACGATCAAGGAATTTTATTCAATCGGCGAGGTAAGCAGGCTTTGCAACGTATCCCGCAAAGCAATGCGTTTTTATGATGAGATCGGACTGATTCACCCGGACAAGATCGGCAGCAACAACTACCGGTTCTATTCCCGGGAGGCTCTTCTGAACCTGACGATTCTGAAGTACTACAAGCAGATGGGCTTCAAGCTGGAAGAGATGAGAAGTCTGATGGGGACGGAGGAATATCAGGAAATCGAGCACGGCTTTCTGCGGAAAATAGGCGAGCTGGAGGAAGAACAGGTCAGTATCGAGGGACAGCTGACCTCAGTGCGCGACTGGTATTCGCTGCTGCTGGAGGCGCAGACCGTCATTCTGAACGACGCCCGGGAGGTCTCTGTCAAGTACATCGAGCCGGATGAGTTCGGCTTTATGGATCAGGATTACATCGGAGACCCCAAGGAAGCAGTGATCAACCTGGAGTGGACGGAATTTCTGGATCAGATCGCGGTCGAGATTACAGGACCGGTCATGATTGAATTCCCATCGTACAAAGACCGGATCGACAACCGATGCACCAGGATGCGGCTGCTGCAGAAGATGATCCGCCCCAGACATAAAGAATATCTGGTGCAGATGGGCGGCTGCATGATGCTGTCCTGCTACCACATCGGTCCCCACGATACAATCGCGGATACCTATCATAAAATGGAGAACTGGGCGCAGAGCCACGGCTATCTTCTGGGGGACTCTTCCTGGGAGCGGTATGTTACCGATTACTGGACCACAAAGAATACAGAGATGTTTGTTACGGAGATTCGGCTGGAGGTGCACCGCTGAAGACGGATGTGAATCTGCACATGACGGAGGACGGATGCGGATGTCTGCGGTTCAGAGCAGACGAGGCGGATGCCGGTTTGCGCGACACAGGGCGCGACGATTCTGAAACAGCATACAGGCGTACAGAAAGAGGGGGCTGTCGCACTAATCAGCTTAGTGCGACAGCCCCCTCTTTGTCGATTGCGGTTAATCTGATGTGAACTGACACAGATCAGTCCACGTATTTGTTAATCGTGTCAATCATCTCCTGGTCGGATTTGTAATAGATGACCAGGTTTCCGCTGCTGTCCATCTCCAGTCTGCTCTCGGCGATCAGGCCGTTGGAGCAGGCGGTCTGGAGAGCCTCGTCCATCTGCTTGTCGCTGAAGGCCCGGAAAGTGCCGTATTGGGATCTCAGCGCATCCTGCACGTCAGCGCGGCAGGCTTCCTTGCCGCTCGTAAAGAATTTCAGAATTGCCATATTCAGTGGTAGCATAGTTTGCGCCTCCTTTGTAGCCTTGTCCTGAGAAATAGCGAGGATGACGATACCGACGACCATGATGAGGGCGCCGACCCAGCCCTGCCACGGAATGGCGTAACCGTCAACTCCGAAGGCCAGTCCGATGACAATGAAGCACCAGAAGGGACCCCAGAACGCATATGTGCCGTTGCAGCCCATGCCCAGCGCCGCGCCGCACATCGATGCTCCCTTATACCAGAACTTGAAGGAGAAGGACGCGAACATACCAGCGATGAAGAACATCCAGAGGGAAGGACCGTCTGTCAGAGCCGCGCCCAGAAGCCGGAAACCGGTTCCGATTTCGTCGCCGCCCATAATGGAAAGGATGGAGACCAGGATAACCGCGTTCACGATTCCGGAGGTGCACTGACGGATGACAATCGCAACCTCATAGTCTACGATGCAGCACGCATAGCCGCCGACTGCGCCTTCAATGCCCCAGCCGAGAGCTGCCAGGAACGCCGCGGCCATACCCAGAACAGCCTTGCCGTCGAAGGAAAGTCCGGTCATGCCGGTGCTCCCGATGAGCACCGCTGCGCAGAAGCAGATCACGATACCGAGAATCATGCCTGCGGACAGCTTCTGCTTATAAAGGAATCTTCCGATGATCGCGCCGATCGCCGCGTTCAGAGCCGCAATGGGAACGATGATGGAACCGGCCATCTGCAGTCCGATTACATAACAGGTGGACGCGAAGGGTCCTCCGATGATCGCCGCGACGATCAGGATCTTCCCGGGCTTGGTGTTCAGGGACCGTTTGAAGTCTCCCAGACGACCGATGATCGCCGCATAGATCAGAGACCAGACTGCGGAGCAGAGGTCGTTGACCGCAGCACCCAGTGCGCTCAGCGTGTAGATCAGCGCGAACGCAGACAGACCCTTGGCGACGCCTGTCGCACCGTAGAAGTCGATCCAGACGCCGGACTCCATTCCGTGCGTCATGAACGCGGTGTATCCACCGTAGAGGAAACCGGATAAAAGTGCGATCAGAATTCCCTTCTTGCGAAAGGACTTGTCGCGCGCTTCCTTTGCCGCCAGAGCGTTTGCGGGAGCGTTTGCTAAGTTGCTCATAATTTCACCTCACAAATAAAAAAATCAAAGAACTAATACTGAGAATCGTCGGTTCCGATTCTACACAATGTTGCGTTGATTATACTCTAAGGGAAGCGGGGCGGTCAATGCTTTTTTCAGAGAATTCATCTGAAACAGAGGCGGACCCGGACCGCTTGAAACGGCAGAATTAAGGAATTACAGCGGTTTCGTCAATTTCTTAACAAGAAGAAAAAAATTCACGCCTTAATTTCCAGAATATGGCAATACTATTCCCCAAAGGGGAAGGTTTTTGTCTCATTTATGTAAAAATCTCCCATGACATTTTTTTTTGTTCTAACGCGGAAAGCAAAAAAAAGCCCTGAAAACCCCGAAAAATCAATAATTTTCAGAAAATTGAGCACCGAAAACGAGACGCTTTCCCGGCGGGAGCATTTCCGTCATTGACATTTCCGTAGGGGGAAACTGTAGAATCAAAGTAACTGAAATCAGATTGAAGAAGTGTAATCACATGGACTTTGCAGAAAGGAGCGATTACGTATGAGCAGATATTACGGCGAACAGGCAATCGGACTTGTCGAAACCATCGGCATGGTTCCCGCGCTGGATGCCTGTGACAAGATGCTGAAGGCTGCAGACGTGGAGCTGATTTCCTATGAGAATATCGGATCCACTCTGGTTACGATTATTGTCAAGGGCGACGTTGCGGCATGTAAAGCTTCCGTAGAGGCAGGCGCCAGAGCGGCGGCGGCGATCGGAACGCTGACGGCGCAGAATGTAATGCCGCGGCCGATTCCGGATATCGGCGATATCGTATCTTGCCACGATGTCGATTGTTATTGATTTCGATACAGTACAGGAAGGATTTAAACATGAGTAATAAAGGTCAGGGACAGGCACTGGGTATGATTGAGACCTTCGGACTGGTATTCATGCTTCAGGCGGCGGACGCGATGGTGAAAGCCGCGGAGGTGGAAGTCGTCGGCTATGAAAATACCGCATCGGGCTACATCTCGATTCTCACGAGAGGCGATGTCGCAGCGTGCAAGTCGGCGGTCGAGGCGGGAATCAAGGCCGTCGAAGAGATGGGCGCAGAGGTTTACAGCTCCTGCGTCATCGCGACGCCCCATCCGGGACTGGAAAAGATCATTGAGAGATATACACTGGATAAGCTGTTGCCGTATTAAAGATGTGACTGGAGGGAGTGACGATGATGAATATCATAGACAATGATTTGCTCTCCATCCAGGAAGCGCGTATTCTGGCGGAAAACGCGGGCGGCGTGCAGGCGGAGCTTGCTTTGTTCACACAGGAACAGCTGGACCGGATCGTGGAAGCCATGGCGGACGCGGTCGAGCCTCACATCGAGGAGTTCGCAGTGCTGTCCAGCGAAGAGACTGATTACGGCAACTGGAAAGACAAATACGCGAAGGACCGGTTTGTCTGCGGGTATCTGCGGGAGCAGCTGCGGGGAATGCGGTGTGTCGGCGTGATCGACGAGGAGCCTGAGAGGGGGCTGATGGACGTCGGCGTTCCCGTGGGCGTGATCGTGGCGCTCTGTCCGGCGACGAGTCCGGTGTCGACGACGATTTACAAAGCGCTGATCGCGGTGAAGGCCGGAAATCCGATCATCTTCTCGCCGCATCCCAGAGCGAGGGACACGATCGGAAGGGCGCTGGATATCATGATTGAAGCCGCGGAGGCCAACGGGCTTCCGGAGGGAGCGCTCAGTTATCTGCATACTGTGACAAAGAGCGGTACTGTGGAGCTGATGCATCATCCTTCAGCATCTCTTCTTCTGATTACCGGCGTACCGGGAATGCTCGATGAAGCGTATGAAGCGAGAAAGCCGCTGATTTACGGCGGAGCCGGGAACGGTCCGGCGTTTATCGAAAGAACCGCGGACGTGCGTCAGGCGGTCCGGGACATCATCAGCAGCAAGACTTTTGACAACGGTCTTCTTCCGGCGGCTGAGCAGTCCGTCGTAGTCGATGCTCCCGTCGCGGAACAGGTCAGAGCGGAGTTCCTTGCGAATCATGCATATTTCATGACTGATCGGGAATCCGAACAGCTGGCGAAGCTGATTTTCAATCATGACGGGTCGGCCAACACCGCGCTGGTGGGAGTTACGGCGGAGACGCTGGCGAAGAGAGCAGGGTTCAGCATTCCCCCGGAAACGGTGCTCCTGATTTCGGAGCAGAAGTACGCGTCGCAGGAGAACCCTTATGCGAGGGAGAAACTGGCGCCTGTGGTGGCGTTTTTCATCGAGGAGGACTGGGAGCACGCCTGTGAGAAATGCATCGAGCTCCTGCTGAAGGACAGACGCGGACACACGCTGGTCATCCACTCGACGGACGGCGACGTGATACGGCAGTTCATGCTTCGCAAACCGGTCGGAAGGATACTTGTCAATACGCCGGCAACCTTCGGGAGCATGGGAGCATCCACGAATATGTTTCCGGCGATGACTCTCGGCAGCGGATCGGCCGGACAGGGAATCACCTCGGACAATGTGTCCCCGAGAAATCTGATTTATGTCAGAAAGGTGGGATTCGGCGTCCGGAGCGTGGAGACGGCGGATCGTGAATTCTTCGGAAGAGACCGTCTTCCGGATGAACCGAGAATAAAGACGCAGGATCTTGAGACTGCGGAACAGGTCAGGGTAATACAGGGACTTCTCAGGGAGGCTGTGGAACAGAAGAGCTGAGGAGAGCAAATAACATATAAGAACAAGGTGGAAACCTGAAACGAAAGAGAGGTAACCCATTGGACATTCGTGATTTTTCAAACAAACTGGCGGAAGCTACGAAAGACATGTCGGCGGAAGAGCGCAACGCACTGAAGTCCATGTTTGAGAATGTTACTAAGGAAATGGAACGCAAGGAAGCGGCAGCTCCGGCGCAGGCGGCAGCGCAGCCCGCCGCTGCGGCCCCGGCTCCGTCTTCTCCGGACTGGCAGCCGGACGGACCTACGCCGAGAATCAAGGCGCTGAAGGATAACTACAGGAAGCAGGTTCCGTCGATTTCCACATACCGTGCGAGAGCGGTCACCGAAATCACAAAGGCGAATCCGGGAATGCCGAAGATCATCCTGAGAGCCAAGGCGTTCCGTCACTGCTGCGAAACCGCTCCACTGATCATTCAGGATAATGAGCTGATCGTCGGAAATCCGACGGGCGGTCCCCGTGTCGGCGCGTTCGCTCCGGACATCGCCTGGAAATGGATGAGAGACGAGCTGGATACCATCGGCACCAGAGACCAGGATCCGTTCTACATTTCCGATGAAGACAAAAAATACATGAAAGAGGAGCTGTTCCCCTTCTGGGAAGGAAAATCCGTTGACGAGTACTGCGAAGACCAGTACAAGGAATGCGGAGGCTGGGAGCTTTCCGGCGAATCCTTTGTCTCAGACTGCTCCTATCACGCGCAGAACGGCGGCGGCGATTCCAACCCCGGCTACGACGTGATTCTGATGAAGAAGGGCATGAAGGACATCCAGCAGGAGGCGAGAGAGCATCTGAAAGAGCTGGATTACTCCAACCCGGCGGACATTGACAAAATCTACTTCTATAAAGGCGTGATCGACACGACTGAAGGCGTCATGATCTACGCGAAGAGACTGTCCGACTACGCGGCGCAGCTGGCGGGACAGTGCACCGATCCGACGAGAAAAGCAGAACTCCTGAAGATCTCAGAGATCAACGCCAAGGTTCCCGCAAACAAGCCGGAAACCTTCTGGGAAGCTATCCAGGCGGTCTGGACCATCGAGTCCCTGCTTCCGGTAGAGGAGAATCAGACCGGCATGTCCATCGGACGTGTGGATCAGTATATGTATCCGTTCTACAAGGCGGATATGGAATCCGGCAGAATGAATCAGTATCAGGCGTTTGAGCTGGCGAGCTGCATGCTGATCAAGATGTCCGAGATGATGTGGGTAACCAGTGAAGGCGCATCCAAGTTCTTCGCGGGATATCAGCCCTTCGTCAATATGTGCGTAGGCGGCGTTACCCGTGAGGGCGTCGACGCGACCAACGATCTGACCTACCTGCTGATGGACGCGGTGAGATTCACAAAGATCTATCAGCCGTCGCTGGCCTGCCGGATCCATAACAAATCGCCGCAGAAGTACATGGAGAAGATAGTAGACGTCGTAAGAGCGGGAATGGGATTCCCGGCCTGCCATTTCGACGATACTCATATTAAGATGATGCTTGCCAAGGGAGTGTCGATTGAGGACGCGAGAGATTACTGCCTGATGGGCTGTGTAGAACCGCAGAAGTCCGGAAGACTGTATCAGTGGACCTCCACCTCCTATACCCAGTGGCCGATCTGCATCGAGCTGGTGCTGAATCACGGTGTACCTCTCTGGTACGGCAAGCAGGTCACACCTGATCTTGGTCCTCTCACGCAGTATAAGACTTATGAGGACTTTGACAAAGCGGTCAAGGCGCAGATCCAGTACATCACCAAGTGGACTGCCGTTATGACGGTAATCTCCCAGAGAGTACAGAGAGATCTGGCGCCGAAGCCGCTGATGTCCATCATGTTTGAAGGCTGCATGGAAAAGGGAAGAGGCGTTGAGGCCGGCGGCGCGATGTACAATTACGGACCGGGCGTCGTCTGGAGCGGACTCGCGACCTATGCGGATTCCATGGCGGCGATTAAGAAGCTGGTATTCGACGACAAAAAATATACGCTGGAGCAGCTGAACGAAGGTCTGAAGGCTGACTTCGTCGGCTACGAGCAGATGAGAGCGGACTGCCTGGCAGCGCCGAAATACGGAAATGACGACGATTATGCGGATTACATCTGCACAGATCTGATCAACTTCACCGAGATGGAGCACCGCAAGTACAAGACTCTGTTCGCGCAGATGTCTCACGGAACGCTGTCCATCTCCAACAACACGCCGTTCGGACAGATGACCGGCGCCTCCGCCAACGGACGGAAAGCGTGGACGCCGCTGTCGGATGGAATTTCTCCGACACAGGGCGCGGACAAGAAGGGCCCGACGGCCATCATCAAGTCCGTCTCGAAGATGTCCAACGACAACATGAACATCGGTCTGGTGCACAACTTCAAGCTGATGCCGGGAATCCTGGATACGCCGGAGGGCGAGCAGGGACTGATTACCCTGCTGAGAACCGCCTGCCTGTTCGGGAACGGCGAAATGCAGTTCAACTACGTGAACAATGAAGACATGATCGCCGCACAGAAGGATCCGGACAACTACAGAGATCTGGTCGTTCGTGTCGCCGGCTACAGCGCGTTCTTCACAGAGCTGTGTAAGGACGTGCAGGATGAGATCATCAGCAGAACCATGCTGACACATTTTTAAACAATAATAATATAAGCGGGAGTTCAGCATAATGAGCGGCAACGGAGAAGCGCTGGAGCGTAAAGCTACTATATTCAACATACAAAAATATAATATGCACGACGGTCCCGGGGTAAGGACGCTGGTCTTTTTCAAAGGCTGTCCGCTTCGCTGTAAATGGTGTGCCAATCCGGAGGGGCTGGAACGCAAGTTCCAGGTCATGTTCAAGAAAGACGCCTGTGTAAGCTGCGGGGCATGCGTTCCGGTGTGCCCCAAAGGCATTCACAGCATTACGGAGCAGGGGCATACTGTAAACCGGGAAATCGACTGTATCGGATGCCGGAAGTGTATGGAAGCCTGTCTGTATAACGCGCTGGATATTGCGGGAGAGGTTCGGATCATTTCAGAGATCATGGATGTGGTGCTGGAGGACCGGATGTTCTACGATATGTCCGGCGGAGGTATGACCTTGGGCGGCGGCGAATGCACGGCGCAGCCTGAGGCATGTCTCAGCCTCCTGCAGACAGCGAAACAGAACGGCGTCAACACCGCAATCGAGACCTGCGGATATACGCCCCATGACAAACTGATGAAAATCGCGGAATATGTTGATCTGTTCCTGTTTGACATCAAGCATTTCAATTCGGACAGGCACAGTGAACTGACAGGCGTCAGAAATGAGGTCATCCTGAAGAATCTTACGGAGCTTCTGAACACGAAGCATAATGTAAAGATCAGGATGCCGATGCTGAAAGGCGTGAACGACAGCCGTGAAGAGATCGAGAATACAATGAAATTCCTTCTTCCGTTCAGGGATATGAAGAATTTCAAGGGGATCGACCTGCTGCCGTATCACAAGATGGGAGTAAACAAGTACGGACAGCTTGATATGGAGTACCAGATCAAGGAGGATCCGAGTCTTTCACAGGAGGACCTGGATCGCATTGAAGGTTATATCAGACCGTTCGATCTGCCGGTATCGGTGATCCGGCATTAGACAGTTATTTTTCTGAGGTAGCTATGGGTGTAATCAAGGAAACAAATGATGAACTGCAGCGTGTCATAGAGGAATCGGTCCCCGGCAAACAGGTGACCATCGCTCATGTCATCGCCGCGCCCATGACGGACATCTACGAACGTCTTGGGATTGACGAGGCGGGAGCCATCGGCATCCTGACTTTGTCCCCCTATGAGACGGCGATCATCGCGGCCGATATCGCGACGAAAGCCGCAGACGTCCAGATCGGCTTCCTCGACAGATTTACAGGCTCTGTCGTCATTTCCGGAGACGTGCAGAGCGTGGAGACGGCGCTGCAGGCGGTAACGGACACCTTGTGCAATCTGCTGGGATTCAGTACAGTGGAGGTTACAAAGACCTGATGCGCAAAATAATGGTGATCGGTACCGGAAAGTCCGGAAAAACGGCATTGGTGGATGCCATCAACGGAGAAAAACGACCGCCGAGAAAAACGCAGGATATGATATTCGGGAAATACACCATAGATGTTCCGGGCGCATACCTGGAAAATCCGTGGATGTACAAGCATCTCATATCCGCGGCACAGAACAATGCGGGACATATTCTGATTCTTGTGGATCAGAGCAATCCCGTCGACAAATATTCTCATGGATTCGCAAAGGTTTTCCGCTATCCGGTTACGGGAGTGATTACCAAATGTGATCTTCACCCGGAGAACGAGGAGACCTGCCGGAAACAGCTGAAGTACATCGGCGTTGAGGAGCCTTATTTCCGGGTCAGTGTGAAAACGGGCGAAGGCATAGAGGAACTGAAGGAATACGTGCTGAAAGACATCATTGAAAGGTCGAAGAAACATGAAATTCATAACGGAAGATGATCTGAGAGACATCTACAGAAAAGATCCTTTTACAAGCTATGAAATCCAGCCGGGCGCCAGACTGACTCCGGGCGCCAGACAGTTCCTGCAGGACAGACAGATCAATGTATTCGCGGACGGAACAGCGATGCACGTCGGCGATGGAGTCGTGGCAGGCAGAGAGCCGGGCGTCGGCACGCCGGATCTTCTGAAGGACAGAAGGCTGGGAGCGTGTCTGAAATCCGCGGAGGCCCTGTTTCTTCTGACCGCATCGGAGCTGATGGAACTCGACGTGGTCCTGGCGCAGGAGGTTCTGCAGCTGGGCAGAAAGTTCGAGGAAATCAAGTATATGGCGAAGGAGGGGAAGACCTTCGAACCGGTTCCGTTCAGAACATGCGGAGGAATGACGGCGGAGACATTCTGCTGTGACATCGGCGACTGCTTTGATATCACAGAATTCCATATGCAGACAGAGAAGGGGCGGCAGATCCTGCTGCTGCACCGGCTGCGCTGCGAGCTTTATGAGGTGCAGGTCACCGTTATGGAAGTCCATTGTACCAACAAGGCAGTGACAGAAAGACTGAATCAGATCATCAACTGCATTTCGCAGCTGATATGCAAGGCCTTTGGAGGGGGAGAATGTCTGAGAAACGAGTAAACTTTGAGTATTGCGATCAACTGGTGGAGAAATTCGAGCAGGTCTGCGAAAAGCCGGAGCTTCACAAATCGTCGGTGTATTATACCGGCGTCGATCTCGGAACCGCCTGTGTGGTTGTGGCGGTGCTGGATGAGAACTACGAGCCGGTGGCAGGCTGCTACAAATACGCCGACGTCGTCAGAGACGGCATGGTCGTAGACTACATCGGAGCAGTTCAGATCGTCCGTGAAATGAAGCAGGAGCTGGAGGAGAAACTGGATACGGAGCTGATTTACGCGGCGGCCGCAATCCCGCCGGGAACGGAAACGGTTGATTCCGGCGCGGTGGAGAACGTCGTGCGGGGAGCCGGATTCACTCTGAGCAATCTGCTGGATGAACCCACAGCTGCGAACGAGGTGCTGAAGATCCAGAACGGAGCGGTTGTCGACATCGGCGGAGGAACGACCGGAATCTCCATCTTCAAGGACGGGAAGGTGGTCTATATCGCCGATGAACCCACAGGTGGAACACACTTCTCACTGGTTTTGTCAGGCGCTTACAAAATGCCCTTCGAGGAGGCAGAGGTGTTCAAGCGTGATCCGGACAACCACAAAGAAATCTTCCCGGTGCTCAAGCCTGTGATTGAAAAGGTCGCGGCGATCATCAACGAGCATATCGAGGGACATCAGGTTGAGGAAATCTCCCTTGTCGGGGGAACCTGCTGTCTGACCGGGATTGAAGGAACCATCGAGAAGAAAACAGGAATCTATACACATAAACCCGGGAATCCGATGTTCGTCACGCCGCTGGGAATCGCTCTCAGCTGCAGGCAGGAGGAATACGAAGGGAAATGGTAGACACGGGAAGAGGCAGAGATGGAATTCAGAATCATTAAGACCCCCTCGCAGGGGACGCTCGATATCCTGATGAGACGGAAGGGAACTCCCGCCTCTCAGAGACCGGAAAGCATCGATGCCGTAGGCCTTGTGCAGGGCAGGCTGATTGAAATGGTGGTTGCCGCTGACATCGCGGAAAAAACCGTAGGCGTTACGGTGGAGGATATCAGAGGCAGCTGTCCGCAGAACATGATTATGCTTGCAATATTCGGAGACACAGCGTCCGTGGAATCAGCGCTCCGCGCGATTCGGGAGGACGCAGAGGGGAGTAAGTACAATGCTGACGGCTAAGCTGATCGATAATATCTGGGCGACCAGAAAGACGCCGCTTCTGAACGGATACAAGCTGATGCTTGTGGAGGTGATCGGCGGAGGAAAGAATGATGGACAGCGCCTTGTGGCGGTGGATACCATCAGTTCCGGAATCGGAGACAGAGTACTGGTAACGCTGGGATCGTCTGCCAGAAGAATGGTGGAGGACGACAGCATACCGGTTGATGCCGCGATTGTCGGCATCATAGATGAAGACTGTGAATTTTAGGAGTCTGGGAGGTATAGTATGGCGCTTCTGGATCAAATCAAAAGTGCGGGCGTGATCGGAGCCGGCGGAGCCGGATTTCCGACTCATGCCAAATTGACATCAAATGCAGATTACATTCTGATGAACGGAGCGGAGTGCGAACCGCTGCTCCGCGTGGATCAGCAGCTGATGGCCATGTACCCGGAGGAAATCATCAGGGGATTCGAGATGGCCGGCAGGATGGTCGGCGCGAAACAGGCGATCATCGGAATCAAGGGAAAGCATGGCGACGTAATTCAGATTCTCAGAGACACGATTGACCGAATCGGTTTCGCGGATTACGTTTCTGTAGGGATTCTGCCGGATATCTATCCTGCGGGAGACGAGCAGGTTCTGGTCTATCAGCTGACCGGAAGAGTGGTTCCGGAGGCGGGGATCCCTATCATGTGCGGCTGTGTCGTCATGAATTCCGAGACGGCGCTGAATGTTTACAACGCATCAAAGGGCATTCCGGTCACGGAAACCTACGTCACGGTGGCGGGCGACATTCCCAGCCGTCTGACGCTGAAGGTTCCGGTGGGAACACCGGTGCTGGATGTGCTGAAGCTGTCGGGAATCACGGATTTCTCTGAATACAAAGTTATCGACGGCGGACCGATGATGGGACCGCTGCTGGCGGATATCCATGGTTTTGTCGTCAAGAAGAACAAAGGATATGTCATCCTGAAGAAGGATCATCCGTTGATCAGAAAGAAGGAAGTCACTGATCCGCAGGCACGGAAAATCAATCACGCTACCTGTGAGCAGTGCCGTATGTGTACGGATATGTGCCCCAGAGCGCTGATCGGACACGATACGGCGCCGCATAAAGCGATGCGGTTCATGCTCTACGGCGGAGACGACATGCAGGGAAAGACCATCGGGCAGCTCTGCTGCCAGTGTAATCTTTGTGAATACTTCGCATGTCCGATAGGGCTCCATCCCAAGATGGCCAATATGGCCCTGAAGGATGAGACAATGAAGGCGGGAGTCCGGTTCCAGAGAGACGAGAACCGGGAATACAGACCGAACAGGAACAGAGACTGGCGTCTGGTTCCGAGTCACCGTCTGATCGCCAGGATCGGGCTCACCGGATTTGACGCTCCCGCGCCGATGTCTGACATCCGGCTGGAGCCGCAGGAAGTGCACATCATGCTGTCTCAGCATGTAGGCGCACCCGCGCAGCCGATTGTCCGCGCGGGCGATAGAGTAACCGCCGGTCAGATGATCGGCAGAATTCCGGAGGATGCTTTAGGCGCGGCTGTACACGCCAGCATCGGTGGAGAAGTAACCGAAGTCACAGATAAGTACATCGCGATTAGGAGGTAGCAGGATGCAGAGAGCGATAGGAATGGTCGAATTTACGAGCATTGCGCGCGGCATATATGTAGCGGACCAGATGGTCAAGATCTCAGAGGTGGAGATCGTCACGTCGGTCAGCACCTGCCCGGGCAAGTACATCACCATTGTGACCGGCGATGTTGCGGCGGTTCAGTCCTCCGTGACATTGGGAGAGCAGCTGGCCGGGGAATTCTTTGTGGATTCCATCGTCGTGCCGAATGTAACAGAATCCGTTTTCCCGGCGATTACCGGCGCAACGATGCCGGAGAAGCTGGACGCCGTCGGAATTATGGAATCCTTCTCTCTGGCGACGATGATCATTGCGGCAGATGAGATTCTCAAGTCAGCGGAGCTGGAGCCCATCGAACTGAGACTCGGCAATGGATTGGGCGGCAAGTCATACTTCACCTTTACCGGAGAGGTTGCGGCAGTTCAGACCGGCGTCGATACC
Source organism: Hornefia porci (assembly GCF_001940235.1). Lineage (NCBI taxonomy): Bacteria > Bacillati > Bacillota > Clostridia > Peptostreptococcales > Anaerovoracaceae > Hornefia > Hornefia porci. Next base: position 640,755 of record NZ_MJIE01000001.1, on the reverse strand, counting down.
GGTATGGCAATTGCGAAGGAAAAGGGACTTCTGGTCAACGCGGAAGTTATTCCATCACCTTCCGATCGATTGATAGAATCACTACTGTAATGAAAGGAGTGAAACTAAATGAAAACGTTGATAACTGAGAAGTGTGTCAGAGAATTCATCGAGAAGGGACAGAAGAGCATCTGCATTGACGATAACACTCTGATCACACCGGCCGCCCGCGACATGATACGTGCGAACGGGATCGAGCTTACGGAAGGCTGTGCGCCGGCAGCCGCCTGCTGTACACCGGCTGCACCCGCGTCCGCGGCACCTGCAGCACAGCCTGCATGTGAAGGGGACGGCCTGAGCAGCGATATGATCTATCAGGTTCTGAAGAAGCTGGCGGATCAGGGACTGCTGGACGGATTCGTCAACAGCCTGAACGCGGCGTCCGGAAACGCACCCTACACCGCGGAATGTGAGAACGGTCTGAAACTGGTCCGGGGACAGGGAATTAAAATGGAGGTCCTGGATACCGGAGTGCCTGCCGATTACGGCAAGGTCATGTACCAGGAGATCGTCGGCGCGGATGACGGCGCTTCAGTGTCGTCCGGCTTCATGACGGTGGATCACTGCACATTCGACTATCCGGTGGAAATCCAGGAAACGCACTATGTTGTCGAGGGACAGATGACGATCACTATCGACGGAAAAGAGCACACAGCTTATCCGGGCGACACGTTCTTCATCCAGAAGGGACAGCAGGTCCGCTTCAGCAGCGGCGATACATTTGCCAAAACGTTCTACGCAACGTATTAATAGATGAAAGCAGTTAACGACGAGTAATCTGAAAAGGAGCAATTACTATGAAAGCAATTGGTATGATTGAAACAAAGGGGCTGGTTCCCGCAATCGAAAGTGCCGATGCGATGCTGAAGGCAGCGGAGGTAACGCTGATCGAAAGAAGATTCGTAAAGGGCGGACTTGTGACGATCGTGATTGCCGGCGATGTAGCGGCCTGCAAGGCTTCCGTCGACGCGGCGGCGTCAGCGGTTCAGAGAATGGGCGGCGAGATTGTTTCCACCCACGTCATTCCGAGACCGCATTCGACACTCAGCGGTCTGATCGTGAACAGGATCCCCGGGGATGATGAAGAAATCTCCGATCCTGACGATGAGGAGTCTCACATAAGTAGCCGGAACAAAGAAAATGAAGGCGGCGGAACTCCGTCGGAGCCGGCAGAGGAGACAGCAGAACCCGCGGAGGACACATCGGAAGAGCCCGCGGAAATCGAAGTGACCGGGGAGAGCAGGACGGTCGAAGTCCCTGAAAATCTCCATAAGGCAGAGCTCGACGAGATTGTTGAGGCCAGAGGCGCCGACGCAGTCCGGGAGATCCTTTCCGGGAAAAAGGTAGTGGAGCTGAGGACACTGGCCCGTGAATATAACGGACAGTTCGGCATCTCAGGCAGAGAAATTACCCACTCGAACAAATCAGCGCTCATTGATCAGTTCGAGGAATACTACAAGAAATAACAAGTTTTAGCAATTTAAAAGGAGGTGCTGCATAATGGAGAATATGGATTTTGATCTGCGCTCCGTACAGGAGGCCAGGGATCTTGCCAGAGCCGGCCAGATCGCGACAGAGCAGATCGCCACATACACAGATGAGCAAATCGATAAGATCCTGCAGAACATGGTACGCGTAGCGGAAGAGCACGCATATGAGCTGGCGCAGATGGCTGTTGAGGAGACAGGGTTCGGAAAGGTTCCGGACAAGACCTACAAGAATCATTTCGCCTCAACCGTTCTCTACAATTATATTAAGGGAATGAAGACATCCGGCGTTCTCCGGGAGGATCCGGTCAACAAAACAATCGAGATCGCAGAGCCGGTCGGACTTCTGCTGGGAATTGTTCCCTCCACAAATCCGACATCGACAGCAATTTTCAAATCGATGATTGCGGTCAAGGCGAGAAATGCGATTGTTTTCGCTCCGCATCCGTCGGCAAAGAAATGTACACTCAGAGCGGCTGTCCTGATGAAGGAGGCGGCAGAAGCGGCGGGCGCGCCGGCGAACACCATCGGATGCGTTTCGATGCCCAGCATGCCCGCAACTAACGAGCTGATGCATCATCCGGATATCAAGATGATTATCGCCACCGGCGGTCCGGGAATGGTCAAGGCGGCGTACAGCTCCGGTAAACCGGCTCTCGGCGTCGGCGCGGGAAACTCCCCGGCGTACATCGAGAGAACAGCGAATGTCGCAGAGGCCGTGAAGAACATTATCGCGAGCAAGAGCTTTGACTACGGCACAATCTGTGCGTCCGAGCAGTCTGTCATCGCAGAGGAATGCAACAAGGATCAGGTCATCGAGGAATTCCGGAAGCAGGGCGGATATTTCATGAGCCCCGAGGAAACTGAAAAGGTCTGCAAGATCCTGTTCCGGCCGGGAACGACATCCATGAGCGCCAAGTTCGTCGGAAGATCTCCGCTGGTCATCGCGAACGCGGCAGGATTCAGTGTTCCGGACACTACAAAGGTGCTGATCGGACCGATGGGCGGCGTTGGAAAAGAGTATCCGCTGTCCTTCGAGAAGCTGACCTCCGTGCTGGCGTTCTACACAGTGAAGGATTGGCACGAAGCCTGCGAGCTCAGCAAGAAACTCCTGCAGAACGGAATCGGTCACACGATGAGCATCCATACGCAGGACAGAAATATGGTGATGGAATTCTCTGCGAAACCGGCGTCCAGAATTCTGGTCAACACCGGTGGAAGCATGGGCGGCGTCGGTGCGAGCACCGGTCTGGCTCCATCCTTCACACTGGGATGCGGAACCTGGGGCGGAAGCTCCGTCTCGGAGAACGTATCTCCGCTGCACCTGATCAATGTCAAACGGGTCGCTTACGGCCTCGTGGACTGTGCAAACCTGGCGGCGAACGATCCGACCTTCAACCATCCGGAACTGAACGGCGGATATGCTCCGACACAGACTGCTCCGCAGGCCGCACCGGCTCCCGCGGCACCTGTACAGAGCTATATCGGATACAGCCCAACCTGCGGAACCTGCGCTCCTTACAGCCCGGTGAATATCACAGGAGCACCGTCTCCTTCTGAAATCCAGAACGGAGCGGCGTCTGCGACTCCTGCACCGCAGGCGGCGCCGGCGGCAGGGGATCAGGGAATCAACACTGCACAGCTGAATGACATGATTAATTCCATGGTGAAGGCTCTGAAAGGAGAATGATAAATGGAGAATTATGAACAGCTGATCAGACAGCTTGTCGATGCGGCCATGGCCGGCGCGGGAAAGACCGGAGCCGGCTGCGGGGCAGGAACCTGTGCAGACGGATCGGATATTCCGGTAGGCGTATCCAATCGTCATCTGCATTTGTCCCAGCAGGATCTGAATGTGCTGTTTGGCTCAGGATATGAGCTGACCGCCATCAAGGATCTGGGTCAGCCGGGGCAGTTCGCCTGTAAGGAGACGCTGACCGTCTGCGGTCCGAAAGGCGCGATTGAAAAGGTTCGCGTTCTCGGTCCGGTCAGAAGCAGGACGCAGGTTGAAATCCTGGCCGGAGACGGCTTCAAACTCGGCGTCAAAGCGCCGGTTCGCCAGTCAGGTGATCTGACCGGCACGCCTGGCGTCACGCTGGTCGGTCCCAAAGGGAGCGTGGTGCTGACAGAGGGAACGATTGTTGCCCAGCGTCACATCCATATGACTCCCGCAGAGGCGGAACGATATGGCGTCAGAGACGGCGATGTGGTCTCCATCGACTTTGACACAGAACGCGGCGGCGTCATGAGAAATGTGCTCATCAGAGCAACCGACACCAGCGCGCTGGAATGCCATGTGGATACGGAGGAAGCGAACGCTTTCGGCGTCAGCTCCAAATCGCATTTCAGGATCATAAAATAGTTGAAAAATGTTAAATAACAATATAAAATTTAATTAGAAATATTAGGAGGATAAGAAAATGGCTAAGTATGATGCATTGGGAATGATCGAAACTAAGGGACTGGTTGGATCCATCGAGGCTGCAGATGCTATGGTAAAAGCGGCGAATGTATATCTGATCGGCAGAGAGTTCGTAGGCGGAGGATTGGTAACCGTCATGGTCAGAGGAGACGTCGGTGCGGTCAAGGCTGCTACAGACGCTGGCGCCGCTGCTGCGCAGCGTGTCGGCGAGCTGCTGTCCGTACACGTAATTCCTCGTCCGCACGTTGAGGTTGAGGGAATCCTGCCGTCGATTGAAGGAAAATAAGCGGTCCGGGATTTACGGAGGAAACAGACATAAGATCGCTTAACAATTCAATCGAGCCATTCTGAAAATATGACGTGCGGTGCGGAAGGAGTTCCTGCCGCACGTCGTTTTGGATGTTCTGTGTCAGCGCTTGCGGAATCGGAGACCGGTTCCGGGAGTAGACACTTGTTTTAATCGAATAAGGCAGGCGAAAAAAATGAGTAAAACGATTTTAGTCCTTACCGGAAGCCCGCGTCAGGGAGGAAATTCTGACCTCATGGCGGAGGCGTTTATTCAGGGTGCACAGAGTCAGGGACACCGGATTCTGCGTTTCGACGCGGGAAGAAAAAAGGTGACCGGCTGTGTCGCATGTAAGACGTGTTTCAGCACCGGGCACCCATGTTCCTATCAGGACGATTTTGAAGAATTCGCGTCCTGTCTCCGGCAGGCGGATACACTGGCGATTTTCACGCCTCTGTACTGGTTTTCCTTCCCGGCACAGGTGAAGGCGGCCATCGACAGGATGTATTCCTTCTTCTGCTCCGGGACAAAGCTTCCTGTGAAGGAGAGTTTCATGGTTATCTGCTGCGAGCTGCCTGATCCGTCGGCGTGTGACGGAGCGGTGACGACATATCACAAAATCGCGGACATCATGAAGTGGGAAGACCGCGGACACATTGTCGTTCCGGGAGTCGGCGAACCCGGAGATGTTCTCAGAACTCCGGCTGTCGACGGCATGAGACGCATCGGCGAGGCGATTTAGCAGGCGCGTAAGCGCGTAAGCATGTAAAATAAACAGAACTGCCGCACTGAATCAGAAATCAGTGTGACAGCTCTGTTTTTAATATGCGCACCGGGAGTGAATATCAATGAAAATATACCGGGAACCGCTGAAACCGAGCCGGCGGCGGAAAGCAGCGCATTCGTTCAGCCTCCGCCGCGCAAGATGTTCGTTATTATATTCGTTATTTCAGATTCTCGGGATTCAGGCCCTCCAGTTCCGGTAGCACGAACCGACCGTCCTCCCGGATCAGAACGTCGTCGAACCAGACTTTACCGCCGCCATATTCCGGCCGCTGGATCATGACCAGATCCCAGTGAACCGCGGATTTGTTTCCGTTAGGGGCGTCCTCATAGCACATGCCGGGAGTCAGATGAAAGCTTCCGGAGATCTTCTCGTCGAATAGAGTATCTTTCATGGGCTCCAGGATGTACGGGTTGAAGCCGAAGGAGAACTCGCCGAAATACCTCGCGCCCTCATCCGTATCCAGCAGCTGGTTGATCCGTGCCGTGTCGTTGGCTGTTGCTTTGACGATCTTCCCGTTTTCGATTTCAAACCGGATGTCTTCAAAGGTGAAGCCCTGCTCCTGGGAAGCCGTGTTGTAACTGATGATGCCGTTCATCGATTCCCGGACCGGCGCAGTGTAAAGCTCTCCGTCGGGGATATTGCATTCTCCGGCACATTTTACAGCCGGGATGCCCCGGATGGAGAACGTCAGGTCAGTTCCGGGACCTTCAATGCGCACCTTGTCCGTGCGCTCCATCAGCGCCTTCAGCGGATCCATGGCCCGGCTCATTTTCGCGTAATCCAGTGTGCATACATCATAGAAAAAATTCGCGAAGGCCTCCCGGCTGGTATTGGCCAGCTGTGCCATGGAAGCGTTGGGATACCGCAGGACGACCCACTTTGTTTTGTCCACGCGGTAGTCCGTCGCAGGGGTCAGCTTCCTGCTGTACAGGTTCAGCTTTTCGACGGGAACGTCGGCCAGTTCCGCGGTATTGGCACCTGCGCGTACCGCTATATATGCGGCGACGTCTCTCAGCTGATACAGCTTGTAATCGTTCATATAACTCAGCTGATCTTCATCGGCGCCCAGAAGGAGCTCCCGGGTGATGAGGCTGTCGCTGCAGTTTACAAAGGGCTTTCCGCCTGCCCGGTAAACATCCCTTACAATCTGCTGAATCAGGGGAACGCACTCGGCTCCTTCATACTCGATTAAAACCTTTTCATCCTTCTGCACTTTGCAGGAATAGTTTACCAGCAGGTCTGCCAGTTTTCTGTCTCTCGGATCCATTATGTCCTCCTTTGGTCTCAGAAAAGTCAGTAGAGTCCGGCCTCTCTGGCCGCTTCTGTCAGCTCCTCCCGGAAATCGGGGTGCGCGATGGAGATCAGCGCGTGAGCACGTTCTTTGATGGTCAGCGGCTTCAGATTCACACAGCCGTATTCCGTGACGACGTACTGTACATCGGAGCGCGGCGTGGTGACTGCCGCGCCGGTCGGAAGAGCGGCAACGATGCGGCTGCTGATCTTTCCTGTACGTTTGCTGATGTTTTCTGAGGTTGCTGCGATAAACGACTTGCCGCCTCTGGACATCTGTGCGCCCCGTACAAAGTCAAGCTGACCGCCGGTTCCGCTGAACTGCCTTCCGGCGATGTTGTCCGCCGCGACCTGTCCCATCAGATCTATGCAGATGGCGCTGTTGACGGAGACGGCGCGGTCGTTACGGGCGATGATCCGTGGATCGTTGGCGATGGTGAAGGGCATATAGTACATATCTTTGTTATGATCGACAAATTCATACAGCGCCTTTTCTCCCAGGGTGAAGGCTGCCACAGACTTTCCCGGAAGCACCCGTTTGCCTTTGTTAGTGACGTTCCCGTTCTTCATCAGAAAAGCCAGGGAGTCGGTCATCAGCTCTGTATGGATGCCCAGGTCGTTCCGGTCACGGAGTCCGAATCCCACCGCATTTCCGATACCGCCGATTCCCAGCTGAACGCACGCGCCGTCGGGGATCTGGTCGATGACATATTCGGAGATGGCTTTTACCTCCGGGGTGGGCTCCATATTGGGGACCTCGGCGATCTCCTCGTCGAAACGGACCGCCATGTCGCAGTCACGGATATTGATGAGGTTGTCCTCTCCGTAGACAAAGGGAGCGTATTTGTTAATCTGCAGAATGACGGTTTTCGCCTGCTCCTGAATGAATTTGTTCAGGGCGACGCCGGTCGCGCCGAAGCTCATGTTCCCGTCATCATCGGGAAGGGAGACCTCCAGAAAGGCGACGTCCGGCGGGCAGGTCTCGCGGCAGAAGATGTCGACGAGGCTCAGATGGATGCTGGTATAATCCAGTGAACCCGCCTTTTGTGCCTGACGCTCCGTCGGCCCCATAAAGTATGAAATGATCCGGAACCGGTCCGGGTCGGTCATGATGTCCAGCGGCTTGAACAGGTTGGAGCACCCGATCGTCACGTTTTCCAGCTCGTCCGATCTGCGGCCGAGGGCGCGGGCCAGCTCATAGCAGGTGCTGGTGCAGGTGCCGATATAGACGGTCTGTCCGCTCCGGATGCATTGTACAGCCTCATCCGGGGTGACGAGTTTTTCGTCAAATAGCTTTTTTAAAGAGTCTTTCATTTTTATCACGTTCCTTACAGCATAGTCTTTTGTGTCGGGTTTTGCCGCAGAGAGGCAGTCTGACCGTTGGAATTCCAGTCATATTCCGCTGTCAGACATACGCCTGCAACAAAATAGAACCCGCTTTTTCAGTATAGCATAAAAAAATAAAATGTCCATATTTCAAAAAAGGGGTTGACAAATGAAACTATCAGATATACAATTAGAACAATTCTAAAAGGAAGTGATGTGATTGACAAAATACGCAAGAAAGATCGCACAGATCGTAGACGGCTCCAATGATCATCTGACTGCGGAACAGATATTTCTGCGAATGAAGAAGGAGTATCCCGGAATTGTCCTGGCGTCTGTATATAACAATCTGAATATGCTTTGTGATACAGGACGGGTTCGCAGACTTCTGATTGAAGGCTCTCCGGATCGCTTCGACAAGACACTGCGTCACGACCATGTGGTATGCAATGTCTGCGGCAAGCTGTCGGATTTCAAATTCAGAGATCTGACCCGGGAGATCGAGGAGGAGCTCGGCGGAAGCATCGAGTCCTACGACCTGAAAATCAACTATATCTGCCCCGAATGCAGACGTGCGATGAAGAAAAACCAAAACAACAGTTAACTCAAGTCTACTATTTTTAATGAATATCTAATATAAGGAGGTAATTCGATGAGTAAATACGCAGGAACACAGACCGAGAAGAATCTGGAAGCGGCATTCGCCGGTGAATCCCAGGCGACAAACAAGTACACATACTTTGCTTCCAAGGCGAAGAAGGAAGGATTCGAGCAGATTGCGGATCTTTTCCTGAAGACCGCGAACAATGAAAGAGAGCATGCCAAACTCTGGTTCAAGGAACTGGAAGGTATCGGTGATACCGCGGCGAACCTGGCAGCTGCGGCGGCCGGTGAGAACTACGAGTGGACAGATATGTACGATGGATTTGCAAAGACCGCGGATGAGGAAGGCTTCCCTGAGCTGGCGGCTAAATTCCGTCTCGTTGCGCAGATTGAAAAGCGTCATGAGGAACGGTACCGCGCTCTGCTGAAGAACGTAGAGACAAAGGCCGTGTTCGAGAAGAGCGAGGTCAAGGTCTGGGAGTGCAGAAACTGCGGCCATATCGTTATCGGCGAAAAAGCGCCGGATGTATGTCCGACATGCAACCATCCGCAGAGCTACTTCGAGATTCACGCGGAAAACTATTAATCTCATAACAATAAATCAGAAAACCCCGCGCCGGACGCAGGGTTTTCTTTTACTGGCGGAGAGTCAGGGATTCGAACCCTGGGTCCGGTTAAGGACACAGCATTTCGAGTGCTGCACGATCGACCACTCTGACAACTCTCCGGATATATTGGATATGTTCCGCCGGCGCATACGCCCTGCGCAGAAATCAGACGTGCGTCTGCAACGCGTTTCAGCAGGATTCGCCGACTGGACTATTATATCACGGTTCAGAGCGCGATTCAAGAAAAACATATTTCTGCATGGTCTTAACATGTTTCTCTGTGGACTGAATCATGCATGGAAGGGGAAGTGAGGATTATGAATAAAAACCTCGGGAATGAAAATCAGAAAACAACTGAAAGCGGAGAACTCCGGAAGCTGGGCTTCGGCATGATGCGGCTTCCGCGCAGGGGCGTGAACATTGACCTGGAGAGAACCGGGAGAATGGTGGATCTCTTCATGGAGGCGGGCTTCACCTATTTCGATACGGCTTTTATCTATCCGGGTTCAGAGAATGCGGTCAGACGTGCGCTGGTGGAGCGCTATCCGAGGGAGCGTTATCAGCTGGCAACCAAGCTTTACGCCGGCGTGATGCCGACAGCGGGAGCGGCGAAAAGAGAGTTCGCCTCCAGCCTGAGAAAAACCGGCGCGGGATTCTTCGATTACTATCTGCTTCATTCTCTGCGCGGCAGCAATGTGAAAAAATATGAGAAATTCGGCCTCTGGGATTTCGTCGGTGAACAAAAGGAAAAGGGACTGATCAGGAACATCGGTTTTTCCTTTCATGATGGTCCCGAACTCCTGGACGAGATCCTGACGAAGCATCCCGAGACAGATTTTGTGCAGCTTCAGATCAATTATGCGGACTGGGACGATACCAGAGTTTCGGCACGGGCCAACTACGAAACCGCCCGCCGCCACGGAAAGCCTGTCGTCATCATGGAGCCTGTGAAGGGCGGCCGCCTGGCCGATCCGCCAAAGGAGGTGAAGCAGCTGCTTCTGGAATATGCTCCCGGAGCATCCTGCGCTTCCTGGGCGCTGCGTTTCGCCGCGTCGCTGGAGGGCGTTCTGACCGTTCTTTCCGGGATGTCCACAGAGGAGCAGGTAATGGAGAATATCCGTCTGCTGGCGGAGCCTGAGCCGCTGAACCGGGAAGAACAAAGAATAATCCGGCGCGTTCGCGCAATCATGGGAGCATCAAAGGAAATCCCATGCACGGCGTGTGGATACTGTCTGGAGCAATGTCCGAAGGAAATCCCGATTCCGGATATCTTCACAGCGATGAACAGCTGGCTGGGAGCGGGACAGGCAGCGGAGGCGCAGACACAGTATGAGGCGGCGACAAAGGGCGGTTCAGGCGCCGGAGACTGCATTCGCTGCGGCGCCTGCGAGGAAATCTGTCCGCAGCAGATTGAAATCCGGAAAGAGCTGGCAGCCGCCGCAGAGAAATTTGCCGGCAGCCGCCGGGATGAAAAATAAGAGACGGCCGATACGAAAAAACATGAACGTCGTCGCGAAAAAATAAGGTTCTCTAATTCCTCTTCTGTGCTATAATAGTGTCTGCTCATGCTGAGCACGCATTATTATATTTTAATCTTTATGCTGCGAGGGACAGATGATGGAATGGAGTGTTTTATTTTTTCTGAACAGTATCGCTTTTGGAGTCGGTCTGGCCATGGACGCCTTTTCCGTATCCATGGCCAACGGCCTGAATGAACCGCATATGAAGGCGGGGCGCATGAGCGCCATCGCGGGAACCTTTGGAGGCTTCCAGATCGCTATGCCGCTCATCGGCTGGCTCTGTGTTCACACGATTGCTGTTCAGTTCAAGGCCTTTCAGCGGTTTATTCCCTGGATCGCACTGCTGCTGCTGGCTTTTATCGGCGGGAAAATGCTGTATGAGGGTATACGGAAAAGAACCGGAGAGGAAGAGACGCCGGCGGTCGGATTTCTGAGCCTGATGGTACAGGGAATCGCCACATCCATCGACGCGCTGTCGGTTGGATTCGCGATTGCGGATTATCCGTGGAGCATGGCGCTGGCGGAGGCCCTGATCATCGGGATTGTGACGTTCGGAATCTGTATCGGGGGCCTGATGATCGGAAAACGCTTCGGAACGAGGCTTTCAGACAAGGCGCAGATTCTGGGCGGCGTGATTCTCATCGCTATCGGTCTGGAAATCTTTGTTCGCGGAGTTCTGTAAGGAGGAGACAGAGATGGAAATTGGAAAACTCGTTGAAGCACAGAGAAAATATTTCCGCACGGGGAAAACCCGTCCGGTGAAGTTCCGCCGGGAGATGCTGCTGCGTCTGCGCCGGTCTCTCTTCGATCATGAAAAGCTTCTGGCGGAGGCGATGCACGAGGATATGAACAAAAGCCGTCTGGAGGTGTATATGACGGAAACCGGCATGGTGCTGGATGAGATCCGTTTTCATCTGAAGCACATCGACGGGTGGATCCGGCCGAAGCTGCGCCGGACGCCGCTGGCGCAGTTTCCTTCGAAATCCTTTGTGCGACCGGAGCCCCGCGGCGTGGCGCTCATCATGGCGCCGTGGAATTATCCGATTCAGCTGGCGCTGGAGCCCCTCGTCGGGGCGATTTCCGCAGGCTGCACAGCAATAATCAAGCTGCCGTCCTATGCACCGAAGACCAGTGAAGCCATCGCGAGAGTCATTGAGGATGTATTTCCGCCGGAATACATCGCTGCGGTACAGGGAGGAAGGGAAGAAAACCGGACTCTGCTGGATCAGAAATTCGATTATATTTTCTTTACCGGAAGCAAAGAGGTGGGCAGAGCCGTTATGTCCGCGGCCGCTGAACATCTTACTCCGGTGACGCTGGAGCTGGGCGGGAAGAGTCCGGTCATCGTGGATGAAACCGCCGACATTCGTCTGGCTGCGCGTCGAATCGCCTTCGGAAAGATTCTCAACGGCGGCCAGACCTGTGTGGCGCCGGACTATCTGCTGATTCACGAGGATGTAAAAGGAACCTTCATCAGGGCGTACCGGGAGGCGATTGAAGACTTTTTCCCGGGCGGCGATATGTCCGATATGAATGTGATCATCAACGAAAAGCATTACGCCCGGGTCAGCCGCCTTCTGAAGGACGGTCGGGCGGTTGTGGGCGGCGGTACCGACGCTTCCCGCAGATTCATCGAGCCGACTCTGCTGGACCGGGTGAGCCCCGATTCAGACATCATGAAGGAGGAGATCTTCGGCCCGATCCTGCCGATGCTGACGTTCCGGAGGCTGGAGGAATGCGTTGAGTTTATCAGCAGCAGGCCGCATCCGCTGGCGCTGTATCTGTTCACGGAAAGCAGAGCGGCGGAGCGGAGGGTGCTCGGCAGCTGCATCAGCGGCGGAGCGTGTGTCAATGATACGATTATGCACCTGGCGACCTCCCGGATGCCCTTCGGCGGCGTTGGCGACTCCGGAATGGGAGGCTATCACGGCAGATCGAGCTTTGATACGTTTACACATTACCGCAGCGTGCTGAAGAAGTCGAACCGGCTGGATATTCCGGTGCGTTACCGTCCGTACAGTGACCGGAAAGAAAAACTGATCCGCCTGCTTATGAAGTAGAGGCACGGGAACTGAGCAGTACGCCGCAGATTGTGCAGCCCAGCGCCGCAAGCGTGAACCATCCGAAGGGATCGCCGGCGAACAGGACGCCGGAAACCACGCCTACCGTAGTGGTCAGACTGGCGGAGATGTTGCTGACCGCGGCGGGGTTCATCCTGCCGATCACATAATTGAACCCGAGGTAACACAGACAGCTGCAGCCGACGCCCAGGAACAGAACGGCAGTCAGCGTGGGACTGTCGGAAAACGTAAGTCGGATGCTCTGGAGGAAATCCCCCTTCAGAGCATTTATAACGGAGAAAAACCCGCCGGCCATCAGGGACATCAGCGCTGTAATCTGCATGGATGAGCAGGCTTCAGACGCCCGGCTGCTCGCGTGGGAAAACAGTCCCCCGGTGATTACAGCGCCGGTCAGCAGAAAATATCCGGTAAGCTTTCCGCCGGCCGAGAAGGATGGGGAGAACAAAGTGTTAATCAGGACGCCGCCGAAGGCGGCCGCGATTCCCAGAAGAAGCAGCGGACGCGCTTTCCGGTGGAAAAACAGGATTCCGAAGATCAGTGTCATGCAGGGAATCGTCGCGATAAATAAAGAGGATTCGGAGGAAGAGGTCAGTCCGATGCCCGGCGTTTCGAACATGGAATAGACGCAGGGCTGCAGGAGTCCCGCGAGAACCGCGTATTTCAGCTCGGCGGGACGATGGGGAAGACGGACCTTTTTTGCTGCGATCAGAATCAGGAAAATCACGGCAGAGAGTCCCCAGCGCATCTGCAGAACCTGGAAGGTGCTCAGTTTTCGGAGCGCGATAATAGTGGCATAAAAAGAGAGCCCCCAGAATACGGCGATGATGATGAAGGCGATGTAAATTCTGATTGTCTCTCCTGTTCTTTCTGTCATTCTGTCAGTTACTGCTGTTTTTCTGATAAATCTCATAAAGCTGAGCCATCTCCTCATCGGACAGGTTCTCCTGAGCGAATTCCTTCAGTTTATCATAATCACCGTCCTTGTAATATTTCAGCAGTTTTGCCGCAGTGGAAGCGGTGATATGTTTTTTTACGATTTTGCTGACGGCGGCCTTGTCCGAATCGGAAAGGCTGTCGGCGGCTTCTTTGATTTTCCGGCTTTCGGCACTGTTATCTGAGGTGGCGCTTTCAATGACCTTTTCGTAGGTCGTTTCTGCGGCCTTCTCCATCGCCGGGTCATATATAAAATATTTGGCTGCGAATCCGCAGATCACAAGGATCAGGACAATGATCAGGGCGGTGCGCAGGCGATGCTTTTTTCTGACTCCGTGTTTCATGACGTAATCTCCTCCTTCTGTACGCGGTGCGGTCACTCCTTCTGATTTGTAACAGGATACCACAGGAATGTGTTGAGCACTTGAAGATGATGTTCTTTCCAGAGGCGGGATTTTGTGGTATAGTGAAGTAAGAGCTTTCCGGATGCGTGTGACACATGCCGCATATCACGCGGAGGGAGACGGGTCGGAGAGGCGGCTCCGATGAAGATTCCATGCGCGCGGCGCGTCCGGAAGTAACGGCTTAAGATAACGGCTTGTTTTGTACGCCAGGGAGGAGCCTATGGAAGTAAAAGAATATGCAAAGAGGCTGGCCGCGGCAAATCCTGCGGTGCAGGATGTGATCGACCGGAAGGAAACGATATGGATCAACGACAGACTGCTGCCGGTTGATCTCATCGACGGTCTGTGTCAGCTGGTGGTATCAGATGAGGATATCGCGGACGCCGAGGACCGCCTGGCCCGGTTTGCGCCCTATATCCGGAAATGTTTTCCGGAGACGGAGGAAACCGGCGGTCTGATTGAATCTCCGCTGAAATGTATTCCAAACATGCAGCAGAAGCTGGCAGACAGGGAGAACGTCGATATTCCGGGAATGCTGATGCTGAAGATGGACAGTCATCTGGCCATCGCCGGCTCGGTCAAGGCGAGAGGCGGCATCTATGAAGTGCTGAAGCATGCGGAAACGCTGGCGATGGAGGCGGGCCTTCTGACCCGGGAGGACAATTACGCCCGGCTGGCGGACGACGAGATGAAGAAATTCTTCGGACAGTATACCGTACAGGTGGGGTCCACCGGGAACCTGGGACTTTCCATCGGTATCATGAGCGCCTTTCTGGGATTCCGCGTCAAGGTTCATATGTCCGCTGATGCGAAGCAGTGGAAAAAGGATATGCTCTGCAGCAAAGGCGTGGAGGTTATTGAGTATGAAGACGACTATTCCAGGGCGGTTGAGGAAGGACGCAGGGACAGCGACCGCGATCCCATGAGTTATTTTGTTGACGACGAGTATTCCGTGGATCTGTTCCTGGGTTATGCGGTGGCAGCGCACCGGCTTCAGGAGCAGATGGAGCAGATGCATATCACGATCGACGAGGAGCATCCCCTGATTGTTTACGTTCCCGCCGGGGTCGGCGGTGCGCCCGGAGGCGTCTGCTACGGCCTGAAGCGCCTGTACAAAGAAAATGTTCATGTGTTCTTTACAGAACCTGTGATGTGTCCGTCTCTGCTTGCCGGCTTCGCGTCTCAGCGATATGAGAGGGCGAACGTTCACGATTTCGGTCTCAGCGGAATAACCCATGCGGACGGTCTTGCCTGCGCCAGTCCGTCAGGCTTTGTTACCCGCATCGACAACAACCTTGTGTCCGGAGATCTTACGCTGAACGACGACAAGCTGTACGATTACATGCGGATGCTGATGGAGACGGAGGACGTGCGGATTGAGCCGTCCAGTTGCGCTGCGTTTATCGGTCCGGTAGGGCTTTCCCGTTATCCGGCGGCCGGGGAATATTGCAGAAAGCATGGCCTGACTCGCGAGAGACTGGAAAACGCTGTCCAGATCTGCTGGGCGACAGGCGGACGCCTGGTTCCGGAGGAGATCTGGGAGGAATATCTGAACACCCGTCTGTAGGTGAAACGGCTGCGGACGCGAAAGGAACCGGAGCCCTGCGGACGGCGGTCGGGAAGGCTCGGAAAACCTGTGCTTTTTTCGCAATTCGGGGTTTCATACGGAAGGGAAAAGGGTAGTAAAATCACAGAATAACTGTTTCTGTATGACAGCGGCCGGAAGGCCTTTAGTTAGAAAGAGGAAATCAAAATGAGGAAATTAGTTAAAAACAATGTCAGCTGGGTCGGTTACATCGACTGGGAACTGGAAACCTTTCACGGAGACGAATATTCCATTCTGAACGGCTCCAGTCAGAACGCCTATCTGATTGAAGAGGGCAAGACTGTACTGATGGATACCGTATGGCTGCCGCATAAGGAATGGTTCATGGAGAACCTGAAATCGGAAATCGATCTGAACAAAATTGATTATATCGTAATGCAGCACGGCGAGCAGGATCACTCCGGATCTCTGAGCGCGCTGATGGAGGAAATCCCCGATACGCCGATCTACTGTACCGAAGAGGCGGTCAAGAGCCTGGAGGGTCAGTACGGAAAGCACGGATGGGACTTCCATGTGGTCAAGACAGGCGACAGCCTGGACATCGGGAACGGCAAGAAGCTGATCTTCGTCGAGATGAAGATGCTCCACTGGCCGGATTCCATGGCCACATACATGACCGGAGACAATATCCTGTTTTCCATGGACGCGTTCGGACAGCACTTCGCGGTGGGCGAACTGTTCAACGATCTGGCAGACCAGGGGCTGCTGTATAAGGAGGCCCTTAAATACTTCACCAACATTATCAATCCGTTTGCGGATTTCGTGAATCCCAAGCTGGACGAGATTGCGGCGCTGAATCTGCCGATCGACATGATCTGTCCTTCTCACGGAGCGATCTGGAGAGATAATCCGATGCAGATTGTCGAGAAATACAGGGAATGGGCGGACACTTATCAGGAGGATCAGGTGACTGTCGCCTATGATACCATGTGGGACGGAACAAAGAAAATCGCACATACAATCGCGGATGAGATTCACCGCCAGAGCCCGGAGACAACGGTCAAGGTGCTGAACATCTCCAAGGTGGACAAAAATGAAATCATGACGGAGGTCTTCAAATCGAAAGCGATTGCTGTCGGTTCTCCGACCTGCGTCAACGATGTTCTGACTTCTGTGGCGGGATGGCTCGCCTTCCTGCGTACACTGCGGTTTAAAGGCAAGAAGGCGGCGGCCTTCGGCTGCTACGGATGGAGCGGCGAGTCCGTGGACATTATCCGTGATGAACTGCAGAAATCCGGTTTTCAGGTCGTCAACGAGCAGGTTAAATCCCTTTGGAATCCGGATGAAGATGATCTCGCGAAGATCCCGGCGCTGGTAGAGGCGCTGCTGTCGAAGGAGGCGCCTGCCGCAGAGGCCGCCGGCGCACCGGAGGCAGAGGGCAGAAGCTTCCAGTGCTCCGTCTGCGGATGGACCTATAACGAGGCTGAGGGCGCTCCGGACAAAGGAATCCCGGCGGGAACCAGATGGGAGGATCTCCCGGAAGACTTCCGCTGTCCGGTCTGCAAGGTACCGAAATCCAAATTCCAGGAGAAGGGCGGCACCGGAGCACCGGCTGCAGAAGAAGACGCTGCGGAGACGACCGGAAATGCTCCGGGAAGCCGCGTGTACAAGTGCTCCGTCTGCGGATGGACTTATAGCGAGGCAGAGGGTGCTCCGGAGCACGGAATCAAACCGGGGACGCTCTGGGAGAACGTTCCGGAAGACTTCCGTTGCCCGGTCTGCAAGGTGCCGAAAACCATGTTCGAGGAAGAAAAATAAGCACAGTTCAACGAGGTCGCTGAAGTCGCAGCGGCCTCGTTTTCAGAAAGAGCTCAGAGTCCGGAAAGAGGCAGTTCTCAGTGATGAAGGTCGGAATATGATCATAAATACCGGAAGCAGAACAGATATACCCGCTTTTTTCAGTCCCTGGTTCTATAACCGGATCCGGGACGGTTTTGTGATGGCAAGAAATCCGTTTGACCCGCGGAGAGTGCTCCGTTACAGACTGGATCCCGCTGTTGTGGACGCCATCGTCTTCTGCACCAAAAATCCGGAGCCAATGCTTCCCCGCATTGCGGAGCTCGACGCGTTCAACACATTCTGGTCTGTGACCGTCACATCCTATGGACCGGAAATCGAGCCATATGTGCCTCCTGCGGAACGGGTCACAGAAGCGTTGTGCGCCCTCTCGGAGCATGTGGGATTTCACAGCTGCGGCTGGCGGTACGATCCTGTGTTCATCAGCGAAAAGTACAGCGTGGACTATCATCTGAAGGCCTTCCGAAGGATGGCGGAAGAACTGAAGGGGAGCACCGGCCAGTGCGTAATCAGTTTTATTGATCTCTATAAAAAAACGACCAGAAATTTTCCGGAGGTGAGGCCGGTGTCTTCCGGAGACCAGAGAATCCTGGTTTCACAGATGGCGGAAATTGCCGGAGAAAATGGCATGGTACTGTATCTCTGTTGCGAGGATCCGTCTCTTGCAGGCCCTGATGTTAATGCCGGAGGCTGTCTTTCACGAGGCGTTCTGGAGCGTGCGCTGGGTGTCACTCTGGACGTGCCCGCGCTTCCGCGGGCCAGAAAGGAGTGCGACTGTCTTCTGAACGCGGATATCGGAGTCTATAATACCTGCGGTCACGGCTGCAGATACTGTTACGCCAACTATGACCGGAAGCTGGTCGCGCAGAATATGAAACGTCATGATCCGGAATCTCCTTTTCTGATCGGGAATTCCATGCCGGGGGACATTGTTTCAGACGCGCAGCAGCAGTCCTGGGTCAGTCCGCAGCTCGACGTGTTCGCGCGGCTGTGACGGACCTGACAAATGAAGAGGAGCATTTTTTTATGAAGAGAAAAAACTATATTTTCCGTCGTTATTGTATTTTTTTCACAGGTCTTTTTTTTGTGGCGTTCGGCATATCCTTTGTTACAAAGGCAGGTCTGGGCACCTCGGCGATTTCCTCGGTACCGTATACACTGTCGCTGATCTGGCCCGTGCTTACGATGGGACAGTGGACGATTCTGTTCAACTATCTGCTTGTGGCGGCGCAGATCGTGATTCTGAAAGGCCGTGTCAGTAAAATCGAGATGCTCCTGCAGCTGGGAGTCACGCTGATTTTCGGGTACTGCATCGATTTCGGAATGTGGCTTCTCACTCCTCTGGAGCCGCAGAACTACGGAACGAAGCTGGCGGCACTGGGAATCGGCATCTTAATCATGTCCTTCGGCGCATATCTTGAATTCGTCGGGAACGTGGTTATGCTCCCGGGCGACGGATTCGCAAACACGATTGCGAAGGTCAGCCACAGAAGCTTCGGGTTCGTCCGTTTCGTTTCCGATACGATTATGGTCGCGTGTGCGGCGCTCATGTGCATCTTCTGTCTTCACGCGCTGACCGGCGTCCGCGAGGGGACAGTCATCGCTGCCCTGACGGTGGGGAATGTGGTGCGCATCTATACGAGGCTCTTCCGAAAGGCTGAGGCGCGTGTTCTGCCGGCGGAGTGAGGGTGATTCGAAAAAATCGAATCACCCCAATATATTTTTTCTTCTTATATAAAGTTTATCGTAAATCGCAGAAATTTCAGATGCGGTCGATTTCAGCTTCTGAGCCAGTTCCTTGCGTCCCTTCAGTTCAAGACGGCTTGTAGGGGCAGAGAGACTTATAGCGGCGATTAATTTTTTTTCGTGATCATATAGCGGCGCGGCGATGCAAGATAATCCGTATTCATATTCTTCCGTCTCTGTTGTAACCCCTGTTTCATTGTATTCCTGCTTCCAGTTAAGATAATCCTCGTAGGTTGTTTGTGTGTATATCGTTCGTTTTGGGAGTTCCTGATCAAAAAAGGAGATTATTTCATCTTTACTCCGGTGCATCAGAAATATTTTTCCTAAAGAAGAGCAATACAAAGGAGAAATCGGCACTAATTTGGATACTAGTACAGAAGATTCTCCCGATACATTATATATTGTGTAGACCGTATCTTCATTGCAGATACCGAGATTGATGCTCTCTCCGATATCCTTAGCCAGTTTATCTATATACGGCTGGGCAATTTCCGCAGAATTACGGGATGCTTTAACGCGTTCGCCTAATGCGATAAAAATCAATCCCAGAGAATATTCGTCCTGTTCGTTTCGGTCGAGCATCCCGAGATTAGCCAGAGTTACGCAAAAACGGGAAACGGTTGGTTTGGGGATACCGGTCTGCCTTGAAAGCTCTGTGACGCCGACAGGCTCCGGAGATAATGATATTGCTCTGATCAGAAGTATAGTACGTTCAACAGAGGCTACATTATTTTTTTCGTTCATCAATCAGTTCTCCAATCAAAATAATAAAAATTCAAAAAAATCTTGACAATCCCTGCTTGTTGGATATAATAGTCAAAACTAAAAATGAAACTGTGTTTCAAAAATAAAAATACAGCAATCGCTTTTAGAAACGGCGTTTCAAAAAAATAAAGGTTTGTCACAATTATAAAACAGTAGAGAATTTTGTCAAGGAGGAGGAAAGCACAGAAAATGAGACATAAGTTTATTTCAAAACGGTACTGGAAAGACATTTCCACGCCAATGGGGAAGGTGGATGAATTAGCGAAGAACTATAATGATGTGATTAATTTAAGCCTGGGCGATCCTGATTGGACGACAAATAAAATTATCATTGACGGAGCGTATAGTGACGCGTTGGCGGGACATACTAAATATACGGAATTTCGCGGTGATCCGGAGCTCCGTACAGAAATACGCAAATACTATAAAGATAGTTTCAATCTGGATTTGAAGGATGAAGAGATTTTTGTCACTGCCAGCGGATGTCTGGCCATGTATCTGATTATGGAAGCTATTCTTGACGATGGCGATGAAGTTATTTTACAGGCGCCGTATTTTACGCCATATCCACAGCAGGTGGAATTGGCAAGGGGTGTTCCGGTGGAACTTCCTACATATGAGGAAGAAGATTTTCAGATTGATATCGGCCGGCTGGAATCGTTAATTAATGAGAGAACAAAGGCTCTCGTGATTAATACGCCAAGCAACCCGACAGGGAACTGTCTTACCGTCGATACGATGAAAAAGATTGCAGATATTGCTGAACGGTACGATCTGATCGTTATCTCGGATGATATTTATACGGCGTTCAGTTATCAGCATCCTTTTGTGCCATTTGTATCAATTGGAAACATGAAGAGACGCACCTGTGTTATTAACAGCTTTTCTAAGGATTTTACAATGACCGGCTGGCGGATTGGAAACATTATCGCACCCGACTATATTGTCAGAACGCTTCAGTCCATTAACGAGAATGTTGTTTTCACGGCTCCGTCTGTTTCCCAGAGAGCGGCGATTCATGCACTGAGAAACAGAAGTGTTATACAACCGCCGATGATTGATGAATACAAGAAAAGAGTATTTTACGCTGCGGAGCGGATTAATCAGATTCCTAAAATGCATGTCATTACACCGCCCAAGGGGACCTTTTATTTGTTCATCAACATCAGAGAAACAGGACTGGATTCCGTTGAAGTAAGCAATGTGATCCTGCGAGAGGCGCATGTGCTGACAATTCCGGGAATATCATTTGGAATGTGCGGTGAAGGATATCTCAGAATTGCATGTACGGTGAATGTAGATCTGCTGAAGGAAGCCTTTGATCGGATTGAGGGTGTGAGCATATTCAGGTAGTATCTGTTGAAGAAAGCCCAAGGAAAATACCGTTAAGACCAGTACTGCTACATTCTACCAGTTTGAACAATGGGACGGATAGTTTCCGGCTGGATGTCGGGTCTACCTACCACAAAATTATTGTAGGAGGAGAAAAAATGTCTAGGGAGAAAAATATTGTATTGACAGAGGAACAACAGGCGGCGAATCGCGAGGCCATGCAGGGATTGATTGAAAATCCTACGCGTAATCAGATACTGCGTTTTATTATCCCCTCAGCAATAGGTGTGTTCATATTTTTATGTCCGATTTGGGCGGATGGAAATATGACGATACCGTTGGGCGTTATATCTAATTGGCTGGCAGGATTCACAGGGGCGGCTGCAAAACAGCTTGTGTTTACCGTCGTTTCAATTTCATGTGTAATGTCTTTAATCTGCACGTTGGGAAAACCTGGATTTGCCAGAAATGAAGACGGTCTGATGCACAGCCTTTTTGTTACAACTCCGGTGTTTCTGGTAATCCGGTGCCTCGGGTGCGTGGTTGCATCTATGCTGATGTTCGGAATAGGTCCGGAGTGGATCCGCAGTGCCGATACCGGCGGTACAATGCAATCTCTGATGGGGACGTTGATTGCATGGTTTTTCGCAGCATCCTTCCTGATTCCGCTTCTTTTGGAATACGGAATTATGGATTATGTCGGAACACTGGTCAGAGGCGCGTTAAGGCCTTTGTTCAGATTACCCGGACGAGCGGCAGTCGATCTGCTGGCCTCATGGATCGGAAATTGCAATGTCGGTGTCGTGTTGACGTCCACACAGTATGAAGAGGGATATTACACTGCGAGAGAGTCTGTGCTGATTGCCAGCTGTTTTTCTGCGGTATCACTTCCATTCTGTCTTGTTGTTGCCGCTATGCTGAAGGTTGACCAGTATTTCCTTCAGTTTTACGGAATTCTTTGCCTGGTTGGAGTTCTCAGTGTTGTAATCATGTGCAGAATCTGGCCGCTGAACGGAAAATACAAAGATGAATATTATGCGCCGGTGGGTCAAAAAATAAATGAGATAGAGCCTAAAGGGATTAAAAAAACACATTGGGCATTTGCGCAGGCTGTAACGAAGGCTCAGAGCGGCCCGTCTTTTGCCGAGCTGATGAAAAAAGGCATCTCAATGTTTCTGAATATCTTGTTTACGCTGGTTCCGGTCACCATGTGTGTTGGAACGTTTGCATTGATTCTGTCCACATATACACCTGTCTTTGACTGGATAGGAACGCCGTTCCGCTATTATTTCCAGTTATTGGGAGTTCCGGAAGCCGCGGCTGCTGCACCGGGCGCTGTCGTAGGATTTGCAGATCAGTTTATTCCGTGCATTATCTGTGCGAAAATCGCTTCGGTCAAAACAAGATTCATCATCGGGATTCTGTCACTTGTTCAAATTATCTATATGAGTGAAGTCGGATCTATTATGATTGCATCTAAAATGCCGGTTAATATCCTGGACCTTATTATCATTTTCCTGGAGAAAACAATTATCGCGATTCCATTAATTGTACTGTTCACGAATCTGTTTATGAATTTCTAACCGAATAAATGTGAGAGTACATTGAAAGGTTGAGACAGATAATTTATATAAAAAACACTCTATGGAGACCAGATATGAATATACTTGTTTTGATAAAAGAAGTCCCGGACATGGGAAAAGTAACATTCGATAATGAAAGGGGAGTTGTTAACAGAGCCAAAGCGCCTGCGGAGATCAATCCTTTTGATGAAAACGCACTTGAGGCGGCGATTGATCTGAAACATTCATACGTTCATGAAGATCTTCGGATAACGGCGTTGTCTATGGGCCCTGAAAGAGCGCAGAAATCGCTTCGTATCGCCTATGCACGCGGAGCTGATAAAGGCGTTCTGCTGACAGATATAAAATTCGGAGGTTCCGATGCTTGTGCAACCGCACGGACATTAGCTGCGGCGATACATGTTATGGGAAAATTTGATCTCATCTTGTGCGGTGAGAAATCTGTGGATGGAGATACTGCTCAGGTGGGGGCGGAAGTTGCAGAATATCTGGATATTCCGCATTGTTACTATGTAGGAGCAATAGAAGAACTGACGGCGAAAACAGTTGTGGTTTGCGCTGAAGATATCTGGGGACAAATGCAGAGAAGGCGTATGAAGTTGCCGGCCCTTATCAGCGTAACAAAGAATATTGCGGCTCCCAGACTTCCGTCAGTGAGACGGAGATTGGAATCACGGACAGTTGAAATCGGAAAAATGGCATTGAAAGATCTTAGCGGATATCTGAAGGAGGAGGAGACAGGGATAAAAGGATCGCCGACAAAGGTGAGCAAAGTTATCGTTCCACAGGATACTGAGCGGTCAAGCATACTCTTTCGAGATGAAAGTGAAGCTTTTATGAATTCGATTGATCAAATATTGCTGGAGAAGGGGCTGGTATAATGGCAATGAGAAAAAACACAATTCTCGTTTTAGGGGAACAAAATTATGGCGTGATTCATCCGGTGACTTATGAACTGCTGCAGAAAGCGCAGGAGCTTGCAAAAGAGATGAAAGGATCTGTGGAATGCCTGATTTTAGGTCCTCCGAATCTTGCGGTGGAGGAAATCGCATATCATGGAGCCGATCTCGTTTACTATATGGAGCATGAATGTTTTCAGCAGGCCGACGAGTTTTTGTACAAGCAGAATATAGAGGTTGTTTTGAGGCGCCTGTCGCCGGAAGTGGTACTGATTGGTGCAACTGCCTTCGGAAGATCCCTGGCTCCGCGTATTGCCGGAGCGATGAATACAGGATTAACTGCCGATTGTACAGATCTGAAGGTGGATGCGAACGGTCAGCTTATTCAGATTCGCCCAGCCTTCAGCGATAATATTCTGGCGTATATCAGGACTTCGACACGACCTCAGATGGCAACGATCCGGTATAAAGAATTTAATGAATCGATTCGTGATAGCAGTCTGCCCGTCAACATTACGAAGATAAAACCGGATATTACAGTAAATCCGAATACAGAAGTTCTGTCACATGAACCCATCGGTGCAGTGGACATCACTAAGGCGGATGTTATTGTCGCTGCCGGACGGGGATTCAGGAAAAAAGAAGATCTGGCAATGGCTCAGAACCTGGCCGATTCTCTTGGAGGAGTTGTTGCGGTATCACGCGCACTGGTGGATGCCGGGATGGCACAAAGTCAGATCCAGGTCGGCTACAGCGGACATCGGGTCAAACCGAAAATATATTTTGCCTGTGGAATCTCCGGAGCTCCGCAGCATCTGGCAGGTATGAAGGAATCAGATATTATCATCGCGGTCAACAATGATGCGTCAGCACCGATATTTAAGGTTGCGGATATCGGATATGTAGGTGACATATATGAGATTCTGCCGCAGCTGGCGAAACGATATGGGAAGGAGAGTGGCTATGACGGAAAAAGATTATGATGCGTTGCGAACGATTGTGGGGAGAGATTTTGTTCTTGTAAACAGGGAACAGACAGCGGCGTATATGTATGACGAGGTGGAACCGGAATTTCGCCCTCCTGCCAATATTGATTCCATTGTGGTTAAACCGTCAGACACAGATGAGGTGTCAGAGATTGTGAGATATGCTTATGAACATGATATTCCGATTGTAGTACGCGGCGGAGGAACAGGGCTGGCCGGAGGATGCACACCTGTTGTCGAAAGCATTGTAATCTCAATGGAGCGTCTTAATCATATTTTTGAGATCGATGAGAAAAATATGATGGCTGTTTTAGAATGCGGCGTTACTTTAATGCAGCTTTTAGAAGAATTGGAGAAGCATGAAGGCCTTGGTTTTCCGGTACATCCGGGTGATGAAGGCGCTCAGATGGGAGGTATGGCTGTCACAAATGCAGGCGGTGCACGGGCAGTGCGTCATGGCGTTATGCGAAAACACATTATGGGGATAGAAGCGGTTCTCCCCAATGGTGAAATTTTACAATTGGGCGGCAAGCTGGTGAAAAACAATGCTGGTTACAATCTCTGTCAGTTGATTTTAGGCAGTGAAGGAACTTTGGCGATTGTAACAAAGGTTATTCTGAAGCTCTACCCTAAAGAAAAATGTTCATGCACAATCATCGCGCCCTTTGAGGATTTCGGGGATGCCTGTAATGCGGTGACAGATATTCTTCATAGCGGAACGATTCCTTTAGCAGTGGAATATATGGACAAAAAACTTTTTACCGGAACCGCTGAGATGCTCGGCCTTAAATGGCAGGCCGAAAAAGGGAATTCGGATTTGATGATAATTCTGTCAGAAAAAACAGAGGATCGCATGTTTGAAGCTGTGGAGACAGTGCAGAACATCTGCGAGAAACATAACTGCTATGAAACGCTGATTGCAGAGAAGAAAAGTGAACAGGACGAACTCCTGAAAATCCGAAGTGAGCATTACAGTTATATAGTGGATTCGATATGTGACAGCTTTGATTATGCGGTACCCGTTTCCGAAATTCCGAATTTTATCGCGGATCTGAAGCATTTAGCGGAGGAGTATCATACCGGTAATAATATTGTAGCTCATATTGCTGACGGTAATGTACACGGAGATATGTGGTATGTTGACGGCAAAGTACCTGTGTATGCTGAAGAGTATAAAAAACGCATGTATGATCTGGTCTTTCATTATGGGGGGACAATTACCGGTGAGCATGGAATAGGCAAGATACGAGTCGATGATTTGAAACTGCAGAAAAATGAAACGGAGCTGAATCTGATGCGTGGAATTAAAAAGGTGTTTGATCCTAAGGGAATATTGAATCCGGGAACGGTGATCAATGGCTGAGCATGTATTAAATTACAGAGACAGGAAATCCTGCAATCTGAAAGAAGTCTGGTGATTTGTGCTCTCTTGCGTCTGTAAGGAAAATGTGCTATACTGATTTAGTTGTAAAAACAACTAAATCAGTATAGGAGCAGGGTAATGAAGGAAAGGTCAAAACTGAATTTCGGGCTGATTCTCACCGTTTATCTGTTGGGAATTTTTATGGGAGCCCTTGATACGGGAATCGTAACGCCTGCGCGTACGGTGATCCAGGAATCGCTGAATGTAGGAGACAAAGCGGGGATCTGGATGATCACTGTCTATACGCTGGCTTATGCTGCGAGCATTCCCGTGATGGGAAAACTGGCCGATCGAATGGGACGCAGAACGATCTATCTGCTGAGTATTTTTCTGTTCGGCGGCGGTTCTCTGTTCTGCGGGCTTTCCCACGGAATGAACAGCTTCACTGCACTGTTGATCGCCCGGGTGGTCCAGGCCGTAGGCGGCGGCGGAATTATGCCTGTGGCAACGGCGGAATTCGGGACGACATTTCCGGAGGAAAAGCGCGGAATGGCGCTGGGAATGGTGGGCGGAGTCTATGGAATAGCGAATATTTTCGGTGCCAGTGTCGGAAGTGCCGTGATGGACTTCTTCGGAACCGGTCATTGGGAATTTATTTTCTTTGTCAATGTGCCGATTGCAGTATTCATATTGGCCGCGGGATTTTTTTGTCTTCCGAATACAAAGGAAAAGTCGTGCGACCCGATCGACGGAACGGGGATCTGCGTGCTGGTCATCATGGTACTGTGCATTATGTACGGCCTTAAAAATATCGATTTTTTCAATTTCCGGGAAACACTGCAGAGTACAGACGTTTACCCGTATCTTCTGATCTTTTTAGCGCTGCTTCCGGTGTTTGTCCGGATAGAGCGCCGGGCTGCTGATCCGGTCATGAATCTTCATTATTTCTCGAATCCCAGGATTCTTATCACACTGGGTGTTTCCATCATCACCGGAATCGTGCTCATGGGCGTGATCTTTGTGCCTCAACTCTGCGAAAACGCTATGGAGGTGCCTTCCGGCAAGGGAGGGTATTTTGTCATCATACTCGGCGTGTTTGCGGGGGTGGGAGCGCCGTTTTCCGGACGCCTGACGGATCGGTTCGGACCCAGGGCAGTCCTTGGAGCGGGACTGATTGCATCAATCCTCGGGTCTCTGACGGTCATCTTTTCCACAACAGTCGATCCGGGCTGGCCGAATGTTATCGCCGCTCTGATGTTTATCGGGCTGGGAATCGGATTTACCATGGGAGCACCGCTGAACTACATGATGCTGTGGGAAACGGATGAGCGAGAGGCGAACTCCGCACTTGCGACGCTGTCACTTGTCCGGTCTCTGGGGACAGTAATTGCACCGGCAGTCATGGTAGGCTTTATCGCGCATGCCGGAGCGGGAATCTCCGACGATGTTATGAAGCTTATGCCTAAGGAAGTGAACGTTCCCCGGCTTCCGTATGCGGCGGAACTCACAAAGGTGATGAGATCGCAGGGCGTGGAGAATGTGCCGGATTTCGATTCTATGACTCGCATACAGATTGACATGAACGCATCCGGGGGCGGCACGGAAATTCCGGAAGCATTGCTGAACGAGCTGAAGAATTCCGATGTGACGACTATTACCGAGAATACAAAGGATATGGCCCGCTATATGTTTGAGAAAATGAGTCCTCAGATACAGAAAAAGATTGACCGTGGAATCAGTAAGGGAGAATCCGGCGTGCGGTCCGGAATCCGGGGGATGGATCAGAGCATCCGGAGGATGCGGGAAGCAGAATCAGGAATGCAGCAAGGGATCGATGGAATGAACCGGGCTTTGTCGAAACAATCCGAGGCGCTGAAGAAAATGAAAAAAGGCCGTGCCGGCGTGCATAAGGGATATCAGGGCGTAAGCAAAGGTCTGAAGGAGATGCAGAAGGCTTATGATGCGCAGCAGGTTCCCTTTGTGAAAGAGAAAATGAAGCCGCAGCTTGAAAAGCTTCAGAGGAAACAGGAAGAGCTCGCCCGGACGGAAAAAAAGATGGATAGTGGTATTGCGTCGCTGACCGCCGCACAGAGAAAGATCCGACAGAAGCAGGATAAGCTTAAATATCAGAAAGCGCAGATGGCAAAGGCGATTGCCGGCGTTCAGGAAGGAAAAAGGGAAGCGAGGGATACGTTAAGGAAATTGAGAATCATGAAAAAGGCGGTACCGGGGGCGCTTGCAGCCGCAGAAACAAATTATATGAAGGAGATCGACAGACGGTCGCCGGAAATACGGAAGACATATCAGAGCGCTCTTAACAGCGGTTTCCGCCAGGTGTTCATCATGACTGCGACTGCATCCGGCGCGGGCCTGCTTCTGCTCCTGATGTATCGGAAAAGAAGAGAGGAGAACTCAAATGACTGAGGCAGGCATGTCAGAATGCTATATGAGTATCGGACGGATTATGATGGATTATGACCGTCAGTTCAAAGGGTTTCTCAAAGCTGAACTTGCTCCGCGGGAGCTGACTGTGGCGGCGGCTCTTGTGCTTCTTGCTCTGTACGAGAGGGACGGGCAGACCGCAGACAGTCTTCTGCAGACTGTATATTATGATAAGAGTGTAATGACCAGAACGCTGCAAATCCTGGAGAAACAGGGACGAGTCCGTCGCAGCCGGAATCCGCAGGATGGACGGTCATGGCTCTTTCATCTGACAGAAAAAGGGGGAGAGGAGAGAAGGGAAATCACGGATTCTCTGCGGGACTGGTGCTCCATTGCCTTCCGCGATATGGATGAGGAAGAAGTCTTTTCTCTCTTGCAGATACTGCAAAATCTGCAGAAAAACATCCGGAACAGGGGTTGATTTTTTGAAATTCTATGTGATAAAATAGCAAAAGTTGAGTAGCGAAGAGCGTAAGTCCAAACGGGCCTGCGCTCTTTTCTTTCGTCAGGAACAGGAGGTAGTGAACTATATGATAAAACTTATTACGAACCACAGGCGGTGGAGACTGGCGGCGTCGATTCTGTCCCTGTCTCTTCTGACTGTAATGGCGGGCGCGGCGGTGGCGCCGGCGCTGAACCTGATTCAGGAGCATTTCCGCGATACGGATCCGATCTATGTGCAGATGATCATCAGCATGCCGGCAGTGTTCATTGCGCTGACAAACCTTTTTCTCTTTAAACCTCTGAGCAGGCGGCTGAGGGCGCGCACCATGCTTCTGATCGGACTCGGCTTCTACGTCGTGTTCGGATGTCTGGCAGGCGCGTTCAGCGATATCCGCCTGGTTCTGATCTGCCGCGGACTGGTCGGCGTCGGCGTCGGCATCCTGATGCCGCTTTCCACGGGCCTGATTTCCTTTTATTTCACAAAGGATAAGCAGGCGGAGCTGATGGGCTATGCTTCCGCGATGAATATGCTGGGAGGCGTGGTCGCTACGCTGATCGCGGGCGGACTGGCAATGGTCAGCTGGAGATTCAGCTTTCTGGTCTATCTGCTCGGACTCATCAGTGTGGTGCTCTGCCTGTTCTGGATGCCGAACGAACGAATCTATGATTCCGGAAAAGATGTTAAAGAAAGGGGCGCGTTCCGCCGGTATCTGATTTTCGTTGTCGCCATATTTCTGGTGATGGTAACGTTCTTTATCTATCCTGCGGACTTTGCGATGGAGACGGCGAAGCAGGGAATCATTCCGCAGCATTTCATTGCGGTGATTATGGCCGCGATGGATGTTTTCGGATTCTTCGGAGGCCTCGCGTCGGCTCCTCTGCGAAAAGGACTGGGGCGGAACGCGAAATTCTCTGCGCCGGTATTCTTCCTTGCCGGATATCTCTGCCTGCGGTTTGCGGGCGGCTGGGCAGGCGTGCTGGCCGGCTCTTTCATGGTGGGATTTGCCAACGGCGTCGGAGTTCCGTATATTATGACCGCGGCGTCGATGCAGGCGGGGAAAAGTGCGGCGACTACGGTGATGCCCATGCTTTCTGTATCTCTCTACACCGCGCAGTTCGTGACTCCGTTTATTATTTCAGCCGTAAAAGCGCTGACTCTGCGCCTTGGCTTAGGCGACAGCTCCTATACCGTCGCAGTCATCACGGCGGTTCTGCTGTTCGCATGCTGTTTTGCGATGAGGGAGTCGGGAACAAAGGAAGATAAGGCAGATTCTGAAAAGGATACGACCGGAGCGGAGATGGCCCGTACCAGCTGAAATCGCCGCTGCAACGGCCGCCGCAGCGGGCGGCGGCCCGGTTCCGCAGCCGAGATGAAAAAAATTTAAATTAATGCTTGCATTCCTTTCATTTTCGTGTATAATAATATTTGCGTGCTGATGAAGCGCGGAAACAAAAGGAAATAAGCGGTCTTGGCGGAATTGGCAGACGCGCACGGTTCAGGTCCGTGTGAGGAGACTCATGGGGGTTCGAATCCCTTAGACCGCACCAATGGTAATGATGAAAAGCCTTGAAAACAGCCGGCATGGTTGAATTTTCAAGGCTTTTGTCGTATATAAGGGTTTTCAAATGCTTACGAATATGCTCAAAAAACTGCCATATTTTTGCCAAACCTGCCACACTTTTGCCATGCTTTTTATGCGTCCATAAAGTCGACAAACGTTTCAGTGTTCTCCTCGCGGTGATTGCAGTTAGTTCTGGAGTGAGTAAAATTGTGTGCGTTGAGAGGCCCGTCTTTAGCGTGTTCAACGCCATATTCTGCTAAGTGGCTTTTTTCTTCGCTTTGTTTAGTATCTTGATCAGTTACGATGTTTTCATGTGACTTTCTTTCTATAGCTATATAATGCGTGCTCAACTACCGAAATGCTTGAAATATCAATAATACAAAGAGCATATTCGGTAGCCTTCCGCAGGGTTTTCAGGCGTTTCATCCGAAAATCTTGCAGCAGTGGGATTCGGAAAAGGCCGAATCCCTGAGCATAAGCATCAATTAGTGTCTGCCGGTGCACCCTTCCATTGGTCGGTGCGCCGCGGCGCTGCTGACAAACTTCCGTCAGCGTCCGTTAAGTCCGACGGAGACTTAATGAGCAGACACTAATTTAATCTCTCTTCTCAATACCGTATCGTATATCAGAAAGCACCTGGCAAGTGCTGCGCCTGGTGCAGCAGCCTGGCTGATGGACATTATGATGACGAAGCACCGGACGATATCTACCGGCGCCATGACAACTGCAACTGCACGGTGACATATGAGTCAGAGAAGGGATATCAGGACGCGCATACAAAGAAATGGATCAACCAGCAAGAAACCGATGCGCGACGTGCAAGAATTAAAGAGAATCAAGAGCAAATCAGAAAGTTGTTGAATAACGAAGCTGCTCGAAAAGCAAGCAGAATAATAATTGATAACGAAAATAAGGCGAAACGTGATATACTGAAAGCAATAAGAAAACCAAATGCGAAAGTGCATTTTCCCGCGAAAAAAATTGATGTCGAGAAGTATTCGTTCGATGGGTACCACATTAATTCCGAGAGAAGACACAACGTCACGTTTCAGCAAGCTTCTAAATTCATTCAAGAAGCAGATGCATCGGTTACAGTATGGAATGGGCGAATAGAACGATATTATGGCAAAAACGGCATTGCATATGTTGATACGGTTAATAAGAAAATAATCACGGCATTCACAAAAAAAGAATTTTTCGGTGATACCGTGAAGGTGCTGGAGGTAATTGAGAAATATGGATTATAAGGAAATGAGCCCAGAATTTGTCGATTGTCCATTATGCGACGAAAAAATTTATTGCGGCGAATGTGTTGAAAATAGCGATACCGCAGAAGGAACAATCAATGAAGGTCATTTGCCAGAAAAGTATAAGGCAAAAGCAAATTGGAGAGACATCTGCAAGAATTGCAAATGGCATAATTATGGGTAATCAAAGTTTTTTAGGGTTTGTCAAAGTTTTTTGGGGGAAAGCATTAGGGTCAGATGTCATTCGTTATGGTCTGTCGTTAGGGACAGTCTGTGGGGTCGTTCATTAGGGGCGAACTATGGGGTCTGAACAAACAAGAACTGAACGGAAAATCAAGCGGAGGATCGATAAGTGATCTCCGCTTTGAATTGCAACGATTCTGATGTCAGTTTTCTTAATGAGAGTTTAGGTTAAAGTACCAGACGTGGGAAGGGTTCGTCTTCATTTTGTTCAGAATGAGCATGGTTTCTGAAATAGATGAATTCATCCCATAGATTCATCCAGGACAGGAATCCGTACAGGCAGTTTAATTCCGTTGTTTGAAAATCGAGATCCGTTTCAAGATCGAGGATATGTTGATGCAGTTCTTGATAGGTGGTCATCTCAAATCACCTCCCTTATTGATGTCAAGAAAGGCTTCGTCCAGTATTCTGCTGGCAGCAATGAAGTCACATGGAAGCCCCGCTTCATTGAGGATCCTATCCGGGTTGTTAAAAGGACTGTTGCCTTCAGCCACCCAGTGCCGAAGGGAAAGAAGCTCGTCCTTTGAGCAGTCGTACATTTCGAGAATCGACTCGAGCTCAGCGTTCAGGACGCGCTGTTTACTCTTAGGAACTGTGTTCCGGTATCTTAAAGAACGAGGCCGGTCTTGTCCGACAGGCTCGCGTCCGTTTAATTGGGGATCGTTTCTTGAAGCAAAGAGGAACCGATTCCGAAAATGGTTGAAATTACGGAAACCCCGCCCCATCCGTTTCAGATCTTTGGCCTTTCTGTTCGTGGATTCGATAGGACCGTTGGACAATCTCGAAATGATAGCGCCCCCGTTTTTATCAAGCCGTTCCATCAGAACGAATGAGTTGATGATAGGTTCCCTGTGTCGTTTCAGGAGTCTGGAAAAACGGATAAAGATGTCGTGATCGCAATGGGCGTAGTCATTGATCAGTTGATTCAATTCGATTGCCGCCTTTTGAGGCTTGCCGGCATTTACTGTGTTGAATCGCACATAACGCTCTTTCAGATCATGGAGTTCTTTCAACGCGGGATCAATGAGAAAAAAGCGTTCCTTGTAATCGGAGGTTCTCATCAGGCATCTGAAGTGCCGGTCCATGTGTGGTTCCTCGTGATATGTGATGGAATCTGCATTGGAAAGTAAAAGGAAACGGTAGTGCTTCAGCAGATACAGTTCATCGGACATTGGAAGCCTTACCTGGTGTCCGGCCTTTTCCGACAGTTTTTTCTGCCGTATTTCGTCACGCTCTCTGATCGTATTCTGCAGATCGCGTATGAAATCCGCAAGTTCTTTGACGATCCACTGGATCACATGGAAAGAATCTACGACAGATACTGCGTTCGGAAAGTATCTCTCAACATAGCGAAGATATTCATTGTTCATGTCCGTGATGAGATATTGAACGGCAAAACGTTCTTCCTTTGGAATGGATGCGAAGTATGGTTCAGTCACATTCTGCCTGCGGCTTTCGAGCAGATCAATCACTTCTCCTGTATGAAAATCCTGAACGACCAGCGCATATTGACATATCTGATCGATGTCGAGATGAACTTCGTCGATGCTGATCGCATCCGTCAGGGCAATCCTCTTCATGTTGACATACCGGTCAAATACGTTGATGGCGTATGTGTCAGAAGTGTTGAACTTCCTTGCGATATCTGCGGCAGACTTAGTCAGATCCCGGAATTCATTGACGATGAGAAAGTCGGCTGCGTTTGTGTTCCGACGGTGTTTACTTATGAAATTAAAAGATTCATTTTCTTCATATCGACATTGCCCGTTCGTACAGCGCCAGCGCCGCTGCTTCAGTAAAAGGACTAACTGATACGTGTCCTGCAATATCGGATGATTGACCCTTCGGATCCTGATCCCTCTGGAATGCATTCGAAAGCTGCACCGGGGACAGAATCTGATCTCCGGTGGTGTCGACAACGTAACCGTTTTGACACGTCCCTCTGTGGAGATGTCCTCGATTGTTATTGCAGGGTCTTCTAATTCAAGAAATCTTATGATATCATTCATGTATGCTCCTTTCATTTTAAAATCGTTGCAGTTATATGATAAATGAAGAAGCATAGAGGAGGCAATCACGGCCTCCTCTAATCATTTTGAGTTCTTTTGCCCCTACGCACTGCCCCCATTGTCAGACCCCACGGAAGGAGCCCACTGTTAGACCCGAATGAACAGAGACCCTAAAAAACTTTGATTACCCATAATTATTAAGCACCAGCTACGGCCGGTGTTTTTTTATACCTTGCGAACATAGCGGGGTTTTGTTATATAGAGAAAACGCTGCGAAAACGCAGCGGGAGAAACGATATAAAGCACATAAGAGCACCGGCAAGACAATTGAACTGAAGGAGGGGAAATGGCAGACAGAATCGGACGCCGGCCCCCTACAGAGAGCTTTGTTTTACCTTACCAGAAGACAGACGGCGCAGAAGCCATAGCATGTTACGGGAAATCCGGGAGAAAAGCAATGGACTGGCAGAAACAGGAGGCAGTGCGTTATCCGACGGTCTACAGCTCCAGCGGACGTCCGTCCAGCGCTGCATACATCAGCCGGTCGCCGCCGTTGTAGACCAGCTTCAAAGAGAAAAATTCCGGATGTGTATTCAGCAGACGGAAGAAGATTTTGTCACCCTCCCAGACATTCAGGCGGGGGCACTCTTCTTTGTCCACCCATATAAGCTCGCCCTCGTCGCAGTCAGCCGGCTCTCCCTGCAGGTCCTCTGCGGTATAGAGAAACATGTATTCTGTTACGCCCGCGCCCGGTGTCCGTCCGTCGGAAACAAAGGTGACGATTCCCCGGAGCGTACAGCTGCCCAGAGTGCATCCCGTTTCCTCGAATACTTCCCGCCGCAGACATTCGTCAGGGCTCTCGTCAACCTCGAAATGACCGCCGATGCCGATCCATTTATCCTTATTGATGTCGTGCTCTTTTTTCGTGCGGTGGAGCATCAGATACTGCCCGTCCTTCTCGATATAACATAATGTTGTCAGACCCTTCATCCTTCATTCCTCTGCTTTCTTCGATTTCTTCTGTTCTGTCCTCCGGCTGCCTGTTCCGTCCGCGTCGCATGTCTGCCGGGGGTACAAAAGTATATGCAGACCGGCGCAGCCGTATCCCGCGGGATTTCGATATATCATGCGGAAGCCGGTATGAGCCGGTACAGATATTATACTTCTCGCAGACGGCATCGGCAAGAGCAGTCTTCGGGGAACAGCACCTGAGAAATTAACAGGAAATATCGCAATATTCGGCACATGGCAAAATGGCTTGCCGCACTTCCGGATCCGGCATATAATACACGTTGACAGATGAATTTTCAGAGAGGTAGCTTTAGAGAGGTGACTATGGAAACAAAAGACTGTATTTTAACGAGAAGAAGTGTCCGCAGGTTTACAGACCGGCCGGTGCCGCATGAGATCGTTCGTCAGATGGTGTCGCTGGCGGCATATGCGCCTTCCTGGAAAAATACGCAGGTGACGCGCTACTATGCGGTAGAAGATCAGGCGGTGAAGGAAGAGCTTGCGGAGAATTGTGTTCTCGGTTTCGAGAGCAACGCCAAAATCATCCGGCGTTGTCCGGTTCTGATGGTGATTACCTGTAAGCATGGAATATCGGGCTATGAAAAGTCCGGCGAGCCGACCACAGGCAAGGATGACCGCTGGGAGGTGTTCGACGCGGGAATCGCGACGCAGACATTCTGTCTTGCTGCGCACGATCTGGGCCTGGGCACGGTGATTATGGGAATTTTCGACGATGATAAGGTTGCGGAGGCGGTTGGCGTTTCCGACGGGGAAATTGTCGCGGCGCTGGTCGCGCTGGGCTATCCGGACGGAGATCCCAAAGCACCGCCGCGCAAGGATGCGGATGCGCTGCTGAACTTCAGGTAGGGAGGCTTTTTTACAGATTTCATTGTGCATCATCCTGCGCCGTACTGTGAACTGCCATTAGATTCGAACACGCCGGGCTTGAGTTTCCGGACAGAGCTTCTGAAGAAGGATTTCAGAAAAGGAAAAGGATTTTTTCAGATTCCGAAAAATAGGGCTTGAAAAAACTTTTCGGCATGTTATAATGGATAAGTCGGCGGGGTGTGGCGCAGTTGGTAGCGCGCTGTGTTCGGGACGCAGAAGCCGTGAGTTCGAGTCTCACCACTCCGACCAGCAGAAGGAGACCGTGTTTTGCCTTTACGGCAGCGACGGTCTCTTTTCCTTTGTTGAAGAGATTAAAATAGGACTGCCCGAAGGCAGTCGCTGAAATTTCTGCGGATTTACTGATCTTTTCCACCGATATTATGGTTCCGTTTGATTTTGTCGATGTCATCGGAAAGGTAGATGACATTTTCCTCCTGCCGAAGATCATCATCCGGCTTCTTCTTTTCAGGCCGTTCTTTGTCGGAACCGCCGGATGTAGAAAAAATATAGTACAGAAGCAGTCCAACCATAAAGATTACTCCGATCAGAATTAATTGCATAAATGTCACCTCCTTTTCTTATCTTTATTCTACCACATTTTCTGAATAATAAAAGCCATTTTATGCTGATGAATGCGGCCGGTCCGGTACTTGACATTCCGTTCACATTTGTTATCATGAAAACATCGGAGGCTGCGCCTGTGCAGCCGGAAAATCAGATAAAGCAGAGAATGATAAGGGGGATGATGAGATGAGAAAGTATATTGCGGAGTTTATCGGAACGTTTGTGCTGACGGCGTTCGGGTGTGGAACCGCGGTGGCGGCGAATTCTATTTTTCTCAGTATGAACGCGGCGATTCCGGTCGCGTTTACCACACTGCTGATCGCATTTGCGTTCGGGCTGTCCGTGGTGGCGATGGCGTACTCGATCGGGAATATCTCCGGATGCCATATCAATCCGGCGGTTTCGGTCGGTATGCTGGCGGCGGGCCGGATGAGCGTAAAGGACTGTGTGGGTTATGTGGTCGCGCAGTGCATCGGAGCTCTGGCTGCGGCGCTGTTCCTGTGGAGAATTTTCGGCGCCAGAGATTCGCTCGGGCAGAACGGCTATGGCGAGGCCAGCACGCTGGGTCTGGGTGCCGGAAGCATTCTGATTCTGGAAATCGTTATGACCTTCGTCTTTGTGCTGGTGGTTCTTGCAGTTACCAGTCGGAAGGAGTTCGCCTCCGCGGCGGGACTGGTCATCGGACTGACGCTGACGCTGATTCATATTTTCGGAATTCCGTTCGACGGGACATCTGTCAATCCGGCCAGAAGCTTCGGACCGGCAATCGTCGTCGGAGGAGATGCGCTGGCGCAGCTCCCGGTGTTTATCATCGCGCCGCTGATCGGCGGAGTGCTGGCGGCGCTGGTGTACCGGCTTTTGTTCACGGAGGCCGGGAACCCTGCGGAGGAGCCTGATACGGACGCAGAGGAAGTACGGGAGGACGCCGGAGAGGCTGAACCCGATGAGGCTGATGCTGCGGAAGAGGAAGAAGCAGACGGGGAGGAACGCTGAAAGCAGATGATGGGGAGCGCTGCAGAAAGCAGACGCCGAAGAACGCTGAAACCCTTGACACTGCGGATTTTTCCATTTATAATGAAGCAGTTGAATTTAATATTCACGAACGATGACGGAACCA
Organism: Hornefia porci; assembly: GCF_001940235.1. Taxonomy (NCBI): domain Bacteria; kingdom Bacillati; phylum Bacillota; class Clostridia; order Peptostreptococcales; family Anaerovoracaceae; genus Hornefia; species Hornefia porci. The sequence continues at coordinate 603,365 of NZ_MJIE01000001.1, read as the reverse complement.
GTAGTCCTGCGTAAGATCCTTACAGAGAGAGAGGTGGCGGTGAGAGCCTCCCGGTGAAGCAGAGTATGAATATCACTCCTGAGTTCGACACTTTTGAGATGGCCCCCTTGAACACGAGGGCGGCAACTAGGGTGGTACCGCGGTTTGAATGATCGTCCCTAACCGGCTCAGCCGGCCGGGGACTTCTTTGTATAGGCAGAAAATTCTCCGCTGGCACGAAACAAAGAAAGGAATTTGTGCATGTTTAAAAAACTATCAGACAAGCCTGTCGCAGAGGTTCAGAAGGAACAGGTGAAAGAATGGAACGAGCAGGATCTGCTCGACAAGTGTGTGAAGGCCCGGGAAGGGCAGCCGCAGTTCGTCTTCTATGAAGGACCGCCGACTGCCAACGGCAAGCCGGGCATCCATCACGTGATGGCCAGAACGCTGAAGGACTCCATCAACCGCTACAAGACGATGCAGGGATTTCAGGTCAACCGGAAGGCAGGCTGGGATACCCACGGTCTTCCGGTGGAGATTGAAGTCGAGAAGCAGCTGGGATTCGACGGCAAGCAGGACATCGAGCGCTACGGAATCCGGGAGTTCAACAAAAAGTGCCGCGAGTCCGTCTTCACCTATACCGGAATGTGGCGCGATATGAGTGAGCGGATGGGGTATATGGCTGATATGGACCATCCCTATATCACGCTGGATAACGACTACATCGAGACAGAATGGTGGATCCTGAAGCAGTTCTTCGGGAAGGACATGATCTATGAGGGGCACAAAATCCTGCCCTACTGCCCGCGCTGCGGGACCGGCCTCGCCTCCCACGAGGTGGCGCAGGGCTACAAGGACGTCAAGGTCAACACTTTGATTGTGAAATTCAAACGGAAGGATCGGGATAATGAGTATTTCCTGGCCTGGACCACCACGCCCTGGACGCTGGCGTCCAATACGGTCATCACAGTGGGACCGGACTTCGATTACATCCGTGCGAGAATGACGGAAGGAGATGATGCGGGAAACGTCTTCTATGTGGCGAAGCATCTGGCAGACAAGGTTCTGGGAGAAGGAAATTATGAGATCCTGGAAGAAATGAAGGGAAAGGATCTGGAATACATCGAGTACGAGCAGCTGATGCCGTTTGTAAAGGCTGACCCGAAGAAGAAAGCGTTCTTTGTCACCTGCATGGACTATGTCTCCATTGAAGACGGTACCGGCATCGTTCATACAGCTCCTGCCTTCGGCGAAGACGACTACCAGTGCGGACGCAAATATGATCTTCCGATGCTGCAGCCTGTGGACGAACAGGGCTGCTTCACCGAGACCCCGTGGAAGGGACATTTTGTCATGGAAGAGGGTCTGGATGTGGAGATCATCAAGTATCTGGCGAAGGACAACAAAATCTACAAGAGAGAGAAAATCTCCCACAACTATCCGCACTGCTGGAGATGCGGAACGCCGCTGGTCTATTACGCCAAGCCCAGCTGGTACATCAAGATGAGCGAGCTGAAGGATCAGCTGGTAGCCAATAACAATACCGTTAACTGGTATCCGCCCTTTGTCGGCGAAAAACGTTTCGGCAACTGGCTGGCAGAGGTCAAGGACTGGGCGATTTCCAGAACGAGATACTGGGGAATGCCGATTCCTATCTGGCGCTGCGAGTGCGGTCATCTGGAATGTATCGGAAGTCGCAGCGAGCTGGTGGAGAAGGCGATTGAGGACATCGACGAGAGCATCGATATGCACCGTCCGTTTGTGGATGATGTCCATATCACCTGTCCGGTCTGCGGAAAACCGATGACCAGAATTCCGGAGGTAATCGACTGCTGGTTCGATTCCGGCTCCATGCCTTATGCGCAGTGGCACTACCCGTTCGAACATAAGGATGATTTCGACAAGCTGTTCCCCGCGGATTTCATCTGTGAGGGCATCGACCAGACCAGAGGGTGGTTCTATTCCCTGATGGCCATTTCCACCTTTATCATGGGTCGCTCCCCGTACAGAAATGTGCTTGTCAACGACCTTATCCTGGACAAGAAGGGAAAGAAGATGTCCAAGCATGTGGGCAATACGGTGGATCCCTTTGAGATGCTGGACAAATACGGGGCCGACGCGACCCGCTGGTATCTGCTCAGCGTGTCGCCCGCCTGGTCGCCCACCAAGTTTGACGAGGGCGGACTGCAGGAGGTGGTCAGCAAGTTCTTCGGAACCCTGAGGAACGTATACAACTTCTTTGTGCTGTATGCGAATATGGATAATATTGACGTGAAGAGCATGTCGGTTCCCTATGCGGAGAAGCCGGAGCTTGACCGCTGGATTCTGTCGAAGTACAACCGGCTGGTGAAGGACGTCACGGATTATATGGATCATTATGACCATATGAAGACTGTCCGGGCCATCAGCGAGTTCGTCAATGAGGATCTTTCCAACTGGTACATCCGCCGCGCCCGCCGCCGTTTCTATGCGGAGGGGATGTCTGAGGACAAAGAGAGCGTCTACGCCACGACCTATGAAGTGCTGGAGGGAACCGCCCGGCTGATCGCGCCGATCGCACCGTTCATCTCGGATGAGATGTACAGGAAGCTGACCGGAGAGGAAACCGTCCACGTGGCGTATTTCCCGAAGGCGGATGAGAGTCAGATCGACCGGAATGTCGAGGAGCGGATGGATCTGGTGCGCACGCTCTGCAACCTGGGACGCGGAATCCGTGAGAAGGAAGGCATCAAGGTGCGTCAGCCGCTGTCAGAGATCCTGGTGGACGGCAAGTACAAAGCCCTGATCGAGGACCTTTCGCCCCTGATTCGGGAGGAACTGAATGTCAAAGACGTGGTGTTCGCGGAAGATCTGGACGAATACATGAACTTCTCGCTGAAGCCGAATTTCCCCGTCGCGGGACCGGCGCTGGGCAAGAATATCAGAGCGTTCGGATCCGCTCTCGCCAGAGAGGACGCCAACGCTTTCATCTCCAGACTTGAGACAGAGGACAGTGTTCTGATGAATCTGAACGGAGAGGATACGGAAATTGAAAAAGACTTTGTCGATGTCCGCATCAACTCGAAGGAAGGCTTCGCGGTGGCGATGGAAAACAACGTGTTCGCGATTCTTGACACGCAGATCACGCCGGAGCTGACAAGTGAGGGACTTGCGAGAGAGATAGTGTCCAAGATTCAGCAGATGCGCAAGCAGAATGACTACGAGATGATGGACCGCATCAATATCTTCATTGAGGCGGACGCGGAAGTGATGGGTGCGGTCAGCCAGCATGAGGAATACATCAAGAGCGAGACGCTGGCCCAGACGATGGAAGAGGCCGCGGAGCTTCCGCAGGTGGATATCAACGGGCATAAAACCGGTCTCAGGATTGAGAGAATCTGATGAAGGATCTGAGAGGTCTGACGCTTTCTGAGACGGAGGAGATCGTCCGGGCTGAGGGTGAACCGCGGTTCCGGGGGAAGCAGCTGTTTCAGTGGGTAAGCAGAGGCGTGACGGATTTCGGGGAGATGAGGAATCTGCCGAAAGCCCTGAGACAGAATCTGGCGGAAAAGTACAGAATCGACAGTCTAAGGGTGCTCCGCGACCTGCAGTCCCGGAGCGACGGGACGAGAAAGTTTCTTTTCGCGCTGGAGGACGGGAACGCGGTGGAGAGCGTGTTCATGAAGTACAGCTACGGGAACACCGTGTGCGTTTCCTCTCAGGCGGGATGTCGTATGGGGTGCGCCTTCTGCGCATCGGGAATCGACGGACTGCGTCGGAACCTGACTGCGGGAGAGATGATTTCCCAGATTCTGGATATCGAGAGAGTGACGGGAGAAAAGGTGTCGCGGACAGTCGTCATGGGGACGGGGGAACCGTTTGACAACTATGACGAACTGGCGAAATTTATCCGTGTCATGAACGACGTAGACGGACGGAACATGGGAATGCGGAATTTTACGGTTTCCACCTGCGGTCTGGTTCCGGAGATGCTCCGGTTCGCCGGGGATTTTCCACAGGTGAATCTGGCGGTTTCGCTTCATGCTCCCACCGATGAACAGCGGAGCCGCATCATGCCGGTGAACCGGAGGTATCCTCTCCGTGAGCTGATGGAGGCGGCAGAGAAGTATGAGACGGTGACCTCCCGGCGGGTCACCTTTGAATACGCGCTGATCCGGGGCGTCAATGACCGGGATCGGGATGTGGAGCAGCTGATCCGTCTGCTGTCCGGGACCCTCTGCCATGTGAATCTGATTCCGCTGAACGAGGTCTGCGAAACAGGCTTTGTCACAGCGGGAAGGGAACGGGCGAAGGCAATACAGAAAACCCTGGAGCAGAACGGAATACCGGCTACCGTGCGCCGGCAGCTGGGAGCAGATATCGACGGCGCCTGCGGACAACTGCGATTGGAAAATTCACAAAAATACATTGAATGAACAGGGCCGTTGTTGTATAATAAATGCAATACATAAGAACGAATGGAGGGCAACGACATGGTTAAACTACTGATTGGGCATAAGGGTACCGGTAAAACGAAGCAGATGATCGCTCTTGCCAATGAGCAGGTTGAACATAGTGACGGGAGTATCATTTTTATCAATAAGAATGCGAGGCTGACCTATGATCTGAAATATCGGATCCGGGTGGTCTGCATGGAGGACTTTGAACATATTACGAATGCGGATGAATATATCGGTTTCCTTTATGGGATCATCAGTTCCGACCATGATATTGAGACGATTTATATTGACAGCATTCTGAAGCATGCGGACTTTTCTCTCGGGGATATCCCGGAATTTCTGGATCGTCTGTCGGATATCTCAAGGAATTACGGGATGGATTTTGTTGTCAGTCTGTCCGCGGAGAAAGAGGAGATGATCGGAGTCGACTTCTCCCGGTATGAGATTTTGAACTGAGCACAGAAACAGAAGCGAGGGGCGTAAACAGCCCCTTTTTTTTGACAGGTTATACAGGAAGGAGCGGCATGGACACCATCGAACGCATTCGCGGAATCTACGAGCGGCACGAGCCGGCGCCCATTGGTAAGTACCGTTTTTTCAGCGTATTGATTCCCTTTGTTGAGAAGGACGGGGAGCTCTGTCTGCTGTACGAGGTCAGAGCACGGGATATGGACAGCGACCCGGGAGAAATCTGTTTTCCCGGCGGTCATGTGGAACCGGGAGAGGATCTGCTTGCAGCGGCGCTCAGAGAGACGGAGGAGGAGATCGGAATCCCGGCCGACCGGATTGAAATTCTGGGGCAGGGGGATGTCCTCTACGGATACGCGAACTATTCTCTCTACACCTTTATCGGCGTCATTCAATACAGAGATTTTCTGAAAGCTACTATCCGGGAGGAAGAGGTGGACGAGATTTTCCTGATGCCGGTTTCCCATCTGGACTTCAGCAGAGCGCAGCATTTCCGGGAACGGGTCTATGCTGAGGTTACGGATGATTTTCCGTATGATGAGGTCGGCATCGATGAGGATTACAACTGGCGGACAGGACAGTGGATCGTGCCGGTGCTTACCGTGGACGGACGGGTGATCTGGGGACTGACCGCCCGGATCAGCGAAGGCGTCGTGAAGCTGCTGCGGGAGCATCATATCGGAGAACTGGAGATTCAGCTGGAGGTTCCGGAAACCTCCGAGGAAAAGTGTACAGGAGAGAACGATGTTTCTGCCGGTAAATAAGAAGGAGATGGAAGAGCGGGGCTGGGAGCAGCCTGATTTTGTGCTGGTTACAGGAGACGCCTATGTGGATCATCACTCCTTCGGCACGGCGATTATCAGCCGGCTTCTGGAGCGCTTCGGATATAAGGTTGCGATTCTGGCACAGCCGGACTTCCGCTCCTGTGAGGACTTTCGCCGGTTCGGGCGGCCGAGGCTGGGATTTCTGATCAACAGCGGCGTTGTGGATTCCATGGTCAATCACTATTCGGTCTTCCGGCACAGGCGGCGCGTGGACGAATATTCTCCAGGCGGCGTTCCGGGGAAACGTCCGGATCGGGCGGTGATCGTATACAGCAACCGCGCCAGAGAGGCCTATCGCGACGTTCCCGTGATTATCGGAGGAATTGAGGCCAGTCTTCGCCGTCTGGGTCATTATGACTACTGGGACGATCGGGTGCGTCGGTCGATTCTGCTTGATTCCAGAGCCGATCTGCTGATCTACGGCATGGGAGAGCGCGCCGTCCTGGAAATCGCGGAGGCGCTGGACAGCGGCATTCACATTTCGGATATCACATGGATCCGGGGAACCTGTTATCGGACCCGGGAATTTGTGCCGGATGAACAGAGCCGGATCCTTCCGGCGTTTGAGGAAATCGCTGCATCCAGAGAGGCTTATGCCGAGAGCTTCGCGCTGCAGTACCGGGAGAATGATCCGATCTGCGGCAGGCGTCTGGCGGAGCCTTACGGCGAACACTCTTTTGTTGTACAAAACATTCCGCAGGAACCGCTTACACGGCAAGAACTGGACGATCTCTATGAACTGCCGTATGAAAATGAGGAACATCCGATGTATCGGGATATGGGCGGGATTCCTGCATTTCGCGAGGTGAAGTTCAGTCTGGTGTCAAGCCGGGGCTGCTTCGGGGGATGCAGCTTCTGCGCGCTGACCTATCATCAGGGGAGACAGGTGCGGAGCCGCAGCCGGGAGTCTCTTGTGCGGGAGGCGGAGAAGCTGATCCGGAAGCCTGATTTCAGGGGCTATATTCACGATGTGGGCGGGCCCACCGCCAATTTCCGCGGACCGGCCTGCGATAAACAGTTGAAGTACGGCGTGTGCAGGGAAAAAGACTGCCTGTACCCGAAACCCTGCCGGAGCATGAAGATCGATCACAGCGACTATCTTGACGTTCTGAAGGCGATCCGTGAACTGCCCGGAGTGAAAAAGGTCTTCATCCGCTCAGGTATCCGCTATGATTATCTGATGGCGGATCCGAAACGGCAGAAGTTTATGGATGAGCTGTGCGCCCACCATGTCAGCGGAACGCTGAAGGTGGCGCCGGAGCATATCGCCCGGCGTGCTCTCCATTATATGGGAAAGCCGTCCGCAGACGTTTTTACGGAATTCGCAGAGCTGTACAGGCAGACGAACCGGCGGCTGAATAAAAAGCAGTATCTGATCCCGTATCTGATCAGCTCTCATCCCGGCTGCACGCTGGAAGATGCGGTGGATCTGGCTTTGTTCCTCAAAGAATACGGGTTCATCCCCGATCAGGTCCAGGACTTTTATCCCACGCCGGGAACACTGGCCACCGCCATGTTCTATACAGAGATCGATCCGCGGACAGGCGAGCATATCTACGTGGCGAAATCTCTGGAAGACAAGAAAATGCAGAGGGCGTTGATTCATTATAATAGAACGGAAAACCGCAGAACCGTGCTTCGGGCGCTGGAAAAAGCGGGACGGAAGGATCTGATTCCGGTGCTGCTTACAGAGGGAAGAAGAAATGGGAACACTAAAGGATCTCACAAAAGTCATCGAACAGGCGCAGCGACAGGTCGCAAACACCAGAAGCGCTGAATTTACAGTGCTGGAAGAGGTGGATCCGATGCGTGGGCAGTCTGTCCGCGGAGCAGATGCCGGAGGGACTGTTGACAATAAAATATATTACGGAGACAATATACGGCTGCTGAAATCTCTGGCGGAGAAAGAGGAGTATAGGGGGAGACTGAAGTTGATTTACATTGATCCGCCGTTTTTCTCCGAAGCTCGGTATGATGCGGTAATCCGCGTGTCCGGAAGCAACATTCGTCATCCCGCATATGACGACAAATGGCAGCAGGGTCTGTACGGGTATCTCAGGCAGCTGACGGCGCGTCTGATTCTGATGAGGGAGCTTCTGGCGGAGGACGGTCTGATCTGGCTGCATCTGGACTGGCATGTGGTGCATTACGCCAGAATCATCATGGACGAGATCTTCGGCGAGAAGAATTTTGTCAACGAAATCATCTGGACCTACAAATCCGGCGGGAGCAGCCGGAGACGCTTTGCCAGAAAGCACGATAATATCCTGGTGTACAGCAAAACGAAGCATTACAATTTCAATGTCCTGAAGGAGAAGTCCTATAACCGGCAGTTCAAGCCGTACCGGTTCAGGGGCGTGAAGGAGTACCGCGACGAGCAGGGCTGGTACACAATGGTGAACATGAAGGACGTCTGGCAGATCGACATGGTGGGGCGAACCTCGGCGGAGCGTACGGGCTACGCGACGCAGAAGCCGGAGCAGCTGCTGGAGCGCATTGTGGAATGCTGCACGGAACCGGGTGATCTGTGCGCTGACTTTTTCTGCGGCAGCGGGACCTTGCCGGCGGTGGCGGCGCGCATGGGACGGTCGTTTATCGCCTGCGACCGGGGAAGACTTGCGGTCGAAAGCACTATCGGACGTCTTTGCGCGCAGGGAACCGGGTTCCGCGTGTACGCAGAGGAGCCGGAGCATCGTGCCGAAGGCGGGAGACAGTCCCGCTTTGAGGCGGAGGTGCATATGAGCATGGAGGAGTTCCCGGGCTCTGACAAAAGTCTCGTGACGATTCGTCTCGGAAATGTCCTCGAGCGTCGTCTTCCGACAGGCATGGAGGAAAAGTCCAGAACCGTGATCCGAAAGGCGGTCCGGAACAGCCCTCTGGAGCTGATTGAGGCGTGGAGCGTGGATTTTGACTACGACGGTAGGGTGCATCGCCCCTCCGCAGTGTTCGTGCGGAACAAAAAAGAACTGAATGATGTCTGCCGGCAGATCGTGGGACCGGACTGCCGGAGGATCTGTGTGAAAATTGTGGATGTCATGGGGAATGTGTTCTATGTCGACCGCCCCTGCACGCAGATCCGTTCAGAATCCCGGTAGGACAGCTCTGCACGCGGGCCCGGTCAGAATTCGGCAGGACGCCCCTACACGCGGGCCCGGTCAGAATTCCAGTAGGAGGGCGAGAACATGATGATTACCGCATACATCTCAAGTCTTCCGGCCAGCATCAGCAGACTCAGATAGAATTTGAAGGGTGCCGCGAAAATGCTGAAGTCGCTGCCGGTCAGTCTGCCGAAGCTGGTTCCGGTGTTGGTGAACGCGCCGGCTGCCGCGGACAGAGTCGTTTCCATATCCAGATTGTTCAGAGACAGGACAATCGCGGAGAACATGAACAGCCCGAAATACAGGAGAATGAACATGGTGATGGAAGAGGCGACCGGAGCGGAGACCGGTTTTTTCTGTATCATGACCGGTTTGATCGCCCGCGGATGGATCCGTTTATAAATTCCCCGGCTGATCAGTTTCAGGAAGACGGAAAACCGGATGATTTTCATTCCTCCGCTGGTGGAGAAGCTGCAGCCTCCGATCAGGGACAGAGTGAGCAGGAGGAACTTGGAAAAGGTCGGCCACGATCCGATGTCGTCGATGATGAATCCCGAAGTCGAAGCAAAAGAGATCCCCTGTACCAGAGCATTTCCGATACCGGAAACCAGTCCGTCGCCGATATGATGCAGATACAGATCCACGCCCATCAGCACGCCGGCCGCAGCGATCACCAGAAGATAGACCCGCACCTCATAGTGGTGAAGGGCCTCCCGGAATTTGCCGCAGGTCAGCATGAAGTAGGCGATGAAATTGATGGAGGACGCCATGGAGAAGAACGCCAGGACTCCCTTGATGTAAGGCGTGATTACAAAGGCTTCCTGGGCGGCGGACAGATCCACGATTCCGGCGGTGCTGATGGATGACAGTGTGTTCAGCAGAGCGTCATAGAAGGTCATCTTCGTGGGAACCAGCAGAGCCAGTTCAATCAGCGTCAGCACCGTATAAATCTGATAGGAGATCTTGGCTGTATCGCCGAAGCGGGCGGTCAGCTTCTCCAGAGTCGGGCCGGGCATTTCCGCCGCGGCCATTTTCTGTCCGCGGATTCCCAGCTTGGGAAAGATTGATGTGGTCAGAACGATGATTCCCATGCCGCCCAGCCAGCTGCTGACACTCTTCCAGAGAAGCAGAGAGCGGGGCATATTATCGTATCCCAGCACGGTGGCTCCGGTGGTGGTCCAGCCGGCGGTGGATTCAAACCAGCAGTCCCAGAAGGTGTAGTCCATGTCGGAAAGCAGATAGGGCATCGCACCCAGCAGGATGACGAACATCCAGCAGACGATGACGATGTAGAAGCCCTCTCTTGAGTGGATATACGGGCGGCTGTGCATTGTCACCCGGTTTATGGTCACGCCGAAGCTGACACATACGACGATGATACAGAAGAAGGCCGTCGCAGGAGCAAATTCCGCGAAATAGCATGCGAAAGCGAAGGGAATCAGCATAGCGATACCCTCGAACAAAAGAATCATGGATGCAGTTCTTAAAATCAGTCTGTGATTGAAATTCATAATTGCTCCTGTCTGCTTCTGCTATTTCCGCTGTGCATCTGCGTCTGACGGACGGTCCGCCGGATCGCGCCGTCTCAGCCTCCGGCTGCTCCGTATCAGGCTTTGTTAGAGTTCCAGTAGTATGGTGAGAACAGCATGAAAACAGTGAACAGCTCCAGCCTTCCCGCAATCATCAGGAAGGACAGCACGATTTTGGAAAAATCGGAGAACTGACTGAAATTCATGGTCGGCCCCACCAGATTGAAGCCCGGTCCCACGTTCCCCACACAGGTCACGACAGCCGAGACCGTGGTGACCAGGTCAAAGCCGTTGACGGCGATCAGAAGCGAGCCGACGAAAATGGTGGCAAAGTAGAGGAACATGAAATTCGCGATATTGGTGGCGATTTCCTGAGTGACCTGCCCCCGGTTCAGCTTCAGCGTCGTCACCTGACGGGGATGGATCTTCAGTGAGATTCCTCTGCGGATCAGCTTGATGGAGACAAGGATACGGACGATTTTCGGACCGCCGCCGGTGGACGAGGAAGAGGCGCCCAGCATCATCAGCAGAAAGAGCAGCATCTTCGCGAACGTCGGCCACGCATCGAAGTTCGTCGTCGCGAAGCCTGTGGTCGTAATGACTGACGCGACCTGAAACGCGGAATCCGTCAGACTCCTGAACGGGTCGTGATAGTTGCCCGCCGTCAGAAGGTCGATTGCGATCATGACGGTGAATGCGATGATGATTCCCATATAGGCCCTGTATTCCTCATCCTGAAAGGCCCTCCGGGGTCTTCGTATCATGACAAAGAACAGATTGAAGTTGGTTCCGCATAATATCATGAAGATGGTCAGCACCCAGTATATGTACGGGCTCGCGAAGTGGGCGACGCTGTTGTTGTAATTGGAAAAGCCGCCTGTACCGACAGTGCTGAAGGAGTGAATCAGCGCGTCGTAGAACGACATGCCCCCGAACATCAGCAGTATGGCCAGGACAACCGTGAAAATCATATAGAGCAGGTACAGTCTGCGGGAGGTGTCCGAAAAATGCGGAGTCATCTTATCGAGTGTCGGGCCGGGTGTTTCGCGGCTGGCGATCATCATTCCCTCCACGCCGATGGACGGGATAATGGCTGTCGCGAACACGATGATTCCCATGCCGCCAAGCCAGTGGCTGAAGGAACGCCAGAACAGAATGGATTTCGGCAGGGCCTCAATGTCGCTGAGAATGGATGCTCCCGTAGTGGAATAGCCGGAGCACATCTCGAAGAAAGCGTCCACAAAGCTGGGGATGGAGCCGGTGATGACCATCGGCAGAGCGCTGATGAAGGATGCGATCAGCCAGCACAGAGCGACGATCAGAAATCCGTCCCTCGCTCTGACGCGGATTCTCGCCGGCGGGAAAAGCTTCATGACGGCTAATCCGATAAGAAGACACAGAGCGATGAGCACAACAAAACTGATGGCCGAGGCGACCTCCCTGTAAATCACCGCAGTGACCAGAGACGGAAGGGCGCAGAGGCCGATCACAAATAATAATATGCCCATCATACTGATTAGATTTTTCATATTAACAGACATATCTTCTAATTTACTCCCGCTTATTTTTTCGCCTTCATCAGTTTCTCCAGCTCGCCGAGGCCGGAGAGCAGACTGAAGAAGGTGACTCTGTCATTTTGTTCAATGGTGGTGTTCCCGTCGGGGATGATGACCTTGCCGCCTCTGTGAATCGCGGCGATCAGCACGTCCTTCGGAAGCTCCAGCTCATGGATGGGAACCCCCAGCATGTTCATGCGGGAGGTTGCGATGACCTCCAGGATCTCCGCCTGACCCTGAATCAGTACAGAGGACAGGATGCGCTTGGAGCCCTGGATATAACGAAGAATATTGCTGGTGCTGATGTCCAGCGGATTCAGAACCATATCCACGCCCATCTGTTCGATCAGGTCTTTGTAGTTCTCGTGGCTCACCTTGGAGATGACGTCCGCGATGCCGTGCTGCTTGGCGGTAAGCGCCAGAAGCAGGTTCTCCTCATCGTAGCCGGTGGCCGTGACGAAGGCGTCCATATCGTCCAGGTTTTCCTCCTCCAGAAGGCTGATGTCGGTACCGTCTGAGTGGAGGACCATCACGTTCTTCAGGTTGGTGGAGAGGTAGTGGCATCGCTCCATGTCGCGCTCCACGAGCTTCACAGACGCGCCGAATTCCTGCAGACGATCCGCAAGGTAGAATCCGGTTTTGCCGCCGCCGATGATCATGACCTTGTGAATGTTGGTGTATTTTCCGTGTTCGTGAGTCTTCTTGTGGATCTCGGCGATCCGGTCCTTGGCACCGATGGCGTAGATGAAATCGCCTTCCTTCACCTCATCGTCGCCGTGAGGAACGATGACCTTGCCGTTGCGGGAAAGCGCGGCGATCAGCACATCGGGCAGCACCTCGTGGATATCCGGCATGGTCAGACCCACCAGAGCCGGAAAACGGCGAGTCGGGAATTCCGTCATGGCGATTCCGCCGCTTTTGAAAATTCCGTTGCTCAGCGTGTATTTTTCCGCCAGATATTTATAGATCTCCACGGTGATGGACATGTCCGGATTGACGATGTGGTCGATGTCCATCGCCTCCTTGATAAAATCGAACTGATTCATATGCTCCGGGTCGCGGACGCGGGCGATCACATGATGACATCCCAGCTTCTTGGCGAAGGAGGCGATGATCATGTTCGTCTCGTCGCTGGAGGTCACGGCGAGCAGATATTCAAAAGACTCGATGCCGATATTCTTCAACACGGACAGTCTGCGTCCGTCGTCGTTGATGGTCATGACATCGAGTTGCTGTGAGAGCTTCTGCAGTACATTTGCGTTTTTATCTATGATCGTAATGGAATAATCACCGCCGATCAGGGCCTCTGCCACACAGGCTCCCAGCTTGCCGGCGCCAACAATCACTACATTCATTTTTTTCTCCTCCCGGATAACCTTTCTGATTACAGTATGAAATATTGTAATACCGAAACTTTAATTTTGCAACCCCTTTTGATATAATGGATTCATGAAACAGAAAAGCGGAAAAGAAATCAGAATGATCGCGTTGGATCTGGACGGAACAACGCTGACCGGCAGGTCGGAAATCTCGCCGCGCACCGTGGAGGCGCTCCACCGGGCCATGGAAAAGGGGGTTCATATTGTAATCTCCACAGGGCGTCCCTGGTGCTCCCTTCCGGAGGCGATTTTCGGCATCGACGGTCTGGAATATATGATTACATCAAACGGGGCTGTCATTACGCGTGTATCCGGGCGGGAGCGGATTTACGAGAACTGCAACGAGCCCGCGGCCGTGGAAAGTATCGTGGCGCTTCTGCGGGGGCGTGGATTTTCCGTTGACGCCTTTACGGACGGACAGGCCTACATCGGCGCGGCAGAGTACAGGGAGATGGAGAAAAACGGGTGTGCCTTCCGCGACGCGGATTATGTGCTGCGGACGCGGCGGCCGGTGGCGGATATCTTCGACTTCATGCTGGAGCACAAAGCCAGGCTGGAGAATATCAGCATCGTATTCCGACGTGAAGAAGACCAGAAGGAAGTCATGCGTCAGCTTGCCGCAATGGACGACATTACTCTGACCTCTTCCTTCCATAACAATCTGGAAATCGGCGGGCCCACCACCAGCAAGGCGGATGCGCTGCGTTTTCTGATGCGGCGGCTTTCCGTTGACTCAGACCGGCTTCTGGCATGCGGGGACAGTCCCAACGACAGCAGAATGATCGAGCTGGCCCGCATCGGGATTGTGATGGGGAATGCGTCAGAGCATATGAAAGCGCGGGCGGATTTTGTAACTGATACAAATGATAATGACGGAGTCGCCAAGGCGATTGAGAGATTCGTGCTCTGAGGACTGATGTATCCGTGTACCGGATATAACGCGAATAAAACACGTGTTAAACTGAAATACAGATTAATGCAGATATAATGTGTACGATGTGTGCGGAACGACTATCCGTCGGATCCTGACTGACCATCGGGTATCGACAGGATATTGACGGACTATTGGCGAAATTATCGGTAAATTTCTGATAAAAATATTGACTGTGCAAAAAAAGTAATTATACTTAATAATAAGCAGTATCTGCTCATTAAGTCCCCGTCGGACTTAATGGGCGCTGACAACAGTCTGTCCGCAGCGCCGCGGCGCGTAATCCAATGGCAGTGTGCGCCGGCAGACACTACTTGATGCTTGTGCTCAGGGATTCGGCCGTTTCCGAATCCCGCTGCCGCAGGTGTTTTGTATGAAATGGTTGAAAACCCTTGCGGCAGGCCACCGAATATGCTCTCCACATTACTGACAATTCGTGCATATTCGATGGCGGAGCACGCATTAAGCAGTATCTGCTCATTAAGTCCCCGTCGGACTTAACGGGCGCTGACAGCAGTCTGTCCGCAGCGCCGCGGCGCGCAATCCAATGGCAGTGTGTGCCGCGGCGCATTGATGATGAATGTTGAAGGGGGATAAAAATGAAGTACGCAACGACTGTACTGGTAATTATGCTGATTGTTAATATCGCAGCGCTTCTGAGTACGACGGTTCTTTCGGGGAAAGCTCTGTTCGGAGCATATCTGGGGCTTACAATGTTTAACGTTGTCTATATCACAATATCGCTGAATTTTGTCAGAAAGAGAAAATAAAAGACGGGAGCCAGCGCCCGGTAATCTGATTTCCGGGTGCTGGGCAGATAATGAATAATGAATGATGTTTTACGGCTGCCGGCTGAGGCGGCCGTATTTTTTTTACGGACAGGCGTCGTATTGCCGGCCGTGCAGCGGCGGCAGTACTTCGGACAGGATTTTTAATCTTTTGTAAAATTCGGTACAGGGGTGTTGACAGTATATGGTAAAAATAGTAGATTGAGGTTGCGGGAGACGGGGTAGAAAGGGGAAACCATGACAGATAAAAAATTGCTGGGTACCGGCGGCGAGAATTTCGCGGCCGCGGTGCTCTATGCTCAGGGCTATGACATTCTGCAGAGAAATTTCCGGTGCCGGATCGGGGAAATCGACATCGTCTGCAGGAAAGACGACTGTATCTTTTTTGTAGAGGTAAAGACGAGAACCTCTCTGATCGGAGGTCGTCCGGCGGAGGCGGTAGATCTGAGGAAGCAGAGACGGATGAGGGGCGTCGCCAGATATTACCTGATGACGCACGGACTGGCAGACTGCAGGGTGTCGTTTCAGGTTTTCGAGATCATGATCAATCAGATCCGGGACGCGTTCTGAAGGGAGGGGTACAGATGCTGTCAGTTGTCAGTACTGCCGCGCTCCACGGACTGGACGCAGTTGCGGTAAATGTGGAAACAGATATTACTAACGGTCTGCCTGTCTTTCATATCGTGGGACTTGCGGATATCGGCGTCAAGGAGGCGCGGGAACGGATACGGTCTGCTGTCGTGAACTCCGGATGCCGGATGCCGACGGCGAGGATTATCATCAACATGTCCCCGGCGGATGTGCGTAAGCGGGGGACACATCTGGATCTTCCGATGGCCATGGGAATTCTGGCAGATACCGGACAGATTCTGGCGGAGGAGACACAGAGCTGTGTGTTCATCGGCGAGCTGTCGCTGGACGGAACAATTCGCAGAGTGAACGGGATTCTGCCGATGCTGCTGCAGATGGCGAGACTCGGATTCCGGAGAGCGGTTATTCCGCAGGGCAACCGCAGGGAGGCGGGGCTTGTCCGCGGTATCGACCTTTATCCCGCGTCTCATCTGAGGGAGGTCATCGACCATTTTAACCTGGCTGCGCCGCTCCCGCGGATCGGGAGAGATGAGCGGCAGCTCCCGGACGGAGGGAAACCCGGCGGACCGGATTTTGTCGATGTCAGAGGACAGGAATACGCCAAGCGCGCCATCGTTATCGCGGCGGCCGGCGGACACGGTCTTCTGATGACGGGCAGTCCCTCCACGGGGAAGACCATGCTGGCGGAGAGGATTCCGTCAATTCTTCCCGGGATGAGTTATGAAGAGGTTCTGGAGGTGACCCGCATTTATTCGGTGGCGGGGCTGCTGGACGAGAATCTACCATATATAACGGAGCGGCCGTTTCGCAGACCGCACCACAGTATTACTCCGGCAGGGCTGGTGGGCGGCGGAGCGGTACCCGTTCCGGGAGAGATTACGCTGGCGGACAAAGGTGTCCTATTCACGGCTGAATTGCCATTTTCATCATCATCAGAAATCAAAGAAAGCAAAGAAACCGCAGAAACACGGGATTTTTGGCCATCAGGCAAAATCCACTTCGGAGGAGATTGGTGGCGTGGTCGTTACTGGCCTGAAATCTGTGCAACGGGGTGGGGATAGTATGTAGCTGGTTATGTGTAAAGGTTATAGCGGAAATATGTCGGATTTTCCTATTTGGAGAATCTTACAGCAAAACTATTCAAATAGGAAAGGGGTAATTATGAGCGACAAAATGATAAGAAAACTCAAGATATATTGTGTAACTAGTATACAATACAAAGATTTCCCCAAAATCCTTTTGCAAGGCAAATGGCTAGAACAGTGTGGCTTTAATTGCGGTGATCGTATCGAGGTTCACTGTGAAGAAGGCAGATTAACTATCCTTTTAGTAAAGCAAGAATGACACGATATGTGTCATCTTTCGGATTATATTCAGCTAAAGTATGGTCGATTAGGAAGATGTAAGCAAATACATTTTTGGAATTGAATTTGATTTTTAGCCTTTTTAGCTATAACACTAAAAACATTTTGCAAAACTGCGTGACAAAAAAATAGTTTTGTGTTATAGTCCCGTTTTCGACAGTTGAAGAGAATAGTAACAGCGGGACTCCTTGAGGCAGTTGGAGTTTCGCCGTTTTGAGCTACTCAAAAATGTTGTATGGAAATCTCACTTTGAAATTTTTCTGATCTTCTTGTTGAGTTCCTTTGGCAGATAGTTCTTCCGGTCAAGATCCAGGGGATATAGACCGTTCAGTGCAGTCAGGGCTCTGGATCCGTTGTAAATTGCCATGTAGTACATATCCTGTACGTTGGCCACGTTCATGTTCTGCAGTGTCTCAATGATGTTTTCTGTTGTGAAGTGTTCGCCCGCGTCATCGAGTTTTTTCTCCAGCAGCTGGTAGATCAAAAGCGCGGTGTAACAGATCATGAAATGGGCTGTGATGCGTTCCTCGTTGTGGTGGTATACAGGCCTTCCCGAGAAGTTCGTTTTCATCACTCTGAAGCAGTCCTCGATCCGATGTCTCATGGAGTTGATGTCTATGATGGTCTGTGCATCGTCATCCAGGTTGGTGGCGATCGCGTAGAAACCATCGTATTTTTCTTCTTCTGCAATGAGCTGTTTGTCCAGTGCGTACCGGTCGGTGGCCTTTTCGCCGGATTTCCCTTTGGAAGTCCGTTTTATGAAACGCGTCACATCATGAGGGCCCTTTTTGTAGGTTTCCGGGTCGATATTTTTGAGCAGTTCTTTGGCTCTCTCAACCTGACGGTTGCGAATGAACCGCTGGTATTCCATCATTTTTCTGGAGAATGTAATAATCAGTTTCTGCTGCAGTGTTCCCTTGACTTTGACCTGCCTGCTCTTCCCGTTCTTGTATTTCTTTTCCTCCGTAAAGCCAAGATCGAGCAGATTGTCCGCATCGATGATCTTGTAAGCCTTGTCCTCATAAAGAGCCCGGTTCTTCGGATCCTCGCGGTCGAAGGAAAACATATCTTCCAGTGAAACTGGCTGGTCGGATGAAAGGAGCCGGTAATCGCAGTCGTTGAACACGGCCTGCTTGAGTTTGACAGACAGCTTCCTGATGGACTGTGTGATGATGAAAGCCCGGCCGCCCATGGAGTTGAACTTGCGGATATTGTAGGAACCCAGACCTGCGTCGGCACAATAGATGAATGGTTTTCCTTTAAACATCTTCGTCAGCTTTTGCTCCAGGGGGATCGCTGTTGTCTGTTCATTGTCCGAACCGGAGGTAAGACACATGGAAAGTGGAATCCCATCTGCATCCATGAACAGTCCCATCTCAACCAGGGGATTGGGGCGGTGCTCTTTACTGAAGCCATACTTGCGGAAGCCTTTGATGATCTCACCGGTCACCGCGTCGACGTAATCCTCATCCGGGGATTCGATCTCGAAGTAGAAGTTGGTGCAGTCATAGTAGCAGATGGAAGTGTTGCGTCTGACAACGTTATTGCTGTGTTCATACAGATGGGAGATGTATTCATCGTAATGCTCCTGCATCAGATCCATCGTCCGAAGGATATGCTGGTAACCGAAATCCGGTTGCTCGTAGTAGCGCCCCAGATGCCGGCAGGTGTCAAACTTGGAGCCGGGATGCAGGATGCGCGCATACGTCAGGAAACGGTTTACAAGATCCGGATCGAACTCGATCTTTCTGTCTGCAGCGACAGACTGGAAGAAGGAACGTATCTGCAGATCGTGATACAGCTGCTGCAGATAGAAGTAACCAACGTTACGCAGGGTAGAGGCAGAAGCGGGATCATCCGTTGCTTTGACTTTCTCATCAAAGTTGATGGTCATCTCCATCTTGACTTTGCTTTTCTTCCATTCCTCATTGTATTTCGCGACCTGTTCCCTGGCGTAAGCCAGAGGATCGTCTGTGATCGCGAGAAGCTCCGAATGTTTCCCGATGCGTGCGACATTTCTGGTCGATGTCTTCTTGCCGTTGCGGAAACCCTGCTGGATGAAGTATGCCGGGTCTTTAGCTTTTCTGTCATACCATAATTTCATACACATAGTATAGCACAAAATGTTGATACACACAACACCACACAACATAAAATATCGAAAAAATTGACAAAAAAATTACTGCAATCCCTTGCAGTGCAACGATTTGAGGAAATCACTCATTTATTCTACTGTTGAAAACCCGGAGATGCGGGGTTATGGCCATATTTAATCCGTGCTTAGCCATCACATCTCATCTTATAAAAATGAAATTATGCAAAGTTTGTAGATTTCAGGTGATAAACTCGACCGTCCGTACCGCCGCAGCACAAAAGGAACATACAAAAAGGAATTGAGATAATACAACTTTCACTTGACATCTGAAAATTACTCGTGTATGATTTAAAGGGATTAGTGTATTTTATGTCTTAAATAGGAGGGGGAAACAATGATATTGGGAAAACGTTATAAAACTCTTATATTCATAGTAGCATTTGCTATAAATGTTGGAATAATGCCGACCGTTGTCAGTTATGCGGCTGTCACTCAAGTAACAGAAACGATTCCCTTATTAGGTGGAAACAATGAAGTGGTTGCTTATTACTACGGGGATGAGATGAGCTACTATATTACGGATGATACAGGAGAAGAGATTATTGAGTATTCAACGGAGTGCAATCCGTATCGGATAAGTTCAAAAAATGATTATTATTATGCAGGACCAAGGAGTATGTTTACCCAGACAGACAACGACACTCTTTTAACAGTAGACACAGAAGAAATTGTACCACAGGATCAAGTAGACTTCTCAATTCAGCAGATTGATCAAAATGGCAAAGCATTAGCAGAGGCTTATGAAGATGAAAAAAACAATGAATTTACAAAGAAAGCAGATTCCCTGATTCAAGGAATCAAAGTGTTGGAATCAGGAAAATTAAAGTATGCAACAAAAAAATATGACTATAATCCGGATGGTCGGTGCGGATCTGTTGCGTTAGCTATTACTTATAGATATTATAATGACCATGTGGACGAAGCTTATGTGGCAAAAGACTATGAAACGTCCGACGGGAAGGCGTTAATTAAACTTTTAACAAATAAATATCTTGGAAAAGCCACGGATTATGATAAACTACAAAAGGGTGGCAGTAAATATTTGAGTGACAGAAAAACAAAAACAAAACTAACTAACAAAACTGGATTAAATTCAAAAGAAGTTTATTCAACGATAAAAGGAAAAATCAAAGCCAATAGACCATTAGTAGTGGGATTAACAGGGCATAAAAAGTATGGAGATCACTGGGTGGTAGGTACCGGATATAAGAAAATAAAAAAGTCGGGCAAAATAAGAAGTTATATAATTGTAAATGACGGATGGGGAAATACAAATATTAATATAAATTTGAAATATGTTGATGGCTGTGTCAGGGTAACTAAAAGTTAGACATTTAGACATATAGTTCAGAAAGATTTTCAGGAGGTAATAACCAATGCTGAGACGTAAAAATATCATTATAACGTTGGCATTATGTGTCGCTGTACTTGTGTCTACTATAAACGTTGTGCAGCCTTCTTATGCCAAAGCGAAAAAAAGTAATACAGCTGCACGGGTTATGCAATCATTGCAGTCAAAAAAGATTAATAAGATTACTATAATGAAAAATGGCAAAAGGGTAAAAATAACAAATCCTTATAGAATAAAGACTATCCAGAGGACATTGAAAAGAAGCAAATTTGTCCGAAGAAAGAAATTCGATGGTCTGAAAGGGTGGATTTATACGGTTACTGCACAAAAAAAGAATGGGAAATCGGTGAAAATCACGATAATAGATGATACACTTATTCGGATTCATGGAAAAGTGTACAAAGTAAAAAAGCTAGATTTGAAAAAGGTGAAATACTGTTATCATCATGGAAATATAACACCGATTCTTCAAAATAATTCTATAAAAAGCATGACAGTACAATTTCACGATCAAACGATTGAGATTACAGAGCCTGAGAAAGTTGAAAGAGCAAAGAAGTGTTTTCAGGATAATAAATTTCAACGCATCCGAAATGATGGTGCGAAAGGGTGGATCTACCGAATTAACGCAAAAGATAAAGACGGTAAGAGCGTTCAAGAAATAACGTTGATTAGCGAAACCAGACTTTTAATTGATCAGCGGCTCTATGAGGGGAAAAAAGTTGATCTTGATTCTTTAGATGAATTGTTTGGAATAAACAGATATGAATAGTATCATCTAATGTATTTTTAGGGGTTGACAAAATGGATGAAAAATTTGACAATCTTTACAGACAGACAGACAGACAGACAGACAGACAGACAGACAGACAGACAGACAGACAGACAGACAGACAGACAGACAGACAGACAGACAGACAGACAGACAGACAGACAGACAGACAGACAGACAGACAGACAGACAGACAGACAGACAGATTCTGTCGTTTTGTCGTGAAATAGATTTTTCATTTAAAAGAATTGTAGTAATAGATCGCAAGGAAGTGAGAGCCATATCAGTATGGTGAACACTTCCTTTTGCGTGCTTTTGCGTGCAATGATAAATTATAAAGGAGTTGATGCCAGCATTTAAGATTAAAGAGTTTATCACAAAATGAGACAAATGATTATTAAACATTTGTAGTTATTAGTTACTGTGATCTGCTGTTCGTTGTAGAACAGGAATAAAGGAGATGGAAGCAATAAAGGAGATGGAAATGGAAAAAAAGAACACAATGAATAGAATACAGCAATCGTGGGTTATAGTATTGATTGCCATGCTGATTTCTATGTTCAGTTACACCTCTGCCACAGTCTTTGCTGATACAACGGCAACAATGACAGTGAAGAATGTGGAGGCAGGGGCTACAGTAAAAGCGTATAAGATTGTTAAAGAGGGTGAAAATGGTGATTGGACAGCAGTACTGAAGGATTCCATCGAAGATCCGATTCATCCAACCGCAGATGAGATAACAACACTTGCCGGTAAGACGGGGAGTCTTGGAACACCGATCAATATGGAAAAAAGTGGTGATAATTACGTAGGACAAGGAGAACCAGGAATGTACCTTGTTCTGGTAAGCAAAACAGACAGTACCAAAGTGTACAATCCAATGATCGTGTCTGTTAACTATAAAAGCGGGGCAACGTTGGAAGGCGGTTCTGTTGATGCAAACAGCAATTTCAAAATTACAGATGTTGCCTATGCAAAGAGTTCAACACCAACATTGGACAAAAAGATCACAGGAAAGACGAACAATTCATCGGTGACTGGTGACGATACTGCCTATGGGGATACTTTGAAGCCGGGAGATAAAACATCCTTTGAAATCACAACAACCATCCCTTCTTATTCGAAACAGTATCAGAATTCCAATCTGAAATTTGAAATCAAGGATACGGTTAGCGAAGGCTTGAATGCACCAACTGATATTGTTGTAAAAGAAGGAACAAAGATTCTCGAAAAAGGAGAAGGGGAAGACTATACTCTTGTACAGGACGGTAAAACTTTTACAATAAAATTCACCAACAAGTATCTGCTTTCTGGAAATGCAGCAAAGAATATTACAGTAACCTATAAAGCAGAGCTAAATAATAGTGCGACCGTTGGATTTGATGCAAATACCAACAAAGCGAAGCTGGAATATTCTGATAGCCCTTCGACAATTAACGATAAGAAAGAAAAGACAACTTATCACTATACCTTCGATATCGATGGCGATGTAATGGGTTCTAAGAATATCAAGGGAGAAGAAATTATCAAGGTCGGTGTGGACAAAACGAGCGGTGAACTGATTACAAAGAAAGAATCCACTGGTTCCAGCACGACAACAACACCATTAAAGGGTGCTAAATTTACTCTCTATGTGGCTGGTGCTGATGGAGAAAAGACGAATGTAGTTGCAGGAACGGCAGAAACCGGTAGCGATGGTCTGATGCATTTCAGTAAACTTGATGCAGGAAAATATGTCCTTGTTGAAACGGAAGCCCCAAAGGGTTATGTGAAGAACGATACCGAGGTTCCGGTCGAGATCAGTGCAACATTGAATGCAAATGGTACGTTGGCATCTTATAGTGTAAAGATCGACAATAAAATCACTTCGACTTATGAGGGGAAATATGATGGTGGAACTGTAGTCAACACAGTAGATAAAACCGGTGATACAGCACTCTTCAACAACTACAAGCCGGGTGGACTTCCAAGCACCGGTGGGATGGGAACTTACATTTTTATGATTATTGGCGGTGCGCTAATTGCGTTGGCGGCAGCACTATATGCTAAAAATCGCAAAAGACAGGCAGAATAGTTCGTTCCATAAGAAGGTTATTTATAAAGAGTGACATGTTTTGATAAGTTATTGAGAAATAATACAGATCATGCTGCAAGTTAAATTTGCAGCATGATCGAACAGGAGAAGAACAAGTGCGAGGAGTATCGAATTAAATGAAAAAGAATAAAGTTAAAAGACAAAATCTTTTGATTGTCTTTATTCTGATTGCAGGACTTCTCGTCTTGTTTTACCCGACATACAGCAATTGGATCAATCAATTCTATGCAAAGAAGATGATTACAAATTATGAGCATGAATCCAAAGATCTCAGCGAAAACAGTCGGGAAAAACTATATAAAGCTGCAGTTAAATATAATCAGAAGCTTGCAAAGGAGACTATTCCTGCTTCCTTTGCAAAAAGGATGGGAATAAAGAATGATAAGAATTATGAGTCACAGCTCGATGTGACGGGAGATGGAATACTTGGATGTGTAAACATTCCATCCATAAATGTATCGCTTCCCATATATCATTACACATCAAAGGAAATTTTGGAAAAAGGTGCCGGCCATCTTTTTGGAAGCAGTCTTCCTGTGGGCGGAAAGAATACACATACTGTTATCACTGCACACAGAGGACTTCCGAGTGCCAGAATGTTCACTGACTTAGATGAATTGCGAACGGGAGATCGCTTTTATCTGGAAGTATTAGGCCACACATTAGCCTATGAGGTAGACAAGATTAAAACAGTAAAACCTGATGAAACGAGTGATCTCAGAATTGAAAAAAAGAAGGATTTTGCATCTTTGGTAACTTGCACACCATATGGACAGAACACGCATCGTTTGGTTGTAAGAGGGCATCGCATACCATATAAAGTTGGCGATGAAAAAGAGCAATCCGCCCATCATCGCATTCCATGGATGCATATATTATGTATCTTACTCGGAATATTTATTGCGTGGATGATTTACTTCATTGCGACAAAGAAAAAAAGACGCAATGAAAAGAATTTAGCAGAGTATAGTGACAAAATGTATAAGAGTAAATAGGAAGAAGAATGGGAAAGAAAAAGAAGAACGGTCTTCTTGCGAGATTGCTGGTTGTAATACTTTTCTGTGCCGGTATTAGCTTTCTCGCTTATCCTGTAATCAGCAATATGCACAATCAGTGGCAAAATGCACAGCATCAAGCAGAATATGACAGGGTCATTAAGGCACAGAGTGCGAACGAAAGTCGTAAATTATGGAAGAATGCGCAGGCGTATAATGAGGAGCATACCTATAATACGAGCGTTGACATATTTGGAGAAAATAAAAAAGCGGCAGATACAGACCGTTATCAGTATAGAAAGATGCTTAACCCAACGGGTGATGGCATGATGGGATATATTGAAATTCCAAAGATCAATATCATGCTATCGGTATTTCATGGAACTTCTAATGAAGTACTTGAAAAAGGGGTTGGACATCTTGCAGGAACCAGTTTACCAGTTGGTGGTGATAATAGCCATTGCGTTCTTGCGGCACATCGGGGGCTTCCAAGTGCAAAGCTTTTTACTGATTTAGATCAGATTGAAAAAGGTGATAAGTTTTATTTACATATGATAGATCATACTCTTGCGTATCAGATAGATCAGATTAAAATTATCAAGCCGAAGCAGTTAGAAGATGAATTGGCTATCATTTCAGGAGACGATTTGGTAACTCTACTGACTTGTACGCCATATGGAGTGAATACACATAGGCTGTTGGTTAGAGGACATCGTATCTCTATGGATTCACATAAAAAAATAAATCCGCTTCGAAAATATATTCGATACGGAGTTTTAGCAACAATCATTGTATTCCTGATAGGGGTGAAGTGGTATGTTTGGAAGAAAAGAAAGAAACGAAAAACTAAATAAAAACGGTAGGATGCATAGATACTTTGCAATACCTGTGTTGGTCATTGTCCTTATGCTGATGCAAGGATTCGTTTCAGCGTTTGCTGCAGAAAACGGATATATGCCGGATTTGGTAAGTGGGAAGAAAGGTACATTGACGATTTGCTGCGAATATAACACAAATGGCAAGACGTTTTCTTTCTCAGGGATGAAATTTAAGTGTACTAAAGTTGCGACAATAAATGTAAAGAAAGGTGTCGTTTCCTACATACCGGAAGTAAATTTTGCAGTAGCAAATATATCGTTTACTGGAATGACTGCATCGAAATCTAATGAAGCAGCAAAAAAACTATATCAAATTGCAAAGCAAAAGGATCTTAAAATGACTGCCTCCGAGACAGGTTCATCGGGATGTGTAACCTTTTCAAATCTTAATCCGGGGATGTATTTAGTTGTACAATCTTCCGTACATAAACAAGGCAGAGACACCTATAGCTCAGAACCTTTTTTGGTATCGGTACCATTGGCTTCTGGTGAAAATAAAAACGCATACTGGGAATATTCCGTTACATCGATGCCGAAAATTTCTACCTATCATCCGGGGAAAGTACCAGATAAACCGGATTTACCAGGCAAGAACCCAAGGACTGGAGATACTACGCCTTTGGCGTTTTGGGGCATTCTTATGATTTCAGCAGGGTTTGCCATTACGATCCTGATGTACGTACGCAGAAAGAAAGACCGTTAGCTGCAATTAAATATTGCGAAGTAGATCACATCTATAGAGGTGTTAATAATGAAAAAGAAAAAGAAGAGAAACATCCTGCATAAAGGCAAGATAGCGACAAGGTCGTTTATTATTATCATAGGGCTTTGTCTGCTCGTTGGAAGTATAGGTTTTAATGAACATCTTCTTTTTGCGAGTGCAGAATCTGTAAATGCGGAAGCGGAGTCTATAACAAAAGGACAAGAGGAAGAATCAGGGATAAATTCTTCAACAGAGAATAAAACAACAGAGTCGGAAGTAGAAGCAGAAAACTCTGATGCTGAGAATGAACTTGAAAATCCAGAGAATGTTTCACCCCGTGCTTTTGTGCCAAAAAAAGCCGACGGTGCATCCTATGAGGTGTGGTACGATGGTACACTTGGGTTGGGAACCGCAAATTCCTTAGTGAAGGGTGCAACAGATGTACATACCACAACATCAAATGGAAGAATCACCCTGCCAACGAATGCAGGTAGTAGTACCAAATACAGATTGAATGGATGGTATGATACAAATACCAAAAAGTGGTATCAGCCGGGAGCAACAGTTACGATTTCCAAAAATACTGTGTTTTATGCAGATTGGATTCAAAGTAATTATAATTTAAACAGTAATGGAACGTTGGTAAATAATCAACCGGATACAAGTTCTTTTATACGAACGGATGTCTTTGATTATAATGAGATTTTTAATGCAAAACATGGTGCAAAGCTTAGCAAGAGCACATTTACTCCTGAAAGTGGAGGATGGGGATGGTCAAATCCCGCATCGCACGAAGAAACCTGGGACGGATCACAGTCGGATAGTTTTCAGTTTACCAATTGGTATAACAGTGATATCAGTGGCAGCAAATCTCTGGGCTTTCCGAGCAAGCTGGAAAAAATAAAAAATGAATATAGTGGTGATAATGGTGGTGCAAATATTTACAGCGGTATTATGCCGGATAAAATTCAAGAGGGTCAAAACGATAATCTTTTGGAGGATCTATTTAAAACGGAAACAGTTAACGGTTCAGGTAAACAATATCTGGGTCAGGGAAATATGCTTTTCCAATATGATGCTAACGGAAATGCGACGAAGAATCGTGGATTTGGCCAAGGCTATTATTACTACGACAGTGACTATAACGGAGCGGATTATAACGCAGAAAAAAACCGTTTCTACGTGTATCAGGATAAACAGTATATTCGAAAGCAGAAAAAATCCGGTAACGGATGGGAAGATCAGAATCTTACCAGTAGCTTTATGCCGTTAGAGCATGGGACGATCAATGAGAAGACAGGGCAGACTAACTATTGGTTTGGCATGAAGACGGAGTTTGATTTCACCTTGCCTAATGATGTTGGATATAAGGATAGCTACGGCAATTATGGAAATCAGGGCATCGGTCAGAAAGACATGAGATTTTTCTTCAGCGGCGATGACGATGTTTGGGTTTATGTGGACAATGAGCTTGTACTTGACTTAGGCGGGATCCATAAACGTATCGCAGGAATCATTGACTTTTCAAAGGGGACGATCACTTACTATGATGCTTCTAATTTAAATGGAAATCCAATAAAGACGGATACGACAACACTGAAGAAATACAAAAAAGGAGACCATAATCTTAAATTCTACTACTTGGAACGTGGATCTTCGGAATCCAACTGCTCGATCTATTTCAATCTTGCTCCTCGATACAGCCTTGATATCACAAAGAAGGATTCGAATACACAATCACTTCTGCCGGGTGCGGAATTCTCCGTTTACATGAATAAGGAATGTACAATTCCAGCACGTCTTTGGAAGAGTGAGAGTGATTATAAAAATAATGAGGCACCGGGTAATGTATTCCGTACAGGAAGCAATGGCAAAGTTCTTTGCTATGGACTGAATGCGAACGAAACATACTATCTTAAGGAGACCGACTCCCCTGCAAGTTATCCGTCTGTTTCAAATCAGGTTATTGAACTGAATATTGACTCTACAGGGAATGCATCATTAAAAAATATAAGTAGTGATTTTGCAGTTTTATCGCAAGGTGGAACTACAACGATTGGGCTTGCAGTGAAGAATAAGAAACCGGAGAAGACGAAAGTTGAAGTTGAGAAGAAATGGTACAATGAAGACGGAAGTCCTATTGAAAATGATAATCTGTCCCCGGTGAAAGTACAGTTGTACCGCAGTACGAAGACAGCTTCAGGAGATGGAGGAACAACACCGGAACCGCCGGGATCATCTGCTACTGTTCCGATCAATTTTACTACCCAGTTTTTTAAGGAGGGTGATAATGGATCAAATAATGACAGTTCATCGATTGCTAAAGGTGATTATACCTATAGCACTACGGTAACCTCGGGTGGAAAACTTGAATTTGAACTGGATGTAGATAAGGTAGAAGGCTCTGCAAATGCAGCTATTTATTCGGTAACGGCGAATGGTAAGACGCTGACACCTGTCAACGGAAGTATTACCAAATACTGTTCTCAGAATTGTTGTATTACAGGGACTTGGGGGAATTATCCTCCAAGGAATGGAAAGTATGTAATTGATCCAGTTAAAAACGGAACCGATATAAAGATTACCTTGATTGGATATTTGCAGTATGGCGGAAATCCGTGGCATCCGGATGTTAGTTACACGATGAATCCGATCAAAGTATCAACCTATGAACCAAGCGGAACAGGAGGCTCCGGATCTTCCGGTGGTTCCAGTCAGCCCGGTGGATCGTCATCTGGATTTAATACGAAACCGGATGATGCAGAAAAAGTAGGCAGCATCATCACCCTGAGTGCAGGTAATAGCTGGAAAGATGGATGGTCGAATCTTGAAACGAAGGATCCGAATGGGAAACCCTATTATTACTATGTTGAAGAGATAAGTAATTTAGGTGGTTTTTCTACATCCTATGATGGAAACGGAGTTTTGAATGGCGTTATTACCATCAACAACGTTCGCATTCGAACGATCGAAGTGGTAAAAAAATGGTTGAATGTTGATGGAACAGAAATGAATACTAAGCCAGATATTGAGATTTCTGCCGTATTGATTCAAAATGATTTGACAGATCATACAAACAGAGAAATCCCATTCAAATTAAATAAGTCAAACAAATGGCATCGTACCTGGAAAAGGGGTAGTGCAGAACTTGGAGAGAAAAAGAATCATAAATACGAATATCGCATTCGAGAAATTTCGCAAATAGAAGGATATTCCATTTCGTACAGTAATAGTGAAGGCATTGGGGAAGGAGAGATAGTGATAAAAAATCAGCAAAAGCGTTATGAACTTCCGTCTGCAGGCGGTATTGGAACTTATCTGTTTTATTTCATAGGAGCTGTGTTAATCACATTGGCGGCTTTGATGTATTGGCAGAATCATGTATCAATATTAGCAAGACGCAGAAAAGAAAGATAAAATTTTAATAGTGAAGTGAAATTGGCAGACATACAGTAAGGATGCTAATTGAAATTTTTCAAGTGTCGCTTTTGACACGAGAATAAACTAGTGGAATACTAAACTTCAGGGTAAATAATTCTGAAGATGTGGCAACAAATGGCCGGAGTTATCACAACACCTAAGAGGGTGAAGTGATGGCTCCGGTTTTTTCTTTTGTTAGCACGATGAATGCATATATTTTTGGAATTTTCTCCAAACCGGAAACTACCCTTCCTATTTGATTTTTATCATCAAGACACAATCAGTAAGAAGGAGGTGATCTGAGCCGTGACCGCAACAGAACGCAGGGAAGAAATCATGAGAATCATAGTCGTCCGAAGAAGGGAGAATATGACGAATCTTGCCCGGGAACTCGGTGTGACGACGCGGACGATCAGAAATGACATTCTGGTGCTCACGAGCTCATATCCTCTGGAAACGGTGCGAGGTCACGGCGGAGGAGTTTATCTGCCGGATGATTATCAGCCCTATAAGAATACGCTGTCCCGGAAACATACCGAAACCATTCTGAATCTGAAGGGCAGGGTTTCAGAGGATGAATGGAAGGAACTCGAGCAGATTCTGCGTGAGCATTCGCCCTGGTTTCCTGATTTAGACAAGTAATAACCACGGCCAATGCAGAGCCGAATGGAATGAAAGGATTAGCATCATGGACAAAGTTTTTATCTGCAGCCCATATAAGGGCGATGTCGAGAGGAATGTGGCACTCGCAAAGAAGGCCGCAGACTTCATTATCTTCAGGTCGGGCATTCCGATCGCACCACATTTGTATTTTCCCCGGTTTTTTAATGACAGGAGCCAGAGCGACAGAATCGCAGGAATCAAGATGGGCATTGAGCTCATGAAGGACTGCAGCGAGATGTGGGTTGTTGGCACTAAAATCTCTGCCGGAATGGAATACGAAATCGAGGAAGCCAGGAAGATCGGTATTCCAGTCAGGCTCTATGACGAGAATCTTACCGGAATCGATCCGGACACATTGCTTCTGGACGACAGACTGGATGACCGTTATTGCACAGTAATCAAAGGACTCCGCTTTTTTCGGAGCAGATAGCAGGAGGGATGAATCATGCAAAGCACATACAGAAAAATCGCAGAAGCGTATGACAAGCTGGCTGAGGGTTACCGTGAGCTGGCTGGCATTGAAGACGAAGGCGGCAGCGAAGAAACTGAAGCGGCTCCCGTGGAGAGTGATATTTCGATTGAGGACATTCGCGCAGTCCTTGCAGAAAAGTCTCAGGCCGGAAAAAGGAAGGAAGTCAAAGATCTCCTCCTGAAATATGACTCCGGAAGGCTCTCAGGAGTAGATGAGAAGGATTATCCGGCACTCTTAAAAGATGCGGAGGCGCTTTGATGGGTGCGCATGCAAGGTGCTCCCCGTCAGCGCTTCACAGGGTGCTGAACTGCACACCGTCGCTGGTGCTGTCGGAGCAGTTTGATGACGAGGAGAGTATGTATGCGGCAGAAGGGTCTGCAGGCCATGCTCTGGCGGAGCATCTTATAAAAAAGCACCTGAAGCTGCGGACAAAGAGACCGACGTCGGAATACTACACCGATGATCTGGTAGAGGCTGTAAACGAATATGTGACGTTTGTTACGGGTGAAATTGAGGCAGCAAAGGCCGAGTGCAAGACTCCCGTATTCGCAGTCGAGCAGAAGGTCGATATCAGCGAATACGTCGACGATTGCTGGGGTACTGCTGACATGACCATCATCACAGAAAAAGTCGCTCAAATCATCGATCTGAAACTTGGGAGGGGTGTTGAGGTATCGGCAGAGGACAATGACCAACTCAAAGCATACGGACTTGGCGTCCTCACAATGGCGGATATGTTATATGACATTGAAATCGTCAGGCTCACCATCTTCCAGCCGCGAATCGGAAACTACAGCACTTGGGACATTTCGTCGGCAGACCTCAGAAAGTGGGGAGAGGAAGTCTTAAAGCCGAGAGGAGCGATGGCACTCATTGGCGCAGGCGACTTCCATGCCGGGAGCTGGTGCAGATTCTGCAAGGCTAGATTCCAGTGCCGGGCAAGAGCCGAAGAATTCCTCAAGATGGCACAGATGGAATTCGCGCAGCCTGCACTACTCTCTGATGATGAGATCGCGGAGGTATTGGCCAAGGCCGACGAGCTCTCCAAGTGGGCAGCCGACATCTATGCCTATGCACAGGATCAGGCCATCACACGCGGAAAGGAGTGGCCGGGCTACAAGCTGGTGGAAGGAAGGTCAAACCGTAAGTACACCAGTGAGGAGGATGTAGAGGCGGCAGCAAAGGCTGCTGGCTACACCGACATATACAAACAGTCACTGATTGGGATCACAGACATGGAACGCCTGATGGGAAAGAAGCAGTTTGCTGACATACTCGGAAAGTATGTGTATAAGCCAGCAGGCAAGATCACATTAGTTCCAGATTCCGACAGACGAAAGGCTATTACACGAGACACTGCAGAAGCAGATTTTACGGAGGTAAAAGATAATGAGTAAGAATGTTAGTACGAAGGTTATTGTTCCCTGCAGATTCAGCTATCTTCACTGCTGGGAGCCGGATTCAGTAAACGGCGGAGATCCGAAGTATAGCGTCTCGGCAATTGTGCCGAAGTCAGATAAGAAGACCATTGATGCAATCAATGCGGCAATCGAGCAGGCTAAGAAGGACTCGGTTTCCAAGTGGGGCGGCAAGGTTCCGGCAAACCTGAAGCTGCCTCTCAGAGACGGTGACATCGACAGACCGGACGATGAGGCATATAAGGATGCATATTTTTTCAATGCCAATTCCCGTCAGGCTCCGCAGGTTGTGGATGCGCATGTACAGCCGATCCTCGACCAGAGCGAAGTCTACAGCGGATGCTACGGCAAGATCAGTGTTACGTTCTATGGCTACAATAGCAACGGTAATAGAGGAGTCGCGGCTGGTCTTGGAAACATCCAGAAGCTGAAAGACGGTGAGAGCCTCGGTGGTCGCACCACAGCAGCAGAGGATTTCGACACAGAGGATGATGACGATTTCCTGTCATAAGGAAACAAGGCAGAGGGCGAGGGGCAATGCGCCTCTCGCCTTTTTGAAGGGAGGCAGTTATGCAGCTTGGAATTGATATCGAGACCTATTCCGATGTGGATCTGGCCAAGTGCGGTGTCTATGCATATACGGACAGCCCTGCGTTTGAAATCCTGCTCTTTGCATACGCTTTTGATGATGAGGACGTGAGCATCGTTGACGTCGCGCAGGGTGAGAGCCTCCCGGACAGGGTGCTTGCTGCTCTGACCGACGACAGTATCGTAAAGACAGCCTTCAACGCGGCTTTTGAAAGAACCTGTATCGCAAAACACTATAACCTCACTCTGTTGCCTGCTGCCTGGCAGTGTACAGCTGTGCAGTCTGCCATGCTCGCACTTCCGGCATCCCTTGATGGTGTCGGTGAAGTGCTGGATATCCGGCAGAAGAAATTGAAAGAGGGAAAAGACCTCGTCCGGTACTTCTCCATGCCCTGTAAGCCGACGAAAGCAAACGGCGGCAGAACAAGAAATCTTCCGGAGCATGATCCCGGGAAGTGGAAACAATTTAAGTCTTACTGCATCAGGGACGTTGAGGCAGAGCGTGAGATCAGATATAAGCTGAGAAACTTCCCAATCCCGGAGAGTGAACAGTTGTTGTACCAGATGGATCAGGAAATCAATGATCGTGGCGTGCTCGTCGATCAAGTGCTCGTGGAACATGCTGTAACGTGTGATACAGAGTATCGGC
This sequence comes from Hornefia porci, assembly GCF_001940235.1. Lineage (NCBI taxonomy): Bacteria > Bacillati > Bacillota > Clostridia > Peptostreptococcales > Anaerovoracaceae > Hornefia > Hornefia porci. The sequence continues at coordinate 570,260 of NZ_MJIE01000001.1, read as the reverse complement.
AGCAGGTTACAAGGCGTGCTTATGAACTGTCCGGCCTTGAGAATCCGAACTCTCCGGCACAGATCAAGGACTGGCTAAGTGATAGAGGTGTGCAGGTTGACAGTCTATCAAAAAAGGCCGTGACAGACCTCATCGGGGAGACGAAGGGGGAAGTGCTGGAGATGTTAAAGCTCCGGCTTCTCATGGCAAAAACATCCGTCAAAAAGTATGAGGCAATTCAAAGGTCGGTATGTTCTGACGGACGAGTACACGGCCTGCTGCAGTTTTACGGCGCAAACAGGACTGGTCGCTGGTGTCTTACTGGAGATCATGAGGTGTTAACGCCGAACGGATGGGTGAGGCTTGACGAGTTTCAGGGCGGCAAGATGATGTGTTGGAACAGTACAACAGAGACGCTTTCATTTCAGGAGACTAAGCCAGTCGCATTTCCTTATGAAGGTGAGCTGGTGACTTATACAGGAAAGCGCATCTCTCAGGTGGCCACGCCGGATCATCGTATGGCGACATTAAGTAAAGAAGGTCTCTGGGAAGAAAGGACAGTGGAAGACATCGGGGAGCATAGATTCAAGATTCCGTTTACTGGAAAGCGGATTGTAAAGCAAAGACCATATGATGTGCCGGAACTCAAAGTCCTTATTATGACACAGGCAGATGGACATTATACGGCAGACGGGGCAGTAAGATTTCATTTCAGTAAGGAACGCAAGATCCTAAGGTGTCAGGAGTTACTTACAAATTGCGGTTTGCATTATGTTATACAGTCGAATGGTGATGGGACGACAGTTATTACAGTGAAATCGTCACAGGTACCTCTGTGGCTTAGGATGTTTTCAAAGAAGACGTTTGGATACTGGATGCTGGACGAGCCGCAGGAGATTGTTTTCGAAGAATTGGTCTTTTGGGATGGATATCGATCTGCTCCTAACTCAATTCAATATTCAACCAAGGTTAGGCAGAATGCGGATGTGATTCAGGCCTGTGCATTATGTGCCGGGTACAGCGCAACACTCAAAACAAAGAAACATGAAACCAGCGAATGGTCAGATGCTTATATCGTGAATATCTGGCTTACACCGGGGCATGGGACATCGATCAGAAGGGAGCAGGTTGGAAGGGTAGATTATACCGGGACAGTCTATTGTGCTGAAACATCGACAGGCTTTTTTCCAGTGAGGCGTGATGGCAGGGTATGGATAACAGGCAACTCCGGAAGGCTCGTGCAGGTTCAGAACTTGCCGCAGAATCATCTGGAAGATCTGTCCCTTGCCCGGGATCTGGTAAAGGCCGGAGACTACGAGACATTGGATCTGCTGTTTGATTCGGTACCAGGAGTCTTGTCGGAACTGATCCGGACAGCCTTCATTCCAAAGTCGGGCTGCCGATTCATCGTCGCGGACTTTTCTGCCATTGAAGCAAGAGTGCTCGCGTGGCTTTCCGGGGAGCAGTGGCGTATTGAAACCTTCAAAGAGGGTGGCGACATTTACTGCGCATCAGCATCAAAGATGTTTGGTGTTCCGGTCGTAAAGCATGGGGAGAATGGACATCTCAGGCAGAAAGGCAAGATCGCAGAATTAGCTCTTGGCTACGGTGGCTCGACAGGAGCCTTGACAGCGATGGGCGCAATCGATATGGGCATACCGGAAGAGGAGCTTCCGGTATTGGTGTCACAATGGAGAACAGCAAATCCACATATCACAAAATTCTGGTGGGATATCGATGTGGCTTCCAAGAAGGCAGTAAGGGAAAAGACCACGGTGTCCTGCGGCAATATCGTATTTGAGTACAGGTCAGGGATTTTATTCATCACCCTGCCATCAGGCAGGAGATTGTCATACGTGAAGCCGAGACTGGAGACAAACAGGTTTGAACGTCCTGCCATCACCTATGAGGGCGCAGGCGAGAGTAAGAAATGGATGCGCATCGAGACCTATGGCGCAAAGCTGACAGAAAACATTGTGCAGGCGACAGCCAGAGACCTTCTGGCGCAGGCCATGCTACGGCTTCGGGCAGCAGGCTTTGAAATCGTTATGCATATTCACGATGAGGCAGTGTGCGAAGTTCCTGTCGGGCAGTCGTCTGTGGAGGAGGTTTGCAGGATTATGACAGAAGTACCCAAGTGGGCAGCAGAGCTTCCTTTAAATGCCGATGGGTACGAATGCACTTTTTATAAAAAAGACTGACGGAGGAAGTCATGATAAACGATGGAATACTCCAAATCAAATATCCGACCGGGGAGATGAATCTGGTGATCGACCGCTTCTTTCCGGCGACTCTCGAGCGCGTGAAGATCGTGTTTCGGCTCATGCGGGATTATTCGCCTCCGGAAGACCAGATGGCGATCTATAGCTACCTGTCGGAACGGCTCTTGGAGTTTGACCAGCAGATGAACTATTACGGCGAGATCGTAGCAACAGAAGTATATCGCAGCAGGCTCCGGGAAGCATCAAATGGACTCAGGCAGAGCCAGACGATGTACAAACGCACCAAGCGGAATATGGAGTTATTACGCAAGATCACAGGACTGGAGGTAGGAAATCATGACACATGAAAAAGCCATACAAACAGAATATAAGGGGTACCTGTTCCGTTCCCGTCTGGAAGCGAGGTGGGCGGTTTTCTTCGATGCCCTCGGGATCGAATGGGAGTATGAGCCGGAGGGACTCGTCTTGAGCGATAGATCGTATTATCTGCCGGACTTTTATATCCCAAAGTTTCACTGTTACTTCGAAGTTAAGAGAAAAGGTATCAGGGGAACAGAGGAAGGAAACGAGGCAATAAGAAAGATTTCAGATGGAGAATATACCGATAGTTGGGCTGGGATTATTTGCTTTGGTGATCCGATGGATGATGACTTGCATATCTATTGTCAGGAGACAGACGATGGTGGTGGCGGCAGCTATGATGATCCGGTCACGATTGGCCTTCATCCGGACACAAAGGAGCCGTACCTCTTCGCCTATGAGGACAGGAGGGACAGGAGCTTTTTCCCGTTCTTCGGTGAAGACATGCCGTATATTCCGATGGTGACACAGGAGTACGGAGAATATGACTATAGCGATTTTGTCGGTCGCCGTGTTCAAAAGGCGAGAAAACTGGCAAGGCAGGCCAGATTCGAATATGGGGAGACACCAAAGGTCAGGGGGAAGAGATGATGCGTGATTTAGCAATAGCCTATGGCAACAGTCGTCAGGCAAAGAAATGGAGCAACAAGACAATACTGTTTGATTCCTTAAAGGAAAGGCTGAAGACTCCGATCCGTACCATTGAGTCTGCAGAGGAGTATGCTGCCATGAGTAAGGCGCAGAAGGATGCTGCAAAAGACCACGGCGGCTTTGTTGCAGGTGCTCTTAAGGGCGGCAGGCGCAAGGTAGATACTGTTGAGAAGCGGTCGATGATCGCGCTTGATGGCGACCGGATTCCAAGGGAGTTTCTGGAGGATTACGAGAGTATTGTTGGCTATACCTCTGCTCTTTATACCACGCATAGCCATACGCCGGACAAGCCGAGAGCGAGGATGGTATTTCCGCTGACCAGGGATGTTACGCCGGAGGAGTTTGTGGCGGTATCAAGGTATCTGGCGCAGGAGCTTGGGATTGACTATTTTGATGAGTGTTCTTATCTGCCGAATCAGCTCATGTACTGGCCATCGGCTCCATCTAACGGCGAATATGTGTATAAGGAGACGGATGGCGGCTGGCTCGATCCGGATAAGATATTAAACGATCATCCGGAATGGACAGATCCCACACAGCTTCCAACATCATCAAGGGAGAGCAAGGCGAATACGATCTCGAAAAAGAAGGTGCAGGATCCTCTCTCCAAGGAAGGCGTGGTCGGTCTGTTCAACCGGGCATTCTACCCAATATCGAAAGCTCTGGAGACATTTCTGCCTGACGTATATGAGCCGACAGTAAATCCTGACAGATACCAACTGATCGGCTCCAAAAGCGTTGCTGGCGTAGAGATCAAGGAGGATATGTTCGTTTATTCTCACCATGCCACAGATGCCGCATATCTGAAGCTCTGTAATGCTTTTGACATTGTCCGTATCCATAAGTTTGGCGGTGACGACGAGAAGAAATCATTCAGGGAGATGGCGGAATTTGCCATGCAGATCGATGAGGTGAAGATCCTTGCAGCCAATGAGCGTCTTGCACAGGCGGAGATTGATTTTGAAGATGGGGATGATGACTGGAAGACAAAGCTGAAATATCAGCCGAGATCTCAGCTTCTGGAAAATAGCGTTTATAACCTGAATCTGATACTGAACTACGATCCGGATTTCAGGAACTTCGCTTATAACGAGATGGCAAACCGGGTGCAGGTGACCGGGGATCTTCCATGGGAGCGTCCGGAAGGAAATGCCTTCTGGCGTGATGCTGACACAGCGCAGCTTAAGTCGATCATTGATATCCGGTACCTGCCGTTCTCAAGCAGAAACTATGATGTCTCTTTTACCAAGGTGGCTGACGACAGGCATTTCCATCCTATCCGGGACTATCTTGACGGTTTGCCAGAGTGGGATGGCGTAGAGCGTGTAGACAGCCTGTTTATTAAATATCTGCAGGCAGATGATACTGAGTATATCCGGACAGTTACAAGAAAGACCTTTGCAGCGGCAGTGGCACGGATCTATGTGCCGGGGATCAAGTTTGACTCGGTGCCTGTTCTTGATGGCGATCAGGGCATAGGGAAAAGTACGATTGTGAAAGACCTGGTTACATCCGATTATTATTCCGAAACACTTTCTCTTACCGATATGGATGATAAGTCCGGAGCAGAGAAGTTGCAGGGCTTTTGGGTGATCGAAATCGGAGAGCTTGCAGGAATGAAGAAGGCCGACATTGAGAAGGTTAAGGCCTTCCTGTCCACCTCAGATGATAAGTATCGTCCTTCCTACGGCAAGGTGGTAGAGAGCCATCCAAGGCAATGCATTATCATTGCGACCGTAAATGGTGAACGTGGCTATCTTCGTGATATTACAGGTAACCGTAGATTTTGGATCATCAAGGTACATCAGAAGAAACAGAAGAAGTCATGGAGCTTTGATAAGGCCTTCCGGGATCAGTTTTGGGCGGAGGCAAAGGAAATCTGGAAGTCCGGGGAGAAGCTGTATCTGGAGGGCGACGTTTTGGAAGCTTCCGAGGAAGCACAGAAGGGTGCGATGGAAGCGGATGAGCGCATCGGCATCATCGAGGAGTATTTGAATAAAGAGCTTCCGATGAGCTGGAGCGAACTGGATCTGTACACAAGACGCGATTACCTATCAGGGGCAGGCTTTAACAATATCGCCTCTGATGAGACGTTCACAAGGTCGGAGGTGAGCAATGCGGAGATATGGTGTGAATGCCTCGGAAATAACATCAAAGAGATGAAGCCAGCGGACAGCTATGCAATTGCAGCGATGATGGCTCAAATCAAGGGCTGGGAGCGCACCACTCAGATCAAAAGGCTGCCCATTTATGGCAGGCAGAGACTGTACAAAAAGGTGACGCAGTAACACAGGAACACAACTACTTTCCCTTATATTCGAAATGGGTTTTATATAGCCCCAATGAAGGGAATACGTAGCACGCGCACGCGTATAAAAATATGAGGGAGAGGTTGTGCCTTTGTGAACTTGTGACAGATGGGAGGCTTTTATGAATGAGAAGCATATCGAGAAAAAGCTCCGGGAAGCTGTCAGAGGAATGGGAGGCATAGCGGCAAAATTTGTGAGCCCGGGATGGGATGGCGTGCCCGACAGATTGCTCCTGTTTTCCGGAGGCAAGGCTGCCTTTGTGGAAGTAAAGAAGCCGGGAGGGAAGTTAAAGCCGCTTCAGCAGAAAAGAAAAAGGCAGCTTGAGGCACTTGGCTTTAAGGTCTACGTGCTGGATGGCATAGAGCAGATCGGAGGAATCCTTGATGATATACAAACCACATGATTATCAGCGGTATGCGACGGATTACATTCTGACGCATCCAGCCACCTGCCTGATGCTTGATATGGGATTAGGCAAGACGATCATCACCCTTACAGCACTATGGCACCTGTGCCTTGACAGGTTCGATGTATCGAGAGTGCTGATCGTAGCACCTAAGAGGGTGGCAGAGGACACGTGGCCACGTGAGCTAAGCAAGTGGGAGCACCTATCCGGGCTTACGTATTCGCTCGTCATGGGAAGCAAGGAAAAACGTGAGCAGGCACTGCGGCAGGATTCTTTCCTGTATATTACAAATCGCGAGAATCTCTGCTGGCTGATCGACAATCACAAATGGGATTTTGACATGGTCGTGCTCGATGAACTTAGCAGCTTCAAGTCAAACCGGGCGCAGCGGTTTAAGGCCATGAAGAAGGTGAGACCTCTATGCAGAAGGATCGTCGGCCTGACCGGAACGCCTGCGCCGAACTCGCTGATGGATCTCTGGGCTGAGATGTATCTGATGGATATGGGGCAGCGGCTTGGAAGATTTATCACAGGATACCGGGATCGGTACTTTGTGCCAGATAAAAGGAATCGCGAGATCATCTATAGCTATAAGCCGCGCGAGGGCGCAGAGGATGCGATCTACAGACAGATCTCTGATATCTGTATCTCCATGAAGGCAGCGGATCATATCAAAATGCCAGAGAGGATTAATAACGTGGTAGAAGTCACCATGAGCAGCAAGGAGCAGAAAATCTATGATGCCTTCAAAAAGGATATGGTCGTGCAGGTAAAGGAAACAGAGCTTGATGCGGTAAATGCGGCGGCGCTCTCAGGGAAACTCCTGCAGATGGCAAACGGCGCAGTCTACGGTGAAGGCAAATGCGTGATACCGATACACGATAAGAAGCTCGATGCACTTGAGGACCTGGTCGAAGCTGCAAATGGTAAACCGCTCCTGGTCGCGTACTGGTATAAACACGATCTTACGAGGCTGCAGGATCGGTTCAAAGAGGCGAGGATAATCGACAGGCCAGCGGATATTGCAGACTGGAATAATGGTAAGATCAGCATCGGCCTGATTCATCCTGCGGCAGCATCTCACGGACTGAACCTGCAAGAAGGAGGATGTACTATCGTCTGGTTTGGCCTGACATGGTCGCTGGAACTTTACCAGCAATTAAATGCCCGGCTCTGGCGGCAGGGGCAGAAAGAGACTGTGATCATTTATCACATCGTGGCAAAGGGAACAATTGACACTGACGTGCTGAAGGCACTGGAGAGAAAAGACGCCGGACAGTCGGCACTTATCGATGCGGTCAGAGCACAGATCGGAGGGAAGGCATGAGCGAGAGAATTGAAAATCTGATCCGGGAATATCCGAAGAGAAAACGGGATCTGGAATGTCTGCGTCGGCAGATAGCAGATTTCAGAGGCATAAGCGACGAAGACATGATTGACACGATGTACTTTTCTCAGCCGGAAGAAGAGCGTGTCCAGACCAGCGGAATCAGTGATAAGACTGCAAAGATTGCGACGACATACAGGGATAAGATGGCGCGGATTAATTCTGAGTGGTATGAGCATCTCGAAAGGCGGTACTACGAGCTGGCTGAGGAAGTTCGCTTCTTTGAATCAGCACTAAAGTCGCTTCCGGATGAGCTCTCCGATGTCATGACGGACATGATCATATATCGGTATACGTGGGATTCCCTCTGCAGCATCTATCATGTTTCCCGGACGATGATCGCCAAGTACAGAAGAAAAGCGATCTGGGAACTTGAAGACATGTATCAGCAGAGAGAAAAAGAAATGGTCGAGTACATGTTGTCGTAGCTCAATTGTTATGATGTAATAAATATATATTACAAAAATAATGGTAACTTTATCTTATAATGTTGAATCGCATGAGGGTGGATAAATAGGGTGCAAATTTTATAAATATTATATATGTTAACCAAAACAAAACTGAATATAATAAATAATTGACAATATTGCAAAATTAGGTTATCATATAAATAAAGTATAAGAGGGGAGGAGAAGTCATATGAGTAAAATAATAAAACGAACCTTAATTGTATCAAGCACGATAGTATTGTTACTGTTTTTCCTGGTGGGAAATAATGCATTTGCAAATACTTTCAGTGGAAAGTATACAACAGGGAATCTGACGTGGAAATTTGCGGGATCATATTCATCAGAAACACAAAAGAAACTGTTAAAGTATCCTAAAAAGTGGACGGCACTTTCGAGTAAACTCAACCTTACCGAAGAAGGTAATTCGTATAAGTACTCAAGATTCAGAGTAAGATATAAATTGACAAAACCGCCAACCTCCGGACTCTTAGGGAGAACATTTTTTTTCACTAAGGAAGGTTCGTCCTTAACATATACTGACAGATGGTGGAAGGCAACTGTGTCAGTTTATAACAATTCAGACGCTAACACGACCAATAAACATGCCACATTAGTGCATGAGGCTGGGCATGCTTTCAGCATGGCTCACTGTAATCATCCCGGGAAAAAACATATCATGCATCAGGGTTTAAAGAACTACACCTCTGTTTCGACGTATGAGAAAAATGAGCTTATTGGTAAGTGGGGATCATAATGAGTTGAAAGAGCAGTAGTAATTGGTATAAGGAGGTTTTGTTATGAAGAAAGTAATAGTACTATTGATTGCTACTCTGACAGTTACTCTTTGTGCATGTGGAAACGAGAACGAGAGCAAAACATCAAAAGTTAAGGATATTGCAGTACAGTCAGACTATACGCAGTATGAATATACGTCACTCAAGCAGGCGTCAGAGATTATAGTGAAAGCTGAAGTTCAAGATGAGCTTTCTGAAAAAAACAGCATAATTGAAAAGGATAGTGATGATCCAGAATCAGTTTCTGATTTCAGCGCAGTCAGAGAGATAAAAATACTTGAAGTATATGCTGGCAAGGAAAAAATAAAATCGGGAGATACTATAAAGATCATTGAGGATGCAGCAATGGATGGAGAGTACTATTATCACGGTGAGAATTATAAGAGTCTTAAGAAAGGCGAGGAGTATATTCTGTTCTTAAATAAGAATAATGCTGCTGGTAAATATTCAATAATCAGTGCTGATAATGGGAAAGTTTGTACCTCTGATTTTAAAGATATGAATGACCGCAGTGAAGAGAATTTCGAAGTTGCCGTTAAGGCTCTTGTAGAATTTGACAGCGATCTGGATGATAAAGAAAAGACAAAAATCATAGAAGGTAAAGTTTATAGAAATACTAATAAAGAGCCGTCAAAGAAAGAAATTGAATTGACTTCCGGGGTAGTGAAATACGACTATACAGATAAAGGAATTGCAGTCACTTTGAAATAATAGTTAAAGTTTGGAAAAAAACAATGGCAATAGCGATGAGTGCTTAAGTCAGAAGGTAGAGAAGCTTCTTGCGGTAGACCGTGGTTTACTAAGAGTGTACTGTAATGTAAATCAGCCTGTGCTATTCTTAAGCTGAGAAATGATAAAGTGAAGCCAGTGGGGAAGCCTGCTGGCTTTTGTGATGGGAGGAAGCAATGCCGAGAAGACCTGACACACCGTGCAAGTACCCGGGCTGCGCAAGGCTGGTTCCTTACGGCAGTAAGTACTGCGCCGAGCACACACCGTTTCACAGACAGGAGCAGCGGACAACAACAGAGAAAGGTTACGGCACTCGCTGGCAGAAGGAGTCCAGAGCATTCCTTCGTGCCAATCCTCTGTGCATCAGATGCAGGGAGCAAGGAAGGTACGTCAAGGCGACAGTCGTTGACCACGTCGTACCGCACCGGGGGGATCCCGTTCTGTTCTGGGATCGGAGCAACTGGCAGCCGCTTTGTAAAAGCTGCCATGACCATAAGACAATGACAGAGGATCGTTACCCCATCTATGAATACTGACAGGAGGGGATAGGGGCGGTCATAATCTTTGAAATTCGAGGCTTCACAGACCGCCGCCCCCTCTTGCGTGTATTTTCGCAGAATTAAAGGGAGGGGATACCGCGAAATCGTGACATTGTCATGAAAAAATCGTAACGAAACGCAGAAAGTCAGCCTTTAACGGAAAACTGTCCCGGTCTGGCTTTTGATATATTGTTTGGATTTAAGCCTGAAAAGATGTAGCGAAACGCCATCTTATCGGGCTTTTTTATTGAAACCGATTAGCGAAAGGAAGTGAGGGCATGACGACGGATCAGGCGGATAAGATCCGTGAACTTCGAATAAAAGGGGAAGGCTACCGGAGCATCGCCTCGAAGGTCGGTCTCTCAAGAGATATCGTCAGAAACTACTGCAAGGGACACGGGCTGGATGGCTACGCTAATGTCCTCGCAATGAACATCCGGGAACAGATTGAGCTTGGCAGAGCATGTCTTTGGTGCGGCAAGGAACTGGGGCAGCCGCTCACCGGACGCAGGAGAAAGTTCTGCTCAGATAAATGCAGACGCGAATGGTGGAAGGCGCACCCGGAGCGGATCAACAGAAGTGAAGACGCGTTTTATGAAAAGACCTGCGTGTATTGCGGCAGGGAATTCAAAGCATACGGCAATAAGGGCAGGCGTTACTGCTCCCATGATTGCTATGTAAGAGATCGCTTCTTCCGGGAAGAGGAAGGCCGCGATCCGTATATCAGTCCAAAGGAAAGCGAGGAAGCGAATGGATAAGGCGATGGAATGGAAAGAACTGGCCATAAGCGATCTTAAGCCAGCAACATATAATCCGAGAAAGAAGCTAAAAGCTGGAGATAAGGAATACGAAAAGATCAAGAATTCGATTCAGGAGTTTGGTTACGTTGAGCCGATTATTGTTAACTACGATATGACAGTGATTGGCGGACACCAGCGGCTGACCGTACTCCGAGATATGGGGTACGATACCGTCCAGTGTGTAATGGTACACATTGAAGATGCGGCAAAAGTCAAAGCATTGAACGTTGCGCTCAATAAGATCACAGGCGCGTGGGATGAACAGCTTCTCGCAGATCTTCTTGTAGACCTTCAGAAGGAAAATTTCAATACTGACCTGACCGGATTTGAGCCACCGGAAATCGGGCAGCTTTTCTCCAAGGTACATAACAAGGATATTACCGAGGATGATTTCGATGTTGAAGCAGAGCTTGCAAAATCGACGAAAGCAAAGCTCGGTGATGTTTGGATTCTTGGAGATCACAGGGTAGTCTGCGGCGACTCGACGCTGCCGGAGACATTTCATACTCTGATGGACGGAAAGAAGACCAACCTGGTAGTAACAGATCCGCCATATAACGTGGATGTAGAGGAGACCGCCGGGAAGATCAAAAACGACAATATGGCCGACGAGGACTTCTATAAGTTCCTGTTCGCGGCACTTGTAAATATGGAGCAGAACATGGAGCCGGATGCTTCGATCTATTTATTCCATGCAGATACGCAAGGCCTGACTGTGCGCCGGGCATTTACGGACGCAGGCTTTTATCTGTCAGGCTGCTGCATATGGAAGAAGAATGCGCTGGTGCTCGGGAGAAGCCCATACCAATGGATACATGAACCATGCCTTTTCGGTTGGAAGATCGGCGGCAAGCACCAATGGTACTCCGACAGAAAGCAGACAACCGTCTGGGAATATGACAGGCCAAAGGCAAGCCGGGAGCACCCGACAATGAAACCTGTGGCTCTTATGGCATATCCGATGAAAAACTCCTGTATGAGCAACTGCATCGTGCTTGATCCGTTTCTCGGCTCCGGCTCGACGCTCATCGCAGCAGAGGAGACAGGACGGATCTGCTACGGGGTTGAGCTTGATGAAAAGTTTGTGGACGTCATCGTCTGGCGTTACATGGAAGCGACCGGAAAGACGGATGTTTATGTGATCCGGGACGGTAAAAAGATCCCGGTATCAGAGGTGGAAGAATCTGAATAAATACACATTATCTGCTTGACTTATAGAGCCTTCAGAGTGATGTATAGACTACCAAAAAACCACTGAAGGAAAAGGAGGTCAAACAGATGAGAATTGAAACAAAAGCAGAGAACAGAAAAGAGATGGCGCAGCAGGTGGCGGCCTTCCTCGGGGAAGAAATGCACTACGCCGGAGCACCGAGTTTTGCCTACCAGATTGGAGCTGCAATCGTAAACCGAGACGGGAGTATTACATCAGAGGATGATGCTCTGGAAGAAAAGCTGCTGCCGTTTCTGATTGAAGAAGGCTACGCAGAGGAGGTACCGATGGAGCTCATCGTAAAGATTGCGGCAGAGAATCTGGATGCACAGGGCATACGAAACCTTGTGAACATGCTGTATAGCCGCCAGTACCTTTTGAACAAGGCTGCAGGAGGCGAGTATTTTTCCGTAACAGATGAGATGATCGGCCTCATGAAAGAAACATCGGAGGAAGATAAAGAAAGCTTGCTTGCCTTTATAAACGAGGCAGGCGGCATCACGGGGCTTGCCATAGAAGAAGATTCTGTGACATTTACCTTCCCGATGGGAGACGATCCCGGGAAAAACAAAGCCTTCACGGAGCTTGCAGCGGCGATGGTGAAAAAGGCAAAGGAGTCCAAGCGGATCAGGGCAAAGGAGCATACACCGGAAAACGAGAAATATTACTTCCGGGTATGGATTGTTTCCCTCGGCTTTGATGGAGCAGAGCATAAGGAAACGAGAATGCACCTTCTAAAGAGGCTCGCTGGTCACTCAGCATTTCGGACAGACGAGGACGCGGAGAAGTTCAAAGCGGCCATGAAAGAAAAGAGAAGGCTGGAGAAAGAAGGGAGGGGGCAGGCATGAGATTCCCATCAAGAGAGATCGTAGAGGGTATCAGAAAAAGATACCCGGCAGGCTCCCGTATAGAGCTTGTCAAAATGGATGATATGCAGGCACCACCAGCCGGAACGCTCGGTACCGTAACAGGCGTTGATGATATCGGATCGATCATGGTGCGCTGGGATAACGGCTCCAGCTTATCGGTATGCTACGGTGAGGATATTGTGCGCCGGGTCTGTCCGGTCTGCGGAGGCAGTTTGACCTGCCATCCGGCACTTTCACGCCGGGATAATAAGACCGAAATCTGTCCGGACTGTGGTACGAGAGAAGCCCTTGCAGCCATTGGCGTGGACATCGAAGATCAGGAAGGTGTTATCGCCGCGATCCATGAGCTCAAGGACGAAAAAGTATCGGAATAAATACTCAGAATATGTGCAGAATTGACTTGCTATTATCTGCCTTCAGAGTGATATATGTACATGCAAAAAGGAACACATACATTTGAAGGAGGAACAGAAAATGCTGAAGAAAGAAAACGCACACTTTGATAACCTGATGGAGATCGCAAGAGTCTATGATGAGGCGAAGAAAGCCCATGAAGCAAAGAAGCAGGAGATCATTGACACCTACAGCTGGGACTCAGAGGAGCTTAAAGGCTGGTACGCTGAGAAGGCGTACATGACTTTCCCGATTTCGCAGGGAGCCTGCAAAGCCTACAGAGCATTTTGCGAGAGCATTGAGCACGAAAACGAGGAACTGCAGATGGACGATTTCCTTTGGGAGAGCGAGGTGGAAGACTTCGTAAGCTGCCTGAAGGAAGCCGGGATCGGCACCTTCGTTTACACCAACCAGAGCACAGCGGTCATGGAAAACCTGCACGGATTTGCAGCAGCAGGCTGCAAGATGGACGGGCTTTGCACCATCAAAAGATGGGAACGCCGCTTCGGAGAAAACCGCGAAAAAGAGATCCTCGGAATCCACTTCACGGTCTGCTAAGAATAAGCAGAGCTTAGGAGCCAGAAGGCTCTTTTGCTTGTGGTGATTGTATCGAAATATAGTCTTAAAATCCTCGAAATATAACTTGCTATTATGTGCATTCAGAGCGAATATACACATACCAAAAGGAAAGCAAAACGCTGAAATTTCAAGGAGGATAAGACAATGACAAAGATGGAAATTTGCGAAAGAATCAAAGAAGCAGCAAGAGCACACGGCTTTACGGTAAGCGAGAAGATGAGCACCGTGACAGGCCTGCCGGAGATCATTAGCGAAGAAATGAACTTCACATTTCTTGCAAGGACAACAGAGAACACCGACTGGGCGGCAAGAAGGGTCGAGGAGGCCATTGAAGCAAGCGCAAGCGTCAGGAAGATGGGCGGAAGCCCTACGCCGGAGGAACTTCTAATAACAGCCGACGAGATCAGAAGAGGTGCGGAGCTTATCCATGATCTTCAAAGCATGAACCTTACCTACATCGAGACATTCTAAGGAGGCTGCCATGAAATTCTTAAGGAAAGATAATCAGATTACATTTTGCGGAGAGTACCCGATTGACAAAAATGATCCGGCGGCAGCAAAGGAAGCCATCGAGCTTACGCTTCCGGAGGGCTTTTCAAAGAAGGCAAAAGAGTGCTGGGACTACTTCGACGGAGCCGCCTTCATTTTTGAATATAAAGGCAGGCTGGTCATAACCGACGAGGCCGTGGAGCTCACCGAGGCAGGCGACGGAAGCCGGACAAATCCGTGGGGCGCGCCACGCTGGATCGTAGACTCTTGGGAGGAGCTTGAACAGATATTGGAAGAGACCTACGACGAGCTGAAAGAAGAAGAGATCATCTAAGCTGGAAAGCGGCAGAGAACAGAGCTTTATGGCTCTTTCTCTCGTACATATTGTATCGATATAAAGACTTAAAATAAAAGCAGAATTAACTTGATATATCCTCCTGTTAGAGCGAATATACACATACCAAAAGGAAAGCAAAACACTGAAATTTCAAGGAGGATAAGACAATGACCATTAACGAAGGAATGAGAAAGTACAGGCTGCCAAACCCGACCACACCGGAAGACCTCGAATGCCGCTGGAGCAAGCTCCTGAACTACGGCGACAAGGTATTGATCGCAGGGCACTACTACACCGGAAGAAACAAGCCTTGCTACTTCGCAGGTTTACGAGCATCTGGACGATGACCTTTCCTGCGAGGGAACGATAGGCCTTGCAGCGGTCAGCGAAGTCGAGTTTGAAGACAACGGACACGCGATTGCATGGGCAATGATGAACGCCTAAGAAAAAACGAAAACAAAGAGGAGGGAAGCCCTTAAGGGGCTATCTCTCGTAGAGATAGATGAGACCGACAGGGTCTTTTTTTAATGTGACAAAGGAGATGATAGCGATGGCTACAAGGGGAAGAAAGCCGACTCCAACAGCGATCAAGATGCTGGAAGGCAATCCCGGAAAGCGCAGCTTAAATACAAATGAGCCAAAACCGAAAAAGAACGCGCCGAGATGTCCTGCGTGGCTTGAGGATGAAGCGAAGAAGGAATGGAAGCGCATGAGCAAAGTCTTAGAGCAGATGGGGCTTCTTACGGATATGGATATGGCGGCCTTTGCCGGATACTGTCAGGCATATGCCAGATGGAAGGAGGCGGAGGAATTTCTCACCCAGCATGGGAGCATTGTTAGGACACCGAATGGATATCTGCAGCAGGTGCCGCAGGTGACGATCGCGCAGACCAACAGACGCGATATGCTCCGCTTCTGCGAGCAGTTCGGCCTTACGCCATCCGCAAGATCAAGGATTGTTGGTGACGGTGCTGCGACAGATACAGAAGATGATATGGAGATGCTGCTTGGAGGTGAATGATCATGGGTTTTGAATATGTACCGTCAAAGTTCATGCTCGCCTCATCCCATTATGATGAGGCGAAGGCAGACCGGGTGGTGCGATTTATTCAAAATCTATGTCATACCAAAGGCAAGTGGGCAGGAAAGCCGTTTCTCCTGCTGCCGTGGCAGGAGCAGATTGTACGGGATATTTTTGGGATCGTGAAAGCAGATGGAAAGAGGCAGTTTTTATCAGCTTACGTGGAAATTCCAAAGAAGCAGGGGAAGAGTGAACTTGCTGCTGCAATTGCCTTATACCTTCTCTACGCAGATGGTGAGGCTTCAGCAGAAGTTTACGGTGCTGCTTGTGACCGGGCGCAGGCGTCTATCGTATTTGATGTGGCAAGGCAGATGGTTGAGATGAGTCCGGCACTAAGAAAACGATCTAAGGTCATGACAGCCGGAAAGCGGATCGTCAATTACCGGAATGCTGGATTCTATCAGGTGCTGTCTGCAGAGACCGGAACCAAGCACGGCTTAAATGTCTCAGGCCTTGTCTTTGATGAGATTCATGCGCAGCCGAACAGGAAGTTATATGACGTCCTTACAAAAGGATCCGGCGATGCCAGAGAGCAGCCGCTTTTCTTTATCATCACAACGGCAGGAACCGATCGGAACAGTATCTGCTATGAACTTCACAGTAAGGCACTGGATATTATGGCAGGGAAGAAAAACGATCCGACATTCTATCCGGTTGTATATGGTCTTTCCGATGAAGATGACTGGAATGATGAAGCAAACTGGTATAAGGCAAATCCTTCCCTTGGACATACGATTGGAATTGACCGTGTGATGGAGGCATATAAGGATGCGTTGGATAATCCGGCAGAAGAGAATGTATTTAAGCAACTTCGGCTTAATATTTGGACGAACTCTGCTGTGGCATGGATTCCGGATCATGTATATAAGTGCGGTAATGAGAAGATCGATGAAAAGTTACTCTCTGGCCGGGAGTGTTACGCCGGGCTTGACCTTTCGAGCACATCGGATATTACAGCGCTGGTGCTGGTATTTCCACCACGGGATAGCTTTGAAAAGTATATCGTACTCCCGTATTTCTGGCTTCCGGAGGAGACGCTGGAGTTGCGTTGCCGACGCGATCACGTTCTTTATGATGTCTGGAAACGGCAAGGATATATTCAGACGACGGAAGGAAACGTCATTCACTACGGCTTTATTGAAAATTTCATCGAAGAGCTCGGCACGAAATATCACATCAAAGAAATTGCCTACGACAGATGGAATGCAACACAGATGGTGCAGAATTTGGAGGGCGAGGGCTTTGTGATGGTTCCTTTCGGGCAGGGCTTTAAGGATATGAGCCCACCATCAAAAGAACTGTATAAGCTCTTGATGGAAGGAAATATCATCCACGGAGGCAATCCGGTACTCCGCTGGATGGCAGGAAACGTCGTCATGCGGCAGGATCCTGCAGGGAATATCAAACCGGATAAGGAAAAATCAACAGAGAAAATCGACGGTATTGTCGCTCTCATCATGGGGCTTGATCGCTGCATCCGAAATGCAGGAAATGAATCAAGCGTTTATGACGAGAGGGGCATTATTACATTTTAGGAGGAATGTATATGGGACTTTTTAGTGGCCTGTTCAAATCAAGAGATAAACCGGAAGATAACATGCAGGGGACAACCTACAGTTTCCTGTTTGGAAACACCAGTAGCGGTAAGACGGTAAATGAGTATACGGCGATGCAGACAACTGCTGTGTATTCCTGTGTGAGAGTGCTTTCAGAAGCACTTGCGAGCCTGCCACTTCATGTATATAAATACAGACCGGACGGTGGTAAAGAGCGCGTGCCAGGGCATCCCCTGTACCATATCCTGCATGATGAACCAAACAGCGAAATGACAAGTTACGTCTTCCGGGAGACTTTGATGAGTCACCTTCTTCTTTACGGCAATGCCTATGCCCAGATTATCCGGGACGGAGCTGGAAGGGTGGTTGCTCTCTATCCGCTTCTACCAAACAGGATGGAAGTCTGGAGAGATGCACATGGCGAGCTCTATTATACTTATACCAGATCGACCGATGAGAATCCGAACTTCGATAAATATGGGACAGTAACGCTTTCAAAAGAGGATGTGCTTCATATACCCGGACTTGCCTACGACGGTCTTGTGGGTATGAGTCCGATCGCAATGGCAAAGAATGCAGTAGGCATGTCTATCGCCTGTGAGGAGTATGGAGCGAGCTTCTTTGCTAACGGTGCACATCCGGGTGGCGTGCTGGAGCATCCGGGTATACTTAAAGATCCCGGAAAAGTACGCGATAGCTGGCAGGCAGCCTACGGCGGATCAAAGAATGCCGGAAAGGTGGCCGTGCTTGAGGAGGGCATGAAGTATCAGCAGATCGGAATTCCTCCTGAAGAAGCGCAGTTTCTGGAAACGAGGAAATTTCAGATCAGCGAGATTGCGCGGCTGTACCGCGTGCCATTGCACCTCATCGGAGAGCTCGAACATTCGACCTTTTCCAATATCGAGCAGCAGTCTCTGGAGTTTGTGATGTATACGCTTGAGCCGTGGGTCGTGCGCTGGGAGCAGGCAATGACCAGGTCGCTGCTTCTTCCGGCAGAAAAGCAGGACTACTTCATTAAGCTCAATGTGGACGGGCTGATCCGGGGCGATTACCAAAGCCGTATGAACGGTTATGCAACAGCAAGACAGAATGGCTGGATGAGCGCCAATGATATCAGAGAGATGGAAGATTTGAATCCTATCCCGGATAAGGAAGGCGGCAATCTCTATCTGATCAATGGAAATATGACGAAGCTGAAGGACGCAGGCCTCTTTGCCGGAGACTCTGCAGGATCGCAGGATAAGGGAGGTATCCAAGATGAAACGCAAATTCTGGAACTGGATCAGAAATGAAGGTGAACCGGATATTCTGATCTTAAGCGGTGAAATCTCCGATGAGACCTGGTTTGGTGATGAGGTGACACCGAAGATGTTTAAGGTGGAACTGGATAAATGCGAAGGAGATATCACGGTTTGGATCAACAGTCCGGGCGGTGATGTTTTTGCTGCTGCCCAGATTTACAACATGCTGATGGACTACCCGGAAGGGGTGACGGTAAAGATCGACAGCCTTGCGGCTTCCGCAGCATCCGTTGTTGCGATGGCCGGGACGGAAGTGTTGATGTCGCCTGTGGCCATGATGATGATTCACAACCCGATGACGGTGGCTATCGGAGACTCTTCCGAAATGAAGAGAGCCGTTGCCATGCTGGATGAAGTGAAGGAATCCATTATGAACGCTTACGAGATCAAGACCGGGATGTCGAGGACGAGACTTTCAAACCTCATGGATGCCGAGTCATGGTTTAACGCATCGAAGGCGGTAGAGCTTGGCTTTGCAGATAAGATCCTCTTCGAAGACGAAGAGCAGAAGCAGCCGGAGGCGATGATGTTTTCAAGGGCAGCGGTGACAAACTCGCTCCTGTCAAAACTTATTCCGGAAAAGAAAACTGGAACACCAATTGCTCAGCTTGAGAAAAGGCTCAACCTGATCGCACACTAAAGGAGGATATCATGAACAGGATTTTAGAACTGAGAGAAAAAAGAGCTAAGGCATGGGACGCAGCTAAGAACTTCCTCGATAGTAAAAGAGGGGAGGACGGTTTGCTTTCGGCAGAGGATACCGCCACCTACGACAAGATGGAAGCAGACGTGATCGCACTCGGAAAAGAGATCGAGCGTCTGGAAAGACAGGCGGCCATCGATGCGGAGCTTGCAAGACCGACCTCGATGCCGATCATGAATCAGCCGGGCGAGGGAAGAACGCCGGAGAAGAAGGCAGGACGTGCATCTGATGAATACAGAGAGGCCTTCTGGAACGTGATCCGCGACAAGGGGAATCCTTACGAGATCAAAAACACACTGACCATCGGAACGGACTCCGAAGGTGGCTACCTGGTACCAGATGAGTTTGAAAGAAAGCTCGTCGATGCCCTGCAGGAAGAAAACTTCTTAAGAAAGATCGCGACCATCATCAGGACATCTTCCGGAGACAGAAAGATCCCGGTTGTCACTGGTCACGGCGAGGCAGCATGGATGGATGAGAACGGACTCTATCCGGAAAGCGATGAGACCTTCGGCATCAAGTCCATCAGCGCATATAAGCTCGGGACTGCAATCAAGATCTCTGAGGAGCTTCTGAACGATTCCGTATTTGATCTGGAAGGCTACATTGCGACCGAGTTTGCAAGACGTATCGGCACCAAGGAAGAGGAAGCCTTCTTCGTGGGTGATGGCAGCAGTAAGCCGACAGGTGTCCTTGTGGATGCAGAAGATGGCGTGACCGCAAGTTCTGTGAATATCACCTTTGACGATATTATGGATCTGTATCACAGCCTGAGAGCTCCGTACCGCAGCAAGGCAGTATGGATTCTGAATGATTCCACGGTCAAGGCACTGAGAAAACTGCAGGATGGTAACAAGAACTATATATGGCAGCCTTCCGTACAGGCAGGCCAGCCGGACATGATCCTGAACCGTCCGTACTACACATCCACCTTTGCACCGGAACTGAAAGCCGGAAACAAGGTCATCGCCTTCGGTGATTTCTCTTACTACTGGATCGCAGATCGTCAGGGCAGATCTTTCAAGAGACTGAATGAGCTCTATGCTGCAAACGGTCAGATCGGGTTCCTTGCATCTCAGAGAGTGGATGGCAAGCTGATCCTTCCGGAGGCAGTAAAGACACTGAAGATCAAAGGAACAAGCTCCAGTCAGGGCTAAGGTAAGGAGGTATGGCAATGCTGATCACACTGGATGAGGCAAAGCTGTACCTTCGTATTGATTCCGATGATGAGGATAGCCTTGTGACAAATATCATAGAATCGGCGGAGCATCTCTGCCGGGATATCGCAAGGCTATCCGCTGAGGAGTTTGAAGAAGAGAAGGCGACAGTAAGAGCTGCCATGCTATACACCATCGCCTATTTATATGAGCACAGGGAGAAGGCCGATTATCATGAACTGATCATGATGCTTCGGTCACTTCTTTTTGGGATCAGAAGGCAGGTGTTTTAGATGGACATCGGATCAATGCGAAGACGGCTTTTAATCGAAAAACATGAAACGGTGATCGATAAGATCGGAAACCATACTTCAAAATGGACGGATTTTCATAGTTGTTTTTGCTACGCGAATCTATCCTCTGGCGATGAATATGGGGTAAGCCCTGAGACTATCGAGCAGGGAAGCGTCACCTTTATCATCCGCTGGGCAAAGAAGCTCGCTGGGCTTAATTCAAAAGAATACAGAATCAGATTTCAGGGCGAGGCATATAACATCGTAAGCGTGGATGATGTGCAGTTTCGGCATGAGAAGCTTCAGATCATAGCAGAAATAATACCGCGAGGTGACCGCACATGAAGAAGATCAAGCCGGAGCAGTTATCCGATGAAATCATAAAAATGCTGGAGGAATATAAGGATGCTGCCGATCAGGATGTGGAGATTTCGGTTAAGCAGGTCTCAAAAGAGACAAAGAAGAGGGTAACCGGGGCTTCTCCGAGAAAGTACGGCGGCTATAGCAAAGGATGGTCGGTAAGAAGGGAACAGAACTTCCGGGGCAAGCACTCTGTGGTGATCCATAACAGAAAGAAACCGGGGCTCACGCATCTTCTTGAAAAAGGGCATGCTAAACGCGGTGGTGGCAGAGTACCCGGAAAGGAGCACATCGCTCCAGCAGAAAGCTATGCGATAAAGGAGATCGAAGCGGAAATCAGAAGGAGACTTAAGGTATGAGGCTGGGAGAAATCGTAACGATGCTAACAGAGACCGGGCTTCCTTTTGCCTATCACCACTTTGCAGAAGGAGAGTCGCCCGATCCACCGTTTCTTATATATTTCGTGCCAGGAAGTCATAACTTTGCAGCAGACGGAAAGGTCTACTTCAAGGTGAGTCTTCTTGATATCGAGCTATATACCGACATAAAAGATCCGGCTTCAGAAGAGCTTGTGGAGAGCATGCTCGATAAGGCCGGAATTTTTTATGACAAAACAGAAAGTTATATCGAAGAAGAAAACCTATATGAAGTTCTCTATGAAATGGAGGTTTAACTATGGGAAACAAAGTGAAATACAACCTGAAGAATGTCCATGCTGCCGTTCTCACAGAGACGGTGACAGATGGCGTGACAACATTCACCTACGGGACTCCGAAAGCGATCCCAGGTGCTGTATCAATATCCCTCGATGCGGAAGGTGAGTCCAGTCCGTTTTATGCAGATGGCATCGTCTATTTCAGGTCGGTAACCAACAACGGCTATTCCGGCGATCTTGAGATTGCACTGATCCCGGAGTGGTTCAGAACAGAGATCCTGCAGGAAGAACTCGATAGCAAAGGCGTGCTGATCGAAAAGAGTACCAATGCCGAGAGCACGAAGTTTGCACTGCTCTTTGAGTTTGACGGCGATGTCAACTGCATCCGTCACGTGCTGTACAATTGTAGCTCTTCCCGTCCGTCCATCGAGTCGGAAACCAAGGAAGATACCATCGAGCCGGGTACAGAGAAACTCTCCATCACTGCTGATCCGAGAGCCGACGGCCTCGTAAAGGCACGTACCGGTGACGGCACGGATGCGGACACCTATGCAAACTGGTACAAGGCAGTCTATATCTCTGTCGCAGCTACGGAAGGAGAATAATCGATGATTGAGAAAACAATTAATATCAGCGGCAAAGAGGTGAAGTTCCGCTCCTCTGCGACGGTGCCTCGCCTCTACCGCATCAAGTTCAAACGGGACATCTTCAAAGACCTCGCAAAGCTTGAGAAATCATATAACAAGAAGGCCAGAGAAGACGAGAACATGGAAATCGATGATCTTGAGATTTTTGAGAACGTCGCCTACATCATGGCCTATCATGCTGATCCGTCCATTCCGAAGACCATCGACGAATGGTTGGATCAGTTTGAGATGTTTTCGATCTATCAGGTGCTCCCGGAGATACTGGAGCTCTGGGGCGAGAATCTTTTGACGGACATTGAATCAAAAAAAGGATTAGCAGAAGTGAGCGCGAAATGACCACGCCACTGTTCCTTCTGCGCTGCATAGAAATCGGGATATCCGTATCAGACCTCGATCTTCTGACCGTGGGTCTGGTACTGGATATCTGGACGGAGAAAACAAACGATGGCGTGAAATACAGACAGCTTGCTACACAGGAAGATTTCGATAAGTTCTGATGGAGGGATGATACTTTGTATGGTAGACTATTATTAAGAAAAACACTGATGTTAATTTGCGTTGCTTGATGGTGCGCAATGCTCTCTTTACACTGAAAATGTAAAGAATTTCAGTGTAAGGAGGTGGCGTCAATGCTGAATCAGAACTTAAAGACAATCAGAAAAAACAAAGGCTTCACCCAAGAGGCTCTGGCAAACAGGCTCCATGTCACAAGACAGACTATTTCCAAGTGGGAGAAGGGAGTTTCCCAAAGTTAAAGATACCACATCAATCCCACGCGGACTTTTGCTCAACCGATACAGCCGGAGGGCTGGATAACAAGAAAAGGCGGTATGCGCCCCGTGGAGGGGTAGCGTACCGCCTTTTCTTGTGGGGGTTTCCAAAGGGGGCAACGCCCCCATTTGGCACACGACTTTGCGAAGCAAAGTGTAGTGTGTTATACGCTCTGCCGGCGTTGCCGTGAAAATGCCGTTGCCGCCGGGGAGGGCAAGGGCATTTGAAGCGGCAGGAAAACAGGGCTGTGCTTGCGTGGCGTGGAGCCGCAAGCGCAGGTCTGGACTCATCAGCAGACAGGGCGTATATGAAAGCCCCAGTTCCTCGTCCTACGCTCCAACTTGTGGACAAAGTGTCCCGAAGTTGTGGCCACACTCCCGGAAAAGTAGCAGGACAACGGGCAACCGTCAAGGCTGAAATGAACGGGTTTACACCCGGCCTTGACCTCCGCCCGCTGTCCCGCTGGATGGGTGGACAAGGCGGCCAATCCCTCAAAGTGCTTGGCCGCTCTCTTTCTGATTTTGAGGTATTCAGTTTTTCAAAATTGAATAATCAAAATAAATTTTTTCGATTGAAAAAATTTTATTTGTTATCATCTTCAATGCCATATTTTTTCTTTTGCCGAATCACATAATTACTGATTTTTTCATCATATAGTGGATACTGGTAATCCAACTGGCATGCCACTTCTGACGAAACCTCCCGGAACAATGCCATACATTGTTCAAAGGATTCCCACATATGGGGATAGGAATCCATATTATAAGTGGACATAAGTCGTTCCCACAATTCCTCTGGGACATATTGCTTCATAAATTTATAGTTTTTTCCCAAACTGAAATGAAATCCCTGTTTGATACCAATCAGCCAGGAAATCATGCGAAGCAATTCTTTTCGTACTATATCATTCATATGGTCAATAGCAAAAAGAATTTCTTTGCGGCATAAGCCCTTTACTACATATGTTGTAGTATTCCAAAATTCATTACAGCAATCGTCAAACATTCTTTGAGTAGGCTTCTGCAAGTGGTAGTCTATATCCGTTGGTATTGGCGGCTTTACGATACGGTTGTCTTTATCCAACAGTAACTTTACCAGTTTATCCCATGTAAAATACTCGTCTATCAGTTCCAGCGGCAGCAAAGTTAAATCTATCTTAACATCATCAGTAAACAGCATTAAATATGAAAATCCCTTTTCTACAGCTGGAAATAATTCCATATCTTCCGGCTTTTGCAGAATCAACCTTTCACCAAATATATCTAGCCATTTATCATCACTTGTGAAGCTGTCCATATCCGTAACAAAAAAAGTAATATCAAAATCCTGAAAATCATCAGGCGGAATATTTGTATTTGTTCTAGATCCTTCCAAAGTAACCATGCGAATGCGTTTGTCTGTTTTTGCAAAATTCAAAACAATATCATAAACTTCCTTTTCTGATCTCATTTTTATCTCCTCCAATTATTGAAATAGGTGTGAAGCCATTTTAGGGCTTTCCCGCCTTGATTACCCTTTAGCAAAGACGGGCGGGACTGTCAACGGCGGCGCATGAAATGCGCCGTTCATCTTGACCGTTGACTGGCTCGGCTGGCTTTGCTATCTTCCTGACAAATGGGAATGTCTAAGATAGTAAAGACGTCCCACATGCAACTCTTTCTTTTATTGCGGAAACCGTATCTTTAATTGTGAATGTAGTTGTGTCTATGACATTTGATTCATATACTCCCAAACCGGAAAATTGCTCCCACATTGTTTCCACTAATTCAATATTTGTTTTTCTATCTAATTTTGAGCGTTCCACAGCTCGCTTCATAGTTTCTTTTTTACTCGCTCTTAATACAATATAGTGTACCTCGTAATCTTCTTGGGCAAGAGCTTTCCATGGCTCCAAAAACCATGGCCCGACAATCCCATCTACAATTACATCATATCCGCCACGAGCATATCGCTTTGCAGCTTCTAAAAAGGCTTCAATGACAACCAGATTTTGCTCGTTGGATTCTGGCAAATGTGGTGGTATTGCGCCTTTGCTTAAGTAATGAAAAAAGTCATCGGTGTGCATATGCACTGATTTATCCATATCTGATTCCTTTGCGACAATTGACGCAGTTGTTGTTTTTCCTGTCCCCGGTGAGCCTGTAATCACAATAATTCTTCCTTGATTCATCTGTATTTTCCCTCACAATTCAAATTTATCACTTTGTTCCTGCCTGCTCAATCATCTTCTTCGCAAACTGCTGGAACATTTCAACAGTTTCTTTATCCATCGGTGTAAGCTGTCCGATCTGTCCAGCTATCATCGCCGTTACATCGTCAATGGAAAGTGGTTTTTGTTTCTGTTCCGCCAGTGCGTCCCGCATGGCTTGGAACATAGCGGCGGTCACAGCTTCTCCCGGCTGTTCCCCGTTGTCAATGTCTTTCTTAATGTCCCGCAGGATAGCCAGGAACACATTTTTGATTTTTTCAATCTCCGCTTCATGTTCCCCTATCTTTTGGGCGTTCAAAAGCTGTAAATCCTGCTTCGCTTCTGCCCGGTGTTCCGGGTGTTCTTTCATCAGGTCGGACAGGGAAGCCGTTGCCATCTCGATAAGCTGGTTTCTTGCTGTTATGCCCTTTGCCGCCGTATCCTGAAAATAAATCCGTATCAAATCTATCAGCTTAGGAAAATTCCTGTGTTCCAACAGGCGGTTGAGGATTTGCACATCAACAGCACCCGTCACAAGCCCCCTCACGGCTCCCTCGGACAAGCCTAATTCAGAAATATCGTAGCTTTTACGAACGCTCACGGTAGACAAGCCCAGTATGTAGTCTGTCGATACCTTAAATTCCTTTGCCACACCTATGAGAATATCACTGCTGACCGTTCTTGTTTCGCCGCTGACAATGCGGCTCAACTGGGAAGCGGAAACGCCTATCTTCTCCGCAAGTTCCTTTTGTGTGATGTGGTTCCCGTTGCATAAATCGGAAATCCGCTGTCCGGGCGTTCCGGGTAAAGCCATAGATACGCACCTCCTCCGCATACTTCCATTATACAGAATGATTGCAAAAATGCAATTTCCAAAGTGTAAACTTCATCAAAATGCAATTCTCGCAATATTCCGGGAATTGCATTTTTTTCGTGTAGACTTAGGGTAGTTCATCGATGGACGGCACCTTGAAAACAGAATGACCGTCCGAAAAGGAATACCCCGGCTGGGGAAGCACCGCAAGGAGTCGGACTTCGGGACAAAATGTCCCGAAGTTGCGAGGAGCGTGCCAACGCCGGAACACGCCGCAGGAATGGGGCAGGAAACCTTTTCGGGGAGAACGGCAACGGAAAGCAAAATGGAGGGAACGCATGAGAGATAACCCCTATAAAGACTTGCCGCCGCTGGAACGCAGGCCGGACGGTTCCCTTTACCGCATGACCCCGGCGCAGAGAAAACAGGCGGCCAGCCTGATACGCCGGGAGTGCTGTTGCTGTGAGGACGGCAACTGCATTGTCCTTGACGATGGGGACACCTGCACCTGTCCGCAGACGATTTCTTTCTCGGTCTGCTGTAAGTGGTTCCGCTGGGCGGTCTTGCCGCTGGACGGGACGCTGGAAGCGGAGATTTTCCGGGATAAGGACTTGAAACGCTGTGAGGTCTGCGGCGGTGTGTTCGTCCCCAAATCCAACCGGGCAAAATACTGCCCCGGCTGTGCCGCCAGAGTTCACAGGCGGCAGAAAACAGAAAGTGAACGGAAAAGGAGGTCTGCTGTGGACAGTTAGGAGCGAAAAAAGCCTTGATTTATCAGGCTTCGCAAGCCCCAAACCGGGGCTGGTGGTATAAAGTATCGCCCGCCCCGGAAAACGGGCTTCTAACCGTCCACAAAACGCACTATGACAAATACCATCTATATCCATCAGCCGGAAAAGGCGTTCAGCTTCACCCGGCTCCCGAATTTCCTCTTTGAAGCCCCCACATTCAAGCCCTTGTCCAACGAGGCAAAGGTTCTGTACGCCTTTATCCTGCGCCGGACAGAGTTATCCCGCAAGAATGGGTGGGCGGATGATTGCGGACGGATTTATCTGTACTATCCCATCTGCGAGGTGGTTGACCTGCTCCACTGTGGGCGGCAGAAAGCGGTAAACACCCTGCGGGAACTGCAATACGCCGGGCTGGTGGAGATCCAGAAGCAGGGCTGTGGAAAACCCAACCGCATTTTCCCAAAATCCTATGAAGCGGTTCCAAACACCGACTTCAAGAAATCCGGTTCTGGTACGCCGGAGGGCTGAAAACCGTACTTATGAAGTGAGGAAATCACTCCCCGGAAGTACGAAAACCGGACGGTATATAGAAATACAAAGATTAAAAAGATTTATTTATATTCTATCCATTCCAATCCTATCCGAGCTAATTTCTGCGGGATTTTCCCTGTGGAAAACCCCGGATAGGAAAGGAATGGGGAAAGGAGCAGAATGGCACAACACGCAATTTTGCGGTTTGAGAAGCACAAGGGCAACCCGGCAAGGCCGCTGGAAGCCCATCACGAAAGACAGAAAGAACAATACGCCAGCAACCCCGACATTGACACAAGCCGGAGCAAGTACAACTTTCATATCGTCAAGCCAGAGGGCAGGTACTATCATTTCATTCAAAACCGCATTGAACAGGCCGGGTGCCGAACCCGCAAGGACAGCACACGGTTTGTCGATACGCTGGTAACTGCCAGCCCGGAGTTTTTCAAGGGGAAATCCCCAAAGGAGATACAGGCGTTTTTCCAGAGGGCGGCGGACTTCCTCATTGGCCGGGTAGGACGGGAAAATATCGTGTCGGCGGTGGTACACATGGACGAGAAAACGCCCCACCTGCATTTGACCTTTGTTCCGCTGACAAAGGACAACCGCCTGTGTGCAAAGGAGATTATCGGCAACCGGGCAAACCTGACGAAGTGGCAGGACGATTTTCACGCCTATATGGTGGAGAAATATCCTGACTTGGAGCGTGGGGAGAGCGCCAGCAGGACAGGCCGGAAGCATATCCCCACCCGGCTTTTCAAACAGGCGGTTTCCCTCTCCCGGCAGGCAAGAGCCATTGAAGCCACACTGGACGGCATTAACCCGCTGAACGCCGGAAAGAAAAAAGAGGAAGCCCTCTCCATGCTGAAAAAGTGGTTCCCGCAGATGGAGAATTTCTCCGGGCAGTTGAAAAAGTACAAGGTCACAATCAATGACCTGCTGGCGGAGAATGAGAAGTTGGAAGCAAGGGCAAAGGCCAGCGAAAAAGGAAAGATGAAAGATACGATGGAACGGGCAAAGCTGAAAAGCGAACTGGACAATTTACAGCGGCTGGTTGACCGTATCCCGCCGGATATACTGGCGGAACTGAAACGTCAGCAGCGGCACACGGTAAAGGAAAGGTGATAGATATAAGCAGAAATTTTCGCCGCCTCTGTGCGGCATTGTACCTTGAAAACTGAATATGGAGGACACTGGATGGCAAAAAGTGAAAGCGATATTTTTACACCCCGAACAGGGCAGGTTATACAAGCAGAGAACGGCACGCAGTATTTTGTATGTGGGAACAACCGTATAAAAATCTCCGAACACTTCGCCGCAGGCGGGAAGCCCCTCGGTGATCTGATTGTAGATGTGGTGCGGCATACCGCAGAAAAAGCCGCTTCAACCTGATAGCCCATCATTGATAACACGCCCACGCTTATGATATAATTGCCATAGAGCAAAAGTATTGTAAGCGTGGGTTGTTTCTTTAGAAGGAGGATTTTTACGGTGAAACAACCTTACAATACTACGATTTACAACACGGCGCTTTATATGAGATTGAGCCGGGACGATGAACTGCAAGGAGAAAGCGGGAGTATTCAGACACAACGCATGATGCTCCGGCAATATGCCGCCGAGCATGGCCTGAATGTCATAGATGAATATATCGACGATGGATGGTCTGGAACGAACTTTGACAGGCCGGATTTTCAGAGAATGATTGATGACATTGAGGACGGGAAAATCAACTGCGTTGTTACGAAGGATTTATCCCGCTTAGGCAGAAACTACATTCTGACCGGCCAGTACACGGAAATCTACTTTCCCAGCAAAGGCGTCCGCTATATCGCTGTCAATGACAATGTGGACACCATCAACGGAGAGAATGAGCTTGCCCCATTCCTCAACATTCTGAATGAAATGCACGCCCGCCAGACCAGCAAAAAGGTAAAGGCGGCCATGCGGACACGGTTCGCAAATGGCGCACACTATGGAGCCTATGCTCCGCTTGGCTATGTCAAAGACCCAGATAAGAAAGGCCATCTTCTGATTGACCCGGAAACAAGGTGGATTATCGAAAAGATTTTTGACCTTGCCGTTCATGGCCGGGGAGCCGCCAGCATTACACGGATTTTGGTCGAAGAAAAAGTACCTACTCCCGGCTGGCTGAATTTCCAGAGATACGGCACTTTCGCAAATATCTATGCCGGAGCGCCGGAGGAAAAAGCCTATGCGTGGACGATAGCGCAGGTGAAAAGTATTCTGAAAGAGGAAACCTATATCGGACACAGCGTCCACAATAAGCAGACCAACATTTCATTCAAAAACAAGAAGAAAGTACGCAAGCCAAAAGAGGAATGGTATCGTGTGGAGAACACCCACGAAGCGATTATTTCCGAAGATGTGTTCCGTCAAGTACAGGAGCAGATTTGCAACAGGCGCAGACGGCAGAAGAACGGCACAACACAGATATTTTCCGGGCTGGTAAAATGTGCGGACTGCGGCTGGTCGCTGGCCTATGGTATGAACAGCCAGAACAAAAATCCCTATGCCCACTACCATTGTAGCAAGTACGGGCAAGGATTGCACCAGTGTTCCATGCACTATATCCGCTATGATGTGCTTTACGCCTATGTCCTTTCCCGTCTGCAATACTGGTCTGTGCTGGCACAGCAGGATGGGGACAAACTTCTGAAACGGCTACTTAACGCCAGCGACAAGGAACGCAATACTGCAAGGAAGCGGCAGACAGCCGAACTGAAAAAGGCGGAAAAGCGCAAAGCAGAAGTAGACACCCTGTTTGCAAAAATGTATGAGGACTGGTCTGCCGGACGCATTACAGAATACAATTTCAATATGCTGTCCGAAAAGTATCAGGGCGAACAGCGAGAATTGGACGTAAAAATTGAACGGCTTCACGAAGCGATGGAGACCGCCGCCCAGACAGCGGTTGACGCTGAAAAGTGGATAGGTCTGATGAAACAGTATGTCAATCCCACAGAATTGACGGCTGAACTTCTGAATACGCTGATTGAAAAAATCCTTGTCCATGAAGCGGTCAAAAGTGAGGACGGAAGCCGGGAACAGGAAGTGGAAATCTTCTACCGCTTTATCGGCAAAATCGAATGACACATCTTGAGATACCCAACAATATCTTTAACTAAGGGAAACGGGATATTCAGTCCCTGATGCTGATATGCTTTCTAAACTTGCGGATGAGCTGGATGTATCAGTAAGTGATCTGCTTGGTAAGGATGAAATCCCTGTAGAAGAAACGGATTCGCTGGCAGAGCAGCTTGCAAGAATAAATGAGCAGCTCAGTATTAAAAACAGACGATCAAAACGTATATGGAAGACGGTCATCATACTGGCAATCATAATATTCCTGATCATTCCCGGCCTGACAATATTGGGTGGCATGTATATGAGCGCAAATCTTGAAGGTGCGAATCTGGGCTTCGACGGCTCGACAGAATGGGTGTATTCTTTGGATGGCAAAGAATATGAATACAGGATTGAATATGACAAGAATTATAAAATCGTCTCTACGGAAGGCGATAGATATATCGATGATAATATAGATATCGCGTCATGCAAGGATGCAAACGAAGCAGGCCGAGCAATTGAAACTTATTTTGACGAACATGGCGGCGAAGAAGTCGGCAAAGAGGTACAGCAACTGCCGCTAAAAGAATAAAAATTATCTGAGATACGAGCATAAAAGGCATCTCTTCGGAGGTGCTTTTATTACGCCCTGAGATTGGAGGTGAAGACCAGTGGCAAGCAGAATCAAAGGCATTATAGTCGAGATCGGTGGCGATACTACTGGTCTCGACAAGGCGCTAAAGGGCGTCAACAACAATATCCGCACCACGCAGTCGAGCCTCCGCGATGTGAACAGGCTTCTTAAGCTTGATCCGAAGAACACCACCCTTCTCTCACAGAAGCAGAAGCTCCTGAAGGAATCCATCAGCCAGACAAAGGAAAAGCTGGATGGCTTAAAGGAAGCACAAAAGCAGGCAAAGGAGCAGCTGGAGCGTGGTGAGCTCGGACAGGACAAGTACGATGCCCTGCAGCGCGAGATTGTAGAGACGGAAAATGAACTGAAGCGTCTGGAAGCAGAAGCCAAAGCCTGTGAATCGAAGTTCGTAAAGATGGCTGAGGTCGGCGGCAAGATGCAGCAGGTCGGTGACTCCATTTCCGGTGCCGGAAGAAAGCTCATGCCGGTCTCCGGTGCAGTCGCAGCGCTTGGTGCTGTCTCTGTTAAGACCGCTGCCGACTTTGATGTCTCCATGAGTAAGGTTGCTGCGGTATCCGGTGCAACCGGAGAAGACTTTGATAAGCTCCGTGCCAAGGCAAGAGAGATGGGTGCCAGGACAAAGTTCTCCGCATCGGAAGCTGCCGAAGCTATGAACTATATGGCGATGGCAGGCTGGAAGACCGAGGATATGCTCTCTGGTGTGGAAGGCATTATGAATCTTGCGGCAGCGTCCGGAGAGGATCTGGCAACGACATCGGACATCGTAACAGATGCGCTGATAGCCTTCGGTCTTACGGCGAAGGACTCCGGTCACTTTGCGGATATCCTTGCATCGGCATCATCAAACGCGAATACAAATGTCTCCATGATGGGTGAGACATTTAAATATTGTGCTCCGATTGCAGGGGCACTTGGTTTTTCTGCAGAAGATACTGCGGAGGCCATTGGCCTTATGGCAAACGCCGGAATTAAGTCCACACAGGCAGGTACTGCACTTAGAACGATCATGAATAACCTGTCTAAGGACTTCACGATCAGCGGCAAGAACATCGGCGATGTCACGATTGCCACCACCAATGCGGATGGCAGCATGCGTGACCTCAGAGATATCCTTGCCGATACCAGAGAGGCCTTCTCCGGGCTTTCTGAGTCCGAAAAGGCGCAGGCAGCACAGTCTCTTGTTGGCAAGAATGCCATGTCGGGTTTCCTTGCTCTGATGAGCGCGGCTCCTTCGGATATTGAAAAGCTGGAAGGTGCCATTGATAACTGCGATGGCTCTGCGCTTGAGATGAGCGAGATCATGCAGGATAACCTGACCGGACAGCTCACGATCTTAAAGAGCCAGCTGCAGGAGCTCGCCATTTCCTTTGGTGATGCTTTGATGCCGATGATAAGAAAAGTCGTATCTGCCATACAGGGCTTTGTAGATAAATTAAATAACATGAGCGAGGGGCAGAGGAATGCGATCCTCAGGATTGGAATGTTCATCGCAGCACTGGCGCCTATGCTCATGGTGATAGGGACGGTAACTTCAAAGATCGGACTTGCTTTGCAGGCCTTTTCAAAACTTGGAGGAGGCCTATCAAAAGTGTCAGGCGCGATCAGTAAAGCTGGAGGCATGACAAGCATTTTATCTAAGGCCTTCGGATTTTTATTATCACCGATCGGAATCGTTATAGGTGTGGTCGCTGTGCTTGCAGCGGCTTTTATTCATTTATGGCGTACCAACGAGAAGTTCCGAAGCTCCATGATCAAGATCTGGAATGGAATCAAAAATACGATCGGTAAATTCGTCAAAGAAATCAAGTCCCGGTTTGATGGTCTTGGCATCGACTTTTCGAAGATTGCAGGCACCATGAAAAAGATATGGGAGGGCTTCTGTGCGATCCTTGCACCACTCTTTGAAGGGGCATTTAAGGTAATCGCGGTCGTACTGCAGACCGTCCTTGATGTGATCATCGGAGTGCTGGATGTCTTTATCGGCATCTTCACCGGGGACTGGAAAAAGGTGTGGCAGGGAGTAAAGCGGATCTTTATTTCCGTCTGGAACGGGATCAAAGGTATCCTATCAGCCGCACTGAACACGATAAAAAATATAACAAATACGGTGCTCGGATGGTTCGGTACGAACTGGAGGAAGATATGGAATGGCATCAAGAAATTTACGGCCAGTCTCTGGAACGGCATTAAGACGCTGGCAAGTAAGGTCTTTAATGGGATTAAGACTGCGATTCTGACTCCGATCCGGGCAGTCAAGACGGGACTTTCTTCCATCTGGAGCAGTGTGAAAAGCACAACTTCTTCGGTGTGGCGGAGCATGAAGTCGACAGCAAGCTCGGTGTGGAGCAGCATAAAATTGGCAGTCACCTCACCAGCGCAGGCGATCAAGTCCACACTATCCGGAATATGGAGCAGTATCAAATCAACGGCAAGTTCTGCATGGAACGGAATCAAGAGCGCAATGATCTCACCGATCAATTCTGCGAAGTCTACAATCAGTGGAATCATCAGCAAGATAAAAGGATTCTTCCCGTTATCCATCGGCAGGATATTCAGCAATCTGAAACTGCCGCATATCAGTGTATCTGGCGGTAAGGCACCGTTTGGTATCGGAGGGAAAGGATCTCTTCCATCATTTTCTGTTAGCTGGTATGCCAAGGCGATGGAAAAGGGCATGATCCTTAATAGCCCGACCATTTTTGGCATGAAGGGAAATATGCTCCTTGGCGGCGGTGAGGCCGGATCAGAAACCGTTGTCGGGACAGACTCCCTGATGAATATGATCACAGCAGCGGTCTCCGGTATCGGTGATGAGATCGTAGATGCATTTCTTTCTGCCGGAGGAGGAAGAAGCGGTGATGTGAATATCAACGTGGAAGTCTCCGGTGCAGAAAATCCAGAGGAGTGGGCGAGAAAGTTTGTCAAGCAGATGCGGCTTGAGATGAGGACGGTGTGATATGGCAAAGAAAACAAGTAAAAAGCCAAAAGGCCTATCCATAGCAAGGAACGCTATGAAGTTTGCCTGCTCATGGAAGAAGGGAGAATCCTATAGCGATAAGCAGCAGTTTTCCTATCTTGTAAACCGTGCAGGCAAATCAGACAAATGGTCGTCTGCTGCAAACATCGCAAAAGGCACTACCAGCAGATCTGTTTCGCTTTCTGCTTCAAACTATTATCCGTATAAGGGAAAGCCAAAGATCACAGAATTTAAGTTCCGGGTGAGGGGTATTTCAAAGAAAGAAAAATGGTCAGACTGGGTGAGTCAGGTATTCAAGATAGAAGCTCCTGCAAAACCCAGTCTTTCTGTTTCAGCAAGTGAGACGAATTATAACCAGTGCACCTTCACTTGGAGCGTGGATACTTCAAATGGTCATAAGCCCTTTGCCGATGTGGAGTTTCAGACAAAGCTGGTTACAGGCTACGATTATGGCGGCGATAAAGGATGGAGTGCAGATACCGGAGGGGCGTCCGGAAGTAAGACCTACACGGAAACTGCCTCTACCATAGCATCCGGTTCCCATACCAGATGGTTTCGGGTACGGGCAAGAGGCGCAGGCGGAGCAAGCGAGTGGTGTTATGCCAGCCGGGTGTATTCTGCACCGAATGCTGCGACGAACGTAAAAGGAGAAGTGACCAATCAGG
Organism: Hornefia porci; assembly: GCF_001940235.1. Classification (NCBI taxonomy): domain Bacteria; kingdom Bacillati; phylum Bacillota; class Clostridia; order Peptostreptococcales; family Anaerovoracaceae; genus Hornefia; species Hornefia porci. Next base: position 535,583 of record NZ_MJIE01000001.1, on the reverse strand, counting down.
CCGGGGGCATGCAGGTAAAAGTCACCTGGTCACAGACAAATAATAGTTCTTATCCGGTGAATTCAACAACGGCTGAGTATGCCATTAAGGTTCCCGGAGAGAACCTGACATATAACGGAAACGCAGATGGCGTAATCGGAACGATGGCCGGAGCAGGAAGAGCAGCTTCCTCTTTTATCGGTCAGGGACTGGAAAAGGACGAGTGCCTGTTTGTACGGGTAAGTTCCACGCATCTATATCAGACGACATATAGCGGATGGGTACTTGTAAGAGCAGGATCGCTTATTGATCCTGAAATTACAGATGTAAAGACCGATGATACAACGCACCGTGCAACGATTACGGCCAATAATAAATCCGAGGTTCCGGGGGCATTCCTTGTGGTGCAATATCGCACAGGATCAGATCCCGGGAAGGCGGCGACGGTTGGAATCATCCCGGCTGGCCAGACGCAGGTATCCGTGCAGTGCCCGGACTGGTCAGATGAGGATTCATTCGAATTTGGTGTCTATGCCTGCGTGGGTAGCTTTGAAAGCACTACCCGGGCGGATGGTGTGGATTCATATACTGTAACGGCACGTATGAAATCGGATGCTCCCGTCTGGCAAGGTGGTCAGGTGCCGCATGCTCCCGAGAACGTAAAAGTGAACCCAACCAGCATAAGCGGCACCGTAAAGGTGGTATGGGACTGGACATGGCGCGAGGCTCAGAGTACTGTTTTGTCTTGGGCAGATCATGAGGATGCATGGGAGAGCACGTCAGAGCCGGAAACCTATACGATCAGTAATACACACGCCGGGGAGTGGAATGTCTCCGGCCTTGAGACCGGAAAGAGATGGTATTTCAGAGTGCGTCTTGCAAAAGGGTATGGAGAAAATCTGGTGTACGGAGCATGGTCTAAGGTAGCCATGATTGATCTTTCATCTGCGCCAAGCATTCCGACACTCATGCTTTCAAAAAGCATCATTCCATCGGATGGGAGCATCACATGTTTCTGGTCATATGTATCCGGGGATGGTACCGGGCAGGCCTACGCAGAAGTATGTGAGGCAAAAATCACAGGAGATGGCGTCCGCTATGACAAGATCATCGGGCGTACCGAAACTTCGCAGCATCTGACACTTTCTGCAAAAAATCTCGGCTGGGCATCTGGGGAGATGCATTATCTTTGTGTGAGGGTTGTATCGGCTTCCGGAAGAGTCTCGGATGAATGGTCAGATCCAGTTCCGATTACGATCGCAGAAGAACTGGCAGCGGTAATTGATGAAACAAATCTCGTGGAGCAGGAGATTACAGTAGACGATAACACAAGAACGGTTATGTCGCTTGCTGCAATGCCGCTTACCGTGCATGTCACCGGGGCGGGCATTGGAGGTACCACTATTTTAGTAATCGAGCGAGCGGAAGACTATCACATGGATCGCCCAGATGAATCGGACTTTAATGGCTTTGAAGGCGAAACCATACTGTTTCACTCCCAGACAGGAGAAGATATGATCACCGTGAATAAGGAAGATCTAATCGGCATCCTTGATGATGGTGCAAGCTATAGACTTATAGCAACCGTGCAGGATAGCCTTGGTCAGAGCGCAGAGGCACGTCTTGACTTTGAAGTGCACTGGTCGCATCAGGCGGTGATGCCGGAAGGCCATGCGGAAGTAAAGGATATGGTGAGCTATATCACGCCAATTGCACCGGAAGGCTACCAGGACGGAGATACCTGTGATATCTATAGGCTCTCTGCCGATCAGCCGGAGCTTATTGTCTCTGGCGGTAGTTTCGGTACAACTTATGTTGATCCGTATCCTGCTATCGGTGAGTTTGGAGGGCACCGGATCGTCTACCGTACAAAAGACGGAGACTATATCACAAAAGATAACGAGATCGCATGGCTTGATCTTACGGCGGAGGATGGGGACAGCATAAACCTCATCTATTCCCTGATCGATTTTGATGGTGAACAGATCGAGTTTCGTTATGATGTCACCCATTCCAACACATGGGAAAAAGACTTCAAGGAAACAAGATATCTGGGCGGCTCTGTTACAGGCGACTGGAATAAGGCAGTTGGAAGAACGGCATCGCTTAAGGGATCGACGGTCACGATACAGGATCAGGATACCATGCGTAAGTTCAGAAGGCTCGCTGCCTATCCGGGTATCTGTCATCTTCGGACAGTGGATGGCTCGAGCTTTAAGTGTGACATACAGGTCAGCGAAGACAGAAGATATGATTCGAATACGATCCGGGCAGAGTATAGCTTATCTGTCACAAGGGTAGATCCGGAGGAGCTGGATGGACTGACGCTCTCCGAATGGTTAAGCGAGGAGGACACATAAGATGAACTGGAAGAATGGATTCAGCGCAAGCTACTATGGCTACTATATTGATCCGGCAAGCTGGCGAGAAAAAGAGAGATTTGAAATCACAGGTGGAACAATTACAAGATCAGAAGGGGGATTGAAAGATTCCGCAGATATTGAGTGCAAATCATATGAGCAGGGAAAAGAGAGGTACATCCGGATTTATCTTGATGCGTGGCAAAACGGATCAGCATCCCATGTACCTCTTTTTACTGGCCTTGCAACAAGTCCGAAACAGGACATCGACGGATACTTTGAGACGGGCACGCTGGAGTGCTACTCCGTATTAAAACCAGCTGCGGATGTGCTGCTTGAGAGGGGGTACTATGTTCCATCTGGCGTAAATGGCGCGGAGGTAGTAAAAGATCTGCTATCGGTATCACCAGCACCGATCTTTATTAGCGGCGCGTCTCCCGGGATCTCAAAATCAATCATCGCAGAGGATGGGGAGACAAGACTTTCGATGGCAGAAAAGGTTCTCTCTGTCATTGGCTGGAGAATGAGAATCACCGGAAACGGAACCATTGAGATCTGCCCGGAAGCGGCGACGGAAGCTGCGCAGTTTGATCCTATCGATCAGGATGTCATCGAGCCGACTATATCAGTGGATTATGACTGGTATTCCTGTCCGAATGTCTTCCGGGCGGTGCAGGATGATCTTTCCTCTGTTGCACGGGATGATTCTCCGGATAGTCCCTTGTCAACGGTGAACCGGGGCAGGGAAGTCTGGGCAGAAGAAACCTCCTGTGACTTCAATACCGGGGAGAGCATTTCAGAATATGCCCTGAGAAGTCTACACGAACTTCAGAGCATCGCTATGACCGCAGCCTACGACAGACGGTATCATCCGGACATTCTTGTAGGGGATGTGGTGCGGCTTCGGTATCCAGTGCAGGGACTTGACGGACTCTTTCAGATCACCTCGCAGCGGATCGAGCTTGGATATGGTGCGAAGACAAGCGAGGAGGTTAAAAAGATATGAGCAAAAGTATGAGCAAAGAAATGGTACAGCTCATCGGCGCTGCTAACCAGAAAGGCACTTCACCATATGACACGCAGGCAGAAGTGATCCGTGTAGAGGGGAGCATTGCTTGGGTGCATATCCCGGGAGGTATCGATGAAACACCTGCCCGGATGACGATGAATGCGAAAGCAGGAGATGTGGTGCAGGTAAGAGTTTCTGGCGGCCGGGCATGGCTTACCGGAAATGCATCTTCTCCTCCAACTGATAACACGGAGGCGTTTAAGGCAAGAGATACGGCTTTTGAAGCAAAGGAGATTGCAGAGGCATCGATCGAAGATGCGGAACGGGCAAAGGAGGCTGCCGATAGCGCGGAAGCATCAGCAAAGAAAGCCCATGAAAAGGCAGAAGAAGCGGATGATGCTGCAAAGGAAGCAAAAGCATCTGCAGTGACAGCAAACAAGGCAGCAAACGGAGCACTCTCGCAGTTATCGGTTGTCGAGGATGTGGTGGGCACACTTACGTGGATTTCAGAACACGGAGAATATGCACCAACAGAAGATACGGAAGTGGTATCCGGGAAGTATTATTTCACAAAGTATGGCGATCAATATAACGTTGTGATCAGCCCAGAAGGAAATCCGAAGGAGCAAGGCTACTACGAGCTTACCTCCGTTGATGAAGCGGTAACAAGTTATGTGGCAAGCCACCTCGCCTTAACCGATGCGGGGCTCTGGGTCACGAAAGATAACGAAGGATATAAGCTTTTGCTATCCGGGGATGGGCTGCGAGTGTATGACGATGAGGGAAACCTGGTCGCCATTTTTGGTGAGTCGATCAATTTCTCATCTTCCCGGCCGCAGTATATCGGTGGGGAAGATGCCTTCATCATTTTTTATGCCAGCAATAACGATGGTATCCCGGATTCCATCAACATCGGTGGCAGCAAGGTAACGCTGGGTGGATCAAAGAAGCTGTCCGACCTTCTTACCACACTGGATATCAGCACCCGGCAGACGGATACCGGGGCAGAAATCATAGTGGGGGATAAATCGGTCACACTCAAGGACGGGATCGATGCTACCGTGCTTCGGATCGACTCTTCCAGAGGCACGGTCTTTAAAAACAATTCTGTCAATACGGTACTTACCGTGGCTATCTATATTGGCGGACAGCGCATTACAAACAACACTGATCTTAGAAAGACATTCGGAACTTCTGCACATCTTCAGTGGTATTGGCAGAAGCTCGGTGAAGACACCTTTGGCATCATCGTAGCAAGCGATCACAAGCTATCCGATGATGGCTTCACTCTGACGCTGACGCCAGAGGAAGTCGATACAAAAGTAACATTCATGTGTGAATTAATCACAGATTAGGAGGAAGCATAATGGCAATCAAATCTTCAGATCAAATCACCGTCGTCGACCTGACAGACGGGTATTCTGTCAATCTGACAAATGACTCGTTTACCTTTGCCGGAGATAAGGACGGGAAAATCGCATCCCAGCAGAGCACGACAACTGTCATTCAGGCACTGCGCGGCGATGAGGTTCCGACCATATCAGTCGACAATACAAAAATCACAAAGCCTTCTGGCGTAACGACAAGCTGGAATGCCAGCACTAATACTTTGACCATTACGGTCACGACAAGCGTGGCTGCCGGAGGCATTGTAACAATTCCGGTCGTACTTGACGGATCGGTCACGATCAACAAGGTGTTCTCCTTTGGAATTGCTAAGACTGGAGCGACAGGCGGCAAAGGTGATCCGGGACGCGGCATCTCCTCAACGGTTATTGAATATCAGGTAGGTACTTCAGGGACAACTGTGCCGACTGGAACTTGGAGCACATCCCCTGTAGCAACAACCGCACAGGGGCAGTATCTCTGGACAAGGACTACAATCAAATACACCTCTGGCTCTGATTCTGTCAGCTATTCTGTTGCTGCCCACGGGCAGACAGGTGGGCAGGGCGCTGCCGGGCGTGGCATTTCATCTACGGTGGTGGAATATCAGGTGGGTACCTCTGGGACATCCGCTCCGACTGGAACTTGGAGCACGTCGCCTGTGGCCACTACTACGCAAGGACAGTATCTCTGGACAAGAACGACAATCAAGTATACCTCCGGATCCGACAGCATCAGCTATTCCGTCTCCGCACATGGAAAGCAGGGGACGCAGGGAAATCCCGGAGCAGATGCAATTCTGATCTCCATTACTGCGAGTAACGGTAATATCTTTAAGAGCAACTCCGGGAGCACGATCTTAACAGCTCATGTATATAAGGCAGGTACAGAAGTTACCGGAAATGCGCTCACAGCACTTGGCACGATCAAGTGGTATAAGGATGGCGGCAGCTCTGCGGTTGGTACCGGGGCGACACTTACAGTCAATGCAACGGACGTGGCAAGTAAGGCGGTGTATGAGGCAAGATTGGAGGGATAAGCATGGCGATCAAAGCAAGAGAAACGATTACGGTATCAAAGGAACGAGACGTAAGTGCAACTTGGCGATTTTATCGAATTGCAGCATCTACTTCAACACCTTCTCAACCGACAGAAGCTCAGGGAAAAAGCTATGTGTCGAATAAGACCGTGCCGTCCGGTTGGAGCATATCAGAGCCAGCCTATGATGGAACTTCTACAAACAGCCTTTATACCTGCGATCTGACTTCTTTTACAGATGGAGGAGTTAGCTGGTCTGTGGTGTCCAAGTCTTCATCCTATGAGGCAGCAAAGCAGGCATATAATGAGGCACAGAACGCGAAGAAAACAGCTACCAATTTCATGGCAGCAGATGAACTGGGCGTGATGGTAGCAGACATGAGAAATGGATCAGGTCAGACGCCATCCAATCCTTCCGGAAGGAATGTGCTGATTGGTAGCGACTCGATTGAGATCAGAGATGGTAGTGATGTGCTGGCCAGGTTCGGAGAAGAAGTTAAAATTGGTCAGGATGGAGGAAATCAGATGCGAATTTCATCGGAAAAGCTGGAATTGGAAACGGGCGATGGAATCACGATGGTAGATGTTGATTCCGGAGAACGTACTGCAGCAGTTGGAGCCAGTGACTTGGCACATATGACCTTTGATGGGTACAAGATGCACATAGAATCTTCTGTTGAGGGCAGTACAGCTTTTGAGGCCCTAACCAATCCGAGAACCGAAACACAGATCTACGAGCAGACTCTCATCAACTGGTCGGCTGCGAGCACGATACAACTGGTGAAGCTCTATAATTATGGTTTTGACGCAAAGGCAAACACAGGTGTCATGGAAATATTATCGGCACATACAGTGATCCATATTGAATTTTCAAACGGTAAGACACTTGACGTTGATGAGGATATTGAAGCCGTTCACAGTGACGGAATGATCAAGATTCCTTCCGGGCAGTCTGTATTTCAGATCGGTCAGATGGGCGTACCTGTCTGCAGAGTAACAATTACGGTTACTTATAGATCAGGTGACAGTTCGGCCTACTCTGTGGGCTTCAGTAATGGCAGGATGAGGATAAACTGGGACGGGATTCCTTCATTCTGTAATCCGGACGGCAGATTTGGTACGGTCTTTGACCTGATATATCCGGTTGGTTCAATCTATATGAGCGTGAGCTCCACAAGCCCTGCTACGCTTTTTGGCGGCACATGGGAAAGAGTGCGTGACAGATTCTTACTTGCGGCTGGTTCAAATTATGCTGCTGGAAATACTGGAGGAAGTGATACAATGACTGCCGATATGTTGCCGTCTCACGCACACTTATTCTCAGGAAACACGGCAGCTGAATCCGGACATAAGCACCCCTTTGATAACGATAATACTTGTGTATTAACTCTGGCACTTAGTGGGGATGGAATTACAAGAAAAACAATCAAACAGGGAACCGGAAGCAGTATAACAAACGTGGTGCGGTCAGAAGATAACCCAATTTACCGACAAAAAGCGGCACTTTCCACAGGGCATATACACGGGTTCAGTGGCACAACAGGAACAACTGGAAAAGGAACGAGTGGCAATAATATGCCGCCGTACCTTAGTGTCTACATATGGAGAAGAACCGCATAAAGGAGGATTCAATCATGCACACAATTATATATTTGCTCGCAGGAGTCTGCCTCGGCATTCCGCTGGGATGGGCTCTTTTATTTTTGCTCGTTATGAATGACGTGTTACCGGAGAAATCAAAGTTGAAGAATGACTGGAAAGTCATGTGAAAGGAGAGATTTATTATGAAAGAATTTTGGATTATGATCCAGACTGTATTCGCGGGTCTGGGAGGATGGATAGGTTATTATCTGGGAGGATGTGATGGTTTGCTTTACGCACTGATAGCATTCGTTATTGCCGATTACCTGACCGGGGTGATGTGTGCGATAGCCGACAGGAGACTGTCGAGCGAAGTGGGATTCAGAGGAATCTGCAGAAAAGTCCTTGTTTTTGTGCTTGTAGGCATTGCCAATATCATCGATGTGCAGGTCATCGGACAGGAAGGAATTCTGCGTACAGCCGTCATTTTCTTCTACCTGTCAAATGAAGGCGTCAGCCTTCTGGAAAATGCAGGGCATCTTGGACTGCCCATCCCGGATCAGCTGGAAGATGTACTGGAACAGCTCCATAAGAGAGCGGAAAAGGAGGGAGAGTAACATGGGTTACACAAACAGCAAACTGGTGGCATATAAGAAACTGTCACCGAATCATTCCGGAAGGAGAACGCACACTATCGACCGGATATCGCCTCACTGCGTGGTGGGTCAGTGTACGGCAGAGGGACTCGGATCATGGTTTGCAAAGAGCAGCACACAGGCTTCCAGTAATTATGGCATTGACCGGGATGGCCGTGTAGGGCTTTATGTAGAAGAAAAGAACCGCTCCTGGTGTACATCCTCAAATGCCAATGACCAGAGAGCTGTTACGATCGAATGTGCATCTGATACGAAAGAACCGTACAGGATGAACAGCAGGGTTTACGCAACGCTCGTGAAACTTTGCGTGGATATTTGTAAACGCAATGGCAAGAAAAAACTGCTGTGGCTGGGGGATAAAAGCAGGACACTGAACTATACACCGAAATCTGATGAGATGGTCATCACTGTCCACAGATGGTTTGCCAACAAGTCGTGTCCGGGCAACTGGCTGTATAGCAGACTGGGCAAGCTGGCCAAAGAAGTTACCAGACAACTCGGTGGATCTGAGAAAAAGATCACCACAGGGCTCAAAGCCTCAAGTCTGAAAAACTTGTCAGATGCTGATGTAATCAGGAAAGTTGGTGCTCTTTTTACCGCAGATCAGAAGAAATCTGGCATCCTTGCCTCCGTGTCGCTGGCGCAGTTTATTCTGGAGTCTGGCTACGGAAAGTCAGAACTGGCTCAGAATGCTAATAACTGCTTTGGCATGAAGAAGTCTCTGTCCGGTAACACATGGTCGGGTTCTGTCTGGGACGGCAAGTCCGTCTATACAAAAAAGACGAAGGAACAGAGTAAGGATGGGTCGTACATAACGGTCACAGCAGACTTCAGGAAGTATCCGGATATTGAAAAATCCATCGCCGATCATTCCGCTTATCTTAACGGAGCGAAGAACGGCAGTAAACTGCGTTACGCCGGACTGAAGGGCTGCAGGAACTACAGAAAAGCCATCAAAATCATCAGGGCAGGTGGTTATGCAACCAGTCTTACCTATGTTGATAAGCTCTGCAGAATTATTGAAAAGTGGAATCTGACCAGATATGATGTGAAGGTGGATTCTAGAAAATCTGTCAACGCGCTTGCCGAAGAGGTGATCGCTGGCAAGTGGGGAAATGGCAGCGAAAGGAAGAAACGTCTCACTGCTGCTGGATATGATTATAACGCGGTGCAAAGGCGCGTAAATGAAATACTGAAATAAGTAACCGTGCCCGGGAGGAGTCCCCTCGGGCATTTTCTTTTTGCCTTTAAAAACTCTGGGGTGAACAGCCGCTTTATTACTTGACTAATCGCGAAGACAGAGTGATTTATAGTACTGCCAATCGAAGGGAGGGATACCATGAAGGTACAGAAAATTGAAACAAGAAAAAGAGAGCTTCAGAAGAAACGTGTCTGCGCCTATGTCCGGGTTTCAACGGATAGTAATGAGCAGGAAGATTCCTTTGTGAATCAGACAGTATATTTCAGACGCTTTATAACAGCAAATCCAGCATGGGAGTTTGCCGGGATCTATGCTGATCAGGGGATCACAGGATATAGCGAAAACAGGCCACAGTTTCAGAAGATGCTGCAGGATGCTCGGAAAGGCAGGATTGACATGATTGTCGTAAAAAGCGTTTCCCGGTTTGCAAGAAACACCGAGACTGTGCTAAAGGCATCAAGGGAGATGAGAGAACTCGGTGTAGCGATTTTCTTTCAGCTTCAGAACATCGACACAATGACGCAGGAGGGGGAGCTGATGCTTACTATCCTTGCGGCTTTTGCACAGGCAGAAAGCGAGAGCAATTCATCAAACGTCCGGATGACCATCCGAAATAAGTTCAAAAGAGGTGAACCGTACTTTAACCTCTCCCGGTTGTATGGATACACCGAGGATGAGAACGGTGAGATTATCATTGATGAGGAGCAGGCAAAGACTGTCCGGCTCGCCTTTGAACTTTCTGAAAAGGGAATCTGGGCAAGTAAGATTGCCGGTTACCTGAATGAACAGGGCATTCCATCACCAAAGGGCTGCAAGTGGGGCGGTGGTCAGATCCGGAAGATGCTTCGCCATGAAGCCTACAAGGGTGATCGCATTCTGCAGAAAACCTATAACGATGGTCATCGGAAAACGTGTAAGAATACCGGAGAACTTGATCAGTGGCACCTGACAGATGTACATCCGGCTATCGTAAACCGAAAACAGTGGGATGCCGTTCAGAAGGTGCTGGATGACAGGTCGCAGGCCTATGCGCATAAAATTCCTGTAAAAAGCATCAGGCATTCCAATCAGTCCACATACCCACTTTCCGGAAAACTCTTCTGTCCATACTGCGGCTGCAAACTCTATCACAAATGGAATCAAGATCAGAGCTTTGAATACTGGATGTGCAGTACGCGTCTTAAATGGTCGCCGGAAAGCTGTCCGGGTGTTTATGTTCCGGCAAAGTTCCTGAAAGGCTGGGAAGGTATAGACGAGGAACTTGTAGTGGTTCAATATAAAGACGAGTACGGTATGGATCGTGTTGAAGCCTATCCCAAGATCGAATGGGAACAGGATCACACCTATCCGAACGAGTTTCACAGGCCTGAGAAATCAAAAAAGAAAAAAACGCAGAAGCGTAATGTGGTAAGGAGAAAGCATCCTGAAAAACCGGAGTCAGGGAAGAACAGATACACACGAAATACCTATCTTCACTCCGGAAAACTCTTCTGCCCATATTGCGGCGAAGTCATGGTTCATGGGTTTACAGGAGGGGTTCCCTACTGGAAATGTAAAACAGCAAAAAACTGGTATAAAAGTCAAGGAAAAAGATGCCAGATGCGTTCGCTTCCGGCAGAAATCTCAGATACCTGGGGAGAACTGAAAAAGCCTGTTACAGTTATTCCATTCACGGATGATATTGGTAACAGTTTTTTTACATACATGGATAAAGAAGAGTATGAGGCTTCAGATGAGTGCCCGTACGGAAAGGACTAATTATGGCAAGAGAAATCATACGCATCCCTGCGAGTAAAAGGATGGCCGGAAAGCAGGTGACGGAAAAGAAAAAAATTCGGGTGGCAGCATACTGCAGGGTGTCGAGTGAGCAGGATCAGCAGCTTAATTCCTTTGAAAACCAGGTGGCATATTACACCGAATACATTGAGAAGAATCCTGATTACACGATGGCTGGAATCTATGCCGATGAAGGAATCTCCGGAACTAACACCAGAAAGCGAAGCGAGTTTAACAGGATGATCGAAGACTGTAAGGCTGGATTCATTGATATGATCATTACTAAATCAATCAGCCGCTTTGCACGTAACACGCAGGACTGTCTGCATTATTCCCGGATGCTAAAGGATATGGGAATCGGCATCCTGTTTGAAAAAGAGCATGTGGATACAACAGCAGCATCCGGCGAGCTTCTCTTCACAATTCTTGCATCCCTTGCGCAGGACGAGAGCCGGGCAATCTCTGAGAACGTTGTGTGGGGGAAGCAGTCATTATTCTCTCAGGGGAAATGGTCAATGTGCACATCACGATTTTACGGTTACGACAAGGATGAGGAAGGAAATCTTATCAAAAATCCGGAGCAGGCCAAGGTGGTCAAATGGATGTATTCAGCCTTTATCACAGGGATGAATCCGGATATCATTGCACGGACATTAAACGAAAAGGGCATCCCTGGAGCCTTGGGAAAACCAGCTTGGAAAGTCAGTACTGTAAAGCAAACACTTCGTAATGAGAAGCATATGGGAGATGTATACCTGCAGAAATGGTACACGCCGGACTTTCTGTCACATAAGATTGCAAAGAATGAAGGGCAGCTTCCGATGTATCACATTAAAAATGATCACGAGGCAATTATAGATAAAGAAATATGGGAGGCTGTGCAGATTGAGCTTGACAGGCGAGAGGCATTCATGAAGGAACATAAACTTACCACGCTTGGCCAGTTTACAGATAAGAGGCCGTTTTCGCATAAGGTTATCTGCGGTTGCTGCGGTCATACATATTCGAGAAGAACGCTTACCAGAAGCTGGGGGAAGGTGATTACCTGGGAGTGCGGACAAAGATATAGGGAAAAAGGGAAGCGCCACTGCGTTGAAAGCGATGTCCTCTATGAACGGGAACTGTTTGATGGCTTTGTGGCCGCCTGGAATAAGATCCTTTCCAGAAGAAAAACGAATATGCGAAAGTGGGAGAGAATGCTAAATTCAGAGAACGCACTCGAACGTGTCCGGGCTAAGCAATTTATTGCAATCACTGATGGTATGGAGCCGCTTACGAAAATGGATATTAGCCTTGTAAGCAAGGTGTTTGAGCATTGCATTTATCATAGCAGTGGTGATACCGAGTATCATTTCCTTGATGGAACGGTGATAATCATCCGTACAAAATCTGTCAGGAACAAGGCTTATTTTTTAAAATCTATCTTTCCAGAGTAAACTTCAGCAATTACCTATGCAAATTAGGAAAAGGCGTGTTAGAATGGGGTAGCCGAACGTGCGCTTTTTCTTATTTGCAATACCGCCATTATAGAACAGTTTCGTTTCGTGCAATGTTATCTCACCGGGTTGGTGATAGGTGCGCTGATTACGGCCGAGTTTGCGGAGGAGCAGGGCAGACAGCTCTACGCTGTGCCGGGCAACATAACCAGCCCTGCCAGTTTCGGTTCCAATCAGATCATCTCAGAGGGCGTGATGCCGCTCCTCGTGATTGAGGAACTGATCCGCGGTCTGGGAATTATTCCGGAAAATTCATCAGAAATCCGGGAGATTCTTGGGGAGGATGAAAAAAATATTTTCGATCAGATCAGGAAACATTCTGAGCTCACAAGTGACGAGCTGTGCCGTCTGACCATGCTTCCGCCGCAGAAAATCAACGGTATTATTACTGTGCTTGAAATGAAGGGACTGGTGGTAAGTTCAATGGGAAGAGTTTTTGTGAACAGAATGTGAACAATATTTCAGTTGACACAGAGAAACAACTGTGAAAAAATGAATATTGAGAATATTTGACGTAAAACGGATTTGTGTTATAATACGAATCGTTTATCAAATATTTTTTGGAGGAATAATGGCGAATAGTAAAAAAACGTTAGTGATTGTTGAGTCGCCATCCAAAGCGAAAACGATTGGAAAGTACCTGGGTTCCCGTTACCGTGTCATCGCATCGGTGGGGCATGTCCGGGATCTGCCGAAGAGCAAGCTCGGCATCGACGTTGATCAGGATTTTGAACCACAATACATTTCCATTCGCGGAAAGGGCGACCTGATAAAGGAACTGAAAAAAGAAGCGAAAAAAGCATCGAAGGTGTATCTTGCCACGGACCCTGACCGGGAGGGCGAAGCGATTTCGTGGCATCTGGCATATCTGCTGGGCATTGATCCTGACAGTCCGTGCCGGATTGAATTTAATGAAATCACCAAATCGAAAATTAAAGAAGCGATTAAGCATCCGCGGCCGATCAATCAGAATCTGGTGGACGCTCAGCAGGCCCGGCGCGTGCTGGACCGCCTGGTAGGCTATCAGATCAGTCCGCTGCTCTGGCGCAAGGTGCGCAAGGGTCTGTCGGCGGGACGCGTGCAGTCGGCGGCGCTGAAGATTATCTGCGACAGGGAGAAGGAAATCCGGGATTTTGTGCCGCAGGAGTACTGGACCATCAGCGCGGAGTTCGAGCATGACCCGGACTTTTCCGCCAGACTGCATTCCAGAAACGGGAAAAAGCTTGCAATCGGAAGCCGGGAAGAAAACGACACGATTCTGAAGGAACTGGAGTCCGGCACATATACGGTTTCCGCGATTAACAGAAAACCGCGGAGCAAGAAGCCGTATGCGCCGTTCACGACCAGCACGCTGCAGCAGGAAGCATCCAACAAACTGAACTTCAACACCCGCAAGACGATGATGATTGCGCAGCAGCTTTATGAGGGCGTGGACGCCGGGAAACGGGGTACCATCGGTCTGATTACATATCTGAGGACCGATTCCGTCCGGATCTCCGCGGAGGCCCGGACCGCCGCGGCCGGGTTTATTGCAGAAAAATACGGAGAGCAGTATCTCGGGAACAACGTGTTCTCCAATAAGAAAAAGGACATTCAGGACGCCCACGAGGCGATCCGCCCCAGCATCATCGATCTGGAGCCGGACGAACTGAAGGATCAGCTGTCGAGAGATCAGTACCGCCTCTACAGGCTGATCTGGAACCGCTTTATCGCCAGCCAGATGAAGCCTGCGCAGTATGACGGCATGCAGGTGGACATCCGGAACGGAGAGTATCTCTTCAGAGCGACGGGGAGCAAGCTGCTCTTCGACGGCTACCAGAAGGTCTACGGCGGCGGAAACGATGAGGACCGGGACCGGATCCTGCCTGAGCTCGCAGAGAATGAAGAACTGAAGCTGCAGAAGGTCGGCGGCGAGCAGAACTTCACGCAGCCGCCGTCGCGGTTTACGGAGGCGAGCCTGGTCCGGGAACTTGAGGATCGGGACATCGGACGGCCGAGCACCTACGCTCCCATCGTCGGCACGCTTTCAGAGCGGAAGTATGTCAAGAGGGAGAAGAAAACGCTGGTTCCCACGGAGCTGGGCTTCATCGTCACCGATCTGATGGAACAGTATTTCCATGAGATTGTGGACGCGGGCTTTACCGCGAGCATGGAGGATAAGCTGGACGACGTGGAGGCGAAGGGCACAGAGTGGAAATCTCTGATTCGGGATTTCTACGGTCCGTTCAAGCAGGAACTGGACAAGGCGGACGAAGCCATTGAGAAGGTTGTTGTGGAGGACAAGCCGACCGGCGAGTTCTGCGAGCTCTGCGGCAGGCCGCTTGTCATAAAGGCCGGCCGGTACGGTGACTTTATCGCGTGCTCCGGCTATCCCGAGTGCCGCAACACGCGGCCGATTGTGAAGACGATCGGCGTCAAGTGTCCCCGGTGCGGGAAGGATATCGTGGAGAAACGAAGCCGGAAGGGAAAAATCTTTTACGGCTGCAGCGGCTATCCGGAATGCGACCAGTCGTACTGGAACAAGCCGGTAAACAAGCAGTGTCCCAAATGCGGAAGTCTTCTTGTGGAGAAGGTGAGCAAGGGGGAGAAAAAACTGGAATGCTCTAATAAGGAATGCGACTACAAAGAATAAGGAGTAGAAAAATGCAGCAGTTACATGCAACGACGATCTGCGCGGTGCGCCGCAGCGCAGATGATGTGGCAATCGGCGGCGACGGACAGGTTACGATGGGCGAAACGGCGATCATGAAAAACGGCGCCGTGAAGGTCAAGAAGATTTTCAAAGGAAAGGTTCTGACGGGATTCGCCGGTTCGGTGGCGGACGCCTTTTCCCTGACCGACAAATTCGAAAAAAAACTGGAGGAACACGGCGGAAACCTCAAGCGGGCCGCCGTCGATCTGGCGCAGCTCTGGCGCGGAGACCAGGGGATGAGAAGCCTGGAGGCTCTGATGATCGTGGTGGATCGGGATCAGATGCTGATTATCTCCGGCAACGGCGAGGTAATCGCGCCTGACCAGGACTTTGTCGCCATCGGCTCCGGCGGAAACTACGCGTATTCTGCCGCGAACGCGCTGTTCAATCATACAGATATGAACGCTGAGGAAATTGTGCGGGAATCACTGCGCATCGCGTCGTCAATTTGTGTCTATACCAACGACCATATCACGGTCGAGAAACTGTAAAAGGGGGATTGCAGCAATGACTCAGAAGATTCAGAGCATGACGCCGAAGGAAATCGTCGCCGCGCTGGATAAATATATCATCGGGCAGGATGAGGCGAAGAAATCCGTCGCGATTGCCCTGCGGAACAGATACAGAAGAAGCCTTCTTCCGGAGGAAATGCGGGAGGAGATTACGCCGAAAAACATCCTGATGCAGGGACCTACCGGCTGTGGAAAGACCGAGATCGCCAGACGGCTGGCGAAGCTCATGAAAGCGCCCTTTGTGAAGGTGGAGGCCACTAAATTCACGGAGGTCGGCTATGTGGGCCGGGATGTGGATTCCATGATCAGGGATCTGGCGGAGGCCTCCATGCGGATCACTAAAGCCGAGAAGATGCAGGAGAAATATGACATTGCAGACGGCATCGCAGAGGAGAAAATCATCGAGGCGATTATTCCCGGCGCACACAAGGGAAAGGAGAAGACCGGCGGATCCAGAAATCCCTTCGATTTTCTGATGAACAGCGGCGGCTATCCGAGCCAGAAGCAGCTGTATGAGGAAAGTCAGCGGAAGAAGGAGCAGGAGGAGCCGGAATCCTCGGATGTGGAGATGGCCCGCGACCAGGTGCGCCAGCAGCTGCACGACGGCCTTCTGGAGGAACAGTTCATCGAGATTGAGGTGAACGACACGCCGAAGGGGAATCAGCTCGACATGAGCAACGAGGGCATGAGCATTGCCATCGGAAATATATTCGGCGATATGATGCCGCAGAAGACAAAGAAAAAACGTGTACGCGTCAAAGAGGCGCGGAAGATCCTTCGGGAGCAGGAGGCTCAGAACCTTCTGGATATGGATCAGGTGACGGATGAGGCTCTGGAGAACGCAGAGCAGAACGGCATCATTTTCATCGATGAAATCGACAAGATCGCCTCGGGCGGCCGCTATACATCGGGTGCAGACGTTTCCAGAGAGGGCGTGCAGAGAGACATTCTGCCCATCGTCGAGGGAAGCGTCGTCAACACCAAGTACGGACCGCTGAAGACTGATCATATTCTGTTCATCGGCGCCGGCGCGTTTCATACCTCCAAGCCGACGGATCTGATTCCGGAGCTGCAGGGACGGTTCCCGATCCGTGTGGAGCTGAACAATCTCGACAAGGAGGATTTCGTCAAGATTCTGACGGTGCCGGAGAACGCGATTACCAAGCAGCATCAGGCGCTGCTGTCCACAGAGGGGATCCATCTGGAGTTCACCGATGACGCCATCGATGAGATTGCGGAGATGTCCTTCCTGATGAACGAGCAGAACGAGAATATCGGGGCCCGCAGACTGCATACGATTATGGAGATTCTGCTGGAGGATATTTCCTACGAGATTCCGGAGCCGGATGAGGACGGGAAAATCATCATCGACCGGGCCTTTGTACAAAACAAGTTTAACGACACCATCCGCAGGGATGATGTTGATAAATATATTCTTTAGTACTTTTTTAAAGAATGGGAGACTAACATGAGCGAAAAACTATTAGAAAAAATCAGAAAAATGAACTGGATGCTTTCAGAGAGCGCGTCAGGATACGTGTCCTTCGACGAGCTCTGTGAAACAATCGGAGAGCTGCTGAATTCCAACGTTTACATCATGAACAAACGGGGAAAGGTGCTTGCCGCGAAGTATAAAGAGGGCGAGGAGGCTCCTCTGATCATTGAAGAAGAAGGAATCTCCTGTCTGCCGGAGCAGTATAATGACAAGTTCCTCGAGATCACGGAGACAAAGGAAAATCTGATCTACGACAGCATCAAGGAAATCTACGGCGAGGACTATGAGATGGCGTCGAAGTATCACGTCATCGTACCGATTATCTTCGGCGGAAAGCGGGTGGCGACGCTTCTGCTTGCCCGTCCGGACCGCGCTTATAACGATGAGGACATCGCGATCTGCGAGTACGGCGCGACGGTCATCGGTCTGGAGGTTACCCGGGGAATCACGATGGAGGAAGAGGCTGACAGCAGAGAAAAGAATGCGGTCAACATGGCGCTGGAGACTCTGTCCTATTCCGAGCTGGATGCGGTTACAAAGATTTTCGCGGAGCTGGAGGGCGACGAGGGACTTCTGGTTGCCAGCAAGATAGCCGACAAATCCGGAATCACGCGTTCCGTCATCGTAAACGCCCTCAGAAAGCTGGAGAGCGCGGGCGTGATCGAATCCAGATCCCTCGGAATGAAGGGAACCCGGATCAAGATCACCAACGAATTCCTGCGCGGAGAAATTGACAAGATCGATATTTAAATGCTGAGATTCACAGAAGATAACAGAGTGCTTGAGGAGGAATGCTACAGAGCGATTCTGGTCGGTCTGCAGCGGAACAGGGACATCTCTTATTCCATGCAGGAACTGAGAGGCCTTGCGGAGGCAGCTTCTGTTGAAGTGATCGGAGAAGCGGTGCAGTCGCTGGAGAAGCCGAACACCGCTACTTTGGTTGGAAGCGGCAAGGTTCTGGAACTGGCCGAGATGGCGAAGCATATGGAAGCCGATATGGTTGTTTTCAATGATGAGCTGACCGGGATGCAGCTCCGGAACCTGGAAGACGCCATCGGCGTCAGAATTATCGACCGGACGATTCTGATCCTGGATATTTTTGCGTCCAGAGCCACCTCTGCGGAGGGAAAACTGCAGGTGGAGCTTGCGCAGCTTCAGTATAGGATGCCTCGTCTGACCGGCTTCGGAAAATCCCTTTCCCGGCTGGGCGGAGGGATCGGGACGAGAGGTCCCGGCGAGAAGAAGCTGGAGACAGACCGGCGTCACATCGAACGAAGGATGGACGACATCCGGGCAGAGCTGGCCAGAGTCAGAACGAATCGCAGCGTGCAGAGGAGCCGCAGAGAAAAGGCAGACATTCCTGTCGTCGCACTGGTGGGATATACGAATTCCGGGAAATCGGCGCTGATGAACCGGCTTCTTGCGCTGTCCGACAAGGAGGAGAAGTCCGTCTGCGAAAGGGATATGCTTTTCGCCACGCTGGACACGCAGCAGCGGAGCATCCGGCTGGATTCCGGCCATGAATTCATCCTTGTCGATACGGTAGGCTTTGTCAGCAGGCTTCCTCACGGAATGGTGGAGGCCTTCAAGGCGACGCTGAGCGAGGTGCGGTATGCGGATCTGCTGCTGCATGTCGTGGATGCGTCTTATGAGGACAATCAGTTCCAGATCGACGTGACCAACCGTGTCCTGGAGGAGATCGGCGCCGGGGACAAAGAAAAACTGACGGTGTTCAACAAAATGGACATCGCTGACGGACTGACCGTCCCCGAATCGGGCGAGCGGAATCTTTTCCTGTCTGCGAAGACGGGAGAAGGCATTGAAGAACTGGTCGGAGAGATTGAAGAGCGGGTCTTTGACACGGAGACTGTCCGACTCCTGATTCCCTATGACCGGGGCGACCTGTCGTCCTACCTTTGTGATAAAACAAATGTGATCTCCATGGAATACCGCGAAACGGGCACGGAATTTCTGACCGAGCTTTCCTCCGCGGATCATCAGAGACTGAAGGAGTATGAGTTTACAAAATGAAACTGTACAGCACGGTGGCAGGACCGGGCGAGGGTGAGCAGATCATTGAACGGTCCCGTTTCATCACCCATGTCATGCCCTGCGGAGACAGAGAGGCCGCAGAGGCCTTTTTTGAAGAAATAAGAAAGAAATATCGCGATGCGACGCATAATGTGCCGGCCATGGTGCTCGGCGATGCCATGCAGGTGCAGTGGGGCAGTGATGACGGCGAGCCGCAGGGAACCTCCGGCGCGCCGATCGTTCAGCTGCTGGTCTCCCTGGGAGTGACGGACACGGCTGTGATGGTGACCCGTTATTTCGGCGGGATCAAGCTGGGGACCGGAGGTCTGGTCCGGGCGTACACCTCAAGCGCCAAAATCGGCCTTGAGGCGGCGGGAATCTGCGATGTGGAACAAAGAGACGTTCTCATCTGCAAAATCGATTACAAGGCGTTTCACCGGGTTCAGAACCATGATTTCGGGGAGAGTGTGACACTGTCGGATTTTGAGTATCTGGACAGGGTAGGGTTCCGCCTGACCTGTGATCCGTCCGTGACAGAGTCATGCATCGCAGCTCTGACCGGCATTGCCGGCGGGGGGGATATGGTGGAGCGTGTGGAGCACGCTCTGGTGAAGGTGCCGCGTCCCCGGTAAAATCCCGCGCAAAATCTTGTAAAAGAATTTTGGATTTTTCTATTGACAAACACCGCGATTTACTGTATAGTTACTAACTGTGTCGAGAACATAGACACCGCAATACCGCAGGACTTGGGCGTCTGGCCCGGTCGGGGGAACGCTGTCATACAGGCAGGTGACGCGGATTCGGACATGGTGATGAGTGCCCGGAAACGATCGCCTGAAGCGGCTCCGGACTGTGAGGACAATCAAGGACATATATGGCCAAGTAGTTCAGTTGGTTAGAATGCCAGCCTGTCACGCTGGAGGTCACGAGTTCGAGCCTCGTCTTGGTCGCCAATTTGCTGGCGTGGCTCAACGGTAGAGCAGCTGATTTGTAATCAGCAGGTTGGGGGTTCGATTCCCTCCGCCAGCTCCATGCAAAGCTTGAACCTTTGAAATTGAATACGCGATTTGGTAGAGTCAACACAGATTCTACGCAGATCCCATTATACATTGATGATGTCGAGGGATGCCCGAGTGGCTAAAGGGGGCGGACTGTAAATCCGTTAGCTGAGCTTACGATGGTTCGAATCCATCTCCCTCGACCAGTATGCGGAAGTGGCTCAGGGGTAGAGCATCGCCTTGCCAAGGCGAGGGTCGCGAGTTCGAATCTCGTCTTCCGCTCCAATTCTGCGGATGTAGTTCAATGGTAGAACCTCAGCCTTCCAAGCTGATGGCGTGAGTTCGATTCTCATCATCCGCTCCACAAACAAATAGTGTGGGCTCGTAGCTCAGCTGGATAGAGCAACGGCCTTCTAAGCCGTGTGTCCAGAGTTCGAATCTCTGCGGGCTCACCAATTATTTTAATCAATGTGATAGTGGGGTATAGCCAAGTGGTAAGGCAAGGGACTTTGACTCCCTTATGCGTAGGTTCGATCCCTGCTACCCCAGCCAGTTACGACCCATTAGCTCAGGTGGTAGAGCACTTGACTTTTAATCAAGGTGTCCGGAGTTCGAATCTCCGATGGGTCACCATTTTTTTACGAATCACCGCCATCATGGAGAGGTGTCCGAGTGGTTGATGGTGCCGGTCTTGAAAACCGGTGTTCGTAAGAACCGTGGGTTCGAATCCCACCCTCTCCGCCATTTAGGGATTCGGGATATATCGCCGGTTCATGCACCTGGAGAAGTACTCAAGTGGCTGAAGAGGACGGTTTGCTAAACCGTTAGTGTTCAATTATGGGCAGCGCGAGTTCGAATCTCGCCTTCTCCGTTTTTTATAGGGGTATAGCTCAGTTGGCAGAGCAGTGGTCTCCAAAACCACGTGTCGAGGGTTCGAATCCTTCTGCCCCTGCCATTTTCGACCCACAGCGCGGGCTCGTTGTATCGGGGTGTAGCGCAGCTTGGTAGCGCAACTGGTTTGGGACCAGTGGGTCGCGGGTTCAAATCCTGCCACCCCGACCATCAGAAATGTGGGCCACTAGCTCAGTTGGTCAGAGCATCCGGCTCATAACCGGCAGGTCCCGGGTTCAAGTCCCTGGTGGCCCACCAATTTACAAGTTAATAATGATGTGCTCAGATAGCTCAGTAGGTAGAGCAGAGGACTGAAAATCCTCGTGTCCTTGGTTCAATTCCGAGTCTGAGCACCATTTTTACGGCAACCGCTGCAAACATTGAAGTTCGGCGGTTGCCGATTTTTCTTTGTACGCTGCAGAAAAATCTTTTGTATCTTTTGTATATAACAAAAACTGAGGGGAAAATGCTGAGAATGAACTGAGAACGCTCTGCGAGCGGACGGTCAGTCGGCCGGAGCCTCCGGTGCGTCCAGCTGCCTGTGCAGCTTCTCTTCGGCCATCTCGAAGTAGGCGCGGACGCTCTGGTCCAGCGGCTCCAGCGAATTGATCTCCCGGTCAGTGAGGGGATTTCCGGAGAGGGCTCCCGCAATGACGGCCGCCGCATAGGCCGGGGTGTGCAGATTTAGGCGGGTCGTCGCTTCTGTACGCTTCAGGTTTTCGCAGAGGCGGTAGAGCCTCCGGACCAGCAGACGGCTGTCCCGTTCGGTCAGAGCCTCGCCCAGCGCCTGGTGAATGGAGGCCTCGAAGATACCGGTCATGGTGGAGCGGAGATAGGGCAGGTGATTCAGCGCGGTTCCCCGGGCCCTGGATTCCGAAATATAGAGATCCAGATAGGGGCGGAAGTCCTCACTGCGGCTGATCACGATGGATTTTGCTTTGTTGATGTATTTTCTGTTATCTGACATGATGCTTCCCTTCTCTGCCTGTTGGCCGGATTTTCATTGAAATTCTGTCAACAGTATACCACACGGCTCAATTTTCTTGCAATACCTGCTCAGAATATAGTCTTGCGAATGCGGTAAATTTTTGGTATCATAGAACCAAATGATTCGGGAGGGAACATGGCACAGTTATATTATCGCTACAGCACGATGAACGCGGGCAAATCGATTGAACTCATCAAGGTCGCTTATAATTATGAGGAACGCGGGAAACACGTTCTCACTCTGATTCCGTCGGTGGACGACCGCTACGGCGTCGGACTGATCACCTCGCGCATCGGGCTGCAGAGAGAGGCCGACATCGTGAACGAGGATACGAACATTCTGGATCTCTTCATCCAGAAGAACACGGATCATCCCGTTGACTGTGTGCTGATCGACGAGTGTCAGTTCCTGAAGAAGCATCATGTGGAAGAACTGGCTGAGATCGTGGACAGTTTCGAGGTGCCTGTGCTGGCATACGGACTGAAAAACGATTTTCAAAATGAACTCTTTGAGGGATCGTATTATATGCTTGCCTACGCCGACAAGATCGAGGAAATCAAGACGATCTGCTGGTGCGGCAGAAAGGCGACGATGGTTGCCAGGCTGGTGAACGGAAACATCGTGAAGCAGGGGGAGCAGATTGTGATCGGCGGAAACGACATGTACGTGTCGCTCTGCCGCAAGCATTACAACGATGGACGTCTGGGACCCGATCGGTAGCCGGATTTGGAGTAAATATGATCATTTCAGTAAAAAAGAATACCCGTGTCAGAACGATATCCGTGACACTGTTCGGAATCATCCTCGCGATGATGATGTGCGGCACGGACGTTTTCGCTGCGTCGAAGCCTGCTGCCTCCGGGACAGCAAAGACCGCATCCGTTATCCGCGCTTCCGCGTCGGTGTCTTCTGCGCAGGTCAGGACTTTGTCCAAGGGTAAGAAATTCTCTATCAAGGCGGAATATTTCACGGCGAAAAAAAGCACGAAAGCGAAATACAAGTGGTATTATATCAGCAGTTATAAGGGATACATCCGTTCGGATCTCGTGAAATACGCAGACAGTGTCACCGTGTCGGGCAAGACTACAGCGGACGTCAACATCCGGGCCGGCGCCGGCTGGAGCTACGCGAAGAAGACTGTCTATAAAAAAGGAAAATCAGTCAAGGTGGTGCTGACCGCTTATGACCGGAACGGAGAGAAGTGGTATAAAATCAAGGTCGGCTCCAAATACTATTATGTGATTGCCCGCTACGTCAAGCTGAGTTCGACTTCATCGACCGCGTCTTCTTCGAAGAGCACGTCATCCTCGTCCTCCTCGAAAAGCAGCTCATCCTCCTCATCTACGTCCACAACGTCCTTTAAGGGCTTTCCTTCCAGTTACACAAAGAAACTGGCCGCGCTGAAAAAAGCGCATCCAAAATGGGAATTTGTGGCGGTAAACACAGGACTGGACTGGTCGGATGCGGTCTCTCGGATGACAGAGAGGACGGGAACCAATCTGGTCTACACGACCTTCCCGTACTCCTACCGCTCTGTGGAGAAAGGCTGTTACAACTATCTGACCAACAGGTACGCGCCGAAGGACGGAGCGAAGTTCATCGCCGCCTCCGAGGGGTGCGTGGAATTTTATATGGACCCGAGGAACTGGCTGGATGACACGCATGTGTTCATGTTTGAAGACAACCGGTACCATTCCTCTTATCAGACGCTTTCCATGGTGAAGACCATGACGAAGGGAAGGAACAGCTACCTCTACAAAAATTCCGGAAGCTTCGTCACGGCGGCGAAGAGCTACAACATCAGTCCTGTCTATCTGACTGCCAAGGCGCTGGAGGAGCAGGGCTCTAAAATCAACAGCGGAACGGTCAGTGGCCGGAAGGTGTATAACGTGTTCAACATCGGCGCCTACGATTCCGCCAGCGGCGGCGCGTCCAACGGTATCCGGTACGCGGGAAGCGGCTCCAGTTATCTCCGTCCCTGGACCAGCATTGACAAAGCGATCCGGGGAGGGGCGAAGTACATCGCTTCGAATTTTATCGCAAATAACCAGAGCTGCGCCTATCTGGAGCATTTCAATGTGATGAACGGACTGAGCAGGGTAGGAACTCACGTCTATATGACGGCGGTCTACGCGCCGCGGAACACATCGGTATCCACCGCGTCCAGTTATAAGAAATACAAGATTTACGACAAAAAGATCGTATTCTATATCCCCGTTTATAAAAATATGCCGTCGAGCGCCTGCAAGGTTCCGTCCTCCAGCTGGAAAAAGGACAATAATTATTATCTGAAGACCCTGAAGGTCACGGCCGGCGGCAGAACCTACACGAAGATCAGCAGCTCATCGCAGAGTTATACGAAGTCGTTTACGGTCTATGTCGGCAAAAGTGTGTCCTCGGCGACGATTTCCGCCGGCGCGGCGAGCAGAACCTCCGCGAAGGTTTCAGGAACAGGAAAGAAATCTCTTTCGTCGGGAACCAATACGTTCAAGGTGGTGTGTACGGCATCTTCCGGATTGAAACGGACCTATACGGTCAAGATCGTGAGGGGCTCCTGAACCCTTGATATGTGCCGCGTCTGCGGAGCTCGGCATAAATGCCGTTCAGGATGCTCCGCTTGCGGTAACTCCACTCCGGTGCGATAAGATCCCTGCGGGGCGTGTCTCCCGTCAGGCGGTGGACCACCATTTCAGGGGGCAGCATCTCGACAATATCGCAGACCAGATCGATGTATTCTTCCATACTCTGAAAGGGAACATACCCGGGATATTCGTCTGCCATACGTGACCCCCGGACCACGTTCAGCAGATGCAGCTTGATTCCCCAGGCGCCGCTTTCAGACACATACCGTACGGATTCCATCATGTCCTCCCGGGTTTCCCCCGGAAGCCCCAGAATCAGATGAACCACTGCCCTGATCCGGAGCTCCCGCAGTCTGCACATGGCGGACTCGAAAACGGAATTGTCATAACACCGGTTGATTCTCCCGGCGGTGGTTTCATTGCCGGTCTGAAGCCCCAGCTCCAGCCACATGAAATGTTCACGGTTTATCTGATCCAGAAGCTCCAGAACATCTTCCGGCAGGCAGTCGGGGCGGGTGGCAATCACCAGGCCGCGGATGCCGGGCGAATTCAGCGCGGCGGAATACTTCTCCCGAAGCACTTCGACGGGCGCATAAGTGTTCGTATGGTTCTGGAAATAGGCGAGATGTCCGGCATCCGGCCATTTGTCCGACAGAAGGCGGATCTGGTCCTCGACGGTGGATGCGAAATCGCCGCCCCCGCCTGTTCCGCAGAACAGGCAGCCGCCGCATCCCTTTGTTCCGTCCCGGTTCGGACAGGTAAAGCCGCCGTCCAGAGCAAG
Organism: Hornefia porci; assembly: GCF_001940235.1. Taxonomy (NCBI): domain Bacteria; kingdom Bacillati; phylum Bacillota; class Clostridia; order Peptostreptococcales; family Anaerovoracaceae; genus Hornefia; species Hornefia porci. The sequence continues at coordinate 510,131 of NZ_MJIE01000001.1, read as the reverse complement.
TTTCACCATCTTCTGACCGAAGCGGCTTTTCAGCCATCGGCCGATGGTGTTAATCCGCAGAGATTCCCCATATTCATTCACTTCAGCATTTACTTCAGCAGTCACTTCGCAATTCCCTTCAGAATTCACTTTACATCCCTTTGTCATCACCCTTTTTCCTTCCTTTCAGCATATTTTTATGATATAATAAATTGTTATGATTGTGAAGTGATTTTAAGCGTTGGAGGAAGTATGACGGAGAAAAAACGTGAAGCCGGCGACTGCGGTCTCGCATACTGCGGTCAGAGCCGGACAGAATGCCGGTTTGATCCCGTCGGGAGCCGTCTGGAGCAGAAAAATCTTCTGCTGCACAGCTGCTGCGGGCCGTGCAGTACCGCTGTAATCGAGCGGCTGCTGCCGGATTACAGCATTACAGTCTTTTTTTATAATCCGTGTATTACGGACCGGGAGGAATACGAGAAACGCAAGGCGGAGCAGATCCGCTTTATTGACGCGGTCAATCGCCGGGCGGCGGGAGAACGCGGCCATATAACCTTTGTTGAAGGCGACTACGATCCGGAGCGGTACCTGGAACGCGTCCGCGGACTGGAACAGGAACCGGAGGGAGGCGCCCGGTGCACCGTATGCTTTCAGATGCGCCTGGCAGGAACCGCCGCGTTTGCCGCGGAGCACGGTTATCCGATCTTCGGCACGACTCTCACTGTCAGCCCGCACAAGGATTACCGCAGAATTTCCGAAATCGGCCGGGCGCTTGCGACGGAGTTCGGGATTGAGTATCTGGACCGCGACTTCAAGAAAAAGGCCGGCTTCCAGCGCAGCGTACAGCTTTCCAGGGAATACGGACTGTATCGGCAGAATTACTGCGGGTGTCTGTTTTCCAAAAACGACTAGATTACGATAATAATTTATTGACAAGGAGAAAATATATGTCTGAACTGATTTTGCCTGAAGGCTACAAAGCACTGCTGAACCCTCTGGAAACACAGAGAGCCATTAAGAAAATCAAAGATTACTTCCAGTCGGAGCTGGCCTACGGTCTCTCCCTCCGCCGGGTTTCTGCGCCGCTGTTCGTCATCCCTGAATCGGGACTGAACGACAATCTCAACGGCGTGGAGAGACGGGTGGACTTCACGCTGAAGGACATGGACGAGAAACGCGTGGAGATTGTGCAGTCCCTGGCCAAGTGGAAACGCTACGCCCTCGGAAAGTACGGAATCAAGCCGGGACACGGAATTTACACGGACATGAACGCGATCCGCCGGGACGAGGAGATGGACAATCTTCACTCGGTGTACGTGGATCAGTGGGACTGGGAGAAGGTTATCACAAAGGAGCAGCGCTCCACGGAATACCTTCACGAGACTGTTACGACGATCTACAATGCGGTCAAAAATCTCGGCGACTATGTAAACCGGCTCTACCGCGATGTACAGACGGAGATTCCCAATGAGATCTATTTCATTACGGCGCAGGAGCTGGAGGATCTGTATCCCAACAAGACACCGAAGGAGAGAGAAGACCTGATCTGCCGGGATCACGGAGCTGTCTTCATCGAGAAAATCGGCGGCGCGCTCCGGTCCGGCGAGAAGCACGACGGCAGATCTCCGGACTACGACGACTGGGAACTGAACGGAGATATTATCCTCTGGAACGATGTACTGAACCGGGCCTTTGAAATTTCGTCCATGGGTATCCGCGTGGACGCCGCGGCCATGGAGCGTCAGCTGAAGCTCGCGGGAAATGAGGACAGACGTCAGCTGCCGTATCACCGGGCTGTTTTGAACGATGAGCTTCCGTATTCCATCGGCGGCGGTATCGGACAGAGCAGACTGTGTATGTATTTCCTGCGCAAGGCGCATATCGGCGAGGTTCAGGTATCCGTCTGGCCGCAGGAGATGACAGAGGAGTGCAGGAGACACGGAATTTTCCTGCTGTAGCGGAGAATTCGGATGAACTATGTCAATCTTGTCGTAGACAATAACAGCAGACATACGGATGAGCTTTATACCTACGCCTCTGACGAGCCCCTTTCCCCGGGTCAGGTGGTGAACATTCCCTTCGGCAGGAGAAAAGGCTACCGGCGCGGATTTGTTTTCCAGACCGGCGTGGAGCCGGAGATAGATCCCGCCCGTATCCGGAGGATTGAAAGCGTGGACGGCAGTCTTTCTCTGAACGGAGAAATGATTGAGACCATATGCTGGATGCGCCGGCGCTACGGGATCCGGTACATGGACGGCGTAAAATGCTTTGTGCCCCACGGAAAGCCCCCTGCGCCGGGAAAGGAAAAGGAACCCTATAAAAACGCCCGGGGAGAATCGCAGCCGGTGGAAGCCCTGACAGACGAGCAGCAGCGGGTGACTGATACCGTCGGCGCGGCGATCCGCGAGGGACGGGAGGAGCGGTTTCTGATCCACGGCGTTACCGGCAGCGGCAAGACCGAGGTCTATATGCAGGCCATCGGGCAGGCTCTCGCGATGGGGAAGGGAGCGATCATGCTCGTTCCCGAGATTGCGCTGACAAAGCAGATCGTGGAGCGGTTTATCGGACGTTTCGGCAAGGAGAGTATCGCCGTGATGCACAGCAAGCTCACGGGTCGGGAGCGCTTCGATGAATGGACGCGGATCCGCCGCGGCGAGGCCAGAATTGTGATCGGAGCGCGGATCGGGGTGTTTGCCCCGATGGAGAATATCGGCGTCATTATTCTGGACGAGGAACATGAAGCGACCTATAAATCCGACCAGACGCCGAAGTACGAGACACTCGACGTTGCGGTCAGACGGCTGATGCATTACCACGGAGTGCTGCTTCTGGGAAGCGCCACGCCCTCTGTGGTTTCCTACCAGCGGGCGAAGGAGGGAATCTATTCTCTTCTGGAGATGAAGCACAGGTACAACGCGGTTCCTCTTCCCGTGGTGGAAATCGTCGATATGAGGAAGGAGCTGCGGTGCGGGAACCGGACGATGTTCAGCAATCAGCTCTGCCATGAGATGAAGCGGACACTGGCCGCGGGGGAACAGGTGATCCTGTTTCTGAACCGGCGGGGATATTCAACGTTCATCGCCTGCAGGGAATGCGGCGAGGTGCTGAAATGTCCGGAATGCGGGATCTCGCTGGTCTATCACAAAAAAGAAAACGCCGCGGTTTGTCACTACTGCGGAAAGAAATTCGCGGTTCCGGCCCGGTGTCCGTCCTGCGGAGGAGAAAACATTCGTTTTTCCGGTGTGGGAACGGAGCAGGTGGAGGAGTTCACCGCCCGTCAGTTTCCGGATTACGTTGTGAGCCGTCTGGATCTGGACACGGCGAAGAAGACGCGGGAGATTAACAGAATCATCAGCGATTTCGCCAGAGGGAAAACGGATATCCTGATCGGAACGCAGCTGGTGGCGAAGGGACTGGATTTCCGGAATGTCGGACTGGTCGGCGTGGTAGCGGCGGATGTGAGTCTGAACATTCCCGATTACCGCGCGACAGAACGGACCTTTCAGCTGGTGACTCAGGTGGCCGGAAGGGCCGGACGAGGAACGAGGCAGGGAAGAGTGATCGTCCAGACCGGCACCCCGGATAATTTCGCACTGCTGGCGGCTGCAGAACACGATTATGAAAGCTTTTTCCGGCAGGAGATCATGGTCCGCCGGTTCATGAATTATCCGCCCTTCAGCGATCTGATCGCGGCGGAATTCACCGCGGGGACGGAGGAACTGGCCAGCGGCCAGGCGGATCGCTGCAAGGACTACCTGATTCGGGCCGGTCTGCCCGGTGCGGAACGCATATTCGCGCCGAAGCTTTCCGGAAATTTCAAGGGGCAGGACAGCTTCCGCTACCATATTCTGATTAAAAGTCCCCGGGGGGAGCGCGGCCGGTACATATACTATCTCCGCTTCTTCGCGGAGCAGATGACAAAGAACAGAATCGAATGCAGCATGACGATTGACGTCAATCCATACAGCATGCTGTAACAGACACAGGAGGAACAATGGCAATCAGACATGTAGTTAAGGAAGGCGATGCGATACTCAGAAAGCATTGCCGCGAAATCACAGAAATCACTGACCGGATCCGCACAACCATGGAGGATATGCTGGAGACTATGCGTCAGGAGCAGGGCGTCGGAATCGCCGGACCGCAGGTCGGCGTGATGCGGCGGATGTTCGTGGCGGAGCCCGCACCGGGGGAGGTCTATTTCATGATTAACCCGGAAATCCTTGAAGAAGAGGGAAGTCAGACAGGCGAGGAAGGATGTCTCAGCGTTCCGGGGCTGGTCGGCACGGTGGAACGGCCGCAGAAGATCAGAATGCGAGCTCAGGATCTGGACGGAAACTGGCAGGAATATGAGTTTGAGGATTTTCATGCGAGAGTGATGTGCCACGAATACGACCATCTGGACGGAATCCTTTATACGGACAAGGCCACCGACATTCATGAGCCTGTGATGGAAGAGGAACCGGGAGAAGAGGAATAACCGCGTATGAAACTGATTTTTATGGGAACTCCGGATTTTGCCGTCCCGACGCTGCGCAAGCTGATCGAAGCCGGTCATGAGATCGGGTTTGCAGTCACCCAGCCGGATCGGGCCAGAAACCGGAAGCAGGTGACATTTTCGCCGGTGAAACAGGCGGCTCTGGAGTACGGAATCGAGGTTCTTCAGCCGGAACGTCTGAAGGACAGTGAGGAGGATCGGCGGAAAATCCGGGACTACAGACCGGACGCCGTCATCGTCGTCGCTTACGGGCAGATCCTGAAGCAGGATGTTCTGGATATTCCCCGGTACGGCTGCTTCAACGTACACGGATCCCTTCTGCCTCAGCTGCGGGGCGCTGCTCCCATGCAGCGTGCGATTCTGAACGGGCTGGAGAAAACCGGCGTCACCATCATGAGGATGGAGCAGGGGCTGGATTCCGGCGACATGATCGCGAAGGCGGAGACCGAGGTGGATCACAAGAATTTTGAGCAGCTTCACGACGAGCTCGCGGTTCTTGGGGCGGATCTGCTGGCTGAGACGCTTCCGAAGATCGAGTCGGGGGAGGCCGTATACACAAAGCAGAAGGAAGAGGAGGCGACGTTCGCGCCTCTGCTGAAAAAGCAGGACGGGAAAATCGATTTCTGCCGTGATCCGCGGCAGATCGAGCGGCAGATCCGGGCGTTCGACCCGTGGCCGGGCGCGTTTTGTACATACAGAGAGAAAACGCTGAAAATCTGGCGGGCCGAATGTCCCGACACCCGCTGTGAGCTTCCGCCGGGCACTGTGGCGGCGGTTCATTCCGACAGCATCGACGTCAGCTGCGGGGGAAAGCTCCTGCGGGTAACCGAGCTTCAGCTTCCCGGCAAACGGCGCACTGCGGCGGCGGATTTTCTCCGGGGGCACAGAATACTGCCCGGCGATGTACTGAAATAAAGGATTTTGATGCAACAGGAAGGGATTTCATGGTATACTGACTTATAAGGAGGAGTATATTTATGTATTACGGATATGGGATTGATCCAACGGTCGTCATTCTGATTCCGGCAATGATCTTCGCGTTCATTGCGCAGGGAAGAGTGAAGAGCGTTTTCAACAGGTATTCCAGGGTGAGAAATCAGAACGGGCTGACAGGGGCGCAGGCCGCCCGCAGAGTTCTGGACGCCAACGGGCTGCAGGATGTGCAGATCCGGGCCGTCGGCGGAAGTCTGACGGATCATTACGATCCGCGGTCCAGAACACTGAATCTGTCGGAGCCTGTATGCAACGTGCCGTCGGTCAGCGCGGTGAGCGTAGCCTGTCACGAGGCGGGGCACGCGATTCAGCATGCCCGCAATTACGTTCCTCTCAAGGTGCGGAACGGAATCGTGCCGGTCGTGAATTTCGCTTCCGGCGCATCCTGGATTCTGATTATTATCGGATTCGCACTGCTGGCGGCAGACCCGGGCACTTCCGCGATCGGGAATCTGCTGTTTAATATCGGCGTCGTGGCTTTTCTCGTTGTCATCGCGTTTCATCTGATTACTCTGCCGGTGGAATTCAATGCGAGCCGCCGGGCGCTGAAGCAGATGGAGGCGATGCAGCTGGTGATGCCGGAGGACATGCAGGGATCCCGCAGAGTGCTGCGGGCGGCGGCAATGACATATGTAGCGGCGGTTGCTGTAGCGGCGGCAAATCTTCTGCGCCTGATCGCTCTGAGGAACAGCGACTGACCGCGGACACTTTCCTGATAACAAAGAGAGGTCTGTATGGATATCAACCGAAAAACAGCCTACTATACGCTGCTTCGGATGGAGAAGAACACGAGCTATTCAAACATCGAGCTGAACAATCAGATCAGGACGATGAAGCCGGATTCCCCGGCGTTCGTCAGGGATCTGGTCTACGGCGTTCTCGAGAACAAGCTGTATCTGGACTATCTTCTGGAGCAGCTGGTGAAAAGAGGACTCCGGAAACTGGACGCGGAGCCCCATGTGCTTCTGCGCATGGGAATTTATCAGCTGATGTTTATGGATTCTGTTCCGGATTACGCTGCGGTGAATGAAACCGTGAAGATGGCGAAGAAATTCTGCTTTTATCAGACAAAGATGATTAACGGCGTGCTCCGGAATTTTCAGCGCAGCCGGGAAACGCTGAAACAGCCGATTCACGAGGAGGATCCGGTGAAGCGGTTCAGTGCGGCGTACTCCTTTGATCCCTGGATCACAAAGCTGTGGCTGGATCAGTACGGCGAGGAACGCGCGGCCTCTCTGATGGCGGCAAGCAATCTGGTCCCGCCGTTTACCGTCCGCGTCAATACACTGAAAACGACGCCGGAGGAGCTGCGGGTGCGGCTGGGAGAAAGAGGCATACAGGCGTATTACAGTCAGGTTTCGAAGAATGTGCTGACGCTGGAGGGACACGGACTGCTGGAACTTCCGGAATACACGGAAGGACTGTTCTTTGTGCAGGACGCCGGTTCAGCCGCTTCAGTGGAGGCTCTGGAGCCGCGGCCGGGAGACACGGTCATCGATGTGTGCGCTGCGCCGGGCGGGAAATCCTTTGTCTGCGCGGAAATGATGGAGAATACGGGGAATGTATATTCCTTTGATATTTATGAAAAAAAGCTTGAGGCGATTGAGAAACATGCGCGGCGTCTGGGGATTGATATTATCCATACCGCGCTGAATAACGCGGAGGAACTGAGAACCGATCTTGTGGAGACCGCGGACAAGGTCATCTGTGACGTGCCATGTACGGGTCTTGGCGTTGTCCGCAGGAAACCTGAGATCAAATACAGAAAGGTAAAGAACGAAGGCAGAGATCTGGCGAAAAAACAGCTTCAGATACTGCAGACCTCATCGAAATATCTGAAGAAGGGCGGGTATATCATTTACAGTACCTGCACAGTCAATAAAATAGAGAATGCGGATGTTGTGGAGAATTTCCTGAAAAACAACAGCAATTTCCGACTGATTCACAGCCGGCAGCTGATGCCGAACGGGGAAGGCACCGACGGATTCTATTATTGCAAGCTCAAGAAAAAGTACTGATGGAAAGGAGTCAGCCAAATCTATGGACATAGGTTTCAGAACCGACAAGGGCAGGATGCGCAGCAACAATGAAGACGCCTGCTATGTCATGCCCCGGGACAGGGTTTTTGTGATCGCAGACGGCGTGGGAGGCAGCAACTCCGGAGAGATCGCGAGCAGAACCGCAGTGACGGGGATCATCGATTATGTAGATCGCCATCCTGTGGACGCGTTGAAGACGCCGGGGCAGATCCATCAATATTTCGACACCTGTGTGAGGGAAATCAACTTCCGTGTTCTGGAGAACTCCAGAAGGTTTGAACAGAACCGGGGGATGGCGACGACAGTGGTCATCGCGTTTATCAGAAAAAACAAAATGTACGTTACCAATGTGGGGGACAGCAGAGCTTATGTTTATCGCAAAGGAAGACTGGAGCAGATCACGGAGGACCACACCTACGTAAACAGTCTGGTGAAGGCCGGAGTGATTACAGAAAAGGAAGCGGAGTCCCATGAGAATAAAAACATGATCACCCGGGCCGTCGGCGCGGAACCGAAAATCGAATCGGATTTTTTCATCGCGCCGGTCATGAAAGATGATATCATCCTTCTCTGTACAGACGGATTGTACGGGGAGGTAAAGAAGAACGATATCGTGAGCAAGCTCTCGGAAGGAAAAACGATGGGAGACACATGCTACGACCTCATAGAAATGGCCAACATGAACGGAGGCAACGATAACATTACGATAATCTGCTTGAAGATCACGGAGGATGACCTAGATGAGTAACAAATTATTAGTAGGAAGATATGAGCTGATCGAAAAGATCGGAGAAGGCGGCATGGCCGTTGTGTACAAAGCGAAGGACCGTCTTCTGAATCGTTTTGTCGCGATCAAGATCCTGCGTCCGGAGTATACCAAAGACGCGCAGTTCGTGGACAGCTTCCGCCGGGAGTCTCAGGCGGCGGCGGGGCTGCAGCATCCGAATATCATCAGCGTCTACGACGTCGGACATGAGGGCAATATCCACTTCATCGTCATGGAGCTTGTGGACGGAAAACCGCTGAGTCAGATCATTAAAGAGCAGGCTCCGATGGATTACCGGCGGGCCATTGAGATCACCAAGGAGGTTGCCTCTGCATTGAGTCTGGCGCACAAGCACAACATCATCCACCGGGACATCAAGCCCCATAACATCATGATTACCACAGAGGGAACCGCCAAACTGGGCGATTTCGGTATCGCCAAGGCGGTCAGCGATTCCACTCTGACGGAAACCAGCAAGATTATCGGCTCGGTTCATTACTTTTCTCCCGAGCAGGCCCGGGGAGCATACGTGGATGAGCGTTCCGATATCTACTCTCTGGGAATTGTTCTGTACGAGATGCTGACCGGAACGGTTCCGTTCGACGGCGAGAATCCGGTTCAGGTGGCGCTGATGCACATCAATGACGAGATCACGCCGCCCTCCCGGCTCGTTCCTGGAATCCCGCCGCAGCTGGAGAAGCTGGTCATGAAGGCCACAGATAAATTCCAGTCCAACCGCTACAGAAACGCGGATGAGATGCTTGCGGAGCTGAAGAATATTGAATTTGTGACAAATATGGTCGGCGACTCTGTGTTTGCGGCCAGCGATAACAGAAATTACAGACCGCAGCAGAATCCCGTTCCGATGGCGGCGGTGCAGGACTCCGAGGAGGATACTGACGGGAAAGGCAAGAAGAAAGGCAAAAAGAAGGGGCGGAAAAAATGGCCCATCATTCTTCTGATTGCGCTTCTGCTGATCGCCGGCGTCCTTGGCGTGCTGTTTGCGACGAACACTCTCAGTTTCGGCAAGGTTACCGTACCGTCAGTAACGGATCTCAGCTATTCGGAAGCCAGAAAGGCGCTGGAGGACGCGGGACTGAAAATTGAGAAGGGCGACAAGGTCAACAGTGACAGCATTGACGCCGGCAATGTGGCGAAGCAGTCACCGGCCGCCTACACGAAGGTGAAAAAGGGGACTACGGTCGTTGTGAACCTCAGTGCGGGAAAGAAAACCGGCTCTGTTCCGAATCTGGTCGGAAAATATTACGATAAGGATGAGATCACATCGTATCTGAAGGAGAACGGCGAATTTGAGCTCGGGAGCGTAGACTACGCAAAGAGCGATAATTATTCCAAGGGACAGATCATCAGTCAGGATCCGAGTGCTAATACGGTGAAGGAGAAGGGCACCAGCGTGAATATCGTCGTTTGCAGCGGTAAAAAGACGGTTGAGGAAACAAAGATTTCTGTGCCGTCTTTGACCGGGTTGAGCTTCACCGAGGCAAAGGCCAAGCTGACGAGCTACGGACTTACGACAGGAAAGATCCTGTATGAGGAGAGCACGGTGTACAGCAAGGGAACCGTCATGTGGCAGCAGTACGGCGCGGGAACCAAGGTGTCGAAGGGAGCGTCGGTCAGTCTGAAGATCAGTAAGGGCGCGCCGTCTACGGATCCGGATAATCCGGGGAATAATCCGGAGGAGGATTCGGATGATTAAGGAGCCGTGCGCCTGATGAGAGGAAGGATCATAAAAGGAATCGGAGGATTCTATTATATCAGGACGGAGCAGGGTATCGTCAGGACCCGGGGGAGAGGAATCTTCCGGAAGGAGGGCATCACCCCCATGGTCGGAGACCTTGTGGAGATCGAGGTGCTGGAGGACGGCGACGGAGTCGTCAATGCGGTGGAGCCCCGCAGGAATCTGTTTTCCCGCCCGCCCGTCGTCAATATTGACTGCATGGTTATCGTGTTTGCTCCGGCGGAGCCCTCGCCGAATTTCGATGTGATCGATAAATTTCTGATTACCGCGGAGAGCAAAGGAGTAACGCCTGTTCTCTGCATGAACAAAAAAGATCTGGTTACGGAGGAAGAGGCGGGTGAACTGACATCCCGCTACCGGGGCGTCTATCCCGTTCTGCGGGTCAGCGCCTGTACCGGAGAGGGAATAGCGGAGCTGAAGGCGGAAATCGCCGGGAAGGCCTCCGCGCTGGCCGGTCCTTCCGGCGTCGGAAAATCCAGCATCACGAATCTGCTGATTCCTGACGCCGGCATGGAAACGTCCGGGCTGAGTCACAAGACGGGGAGAGGACGGCATACGACGAGACATGTGGAAATCTTCGGGCTTTCCGGCGGCGGTATGCTGTATGACACGCCGGGATTTACATCCTTCGACCTGTCCGATGTGACGGAGGACGAACTGGACGCCTGCTATCCGGAAATCTGTGAACGGCTCGGAAACTGCAGATTCGACGACTGTCATCATATCCATGAGCCGGGCTGCGGAATCCGGGAGGCTGTGCGCCGCGGGGAGATTCATCCCCTGCGTTATGAGTCTTATATCCGCAATTTTGAGGAACTGAAGGAGAAGAGGAGGAATATCTATGGCTAAGCTATCACCATCGATTCTGTCGGCGGATTTTGCCAGACTGGGCGAACAGACGGAAATTGTCTCGGCGGCCGGAGCCGATTATATGCATATTGACGTTATGGACGGGCATTTCGTGCCGAATATCAGCTTCGGAGCGTCTGTGATGAAGAGTCTGAACGACTTCGAGACCGCCCCCTACGATGTTCATCTGATGATTGAGGATCCGGACCGGTATCTCGGCGATTTTGTCACGGAGAAGACGGAGTTCATCACCGTTCATCAGGAGGCGTGTCCGCATCTGAACCGCACGGTGGAGCATATCCGCTCCTATGGCGTCGGAGCGGGGGTGGCTGTCAATCCGGCAACGCCCATCTGCATGCTGGAGGATATTCTGGAATATGCGGATCTGATTCTTGTGATGACAGTTAATCCGGGTTTCGGCGGGCAGTCCTTCATCCGTTCCTGTATGAAAAAGGTCCGGAAGCTCGTGGAGATCCGGGAAAAATACGGCTGTGAATTTGAGATTGAAATCGATGGCGGAGCCAAGCTTGAGAATGCGGAGGAAATCGTGGAGGCCGGAACGGATATCGTTGTTGCGGGATCCGCTGTCTTCGGCGCAGAGGATCTTTCACAGCGTGTCCGGGAGTTCCGTCAGAAGCTGGGCGCTGAATAAACAAATACGGTATCCCCGCGGCGCAGACGCGGGGATTTATTGTGCAATAAAAATCCGGAACGCAGGGGAAGAAACCTTTTCTGATGTCTTCCCGCAGCGTTCCGGATTTTCCGACGACGGATCATTCATCGTCGTCGGTGTTGTTCCCGTTGTTTGTATTATTGTTATTTCCGTTGTCAGCAGTCGTGTTGTTATTGTTGTTATTGTTGTTCCCGTTATTGTTCTGGGTCTTCTTATTGTCGTCGTTATCGTCGCCGGTGTTGTTGCCGGTTGTACTTCTGCCGGTGGAATAGCCGCTGTAGCTGTACGTCCCCTTGACGTAGTATTCTCCGTTGACATACTGAACATCGCCGGGCATTCCTTTGTACGAGCCCTTGACTGCTTCAGGAAGCTGATTCATGATCTTGCCCCACAGGGACGCCGCGTAGCCGGACATGCTGGTGAGGGAGATGTTGATGTCGTTTCCGATCCAGAGTGCCGCAGTGTAGTTCTGCGTGAAACCGTCGAACCAGATATCATACTGGTTACTGGTGGTTCCTGTTTTACCTCCGGCCTGCGTACCCGTGACGGCAGCGGCTGTACCGGTACCGCCGGACACAACGCCCTTCAGCAGGTTGGTCATGATCCAGGCAACTCCCTTGTCGAGCACCCGGACCTTGCTGACGGTCTTGGTGATCAGGGTGTTCCCGTCACCGTCCGTGACCTTGGTATAACAGATCGGCGTCTTGGCTCTGGTCCCGTTGTTCGGGAAGGTGGTAAAGGCGTTGGCCATTTCCAGTGTGGTGACGCCCTTGGTCTGTCCGCCGAGAGCGAGAGCCGCGGCGTTCAGGTCGTTGGTGCTGCCGGTGGTCACCAGCGTCGTGATTCCGAACTTCTTGACCATCTTGACCGAGTAGTCCACGCCGACCTGCATGAAGATCTTATACGCGCAGGTGTTGATAGAGTTCCGCAGCGCGGAGCGGAAGGTCTGTCTGCCGCTGTAGGAGCCGGACGCGTTGGCCGGCCATGTGGTGCCGTTGTTGGTGGTCCGCTCGTCCACGACGGTAGAGCCCGCGGTGATGTAGTCGCCCCATCCGCTGGTTCCCTGGCTGTCGATGTTATAGTTGACAAAGGTATGCTTCTTCCCTTCGCGCATTTCCTCCACGCTCTGCTGGAGCGCCGCACCGTATACCGCCAGAGGCTTGATCGAAGATCCGGACTGCCGCGGCTCGGTCGCTCTGTTGTAGAGCATTTTGCCCCGGGTTTTTCTTCCGCCGACCATCGCCTTGATCTCGCCGGTGCTGTTCTCAATGATTGTCATGGCGGCCTGAGGCTGCACGACCTTCTGATTCACTGTGTAACCGTCCTTTGTGATATAATAGCGGCCGTTCTTCTTATGGAAGAATTTCTTTCCCGCCTTGCTTGTCACGAATTTGGCGGACACGATTACGTTCCCCTTGCTGTCAAGGGTCTTGTACTGCTGAGGAATGTTGATATATCCGCCGGAGATGGAGTACAGCTTTCCGTTCGCCCACTGATACATGGTGGGGAACTCGATGCTGTAATCCGTCTGTCCGTTGGCGGTCGTCTTGTAAATATTCAGCCGTTTGTTGGCCTTGATGGTCAGAGAATTATCGGAATTCTTCGTAATCTCGCTGGATTTGAAGGTGAACCGGCCGTTGCTGATGTAGTTGCTGTATTTGTACATCGCCACAGCGCCGTTTTTGTTCAGAATATTTCCGTTGCCGTCGTAGCTGATATTTGTGATCGAGGGGAAATTCGCGTCGTTGCGGAATTCCTTCTGAATGGTTTTCTGCGCCTTCAGATCCAGAGTGGAGTAGATCTTCAGACCGCCTTTATATACTTTGTCCCACGCCTCGTCATAGCTGAGATCCTGCTTGTCCTGCAGATCCGAGATGACCTGCTCCACCACGTAGTCGGTGAAGTAGGCGATGCCCGAGCTGTTTGCGTTGAAGTTGACATTCAGCATCTTCTTCAGACTGGTGCCGGTGGCCTTCTTATACTGGGCGGAGGTGATGTACCCCTGTTCCTTCATCAGCGCCAGACAGGTATCGCGGCGGTCCTTGCTGGTGTCGTTCATGACATAGGTTCCTTCATTGCTACGCTTCAGAACGGTGCCGCTGCCGGGCGTTGCGTCGGGGTCCAGAAGCTCTACCAGAGCATAGTTGGACGGCGACTGAGGAATAGCGGCAAGAGCCGCACACTGTGCCAGCGTCAACTTCTGAACGTGCTTGCCGAAGTAGGCCTCGGACGCAGCCTCTACGCCGTAGCTTCCGAAGCCGAGGTAAATGGTGTTCAGATAGGCTTCCATGATCTGCTTCTTGCTCAGGTTGCGCTCGAGCTTCACGGTATACCACGCCTCGATGATTTTTCGCTTCATCGTGTGCTGAGACATCGAGGATGTCAGATAGACGTTTCGCGCCAGCTGCTGTGTGATGGTGCTGGTGCCGCTGACCTGACCGCCTGATGTGATGGAGCTCTTAATTGCGCCCATGACGCGGATGAAGTTGAAGCCGTGATGCTTCCAGAAGGTTTTATCCTCCAGCGCGACAAAGGCGTTGACAAGGTTCTCCGGAAGATCATCGTATTTCACATTCACGCGGTTCTGATCGGAGTATACGGTATCTACTTTCTTCCCGTCCTGATCGTAGATTACCGAGGCCTCGCTCAGCGTCTCGTAGATCTTGCTGGTGTCGATTTTCGGCGCAGTGGCAATACATACTACGGCATAGATGACCATAGCGACAATGAGAGCCAGAATCACCAGAAGAATGATCTTAATGATATTCTTTGGCGTGAGCGCCAGCTCCCGTTTCCCGATTTTCAAGGATTTACCACTGGTTGCTTTATACTTGTCACTTCGCATATTAAACTTTCCCCTTTTTCATTTCCCTGGTTATTTCAAAATATACACCGACATTATACCATACAAGGGTTGTAAAGTTAAGATTTTTCTGGGGTTCCAAAGAAATCTTCAGAAATGGGTTGAAAACTGGAAAAAAATGTAATACAATTAAGGCGTCGATTGATTCTTGTGGAGGAAACCATGAGAAGAAAATTAACCGGCGCGGCGCTGATGCTGATCGCCGGGATTGCGGCCGGGCATTTCTCCCGGATCGCGTCCCTGGGTGTCATTCTTCCCGCCGCCTTTTTTATTCGGAGAACAAAGTCTGACCGGCGAGACCTGGCGGTCTTCCTTCTGCTGTTCTATGTATGCGGGGTGCTCTGCCTGCTTTCGTCGGATATCGCCTGGGCCGGAGGCGCAGAATATAACGGCAGCGCGGTCTGCCCCATGGAGGCGGAGGTCCTCAGTGCCGAACCGGCGGATAAGGGAATACGGATGGAGTGCCGTCTTCTTGAATATAATGGAAGGAAGGTGCCGCGCCTTCTGCGGCAGAAAATCCTGCTGCGCTGTTATGCTCCGGTGAAGAAGTGCTGGAGACTTACCGGCAGACGCGTCTGCTTTTACGGCCGTCTGTCTGCACCGGATTCCGCCGGAAATCCCAGATGCTTCGACTACAGGCTGTATCTCCGGAGCCGGGGAATCAGCCATATCGGCACGGCAAACGCTTTTCGTCTCCGTCCCTCCGGAGGAATTCATCCGCTGTCCTTCAGTAAGCGCCGGATCCTGGGAATCAGGGAGCGGTTTATGGCACGCCTTTCCTGTGATGAGGAAACAAAGGGCGTCGTCAGGGGTCTTCTGTTCGGCGATACTTCCGCGATGGATGAGCGGATCTATGAAGATTTTCAGTCAAACGGCACCGCTCACGTGCTGGCGGTCAGCGGCCTGCATATCGGAGTGCTCTACGGCGTATACCGGCGTCTTACGAGGAAGAGAAAATCTGTTCCCGCTACAGCGGGCCTGGTGTTTTTTCTTTTGTTCTACGGGACAATGACGCTGTGGTCTGTTTCGGTGACCCGGGCGGTTCTGCTGATTCTGCTTGTGGTGCTTGGGGATGCGCTGGACCGCAGGTACGATCTGCTGTGTGCGCTGTCGCTGACGGCGATGCTGGTTCTTCTGCACCAGCCGTACGCGCTGTTCGGCGCGGGATTTCAGATGTCGTTCCTGGCGGTGATCTTCATCAATTTCCTGACGCCGGCGCTGAAGCGGCACGTTCCTGAGGAGGCGGCGGCGATGCTGGCGGTGCAGGGCGGAATGATTCCGTATACCGCATATATGTTCAACTATATTCCGCTTCTTTCACTGCTGTGCAATGTTCCCATCATCTTCCTGCTTTCCATCGCGGTTCCGGCAGGACTGGCGGCGCTTCTGCTGTCCGTGGCCGCGGGAACGCCCGGACTTCCCGGTGAAGTGTTCTGCGGCGTCGTGCAGATGATGACCGGCTGCAACAGACTGCTGTCACAGCGGGGACTGTTTTCCGTCGATGTCGTATCGCCGCCTCTTGCGCTGATAGCGGCGATCTATCTGTGCGTATTGTTCCTTGTCTCCGAGACATGTTCTGTCCGGCGGCACCGCGGAGACAGAGCTTTCCTGCGGACGGCGGGCGTGTGCATTCTGGGGGTTTCACTGATCTTCGCGGCCGCGGACCGGACGCCCTTCGACGACGCCTGCGCGGTGATGGTGGACGTGGGCCAGGGAGACTGTCTGCATATCAGAACCGCCGCCGGTGCAGACGTTCTTCTGGATGGCGGCGGACGAAAGGAATACAATGTCGGAAAGAAGATCCTGAAGCCGTATCTTCTGAAAAACCGTCACAGGCAGGTGAATCTGGCTCTGGCAACGCATCTCCATACCGACCATTACCGGGGTCTGAAGGAGCTGAAGGCGGTCTATCCGGTACGCAGAACGGTTCTCAGCGGGAACGCGGGACAGCGTATCGACCTGGGAAACGGAGAAACCGTTGAAATTCTGTGGCCGGTACGGCGGGACGACGGCGTGGAGGATGAGAACCGGAACAGTATGATTTTCCGCGTCACGGTGCGGGGAATCCGGATTTTGGTCACCGGGGATATCACCGGCGAGGGGGAGCGGATGCTGATGGACCGGTACCGGGGCACCGATGCGCTGAAATGTGATGTACTGAAGGTGGCTCATCACGGAAGTCGGTATTCCTCGACCCGGGAATTTCTGAAGGCCGCATCTCCGAAAATCGCGGTTATCAGCGTAGGACGGAACACTTACGGCCATCCCGCCGAAGAAACTCTGCGCAGGCTGAAGGACTGCGGAGCCCGGGTGTTTCGAACAGACCGGCAGGGCGCTGTGGGGATTATAGCGACAAAGAACGGACTGAAGGTGGTGACGAACAGGCGCGGGTCCGGATGAGGGCTGCAACAGGTGCGGGTCCTGTCACAAACCGGATGAAAATCTCGCTTGCTTTCTCGGCGAAAGATGTATAAACTATTCATTACAAGGTCGGTTCTGACAGGCGGACGGGCTTTTGTCGCATTCGCCTGAGACTGCCTGCAACCGAAGGAAGGAAAGGAACAGTTATGTCAGCAAGAAAGACCGCGGCTCCTGGATTCAATGAGTTTAGAAACAATCTGAATAAGGGAAAACTGCCCGACATTCTGATGTTTCACGGCGTGGAGCAGTTTGTGGTCAGGTGGGCCGTGGGAATGCTGAGAGAGCGCTATGTCTCTCCCACGATGCAGTCTGTGGATTATGTTGTGCTGGAGACTCCGACTCCGGAGGAAATTATTGATGCGTGCGAGACGTTTTCCATGATGTCGGAAAAACGTCTGGTCTGGGTACCGAATTTCAGACCGCTGAAATCAGTATCGGGAATAAAGGGTTACGGCGAGGAATCGGTTGAGAAGCTCATCCGGTATGTTTCCGACCCGAACAAAGGCACAATCGCGGTTTTTTCCAACGACGAAACCGACGGACGCAGCCGGCTGGTGAAAGCTATGAAAAAGCAGGGCGGCGAGTATGTGTTCAACCAGCTCACCAGCGGAGAACTGAAGAGCTTCGCATCCAAACGGTTTGAGGGGGCAGGAAAGAAAATCAGCGATCGGCAGCTCGCGATGCTCATCCAGATGACAGGATATCTGAATAAGGAAAGCAATTATCATCTCTTCAATTTCGATAACGATATCCGGAAGGTTATCGCACATTCTTCCGGCGCCGCGATTACGGAAGAGGATCTGCGGGCGTCTGTCAGCGGTGAGGGAGATACTTTTATCTTCGATCTGCTGGACGGAATCAGCGGAAATGATAAATCCGGGGCGCTGGAGATCCTCAATAACAAAATAAAACGAGATACATACAGCAGCATCCCCACCGCAGCCGCCATCATTTCCCAGGTAGAGCTGATGATGGAGATTCGGGAATTTATGGACGATCCGGCGGGGCCGTCCTCAGCGGCCGCCATCAGCAAATATACGGGAATCCATTCGTTCCGGGTCGAAAAGGCCATGCGGTACGCGTCCCGGTATTCTGCCGAAAAGCTCCGGGAGATGCTGAAAGATAGCTACGAAACCTATGCGGCGCTTCTGACGGGAGAGATTCCTCATCAACTGGCGCTGGAGATGTTTATCGCGCGGATCTGAACCGCAGAAGCAGAAGATTATTGAATTTACAGCGGAGGAATTGCAGAAGAATGAAAAAAGAAGTATCTGTGCAGATTGACCGGAAGCAGGAGGTCAGAGCAGACATGATGCTGCTTCTGATCACTTTGTTCTGGGGCGTTTCCTACTATCTTATGAATGTTTCGCTGACGGAGCTGTCCACATTTACCCTGAACGCATACCGGTTCCTGGGTGCGTTTGCGGTGGCTGTCGCAGGGACTTTTCCGAAGATGAGGCATATAAGCGGGGAGACTTTCTTCGCGGGAATCGCCGTCGGCGTCGCACTTTCCTTTGTCTACACAGGAGCAACTCTGGGCGTGCAGTATACAACGCTCTCCAATTCCGCGTTCCTGTGTTCCACGACCGTGTTCTTTACGCCGATTCTCGATTTCCTGTTCTTCCGAAGGAAACCGTCGAGGAAAATCATCGTCGCGGTGATCCTCTGCATCGCCGGAATTTCACTGATGACGCTGAAGGAGGACTTCTCCTTTAATATGGCGCATCTTAAAGGAGATCTGTTCAGCCTCGGATGCGGATTTGCCTATGCCGTCGATATCGTGATCACTTCCCGCGCGGTGCGGAACGCCAGAGTGGAGCCCTATCAGATGGGCGTCATCAGTCTGGGAGCCTGCGGCGCAATCATGCTGGTGATGGCTCTCGCGACAGAGATGCCTCTGGCGCATCCCCACACGGCCTTTGTCTGGGGCGCGGTCATCTTTTTGTCTCTGTTCTGTACGGGAATCGCGTTTATCGTGCAGCCCATCGCCCAGCAGTATACGGAGGCGTCCCATGTCGGGATCATCTTTTCACTGGAGCCGGTTTTCGCCGGCGTCACCGCGTTTTTCCTGGCGCACGAGGTGCTGACCGTTCGCGGATACATCGGCGAGGCGCTGATGATTTTCGCACTGCTGTACATGGAAATCGACTTTGGCGGTGCGAAACTGAATCGCAGAAGAAAAGGGTGATGCGATATTGAATCACGCCTTGCATATTTTTCTATACAGGCGCATATTTCACTGCGCCCGCGTTGATTTTGGTCACAAAATTCAGTATAATAATTACGTTAAAGTTAAATGAGCAACAGGAGGGTCATATATGAATGAGAAAAATTGTTGCGGCGGGGCGAATCAGGAACAGTTCAGGGAACTGGACCTCGTATTGGACAAATACGCGAAGGTGCCCGGAAGTCTGATCACGATCCTTCAGCAGACACAGGATATCTACGGATATCTGTCCGTTGAGGCGATCAATCATATTTCTGAGGCAACAGGGATCAAACCGGCCAAGATTTACGGCGTAGCCACGTTCTATGCACAGTTCAGACTGCAGCCGGTCGGCAAGTACCTGATCATGCTGTGTAAGGGAACGGCATGTCATGTAAACGGAGCGGACCATATTGAAGAGGCGGTTTCTGAGTATCTCAACATTAAGGATGGCGAGACGACGGAGGACGGCCTGTTCACGCTGAACAACGTAGCATGTCTCGGATGCTGCTCTCTGGCACCGGTCATGATGATAAGAAGCAGCGAAGGTGATGAAACCTATGGAAACCTGACCAAGGACAAGGTTCAGCAGATCCTGGGTGAAATCAGAGAAAGAGCTTAGGAGGTGCAGGGATGAAAGTAGTAATCGGACAGGGTAGCTGCGGAATTGCAACCGGCGCCAAAAAAACCGAAGCGGAATTCAAAAAACAGATGGAAGCCCGGAATGTCAACGCGGAGCTGACCATCACAGGCTGCGTGGGCACATGTTATCTGGAGCCCATTGTGGATGTTTACGAAGACAACGGGGACATGACCCGGTATGTCAAGGTGCAGCCGGATCGCGTCGAGCGGATTGTAGAAGAACACCTGCAGGGCGGAAAGCCTGTGGAGGAGTTCGCGCTTGCGGATGAGGACAAGGAATTCCTCAGCAAGCAGCAGCGGGTCGTGCTGCGCCACTGCGGCATCATCAACCCGGAGCACATCGAGGAATATATTGCCGTGGGAGGATATGAGGCCTCGAAGAAGGTTCTCACATCCATGACACAGGACGAGGTGATTTCCGTCATCAAGGTTTCCAACCTGAGAGGAAGAGGCGGAGCCGGATTCCCGACCTGGTTCAAGTGGAACGCGGCCAAGAATAATCCGGGAAAAGAAAAATATATCGTATGTAACGCGGACGAAGGCGATCCGGGAGCGTTCATGGACCGTTCCGTTCTGGAGGGCGATCCCCATTCCGTACTGGAGGGCATGATCATCGGCGGATTCGCGATGGGAGCTACGGAGGGCATCATCTACTGCCGTGCCGAGTATCCTCTGGCGATTAAGCGTCTGGAGATCGCGATGGCGCAGGCGAGAGAAAAAGGCTTCCTGGGCAAGAACATCTTCGGCACAGGCAGAGACTTCGATATCCGTATCAAAGCCGGAGCCGGCGCGTTCGTATGCGGAGAAGAGACCGCACTGATCGCCTCCCTGGAGGGCGAGCGCGGTATGCCGCGGCTGAAGCCACCTTTCCCGGCAGCAAAGGGCTACTGGCAGCTTCCGACCAATATCAATAACGTCGAGACCTATGCGAACGTCGCATGGATCATTGAAAACGGCGGCGAAGCCTTCGCGAAGCTGGGCAAGGCGCCTTCTACGGGAACCAAGGTATTCGCTCTGGCAGGAAAGATCAAGAAGGGCGGACTGGTTGAGGTTCCGATGGGTCTTGCGATTAAAGACGTCATCTACGGCATCGGCGGCGGCATCAAGAACGACCGCAAGTTCAAGGCCGTTCAGATGGGAGGACCGTCCGGAGGCTGTATTCCGGCAGATCTGGAGGATACGCCGGTCACCTATGAGGATATTGTCAAGACCGGTGCGATCGTGGGCTCCGGCGGAATGATCGTCATGGACGAGGACACCTGCATGGTGGATATGGCGCGTTATTTCCTGGATTTCACAAAGAAAGAGTCCTGCGGCAAGTGCAACTACTGTCGTCTGGGAACCATGAGAATGCTTGAAATCCTGGAGCGGATCACCGAAGGAAAGGGTGAAGACGGCGACATTGAGAAGCTGGAGGAGCTGGCCCGGAAGATCAAGGACGGCGCGATGTGCGGTCTGGGACAGACGGCGCCAAACCCGGTGCTCTCCACGATCCGCTACTTCAGGAACGAATACGAAGATCACATTTACAATCACACATGTACAGCGAAATCATGTAAGGCGCTGATTCATTACGAGATCACGGACGCATGTAAGGGATGTACTCTGTGTGCGAGAAACTGCCCGGTCAACGCCATCACCGGCGAGGTCAAGGGTCTGCACGTTATCGATCAGGAGCTGTGCATCAAGTGCGGCAAGTGCGAGGAGCACTGCAACTTCGGCGCAGTCGTCAGAAAATAGGAAGGAGGATATTTGATGAAAAAATTCAGAATGAATATTGACGGCAAAGAAGTATTCGGCCTTCCTGGACAGACGATCCTTGAGGTTGCCCGGGAGAATGATATCTTCATCCCGACACTTTGCTATGATGAGAGAACAAAGATTTACGGTGCCTGCGGCATCTGTGTGGTAGAGGTTGAGGGAAACCCCAAGCTCTGTAAGGCGTGCGCGACGGACATCGCGGACGGAATGGTCGTGATGACCAGCACAGAGCGCGTTCTGGAATCCAGAAAGACGAACCTGGAGCTGCTGGTATCCAACCATAACGGAGACTGCAAGGGCCCGTGCTCCCTGGCATGTCCCGCCGGAACCGACTGTCAGGGATATGTCGGACTGATCGCCAACGGTGAATATGAGAAGGCGAACGAGCTGATTAAGGACAAGATTCCGCTTCCGGCGAGCATCGGACGCGTCTGCCCGCATCCCTGCGAGGATGACTGCCGCAGAGCGCTGGTGGACGAGCCGATCAGCATTATGGCTCTGAAACGTTTCGCTGCGGATAACGATCTGATGGCGGAGGAGCAGTATCTTCCGGAAATTGATGAACCGACCGGAAAATCCGTTGCGATCATCGGCGGAGGTCCGATGGGACTTTCTGCCGCGTATTTCCTGCGCCAGATGGGTCACGAGGTCACTATCTTCGACGCGATGCCCAAGCTGGGCGGAATGCTCCGCTACGGAATTCCGGAATACAGACTTCCCAAGGAGGTTCTGGACAGCGAAATCGAGCTGATCCGCGCCATGGGCGTTGAAATCGTACCGGACACCAAGGTAGGCGAGGATATTCCGTTTGAAACAGTCCGCGGAGATTTCGACGCAGTGCTGCTCGGAATCGGCGCATGGGTGTCCACCGGTGTCGGATGTCCGGGTGAGGATGCGGAAGGCGTCATCGGCGGAATTGATTTCCTGCGCAAAGTGGTTAGAAACGAACCGATTGACTTCGGTGAAAAGGTCGCCATCGTCGGCGGCGGAAACACGGCGATGGACGCCTGCAGAACCGCGGTCAGAATGGGCGCAAAGGAAGTCTACAATATTTACAGAAGAACCAAAGACGAGATGCCGGCCGATATGCTGGAAATCGAAGAGGCTGAAGAGGAAGGTGTAATCTTCAAGAACCTGACGAATCCGAAGGAGATTCTGAAGGACGAGAACGGTCATGTGAAGCAGGTCGTGCTCCAGTGCATGGAGCTGGGCGAGCCGGATGAGTCCGGACGCCGCCGTCCGGTTCCTGTGGAAGGAAAGACCGAGACTATCGACATCGATACGGTGATCCTGGCCATCGGGCAGGCCGTAGACGCGAGCATTTTCGATGTGGACAAAACCAGGAAGAACGCGATCGCCTACGATCCTGACACCTATATGACCAGCATGCCGGGCGTGTTCGCCGGCGGCGACTGCGGAAACGACAAAATCTCCATCGCCATTGAAGCTATCGCTGACGCGAAAAAGGCTTCGGAGGTCATCGACTCTTATCTGAACGGCGAGACGATCAAATACGAGAAACCGTTCTTTGTGGAAAGAGACGACATCACCGAGAAAACCTTTGAAGACAGAGAGCGGATCTGCCGTGAAAAAGCGGATCAGCTGTCCGCAGCAGAGAGAAAAGACAACTTCTCCGAGGTTGTGTTCGGCGGCCTGACAGAAGAGCAGGCGGTGAAGGAAGCCAACCGCTGCCTGGAGTGCGGATGCCACGATTACTATGAATGTAAGCTCATCGAGCTGTCCAACCAGTATGGCGTGAAGTCCGACCGCTTCTGCGGCGAGAAGAATCTGACCGAGTTTGAGGACGATCATCCGTTCATCGCCAGGGACACGGACAAATGTATTCTCTGCGGTCTCTGTGTCAGAGTCTGTGACGAGGTCATGGGCGTAGGCGCTCTGGGACTGGTGAACAGAGGATTCGACACGGTCGTGATGCCGAACATGATGAAGCCTCTGGCCGAATCCGGATGCGAATCCTGCGGCCAGTGTGTGGCCTGCTGCCCGACGGGAGCACTGCAGGAGAAGCAGACGGTTCAGAAGGAAGTTCCGCTGGATACGGAGATTACGGAAACGACGTGCTCCTACTGCTCAGTGGGATGCTCTCTGGATCTGGAATCCTACGGGGACATGCTGATCAAGGCGAACCCGGACGAAGAAGGCTATGTGAATGCGGGAATCTGCTGTGCCAAAGGAAAATGGGGCTTTGACGCTTCCGTCCTGGAGGGCAAAATCGTCGATCCGAGAATCAAGGACGGAGACGGTTTCCGTCTGACGGATTATCATGAAGCCTTTGTGATGATGGCGAAAAAACTCGAGGCAGTCAGAGTGAGACACGGCGCAGAGAGTATCGGCGTTGCGATCTCTGACCGTTATACCAATGAGGAGGCGTATGCGATCAAGAAGTTCGCGGATGTCATCGGCGCCCGTACCTTTACCTTTAACAGAAGGGCGAGCGGAGTCAGCGAGGTTCTGGGCCTGGATCACGAGGCCTCTCCGAATACCATCGACGAGCTGCTGTCAACAGATGTGATTCTGGTACCGGGCTTCATCAAGAACAGAAACGCGGTGATCTGGAATAAAATCAAGCAGGCGGCGGAAAGAGGCGCCAGCGTCATCGTACTGAATACAGAAGGCGCGCAGGATGAATGGGAATTCGCGGCGAAGGTGATCAATGTCGACAACAGCACAGAATTCCTGAAGAGAATCGCCAAGTATCTGGTGGAGAACGGAAAGACCAGCGACGCGGAAGGCTTTGACGCCTTTGTTAAATCGCTGGAGGGCGTAGAACTCTGTGATGAGTGCAGAAGTGTTGCGGAAATGTATGCCGGCGCGAAGAAAGCGATGATCGTATACCAGCAGAATGTGCTGTCCACAGAGGCGGCGCGGCTGATCGGTGAAATCGCGATGCTGTCCGGTCATATCGGTACGCCGCGCGACGGAATCCTGGAAGTGAAGCCTAAGAACAATTCTCAGGGACTGGTGGATCTCGGCATCTACGCGGGAGCTGAAGCGATGGATGGTCTGAAGGGACTGCTGATCTTCGGCGAGGATCCGACGGATGCGGACCTGTCCGGCCTGGAGTTCCTGGGCGTGTCCGACGTCATGATGACGGAGACCGCGAAAAAGGCGGACGTTGTCCTTCCGGGGACCGGATTCGCCAGCGCGTCGGGAACCTACACGAATACCGAGCGGAGACTGATGCCGGTTGAACCCGCTATCGATGAAGATGTTGATTTCAGCAACTGGGAGATTGCGGCAGAGCTTGCGCACGTATTCGAGGAGGAATTCTCCTTTGAGGATGAATACGATATCTCTGAGGAGATGAATGATGCGGTTCCGATGTACAAATATGCGGAGGAAGGTGAAATCCTGGGCGGTGCGCTGAAGCCCTGTGAACCGAAATTCAGAGCGGCGGAGGACGCGAAGCTCATCGATGAGCTTGCCTGCACGGACGCGATGATGCGGCAGACCGCAGAGCGCATCCCGACTCCGGTAAAAGCTACCATATAACCCTGGCACGGACAAATGCGTAACGTAATATAATATTATGCAAACCTGCGAAAGAGGGGCTGTCTCAAAATGGGACAGCCCTTTTCGTATGCCGGGCGCGCGGTTCTGCCAGGTCCTCGTCGCAGGCATATCAGGGCACTCAGCTCAGGAAGAATAGAGTCCCGGGAAAACTCGCAGTATAACTGCTGCTCAAACAGTTCCTGGGACTTAGCTATTCTTCTGCTTCACTTCGTGTCTTCCTGCATCTGCTCCTGCGGATATCGCATTGCCGCGCGCCCGGAATACTTCAAGAGCAGCCCTCTTTCAAGCTAAAAAAAAGTTCCGTAAATACCAGAAAGAGATGAAATACCGTCTCTCCATGAAATATGATGTGGAGAGAGATCGTTGTATCTGCAGAAACGGGAAGGAATTAAACTATCGGTCCAGCCGGCAAAAAAACGGCAAAACGGTTATGTATCGAAAAGCCGGGTGTAAGGGTGCGATGACTGCAGCAGTTGTCCCTATCTTGGGAAATGCTGCAAAGGGAAAACCCCTGCGTCAGGCGCGGAGGAGCTTTTTTTCGGCGGTAAAATCCCCGCATCGGCGATGAACACTGATGCGGGGGACTGTTTTCATTTGTTCATTGATGCAGGAACATTATTTCTTTCCGGAGATAAGCTCACGCGCGCTCCTGCGTGTGGTTTCCGTAATTATCTCGCCGCCCAGCAGGCGCGCGATTTCATCAACAGCGGCCTCCTCATCCAGCCGGTCCACGTGAGTGTACGTGCTGTTCGCGTCGGTTTCCTTGCAGATCCTATAATTGGCGTCTCCACAGGCGGCGATCTGCGGCAGGTGGGTGATGCAGATGATCTGATGAGAGGCGGAAATCTCCCGCAGCTTTCGGCCGACGATGCTTGCCGTAATACCGCTGATCCCGGCGTCGATCTCGTCGAAGATCATGGTCGGGATTTTCTCATAGGTGCCGGTGATATTTTTGATTGCCAGCATGATACGGGAAATTTCGCCGCCTGAGGCTACCCGGATCAGAGGCTTCAGCGGTTCTCCGCGATTGGTGGAAATCAGGAACTCAGCTTCGTCGCCTCCCTCCGCGGAAATTGCCGGCGCGGCGGAAATGCGGATCTCGAATCTGGCGCTGTCGAAATTCAGGTCGTGAAGCTCGGCTTCGATGGCCTTTCCCAGAGCTTCCGCGCTTGCCTGCCGGACTTCGGTCAGTGCGGCGGCGGAGGCGCGGAGCGCCCGGAGCCTCTGCTTTGTCTCCTGCTCCAGCGCTCCGCGGAGTTCATCGAAGTTTTCAAGCTGAGAGAGCTCCTGCTGTATTTTGTCGCGGTACGCCAGCACATCGCCGATGGAGCCGCCGTATTTCTTTTTCAGCTCATCGATCTGATCCAGTCTGGAAATCAGCTTATCGAGCTCCTCCGGCCGGAAAGATATCTGTTCCCGGATGCCGGCGAGCCGGGCAGCCACATCCTGCAGTCCGTAATATGCATCGTTGAAAATGTCAGCAGTTTCCGCAAACTCCCGGGAAAAGCTCCGGATGCTTTCCAGGCTGTACTGAATATTTCCCATTGAGGAAAGCACGTTAAACTCGTTTTCGTCCAGCGGTCCGTAGGCGGATTCAACAGCGCTGAAAATCTTTTCGCTGTTCTGCAGGATCGCAATCTGCTCAGTAAGCTCTTCGTCCTCCTCCGGCCGGGGATCCACCCGCTGGATTTCCGCCAGCTCGAACCGATAAAAATCTGCTTTTTTCCGGCTTTCCTTCTCCGACCTGAGCAGGGCGTCCAGTTGCCTGCGGCTTTCTTTGTACGCCGCATACGCCGCATCGAATTCCGCACGCAGAGGGCTGATCCCGGCGTCCCGGTACTGGTCGACGAGAGCGAGGTGCTGCCGGGGATCCCGCAGATTCTGATTGTCGTACTGACCGTGGATGTCCGCGATCCGGGAAGCCAGCGCTGCGATTTCGCCCAGGGTGACCAGCTGTCCGTTCAGGCGGCACAGATTCTTTCCGGCGGCGGAAATCTCCCGGGTGATCACATAGTCCTGACCGTCGAGAGAGGCGGCCAGCTGAATGACGGCTTTATCTTTTCCGCTGCGCACAAAAGACGAGTCTGCCCGCGCTCCCAGCGCCAGGCTCACGGCTTCAATCACGATGGATTTACCGGAGCCTGTTTCGCCTGTGATGATATTCAGACCGTCTTCAAATTCAATCTCTGTATTTTCGATGATCGCAAAATTCTGTATTAAGAGATGTTGTATCATGACTCGGATTATTTTTTGTTCTTCATAATGAGCATGTCGTTGAAAATGGAGAGAATCTCCTCAACGTGCTCCTCTTTGTCAACGACAAGCAGCAGGGTGTTGTCCCCTGCGATAGAGCCCACGACGTGCGGCAGCCCGATGCAGTCGATAGCCTCTCCGGCGGCCGGTCCGCAGCCGGACAGCGTCTTGATGACGATCAGGTTCTGCGCCGATGCGAAGGAAATGATGGTTTCCCGGAAAATCTTCACGAACCGGTCCGAAATCGGCGCATCGTGTCGGGTACTGACTGCATATTTATACTTTCCGCTCGCAGAGAGAACTTTAATCAGCTGCAGCTCCTTGATGTCTCTGGAAATTGTTGCCTGTGTAACGTCGAATCCTTCCTTTTTCAGCATACTTGCCAGTTTGTCCTGAGTTTCAATCTCATTGTTGGCAATCAGCTCCAATATTTTGTTCTGCCTTGAATAACGCATAATTTCCTCCCCGATTATCGAAAAAGAATTGTACAAATCGGTAATATGTGAATATTATAGCACAATTATGCAAAAAATGGAATGCTAATTATTATCCCAGGATAGACAAACATCTGTTCTTATAGTATAATTGATGAAACAGTCAAAGCAGGAGAGGTAACGGATGAGAATACTTGGAATCGACCCGGGCTACGCAATCATGGGATGGTCCGTACTGGATATGAAGGGGAACCGCTTCAGAGCCGTTGACTACGGCTCAATTACAACCGATGCGGGAGTGGAGATGCCTCTTCGGCTCCGGCATCTGTATTCGGAGCTTACGGCCGTCATCGAGAGGTACCGCCCGGAGGAAGCGTCCATAGAAGAACTGTTTTTTAATAACAACGCGAAGACGGTAATTCATGTCGGGGAGGCCAGAGGCGTCGCCATATTGGCGTGCGTCAACGGAGGCCTGGACGTGTATGAATATACGCCGCTTCAGATCAAGCAGGCGCTGGTGGGATACGGCCGCGCGGACAAAAAACAGGTTCAGGCCATGGTCAAGACCATTCTGAATCTGGAGCAGGTTCCCAGGCCGGACGATACAGCGGATGCGGTTGCCGCCGCAATCTGCCACGGCCATTCGGCGGGAGCCGTTCAGAGGCTGGAGAAACTGAAAAAGAGAGGAATGAAAAGGATAATATGATACGTTTTCTAAGGGGAAGCTTTCATCCGAATCCGGACGGGACCGCAGTGATCGAAACCGCGTCCGGCATCGGATTTCTGGTCAGCCTTCCCGCGAATTCCGGACTGTATAAGAATCCTGAAGGCGCTGAGGTGAAGGTATATACTCTGATGATCGTCAGAGAGGATGATATGAGTCTGTACGGCTTTGAGAGCAGGGATGAGCTGGAACTTTTCCGCCTCCTGATCACGGTGAACGGCGTGGGCGCCAAGGCAGGGATGTCTATTATGGGGATTCTGCCTCAGATGGAGCTCCGCAGAGCGATTGCGGCCGGGGATACAAAGGCTGTTTCGGCGGCCAGCGGCGTGGGAAAGAAGACCGCGGAACGCGTGATTCTGGATCTGAAGGACAAGGTGGGAGATTTCGGTGAATTCAGTCCGGAGTCTGCCGCGGAGGGCACTGCGGTATTCACCAGTGAACGTTCCGAAGCGGTGAATGCGCTGATGGCCCTGGGATACAGCAGGAGCGAAGCGGAAAACGCGGTAGGAAAGGTTGGAGCAGAGGGACTCAGTGCGGAGGAATATATTAAAAACGCGTTGAAGCAGATGTAACGGAGCGAGCAGATCATGGAATCAGAGAGAATTACGCAATCCAGTGCGGGCGCTGCGGAGGCCGGGCAGGAGGTTCTCCTGCGGCCGCAGCATCTGGAGGATTTTATCGGACAGACGGACGCCAAGGGCAACCTGAAAGTCTTTATTGAAGCGGCGAAACTGCGGGGAGAGCCCCTGGATCATGTTTTGTTCTACGGCCCCCCGGGACTCGGCAAGACGACGCTGGCGGGAATCATCGCAAACGAGCTGGGCGTGGATATTAAGATTACCTCCGGTCCAGCGATCGGGCGAGCCGGAGATCTGGCGGCGATTCTGACCAATCTGAACGATAACGACGTTCTGTTCATTGATGAAATCCACCGGCTGAACCGCAGTGTGGAGGAGGTGCTGTATTCCGCCATGGAGGACTACGCACTGGACATCATCATCGGAAAGGGACCGTCCGCCCGGTCTATTCGTCTGGATATCGCCCGTTTCACGCTGATCGGTGCGACGACCCGCGCGGGCAGTCTGTCAGCCCCGCTGCGGGACCGGTTCGGAGTCATCAGCAAGTTTGAGATTTATAAAAAGGAAGAACTGGCGGACATCATCAGGCGTTCGGCGCGGCTGATGGGCGTGGAGATCGACGAGGACGCGACGCTTCTGATGGCGCAGTGTTCACGGGGGACTCCCCGCATCGCGAACCGTCTTCTGAAGCGGATCCGAGATTTCTCCCAGGTGCGGGGAACGGGCGGATCGATCTGGCGATAACAAAGGAAGGGCTGAAAGCGCTTGGGGTGGACAGTCTGGGACTGGAGCGTCTGGACCGTGAGATCCTGTCTACAATCATCGACCGGTTCGGCGGCGGACCGGTGGGTATCGATACAATCGCAGCCTCTATCGGGGAGGAGCGAATCACCATAGAGGACGCCTATGAACCATATCTGATCCAGACCGGACTGCTCTACCGCACCCAGAAGGGACGCATGGTCTCCCGGCTGGGATATGAGCATATGGGTCTGAGATATCCCTATGAGGACGACCGCCGTGAATTCTCAGAGGAGGAAGAGCACGCCGGGGAAGGTGAAGAAAAAGATGCGCAGATCAAGTTTCTGTAGCGCCGTGAAAAGCGCGGCGGGTACAGCCTTGCGGATTTCCGCAGCAATACGGGACTTGTGACAGGCAATACGGAGAGAGTAACGAAGAAAGCATGAGAAAAGTATGAGAATAGAAGACTTTGATTATGAGCTGCCGAAGGAGCTGATCGCTCAGACTCCGGAGCAGCAGCGGGATCACTGCCGGCTGATGGTTCTGAACCGCGAGCACGGAACGATCCTTCATCAGCATTTTTACGACATACTGGAGCATCTGAAGCCGACGGACTGTCTCGTCCTGAATGATTCCAGGGTGATCCCGGCTCGCCTGTTCGGACAGAAGGAGGGAACCGGCGCGCACGTCGAGTTCCTGCTGAGCAAAAGGATTGAAGGCGATGTGTGGGAAACACTGGTCCGTCCGGGGCGGCGCCTGAAGCCCGGAGATTCCGTCAGTTTCGGCGAGGGCGGACTGCGGGCGGAAATTCTGGATTACAGCGAAGGAGGAACGAGAAAGGTCCGTTTTCGCTATGACGGGATTTTCATGGAACGTCTGGAGGAACTCGGGAAAATGCCGCTTCCGCCGTACATTGAGAGGGAGAGCACTGATGAGGACCGGGATATGTATCAGACGGTGTACAGCCGGGTGGACGGATCCGTGGCGGCACCTACGGCAGGACTTCACTTTACTGAGGAACTGCTCAGGAAGGCGCAGGAAAAGGGCGTGAAGCTTGCGTATGTGACTCTCCATGTCGGAATCGGAACATTCCGCCCAGTGAAGTGCGAAAACATCGAGGAGCATCAGATGCACTTCGAAGAATATTTTGTGGACGAGGACACTGCCTCCGTAATCAACGAGACGATCCGCGCAGGCGGCCGCATTGTCTCGGTCGGCACCACCTCGACCAGAACGCTGGAAAGCGCGGCCTTCTATGATGAAGCCTGCGGCCGTTATCTGGTGAAGGCGGGGCACGGGAGCACCGGAATTTTCATCTATCCCGGATACGAGTACAAAATCGTGGATGCGCTGATCACGAATTTCCATCTGCCGAAATCCACGCTGATCATGCTGGTTTCCGCGCTGTACGACCGGGAGAAGATTCTGGAGGCGTACCGAGAGGCGGTGGAAAAGCAATATCGTTTTTTCAGCTACGGTGACGCCATGCTGATCGAATAGATACCGCGCGGTTCCGCAGAAGACCGTGAGCAGCAATATGGGCTAGTTTTATAAGGTTTATCGGTGGGTGCATCGATAGAAAAGGAAGGTTGAAATGATATTGGATTTTAACAAGATGCCGACGCTGAAATGGGCGAATTTCAGGGGCGGCGAAAAGGATACCGTGGTGCGTATGTACAAGGACACGGATAATCGCATCATGTTTATGAAGCTGGAGCCGGGAGCATCCATCGGATATCACCGGCACGAGGACTGTTCCGAAATCATGTATATCCTGCAGGGCGTGGCCTCTGCGGTATATGACGGCGTGGAGGAGGAACTGCAGGCCGGAATGTGCGGATACTGCCCCAAGGGACATTCACACGGAATGGCGAACAAAGGCGAGGAGGACCTGGTATTCTTCTCGGTGGTGTCGGAGCACGGCGCGCCCGGCGGAGCACAGGAGGAACGGAGCCGCGTTCAGAATGCCGATGAGAACAAAAAGAAAAAAGGGGACACCCTATGACAGATGCGATAACATATGAACTGCTTCATCAGGACCGGAGGACGGGAGCACGGCGCGGCGTGATTCATACGCCTCACGGCGACATTCAGACTCCGGTCTTCATGCCGGTGGGCACACAGGCCGCGGTCAAGGCGATGCGGCCGGAGCAGGTCAGGGAGATGGGGGCGGAAATCATTCTCTCCAACACGTATCATCTGTATCTGCGGCCGGGGCACGAGCTTATCCGGGAGGCCGGCGGCCTGCACCGCTTTATGAACTGGAACCGCGCGATTCTGACGGACAGCGGCGGATTTCAGGTGTTTTCGCTGGGGCAGCTGCGGAAGATCACCGAGGAGGGCGTGCGCTTTCAGAGTCATATTGACGGTTCACGGCACATTCTGACGCCGGAGAAGGCTGTGGAGATCCAGAACGCACTGGGCTCCGATATCATGATGGCCTTCGATGAATGCGCGCCGTATCCCGCCGACAGAGAATATATCCGGGACTCCATGGAGCGCACACTGCGCTGGCTGGAGAGATGCAAGGCGGCGCACCGGAACAGGGAGCGTCAGTCTTTGTTCGCGATCATGCAGGGCGGCATGTACCGGGATCTCCGCAGGGAATGCGCGGAGCGGATGGTGGAGATGGATTTCCCCGGATACGCCATCGGCGGGCTTTCCGTGGGCGAGCCGAAGGAGCAGATGCTGGAAATTCTGGACGACTGTGTGGATTATCTTCCCCAGGACCGGCCCCGGTATCTGATGGGAGTCGGCACTCCGGATTATCTCTTTGAGGCCGTGGAACGGGGCATTGACATGTGTGACTGTGTGGAGCCTACCCGCATCGCGCGGCACGGTCTGGCCACCACGAGCCGCGGTAGAATCAACATCAAGAACGCCCGGTTTGAGCGCGATTTCAGCCCGCTGGATCCGGAATGCGACTGTTATACCTGCCGGAATTACAGCAGAGCGTACATCCGCCATGTGTTCAAGGCCGGAGAAATGATGTCCGCGATGCTTCTGTCCAATCATAATCTGCACTTCCTGATTAATATGATGGCGGGAATGCGGAAGGCGATTGAGGAAGACCGGTTTACTGAGTTTAAAAAGGAATTCTATGATAAATACTATGGAACAGCATAACATCTGCAGACATGACGAGCTTTGCGGCGGCTGCACCTACCAGGGAACTGACTACGAGGAGCAACTCAGAACAAAGGAAAA
The DNA here is from genome assembly GCF_001940235.1 of Hornefia porci. Lineage (NCBI taxonomy): Bacteria > Bacillati > Bacillota > Clostridia > Peptostreptococcales > Anaerovoracaceae > Hornefia > Hornefia porci. The sequence goes on along the minus strand of NZ_MJIE01000001.1, from coordinate 477,214 downwards.
TGCGGTGCGGTCGCTTTTTTCCTCTGCGGAAATCACTCCCGCGCAGTTCGCTCCCATCGAGGGATGCCCCGGAGAGCAGCGCATCGGCTACCGCAACAAAATGGAGTACACCTTCGGCGACATGGTCAAGGACGGTCCTTTGTGCCTTGGGATGCACAAAATAAAAAACTTCATGTCTATTGTAACGGTGGACGAGTGTCAGCTGGTACATCCCGATTTCAACCGTATTCTGCGGTTCACTCTTGATTTCTGCACTAACCGGGGATACGTGAAATATCACAAAAAATCCCATCTGGGGCTTCTGCGGAATCTTGTTGTTCGTCGCGGCGTGAGAACCGGCGAACTTCTGGTGAACATCGTAACTTCTTCCCAGAGTGAGTTCGATGAGGAAGCCTGGAAGGAGGGACTTCTGGCGCTGCCTCTGGACTGCAGAATCGTCGGCGTCATGCATACGCTGAACGACGGGCTGGCCGATACGGTGGCCTGCGACGAGCTGCGTCTTCTCTACGGACGGGAATATTATTACGAAGAGCTTCTGGGGCTCCGGTTCATCGTCCATGAATTCGCATTCTTCCAGACGAATGTGGATGCCGTGGAGCGCCTTTACAGCGAGGCACTCGCACTGATCCCCGACCTGGAGGGGAAAACCGTTTTCGATCTGTACTGCGGCACCGGTACGATCAGCCAGATTGCCGCCCGGTCCGCCGCCCGGGTTCTGGGCGTCGAAATCGTTCCGGAAAGTGTGGAATCTGCCCGGGAGAACGCAGCCCTGAACGGACTGGATAACTGCGAGTTCGTCTGCGGCGATGTGTTCGCCGTTCTGGACACACGGCAGGACAAGCCGGATGTGATCATCGTCGATCCGCCGCGGGCAGGCATGTCGCAGGAGGCCGTAACCCGCATCGCCTCCTACGGCGTGAAGCAGATCCTTTACATCTCCTGCAACCCCAAAAGCCTGGTGAAAAATCTGACCTGGTTCGCCGAACTGGGATACGAGGCCGAGTACGTCCGGCCATACGACAATTTCCCGATGACGCGACATGTGGAGACGGTAGTACTGCTTTCCCACAAGGCTCCGGACAGTCATATCCACGTAAAAGTGGAGTTTGGCGAGGGAAAAGGCAAGGTGCCACTTGATAAAATAGCAGAACGAGCAGAAAAATATAAACCAAAGGAGACGGTTACATATAAAAGGATAAAAGAGTACATAGAAGATAAATTCGGTTTCAAAGTACATACTGCGTATATAGCGGAAATAAAGAGAGCTTACGGCCTTCCCGTGCATGATGCTCCCAACGCGGTAGAAGAACTGAAACAGCCGAGAAAACATCCGACTCCAGAGAAGGTTGAAGCAATAAAGGATGCATTGAAACATTTTGAGGTGATTTAATGACAAAGCCGCTTGCTAATTGAATGGGTAATCGGCTGCTTTATTATAATTTAGTGTAATATCAACAATGTAACCGAGCGAGTCAACCGGGAAATCAAGCGGCGTACCAAGGCAATCGGGGCGTTTCCAGACGGGCAAAGTGCTCTGATGCTGGTTTGCGCCAGACTTCGTTATGTAGCGGCTTCGGATTGGGGAACCAAGCGGTATCTCAACATGGATCATCTGTTCCAGATGGAACTTATGAACAATACTGAAACGGCTGAGGCGTCTGCCGGCTAACTACCAGGAATCCGGTGGCTGAAATTGAATTTGCGAAAAAATCTTGACACTATCTTTTATTTATTTAGATTAATAGTTATAATATAACAGAATATATTCGATAACGATTGCAGTAGGTGTAATGTTTAGTTTGAAGCCGGGGGGACATTCATCCAAGGTGGGGATTATGAGAATAGATACTTAGCTACAGTGTGGCGAACTGCCAAGGAGGGTTTATTCTATGATACTTTACTCAACGATGCTTGATGTCAATGACACTCTTACAAAGGAGAAATTTGTAGAGCTGGTAATAAAGTGGAACCAGGAAAGCCAGCACGAGGAAAATGTCATTCCAGGACTTGAGTGGGATGGCAAGACTATGAACGTAAAATATGAAAGCGATGAATGTTGGCTTGACATTGAAGAATACAGGAATGGGAATACCGTTGCTGTAAGATATGAAAAGGTCGAAGATAACGGGCGTATCTGGAATACAGACTATGTCGTGAATTTCAATGAGAGAAAGATGCTTATCCAACTTGACCGTAGCTTCGAGGGCGAGGCGAATGATCTGGACTTTACATTCTCAACCCCGTATTTTCTTACACTTCTTATAGATGTTATGCTGACATAAGAAAACATGAAGAAATGCAGTAAAATCAGCGTTTTTACTGGCAGCGGACAAGCAGGTCAAAACTGAAAATCGAATAAGTGAGCGAAAAAGGGATGTTTCCAAAAGGTGACATTCCTTTTTCGATCTATCGGCGGCATAGAACATCAGAGATCTATGCCGCTATTTTTATGCCCCTTGTTACGCATTGGGCGGCATTTCTGTCTTGCCAGAAGCCGTTTTCCGGGCGCGATTGCAGCGAGGCAAAAGGTTTATTCCTTTTCCCCGGGAATCACCGTTCTATTGCGTAACAGGATCAATATTTCAGGAGGTAAGACTATGGCAGTATTCCGAGTGGAGAAAAACAAGGGCTATACCGTGATGAGCAATCATCACCTGCGAAACAGGGAGCTTTCCCTAAAGGCAAAGGGGCTGCTGTCCCAGATGCTTTCACTTCCGGAGGACTGGGACTATACCCTTGCCGGGCTGTCCCATATCAACCGGGAAAGCATTGACGCGATCCGCACTGCTGTCTGGGAACTGGAAAAGACCGGATATATCCGCCGCAGCCAGAGCCGGGACACAAACGGAAAAATGGCGGAAATGATCTATACCATCTATGAACAGCCGGTGTTGGAAAATCCAACATCGGTAAAACCGGTATTGGAAGATCCGACATCGGATGATCCGGTATCGGAAAATCCAATGCAATTAAATAAAGAGAAACTAATTACCGATCCAAAAAATAAAGATGGATCAAATACCGATTCCGATCCTTTCCGTGCTCCTGTCCCCTCTCCCGCAAAAGAGGCTGCGGCAGAGCCGCTGGAAGGGAAGCGAACGGAACCGAATGACGCCTACAAGGTCTATGAGGAGATCATCAAGGACAACATCGAGTACAGCTTCCTCATGCAGGACAAGCAGATGGACAGGGAACGGCTGAATGAGATCGTTGACCTGATCCTTGAGACCGTCTGTTCCTCAAGAAAAAAGATCCGGATCGCCGGGGATGACTATCCGGCAGAGCTGGTGAAAGCCAAGTTCATGAAGCTGGACAGCGAACATATCCGATTTGTCCTGGACTGCATGGGGGAAAACACGACAGAGATCCGGAACATCAAGCAGTATCTAAAGGCGGCGCTGTTCAACGCCCCGTCCACGATCGACAGCTACTACACCGCACTTGTCAATCACGACCTGTACGGAGGAGGCGCGTTCAGCCGGCAGAGATCCACGCAGCCGGACTATTCCTATAGCGGCAATGACAGCCTGTAAGGAGGGCAGCACATGAGACAGGGAACCTTGATCTTTGACGAATACCGGGATCGCTATGACATCCGCTTTGACCTGGCCGAGTATTACGGCGTGCTGGACTGCGGGGACTGTCTGGAAGTCTTTACCCGCGGTAAGTGGAAGCCCGCCCGCATGGAGTACGGCGACAACTGGTATCTGGCCGGGATCCGGACAAAGGACCTGAACGGGCTCCGGGTACGGGTCTGACAGATGACTGCAAGAAGCTGAGAAAGGAGGTCTCGGATGCAGGATGAAGTCAATGAAAAAGTGATCGCCCTGTATATCAAGGGCGCGAAGATCACCGCGGAGGTCTTGCAGAGGGCGGTCAGGCGCTTTCTTGCCGAAATGGAAAAGGATCTGAGAAAGCAGAAACAGCTCCCGCATGGAAAGCAGACCCTAAAACAGCTCATGCGGCAGAACGCCGGTGTCTCCAATATCGAGATCACCGGGGACAATATCAAAGCCTTTGAAAGCACAGCGAAGAAATACGGGATCGACTACGCGCTGAAAAAGGACGTGAGCGAAAGCCCTCCCCGCTACCTGGTGTTCTTCAAGGGACGGGATTCGGACGTCCTCATGTCCGCTTTTAAGGAGTTTTCCGCAAAGAAGCTGACGCAGGAGAAAAAGCCGTCCCTTACAAAAGCACTGGCAGCATTTAAGACGATCTCCCGGCAGAAGAACGCGGAGCGGGCAAAAGTAAAAAACAAGGACAGGAGGATCGAGCGATGAACACAGAAACGCTGAAAAAATGGGTCCTCCCCAACCTCCCGTATCTGTTCTTTGTCTATCTCTTTGACAAGGCAGCCCAGGCGTTCCGGCTTGCCCCCGGCGTCGATCTCTCCGGCAGGCTCCTCTATCTGGGGAAAGGCTTTGCCGCCGCGTTTGCAAGCGCCGCGCCCAGCTTTCACCTCACGGATCTGGAGGTCGGGATCGCCGGTGCCGTGATCATCCGCCTGATCGTCTATGTCAAGGGCAGGAACGCGAAGAAATATCGGAAAGGAACTGAGTACGGATCGGCCCGATGGGGAACGGCGGCAGATATAAAGCCCTACATCGATCCCGTCTTTGACAACAACGTGATCCTGACCCAGACGGAACGGCTGATGATGAGCAGCCGCCCCAAAGATCCGAAGTACGCAAGGAACAAAAACGTGCTGGTGATCGGCGGAAGCGGAAGCGGCAAGACGAGATTTTTCGTGAAACCCAACCTGATGCAGCTCCATTCCAGCTATGTCGTGACTGACCCGAAAGGGACTTTGCTGGTGGAGTGCGGCCAGCTCTTACAGCGGGCCAAATACCGGATCAAGGTCTTAAATACGATCAATTTCAAAAAGAGCATGAAGTACAACCCCTTTTCGTATATCCGCAGCGAGAAAGACATCCTGAAGCTGGTCAACACCATCATCGCCAACACCAAGGGCGAGGGAGAAAAAGCAAGCGAAGATTTCTGGGTGAAGGCGGAACGCCTCTACTACACGGCGCTGATCGGCTATATCTGGTATGAAGCGCCGGAGGAAGAAAAGAACTTTACAACGCTCCTTGACATGATTAACGCCAGCGAAGCCCGCGAAGATGACGAGGACTTCCAGAATCCCGTCGATCTCATGTTTGAGCGGCTTGCGGAAAAAGACCCGGATCACTTTGCCGTGAAGCAGTATGCCAAGTACAAGCTGGCGGCGGGCAAAACCGCAAAATCCATCCTCATCTCCTGCGGTGCCCGCCTTGCCCCCTTTGACATCAAAGAGCTGCGGGAACTGATGGAAACGGACGAGATGGAGCTGGACACCATCGGCGACAGGAAAACGGCGCTGTTCGTTATCATCTCCGATACCGACGACACCTTCAATTTTGTCGTGAGCATCTTGTACACACAGCTTTTCAATCTCTTGTGTGATAAGGCGGACGACGTGTACGGCGGGAGGCTCCCCGTCCATGTGCGCTGTCTTTTGGACGAGTTCGCGAACATCGGGCAGATCCCAAAGTTTGAAAAGCTGATCGCCACGATCCGAAGCCGGGAGATCTCGGCTTCTATCATCTTGCAGAGCCAGAGCCAGCTAAAAGCCATCTACAGGGACAACGCAGATACCATCGTGGGGAATTGTGACAGCACCTTATTCCTCGGCGGCAAGGAGAAAACGACGCTGAAAGAAATCTCGGAAATTCTCGGCAAGGAGACGATCGACAGCTTCAACACTGGGGAAAACCGGGGCAGGGAGATCTCCCACAGCCTCAACTATCAGAAGTTAGGCAAGGAGCTGATGACGCAGGATGAGATCGCCGTCATGGACGGCGGCAAGTGTATCTTGCAGCTCCGGGGCGTCAGGCCGTTTTTCTCCGACAAGTACGACATCACGAAGCACCCCCGTTACAAGTACCTTTCGGATTACGACAAGAAAAACGCCTTCGACATCGAAACTTACAGGAAGCGCCACCCGCCTATTGTCAAGCCAGATCAAGTCTTTGACTACTACGAGATCGACGCCGCTGATCTTACGTGATCCGCGGCGGGAAAGGAGGTCAACGCTGTTTCTATTCAGAGACAGCTGCGATAGAACCGTTCATATTCCCGTGCTATATTTATAATCAATCGTTGAGCATTGAATGACGCGAAAAGACGGATAGACAAGTTTGTCTGGCACCAAAAAACAGCATTTCTCGCTTTGTGTCGTGTAAAGATGTACAGACAAACTTTATTGTAACGTGGAAAGGAGGCAGCCCATGGATCAAGGTAAAATCGGAACTTTCCTTAAAGAACTCCGAAAAGAAAAGGATCTGACGCAAGAGGATTTGGCTGAACAGCTTAACGTTTCCAACAGGACAATATCTCGTTGGGAGACCGGAAGCAATATGCCGGACATCAGTATGCTGGTTGAAATCGCAGATTTTTATGAAGTGAGTATTCCTGAAATTATTGATGGAGAAAGGAAAAGCGAGAATATGAATCAAGAGACAAGAGATACTGCTATTAAAATGGCAGAATACAGCAAAAACGAAGTAAAGGTTGGAAAGCAAAAAGTAATAGGCTATCTGATGTCAGTGTTCGGAATTTTTATTATTGTTTCGGCTTTGGCAATCTTTCCGAATGATAGCAGTTGGGGAAGTATTTATTCCATCATCGGAAGCATTATTATGGTAATTGGAATTTATCTCACGATTAAGCCTGTGGTGGTTAAGAGAAGCCTGCGCATATTGAGTGTTATCGCAAGTGTTGTCCTATTGTTTGGGGTTTTTACTGTTTCAGATTATATTGCCGTATCGCAATTTCATCAGGTACCGAGATTTAGGTACGCGACATATTTCGATTCGCGGCAACCGGATCAGTTAATTCACAAAACGTTATTCTTTACAGTCGTTCAGAAAAATCCTGGAACAGAGTATGAGATAGTCGAAATCGTAAAATGAGCCAAAGTAAAAGCAGCAGCCAAGGTGCTACTTCTCTCTTACCATGAAAACCGAATAATCACCGTCCATCATGGAGGCACTCAAAGCAGTAAGTCTTGAAAAAGATTTGCTGCTTTTTTTGTCACTCTGCGAGACTAGTCAATTTCAAGAAAGGAGGCCAAAATCAAGAACACAACAACAGCATACCGGGCGAGGGCGCCCAACAAAGCCCCGCCGCAAACCCTGCCGCCGTAACGCTACGGCGGCTTTTCCATTTCTACCACAAACTTTATCGTCATGTGCCGCAAGGCGGCAGAAAGGAGCTTTACTTATGGCGTTTTTCAACAGTGCAGTCGGCGTATTACAGACCCTTGTCATTGCGCTGGGCGCGGGCCTCGGTATCTGGGGCATCATCAACCTTTTGGAGGGATACGGATCGGACAACCCAGGTGCCAATGCTCATGTGTCGTAAAGAAACACAGAAAAATTTGATAGACAGTCCTACTATATCCGTAAAAAAATGTTTACAAATGGAGCGCACAGAGTTATACTTGTCATCATAGGTTGCCTTGGGTTTCCGCTCTTTGGTATACCCCTTGACGCTGATCACTTCCGGTTCGATCACTTCCGCAGGCTTTTCATCACCGACGGGTGTACCGAACAGATTCAGCTGTCCGTCCAGCTGGTCATGGCGTATTTCACTGGTTGAGCCAAAGACCTTGTTCTTAAGATACGCAAGCTGAGACTGGAGATTCGCGATCAGAAGGTCTTTTTCACTGTCCTTCGCATTGCGTTCTTCCAGCATCTTCTGCAATGAACTTATGAGTTCGTTCTGAGTGCTGATTGTTTTATTCAGTTGTGAGATTGTATCCTTAAGCTCTAAGAGCTGGATATCTTTTACTCCTGAAGGCATGGTCTTCTGCTCCGTTTTTTGATACTTCTATTGTACCATAAACAGGTGCAAAAGCCTAGAAAAATCAAGCGTTTCAGGCACTTTTTATTGCCTTTGGCTGCTCGATCTCAAGACCGGACATGAGCCAGTCAAACTGCCTCCATGTAATGGTTTTCACCTCGTCACGGTTACGTGGCCACCGGTATTTTCCGGTGTTATGATCGAGGCGTTTATATAAAAGCACAAAACCGTCATTCTCATGAAGGAGTGCCTTTATCCTGTCATTGCGTCTGCCGCAGAAAAGGTAGAGCGCGGTGGTATGCTCCGGTTCAAAGTGAAGCTGGTCTCTGATGATGGCGCACAGACCATCGATTGATTTTCTCATATCGGTGTAGCCACAAATGATATAAATATCTGTTGCAGCTGTAATGTCGCCTAGCATGATGCACCTCCCACAGACCGGATGATCTGTGCTAAAAGTGCCGGATCTATATCATTTGAAATCCTGATCAGGGCGGAGCCGAGTTTGATCTCAGCAGTTGCTTCCATACAGTTTGTATCCGTATGATCCGGAAGCACGCTTAAAAGCTGTGGTGTCTCTTCGTGCAGAACAGGCTGGTCAACGATTTCAAGTTTGACAACATCCTGTTGTTCCGAAGGCTTATAGCCTCCCCGGCCTGTTGCCGGCGGAATATCATAGCAGGATTTTTTGCGAAGCCGCTTGACCCAGTTGTAGAATGTACCGGGTTTGATCCCGTGCTCGTTGCACCACTGAAAATCGCTTAGTCCGCTGCTGCGACATTCCATGATGAGCCGGTATTGCTCATCGGCAGTTCGTCTTTCTGTCTGCATAAATGTAACCTCCATAATTGTAGTAAAATGCTTGCTTACTGCTAGATCCTAGCGCCGGATCATAGAGTAAAATGCTGGCATATGTGATTACTACTATTATGGCAAATATATGACCAAGCGAACAGATACCCTTATATTAGGCGCTTACCTTTAAGGAGAGGTTATAATGAACAAAGTAAATATAAAAGATAGTCAAAATTTTATTACTTCAAAATATCACATAGAAAAAATAATGAATTGCATAAGTTTAGATGAAAAAGATAACATCTTTGAAATAGGTGCAGGGAAAGGTCATTTTACTGCTGAATTGGTAAAGAGATGTAATTTTGTTACGGCGATAGAAATTGATTCTAAATTATGTGAGGTAACTCGTAATAAGCTCTTAAATTATCCTAACTATCAAATAGTAAATGATGATATACTGAAATTTACATTTCCTAGCCACAATCCATATAAAATATTTGGCAGCATACCTTACAACATAAGCACAAATATAATTCGAAAAATTGTTTTTGAAAGTTCAGCCACAATAAGTTATTTAATAGTGGAATATGGTTTTGCTAAAAGGTTATTAGATACAAACAGATCACTAGCATTGCTGTTAATGGCAGAGGTAGATATTTCTATATTAGCAAAAATTCCTAGGTATTATTTCCATCCAAAACCTAAAGTGGATAGCGCATTAATTGTATTAAAAAGAAAGCCAGCAAAAATGGCATTTAAAGAGAGAAAAAAATATGAAACTTTTGTAATGAAATGGGTTAACAAAGAGTATGAAAAACTGTTTACAAAAAATCAATTTAATAAAGCTTTAAAACATGCGAGAATATATGATATAAACAATATTAGTTTCGAACAATTTGTATCGCTATTTAATAGTTATAAAATATTTAACGGCTAAAAACAATAGGCCACATGCAACTGTAAATGTTTAGTTATAGGTAGGGTAGCATAAGTTAAAATGCTATTCTGCCTTTTAAAAGTATGGTATACATTCCAGAGAGAGATTGGATATGTTCCCGTATACCGATAGTGCCAAAAGCGAAGTGGATATGTTTCCGAGAACGGACGTACTCAAATGACATTCATTCTGTCCTCTCCAGCCAGCTCATGGAGGGAAACGACCATGAGTAAACTTCTCCCCTATGAAACAATCGTTAAAGCCCATGAGGGCGACCCGGACGCAATCGACACGGTTCTTTCCCACTACGCCGGATATATCCGCTACTTCTCCAAAATAAACGGACAGGTCAACTCCGAGGTGGAGGACTATGTGAAGCAGCGGCTCATTGCCGCGCTGTTCAAATTTCGCTTTGACCGTTGAGTTATATCCAATGTCAGACAAGAAAAAAATCAAGCTGATTTTCAAACCGTCTCATTGCATGGAATAATCTGCTCCACTATAATTAAGGCAGGAGGTGTTGAGAGATGGCGAATGAAGATAAAAAAGATTTTAATGCCATGCTACATGATAGCAAGGATATGCCTAAATTTCAGATTATTACCGACCAGAAAAGCATTGAGAAATATGGCGGAAGCAGAATGTATTTTGCCCCACCAATCGAATATGATAAAGTGATGAAACTAATTCCTTATGGCAAAGTAATCACTGTCGGAAAAATCCGTGAATATTTTGCTAAACTGAATGGAGCGGATTTCACAGAGCCTATTACAGCCGGGATTTTTGTATCTATTGCAGCATGGGCGAGTTACCAGCGTTCTGAAGATGAAACCCCGTATTGGCGAACCTTAAAGGCAAACGGGGAATTGAACGCAAAATATCCCGGCGGTGTAGAGGCACAAAAGGAAAAGTTGGAAGCGGAAGGCCACACAATTATTCAGAAAGGACGCACAAATATAAAGTATTTTGTAAAGGACTATGAAAGTATTCTTTTTGATTTGAGATGAGAAGTTTTTATTTGCTAAACGCGTTATCGTCATACCAGCCAGCCCTAAACTTTCAAAACTGAATACCAGCCGCCACCGGCGACCAGCGAAAGCAGTAAGTCTGAAAAAGATTTGCTGCTTTTTTTGTTGCCCGTTCTGGCTCCCGGCCATTTTGCCCCCTGCCGGTTGTAGTAGTAAATGAGGGGAGAAATTTTCCCGCCCGGATATTTGGCATTTTCAAAATCTCTCCGTTGTAGGAAGTGAAAGCAAAATTTTTCTGTCCCGCCGGTTGCCAAAATCCCCGTTCCCGGATTACTAAGGCAAAAGAAATTTTGAAAAATCTCTGTCCAGCGGGTAGCTGACGGCTTTTCAAATGTATCTTTAGCGGAAAAGAAAAATAGCGCAGCCAGCGGGTAGCAAAGCCCCTCTGCGGAGTAATATTGGCGAAAGAAAAAAGGCAGCGAACAGCGGGCTGAAAGCCCCGCCCTGTTCGCTCTATGTACGGAAAAGCCCGGACAGGGCCAGTCTGCGGCTTACTTAGAGCAAGTTTCTACCACGGTGCCAAAATCCGCAATTCTGCGGTTTTGCCCCTCGCGGGAAACTTGTTGGGGAGTGCCTTCCCCAAACCCTGCTATGCGGCTTGCGCCGCTTATCCCCGCCGCGCTCATGCGGCAAGAAAGGAGGTCACGACCATGCGAAAAAAATACAACACACCCCACCGCAGCCGCGTTGTGAAAACCCGGCTGACCGAAGATGAATACGCCGACTTCACAGCGCGGCTTGCGCCCTATGGTATCAGCCAGTCGGAATTTCTCCGGCAGGCGATCCGGCGTACCACCATACGCCCCGTACTCCATGTGTCGTCGGTCAATGACGAACTGCTCTCCGCTGTCGGGAAGCTCGCAGCCGAGTACGGCAGGATCGGCGGCAACCTCAACCAGATTGCCCGGTATCTGAACGAGTACGGCGCGCCCTATCATGCGTTGTCCGGCGAGGTACGCGCCGCCATAGCCGACCTTGCCGCCCTCAAGTATGAAGTCTTAAAGAAAGTAGGTGACGCGGTTGGCAACACTCAAACATATCAACTCTAAAAACGCCGACTACGGAGCCGCCGAACAATACCTGCTCTTTGAGCATGACGAATTTACCATGAAGCCCGTCCTTGATGAAACCGGCAGGCTTATCCCCCGCGAGGACTACCGGCTGTCTACGCTGAACTGCGGCGGGGAGGATTTTGCCGTTGCGTGTATGCGGGCCAATCTCCGCTATGAGAAAAACCAGCGGCGGGAAGATGTGAAAAGCCACCACTACATCATCAGCTTTGACCCGCGGGACGGGCCGGACAACGGCCTGACCGTAGACCGGGCGCAGGCGTTGGGGGAGCAATTCTGTAAAGAACATTTCCCCGGCCACCAAGCCCTTGTCTGCACCCACCCGGACGGGCATAACCACAGCGGCAACATTCATGTGCATATCGTCATAAACAGCCTGCGGATTGAGGAAGTGCCGTTCCTGCCCTACATGGACAGGCCAGCCGACACGAAAGCCGGCTGCAAGCACCGATGTACCGACGCTGCCCTGCGCTACTTCAAATCCGAAGTCATGGAGATGTGCCACCGGGAGGGGCTTTACCAAATCGACCTCTTGAACGGCAGCAAGAACCGCATCACCGACCGGGAGTATTGGGCGCAGAAAAAGGGACAAGCCGCGCTGGACAAGCAGAACGCCCCCATGATTGCCGATGGTATCACGCCCCGGCAGACCAAGTTTGAAACGAACAAGGAAAAGCTGCGGCAGACCATACGGAAAGCCCTTGCCACCGCCGCCAGCTTTGACGAGTTTTCCTCTCTGCTGCTGCGGGAGGGTGTGACCGTCAAGGAGAGCCGGGGGCGGCTGTCCTATCTCACGCCGGACAGGACAAAGCCCATCACCGCCCGGAAGCTGGGCGACGATTTTGACCGCACCGCCGTCCTTGCCGTTTTGGAGCAGAATGCCGCCAGAGCCATAGAAAAGGCCGCAGCCATACCTGAATACCCCTGGCAGGAGAAACGCGGCATACAGCCCGCAAAAGCCCCTCAAACCGCCCCCAAACAGGACGGAGTGCAGCGGCTTGTGGACATTGAGCAGAAAATGGCCGAGGGCAAAGGCCGGGGCTATGAACGCTGGGCGAAGATACACAATCTGAAGCAGGCCGCCAAAACGCTGTCCGTCTACCAGCAGTACGGCTTTACTTCCCCGGAGCAGTTAGAAGCCGCCGTTGATACCGCCTATGCGGAAATGCGCCAGACCAGCGGCGAACTGAAAGCACTGGAAACCAAGCTGCAAGGGAAAAAGGAGTTGCAGCGGCAGGTGTTGGCCTACGCCCAGACCAAGCCCGCCCGCGACGGGTTGAAAGCGCAGAAATCCGAGAAAGCCCGCGCCGCATACCGGCAGGCCCATGAGAGCGATTTTATCATAGCCGACGCAGCCCCCCGGTATTTCAAGGCGCATGGCATTACCAAGCTGCCCGCCCGGAAAGCGTTGCAGGCCGAGATCGAGCAGCTTATCTCCGAGAAAGACGGCCTGTATAACACCTATCACGAACAGAAGCAGCGGTTCAAGGAGTTGCAGACCGTCAAGCGGAATATCAACCAGATTTTGCGCCGGGACGAGCCGCACCGCAGAAAGGAGCAGAGCCATGAGCGATAACCTGCCCCGCATGGACTACCGCCAGCACCGGCGGGCGCGGCGGCTGGTACATGAGTGCTGTAACTACGACGAGGGGAACTGCCTGCTGTTAGACGACGGGGAGCCTTGCGTGTGCGTCCAGAGCATTTCCCTTTCCCTCATGTGCCGCTGGTTCCGTGTGGCTGTCCTGCCCCTTGACGGGGAGCTGTCCGCAGCCCTCTTATACCGGGGGAGCCGGAAACGGTGTGCCGTCTGCGGAGCGGCCTTTGTCCCCAAATCCAACCGGGGGAAATACTGCCCCGACTGCGCCGGGCGCATGAAGAAAATCCGCGCCGCCGAGAGAAAGCGGAAACAAAGGCAGAGATGTCACGCTTTAGAGCCTTTCAAACCCGCATAAATCAAGGCTTTTTTCGTGGGTGTCAAAGGGTACGCGATACATTTATCCTTTTCCCCCGGAAACGGCGTTCTAAATGCGTACAAACACCCCAAATCCACCCAAAGGAGGAACCATGTCAGACAACCGAAAATACTACTACCTCAAGCTGAAAGAGAATTACTTTGACGAGGACGCCATTGTGCTGCTGGAAAGTATGCAGGACGGTATCCTCTATTCCAACATCCTCTTGAAACTGTACCTGAAATCGCTGAAAAACGGCGGGAAGTTGCAGCTTGATGAAAATATCCCCTACACCGCGCAGATGATTGCCACCATTACCCGTCAGCAAGTCGGCACCGTAGAACGGGCCTTGCAGATTTTTATGAAGCTGGGGCTTGTGGAGCCGTTACAGAACGGCGCACTGTATATGAGCAACATTGAACTACTGATCGGCCAATCCTCTACCGAGGGGGAGCGAAAACGGCGGGCAAGGCTGGCTTTGCAGGAGCAGAAAGCCTTGCCAAAGGCCGGGGCGGACAAATGTCCACCATATCAAGCGGACATTTGTCCACCAGAGATAGAGATAGAGAAAGAGATAGAAAAAGAGAGAGAGCGAGAGTTAGATACGGGACAACCCGCCCGCGCCGCCTATGGCCGGTATGAAAATGTTTTTCTTTCGCAATCGGAACTGGACGGGCTGAAAGCAGACCTGCCCGGCAAATGGGACTATTACATTGACCGGCTATCCTGCCATATCGCGTCCAGCGGCAAGCGATACAAGAGCCATGCCGCCACCATCTACAAATGGGCGCAGGAGGACGCAACTAAGAAAGCCCCGAAAAAGGGCATACCAGACTACTCATGCAAGGAGGGCGAGAGTTTATGAAGAACGAAATCAACGCTGTTTTGGAGAATATGACGGCCACCACCCCGGAGCCGGAGGACTACACCGGCGAGGACGGTTTGCTGTACTGCGGCAAGTGCCGCAAGCCGAAAGAAGCCTATTTTGCGCCGGATAAGGCCGCTATCTTCGGGCGCGACCGCCACCCGGCAGAGTGCGACTGCCAGAAAACCGCCCGCGAGGAACGGGAAGCCGCCGAAAAGCGGCGCAGGCACCTTGACACCGTGGAAGAACTGAAACGCCGGGGCTTTACCGACCCCGCCATGCGGGACTGGACTTTCGAGAATGACAACGGCAGGAACCCGCAGGCCGGGCTTGCCCGCCGGTATGTGGAGCATTGGGAGGATATGCGGACAGACAATATCGGCTGCCTGTTCTGGGGCGGCGTAGGAACCGGGAAAAGCTACCTTGCGGGCTGTATCGCAAACGCCCTCATGGAGAAAGAAATCCCCGTCCACATGACGAACTTTGCCCTGATCCTCAATGACCTTGCCGCCAGCTTTGAGGGGCGCAACGAGTACATTTCCCGCCTTTGCCGCTATCCGCTGCTGATCCTTGACGACTTTGGCATGGAACGCGGCACCGACTACGGGCTGGAACAGGTTTTCAATGTGATTGACAGCCGTTACCGCAGCGGCAAGCCGCTGATCGTCACGACCAACCTCACGCTGGACGACCTGCGAAACCCGGAGGACACCGCCCATTCCCGGATTTATGACCGGCTGCTTTCCATGTGCGTCCCGGTACGCTTTACCGGCGACAACTTCCGGCAGGAAACCGCCAAGCGGAAAATGGAGAGCATGAAGAAACTGATTACCGACTGAAAGGAGTATTGCCTATGGCAGATAACAAGCAGCACGACACCCGCACCGCCCGCCGCCCCGACTGCGTGACGGAAATCCGCATGGGCAATTCCGTCCTTGTCGTGTCCGGCTATTTCAAGAAAGATACCACGACCACCGCCGCCGACAAAATGGCGCGGGTACTGGAAGCGGAAGCCGCTGCTACGCAAAAACCGGCAATTTGACCGACTGTAAAGAAGCAAATTTAACGCTTTTGCCGCTGTACAGCCCCCGCTGTTCCGTGGTACAATGAAACCACGGAATAGTGGGGCTGGCTGTCGGAAACGGAGGATTTTATGTTAAGACAAGCCACCCAAAACCTCATTACCGCCCTTTATCCGAGATTGTCCCATGAGGACGAGCTGCAAGGCGAGAGTAATTCCATATCGAACCAAAAAAGGATACTCGAAACCTACGCAAAACAGAACGGCTTTACCAATCTGCGCTGGTACACCGACGACGGTTATTCCGGCGCGAACTTCCAGCGGCCCGGATTTCAAGCCATGCTTGCGGACATTGAAGCCGGGAAAGTTGGTACGGTCATTGTCAAGGACATGAGCCGGTTAGGGCGAAACTACTTGCAGGTAGGGTTTTACACGGAAATGCTGTTCCCTCAAAAGGGCGTGCGTTTTATCGCTGTCAACGACAATGTGGACAGCGCAAACGGCGGCATGGACAATGATTTTACCCCTCTGCGAAATCTGTTCAACGAATGGCTGGTGAGAGATACGAGCAAGAAAATCAAGGCAGTTAAAAGAGCAAAAGGCATGAGCGGCAAGCCCGTTACCAGCAAGCCGGTGTATGGCTACCTCATGGACGAGGACGAGAACTATATCGTTGACGAGGAAACCGCGCCGGTTGTCCAGCAGATTTACCAGCTTTGCCTTGCGGGGAACGGCCCGACCAAGATTGCCCGTATGCTGACGGAACAGCAAATCCCCACGCCGGGGACGCTGGAATACCGCAGGACAGGCAGCACACGCCGCTACCACCCCGGCTATGAGTGTAAATGGGCGACGAACACCGTCGTTCATATCCTCGAAAACCGGGAGTACACCGGCTGTCTGGTAAACTTCAAGACGGAAAAGCCCTCTTACAAGACCAAGCACAGCGTAGAAAATCCCATTGAGAAGCAGGCCATTTTTGAGAACCACCATGAGCCGATTATTGACACGGAAACATGGGAGCGTGTGCAGGAGTTACGCAAGCAGCGCAAACGCCCGAACCGCTATGACGAAGTGGGGCTGTTCTCTGGTATGCTGTTCTGCGCCGACTGCGGCCATGTGATGTACCAGCAGCGGTATCAGAACAAGAACCGCAAGCAGGACTGTTACATCTGCGGCAGCTACAAGAAGCGCACCCGCGACTGTACGGCGCACTTTATCCGCACCGACCTGCTGACCGCCGGTGTCCTCTCCAATCTCCGGCAAGTGACGGAGTATGCTGCCAGGCACGAGAGCCGTTTTGTAAAGCTGCTGATCCAGCAGAACGAAATCGGCGGCAAGAGAAAGACCGCCGCAGCCACCAAGCAGCTTGAACAGGCGCAGGAGCGGATTGCCGAAGTGAGCCGCATTATCAAGCGGCTGTATGAGGACAATGTGAACGGCAAAATCAGCGACGAGCGTTTCATGGAACTGTCGGCAGACTATGAGCAGGAGCAGCGGGAACTGAAAGACCGCACCGCCGCATTGCAGGCGGAACTGGACAAGTCGCAGGCGGCCACCGTTAACGCCGAGAAATTCATGGGGATTGTCCGCAAGCACCTTGCCTTTGAGGAATTGACACCCACCCTCTTGCGGGAAATGATTGAGAAAATCGTCGTGCATGAGTGCAGCTATGACGAGAACGGCACCCGCAGGCAGGACATTGAGATTTATTACAGCTTTGTCGGCAAAATTGACTTGCCCGAAGCCTAACGCCCGACCTATCCGACACAATGGCCAAGTGCCGGATAGGAACGGCAAAATTTTTTACACTTCTATTACTTCTTTATCGCACATCAGCAAAAAGCCAGGGGATCAAGCAGTTCATGGCAGGCGGCGGAGTCGCCCTGATCGGTACGGTGCTGGTGCCGCTTCTGAAAGGACTTTTTGGATAAGAACAGGAGGTGACCGCTTATGCAGAGTATCCTTGACGCGATCAACGAATGGATAAAGGACCTCCTGATCGGAGCGATCAAGGGAAATCTGTCAACCATGTTCGGGGACGTCAACGACAAGGTAGGCACCATTGCCGCAGAGGTGGGAAAGACCCCGCAGGCGTGGAACGCAAATATTTTCTCGATGATACAGACGCTCTCGGAAAATGTGATCGTGCCCATCGCGGGGCTGGTCATCACCTATGTCCTTTGCTACGAGCTGATCAGTATGGTCATCGACAGGAACAACCTGCACGATCTTGATACGTTCCTGTTTTTCAAGTGGTTCTTCAAGGCATGGGTGGCGGTGTTCCTTGTCACCCATACCTTTGACATCACGATGGCCGTCTTTGATGTGGCGCAGCACGTCGTGGCAAGATCCGCGGGCGTCGTCAGCGGCAGCACCAGCATCGATGCCGCCGCTGCCCTGTCGTCCCTGCAAGGAGGGCTTGATTCCCTGGAGATCCCGGAACTGCTCTTGCTCACGATGGAAACGACCCTTGTGAGCTTCGGCATGAAGATCATGTCCATCATCATTACGGTCGTGGTCTACGGACGTATGATCGAGATCTACCTTTATTGTTCGGTATCGCCGATCCCATTTGCCACACTCACCAACCGGGAATGGGGACAGATCGGAAACAACTACCTGCGCAGCCTGATCGCCCTGGGCTTTCAGGGGTTCCTGATCATGGTCTGCGTCGGGATCTATGCGGTACTGGTGAAAAGCATGGTGATCGCGGATAACCTGCACACGGCGATCTTCTCGCTCGCTGCCTACACCGTGCTTCTTTGCTTCATGCTGCTGAGATCCGGCTCCATAGCAAAGTCCCTGTTCGCAGCACATTAAAGGAGGGAACCGATCACAAAGAGATACAACATCATCTACGCCGATCCGCCGTGGCAGTACGAACAAAAGAGACTGTCCGGCGCGGCGGAACACCATTACCCCACCATGCGCCTTGAAGAACTGGCGGCGCTGCCTGTATCGGATCTTGCCGATACAGACTGCGCTTTGTTTCTCTGGGCAACCTTTCCGCAGCTTCCCGAAGCCCTGCGCCTGATCAGGGCATGGGGCTTTTCATATAAGACCGTTGCCTTTGTCTGGCTGAAAACAAACCGGAAAGCCCGCACATGGTTTTATGGGCTGGGCTTCTGGACAAGGAGCAACGCGGAGATCTGCCTGCTTGCCACGAAAGGGCATCCGAAACGGCAGGCGGCAAATATCCACCAGCTCATCGTAAGCCCGGTGGAGCGGCACAGCAGGAAGCCGGACGAGGCGCGGGATCGGATCGTGGCCCTGATGGGCGATCTCCCCCGTATCGAGCTTTTCGCAAGGCAAAAACCGCCGGGCTGGGATGTGTGGGGAAATGAAGTAAACAGCGACATCAGACTTTAGAAAGGAGGCCACAGATGGCCTATGTACCAGTACCAAAGGACCTGTCGAAGGTCAAGACAAAGGTCGTGTTCAACCTGACCCGGCGGCAGCTCCTTTGCTTTGCGGCAGCCCTTACCGTAGGACTACCGCTTTTCTTTTTGCTCAAAGGAGGCGCCGGGACGAGCCTTGCGGCATTTGCCATGATCCTGGTCATGCTCCCCTGCTTCCTGTTTGCCATGTACGAGAGACACGGGCAGCCCCTTGAAACGGTGCTGAAAAACATCATTCGGACAAGATTCATCCGGCCAAAGGAACGCCCGTATCAGACCAACAACTTTTACGCTGCCCTGGAACGGCAGAGAGATCTTGAAAAGGAGGTAGCCGCCATTGTCAGAGGAAAAAACAAAAAGCGCAAGGGGAAAGCATAAGCTGACCCGCGCGGAAAAAAAGCAGATCGCCGCCGTGATCCGGCAGGCAAAGGGCGACGGGAAGCCCCACACCGCCCAAGAGACGATCCCCTACTTGCAGATGTTCCCGGACGGCATCTGCCGTATCACGGAGAAGCGATACAGCAAGAGCATCGCCTTTGAGGACATCAACTATCAGCTTGCACAGGCCGACGAAAAGACCGCCATCTTTGAAAACTGGTGCGATTTTCTCAATTACTTTGATTCCTCTGTGTCGGTGCAGCTTTCCTTTGTCAATCAGGGGATACGCAGGGAGGACGCAGAGCAGAGCATCGACATTCCGGCAAAGGACGACGCTTTCCAGTCGATCCGCAGCGAGTATGCGGCCATGCTCAAAGATCAGCTTGCCAAAGGCAACAACGGCCTTGTGAAAGCTAAGTACATCACCTTTTCCATAGAGGCCGACAACCTCAGCGCAGCGAAAGCCCGCCTTGCCCGGATCGAAACGGACATCTTGAACAATTTCAAGGTGCTGGGCGTGGCCGCCCGTCCCATGAGCGGCTATGACCGGCTGAAAACGCTGCACGGCGTGTTCCATCCGGACGGGGAGCCGTTCGCCTTTTCGTGGGACTGGCTGGCCCCGTCGGGGCTGTCCACCAAGGACTTTATCGCGCCGTCCTCCTTCCGCTTCGGAGAGGGACGCAGCTTCCGCATGGGCGGCAAGCTGGGGGCGGTATCGTTCCTTGAGATCCTTGCCCCGGAGCTGAACGACCGGGTGCTGTCGGACATTCTTGACCTGGAAAACGGCGTGATCGTGAGCATCCATATCCGCAGCATCGACCAGAGCGAGGCCATCAGGACCATCAAGCGCAAGATCACCGACCTCGACAAGATGAAGATCGACGAGCAGAAAAAAGCCGTCCGCAGCGGCTACGACATGGACATCCTCCCCTCGGATCTTGCCACCTACGGGGGCGAAGCGAAAAACCTCCTGCAGGACTTACAGAGCCGGAACGAAAGGCTGTTCCTTGTGACGTTCCTTGTTGTGAACATGGCGGATACGAAGCGGAAGCTGGACAATGCCATCTTTGCCGTGGCGGGGCTGGCGCAGAAATATAACTGCGCCCTGACCCGCCTGGACTACATGCAGGAGCAGGGGCTAATGTCCTGCGTCCCCATCGGGATCAACGAGATCCCCATCCAGCGGGGACTGACCACGAGCAGCACGGCGATCTTTGTCCCCTTTATCACGCAGGAGCTATTTCAGCGCGGCGAAGCCCTCTATTACGGGCTGAACGCTCTTTCCAGCAACATGATCCTGTGCGACCGGAAGAAACTCAAGAACCCGAACGGCCTGATCCTTGGCACGCCGGGCAGCGGCAAATCCTTTGCCGCAAAGCGCGAGATCACGAACGCCTTTCTCATCACCGACGACGACATCATCATCTGCGACCCGGAGGCCGAATACGCCCCGCTGGTGCAAAGGTTAAAGGGGCAGGTGATCCATATCTCCCCGACGAGCAAAGAGTATGTCAATCCTATGGATATAAACCTTAATTACAGCGAAGACGATAACCCACTGGCGCTGAAATCCGATTTTATCCTCTCCCTGTGCGAGCTGGTGATCGGCGGCAGGGAGGGACTTGCGCCCATCGAAAAGACGGTCATCGACCGAGCCGTACAGAGTGTATACCGCCACTATCTTGCAGACCCCGATCCGGCAAAAATGCCGATCCTGGGCGACCTCTACGACGAGCTTTTGAAGCAGCCGGAGCCGGAAGCGGCAAGAGTGGCGGCAGCCCTGGAACTGTATGTTTCCGGGAGCCTCAACGTCTTTAACCACCGCACCAACGTGGAGCTTTCTAACCGTCTTGTCTGCTTTGACATCAAGAGCCTCGGAAAGCAATTAAAAAAGCTGGGGATGCTCGTCATTCAGGATCAGGTGTGGAACCGCGTCACCGTAAACCGGGCGGAGAAAAGGGCCACCCGCTACTACATGGACGAGTTTCACTTACTGCTGCGGGAGGAACAGACCGCCGCCTATTCCGTGGAGATCTGGAAGCGGTTCCGGAAATGGTCGGGGATCCCGACAGGGATCACGCAGAACGTCAAGGACCTGCTTTCCAGCCGGGAGGTCGAGAACATCTTTGAGAACTCCGACTTTATCCTGATGCTCAATCAGGCGGGCGGGGATCAGGCGATCCTTGCAAAACAGCTTTCCATCTCGCCCCAGCAGATGAAGTTCGTCACACACACGGAGGCGGGCGAAGGGCTGCTGTTCTACGGCAACGTGATCCTGCCTTTCATCGACCGTTTCCCGACCGATACCGAGCTA
Source organism: Hornefia porci (assembly GCF_001940235.1). NCBI lineage: Bacteria > Bacillati > Bacillota > Clostridia > Peptostreptococcales > Anaerovoracaceae > Hornefia > Hornefia porci. The sequence continues at coordinate 455,608 of NZ_MJIE01000001.1, read as the reverse complement.
TACAGGGTGATGACGACGAAGCCGGAGGAGGTAGGCGGCGCGTGAACCGATTGACCCATTTCAGCCTGTTTACCGGGATCGGCGGGATCGACCTTGCGGCGGAAGCCGCGGGCTTTACGACCGTGTGTCAATGCGAATGGGCCGCTTATCCGAATACGGTCCTGAAAAAGCATTGGCCGATGACGCCCCGGTTTCAGGACATTTCCACAGTAACAAAGGAGGCTTTTATTGAAAAGACAGGACGAGAGAGTGTTACGCTCCTTTCCGGGGGCTTTCCCTGTCAGCCCTTTTCCGCCATCGGCCCGAAACGGGGCTTTGCGGACCCCCGCTATCTCTGGCCGGAAATGTGCAGAGTTATCCGGGAACTGCGTCCCCATTGGGTGCTTGGCGAAAATGTTGCTCACTTCGTCCATATGGGACTCGACAAAACGCTCGCTGACCTGGGAAAGGCGGGATACGCTGCTTGGACATTCGTTGTTCCTGCTTGTGCCGTCGGCGCGTGGCATGAACGGAAGCGAACTTTTATCGTGGGGGCTGATGTTTCCCACGCCCCTTGCGGCCGACACCGGGACACGTCCGCAGCATCCCCGGATCGTTGTTTCTCCGACAGGAACTTACCGGAAAGCAAAAAGGAGCGGGCACTGGACGCCGTGCCTTTCCGAGGTGGTCTATCACCTGGAAAAGGACGCGGACGAGAGCCTACGGATCAACCCGGAGTGGGTGGAATGGCTGATGGGATTCCCGCCGGGGTGGACGGAAGCACCCTCTGGATCACAGAGCCGGTAGACATCCCGCGTCTTACGGAAGATCGAAAAGACCGGGCAAAACGAATGAAAGCACTCGGAAACGCTGTTGTGCCCGCACAGGTCTACCCGATCCTGCGGTATATCGCGGACATTGAACTTGGGAGGTGTGAAGACCATTGTATGTTTTTAAGAAAGGCAGGTGATCCCATTGAGTGAAAAGCTGAGACCAAAAGACAAGCTCACGCAGAAGATGAGCCGGGACGGGCTGGTGGAGACCAACGAGACGCAGCAGACCACCCGGCGCATCAGCGGACGGGAAACGGAGGAATTTATCCGCCCGGCGCCGGTCCCTGAAAAGGACACGGGCACCGCTGCGCGCGTGCTGGAACATCTGGAGGCGCAGCATGATGTACAGACCGCAAAGCGGGATGAAAGGATACTGAAACGGGAGGCCACGGGAAGATCCAAGGTCTCCCGTTTGCAGTTTACCGGGGAAGAACGCGCTTCCCCGGAACTTGCACCGTATGTAAGGAAAGCCGAAAAAGCCGCCGACAGGCTGGAAAAAGCGCAGGCCGCCGTTCCGAAGAAGAAAAAGCTCGTGCGGCAGCGCACCTTTGACGAGGTGAGCGGCAAAGCAAGGACACGGCTTCACTTTGCGGAAACGGAAAAGCCCATCGGCAAGGGGCCGCCTTCCGCCGTGGTTTCCCGTCCTTTGCGGGAGGTGGGCGCGGCGGTCCACAACGAGATCCATGCCGTTGAGAAAGAAAATGTGGGCGTGGAGGGGGCGCACAAGAGCGAAAAGGTGACAGAGCGCCTTGCCCGTCACGGCAGCCGCGCCATCCGGCAGGGCTACCGCAGGCACAGACTGAGGCCCTACCGGGCGGCGGCAAAGGCGGAGAAAGCGGCGCTAAAGGCGAATACGGCCTATCTGTATCAGAAAGCCGCCCTGGAAGATCCGCAGTATTTTTCAAACCCACTTTCCCGCTTCTGGCAGAAACAGCGGATCAAACGGCAGTACGCAAAGGCGCTCAGGACGGGAGCCATGGGCGGCGCGAAAACGGCAGCCGGAGCCGCGAAGAACAGCCGCAGGGCGGCAAGAAAAGCGGAAAAGGAAACGAGAAAGGCCGTAGGATTCATCGCCCGCCATCCCGCAGGCGTGACGATCGCCGTCTGCATCCTTATCTTTTCCATCGTCATGCTCTCCGGCCTGTCCTCCTGTTCCTCCATGCTGACCGGCGGCATTAACAGCATCCTGGGAACGTCCTACACGTCCGAGGATGCGGATCTTGTTGCCGTGGAGCGGCATTACGAGGGGCTTGAAGCCGACCTGCAGGCAAGGCTTGATCGGATCGAGCAGGACCATCCCGGCTATGACGAATACCGCTATGACCTTGCGGAGATCTTTCACAACCCTCATGAGCTGGAGTCCTACCTGACGGCGAGATACCAGAGCTACACCCTCTCCGATGTGCAGGGCGAGCTGCCGCAGATCTTTGAACAGCAGTACACGCTGACCTTGACAGAAGAGATCGAGGTGCGCTACCGGGAGGAAACGCATACCGAGACCTCCACGGATGAGGACGGCAATACCCATGAGGAGACCGTGACCGAGCAGGTGCCGTATGACTATCACATCCTGAACGTGAAGCTGACGAACACACCGTTCTCCTCATTTCTGCCGGACAGACTGGATGAGGAACAGCAAAAGATGTACGCGGTATATCTGGAAACCAGCGGGAACAAGCCGCTTGTATTTGGCGGCGGAAGCCCCGACACCGGCCCGTCCACGGATCTTGGCGGTGTTCACTTTGTGGACGGCAGACGCCCCGGCAATCCGGATGTGGTAAATATCGCAAAACGTCAGGAGGGGAACACCGGCGGCTATCCCTATTGGAGCTGGTACGGCTTTGATGGGCGCGTCGCGTGGTGCGCGTGCTTTGTGTCCTGGTGCTATCACGAGGCAGGACTGTCCGAACCGCGCTTCGCCGCCTGCCAGTCACAGGGCGTCCCATGGTTTACCTCCCGCGGGCAGTGGGGAGCCAGAGGCTACAAGGATATCGCGCCGGGCGATTCCATCTTTTTTGATTGGGACGGGGACGGCGGCGCCGACCATGTGGGGATCGTGATCGGAAGGGACGATGAGCGCGTCTATACCGCTGAGGGCAATTCCGGCAACGCCTGTAAGATCAAGAGCTATGACCTGGATTATAAGTGTATCAAGGGCTACGGCCTGATGAACTGGGACTGAAACAGAAAGGAGAACGATCTATGACGAACAACAAAATAAACCGCATTGACAAAGACATCCAAAAGACCCGTGAGAAGATCACGGAGTACCAGAACCGATTAAAAGAGCTGCAAATGCAGAAGACCGAGGCGGAAAACCTTGAGATCGTCCAGATGGTGCGCTCCATGCGTCTGACCCCGCAGGAGCTTTCTGACCTGCTGAAAAGTGATCCGATCCCCGGCATTGCCACGGTCACCCCGGACGAGGAAGAAAAGGAGGATCCCGATGATGAAGCGTAAATATCTGACCCGTATCGTTTCCGTATTGTTGGCCGCCCTGTTTCTTGTGGGCGGCCTTTCCGTTCCCGCACATGCGCAGACGCCCCAGACCCAGCCTGCGACGGAGACACCTACCGACGACAGCGGCATCAAGGCTCCGCCGCAGCCCCTTACCCCGGAGGGCAACATGACCCTTGTGGACGACATCGAGGGGGATGCGGCAAAGGATAAGCAGTTTATCGTGGTGCAGAGCCGGAGCGGTGCGTATTTCTACATCATCATCGACAACGCCGCCGAGGGAGAGAACAAGGTCCACTTCCTGAACCAGGTGGACGAGGCGGATCTGCTTTCCATTATCGACGAGGACTTGCAGAGCATCCAAAAGCAGGCCCCGGAAGTGACGCCTGCCCCGCAGGTAACGGAGCCAGAGACCAAGAAAGGACCGGAGCCGGAACAGAAAAAGGGTGATGCAGACCCTCTGTACGGGCTGCTTCTCTTTCTGATCGTTGTCGTAATAGGAGGCGGCGGTGCCATCTTCTATCTCAAGGTGATGAAGCCAAAGCAGAACGTCAAAGGGAGCACCGATCTGGACGACTTTGACCTTGACGAATGGGAGGAGGACGAGGCAGAGGAAGATACGGACCTGCCGGAGCCTTCCGGGAGTGAACAGGAGGACGAAAGATGAAGCTGATCATTGCAGAAAAACCCAGTGTAGCGGCGGCCTATGCCGCCGCGCTGGATGTTAGGGAGCGAAAAGACGGATATATCGAAGGCGGCGGGTATCTTATCTCATGGTGCATCGGCCATCTGGTGGGACTTTCCGAGGCGGCGGCCTACGGCGAGCAGTACCGCAAGTGGAGCTATGACACGCTTCCCATCCTGCCAAAGGAATGGCAGTACACCGTAGCAAAGGATAAGGATAAGCGATTCAACATCCTGAAGGAGCTGATGCACCGCACAGATGTTTCCGAGGTAGTAAACGCCTGCGACGCCGGGCGCGAGGGCGAGCTGATCTTCCGCTTTGTCTATGAGATGGCAGGCTGCACAAGACCCATGAAGCGCCTCTGGCTCTCCTCCATGGAGGAGGACGCGATCCGTGAGGGTTTTTCCAACTTGAAAGACGGCGCGGACTATGAAGCCCTCTACGCCTCCGCCCTCTGCCGGGCAAAAGCGGACTGGATCATCGGGATCAACGCCACGCGCCTGTTCTCCTGCCTCTATCACCACACTTTGAACGTGGGACGGGTGCAGACCCCGACCTTAAAGATGCTGGTGGACCGGGACGCCGCGATCACGGGCTTTCAGAAAGAACCCTACTACCATGTGTGCCTTGCCCTGGACGGCGCGGAAGCCGTCAGCGAAAGGATCCGGGAAAAGGAAAAAGCGGAAGGACTGAAAACGGCCTGTGAGAGATCGCAGGCCGTCTGCACAACGCTCACCCGCGAGAAAAAGACCCTTGCCCCGCCAAAGCTCTTTGACCTGACGCTCCTGCAGCGGGAAGCGAACAAAATCTACGGCTACACCGCAAAGCAGACCCTTGATCTTGCGCAGGCACTCTATGAAAAGCGCCTCCTGACCTATCCCCGGACGGACAGCAATTACCTGACGGACGACATGGAAGGCACCGCGGCGGACATCATAGAGCTTGTCGGCGTGAAGCTGCCCTTTATGAGCGGCGCAGTATTTACCCCGGAGATCTCCCGGCTACTTGACAGCAAAAGAGTGTCCGACCACCACGCCATCATCCCCACCATGGCGCTTGCAAAGGCTGATCCCGGTGCGCTTTCGGAGAGCGAACGGAACATCCTGTTCCTTGTCGGCGCAAGGCTTTTGATGGCTGCCGCCGAGCCTCACGTTTACGAGGCTGTCACAGCGGTATTCTCCTGTGCCGGAGCCGAGTTTACGGCAAAGGGACGGGTAGTGCTTTCCGAGGGATGGAAAGGCATTGAGAAGCGCTTCCGGACTTCCCTTAAAAAGGTGCCGGACGCCGAGGACGACGAGGCAGTTTTGGAGCTGCCATCCTTTACTGAGGGGCAGAGCTTTGACGCCCCGCCTGTCAGGATCACGGAGCATGAGACGAAGCCGCCCAAACCTCATACGGAGGACACCCTGCTTTCCGCTATGGAGCGAGCCGGAAACGAGGAGACCGACGAGGACGCGGAGCGTCGGGGTCTGGGCACACCCGCCACCCGCGCCGCCATCATTGAAAAGCTGGTCGCCTCCGGCTTTGTCCAGAGAAAAGGCAGGCAGCTTATTCCCACTAAAAACGGCTATAACCTGATCGCTGTTCTCCCGGACACCCTGACAAGCGCCCATCTCACCGCGGAATGGGAAAACGCCCTGCTCCTGATCGCAAGGGGCAAGGCCGATCCGGATGCTTTTCTTTCCGGCATTGAGACGATGACGCGGGAGCTGATAAAAGCCCATCCTTTCCTTACAGGTGATGAGGCGAAACGCTTTCAGGGGGAACGAAAGGTGGTCGGCAAATGCCCGCGCTGCGGCGCGGATGTCTTTGAGGGCAGGAAAAACTACTATTGCGCCGATAAGGGCTGTGCCTTTGTCATGTGGAAGGATGACCGCTTCTTTTCGGATCGCAAGGTCATTTTTTCCGAGAAGATAGCCGCCGATCTTCTGAAAAGCGGCAGGGCAAAGGTGAAAAAGCTCTATTCTCCGAAAACCGGGAAAACCTACGACGGGACGGTGCTGCTGGCCGATATCGGCGGCAAGTACGTGAATTACAAAGTAGCCATTGAAAGGGACAGAGAACTTTCGTAGCAAGCATAGGAAAGGGGTACCCACGTCGGCGCAAGCTGCATATCGTTCGTTTCCGGCTAAAGCCGAAAACTCATTCATTCCGCTGCGCCTCCTTTCCCCACAAGATCCTGCGATCTTGCAGGGTGCCCCTGTCCGAAGATCCCTGCTTTTGTCTGACTGACAACAGCGGGGATTTTCCTTTCTGGGATAGTCCCAGACCCTTGGCTAAAAACACCTGATCACAGAGAAAGGAGAAAACACGATGCCGTACAGTGCATACGATAATGACCGGCTGGATGCCGCTCATACCATGAAGATCGACCGCACCGTATATTTTGAAACGGATGCCGGGGACATTGCCCCGCTTGCCGCTTTGCCGCCTGAACAGCTTCAACAGCGGCGCGAGGAAAGCGCGGCGGCGGAGCAGACCATCTATGAAGAACTCAGAAAACAGGCCGCCCGATGGGAACAGCAGGCAGGAAATACCGCTCTTCTTGACCGGGCCCTCACCTATGTAAGGACGCCCGCCGCAGAACACACTTCCAACGAATGGAAACAGACAGACTACGACTGGCACACCCGCAGCAACATGGTCTATCAGATGAACTACCACATCTATGAGAACACCCGCTATGACCGGGAGCAGCAAAAGTCCGTCCCGTATTCATGGAGCCTGACGTGGGGCGTCCGCACCAACGGACCGGACAAGGGGCAAAACGTGAGGATCGCCGGGCAGGACAGAAAGACCTTTGCGGACAAGGCCGCTATGGAGAAATACCTGGCCGGACGGATCAAGGCCTATGACCACCTGTTTACGGAACTTTCCCCGGTCATTCCCAAAGGATACGTGCAGCCATTCAAGGTAAACGGCCTGCTCCTACCGGGCTATACCGTGGAGGGCGAGGAAGCAGAAAAAGCGCCGGAAGCGGAGAAACAGCCGGAGCCGGAAGCTGCCGCCCCGGTGCAGACTGAAACGGTGGCAGAGCCGCCCGCAACCAAGCCCGTTGTTTCGCTTGTCATTTCCGCGAAAGACCCCGCAGGCCGTATGAAGGAGATCACGGACAGGCTGGAAGATGGCATCCGGGAGATCTTCGACAGCGAGAAGTACGCGGAATATCTCAGGGCTATGTCCAGGTTCCACAATTACAGCTTCAACAATACGATCCTGATCGCCATGCAGGGCGGGACGCTGGTAAAAGGCTATTCCCAATGGGAAAAGGAGTTTGAGCGCCATGTAAAGCCCGGCGAGAAAGGCATCAAGATCATTGCCCCTGCCCCGTTCAAGGTAAAGCAGGAAGTAAAGAAGCTCGATCCCAAGACAAGGCAGCCGGTGATCGGCGCGGACGGAAAGCCCGTCATGGAGGAAAAGGAGGTCACGATCCCCGCTTACAAGGTGGTGACGGTGTTCGATGTTTCCCAGACCGAGGGGAAGGAACTGCCGACCATCGGGGCAGATACCCTGACCGGCGACGTGGAGCATTTCAAGGATGTGCTTGCCGCACTGGAAAAAGTTTCACCCGTCCCCATCGCCTTTGAGGACATCAAGGGAGATGCCCACGGCTTTTACAGCCTGCAAGGCAAGCGGATCGCCATTCAGGAGGGCATGAGCCAGATCCAGACCCTGAAAACCGCGATCCATGAGATCGCCCATGCCAAGCTCCACGACATTGACTTAAATGCCCCAAAGGAGGAACGGGAGGATCTGCCCGATCAGCGCACCCGTGAGGTGCAGGCCGAAAGCGTTGCCTATACCGTCTGCCAGCACTACGGGCTGGACACGTCGGATTACTCTTTCGGTTATGTGGCCGGTTGGAGCAGCGGGCGGGAAATGGAAGAACTCAAAAGCTCCCTTGAAACGATCCGCTCTACCGCCGCCGAGATCATCAACGGCATTGACGCCCGGATCGCAGGGCTGCAAAAGGAGCAGGAACAGGATCAGGAAGCAGTCTACCTTTTGGACAGCGGAGAATACCTTCATGTACAGACCAGTGAGGAAGGCTACGACTATACGCTGTATGACAAGGATTATCGATCACTGGACGGCGGACAGCTTGATGCGCCCTCTCTGTCGCTGACAGAGGCCCGTGATGAGATCCTTACCCTACTGGACCGCGGATCGGCAAAAACGCAGGTCGCGGACCTGTCCGACTTTGAAGAAGCAAAAGAAGCTGCGGAGGACGGCGCCTTTACCATCTATCAGCTAAAGCGTGAGGACGCCACAAGGGAGTACCGCTTTGAGCCGTATGACCGCCTCCACGCGGCGGGGCTTGCCGTCGATCCGGCACACTATGAGCCGGTCTATTCCGGTCCCATGACGCCGGGGATGACGCTGGACGCCATCTACACCCGTTTCAACATCGACCATCCTAAGGACTTCAAAGGACACAGCCTTTCCGTTTCGGATGTGGTCGTCATGCAGCAGGGAGGCCAAAGCACCGCTCATTACGTGGACAGCTTCGGGTACAGGCAGGTGCCGGAGTTCTTGCAGCCGGAAAACTATCTCAAAAATGCGGAGATGTCCACGGAGCAGAATTACAACATGATCGACGGCAGGATGAACAATACGCCCACAGTAAGCGAGCTGGAAGCAAAGGCAAAGGCCGGTGAGGTCATTTCCCTGGCCGAGCTTGCCACGGCGATCCATGCAGAGAAAGGACAAGGCCGGGGACAGGAGGAAAAGCCCTCGATCCGGGCACAGCTCAAACAGTACAAGGATCAGACCGCCGATAGGAAAAAGGCGGCGAAAACCAGATCTCATGAATTGGAGGTATGAACATGAATACATTTACCGTTGAGGAGACCAATCTTTTAAGCATCTACAAGACAGACGACAGGTGGGAGATGCTTGCGGATATGTCTGCCGCGCTGCCCTTTATGGACGGGGAGATGCGGGCGTTCACGGAGCGCACCATGAAAAATCTGGACGCGCTGACAGAAGCGGAATTTGCCGCGCTCTGTCTGGAACCGGCGGAGGATGTATGACCGGGATCATACGGCTGACGCCCCGGCAGAGCCGCCGCGTCAACGCCCTTGTGAAGCGGGAGTGCTGCAACTGCGAGGGCGGAAACTGCCTACTGCTGGACGATAGAGATCCTTGCGTATGCCCGCAGCTTATTTCCTATTCGCTTCTCTGCAAGTGGTTCCGAACGGCTGTCCTGCCGCTGGATCAGGTGTTATACGCCGAGCTTCATCACAGAAAGGATATGCGCCGGTGCGCCGCTTGCGGGACGTCCTTCGTTCCCGGCTCCAACCGGGCAAAATACTGCCCGGATTGCCGGAATCGGATCATACGCAGACAAAGTGCCGAGCGCATGAGGAAACGACGCTCCCCTGTTACGCTTTAGAGACTGAAAAAGCCTTGTCCTGCAAGGCCTTCCGGGCGCAGTATCCGAGGGGGCAAGGTGTTTATACCTTTTGCCCTCAAAACGGTGTTCTAATTGTCCATAGATACCCATAAAACAAGGGCGCGGTGGCCACTTGATGGCTGCCGCGCCCCAATATTTTTTTGCTGTGATCATGTTTCTTTTTCTTCGTGCCATTCCTTCAAAACTGCTTCGACCTGTGCGATCAACTGTTCTTTATCGGGAATATAGGATACATAGCGAGAAGCGAAAATGTTATTGGAAAGCCCGCCTAAAGCATATTCTGCTGCCATATTTTCTTTATCTGTGCAGAGAATGATCCCAATCGGCGGATTATCGTGCTCATCGTTGACCTCTGCGGCATAGTAGTTCAGATACATATTGAGCTGTCCGACCGCCTCCGGCATCAGCTTCGTCGCTTTTAATTCGATCAGGACATAGGCGCGCAGATTCTTGTTGTAGAAAACCATATCTACGTAATAATGTGTGTTGTTCAAGGTGATGCGCTGCTGTGTTCCTACGAACATAAATCCACGGCCAAGCTCCAAAAGAAATTTTTCGATCTGATTCGTAAGAGCTTTTTCCAGATCGCTTTCCAGCATCGGCTTATTCTCCGGCAACCCTAAGAACTCAAACACATACGGGTCCTTGATCATGTCCGAAGGGCGACTCAGCTCGATCCCGTTCCGGGCAAGTGAAAGTACGGTTTCCTTGTTTGCTTTGCCCTCCGAGAGAAGAAGCCGTTCATAAAGAGAGGTCGCGATCTGCCGCTTCAATTCGCGCACCGACCAGCCGGAATTGACCGTTTCTTTTTCATAGAAGCTGCGTTTCTGTTCATCGGAAATGATCAGAAGTTCGCAATAGTGCGACCAGCTCAATTTTCCAGACACCGTCTGGATTTTTGGATAGGATAAATAGAACAGACGCATATTGTAGAGATTCGCCCGTGAAAATCCCTTGCCGAACTCCTGTGTCAGCTCTTTGGAAAGCTGCTTTAAGAGTTGCTTTCCATACTCTGCGCGTTCCTGATTTTCCTGTTCATTGCGGACAATGATCCGCCCCACATTCCAATACGTGTATAAAAGCTCGGTGTTGACCTGTGTGGCAACATGCTGGCGTGCCTTTATTAGCAGATCCTTGATCTCCTCAAAGACGGGCGTGTGTTTCGTCAAATCGTTCAAGTGGTTCTCCTCCTGTTATTTCGTCTTTTTCTTTGATCGATTTCTGAATTTCTTTGCGGATCTGATTCCGATTTCCGCCGGTAGAAGTGGATGCGTATTTCCTGCTCCGAAATCCAGATATCCGCTTTGTCGATCTTTTCTTTCTGTCGTTATTTCAGGTGATGAAACGGCTTATCTGTGCGAAGAAATTTCCCGCCGATTTTCTTATGATTCTTTGTGCCCGTTTTACTCACCTGCTTTCCCGGTGTTCAGCAGCCGGTAAATAGTCAGCGGGATGTACCATGCGGCAACCACCAGCCGCCACGCCAGCACAACAAAACCGATCATGCCGCCGACGATAAAGTTTAAGGCGATAACGCCGACAGTAAAGGTAAGGCTGCTCTGTGCGGAGGGAACAAGCCAGAGAAACATTCGCCGGATGCCGAAAGGGATCCCGCAGAAAAGACCTACAAGAAAATAATCGATCTTCCCGTCTTTGACAAAGAGCAGGGTCCCCCAGTAGAACAGGAGCACGGCAACAAGGACGGTCAATACGGTTTTCTTAAAAAACTCTTTCAGGATCTCCGAACGTGTCAAGGGATCACCTCCTTTTCGAAATGAAGATAGTTTCTTCGACAGGGTTTGCAGTAGATATGAACGGAGCTTGTACTTTCATTTTATAACATACCATATGATCAGCCCGGGTTCCATAACGGGAGCTAACCGCGCCCGGGTTCCCGTTCCCTCTCCTGCGCTCTGTTCATACGCAGGAGACTGTCTACGTTCTTTTTGATCACACCGTATTCCTTTGCCTGCTTTTTCCTCTTTCCGTATTCCGTGGCAAGCGCTTCTTTCTGTTCATTGAGCTTTGCGTACTCTGCCTGCAGGGAGGCGATGTCCGGGAGCCTGTCGCCGATCTGTGCCTTTCGCAGTGCCCGCGTTGCTGCCTCATGGAGGATGATCACACTCTCATGGGCCGCGCGGAAGCCGTCTTTATCCCGCGCTTTGCGGAAAGCATCATAAGCCGGTCTTGTCTTTTGGTAGGTGGTGAGGTCCTTTATCAGCAACGCCATGTCGGATAAGCGGCGTTCCGCGTCCTTCAAGGCGCTTGCTGCCTGTTCGCTGGCAGTCGTGATCTCCTCTATCCGGGCGGACAGATCCCGGTACTGATCGATCCCATGCTCGGTCAGGAAGTTCATCGTTCTGGCTGCCTGTTTCAGGTTGTGGATCTTCGCCCAATGCTCATAGCCCGCCGATTGCTGCGCCTTGATGCTGTTCTCGATGTCGATCAGGAGAGAGACACCGCCGCGATCCTGCTTTGGAGCTTTTGCACCGCGGCTCCGTGTTCCGGCGATCCGTTCTTTGATGGCTTCCTCTGTGTATTCCGGACCGAGTGTTTTCAGACGGGTAAAGCGTTCCTGCTCCGGTGCGCGGCAGGAAATGTATTTGCCGCGCTTGATCTCGTAGCCTGCCGCTTGCAGCCGGGCTAACAATTCCTCAAGATCCGATACCTGCGGAATGAGCGCGTCCACGGCAAGTTTCAGCTTGCCTTTCCAGCTTGTCCCTGCCTTTTCCGCCTGATATTCGATATAGCTTTTCCCTTTGCGGCCCTTTTCCGGCACCACGACAGAAAGCCCGTGTTCGCGGCACAGCCGGTCGCTGATGTTCCGTATGCCGTAGTAGCTTCGCCGGTTGGAAATATATTTATGGTGATCCACGAAATTGACGGCGCAGAAAAGGATGTGATTATGGACATGGCCTTTGTCGATATGCGTCGTAAGGACGTATTCATGCTGTCCCTTTGTGACGGCATCCGCAAGCTGCCGTCCGATCTCATGGGCTGTCTCAAAATCCACCTCACCCGGCGCAAAGGACTGGATCAGGTGATGAGCTACATTATTGCCCTTATCCAATGCCTGTGAGAGCGTAAAGGCAAATTCAATATCTGCTGTCTCATAGCTGCACCCGAAAGAGGACACCAGCAGCTTGTCATCGGTCTTGTCCGGGTTTTGGATATAAGCAAGGGCTTTGCTCAACGTGCTTTTAACAGGTTTGATCTTTGTAACCGCCATATCTCAGCAAGCACCCCCTTGATCTCCTCTATATCCTCCTGATACACGCTGCCCGTGGCATTGGCCCGATGGGCGATCTGATTGATATTGACGCCGATCTTCTGTATCTGGGCAGTCATTTCCTTGATGTCGCTGTGATCTACCTGGATCACATAGCCGTCGATCGCCATTTTCCTAAGGTAGGCGGCCATGTTTTGTGTGGGGATCAGCTTCATCTTTTCCTCGATCATGGCGCGTTCTTCCTTTGTCACGCGGAACTTGATCTGCACTGTTCTTTTTCTGCCGTTCATGCGCTGCCGCTCCTTTCGTTTCCGAGGGTTTGGGACACTTCCCAACAAGCTCTTTTGCCGGGCAAAAGACGGAAGTGGGTACCCGCTTCCTATGCTTGCTATGAAAGTTTTATTCTCTTATTCCTTACTCCTTAATACGACAGAAATCTATTTTTGCCAAAAAAAGACGATGCAATTTTCAAAAAATGCATCGTCTCAAAAGATTCCTGTTCAGTTGTATTGATTTACGTCGTTTCTTCAATGGACTTGATCTCTTTTGCCGTAGCGGTCACGATTCTTACGCCATTATCGCTTATGCTATCCAGCAGGCTGTCAAGCTGTCTGCGCTGTGAGCTTTTCTCCACCTCTTTTTTTGGAAAGAAAAATTGATCCACGGATATGTCTAAAAGCGTGACAAGCTCATAGAAAATTTGCAGGCTTGGATGCTGCCCGCTGTTCTCGATCGAAGCAATATAGCGAGGGGCGATGTGCATCCTATCTGCAAGCTGGTTTCTGGATAATCCCTTTGCTACTCTCGCCTCTTTGATCGCATGGCCGAACGCCTTAAAATTATACTTTTCCACTGGTCTTTTTGCCATAATAAATCACCTGCTTGCATTTTACTGTTCACCTTTCCTCTTTGATATGATTATTCATTTCATATAGCTGATAAAAATAGATCATCACGGTGTTGATATCATTCGGTCAGCCGTATATAATTTATCAAACAGCAAAAATCCAGCATACATTTGAGAGGGTAAAGATCATGGACTATATGTCGGCTCCCGAAGCAGCAGAAAAATGGGGCATTTCTGAAAGACGGGTACAGAAACTTTGTGAAGAAAACCGGATACCAGGCGTGCAGCGGATCAGTCGGATGTGGCTGATTCCCAAAGTGGCGGAAAAACCCATTGATGGAAGAACAAAGCAGGGAAAGGAAATGAAAAATGAAGCGAATACTCCTTTTGGAAGATGATTTAAGTCTAATCCATGGATTATCCTTTGCTTTTACAAAGCAGGGATTTGAATCAGATGTGGCAAGAACGATCAGAGAAGCCGACAGCCTCTGGCAGGATGAAAAATATGATCTGCTGATTCTGGACGTATCTCTTCCGGATGGCTCCGGGTTTGAGTTTTGCAAGCGAGTACGTCAGACAGCTAAAGTTCCCATCATTTTTCTGACCGCATCGGACGAAGAAACAAGCATCATCATGGGTCTGGATATCGGTGGTGATGACTACATTACCAAGCCATTCAAATTGAGTGTACTGATGTCAAGGATCAATGCCCTGCTCCGCAGGGCGCAAGATTTCAGTTCCGCCGGAACAGAATTGCAGTCAAACGGTATCAGGGTTCTCCTGCCGGAGGGACAGGCATATAAAAATGGACAGCGGTTGGATCTGACCGCCGCGGAGTATAAGCTGCTCTGCCTGTTCATGAAGAATCCAGGCAGGGTATTGTCCAAAGAACAGATCCTGAATGCCCTATGGGACAGCGAGGGAGATTTCATAGACAACAGTACATTAACGGTATATATGCGCAGGCTTCGGATCAAAATTGAAGATAACCCGAGTGAACCACAGATGCTCCTGACGGTTCGCCGTATGGGCTATAAATGGAATGTTATTGCTTAAGGAGATATGCAGAATGGAAATTTTTTCTGAAAAGGGCGCCAGACGACTGGTTGAAATAATTTTCGGTATTCTGGCAGTCGGTACATTGCTGCTGCAATTACTCATTCGTGGAACCGCCTCCTTGCCGGTATTTCTTGTCTCTCTTTTATCCGCCGCCGGCATCTTGCTCTGTGTGTACCGATATCTATCTAAGCAGGCGGAAATTGAAAAAGAGGCAGAAATCCTGGTCAACTCTTTTTTGGACGGCAATACAGACGCCCGTATTGCCTGTGATGAGGAAGGTCAGATCTTCCGGCTGTTTCAGGCGGTCAATTCGATGGCAGCGGTATTAAATGCCCGCGCGGTAAGCGAACAGAAAGAAAAGGCAGCCTTGAAGAATACGATCTCCGACATCTCGCATCAGTTGAAAACACCGCTGTCTGCTCTGAATATCTACAATGGGCTCATACAGAATGAAGCGGAAGAGCTTCCGGTGATCAAAGAACTCTGTGGATCATCTGAACGGGAACTCGACCGGATCGAAACATTAGTGCAGAATCTGTTGAAAATGGCAAAACTGGATGCCGGAATGATCGTCTTCGAGAAGAGTCCTGAAAACATCGGAGATATGATGAGAGATATAGAGCTTCGGTTTGCATGCAGGGCAAAACAGGAACAGAAAGCTCTGATCCTGTCCGGAGATGAAACCATCTCTCTTTTTTGTGACAGAGAATGGATCCTGGAGGCGATCGGAAATATTGTAAAAAATGCGCTTGACCATACGGACAGAGGGGATGCCGTTCATATCGAATGGCGGCAGTTTGCATCCATTGTACAGATCAAAGTGACGGATAACGGCAGCGGCATCCACCCGGAGGACCTGTATCATATTTTCAAACGCTTCTATCGCAGCCGATACTCAAAAGACAGACAGGGTGTCGGGCTGGGCCTGCCTCTCTCCAAAGCGATCATTGAAGCGCATGACGGCACGATCGAAGTGGAAAGCAAGCTGGGGAAGGGAACTTCCTTTGCGATAAATTTTCTGATTCCTACAAAATTGTAGGCTTACTGTAATGAGAGAGTAGGATTTCTGTCGTATGCTTTCCATATAAAGAGATTCAGGAAGAGGTTATCGTACCATGCAATTATTAGAACTCAAGTCAGTTTTCAAAACATATGGCAGCGGAGAAACCGCTGTGCATGCGCTGAAGGATGTCAGCTTTTCCGTTCCAAAGGGCGAGTTTGTTGCCGTTGTGGGGGAATCCGGTTCCGGGAAAAGTACGCTTTTGAACATGATCGGGGCGCTTGATACACCCACCTCAGGGAAAGTGTTCATTGACGGAAAAGATATCTTTTCCATGAAGGATGAGGAGCTTACGATCTTTCGCCGCAGAAATATCGGTTTTATCTTTCAGGCGTTCAATCTGATCCCGGAGCTGACGGTGGAACAGAATATCATTTTCCCTGTGCTGCTGGATCATCAGGAGCCGAATAAAAAATATCTGGAAGAGCTTCTGACAGTCCTTAACCTGACGAAGCGGCGAAGCCACCTGCCAAGCCAGCTGTCCGGAGGACAGCAGCAACGCGTGGCGATCGGACGCGCTCTGATCACCCGCCCGGCCTTGATCCTTGCAGACGAGCCGACCGGGAATCTGGACACGCAGAACAGCAGCGAAGTCATTGCCCTTCTGAAAGAAGCGTCCAGAAAATACGAGCAGACCATTATTATGATCACGCATAACCGGGGCATCGCCCAGACCGCGGATCGGGTCCTGCAGATATCCGACGGCGCACTGACTGATTTCGGGAGGAGCTATGCATGAAAAGCTATCTTGACCTGATAACAATATCTGCAAAAACACACAGGCGGGAGAGGCGCATGACTCTCCTCTGTATTATCGTGGCTGTTTTTCTGGTGACGTCTGTTTTCGGGATGGCGGACATGACGATACGAATGGAAAAATCGCATATCCTTCAGGAATATGGAAACTGGCATGTCATGGTAAAAAACGTGCCATCAGATGTGGCAAAGGAGCTCGAAAGACAAGAGAATGTCAGCGTCGTTTCCCCTTATGATGTAGCCAACTATCATCTTGACGAAGAATACAGAGTGGAAGGCAAAAAGGCAGCGGTATGCCTGACGGACGAGGCTTTTCTGACAAAGATCTTTGATTACATCTCCGAGGGCTCTTTTCCTGATGGCAAGGGTGAGATCATGTTGTCCGACAATACCAGGAAGAGCCTTTCCCTTCATGTTGGTGACAGGGTTACACTGGAAACGCCTGCGGGGAAGCTGGAATACACCATTTCAGGATTTTCTCATATCCCTGCTGTTTATGTGTCTGATGCCGTTTTTGTTGTCATGGATCAGGAAGCGTGGAACACATTTTCCACGCTGACAGGGGAAGAGCAGAATTCAGCCTACTACGTACAGTTCCGGAACGGGACGAACATAAGAAACTCGATCGATGAGATCAAGGCCCGCTATGCTCTGTCAGACGAGACCCTTGCAGAAAACACTCCCCTGCTGGGTGTCTCCATGGCAAGTCGTCATTCGTTCGTGGTCTGGATATATCTGATTGCGGGAGGATTATTTGTCATTGTACTCATGGCCGGCACCCTGATGATCATGGGGACCATCAACAGCAACGTTTCGCAGCGAACGCGTTTCTTTGGAATGCTGCGCTGTATCGGTGCAAGTAAAACGCAGATCCGACGGTATGTCAGACTGGAAGCCTTGCATTGGTGCAAGGTGGCTGTCCCGATCGGGATCCTGACAGGGATCCTGGCCACATGGATCCTGTGCGCGGTCCTGAAATATGGTGTCGGGGGAGAATTTTCAGAGATTCCATTATTCGGAATCAGCGGGATCAGCATCCTTAGTGGCTTATCCATGGGGATCCTTTCGGTACTGCTCGCTTCAAGGTCGCCTGCAAAGCGCGCTGCCTCTGTTTCCCCGGTCACAGCCGCCGCAGGGAATACGGATGACGGTCATGTTCCTCAAGAGATTCGCGCGGCTGGGTCTTTCCGGATAGAAATACTGTTAGGGATCCGTCATGCACTCTCAGACAGAAAAAAACTGATCCTGCTGGCAGGTTCGTTTTCTCTCAGCATTATTTTATTTCTGAGCTTTTCCGCGTTTCTGGATTTTGCACAGCACGCGGCAAAACCGTTGAAGGTGTATACTCCCGATCTGTCCATTTCCAGTGAAGACTTTACCTGTTCCATAGACCGGAGCCTCATAGGGAAAATTGCGGATACCAACGGCGTGAAACGGGTCTATGGAAGAATGTACCGGGAGGGGATCTCAGTATCCGATACCCGGGGTGTTGACCGTGTTGATCTGATCTCCTATGACGATCAGCAGCTGGAATGGGCCGGGCAGGATGTTCTGCGGGGAGATCTGTCCCTGCTGCAAAGCGATGCCTGTTATGCTGCAACGGTTTACGACCCGGAGAATCCTTTTGCCGTGGGGGATAAGATCGTCGCTAATGGCATCGAATGTGAAATTGCCTGTGTGCTTTCCGACAGTCCTTTCAATTCCAATACAACGCCGATCCTCCTGTGCTCTGAGACGGTATTCCGGAGACTGACAGGGGAAAACAGATATTCCATCATTGATATCCAGCTTAAGGATCATGCGACAGAATCCACGGTCAATGCCATCCGTGACGGAATTGACGGGAGCGTTACCTTTTCGGACAGACGTGAAGTAAACCGGGAAGATCGCGCGGCCTATTGGGCATTCAGGATCTTAGCCTACGGTTTTCTTGTCATGATCGCTGCGATCACCGTGTTCCATATCATGAACAGCGTTTCCATGGATGTATTGGCAAGAAAAAGGCAGTACGGGATCATGCGGGCTGTCGGGATGAGCGGCAGTCAGATAAAGAAAATGATCACGGCGGAATCCTTTGCCTACGCGATATCTGGTTCTGCGGCGGGCGTTGTTCTCGGCATACCGGCACACTGGCTCATCTTCGTGAAGATGATCACCTCCTACTGGGGAGATCCATGGACCTTTCCAATCCTTCCATTCCTGGTGATCCTCTTCGTGGTCATGCTGTCTGTCGGCATCGCGGGATACAGACCGTCGAAGCGCATCACGGAACAGGCGGTTACGGAGATCATTAACGGATGATAGAGATCACTGTGAATCGCGGCGTGATTATCCGTTCAAAGGTTCCTAACAAGTATTAGAGATGAAGAAAAAAATCGGAATTGTCATTTTGATTGGGGCTCTTTTGGCAGGCGTGATCCTGATCGTATATGCAAAATCTATCGTCGCTCTTTTCGGGGCGATGTGGGAGAGCGCGCCGATCGAGATATACGACAATATAGATGATTATGAGCGGTACCGGAGCGGCGAACAGGCTGAAAAAGAATTTCAGTCAAAATGGGATATGGATGAGAGCATCTGGCCCGAAAGCATCACGGACGAAATGAATGTGACCGATTACAAGATGGTCTATTACGATCCGTGGGACGCACAGTATCTCGGTTATCTTGTGGTGGAATATCCGCCGGATGCCTATACAGCGGAAACACAGCGACTTCTCAATTACCCGTCTACAGAGTATCAGGGCTACTATGGCGTGACGGGAGAAAGCGACTATAAATTGCTCGCGATTTACGCGGATCCCTACTATGGATTTGTCTACGCAATGACGGATGAGGACAACACCATCATCTATGCCGAGCAGATCTTCTGCGATTACTTTATGGATCTGGACTATAAAAAAAATGTACCGGAGGAATATTTCCTGGACGGATTTGACGCATCTTCGGGGAACTCCTATCAAAAAAGCAAAATGTAAATATCTGTGTTGGTTAAGGAAAGTATTATCAAAAAGCAAGATGTAAAGATGCAGAGCCGATGATCGCTAGTTGAAAGACCGCGGTCACCGGCTCATTTTCATAGCAAGGAGAACATTGCTTATGAACAAAATGCAAGAATACAACAAAGATTTTGAAAAAGACCAAGCTGAAAACTGCTTTTGCAAAAAAATATGAAAGGGTCATACCATAAAGTTAATTTTGCAATCAACCTTTCAATTTTTCCAATCATTTTATACATCTTTTTTTTAAGCATTGGTGTTCTATATCATAAGAGAAGTGTAGGAGAAGTAGAAAAATGGATGGAATGATGGAATGTGATCTTATTCTACAGGCACAGAATGGTAATACAGAGGCGATGAATAGGCTTATTATTCATTACTATCCGATGGTTTTTGCATTTTTCTATAGAAACACGAACCAATATCACCAATCAAAAGATCTAACACAAGAGGTTTTTATAAAAATGGTTGTAGCGATTTCCAAATATCGCCCTCAATCAAAATTTAAAAGTTGGCTGTTTACCATTGCATCAAATCATTTGAAGAACTACTATCGCTCCCGGAGTCGCCATCCGGAGCCAGCAGAATTAGAAGAAAATATTCCTGCATCATTTGATGAAGCCGAAGAAATAGCAGTCCGAAATGATATTCGGGATGCACTTCTTGAACTTCCAAGGGAGCAAAAGGAAGTGATCATCTTGCATTATTATCAAGAATTTTCGTTTCGGGAAATAGCTGAGATCACAGGTGAAAACGAATCAACATTAAAGGCGAGAGCACGCTACGGTTTGAATAAATTGAGATCAAAATGGGGAGGATCATGATGTTTGATAATTTTGAAGAACTATCGGATGTGGACAAGAAAATAGTTGAAGCTATTGAGCGTTCTCCTATTCCAAATGTTCCTGAAAAAGAAATATTTGCTGCGGCCCAGAAAGCAACTTCTTTTTATACAAGACAGCAAAGAATTTTAGATATAGATTTCTGGAAAGTTGTCATTTGCTGTATTCCAGATTTTGTATCTGTCTTCTGGATGACTGCTTCATTTCTCCTTGGAAGCTGCGTTTTCTCGTATCTAATAACCGCCAATCACGAAATATCGCCTATTGCATATATGACAGCGTTAGCGCCTATACCGATCCTTGTTCTTTCCATTCGAGAACTTCAATATAGAGATCCTAATTTGTCCGATCTGGAAAAAACATGTAAATATGATCCGACAAGGATTTATACAGCGAGGCTATGGATTGGAATGATAGGCAATATCATTCTCATCTCTATGATCGGTGCTATTTCTTTTCGAGGATACTCATTTGTCTTTCAAATGTTTTCCTGCGCGTTTATCTCTCTATTTTTAATGGGTGCGCTCACACTTCTTATTCTGTCTGTTTCAGACAGCTCACTTCCACTTTCGTTAGTATTAGGAAGTTGGGTCTTACTTTCTATCTGCTTGCTGTCATTCCCTGAAGCGCAGGAAATGATAGAAAATATTGCGAATGGTGCATTTATCATACCATTGCTCATTAGCATTATTTTGTTTACCGTCAGCACAATTAAAGTGCCAGCAAAGAAATATGCATAAGGAGGCTGTCTATAATATGGAACTGCGCGTGTGTGATCTTACAAAGAATTTTGGCGAAAAGTGCGCCGTAAAACATGTTTCCTTTTGTCTTTCTCACGGCGTATATGGCCTGCTTGGACCAAATGGAGCTGGGAAAACGACTCTAATGAAGATGATGGTCGATATACTTGATCCATCAGAAGGCGAGGTTCTGTTAGATGGAGTTAATATCCACGAGTTGGGTGCAAGCTATCGTAATAAATTGGGATATATGCCCCAGGAAATCGGTGTCTATAAGAATTTTCCTGCAGGGAAATTCTTAAAGTATATTGCAGCGTTAAAAGGGATTACAGGAAAAGAGGCAGACGCAAAAGTAGAAGAACTTTTAGACCTGGTCGGTCTAAAAGATGTCGGAAAGAAGAAACTTGGAGGGTTTTCCGGTGGCATGATCCGGAGGATAGGTATTGCTCAAACCTTGCTCAATGACCCTCAAATACTGATCTTAGATGAGCCGACAGCAGGATTAGACCCACAAGAACGAATCCGTTTTCGCAACATCATTTCTGAGCTTTCAGAAAAACGTATCGTATTGCTTTCAACGCATATCATTTCAGATATGGAATTCATTGCCGGTAAAGTGATCATTCTGAGGGAAGGTTCCATTCTTAAGATCGACACGACGGAGCATTTGATAGATGAGATGGATGGAAAGGTGTGGACAGCTACCATTGCACATAAAGAGCTTAAAGCAGTGAAAGGATACTATACCGTTGGAAACATTATACAAAGGCATGATGGTGTAGAAGTCCGGATTATCGGAAATCAAAAACCATCCTTTGCCTGTGCACCCGCCAAACCCATTTTAGAAGACGTTTTTAGTTATTATTTCGGAGGTAACGCACTTTGAATGCAAGAATGTTGAGAACTGAATTATATAAAATCTTTTCAAAGAAGATAGTTTGGATTGCAATGCTGGTTTTTATGTTATTCTTTCTGCTTCTAAAAGGTCAATTCATAAACAGCGATTTTACAGAGAACACGCTTGAACCTATTAGACCTGAACTGGAAAGCCTTGTTTCAAGCGAAGAACTTCATGACTACATCAAAAATAGTGGATATAGCTGCACCTATGAAGAACTGTCTGCTCATCTTACTCAGCCAGTTATTCAATACGCGGAGAAAAACGAGCTTCAATACGAGCTGACCAGCATCATCAATAACTACTATGAGCGAATCGACAGGCGCTCAAAATACATCCAAGAGTTGATGAATGACAGCACTGCCTTTATGAGCGGAGTAATGGGCAGGGCAAGGGAAAAAGCGTTGGAGGCCTATCAGACTTCCTCTGTCAAGATTGAACTCAATCTTGACAGAGGATCAAATAACCTGATTGATGTAAATCATTCAATGGTGTTCCCTGCCTTAATTATGCTTGTCATAATCGTTGGACTTTCTGGCGTTTACTCAGATGAATATGGAAATAGGACACAAGCAGCACTTCTCACAACACGAAAAGGTCGTAAAGGGGTTTTCCTAAGCAAGTTCATTGCATCATGTATTTTTACTGTAGTTGTAGTGACTGTCATGGAAGCTTTCTTCATGGTGGTAACGATAATTTGCTATCATGTCCCTTCAACCACGATCTCCGCAGCAAGTACATATGGCTTATCTTTAACTACCTACGAGGGATCTGTCTATGGATTTTGTGCAAGACAGATTTTAGGCACTATGCTTGCTGGTATGGTTCTTGGATGCTTTGTAATGTGTATATCTGCCTTGAGCCGAAGTGCATTAATACCGTTTTTCATATCCGGCGTGGTCTATGGCGGAAGCGCGCTCTATGCAAATGAAGTCGTTTTCCCCCAAACGTTATCAAGTATTGCCTCTCTCCCCGGTGAAATGAGTTTATTTATGCTGCAATCGCAGGTTGAACTCGTTTCTGCACCGCATTATACCAGCTTTTTCGGGATTTTAGTTCCCTCTCTCGTTGCAAATATTCTTTTGAATCTCGTTATTGCGGTTGTGTGTTTGCTAATATGTTATAGAGCTTACATACACAAACAGGTGAAGGGATGACAGAATGATTCTCTCGATCGTTATGTATGAGATACTGGATCTGATAAGAAAGAGGAGTGTTTGGATATTATTAGCTGTCTATACATTGACTTCATTTTTGCTGCTTTCGTTAGAAAATATCCAGAATTACTTTCCTTATGTAGAAAGCAACATGATTCTGCTCTTAAATATTATCCTGCCAGCTTTTCTTACATTGATTTGTTTTGCTGCTTTGCCAAGTGCTTATGTACAGGATAGAGAGCAGCATATAGATGAATTATCAGCTACTTGCCTCGTGGGAAAGAAGTTACGAAATACTGCAAAAATGGCCGGGATTGTTCTTTTTTCTCTTCTGGTCACCCAATTACTCCTCATAACGACTGTATTGCTGTATACAGTTATTGGGCATCCTAATTGGTCAACAGAAATTGTACACGTGGGATGGGATTTGACATTATTCCCGGTATGGCCAGTTTCGCGACACCTGGTATTGTCAGCAGTTTGTTTCAGTTACGGAGCTGCAATTCTTTCCGCCGTGATTGGGCTTATATCTTATAAGGCGTCCAGCACAGTTTCCTCTCTTGGAATAACAAGCATGTTTCTGTTATTTGAATTTTTATTTCATAAGTTTTCTTTTCCGGCAGTCCTTAAGGAGATAAACGTATTCGTTTTCCTACAGCCCTATTATCTGTTTGTAATGACGTTATTGCACTGGTCTCCATTCATCAACCTGCTGGTGCTGACCATGGTATTTTCTCCATTGTATATACTGCTATTCTGGCAAATCAGGAGAAGATAGAACTATGGGTTGTATCTGGACTGGATGATCACTTTACAATATTTGCGTCTTATAACTGTAGATCTTTTGCGTAGTATCTTTATCAGATTACCGCAACAAAGTGGGGAGCTATAAAACAAAGCAGAGCTTAATAGCACATTTCAGCACATGGACATTCAGCAATATGTTGTTCGTTTCAAGGTTCAAAGCAGGTATCAGTTATGAAGAAAAAAATCGGAATTGTCATTTTGACCACGGTTCTTCTTGCAGGCGTGATCCTGATCGTATATGCAAAATCTATCGTCGCTCTTTTCGGGGCGATGTGGGAGAGCGCGCCGATCGAGATATACGACAATATAGACGACTATGAGCGGTATCGGAGCGGCGAACAGGCTGAAAAAGAATTTCAGTCAAAATGGGATATGGATGAGAGCATCTGGCCCGAAAGCATCACGGAGAAGATGAACGTGACCGATTACAAGATGGTCTATTACGATCCGTGGGACGCACAGTATCTCGGCTATCTTGTGGTGGAATATCCGCCGGATGCCTATACAGCGGAAACACAGCGGCTTCTCGATTACCCGTCTACAGAGTATAAGGGCTACTATGGCGTGACGGGAGAAAGCGACTATAAATTGCTCGCGGTTTACGCGGATCCGTACTATGGATTTGTCTACGCAATGACGGATGAGGACAACACCATCATCTATGCCGAGCAGATCTTCTGCGATTACTTTATGGATCTGGATTATAAAAAATACGTTCCGGAGAAATATTTCCTGGATGGATTTGACGCATCCTCGGGGAACTCCTATCAAAAGAGCAAAATGTAAATATCTATGCTGGTTAAGGAAAGTATCATGTTGAAAGACAGATTGAAGGCAGGCGATGAATATGAAATGGGTATTGTGTCCGCACTGCGGAAATAAGACACGGGTGCAGATCCGGGGAGATACAGAGCTAAAGCACTTCCCTCTGTATTGTCCCAAATGCAAAACAGGAACACTGATTGATCTCAAAGGAGAACATATCACCATCATCAAAGAGCCAGACGCTAAGACGCAGAGCCGATGATCGACAGTCGAAAGACTGCGGTCACCGGCTCGTTTTTCGTAACAGGGAGAATATCACTCATGAACAGTACACAAGAGCACAGCAAAACGGAAAAGTCGCTACACGGCGGGTAGATCAGCGACAACCTGACTACGACCTTTTCTATGATGGCGGCTTTTCCGGGAGAAGCCGCCGTTTATCTTCTATTACAACTTTATAGCTGACAAATAAACGGCGGCAAAAGGAGGATGCCGCTATGTCATTACCCAATCGTTCCCGGAATAGTTTCCTCTACTCAAAAAAATCCGGACATTCTCTGCGGAGCAATGTGGTTATGGACATGAACAATTAAATCATCCGGCGACTTTTGTCTGCTCAACCTTTGTCTCGACTGCTATATGCAGCCGGGACTTTTTTTGTGCTCTTCAAAATTTTTTTCAAGAAAATCGGCCGGATCTTTGGCATTTCAAAAATTCGACCGTATTAAGACGCGAAAAGGGAAATCACGATCCGCCTTTCGGCAGAAAGGAGGTGAAACGATGGAACCCAATCGCTCAGAGTACCAGAAGCAGCGCGTCTTTGAGACCTTCTGTAAGCAGGTATTGCGGAATGAAGCCGCTGACGCTCACGAAGAGATCAAGCGTCACCGGGCAAAGGAGGTGAGTTTTTCTGATCTGTCCCTGCATGAGCAGCGCCAGCTTTACACCTGCGACCAGTATTTTCAAAACGGCGCAGAAGAAACAGAACAGGATTTTTGTGTCGCAGGGAAACGGATCACGGCAAAGCTCATAGCCGAAGCTCTCCGCACATTGCCGGAGGAAAAACGCAAAACGGTATTGCTGTACTACTTTGCCGGAATGACGGATACGGAGATCGGCAGGCTCTTTGACGCACCGCGCAGCACGATCCAGTATCGACGGACGAGCTCTTTCGACCTGTTGAAAAAGTATTTGGAGGAACATGCAGATGAGTGGGACGAATGGTAAATATGATGCCCCGGGAATCGCTCTTGTTCCTTACCCAATTATTTTGGCAGCGACAAAGGGCGAACCGGACGCTATGAAAGTGGTGATCCAGCACTTTCGCGGATATATCACGACCCTCTCCATGCGGAAGCTCTATGACGAGTGCGGCAACGCCTACTACGGTGTGGACGAGGAAATCCGGGAAAGACTGCAAGCCAAACTGATGAGGGCAGTCCTCACATTCAAGGCTGATTAAACAAAACTCGTTGCGAAATACTTTCACCCTTTTCCGTTTCGCAGATAGAGATAACAGCCTGCCTGATCTTTGACAAAGAAAGCCCGACGGGAGGCCGCCGGTGCAGCATAGGGCAAATCGGATACGTTCCTTTTGTGCCGAGCCAAACGGCGGGTGCGCCATGACACTTTCCCTTTATGGAGAAAGCCGAGCGATCAACACCCTCGCCGTAAAACAAGCGCAGCGGCTTTGCAGGCGATGACAGCACAAAATACATAATGATACTCCCGCGTTGAACACCCACAAAGCATTGCGCGGCGCACCCACAAGCATGGGCCGAGGTGAAACTCCTGTGAGGCTGCCGCTGGCAGCCGTCCGATCAAAGCCCATTTTCCTTATTAACCTTTTACATATTTTCAGAAAGGGGGATCATACAAATGGATCCAACGAGAACCAAACAGGATCAGTCCCCTGTTGTACGTAAATATCAAATCGGGGATATGACCTATATCGTCAAAGCTGTCGTTAAGGACGGCGTAAAAGAGGATGCGGCAACAAAGGTACGGCGCCTGATCCGGAATGACTTGACCCGGGCAAAAAAGTCCTGAAGATCCGGGATAGATTACATTACGGATGCAGACGGTGAACAGGTTCCATGATAAAATATCATTGACCTGTTTGTCCGGCTGCCGGAACAGGAGGTATCTATGAAGAAGCAGCCAGGCAAAATGACCGCATATCGCTGTTATGCGGCAGATAGACAAGCAGACCTGTACTTTGACAATCAAATACACCGGTCATGCCATGCCGCTGTGAAAGGCGGTGATGGCAGATGACGAACGGGATCACTTTTCAATCTGTTCAGGAAAAGAATACACTGAGTGACGAACTTCGCAGAGCGATCCGTGACAATATCCTGTTTTTTACGCAGGATCAGGAGCCGCAGGAGGAAGGGATCACCGCCCTGTACGAGCGGCTTTCCAGAGATGATGACCTGCAGGGAGAGAGCAATTCCATATCCAATCAAAAAAAGATCCTGGAACGCTACTGTAAGGATCATGGGATCACCGCCTACCGGCACTACGATGAGGATGACGGTTATTCCGGGACAAATTTCAACCGCCCCGGATTCCAGAAGATGCTTGCCGACATCAAGGATGGCAAGGTAAAGTGCGTCATCGTAAAGGACATGAGCCGTTTCGGACGGGACTATCTGCAAGTCGGCATGTACACAGACGTCCTCTTTCCAGACTTCGGTGTCCGCTTTATCGCTGTCAACGATGGCGTGGACAGTACACGGGGGGACAACGAGTTCACCGCGATCCGCAACGTCTTTAATGAGATGTATGCCCGTGATACTTCAAAGAAGATCCGGGCTACGTTTCAAAACAAGGGAAAGTCTGGAGAGCACCTTTGCAATAACCCACCTTACGGTTATATGAAAGACCCGGAGAACCGGAAAAAGTGGATCGTGGATGAGGAGGCGGCAGCGATCGTGCAGAAGATATTCTCCCTATGTGTGGATGGGCTTGGACCAACACGGATATGCAAATGGTTGCAGGAGCATGAGATCCTCTGCCCGGCGGCCTACTATGCATCCAAAGGGAGGGAGCGCAATTCAAAGCCGCCTAAGGATCCCTATCGATGGTCGAACGAAACGGTTTCTGTTATGCTGGAGCGGATCGAGTATTTAGGGCATACGGCAAACTTCAAGACAACAAAGCAGTCATTCAAGAGTAAAAAAAGGCTTTGCAATGATCCGTCAGACTGGGCGATCTTTGAAAACACCCAACCTCCGATCATTGAGGAAAGCGTGTTCCTGATCGTGCAGAACATCCGCAAGTCCCGTCGCCGTCCTACACGGATGGGTGACATGGGGATCTTCTCTGGACTGGTATTCTGCGCCGACTGCGGAAACAAAATGTACCTTTGCCGCGCCAGCGAAAGGCCCAAGCAGGCATACTATATCTGTGCGACCTACCGCAGAGACAGGGAGCTTTGCACCGGGCACTATATCCGCAATGTGACTTTACATGAGATCGTGCTGCGGAATCTGCGTGAAGCGATCCGATACGTGACAGAACATGAGCCGGAGTTCATGCAGTATGCGGCAGACAGCAGCAAAAAGGATCAGGATGCGGAAATTGTCCGGAAGCAGGAAACACTCTCAAAAGCAGATAAACGGCTCAGGGAGCTTGACACGATCATTTCTCACCTGTACGAGGATAATGTCATGGGCAAACTGACGGACGAGCGTTTCATCAAGCTGTCCCACGATTACGAACAGGAACAGGGAAAGTTAAGATCCATGACCGAGGTCTTACGGCAGGAACTGAAACAGCAGGAAAAGCAGACGACGAATGTCCGGGCATTTATCTCCACAGTCAAGAAATACACAGATATGAAGGAGCTGGATGCTACCATTCTTCGCGAGTTCATTGATCGCATCGAAGTCACGCAGGCTGACAGTCGATCCAGAACACGGGAGATCACCATCGTCTACAATTTCATCGGTGCATTTGACTTTCCACGGGCAATCGAAGAAGCCCACAACACAAATCTGAAGGCAGGAAACGGCATTGCCGTTTGAACAATGTCGTTACCCGCGTCTATGTTTTCTTAATTCATGCTATCTGATGAAGGGTATTTAAAAGATGATGAGGATCTTCCGGTGGCTAAGACACCGGTATATATCACAGATGCCAACGTCGATATGCTAGTTCGTATAATAAACGGAGAATCGTTGTACAGACTTCCTGTAGTATATGTATCCAGGACCGTATATGATCAGGAACCCGTTGATGTTAACAAACTTTCAAACAGACTGAAAGGCGTTGCTCATGTACTGGTTCAGCAGGACAGGGATTCGGGCAAAGAAATCAGGAAACTTACAAATGATAAGAATGAATATTACGGTGCAGTAGGTATTTACTATCCGAATAAATCAGCACGATCGAGGCGTTTCCTGTACCGTAATAACAGTATACCTGATCGAATAATGCTGGAGAAAATAATTCGCACAGTGATGTCGTACTGCAACTGTCAGCAGATAGATGGGTCGTATACCTGGGATGGGGTGATAAATTCAATTAGCAGGGATCGACTGATCAGCCAGCGACAGGAAAGAGTGAAGGCGGAAACAGAACGTGATCAGCTCTATGACGTATTTGATGATGATTTGAAACAGATGCAGAATCGCATTGATGCTCTGACGAAAGAGAATAGTGCTCTTCGTGCTGAAAATGCTGGATTGAATAACAAACTCAGCGAGATAGATGAACAGCCTGTTATCATAATGGGAAATGAAGAAGATCTGTATCCGGGTGAAATCAAGGAGATGATCCTGTCGATTCTTGCTGAAGAACTGAAGAGCCGTGCTCAGGAAGGGAGCAGGAGAAGTGACGTCCTTTCTGATATCGTTAAGAACAATGATTACAAGGGCGTATATAAGGACAAAAAGAAGGGAATCCAAAAAATCCTGGGGAACTACAACGGCATGAGTGCTAAAGTAAGAAAAGCGCTTCAGGATTTCGGGTTCCAGATAGAAGAGGACGGGAAGCATTATAGACTCACGTATTTTGGAGATGAGCAATACAAGACTACTCTGGCCAAAACGCCAAGTGATAATAAGGGTGGGCAGAATATCGCTCATGAAATACAGAAAACGATGCTATAAAAACAGCTGTGTGATATGATTTTTCTTGGAATTGATCCTCCTTAAAGGCATATTGAATCGGCGGTGTAAGTAAACAAAAACAAGAAAGGGATATCGATATCAAATGAAAACCAACGACAGACAGCTCACTGAGCTTATGAAAGAAGTGGATACTGGTGCAGCACAGCTGCCTGACTTCCAGCGTGGCTGGGTGTGGGACGACGGTCGTATCCGCGCGCTGATACTTAGCGTCATTCATAATTTCCCGGTGGGAGCAGCGATGTTCTTGGAATACGGGAATGAGAGCATTCACTTCAAGCATAAGCCTATCGAAGGGTCGCCGGCGAGCCCGGAGACACAGCCAGATGAGCTGATCCTTGACGGGCAGCAGAGGCTTACCTCTTTATACAATGCTCTCTTCAGCAAAAATCCGGTCCATACCAAAACGGACAAGGGAAAGGAAATCGATCGCTATTATTATCTCGATATCGAAAAGGCTCTTGATCCGGGAGCTGATGATGAGGAAGTCGTGATTTCAGTTCCTGCCAGCAGGCAGATCACTTCAGATTTCGGACGGAAGGTTGATGTGGATCTCTCGACCAGAGATCAGGAATATAAGTTGAAGATGTTCCCGCTGAATATCATTCTGGATACTTCAGAGGAGCAGAACTGGCAGAACAGCTACTTTGCTTATCATGAATATAATCCAGAAGTGATAAAGGAGTTTACAGAACTGTTTTCAAAGGTGATCAACCCGACCCAGCAGTATCAGATGCCAGTCATACTCTTGGATAAAACTACTCCGAAGGAAGCGGTATGTCAGGTCTTTGAGAACGTCAATACAGGAGGCGTTTCGCTGACAGTGTTTGAGCTTGTCACGGCAATTTTTGCCATGGATGACTTTCAGCTCAGGAAGGATTGGGAGGATCGGAAGGAAAAATACTTCTCCGGAGACCTGCTTTCAAAGGTAACAGCAACGGACTTCTTGACAGCTCTTACTCTGCTTTCTTCCTTTAAGAAGGGCGGGACCGTAAGCTGTAAAAAGAAAGATGTGCTCGCACTTACGCTTCTGGAGTATCAGAGAAATGCGGATGCTCTCTGCGAGGGATTTACGATTGCAGAGAAACTTCTTAAGGAAGAACGTATATTCTCAAGCGCTGATCTGCCATACAGCACGCAGATGATACCGCTATCCGCCATTTGTACAGTTTTGATAGAGAATAATCGGATACGCACGACGACTGTGAAGAACATGGTAAAGCAATGGTACTGGTGCGGCGTCTTTGGTGAATTGTACGGATCGGCAAATGAGACGAGATACGCAAATGATATCGTGCAGGTTACGAAGTGGATAATAGATGGCGGGAAACTGCCGAAGACGGTGAAGGATTTCTATTTCAACCCGATGAGACTGCTAGGGTTGCAGTCACGTCAGTCTGCAGCTTATAAAGGTGTGACGGCATTGATTTTGAAAAATCACGCCAGGGACTTTATCTCCGGTGCGGAGATGGATTTCTCCACCTTCTCTAATGAGAAGATTGACATCCACCATATATTCCCAAAAGATTACTGCATCAAAGCAGGATACGATAAGTCAAAGTGGAACAGCGTCATAAATAAGACTCCGCTCTCTGCAAGCAGTAATCGCGAGATTGGAGGATACGCACCATCCGTATACCTGGGCAGGCTCGAGAAGAAGGGCTCAGTTTCGACAGAGGATCTCAATGGATATGTGGAATCGCACTGGATTGATCATGAGCTTCTGCGTGCAGATGATTTCCAGAGCTTCATAGCCGATAGAGCCAGAAAACTCCTGAAAGCCATCGAACAGACAACTGGACGAACAATCTCAGGTAAAGATTCTGATGAAGTAAGGCAGGCATTTGGAGCTAGTCTTGCATAGGGATTACTGATAAGCTGCCTTTATAGACAGTGATTTCTATTTTGCTTGAGTGCACTGAACAAGCCGACACAGAGCTATTTGGTGGTGCTGGTTGAGATCAGTATCATCGGCTCGATGATCAGGGTGTATGAGCTGGCAAATACGCAGCAGATATGCCTTGACAGCGGATATGAGAACTGTACTGGCGGAACTGATGGGAAACTTTCAGATTGCTTTTTATCAAACAGCCGAGATATCAGTGTTCAAGCGCAGAGGGAGGAGAATATTTATGGCTTTTGATGCACATGAAAATAAAGTAAGAGAACTTTTCAATAGAAAAATATACCATATTCCACGTAATCAAAGACGATATGTCTGGGATAAGGACAATTGGCAGGAGTTATTTGATGATGTTTTGTGCGTTGTTGATGGGAAACTTTCTTCTCATTTTTTAGGAAGTATAGTTTTAAAAACAGATCCTGAAAATAATGGTTTGCCTTGTTTTTCAGTAATAGATGGTCAACAACGAACTATAACACTGGCGATTTTTCTTTCTTGCATAATGTACTGGATGAAAAAACTTGGGATGGAAAACGATTTTAATGGCACAAAACCCTATATAGTCGCTAAAGATGATAAAAATAACGATGTCATAATGGTAACGGCTGAAAATAATGAATCATTGGAAAATATTATACAGAAAATAGTAAACAGTTCTGATGAAGATATGAAAACGAAATCTATACCCGCTTTTGTCGATGGAGGATTGTTACATAAAAGCGATAAAAAGATAGGAAACGCTTTTAAGTTCTTCCTTACAAAGATAAATACTTTTTATGAAGACAAGGGGAGGGATTTAAATAAATTGCTTCAGCTACGTGATGCAGTTAGAGATATTACGTTTGTTAATATTACAGCAACAACTGAAGAGGATTCATATACAATTTTTGAAATATTAAATGCGCGTGGAATGGACTTGGAGGATCATGAATTATTAAAGAACTATATCATGAGATATATCCAGCCAGAAGCTAATAGAGATAGGGCTAAAACAGCATGGTATTCAATTGAACAGAAACTTGGTGGGAATACAAATATAAAAAAATTCATAAGGCATTATACAACGCATAGGTATGGAACGCATCGTAGTAAAACAAATACATCTGATTATAAAATAATTCAGGAGTGTAATAAATCTAAAGATACACTTGAACTACTTAGAGATATTCAGAAAAAATCTGAATATTATTTAAAGCTAATTTCTCCGAGCAAGACGGATGAGCTATCTGGCTGTACTGAAACAGAGTATCGTATTTATTCATTCTTTAAAAAAAAGAGGCAAGAACAGATGAGACCGGTGCTCTTAAGCCTAATTACCAAAAACGTAGAAGGCGCTCTTACAGATACTTTATATAATGAAACTATTGAATTTTTATATAATTTTTATGTTTGTTATAACATTATTGGAGAAGCAAATTCTAACAGGCTCACAAATACTGTAAATAAATATGCAGATATTATTTGTAACGATTTTTCCGAAAATAATGTGGTCGAGTTTATTGAAGAGTTAAGGAAAAAATTACCTTCAAAGGGGATGTTTGTTAATTCTTTTAAAAACGTTGGGTGGTCACATAAAAAAAGCATCTTCGAAGGAGAAAAAAATAAGGAACGTGTGCAAACTGTTTTAGAAGTATTAGAACGCTATAAGAATCATGGAATTTTTTGTGATGATTTTACAATTGAACATGTGCTCCCAGATAGTAAAGACACGGATAACGGGCAAATTGGAAATCTACTCCCACTTGAACATACCTTAAATAGAAATTGTAAAGATAAAGTTTTAGCTCAGAAATTGCCAATCTATAAGCAATCTTCATTTGCAACTGCTAGAAATTTTGCAGACCTATATCAGAATGGAAATTTTGATCCGAATAAACGAACAGATTTTATGGCAAAACAATTTTATGATGAAATTTTAAAGTTTCCCATAATACGAGAATAAAAGAAGAAGCAGATCATACGTTTAAACATCACTTAATATTCGGACTAACTGTGGATATAGGCTTCTTGGTATTAATGATTAGAACCTAATAGAGCGATAGAATGGCGGAGTTCATTTTGTGATGGTCAAAAAATTATTAGGTTGAGACATCTTAAATCTTCAGGTACTTCTGCTTTTGTAAGGTAAGCGTAAAATGGCAGGTACATAGAACAAGTAAAAGAAATCCTCTACAATAATGTCAGAAGTTAAGGCTCCTGACATTATCGAAATGAGGAGAAAAGCAATGTATTCAGATGGTGAGAATAAAAAAATAGCGGACTACATCCGCTTAGCACAGGAATGGCGGGTCAGCGGAATGACCCGAACAGAGTTTGCCAGAACAAAAGGTCTGAGCAGAGATGTTGTGGCATACCGGATTCAACGAGTTCAGGAAGTCGCTCCGGAGATGCTTGCCGTATCCGCGGTGAACAAGCCGGAGTTTGCTCCGGTACCGAATGAACTTGTCAGCGCATCCGAAAGGGAGTGCAATGAGGATTCGGTGTTATCCCGGCCTGTTCTGACGGTCCGAACCTCCGGAGGTCTTCTTCAGGTGAGCAATCAGGTTGAACCGCAGATTCTGAAAGCCGCGTTGGAGGTGATGGTGACATGCTGAATAACCTGAATGCCAATCAGTACCAGAATGTATATATCGCCTGCGGGTATACCGATCTGCGTCTGGGAATCGATGGGCTGGCCGCAATCGTACAGAGCCGGTTTCATCTGAATCCGTTTCAGAAACGCACACTGTTCCTGTTTTGCGGAAGACGTGCCGACCGGATCAAAGGATTGCTTTGGGAAGGTGACGGATTCCTGCTTTTGTACAAAAGGCTGGAGAACGGAAAATACCGGTGGCCGCGCAGCACCGACGAAGTTACACGCATGAGCGCACAACAGTACCGCTGGCTGATGGAGGGCTTGTCAATTACGCAGAAGAGCCGAGTAAGAGAAGTACATCCGAAGAGTTCATTCTGAAGGATATGCGGGCATCTGCCTGCATATCCTTTATGATGAAAATGATGCGGTTTCGAGGGAAAAAGGCTTTTTTTGTATCTCCAGAAATGGTATAATTAAGATATGGAAAATAAGCAGGCACTCAACCCAAAAGAGCTGAAACAACTGGATAAAGATGAACTGTGCAGGATGATTCTGGATATGCAGCAAACCGTACAGAAGAAAGAAGAAATCATCGCTGCCAATGAAAACCGGATCGATATTCTGACGCAGGAGGTGAAACTTCTTCGGGCGCAGCGTTTCGGGCGCAAATCCGAGGCAGACGATAAGGAAGAGTTCGATGGCAAACAGATGGCCATGGAATTTACCTTCAATGAAACGGAAGCAGCTGCGGATACCGCAGAAAAGGACGAGACGGTTATCGTTTCGGGGCATACCCGTAAACGTCGTCCGAAAGGTAAGATAGAAGAGGATCTGAGCCGGCTTCCTAAGGCAGAACCAAAACATTTCCGGATGGAGGAGGACGAACTGCAGAAGATATTCCCGAAGGGATATCAGGAATTACCTGTGGATGTCGTCCGTCAAGTCGAACACAAACCCGCGGAATACTATGTGCAGGAATACCATGTCCATGTCTACCGTGACAGGGAAGACAGCGGTCATATTGTCCGGGCCGCCGCGCCGAAGAAACTCTTCGGGAAGGGGCTGGCCAGTCCGTCACTGGTTTCCGGAATTATGAACGGAAAATTTGTTAACGCCCTTCCGCTCTACCGGATCGAACAGGAATTTGAACGCAATGATGTTCCGATCAGTCGTCAGACGATGGCCAATTGGATGGTGATGGCATCAGAGCGATACTTTTCACTGCTCCTTGATTGCCTGAAAAGGCAGCTCTTCACCCATCACGTCATCCACTGCGATGAAACACCGATGCTGGTCATCAAGGATGGTCGGAAAACAAAGTCCAAAAGCTACATGTGGGTCTATCGTTCCGGCATATTGGATCCGCATCCGGTGGTGATCTTCGACTACCGGAAGACCCGTCATCATTCTCATCCGCAGGAGTTTCTCGGCGACTTCAACGGCGTACTGGTGACGGACGGATTCGAAGCGTATCATAAACTGGCCCGATTGCGAAGCGGTGAGTTGACCATTGCCGGGTGCTGGGTGCATCTGAACAGAAAATTCAAGGACGCACTTAAGGGATTGGGGAAATCCGGTCAGAATACCGCAGCCGGATCGATTGCCGCAGAGGCGGTGAGGAAAATTGGAGAGATCTTCGCTCTCGATAACACTCTTGATGAAATGACATCGGAAAAGAGACTTCAGATCAGAAAAGAGACACTGAAGCCCGAAGTCGATGGTTTCTTTGCATGGCTCAAAGAGCACCGCAGTGATGTAACACTGAAATCATTGACCGGCAAAGCGATCACCTATGCATTGAATCAGGAAGAATATCTGAGGGTATTTCTGGATGATGGCGATGTTCCGATGGAAAACAATGCAGCCGAGCGCGCGATCCGACCCTTCTGCATCGGTAAGAAAAACTGGGTCATGAGCAACACGATCCATGGTGCCGAGGCCAGCGGCATCGCTTACAGTATCGTCGAAACGGCAAAGGCAAACGGCCTGAAGCCCTATGAATATATGAAATACTTGCTGGAGGTGATCCCACAGCACATGGATGATACCAACCTGGATTTCCTGGACGATTTGTTACCCTGGTCGAACACTCTGCCTGAAAAATGCCGGAAGGCGATTAAATGACAACCCGTTGATTCACGTCCTCCATTGCCGCCATGGAAAATGGCGGTTTTTGTTTGGAGGCTTATGATTTGTCGCTTACTTTGTAAGGTGGAGACAGCTTAGGATTTGTGATAGATTAACTTTGATTACAAGCGGAATTCCGGTCTTTCGACCACTTCCCGAAGTCGTAGGAAGGTGTACAAAACCGCCTAATTTGCCTTGACCGTTTCCCTTTGACAGGCGGAAAATGGCGAATTTATACGCTAAGCTCGTCGCATACAGAAAGCGTGTGTTTATTGAAGAGGAAAGATTGATAAGAACGAATCACTCCTTGGGAGCAGCCGTTTAATAAGCGAAATATTGCAGCAGGCCATGAATCAATACCTTAATGGTATGCTGACAAATGAACTGTTATGACGCAATGTGAAATCTGGGTTGACAATAATGACATGGACGAACGCATCAATGTTTATTCGGATAGTCTGCGTCAATATGTGAATAAAGCATATAATATAGATTTTGTTGCAGAGCCGCGCCTGAGTTACAGGATGATGGCAAAGTTTTATCTAAACTCATGGCAGTCACGCAACAGTCGCTTCTGGCGATGGATGAAATCGACAGCATCATAATGGAAGATAAGCTGGTTCTTTTCTTTGATCTATATACAGGCAAAGGAATGGGCCCAGGATAAGGTTGTTGGACAGATGGAGATTTAAAGCTTTGTCGGTGCAATTGCGGGAAAATGAGTATTCTGGGGTGAGATCCATCACCTGTCCGGCTTTCGGAAATCATCATTCCGCCAAACCGGAAATCAGCATTCCGGAGATGGAAATCACCGGCACACTTCCTTAGAATGAAGATATGCGCCACGGTGTAAATCTATTCTAAGGAGGTCAACAATATGACCCGGTATCGTGAGATCCTTCGGCTTACGGCCTTAGGACTTTCTCAGCGGAACATCATGCAAAGCATCAATGTTTCGCAGAAAACTGTCGTCAAGGTTCAACGACGTGCAGGGGAATTAAAACTCTCCTGGCCGTTAGATGAATCCATGACAGACATTGAGCTTGGAAAGCTGATGTTTCCCAAGGAACCGAAGCAGACTCTTAAAAAGATGCCTGACTTCGATTACATCCGCAAGGAGCTGCTCCGTAATGGAGTCAACAAGAAGCTCCTGTGGACGGAATACCTGGAGGAATGCCGCCAGTCGGGCGAAAAGCCTCTCATGTATTCACAGTTCTGCTATCACATCCAGCAGGATGAGCAGAAACGGCGTGCTACCATGCATGTGCCCCGAAAGCCCGGTGAACAGATCGAAGTGGACCGGGCAGGAGATCCTGCCTACCTCACCGATCCTGATACAGGTGAATCGACACCGGCCCGGATATTCGTTGGGGTCATGACGTATAGCATGTATCCGTATGTCGAAGCCTTTATCAATGAAAAACAGCGTGCCTGGATCACGGCCCATGTACACATGTATGAGTACTTTGGCGGTGTGACTCGTATCCTCGTTCCGGACAACCTGAAAACGGCTGTCGTCCACAACAACGACTGGTACACACAGGAACTCAATACCGTTTATCATGAAATGGCTGAGCACTACAACACAGCGATCCTTCCTGCCCGTGTGCGGGCTCCGAAGGACAAGCCGAATGCAGAGGGATCCGTTGGGGTCATCTCCACATGGATCACTGCCGCACTCCGTAATGAACAGTTCTTCACGCTGACCGAACTGAATCGGTCCATTCGTGAAAAGCTTGAAGAATTCGTCCATCGCCCCTTTCAGAAGAAAGAGGGCAGCAGGTACGAGATCTTCGTGAAAGAAGAGCTGCCATTACTGAGCAAATTACCGGCTACCCGTTATGAGCTGGCCGAATGGAAGTCAACCACTGTTCAGTTCAATTATCACATATCTGTCGACGGAATGCTATATTCCGTTCCTTACGAATTCATAAAACGTAAGGTCGACGTACGGATAACTGACCAGGTAGTCGAGATTTACTTTAACCATAACCGGATCGCCTCTCACCGCCGCAGGTACGGCCGTAAGGGGCAGTACAGCACAGTAACGGAACATATGCCGGAAGACCACCAGAAATATCTTGAGTGGAACGGCGATCGTTTCCGCAAATGGGCTGAACGCATCGGTAGCAATACATACAAGGTCGTTGACGCGATCCTTACCTCACAGAGGATCGAACAGCAGTCCTATCGCAGTTGTATGGGGCTTCTGAAGCTGGCGGACAAGTATTCTCCCCAGCGCCTGGAAGCCGCCTGCACGAAGGCTCTGTCATACACTGCGAGCCCCAGCTACAAGTCTGTGAAGAACATTCTTGCCGCCGGGAAGGACAAACCGGATAAGGACGAGTCCGAATCCAATGCTGTTAAATCCCATAACCCCCACGCGATCACCCGCGGCGGGGACTACTACAGGAGGTAAATGATCATGACGAACCAAAGCACGATTGACAAACTGATTGAAATGCGCCTGACATCCATGTCTGATGCATTCATCACACAGATGAACGATCCCCGGATGAAGGACGTTGCCTTCGAAGACCGCTTCGGGATGCTGGTCGACGTCGAATACAGCAACCGAAAGGCCAACAGCCTCAAACGCCTCATTCGCAATGCCGGCTTTGATCAGCCTGAGGCTTTCATCGCTGACATCAATTATACATCCGGGAGGAAGCTCAATCGAGAGCTGATCGAGCGGCTCTCCACCTGTGAGTATATTGCAGAGCACCGGAATCTGTTTATCACCGGAGCGACCGGCAGCGGCAAGACATACCTGGCATGCGCCTTTGGTATGGAAGCCTGCAAGCAACGTTACAGGACAAAGTATGTCCGACTTCCGGATCTGCTCCTTGAGTTTGAACTTGCACGCTCCGATGGGACGTAC
The DNA here is from genome assembly GCF_001940235.1 of Hornefia porci. Lineage (NCBI taxonomy): Bacteria > Bacillati > Bacillota > Clostridia > Peptostreptococcales > Anaerovoracaceae > Hornefia > Hornefia porci. Next base: position 416,459 of record NZ_MJIE01000001.1, on the reverse strand, counting down.
AAGAAAGTTCTGGCCAACTATCGCTCAATGAGAGATGTATACGGCCTGGACCCGGCAATGAGCGAGTGAACAGATGGCATGGCCCCGTTCCGGCGGATGTCTTCTATCCCTGGAACGGCGGCTTCGCCGCATTGGAAATCAGTAGTACTGATTTCCATATGCCGGACTGGTGCTTTCCGGTTTGCCGGATTGGCGCTTTCAGCGCACCAGAATATCCAGAAAACACATTGATGGTCTCTTTGCCACGACTGCAAGGTTTTCGCAAAAGGCAAAAGATTACGCGAATACGCATCATATTATTCTGGTCGATGGCGAGCGACTCGTAAAACTGATGATCGAGTATAATTCCTGCGTGTCGGCCAGGAAGTTTTTTGAAATCAAAGCCATTGATACAGATGCGCTGGCTGAATACCAAGACGATTAAACCTATCAACGATAACGATTGTTTCTTGAGCAGAATGAATCGGCATTCAGATTACCGTATTGCATGCTCTGAAACGAGAACTTACAGAAGTGGTAAAATCCCAGAAGCAGTTAGAAGGCAGGTATGCCCAACATGCAATTATCGAAGAATACTTTGGAGAATAAACGGATATAACGATGGACGGATTTTATATCAACTTTTATTTCAAAAACATAGAATACGACGACGGATTTTACGGAGGGGTTTTCTCATCACCAGATTCTGATGTTTATTGTGAGTTTCTGTATGACAGAGAGACGAAGGCGTTTATAGACATATGGAATAACAGCAAGCCAATAGATGAAATTATGTCGATCCCTATTTGGTGGCTCGACAAGAAGCTCGAAGAGAATGGTGAGCTCCGGAAGAACGAAAGTAAAATCAGCGTTTAATGTTTTGGAGAAGAAATAGCAGGAAGGAGGATGCCTGTTTGAAAAAGAAAAAAGGCGAAATTACCATCCGTTCCAGCGCAGCGGAATACCTGACATATGTTGCCTCTGTTGGCGACCAGCAGGACAGTATTGAGATGCGCTATGAGGATGAGAATACATGGCTGACACAGAAGATGATGGCCACATTATATGATGTAGATGTTCGTACAATCAATGAGCATATTAAGAAGATTTACTCCGACTCAGAGCTTGAGGAAGAGGCAACTATCCGGAAATTCCGGATAGTTCAAACCGAAGGCTCACGTCAGGTGACCGCGATACGAAACATTACAATCTCCAAATGATTATTGCTGTTGGATTCAAGGTAAACAATGAGCGAGCCGATGCAGATAAGCCGCACATGGGACTGACCACTTGGGCAGCAGCACCGGAAGGTAAAATTGTAAAAAGCGATGTGAGTGTTGCGAAGAATTATCTTTCAGAGGAGGAAATGCGTTCATTAGAGCGTATTGTTTCGGCTTATTTGGATCTGGCAGAGGACCGTGCAGAACGTCATATCCCGATGACGATGGAGGACTGGGCAAAGCGCCTGGATCTATTCCTGATGGCAGATGACAGAGAGGTCCTCCAGGACGCAGGCAAGATCACAGCAGAGATTGCCAAAGCTAAAGCAGAGACAGAATTTGAAAAGTATCGTGTTATTCAGGACAGATTATTTATGTCTGATTTCGATAAGTACATGCTGGAATTGGAAGAAAATGCGAAGAAATAGGAGGCATCATCAACATGTGTGGGTCAAAATCTGACCTTTCCACGGCAGACTCACCTCGATATCTGAGCATCGCAGCATGATCATGTCCATCATGTTGTCAATGTTTCTGAATCCGTAAGCCATACGGATCGTCAGCTTGATCTTGTTGTTGACTGCCTCAATGCGCGCATTGGACAGCTTGTGCTCCAGAGTTGCCAGAATTGCATCGTAGTGCCGGCGGATCTTTCGCTGCAGTTCCACGAACTCCGGGATCCTGCAGTGCTGTGCCCACTTGATGAAGCGATTCAGTTGTTCCTTCCCTGCATCCAATCCGTAATGGAACACCAGCCGCAGTTCTTCCTTCGGAAGGTATGCCCGATACAGGCGGTTGTCTTTCCTGGCAATCAGTTCAAGCTTTGCCCGTTGCTTCTCGGTCAGGTTCTCCGGAGCCTTTCCAAGAGCGAACTTACTGGATTTGATGTCCTTCGCTGTGGTATCCGGCTTTGGCGTATCCCCGGATGGCCTTCCCGGTTTGCGCTTCGTCTCAGAAGAGACCTTCTTACGGGCATCGTTCCAGGCGGCAGCGCGGACTTTGTCCAGAGCTTCCATGGCCCACTGGACAACATGGAAGGGATCGATGCAGCGTTCGGCATCGGGACAGTATTCATCTATACAGGACTGGATCCATTTGGCGCCGTCGCCGGAAACAAGCTGTATAGAAGCTCTCTGCTCCTTTGTCAGCTGCTTGAAGAACAGGGAGAAGACACCTTTTCCATGTCCTTCGTGAACCCAGATGACCTTGCCGGTATCATGGTTCACAATGACCGTAATATATTTGTGGCCCTTCTTGTAGCTGGTCTCATCGACGCCGATGTTCACCAGTCCATCGAAACGGCTCTTTGGATCGAAGTCCGCATCTTGCCGGATCCGACTGATGATCGGACCGACAGTGTTCCATGAGATCCGCATGAACTCAGCCGTTACCTTACGGGAACAGTTCACCGCGACCCATGCAGTCATATGCTCGAAATCGTATGTGAATGCCGAGTCGTGCCTGGCCCATGGAACAGCACAGGCAACAACACCATGCTCGGGGCAGTTGACCCGATAGACCTCTGACTCCAGATACGTTTTATGCGTGTTCATGTCACAGGTCCGCCAGCGCCTGATCCCGCTGCCGGCATCATATCTCGGAGCTTTCCGGCCGCATTTGCCGCAGCGGCATTGTTCGCCCTTCGTCGGGTGAACACGGACGATAATCGAATCGTCCGAACCAAAAGTTACATTATCGATGGCAGTGTGCTTGACATTCAGTGCTTTTTTGAGTATTGTTTTGGTAAGCATACAGATTCCTTTACGTAAGAGATTTTTGTTGCAAAAAATATCCTACAGGAAATTGTATGCTTTTTCAATTGTTTTCAAGGGTCACGGCACTTCAGTCACCCACACATGCTGATGAAGAGCCAGAAATAGTTGAACAGTGTATCGCGTTCGATGCAGGACTTTCAGGCATAATAAGGTCGAGTGCATGGAAGTTTAGTCATCAGATAGGTCAAAAAATAGCCGTTGACTTGCTCTCTGTAGGTGTGATCTGAATAGCGGAATGTATCAATGTTTTTTGCTACAGAATTTGTTGATATGTCTCCGCAAACCATATGGTTATAAAAATATCTGATATGCTAAGGCCGGTTAGTTGAAGACCCAAGTGCAGAGGCCAACGGATTGTCCGAAAAAAGACGGGATTGGAAATCAAATGAAAAATCAAAGAAAAAGGGTAACTGTATATATTAATACATTCCCAATCTGCCGGACTATACAGTACCGGCAGACGGGGTTGAATCCTTCCGGGGACGACCGCGCTTGCGCTTAGGCTTCGGCTCGGTTTCATCCTTGGGCTTGGGTTTACGCCCACGCTTCTTCGGTGCCGGTTTCGGCACAGGCCTTGCCAGACCGAGTGCTTCAAGCTCATCGAATACGAGTTGCAACGTGTGAACCCAATAGCCATCATCAGTCGCCGGCTCCTCCGGAGCATCTGCCTTTCGCCAGGCAGATGCCAGGTCATCCATCAGCTCGCCGTAGGATATCTTCTCGAGTAATCCTGCGTTCTGGGCCTTGCGGATAATCCGACAGGTGGCAACCGTTGATATGAAATTGATGAATTCGCTGCCGATGACGGAGAAGTCTCCCTGAACATCGGTGTGGTCCAGGCATTCATCGCTCTTGTACCGATTGAAGACCATCTCCAAAAGCCAGCGGTCTTCGTAACAGAGGTATGCGGCTTTTGGTTCCAGATCCTGATCGGATTCAAGAACGATCACTCCGAAAGTTGCCTGCTTCCTAGCATATTTCTCAGGAGAGAAGGTTCCTTTCTTCTGAGCATTCGCCAGATACGAGGCTTCTTCGGCGGATGCCTTCCTGGCATCCTTGAAGGCATACAGGTATCGGCCACCCTTGATCTGCTTCTTCTTGTAGACCACATAGGCATCGATGCCGGACAGCACGCCTTCGAAAGCGAGCATGTCATTGCTCGATATACGTGTGTCATTGCGCTTGATCGGTGTGAGGAAGTGCAGATCCGGACGTTCCTGTAGTTCCTCCTTGATCTTGCTTGGTGGGAATCCCTTGTCAGCGACAATGATCCCTTTGCGGATGTCATTGTCACGGATGAACGCCGGATAACTGCTAGCATCGATGCTGTTGCCGGGGAAGACCTCAGCGCACACCGGCTCCATCCGTTCAATGTCGTAGGCATACAGGACGGATACCTCGCAGATGCCGCGCACTTTTGCCTTGCGGGAGTACGCAGACAGGTCATTGACCTTGCTGTTGTCCTGCTTCAGCATCCCGTCGATGGCAATGTGATGGTCGGCAGCCGTTGCCTTCATTCGCAACTGGTAGAACTGTCTTCGTCTGGATCCGTTCATCCCGATCCGCTGAAGCAGACTGCCGATGGAATTCCTGGACATGGCTGCACCGGGATAATCTTTGCATACGAACGTCCTGAGGTAATGCGTCCGCGCTCGATCCGCTGTAATGGCTGGCTTGATAACCCGGAGGGTAGCCAGAGACATCATTGCATAGACATCGGATGCGTCGTATACCGCAAGCAGATCCTCCTTAAGGTCTGCAGTCACAGACTTGACCAGAGCAGATGCTCCGTAGGACAACATGTCCGGCAAGTCTGCACCCGGATCCTTTTCGGGGAGAGGAACAAACTTGTAGTCAATAATGTGACCGATAACCTTGCCGTTTTTTGGCTGCGGGTTGCCGCCGGGAACGTATTTCGAGGATCCTCGCTGCCGGACAGCATAGCGTTTGGGGCCATCCCCACCGTTGTCATCTACAACGGTATTGACTGGCCGGGGGACCGCTCTGATTTCAGCTGGTACTGGCATAAAAATCAACTCCTTTATATAGTCCTATTATATCATATCTGGACTATATATGGTAGTGCTTTATGCACTTTTTTACAAGAATCTTTCGCAGATTCTGGGGTGCTGCGCCGCCAAAAGGAGCTGTTTTCCAGGGTTGCTTGTCAACTGGTGCCTTGCTTTGAGGCGTAACACGGTATATTTGGCTGGATTACAGGCTTAACCTATAGTCCGGCATTTTGGGAAAGTATTAATATATTTTGTTATCGGTTGTGATCTTCAATTTAGTCATAATCGACGTGCAGCCCGTTTTTGCAGCAGAGCCTGCCGAAAATGGCGTACACGACATTTTTACCGCAAAGGACAGCACACCGCTTGAACAGTTCAAGGCAAGAGTCCTGAACAGGATTCTTTATCTTGATACAGAAATCGATGTTTCAGACTTGAATATTGCACCGAATGACATCCGGTATACCGTAAATGGAAACCATCTGACAGGAATTTATGCAGCAAGAGCGATCGTACGGCAGAACCCCTTTTATTCCACCGCAGCCACAACGGGCTTCCCGGAGTTCACCTATAAGGATAACGGGTGTGTCGCGACGGTAAAGTACACATACAACCCGGCATGGACGCAGGACTTTGTAAAAAAAGTAATTGCAGGCTATGATGAAGCGATGGCACTGATTAAGCCCGGGGACAGCGATTTTGCAAAGATCCTGAAGATTCACGACTGGATTGTCAAGAATGTGTCCTACGGTATGAGCACGCCGTATTATGATTTTGCAGTCGGTGCGCTGGGTAACAGAAAGGCCGTTTGTGCCGGATATGCCCAGTGCAATCAGTTCCTGCTTGGTCAGGTGGGAATCGAGAGTGTTTACATAGCGGCCAATACAGGGAAAAAAGAACCCCATGCATGGAATCTGGTAAAGTTTGACGGACACTGGTTCCACGTGGATTGCACATGGGACAGAGGTCTTGGCGTAAATCCCAATGTGAACCACACTTATTTCATGCTCAGTGACGCTGAACTTAATGCAGATGGCGAACATTCCGAAGACTGGAAAGATCCGGCAAAGGGTTATCCCTCCAACAATCTGTGCAGCATTGAGGACAAGTTCTATAAAGACAACAAGGATATTGCAACAAACGAGCAGATTGCTGCAAATCCCATTACGATTAAGCATGAGGCAGATTCCGCACAGGACTATCAGACGAACAATCGAGAGCACTGGCGCACCTGCCCTGCAGGCGTTGAGGTCGGACGTGAGGAGCATACGGGAAACCCCTGCGCAGTGTGTGGGTATTCGGTCCAGCCCCACACGGTGACGGTAACAACCAACGGCAGCGGCAAGGCATCCGTAGATTCTGCCACCGCAGGAGGCGGTACGGAAATCACATTGACAGCTACGCCCGACGCCGGTTACCACTTCAAAGAATGGAAGGCTCTGAAGGGTGACGTCACTGTTTCTGACAACAAGTTCACCATGCCAGACGAACCGGTTCTGCTGCAGGCGGTGTTTGATAAAATTGTGAAAACACCGGCCGTGGATGCGACTTGTACAAAGGCAGGAAATATAGCATATTGGAGCTGTAAGAATTGTGGTAAGTACTTTTCGAAGGAGGATTGCAGCGAAGGTTCAGAGATTCAGAAGCATGACTGGGTGGTAAAGGCACTCGGTCATGACCTGGTAAAGGTCTCAGGCAAAGCCGCCACCTTTGATGATGATGGATGCAGCGCATATGAGAAGTGCAATCGCTACGGTAAGGAGTTCGGGAAGAGCGTCATTCGGAAGATGTCTGCAAGGCTCTCCGCCACATCCTATACTTACAACGGCAAAACAAAGACTCCATCCGTTATCTGCAGCGGTTTGACCAGGGACAGGGACTATACAGTCTCCCTGCCTGCCGGACGGAAAGCTGTTGGAAAGTACACAATAACGGTAAAAGGAGCCGGAGACAAATACGCAGGAAGCAAGACCCTGACCTATGTCATCAACCCGAAGGGTACCGGAATCAAAAAGCCGGCAGCGGCGAAGAAGGCTTTCACTGCGAAGTGGTCAAGGCAATCCGCCAAAATGAGCAAGGCGCACATCACCGGATACCAGGTGCAGTACAGTTTGAAGAGCAACTTTAAATCGGCCAAAGCTGTAACTATCAGGGGTTACAGAAAGACCAGCAAGAAGATCAGCAAGCTGAAAGGGAAGAAGACTTACTGTGTTCGAGTTCGTACGTACATGAAGTCTGGTAAAACCACATTCTACTCCGCCTGGAGCAAAGCAAAACGTGTAAAAACTAAATGACAGGAATATGATCCTGCCATCACCAAATACCCGGGGCTACCGCATTGCAGCAGTTGTCCGATGAGGGATTGGTGCAGCGGGCATTGGAAGAGTTCGGCCGCAGAGATGAACACTTCGAAGAAGAAAGTGAGATCATTTCACGTGATACAATGAACACGCATCAAGTAACTCTCTTTGGAATCATCACACCTGGGTGTATTATTCCCTGACAATTCCCTTTGTTTTGTCGAGCAGGAAAACGCCACATAGGGAACTTATCCGGGACATTTTTACAGGGCCGTGTATCGCGATTGAATAATCGGGAAGGCTGCAGCTTGTGAAACACCCGAGTGTCGTAAATGGTTGCCACATATCAATTGAACATGTTGAATGAAGGTGGAATAAATGACTGAAGAACAATACAAACAAGCCGAGTCCTTCTGGACACGCAAGGATGAGGCAGAAAAGAAGCTGGATGCGGATGTACTATATGACTGGATTGACAAGTTTTTATCATCTCACAAGATCCTCGCACTGGCGACTGCAGCGGGGGACTTTGTCCGCTGCACACCTTTGGAGTACAGCTGGCATGACGATACGATCTGGATATTCACCGAGGGCGGGCTCAAATTCAGAGCGTTGAGAGAGAATAAGCATGTTTCAGCGGCGGTATTTGAGACAAACGCTTCCTTCGGCGGATTGAAATCTCTGCAGATCGAGGGAACGGCAGAGATAGTAGAAATGTTTTCTGATGCGTACAAGAAGGCGGCAGAGTTCCGCAGGATTCCGCTGAAAACTTTGAAGAAACTTGAAGAACCGATGTGGCTTTTGAAAATTACGCCATCGGAAATCACCTGCCTGAATTCGGATTTCAAGAAGGATGAATATGGCAGCAGGCAGATGTATATAATGAAAAAGTGAATGTCCGAAATTATGGAGAGGCACATGGATTATATCAGAGACAGGAAAAGTAATATTCCCTTCAGTTTACATGATAGTAAGATAATACAGATTGAAATTGATGAAACGACTTTATCTTTGAAGATGGATCGAATATTTCAATATGCTGACGGTGAGGAAAAATGGTATCCGGGAATACTTGAATTTACAAAAGTTGATATAGAAGAGTGCGACATCATGCTGTTTAACAGGCCGTATGGATATGATGGGGAGAAATCCTTCACTGGGGAATCATTATCTTTTGATGAATTTAACGCACTATATCCTGATGCAGATTTCGAGATCGTTACGGAAGGGTATTGTGGATATGACACAACATTTCAGGATTGGATATGGCAAGGAGAAAAAAATCCGTTATTCGGAATTATGCGTATATGGAATACAGGTGATATGATATATCGGCTTTAACAAATTATGAGTTCAGGAATATTTGAATACTATATGTACGGGAGGTGTTCAGGATGACTGTTTTCAAAGAGTATCGAGATGAAATAAACAGGATTTTCAGCAGATATACAAGCGGAGGATTTGTAGATTATTATCACTGCCGCGGTCTTGGACATGACATGATTGATCTGATGATCGATGCCACTGAGGAGCTTTCTTTCCGAGGCGAATACAAAGAACTTTTCGCTCTTGCAAACAAGGGCTTTCTGAAATGGGGAAAGACCGACAAAGATGATTCCGACGGGGAAACACAGGATTTCATCTATTATATAAAACAGGCATGGGATGTGGTCTATGATTCCGGAGAGGATAAAATTCCTCATGGGAAGATGTATGACTGGTTTGAAAAACACACAGACGGGTCTGTAATCGACTACATGGAAGAGCAAATCTATGAGTATATGATGAGTCATTTCAAAGAGCCAGAGTTATTGCAAAAAAAGTATGATCTTCTGAACCGGAAAACAGAGGAAGGAGTCGATGGTTCAGACAGTTCATACGTTAAATACCAGATGGATAGATGGCGGGAGTACCAGTTGCGTCTGATGGCAGATATGAAGAAACCGATAGAGGAGATTCGAGAATATACCAAAATGATATCTTCCTATTCCGTGCAAGAAACCATGGCCGAAATCGAAAGAGCGTACGGTAATACAAACGAAGTTATTGCAATCTACCAGGAACTTGCAGCGCAGGAAGATGCGCGCGGTTGGGCGAGAGAAAACTGGCATTTGAAGCTCAAAGATATCTATAAAGAATCCGGGGATGAAGAGAAATACCGGGCCGAATTATTATCAGCCATGACACTCGACGTAGGAAATGAGGACCTTTGGAAAGAATATAAAGGCTGTTGTGCTCCGGAAGACTGGCCGACAAGATGTGAAGACCTCTTTTCAAGTGTCAAAGTCGGCGATTACCGCATTTTTCCATGGTATGCACAGGAAAACAGATACGATCTTATCATGGATGGTGTGGAAGTCGGGGAACATATTGACCGGCTGAAACAGTATGAAAAAAAACTCAAAGAGCTGTATCCGGATCGCTGTCTCACTGTTTTACTGAATAATACAAAACGGATGGCAGAGCAGAGTAATAAACGACAGGATTACAGGCGAGTCGCAAGAAATCTGCGTTGGATACAGCAATATCCGAATGGGAAGACTGCAGCTGCAGAGCTTGCTCAGGAATTCAGGCTGAAATACAAACGAAAAAGAGCTATGATGGAAGAAATTCTAGAGTTCTAAGAGGCTTTTAAGCTGAATATAACATCAGAAATTAACTTGCCCATGGAGAGCAGACAGATAAAAATGAACGAGCTTTTGAAACTGGCGAATGTGTGACTTCACATCAAGTGTTGAAATAATATTCTGAATATGGTATGATTTTGTTACAGAAATACATCTGTTTCTGAGATATTATTTGGGGGAGAATATCAGTATGAAAGGAGAGAACTAAATGAGTCGGATTTTTAAAAGGTCAGTTTTCATAACAATTGTAACCTGTTTTGTTCTACTGCTGCTATTCACTGTGGGAGCAGTGAAGGCCCATGCCGAAGTTGCATTTAAAGACCTGCCTGCCGAGGGTGTCGTGTTTGATGTCATCGAGGGGGACGGAGGTTTTGTGGACTATGATTCGTGCATAGAACTGAAAATCACAGATGACGGGGAACAGATCACTTCCTTCGAAAGCAGCGATGAAAACATTGCGTATGCTTCCTATGATGTTTATGGGAGTCAGAACCGCATAATTATTTATCCGGTGGCTCCGGGGACATGCACCGTGACTGCATATGGAGCAGACGGAGGGAAGTTGTCCTTCCCGGTGACTGTCAAGGAAGCATACATCAAAGTGAAACTGATGTACAGTTCCCACATGGACACTTTCTATTACGGTACCAGAAAGATTTATGTTGAGACCCTTCCGGGAGCGAAAATAACGCTGAAGGCCGGAAAAGACAAGTACAAAGCGGTCAAGGCCAACAAGCTCGGCAGCGCATGTGTCAAATTAAAGAAAACCTACAAGCTGAAAACCAAGGTATCGGCCGTTGTCAATTACAAGGGCATCTCCGTCACTCTCAAAGACAAAGTCAAGAGCGGGACTGAGTTCTTTGATGTCCGGGCCACGAAAAAATCCCCGAAAAAACTCAAGGTTCGTATCGACAATCCGCATAAAGGGGACGTGGTATACGTCAAATACAAAGGGAGAACCTATTCTGTAAAGGTCAGGAAAAACTACGACCGTCATCAAAAGATTTTTACCTTCAAACTCAAAAAAGCACTCAAAAAGAACAGCCGTTTGACGGTCTGGATTGTCAATAAGGATAAGAAGACGCTGGAGAAAAAAACCAGCTTTAAGCTGAGCAACTGGTATTACACCAAATATCCCGATGACGATAACAATATCGAAGAAGATTCTGAAGATGAGTAATTTGACGGTGCGTAAAAATGAGATGATGAAAACGTCTGTAAATTTTAATCAGTGTCTGCTCATTAAGTACCCGTAGGACTTAATGGGCGCTGACGGCAGTTTGTCAGCAGTGCTGCGGCGCGTCACTTCTTTGTTTTTATGTTGAGTGGGTTGTTTCAGGAAGTTAAAGATCAGAGTACAAAGGGTAAATGGTCTTGAAATTGACATACAATTATGATACAAAAGAAACAAGTGAAGGAAAGCGATGACATGCCACGTATCATGCCTATTCGTGATCTGCGCAAGACAAGCGAGTTGTCGGAGCTGGCGCATACAGAGCAGGAACCTATATTCATCACAAAGAACGGATACAGTGATCTTGTTGTGATGAGCGCTGAGTTGTACGATCGTTATGTAAGTATACTGAGAACTGATCAGGCTATTTTTGAAGCAGAGGAAGAAATGAGAAACGGCGGTGAAACCGTTGATGCGGCAGATGCCTTTGACGGACTGGATAAAAAGTATTATGGATAAGTATAAGGTCAGACTCCTGCCGAAAGCAAGGATGAAAATACTTCTTTTCGGTGTTTCTAATGTAGGAAAATCAACAACTGGAGAGCTGCTGGCTAAGCGGCTTGGCTTTAAGTTTTATGATTTGGATGAGGAAGTCAAAACTCGAATGGGGATGACGCTTGAAACGTTCGTTCACACAGCAGATCTCAGGTGGCGGGATCAGAAGCGTGGAAGAATTATCAAGGAACTTATTCGCCTGGAGGAAGATATGGTTCTTGCCATTACGCCGATCTCTTTCACGGAGAACTTCAGGACAAGGATCAGCGGCGATGGCGTGCTTGCGATAGAGTTGTATGATACGCCGGAAAACATTTTCGATCGGCTTGTTTTCAGTGATGAAAATGATATAATTTACACAGATGATCCTTATAAAAATGAACATAGGGAGTATTATATGAGAGATATTCAAGCAGACCTGGATTGGTATGGTAAGATTTATGCCGAAATCGGTATACGTAATCGTGTGTTCATAGACAATGACTTGCCGGCAAATGTGGTTGAACGGATCATTTCTGAATACAATTTGACAGAAAGCCTGAAAATTTGAGTGCCAAAACGCCGGAAGTAAAAAAATTGCAAAGGAAGAGCGGAAAACGATTCCCATGAGGGTGGGAATTGTATTAAGAGGACGAGAATATCATGGATAAACTTGAATATGGAAAACAAAATGCAAAAGTCACGCTTCTTCAGATGGTGGATGAGCATGACCTTGAAACAATAGATCGTGAGATTGCTCTTATTCAGGAAAGTACAAAAACTGATTTCAGGCTGATTGCATGCAGAGTTGACAACTGGAATCATGATTTGTCGCCCTGGAAGGCGCCGGCTGTCTTCGGCAAAGAGGATTTCGGCGACGGTGCAGCAGATACAATGCGGGAAATTATGGAACTCTGCCGGGACAAAGACGGGATTTACTATATTGGCGGTTATTCCCTGGCCGGGCTGTTCGCACTGTGGACTGCCTGTCAGACAGATTTCTTTCGCGGGGTTGCCGCAGCGTCCCCTTCGGTCTGGTTCCCGGAATTCATAGATTTTATGAAAGCAGAGAAGATCAGGAGCCGCAATATTTACCTGAGTCTGGGGGACAAAGAAGAGAAAACACGGAATCCTGTCATGGCAACGGTGGGAGACAGAATTCGGGAGGCTTACTCTCTCCTGAAGGATCAGGGCGCAAACTGCGTGCTGGAATGGAATGAGGGAAATCATTTTAAGGATGCGGACCGGCGGACAGCCAGGGCTTTTTCGTGGGTGATGCAGCAGGATATATAAATGGTTTACAGAACAAAGCATTATGTTTACGGAGGAAAAGACAATGTTCAGACCAATTCGGAAAAAGAAAAATGAAATCAGTGCAGAAGCGGCGAAGGAATTGCTTCGATCTTCTCGTCGGGGCGTGCTGGCGGTGAACGGCGATGATGGCTATCCCTACGCGATACCGATTAATTTTTTGTATGATGAAGAGACGCAGACGATTATATTTCACGGGGCGAAGGCGGGACACAAGGTGGATTCGCTGAAGGCAAGCGACAAAATCTGTTTTACCGTGTTTGGCAATGAGCAGGTTAAAGACGTGCCGTGGGCGCCGTATCTGCAGAGCGTGGTTGTCTTCGGACGCTGCCGTCTGATTGAAAATCAGGAGGAAAATATCAGACTTGTAAAGAAGTTTGCGGAAAAATATTATCCTGATGAGAAGACGATAGATGAGGAGGTGGCTGTGTCCGGAAGGGCAGTTCAGATGTTTGTGATTGAGATCGAGCATCTCAGCGGCAAGCAGATCCAGGAAATATAATCTCAATACACCCACGGACTGACAAGCCGCAGGATGATGAACAGCGACAGAAAAAACAGCGCATATTCAGTACATAGAGAGGAGGGCTGCGATGAAACAGGACCGGCATAATGAGCTTCAGAATATGCAAAACAGAACGCAAGTTATTTCTGGTTGCATCGCCGGATGCAAGTCCGGAAGAGAGTGATTTAATCGTCCGGCGAATTGTTTTTTTCGTCCAAAATCAAGTATAATTGGACGAAAAGAGAACGACTGGACGAAAGGAACTTTTATGAGGTCATTTGATTATAGTATACTGGCAGATAAAAAATGGGATACAGACATACTGAATCTTGTTGCAAAAATACATGAGTGCAAAGGTCGACAGGAGCTGTTTATTCGACAAAAGCCTGTTGAATTAGACCGCCTGGTTGAAATTGCCAAAATACAGAGTACAGAAGCTTCCAATAAAATAGAGGGAATTGTTACGACCGGTACACGGATGAAACAGCTTTTTGAAGAAATGTACAAAATTATATCAATGAGACGAAGTTGGATGGAACTGTTGTTACGAGATTCATGCCGATTGCTCCTTATGACACGCCGGCTGCAGTAGAAAATCTCTGTAATGCCTATGAGCAGGCCGCATCAAACATGGGTATAGCGTGGGAAAATATATCAGTATTGAAAGACAGATAGAAAAAACAAAAGATCGGTATTATGATACACTGAAAAGAGCAGATGCCGGTTGGCATGAGGAGAAAAATGATCCGACACCGTTTATCAGATATATGCTGCAGGTAATTCTGGCATGCTATACAGAGTTTGAAGAGCGTGTCGGATTAATGACCGAGAAAGGTTCGGGCAGCAGAGCATATGATATCGTAAAAAAATATACGGGTGGAAAGGTTGGTAAGTTTACCGGAGCTGATGTTGTGGCCCATTGCCCGAGTATAGGAAGGTCATCGGCACTTGCTGCACTGAAAAAACTCACGGATGAGGGTTTTATTATTCGTAAAGGAGTTGGCAGAAGTACATTTTATATTCGCTCTGACAGCACATGAGAGGAGGACTGCGATGAAACAGGGCCAGACGACCATCCGGACGATTCAGGGAGATATTACAAAGACAGATTCGGTGGCAGCGATTGTGAATGCCGCCAATAATTCGCTGCTTGGCGGAGGCGGCGTGGATGGGGCAATCCACCGCGCAGCCGGGAGAGAGCTTCTCGAAGAATGCCGAAAGCTGCACGGCTGTGAGACCGGCGAAGCCAAGCTTACAGGCGCTTATGCGCTTCCCTGCGAATATGTGATTCATACAGTCGGACCTATCTGGCGCGGCGGCGGTCATGATGAAGCCGCGCGTTTGGCCGACTGCTACAGAAATTCTCTGCAGCTGGCGCAGCAGCATGGCATTCGGACGATTGCATTTCCGTCGATTTCCACAGGAGTATATTCCTATCCGCCGAAACAGGCCGCGAATATCGCAGTCCGCGCCGTGAGCTCATTCGTTTCAGAAAATCCCGATGCAATGGATGAGATTATATGGGTGCTTTTCGACGCAGGTACAAAGGCCGCCTACGATGCGGCGCTGGCCGCTTTGGATGAGGAGGATACACCGTCTTGATAAAATTATCGATGAGCTTGCCGGGAGCAGGTCCCTGGAGAAAATAATGAACCGGTCAAAAAGATATACAATGAATGATGATTAAACTGAAGTTGTGCAATTGAATATCTAATGCCCTTTTGGACGGAAGTCTGACTGTATTTCAAAATTACAGCCGGGCTTTTTTTGTTGGAAAAGGCGTGGACGGCGCAAATGGCGCGGAGGACAGAAAGAGTACCCCCGGGGTACTGTTCTGCACGGCTGTTTTCAGGTAAGATGGAGGCGTAAAAATATTCTGACGATAATGCATGGCAGAAGAAAGGCAGGAAAGGCGGTGAGAGCACAAAAGAAAAATCAGGACAAACCGGGATGTATCGAATAAAAACGGAGAAAAACGAAGAAATTCGATTAAGAGCCACCGAAAAGAATGGAGTTATAGAAACAATACCAGAGTGGAGGATAAATGAAATGAGAAAGACAAAACGAAGAATCGCACTGGTTTTCGTGACGGTTATCGCCATGGTATTTACCCTGATTCCGGCAACCGCAAACGCAGACAGTTTCGTGAATAACGGAGACATCATAACGTGGACGAGGGATGCGTGGTCAAAGTACTGTCCAATAAAGGAAATCGAGTATACATATCGGGGGGACGGTACCTTCGATATGAAGGTTTATGTGGATATGAGCAGATATTCGACCACTGAGAGAAATGCGGCCCAGTATTATTCTCTCAGCGCATATAACCTTGATAAGACGCGCTGTATTGCATTACAGGGGGGACCCTTGCCCGACGGTGATCTTCTGTCGTTTGAACTGATAGGAAATGTGAAGGTGAAGGCAGGAGAACGCCTTGAAATTAAATTTGAGCTTGAGGAAGACCTGGATGTTCCTGTTGAGATTAATGGACCCCTTGGTAACAAAGCTGAGTCGCTGGAAGTGACCGCGCCTTCTGCTCCGAATCTGTTCGACAAGATGACGGGATATTCAATGGTGAAATATGAGTCAGGAGGGAAGGAATATCGGGATATTTATGTGGGTCTCAGGGCGAAGGCTGATCCGAAAGCAGGAACATATCTGTGGGCGTATAACCGGACCGAGGATCTGATCTCCGGGCCGTTCACATCCAGGGACATGCGGGTTCGGATATACAGCGATCACCCGGGCAGGAAACGCGACTGGACCGGCAAAACGCAGGAATGGAGCATATTTACTGCAAAAAATTCAGACAATGCGAAGGAAATCTGCGAAAAAGTCGAATCTACCGGAGCAGGGAAAGTCAAACTGCCGTCGGACGGTACGATCGAAGCGTATATGGCGAAGAACTATCGTGTTACTTATTCTTCACCGCGCTATGACCAGCTGGGGATTACTGTCGACGCGAACAGTGCATACAACCCCGCTGAGGGAGCCGATCTGTACCATTATGTTACTGGAAGAGGAGAAGGAACGCTTTGGAAATCGTTTTCCTTCAAGGACTCCGACAGAAGCGGATCCTTTACACTGGATGGGCTCCTTCCGGGAGAGGAAAGAAGCTTCACCGTTCATCTGTTCAGAACATCCGGCGGTCTGAGATATGACTATACGGACAACACGTACAGAAAGGTCGCGTCCGGCGCCTTTAAGGCGGCGTCCATATCTGCCGTGAAGCTGTCTCCGAAAAAGGTGAAAATCAGGGTTGCTGTACCGGGAACTCAGGCGGCCGCCGGCCTGTCTAAGATGTATGTGTACAAAGGCAGCAAGAAAATCAAGACATTATACAGCAGCGGAAAGCCCGATTTCAGCTTTGTGTACAAAGGAAAAAGCGCATCAAAATCCAGATACAAGGTGGTGTCGGTCTGTTCGAAGAAGACCGACATAACGAAGAGCTCATCTTCGAAGAAGCCCGTCAGCAATACCTATCAGAGACCGGGATGGATTTCCGGAAACCTGAACAATATTACGCCTTACGCGACCGCCAGATTTGTTCCGTGGAAGGTCAGCTATTACGATGGCAAGGTCAAGGTCACCGGATACATTGCGAATAACAGGATTTTCAAGCTGAAGAAATTCAGCTTCCGTGTCAATGTGTATAATCCAGGGAAGAAAGTCGCCTCAAAAAAGGTGACATACAAGAATATCAAACATTCGTCCATCAAGAAGGTTACGATTACCATTAAAACGAAAAAAACTCCGGATTTCGTCAATCTGGGCACCGGATTCAGTGTAACCGGGCAGAAAGCGTCGTGGGGGATCTGACCGAATCATGACCGGCGTGTCGTTAAACGGAAACGGCAATACAGAATAAGTCCTTACTGTAGCGGAATGTGTCTGAAGCTCCGGCTTCCGGCGGGAAATCAGCACATTTCGTTTTTTTTACGTTGTTCACGCAGCCGAAAAAGACGCCGGAAGACCCCTCGCAGGAAATCCCTCACAGGAAGCATTATGAAGCATTATATTGACACATTTACATATTGACAACAATAAATATATAGAGTAAGATAGACACAGATTCCGGAGGTGAAGATTATGGGATTCAGAGAAGATGTAAAAAAAATAAAGGCTCTTGCGGATGAAAACCGGCTTGCGATCATGCTGGCGCTGCAGCATGGAGAGAAGTGCGGATGTGTCCTTTTGGAGGAACTGAATATCACACAGCCCACCTTATCGCATCATATGAAAATCCTTTGTGACAGTGAACTCGTAAAAGGCCGCAGGGAGGGAAAGTGGACGCATTATTCCATTTCTCCAGAAGGAATAGCGGCCTTTCGCGATATGATCGGAATTTACGCGCGGTGTGACTGCGAGGATTGCGGATGCCGCGGGCAGAGCGCGTCGAAGAGCCGCTGTTAATGGAGACGGCTCATGTGGACATTTATACAGAATCAGATACTGGGAATGAAGTGGCTGAACGCTCTCATCGGGAGGCTGCTTTCTGCGGTCGGAGCAGATACCGGCAGCCGGATCGGAGGCAGTGCGCAGTTTTTCCTGTACGATGTAATCAAGATCACGGTACTGCTGTGTGTACTGATCTTTCTCATTTCGTATATACAAAGTTTTTTCCCGCCGGAGCGCAGCAGACAGATTATGGGAAACTTTCACGGAGTCGGAGCGAACATGGTCGGGGCGCTGCTGGGAACGGTGACGCCGTTCTGCTCGTGTTCTTCCATTCCGATTTTCATGGGTTTTACAAGTGCGGGACTGCCCCTCGGCGTGACATTCTCGTTCCTGATTTCTTCTCCGATGGTGGATCTGGGCAGCCTTGTGCTTCTGATGAGTATCTTCGGGATCAGGACGGCCTTCGCGTATGTTCTGTTCGGCCTTGTGATCGCCGTGGCCGGCGGCACGCTGATTGAGAAGCTGCACATGGAAAACCAGGTTGCTGATTTCATCCGGAACAGCAACAGCAGTGTGGATATCGAGGCTTCGGAACTGACGGTGAAGGATCGTCTGATATATTCCGGAGATCAGGTGACGGATACATTCAGGCGGGTTTTCCCGTATATACTGCTCGGCGTCGGCATCGGGGCGCTGATACATAACTGGATTCCGGCGGAGCTGGTGCAGACCGTCCTCGGAAGTGCGAATCCCTTTGGAGTGATTCTTGCCACTCTGATCGGGATACCGATGTACGCGGATATCTTCGGAACGATTCCTGTCGCAGAGGCACTGCTTTCAAAGGGTGCGATGCTGGGAACAGTTCTCGGATTCATGATGGCGGTCACGACGCTGAGTCTGCCGTCGCTCGTCCTGCTGAAGAAAGCCGTCAGGCCGAAGCTCCTGGCAGCATTTGTGGTAATCTGCACCGCGGGAATCATTATCGTCGGATACGGATTTAATCTTTTACAAAATCTGTTCATATGAAGGAGGAAAAACTATGGCGCTGTTTGGAAAGAAAAAAGAAGAGAAGATAACAAAAACGGCCTGCTGCTGCGGAGAAACAGCCGGGCAGCAGAGCAACGGAGCCTGCTGCTGCGGGGAAACTGCAGAACAGCAGAGCGGCGGAGCCTGCTGCTGCGGGGAGGACGCCGCCGGCGGAATAAGCAATATCAAGGTGCTCGGTACGGGCTGCAAATCATGCCGCGCGCAATATGAAAATGCGAAGAAAGCGGTTGAGCAGTCTGGTCTCTCCGTTGAAGTGGAATATATCACAGATATAGAAAAGGTCATGGAATACAGTGTTATGAGCATGCCCGCTCTGGTTGTGAACGATCGGGTCGTGTCGGCGGGAAAGGTCCTGAAGCCGGAGGAAATTGAACAGTATATCGGCTCGGGCGCCGCGGAGTGAGGAGGAACGACCTGTGAATTATAATGTGATGTCAGGGATTATCATTCCGTTTATTGGAACATCGGCGGGCACCGCGTGCGTATTTCTGATGAGAAATGAACTGCGAGACCATGTGCAGCGCGGTCTGACCGGTTTCGCGGCCGGCGTTATGGTGGCGGCTTCAATCTGGAGTCTGCTGATTCCCGCAATGGAGCAGACGGATACGATGGGGGCGCTGTCCTTTGTGCCTGCCGTCGCGGGCTTCTGGATCGGCATTCTGCTGCTCCTGTTTCTGGACCACATGATTCCGCATCTTCATATGCATGCGGAGAAGGCGGAGGGCCCCGCGAGCAATCTCACCAGAACGACGATGATGGTGCTGGCGGTGACGCTGCACAACATTCCTGAGGGGATGGCTGTGGGCGTTGTGTACGCCGGATTGCTGACGGGAACAAAGGATATTTCGCTGGGCGGCGCTATGGCGCTTTCCATCGGAATTGCGATTCAGAATTTCCCGGAGGGAGCGATTATCTCCATGCCGATTCACGCGGAGGGGAAGAGCAGAGGTAAGGCCTTTTTGAGCGGAATCATGTCCGGCGCTGTAGAACCCGCTGCGGCGCTGCTGATGATTCTCGCTGCGGAAGCGCTGCTCCCGCTGATGCCGTACATGCTCAGTGCCGCCGCGGGCGCGATGCTTTATGTCGTCGTCGAGGAACTTATTCCGGAAATGTCGGAAGGAGAGCATTCCAATATCGGAGTTCTCATGTTCGCCGTGGGGTTCACACTCATGATGGCGCTGGATGTGGCGCTGGGCTGAGACGGTCAGTTTCCGGCGGGAACCGTTTGAAATGCAGTGCAGGTTACGGTCACAGAAAGACGTAGTGAATCAGCAGCATGTAGCACAGGGTGCCGCCCGCGATGGAAATCAGCATCTGGCGCTTCCAGAGATGAAGAAGAACGGTCGCGCCGATTGCGATCAGCTCCGGCAGACCGTGAGTGCCGTGAAGAAAGCTGACGTTCCGCAGACAGTAGATAACCAGCATCCCGAACACGGCAGGAGCCAGATATTTTCCCAGATAGAGAATAAAAGCCGGAGTTCTGCGGTTTTCCGAAAATACGAGAAACGGCAGAAACCGGGTGATTAACGTTCCGAGTATGCACAGTCCGATGGTGATAATCTGTTGGGTCAGCGTCATAGTCATGGCCGGATCTCCTTTTGTTCAAGAGGCTTGCGGAACGCCGCGAGTACGGCGATGATGGCGATCATGGTCGGAATCATGAAAGAGTCCGCACCGAATACGCTGAGACACAGAATCGACACGCCGATTCCGATGCAGGAGGAGGCGTGACTTTTTTCCTTCAGCCATTGCTCCAGAAAGATTACGACGAACATTGAGGTCATGACGAAGCCGATTCCCTGTGTGTTGAAGGTCAGCAGCGAACCGATGAGTCCGCCGATGGTCGCGCCGGAAAACCAGTAGAGATGGTTGAGGAGTGTAACAAAGAACATGAACCAGCCTTTGTCCACGTCCTCCGGTATGCGGGCGGTATAATTGATGGAAAAGGTCTCATCGCACATCCCGAAGATGAGGTAATATTTCTTCCAGCCCAGTCCTTTGAACTTCTCCAGCATGGAGAGCCCGTAAAACAGATGCCGCGCCTGTATCAGCAGCGTCATAATCAGAACCTGCAGCGGGGCGAAGGGCGACAGCAGCATTTCCACGGCGACGAACTCCAGAGAACCGCCGTAGATGAGCAGGCTCATGAGCATAGGGTATACAAAGGAAAATCCGGAGGCGTTCATATAGATTCCGTAGGCGAGTCCCAGAAACCAGAAGCCCGCGAAGATAGGAAGTGTGTAGGGGAAGGCGGTCTTTAACGCCCTTGTTTTCATAAAAACCTCCTTGAAATTATATCGTTCATCATGTAAGATTTAGTTGATTAACAAAGCCGGCTGCAGTGCGTGTTCAGCCGTTGAAATCGAGCAGACACCATTATAGCACCGTTAATTATAAATTACAATAAACAGCCGGAGAACTGAAAAGGAGAACAATGCTCAGAACTTTATTTCATTTTTTCAAACCGCACAGAAAACTGTTTGCCATCGATATGATGTGCGCGCTGGTCGTGGCGGCCATCGACCTGGCATTTCCGCTGGTATCGAGATACGCCATGTACAATCTTCTGCCTGGCAGGGTATACGGCGTGTTTTTCGCCCTGATGGTCAGCGTGGCGCTTTTTTATGTATTGCGGTCCGTCTGCTATTATTTCATGACCTATCTGGGACACACCTTCGGGGTGCATGTTGAGGCAGACATCCGCTCGGCGCTGTTCCATAAGCTTCAGACGCTGGATTTTGAATTCTATGACAAAAACAGAACCGGAAAGCTGATGAGCCGCCTGACCGGTGATTTGTTCGAGATCACAGAGCTGGCCCACCACGGTCCGGAGGATCTGCTCATCTCGATTCTGACGATTATCGGCTCCCTCGTGTTCATGTTCATGATGGAGTGGAGGCTTGCGCTGATCGTTGCGGTTCTGATTCCGATATTCCTTGTCATTGTAATGAACCGCAGGCGGAATATGGCGGCCGCATCCTCCAACGTGAAGGTGAAGCTTGCCTCCATCAACTCGGAAATCGAATCCAGCATATCGGGCATCAGGACCTCCAAGGCCTTTGCCAATGAAGGGGTGGAGCAGGAACGTTTCCGGGAATCCAACGATACCTACATTAACGCGAAGAAGGGGTACTACAAAGCCATGGGGTCGTTCAACGCGAGTCAGGAATTCTTCATGTGCATCATGCCCTGCGCGGTGATTGCCTTCGGCGGATATCTGATTATGAAAAATCAGCTGAACTATATCGACCTGATTACATTCACGCTGTTTGTCAATACCTTCGTCACGCCCATCCGGAAGATGTCCAACTTCGCGGAGATCTTTGCCAACGGAATGGCGGGTCTGCGCCGGTTCTCGGAGATTATGGAGATGAAGCCGCAGGTCACGGAAAAGCCGGACGCAAAACCGCTCACCGTGCGCGAGGGCCGCATCGATATCAATGACATTTCCTTCGCCTACAATGAAAACGCGGAGGTAATCGACCATCTGGATCTTCATGTCAAACCCGGAGAGACGGTGGCGATTGTAGGTCATTCCGGAGGCGGCAAGACCACGCTCTGTCAGCTGATTCCGCGCTTTTATGACGTGACGGAGGGCGCAATTCTCATCGACGGCACAGATGTCCGTGATGTAACAAAGGCGTCAATCCGGCAGAATGTGGGCATCGTCCAGCAGGATGTGTTCATTTTCGCTGACACGATACTGGAGAACATCCGCTACGGCCGGCCGGGGGCGACCTTTGAAGAGGTTGTGGAGGCCGCGAAGAGGGCGGAAATATACAGTGATATTCTGGAAATGCCGGATCAGTTCGACACCTATGTCGGGGAGCGGGGCACAAAGCTCTCCGGCGGACAGAAGCAGAGAGTTTCCATTGCCCGTATCTTCCTGAAGGATCCGCGGATCCTGATTCTGGATGAGGCAACCTCGGCGTTGGACACCATTACGGAGGAGCGGATTCAGAAGAGCTTTGATGAACTGTCCAGAGGAAGGACCACGCTGGTCATTGCGCACCGGCTCGCGACGGTACGCGGGGCGGATCGGATTGTGGTGATTGAAGACGGACGCATCGCAGAGGAGGGCTCCCATGAAGAGCTGCTGGAGCGGAACGGAGAATACGCGAGGCTCTATCATACGCAGCAGCTCAGTGAATAGACGGAGGAGAAAATGAGTCTTTCAAACGGATTTCAGGGATTTACATCAATCGGAATCACCTTCTTTATTTTCCTGTGCATCGGGATGCTCTATGTGGTGGTCAATCATCTGCTGCGGCGAAAACGCCCCGGCAGCGGTCCCCGTCCTGAAAAAAACGGGGCGAGCCGCGACAGAAAAAGGAAAAAGAAGAGATAATCGGGATAAACAGAGATATAGAGATGCCAATGATATGAACAGATGAACGCAGCGAAAATCCGGTCACCGATGATGTCCGGATTTAACGTTTCCGCGCTTGAAATAAAATAACGAATAAGTTATACTGAGTAGATAATTAGTGTCTGCTCATTAAGTCCCCGTCGGACTTAATTGGTGCTGATCTCTTCCGCACGGCTTTCGGAACAGACTCATGGAAACGCTGCGGAATGTATTAAAAAAACAGAAGGGTGTGAAGTATTTGGGCAAGCATGATGCTCCAAACAGATTTAAAAAATTCGGAATCAAAAAGAGATATATCGATAAACACAGCAAAGCGGCAGTCCGGGAAAAGAACGCAGTGGCATCGGACGCCCTGAAAAAAGGGGGAGAGGAGAACCGGCCGGACGCAGACACACGGATGCTTCCGGTTTCCGACCTTACGGCGGAGAAAGCGGCTGCGGAAACTGTCGCGACGGAGAAACTCCTAGCGGAGACTGCCGATGCAGAACCTGTTGCGACAGAGGAACCCGCGGAGGGAACAGCCGCCGCGGAAGCAGTGGTGACAGCAGAACCCGTGGAAGAAACTGCTGCCGCGGAGGAAGCGGCTGCGGAAACTGTCGCTGAGGAACCTGTTATGACAGAAGAACCCGTGGAGGAAACAGTCGCCGCGGAAGCAGTGGTGACAGAAGAACCCGTGGAAGAGACAGTCGCTGCGGAGCCTGCTACGACGGAAGAACCCGCGGAGGAAGCAGCCGCCGCGGAGCCTGCTACGACAGAGGAAGCCGCGGAGGAAACAGCCGCCGCGGAGCCTGCTACGACAGAGGAACCCGTGGAGGAGACCGCTGCCGCGGAACCAGCGATGACAGAGGAAGCCGCGGAGGTTTCGCGTGCACCGGGGACAGCAGGATTGAGGAGCGGCCGCGCACAGAAGAGAAGGGCGGGCCGGATTCTTCTTGTACTGGTGATTATTCTGGCCGTGCTCGGCGCGGGCGGATTCGCTCTGAATCAGGTTGTGCTGAATGCGGACACCTTCCAGTCCGGGTCATCGATTAACGGAATCGATGTGTCTGGTCTGACGCAGGCTGAAGCCGTGGAAAAGCTGACTGACGAGTGGAACAAGAAGACGCTGACGATAACGGAGAAGGACAAGAAAATCGGAGCCATCCGGAATTTCGACCTGGAATACGATATTAATCAGCAGGTGAAGGAATGTCTGCATCCGAGCTTTTTCAGAAAACTGCTCCGGACGGTGCGTCCCTCGAAACGCAGCTACACGATCGCCATGACGGCGAAGGAGAGCAGCAGGTCCTTCAACCGCCAGTTCCGCGGACTCAGCTTTGTGAAAAACAACAAATATACCACAAAGACCCGGAACGCCTACGTCGACCTGACTTCCTCCGACTTCAAAATCGTCAAGGAGGTTTACGGCGACAATCTTGACAAGAGCAAACTGAAGAAGGCTCTGCTGTCTGCCATCGCCCGCAACAAAATGAGGTTCTCGTATACGGCGGCGGATTACTATGAGAAGCCGACGGTTCTTTCCGACAGTGAAACGCTGAAGGAGAGGCAGGCTTATGCGGAGAAATATCTGACGAAGAAGATCACCATCACCGGCGCGGGAAAGAAATATACGATTAAGCCGGCGCAGCTGGACAAAATGATTTCCGTCAGCAAAAGCGGAGAGATTACGGTGGATGAAAAGTCCGTAAAAACCTTTGTTAAATCTGTCGCGGACCGCTTCACCACCGTCGGCATGACGCGCCACCTTAAACTGAAGGGCGGGAAGGTCACCATCTCCGGCGGAAATTACGGAAATACGCTGAATATCACTAAAGAGACAACACGTCTGTCCAGGGTTCTGGCAGAAGGGAAGGACGCGACGACAGAGGCGGTGTTCTCCATGACGGGCTACGGCTCATCCTCTTCCGTAACGGACGATATCGGCGACTTTTATGTCGAGGTCAGCATCAGCAAACAGCACGTCTGGTGCGTCAAGGACGGAAAGACCGTGGTATCGGCAGACGTTGTGACCGGAAACGTCAAGGAGGGGAACGGAACGCCGGAGGGCGTGTTCTCCCTGATGTACAAGCAGTCCCCGTCTACGCTGGAGGGAAGAAACAACGACGGCTCCTCCTACAAAACGCCGGTCAAATACTGGATGCCGTTTTATGCGGGCTGCGGATTTCATGACGCGAAATGGAGAGATTCCTTCGGAGGCTCGATTTATCTGCGGAACGGGAGCCACGGCTGCGTGAACATGCCGCCGGCCAAGGCCGCCAGACTCTACAGCTATGTGGAGGCGGGAATGCCTGTAATTGTCCATCCATAGAACATCTGCAGAACATTCACAGAGGTTTATACGGAGACCGGTCCGCGTCAGCGGCGCGCCGGTTTCCTTTTTTCCTGCAGAGAACTGTGTCAGGCGTTTTCTTACAAAGGCAGGTTCCGTTTTCTTACAAAGAACTATTGACATTTTCATCAAACGTGGTACAGTATATTATGGATTTAGCACTCGGATATAAAGAGTGCTAACAAATACAATGGAGGCGAGATTATGGCAAAAAAACAATTTAAGGCAGAATCGAAAAAACTGCTGGATCTGATGATTAATTCGATCTATACGCATAAAGAAATCTTCATGAGGGAGCTGATCAGCAACGCCAGCGATGCGCTGGACAAGTTGTATTATCAGAGCCTTCAGTCAGGCGATACCGGAATAAAACGGTCTGACTTTGTAATCGATATCGCGGCGGACAAGGACGCGCGGACTCTTACGATCTCGGATAACGGCATCGGCATGAGCGAGGAGGAGCTGGAATCCAACCTGGGAACCATCGCCCGCAGCGGCTCGATGGCGTTTAAGGAGGAGCACGCCGGCGATGCGGCGGAGGGAGACAGCGCGGAAGCGCAGGCCCGCCGCGCCACTGATATTATCGGACAGTTCGGCGTAGGCTTTTACTCCGCGTTTATGGTGGCCGATCGTGTGACGGTCACATCCAGACTGTACGGAAGCGATCAGGCGTTCTGCTGGGAATCGGCAGGCGCCGACGGTTACACTGTCACGCCCGCGGAGAAGACAGGAAACGGCACGGATATAGTTCTGCACCTGAAGGAGGATACAGAAGGAGAGAACTACTCCCGATTCATGGAGGAGTATACGATCCGGGAGCTGATCCGGAAATATTCGGATTACATCCGGTATCCGATTAAAATGATGGTGGAAAAGCAGCGGCCGAAGGAAGACGCTGAGCCGGAGGAGGGCAAGGCTCCCGAGATGGAATCGTATCAGGAGCTGGAGACGCTGAACACCATGGAGCCTATCTGGAAACGCCAGAAGAGCAAGGTGAAGACCGAGGACTATAACGAATATTACAAAAGCAAGTTCTTCGATTATGTCGATCCCCGCAGGGTGATCCGGACCACGGTGGAGGGCGTCAGCAGCTATACCGCGCTGCTGTTCATTCCGGGGCATGTTCCCTATGACTATTATACAAAGGATTACGAGAAGGGACTTCAGCTCTATTCCAGCGGCGTCCTGATTATGGAGAAGTGCAAGGATCTGCTGCCGGATTACTTCAACTTCGTGAAAGGACTCGTGGACTCACAGGATCTGTCGCTGAACATCTCCCGCGAGACGCTGCAGCAGGACCGTCAGCTCAGGAATATCGCAAAGAATCTGGAGAAGAAAATCAAGCGCGAGCTGGCTTCCTGGATGAAGAACGACCGGGAGGAATACGAGAAATTCTTTGAGGATTTCGGTCGTCAGATGAAGTACGGATTGTACGAGGGCTTCGGAATGAATAAGGATACTCTGGCGGATCTTCTTTTGTTCTATTCCTCGACGGAGAAGAAGATGACATCCCTGGACGAATACATCTCCCGGATGAAAGAGGACCAGAAGTATATTTATTATGCGCCGGGCGAAACCGTGGAGAAGATCGACATACTCCCGCAGACGGAGGCAGCGAAGGCGAAGGGCTATGAGAT
This sequence comes from Hornefia porci, assembly GCF_001940235.1. NCBI lineage: Bacteria > Bacillati > Bacillota > Clostridia > Peptostreptococcales > Anaerovoracaceae > Hornefia > Hornefia porci. Next base: position 389,242 of record NZ_MJIE01000001.1, on the reverse strand, counting down.
ACTCTATTTCACAGACGAAATCGACGAATTCGCCATCAAGATGATTCGGGATTACAAGGAAAAGGAATTCCGTTCCATCTCTGATGAGGACATGAGCGAGGAGCTTTCTGAGGAGGAAAAGAACGCGGTTAAAAAAGCAGAGGAGGACAACAAAGACCTTCTGGACTTCATGAAGGAAACGCTGAAGGATCAGGTTGCGGACATCACGTTCTCCTCCCGGCTTGACAGCGCGCCCGTCTGCCTGATCAGCAAGGGCGGAATCTCGCTGGAAATGGAGAAAACGCTGAACCGTATGCCGACAGAGGAGACGGTGAAGGCCGAGAAGGTTCTGGAGCTTAATCCGGAGCATGATGTAGTAAAGAAGCTGCAGGACGTCTACCGGGAAGACGGTGAGAACAAAGACAGCGCTGCGGCCATGACACGGCTCCTGTACGACCAGGCGGCACTGATCTCCGGCCTTACCGTCAGCGATCCGCTGCAGATGAGCAACGATATCAACCTGATTATGACACGCTGATTACAGACTTTTTAATCACGGATTGAAAATTTCCTCACATGATGGTAGAATAGAACCATTATGTGAGGTTTTTTTATGACATTGCGAAAACTGATTCTTTTAAATATCATACTTGCGCTCATCTGCGGCGCGCTGTTCGTCTGGTATCGCATGATACCGGTCCCGGTTCTGCTGCAGTATCAGTCTGTTTCCGGCACCCGGACGGTCCGCGTTGAAACCAGAGGGAAAACGGTGGGCGCCGCCGTCGGGGAACTGAAATCCACCGACCGGCAGAATATTATCGTCGATACAGACCGCGACGCGCCGATTCAGACTGATATGACCATACGGATCCGCCGCGGAACCAGAGCCGAAGCGGAAATCGCCGGCAAAAAGCGCAGCATTGTCTTGTACCCCGGAACGATCAGGGAGAATCTGAAGCTGAACAAGATCAGCTATGACAAGGATGATATCGTCCGGCCCGCACTGTCCGGACAGGCGACAACCGCGACGAATCTGAAGGTTCAGGTCGTCGATGTGAAAACCCGCCGAAAGACTGTCACGGTACCGGCGAAGAACGAGGTTGTATTCGACCGCAGTCTCTCCTCCGGCACGGTATCTTCCACCGGCGGCAGGGATGGAAAGGGCGTGTACAAATATATCACGACTTATGTGAACGGAAAGAAAACGAAGGAAAAGGCGAAGCTTCTGAGCTGGGTGAGCAGGCCGAAGAATAATTCGGTTCGCTTCGGCACAAGTAAAACCGGTGAGACCGGCTCCGTCCGCTACACACGCACGTTTACAGGAAACTGCACCGCATATTACGCCGGCACAAACGCCAGAGGCGCGACAGGGCAGGTCTGCCATTACGGAACCTGCGCGGTGGATCCGTCTGTGATTCCTTACGGCACAAAGCTCTATATCGAGGGCTACGGCGTAGCCGTCGCGAATGACTGCGGAGGCGCGGTAAAGGGGAATGTGATCGACCTCTACATGAACAGCACCAGCGAGTGCATCCAGTGGGGCCGCCGCTACAAAAAAGTTTACGTTCTGAAATAAAAGCTCCGGTTTCAGAGATGGTTTTTTACGAAGAATAGGATACAAAAGTGCGGAAAAACGTGTCTTATCATTAGAACGATGTGAAATGAGGTTCTAAATTTGTTATTCCTAGCAAGCAAAAACGCAACAGCAAACTCATTAAAACTGTTGCGTTAAGTGGTGTGCCTGAGGCGATTCGAACGCCCGACCTTCACATTCGGAGTGTGCTACTCTATCCTGCTGAGCTACAGGCACATGTTTCTGTCAACGGTCATTATTATAACATAGATTCCGGGAAATTCCAAACATTATTATTGCAGAAGGGGATTTTTTTTGTTGTTTTTCGCTGACCCTGAAATGTCTGTCTCTCTCCGTCATACTTGAAATGCAGGCTTCACCTGTGGTATTATCTTAAAGACGGAAATTAAAGCAACAAAGAAAACTGACCCGGAGCGGCAGCTCCGGATGAAATGATAGCAGGCGATGAGTATGAGAAAAGGGCAGGGAAAAGAAAAGAGGACAGAAACGAAGGGAGAGCTTTCGTCGCAGAAGGTGATTTATCGTGTGTCCGCGGTCAGCATTACGCTGAATGTTCTGCTGGCGGCGTTTAAATTCGTGGCAGGGATTCTGGGAAATTCCGCGGCGATGGTTTCGGATGCGGTGCATTCAGCCTCGGACGTGGCGGGAACGGTGCTGGTCATCATCGGCGCGCACCTTTCCGGAAAGGAGCCGGACCGGGAACATCCCTACGGTCACGAGCGGATGGAGTGCGTAGTATCGACACTTCTGGCGGATATTCTTTTCTTTGTGGGAGCATTAATCGGCTATCACGGCCTGATGAAGATCCTTCACCCGGAGAGCATTGCCGTCCCCACGCTGCTCCCGCTTGCGGCGGCGCTGATTTCCATCGGCACAAAGGAAGGCCTGTACTGGTATACGATTCTCTCCGCGAAAAAAATCAACTCGGTGTCGCTGAAGGCGGAGGCCTGGCACCATCGGTCGGATGCGATGAGCTCTATCGGGAGCTTTGTGGGAATTCTGGGAGCACGGCTGGGGTACCCGGTACTGGATCCGCTGGCCAGCGTAATCATCGGAGTGATGATCATCAAGGTTTCCTTCGACATATTCAGAGAGACGATGGACAAAATGATTGACCGGAAATGTGACGATGAGATTATCCGCAGGCTGCAGGAGGAAATTCTTTCTGTGGAGGGCGTGGAGCACATCGATTCCCTGCGGACGCGGCAGTTCGGCTCCAGAATCTATGTGGATGTGGAAATCACCATGGACGGACAGCTCCGGCTCTGTGAGGCTCATGATACCGCTGAAGCCGTTCACCGTCTGCTGGAACGGGAAAATCCCGAAATCAAGCACTGTATGGTCCACGTCAATCCGGATACGGAGACGGAGCATGGGAACGCGCAGCCGGGAGGTGAGAAATTCCAATGACATTCAATCAGGTTTTTTTAAGGATATATGACCGCAAAATCTCATCCGGTGAGATTACCTTCAGTCAGAGCGGCATCAGTAAAAACGATTTCACGCAGTTATGCACGGATCCGGAGTTTGTATTCAGCGAAGAAGCGCTGGCGCTGATCTGTGAACGGATGGCGGTCGACAGAGAAGAACGGGAACTCTTATATGAGCTGGCGGGCTACGGAGGCTGAATCGTCCGTAACCGTCAGCGAAGCGGAAGCGTCGGCGGCTCATTTTCGGAACAGCCCGGGGGCGCGGCAGAGTTCGCGTCAGCGAAATGTAAAAAAATATTAGAATTGATTTTGTACCGATAAGACGATATAATACAACTATGAAGGGAGTGATTCCGATGAAGAAAGCATGGACCGTCATCAGCCTCTGTGCTGTCGCAGCGATCGTACTGATTGCCGCTTACAATGAAATGGATGAAGTAGACGAAAAAGAAGAATTATAAGGAATAACATGCGGACACAGAGAGACTGCGCCGCGCGGGAGAATCGGCAATACGCCGGATTCCGCGGGGCTACGGTCTCTTTTTTGTGCCGGAAACCGCGGGAAGAGCGTAGAAGACTGCGGTCCCGGGACAAAAAACGAACAAAAAACAAACACAATTCTCTGAAACAATCAACGAAAAAATGACGCTGAACCCACAGAAGCCCGGAATAGAATAAAACCAAATATTTTTCAGACTTTATTGGAGGGACTTATGTTTACTATCAGAAATGCAATGCGAAACATTGCGCGATCGAAGGGAAGGAGTCTTCTGATCGGGATCATCGTCACGATCATCGCGCTTTCTGTCTGCATCGGACTCTGCATCCGGCAGTCCTCGGCCAGCGCCAGAAAAGCAGCGCTGGAAAATCTGAGCATCACCGCGCAGATTTCTCTGGACCGTGAACAGATGATGAAGAATGCACAGGGAAGCTCAGGCTCCTTTGACAAATCTAAACTGGCGGGCTCACAGCTGTCTCTGACGCAGCTGAAAAAGTACGCGAAGGCGTCTGCGGTGAAATCCTTCTACTACACGCTGAGCGCGGCGGCGGACGGAGCCGGAGGCCTGGAGGCATACAGCACGTCATCATCGTCTTCATCTTCATCGTCGTCGGGCTCCTCGGGGAGCGGCGGAAAAAGCGGACCCGGCGGCATGACCCAGGGGGAATTCACCGTCACAGGCTATTCCTCGGATGAAGCGATGACAGAATTTGTCAGCGGCACGTATAAAATAACCTCCGGCAAAATGTTCACGGAGGGAACCGATGAAATGGTCTGCGTCATCTCCAGCGAGCTGGCGAAGTACAACGACCTTTCCGTAGGCGATACCATCAAAATCGCCAATCCCGACAAATCCAGCGAGACATACAAGCTGAAAATAGTCGGAATCTATACGAATTCCCGGAGCTCCGCGGAGGCGGCGCAGCAGGGCGGACGGATGAACGCCGTGGATCCGGCGAACAATATCCTCACCAGCTACAACACTCTGAACAAAATCGTCAAAGCCTCCGCCGCGAAATATTCCGGCAGCAGCACTACGGCGATCAGCGGAAACCTGAACGGGACCTATGTGCTGGGAACCATGGCTAACTATGAGAAGTTCAAGACTCAGGTGGAGGAGCTGGGGCTGTCCGACAAATACACAGTTTCCTCACAGGATCTGGAAAGCTACGAGCGGAGCGCGCAGCCGCTGACCCAGCTCGCGAAATTCGCCGGATACTTCCTGATTGTAATTCTGGCTGTGGGTGCTGTGATTCTGATTGTAATCAACATTTTCAGCACACGAGAGCGGAAGTATGAAATCGGCGTGCTGACCGCCATCGGCATGAAGAAAAGAAATGTGGCGAAGCTCTTTGTGACAGAGATCCTCATCATCGCGCTGGCGGGAGTAATCGTCGGAGGTACTGTCGGCTCGGTGGCGTCTGTGCCGGTGACAAAGGCTTTGCTGTCCTCGCAGATTGCCTCGCAGCAGAGTAGAAGCAGCGACATGAAGCAGGCGTTCGGCAGAGACAATAACGGAGGAGGACCGTCGGAGGCGCAGCAGTCTCAGAACTCGTCGGGATCTTCAGATACATCCGGTTCCTCCGGCACAAACAGTAAATCACAGGCGCAGAGCAACGCGTTCAGCGTTTCGGATATCTCCGGCTCGGTGAATGTGACCGTTCTTCTGGAGCTCCTGATTGCCTGTGTGGCGCTGGCAATGCTTGCGGGAACGGTATCCGTCGTCGCAATTATGCGGTATGAACCGCTTCAGATATTGTCCAGCCGTGACTGAAGAAGGGAGGAGACCTGTAATGGAAGTCATGAAACTTGAAAATCTAAGCTTTTCCTATGGAGAACATTCGATTCTGAAGGGAATCAGCTGCACGTTCGACGCCGGAAAAATCTATGCGATCGTCGGGAAATCAGGAGCGGGCAAAACCACGCTGCTGTCGCTGATGTCAGGGCTGGCAGAGCCGACGGAAGGAACGATCTTCTGTAATGGAAAGGAGATGAAATTAGAAGACAAATACGAGTACCGCAGCAGGAGCATCGGCGTCATCTTCCAGGATTTTAATCTTCTGACAAAGCTTACCGCGGTGGAAAATGTGGAGCTGTCCATGGAGATTTCCGCGGAGAACAGTCATAAAAAAATTGACCGGCAGGCGAACAGGGACAGTGCGTATGGACTGCTTGCAGAGATGGGTCTGCGCCGGGATGAGGCGGACCGGAGAATTCTGAAGCTGTCAGGCGGGCAGCAGCAGCGGGTCGCCATCGCCAGAGCGCTTTCCTACGGTCCGGACATCATCCTGGCGGATGAACCTACCGGAAACCTGGATGAAGAAACACAGCGCGAGATCATGGGGATATTCAGGGATCTCGCGAAAAACGGCAAATGTGTGATCATCGTGACGCATTCCTCCTATGTGGCGGAATGCGCCGATGAAAAAATCGAATTGAAAACGGTGAATCACAGTTAGACGGCGGGTTCCTCAATCGGAGCCGCGTTAAAATCGTCGAATTCGGTAAAAATCGTGTTGAAGAGCTTGACTCCCTCGATCAGGACGGATTCGTCGAAGTTAAAGGTGCTGGCGTGGAGCGGGATTCCGGTTCCGGTGCCCAGCCAGAAAAACAGACCCGGAATTTCCTTTTCGAAAAAGGAAAAATCCTCTGCGATCATGGAGGGCCGGCGGAGCGCGACAAAATTCATGTGGTGCTCCAGAAGCTCTCCTTTTACTTTGTCGTAAAGCTCGGGGCTGTTTACGACCGCAGGATGATATTTGGAGGTGTCCACGTCGATGGTGACCTGATACCTGCGCGCCACCTGCCGGGCGTAATGCTTCATGGCGTTCACCAGCTTTTTCCACGTCTGCTCTTCGAAGGTCCGCATGGTGCCCTCGATGACGGTATAATCCGAAATGGCGTTCCGCACGGTTCCGCTCCGCATTTTTCCGAACTTCAGGACGGAGCGTTCCCGGATGTGTTCGTCTTTGTAGTCATAGACGAGATCGATGAATCTGCAGGCGGCCACCAGCGCGTCGTGCCCCTTTTCCGGCTCGCCGCAGTGCGCGCTGAGTCCGTGGATTTCAATATGGACATTCGTTGATTTGGCCATCATCGGTCCCGGCTTTGTGGTAATCTCTCCTTTCTCAAGGAAGGGCCACATATGCAGGCCGAAGATCGCGGTGACATTGAATTCGTTAAACAAATCTGTTCCGATGATGGTCCGCGCGCCCTCAATCGTTTCCTCTGCGGGCTGAAACAGCAGCAGCGCGTTGTAGTGGAAGCGGACGCCTTCCTCCTTATAACGGTTCAGAATCCTGGCGAAGCCCAGCATATTGGCCATGTGGCCGTCGTGACCGCACGCATGCATACAGCCCTCGTTTTCTGAGGCGTAGGGGACGCCGGTTTCCTCCTCGATGGGAAGTCCGTCCATATCGGCGCGGTAGCAGAGGGTCTTCTCCCTGCCGAAATCGAAAAAGGCCACCAGACCGGTTTTCGCGATGGTTTCAATGCGGCAGTCCAGCGGTTCCAGGATGCTGCGGATGTAGGCGTTCGTCCTGTAGACGAAAAAACCAAGCTCCGGGATCCGGTGCAGATCTCTTCGGAACCCGGTTATCTGTCTTGACAATTCTTCGTAGTCTATCATGAGTTCTCCTCTCTTACGTTTATCATATAGGACTTCCTCCGTTTCGTCAATTAAACTTTATTTAGAACGGGAATTATGTTAGTATAGGGACTATGAGAAAAATAAAAGAAACAGCAGGAACAAAAGGAAAAAACAGAATACAGAAGTCAAAAAAGCCGGTGAAACCGGTCAGGAAGGGGAAAAGCGTCCGTTCGTCAGGCCGAAGGGGAAAGCGGAAGCCCGGGGGAACAGGACGGAAACGCCGTGGAGGCTTTCGCCTGCGCGACCGCCGGATCGCGCTCATCACTGCTGTGGTAGTGCTGGCAGCGGCGGCGGTTTTTCTGTTCTGTATCTCCTATGTTGTGCTGGGAAGCTATAACGGTCTGGGAGAAAAGGAAACGATACGGATGAACCGGTACAGCTCCGATGCACTGTACACCAGAAGCGGACTGCGTCATTACCGGGATAAAAATTACCGTTCTATTCCGGGCATCGACGTTTCTGTATTTCAGGGGAACGTGGACTGGGACAAGGTTTACGACGCGGGCATCCGGTTCGCGATGATCCGGGTCGGCTACAGCGGCTCTGAGAAGGGGACGATTCATGAGGACGAGAACTTCCGGAAAAACCTGAAGGGCGCGAAAAAAGCCGGGCTGGACGTCGGCGTTTATTTCTACTCCCAGGCGATTACCACAGATGAAGCGGTCCGGGAAGCGAAATACGTAATCCGGCATATCCGGGGCAGAGGCGTCACTTATCCGGTGGTATACGATATGGAGCATACGCCGGGCGACCGGGTCGGAGATCTCACCAAAAAAGAAAAGACGGAAATCGCAGACGCATTTTGTACAATCGTGCAGAAGAACAGTTTCCGTCCGATGATCTACGGCAATCCGGAATGGCTGCTGAAAAATCTGGATCTCCGATATCTGACGGGGTATGAATTCTGGCTGGCGCATTACAGCAGAACGAGCTATTATCCCTATCAGTATGCGATGTGGCAGTACTCCTCCACAGGTAAAATCAAAGGCATCAGGAAGAACGTGGATCTGAATATCTACTTTGTCAAAAAATAAGTGTTGCAATAACATACCAATTTGGTATATTATTAGGGATAATGATATGAAAAAGAGGGTGATCACTTGAATCTGAAAGATTTGTTCAACGGGGAAAAGACGGTCTTTTCCTTTGAAATCTTCCCGCCGAAGAGAGACGCGGACATTAATACGATTTATACGACGCTGGACCAGCTCCACTACCTGGATCCGGATTTTATCAGCGTGACCTACGGCGCCAGCGGAAGTCTGGCCAATAATTCCACCTGTGAAATCGCGTCGGCGATTAAAAAGCAGTACTGTCTGGAGGCGGCGGCGCATCTGACCTGCGTGAACTCCACCAGGGAGGAGATCGATATCATGCTGGAGCGGCTGGCGAATGCGGGCATCGACAACATTCTGGCTCTGCGGGGCGACCGCGTCCCGGACGTACCGCCCAAGGAGGACTTCCTGCACGCCAGCGACCTGATCGGATATATCCGGTCGAGCCGCTATGATTTCGGAATTTCAGCGGCGTGCTATCCGGAGGGACATCCCGACAGCCCGGATATGATTGACGACATCCGCAACCTGAAACGGAAGGTGGACGCCGGCGCAGAACATCTTATCTCACAGCTGTTCCTCGATAACGGGATGTTCTACTCCTTCCTGGAGAAGGCGAGAATCGCCGGAATAGACGTTCCTATCGAGGCCGGAATCATGCCGGTGGTGAACAAAAAACAGATTGAACGTATGGTGACGCTCTGCGGCGCGACGCTGCCGGAGAAATTCATCAAAATGATGGAAAAATTTGAACATAAGCCGGAGGCGATGCGGGATGCGGGAATCGCCTATGCGACGAACCAGATTGTGGATCTGCTGGCGCACGGAGTAGACGGCATTCACCTCTACACTATGAATAATCCGTATATCGCCAGAAGGATCTGTCAGAATGTTAAAACCTTATTTTAATCGAAAAGAGGGAGATGAGGCGATTGAATAAAATTGAAAAGCTGTTCGGGAACCGGGATTTCATCATTCTGGACGGCGGTTTCGGAACAATGCTGCAGCAGAGCGGCGCTGAGGTCGGAAGGGTTCCGGAGGTTCTGAATATTACCCGTCCGGAAATCGTGCAGGACATACACAGAAAATATATCGAAGCAGGCGCAGACGTGATCTACACCTGCTCCTTCGGCATCAATGATTACAAAATCGAGGGCTGCGGGTATACCGTCGAGGAACTGACGGCGGCAGCCGTGAAAAACGCCGCAGAGGCGGCGGCCGGAACAGACGTGAAGATCGCGCTGGACATCGGACCGATCGGCCGCCTTGTGGAGCCGAACGGGAATCTCACCTTCGAGGAGGCCTTTGAGATCTTCCGGCGGCAGATTGTCGCAGGGAAGGGAACGGATCTTATCGTCATCGAGACCATGACGGATCTTTACGAGATGCGCGCGGCGCTTCTCGCCGCTAAGGAGAATTCAGAACTGCCGGTAATCTGCACCATGTCCTTTGAGCAGAACCGCCGGACCTTCACCGGAACATCCATTCCTTCTATGGCTCTGACACTGGAAGGTCTGGGGGCAGACGCCATCGGCATCAACTGCAGTCTGGGATCGGCGGAGTTTCTTCCTCTGATTCAGGAGCTTTCTCAGTGGACTGAGCTTCCGATTGTCGCCAAACCGAATGCGGGACTTCCTGACCCCAAAACCGGGAAATATCTGGTAGGGGCGGAGGAATTCGCAGATTACGCGGAGCGTCTGGCGGACTGCGGCGTTCGTCTGGCCGGCGGATGCTGCGGAACTGACCCGGACTACATCAGTCAGCTGAAGCTGCGGCTGAGCAGTGCGGCCCCGCGCCGCCCCGGAGCGGAGATTCCTCCCGCGGTCTGTACGCCGGAAAGTATCGTGATCCTGGACCGTCCGAGAGTAATCGGGGAGAGAATCAACCCGACAGGCAAGAAGAAGCTGAAGGCCGCCATTGCAGAGGGAAATCTCGACTATGTTCTTGATATGGCTCTGCAGGAGGAGTCCGAAGGCGCTGAGATTCTGGATGTAAATGCGGGCGTGCCCGGAGTAAACGAAAAAGAGGTTATCGTAAACATAATCAAAAAGCTGCAGGGGAACGTTTCCGCACCTCTTCAGATCGATTCCGGGAACCCGGAGGTCCTGGAGGCCGCGCTCAGGCTCTATTGCGGCAAGGCTGTCGTCAATTCCGTAAACGGTGAGGAGAAATCCATGGCTGCGATTCTTCCCATTGTGAAAAAATACGGAGCTTCTGTCATCGCCCTGACACTGGACGAAGACGGAATCCCGAAGACTGTGGAGAAGAGACTGGAAATCGCGCGGAAAATAATGAACCGGGCTTTGTCCCTGGGGATCCCGAAAAAGGATATCTATGTGGACTGTCTGACTCTGACCGTCTCTGCGGAGCAGGAAAACGCTTCCAATACGCTGGAAGCGATCCGCCGGGTGAAGAGTGAACTGGGGCTGAAAACGGTTCTGGGGGTATCCAACATTTCCTTCGGGCTTCCGCAGCGTCCGCTGATCAATCAGAACTTCCTGCAGATGGCGCTGACCTGCGGCCTGGATCTGGCGATTATCAACCCGGCGGCGCCCGGAATGGTGGCAGCGATCGACGTTTACAAACTGATTATGGGGATTGACCGCGATGCGCGGGATTTCATTGACAAATACAAAGATACGGAAGCGGTGTCTGCCGCTCCGGCGCCGGAGAAGAAGGCAGCGCCCGCGGCGAATCAGAAAGAGGGAACGCTGTCGTATTACATCAGCAGCGGACTGGAGGGTCCCTGCCGGGAGCTTATCGAGAAGGAACTGGAAACCAGAGATCCTCTGGATATCGTGAACAATGAGCTTATCCCGATTCTGGACGAAACCGGAAAGCGTTTTGAGACCGGAAAGATTTTTATTCCGCAGCTGATTCTGGCTGCGACCACGGCGCAGGCCGCCTTCGAGGTCATCAAGAAACGGCTGGCGTCCGGCGGCGGACAGAGCGTCTCGAAAGGAAAAATTATTGTCGCCACGGTGAAGGGGGATGTTCACGACATCGGAAAAAACATCGTGAAGGTGATTCTGGAGAATTACGGCTATGATATCATCGATCTCGGAAAGGATGTGGATCCGAAGGTCATCGTGGACCGTGTCGTGCGCGATCACGTTCATCTGGTGGGTCTGTCGGCGCTGATGACGACCACGCTGGGCAACATGGAGGAGACCATCCGTCAGATTCGTCAGGCTGCTCCGGACTGCAGAATCATGACCGGCGGAGCTGTGGTCACAAAGGATTATTCAGAGTCTATCGGCGCGGATTATTATGTGGCGGACGCTATGGCGTCGGCGGCCGCAGCGAAGGACGTACTGGGCTGAATGCCGGTTGCGGGAGCCGCCGCAGAAAACTGAACATCAGGCGAGGCAGGCAGGAAAGAGCCGTGCTCCGGCGGAAGGGATCCGCCCGGACACGGCTCTTTCTGTTACAGATAAAAACGCGCCCGGCACGGAGCCGGACGCGAAGACGCGGAAGGAATCAGTCGCCATCCTCAGGAAGTGAATTGATCAGATAGTTGATCATGGTTCCTGTACAGTCCTTCAGAATATTCTCGTTCAGGGTGATGCTGATAATGTTGCATTTACTGTTTTTCCGCGCCACATAGGAGGCGGAGGTGGCGGTCACAGAATCGTTGTAGTTCAGTGTCTTTCCGGTCGTCTTTTTGTAAGCGGAGGCAACGCTCTTTGTAAATTCTGTATCCTCTTTTCCTGTCCACATCGGAATGGAACCGGTTTTACTGAATCTGATATCGGACAGGTTGCAGAGTGTTCTTGCGTCCGTATCGATTGTTTTCAGGTTGGTCTCGCTCAGGCTGTAAGCGACGGAGGAGATCTGTACACGGTTTCCCGAGGTGTCTATCTGGGATACGTTGTTGATGGAGACGAGATCTCCGCTGTCCTCGTCCTTTTCATACACGCCGTCGAGCAGGGTGTACATGAAGCTGACCAGTCTGCTTCCGTCTGATCTGCGGATCACGCTGGACGGTAGATTGACTTCCTTATATGTGTAGGTGGCGCCGGGGTGCATCTTGCTCTTGTCTTCGTTGAACCGCTCCGTCACCTCCTGCATCTTGTCAAGGAAGGACTTTTCCTTGTTGGCGTCGATGACGACGGTCAGTGTGGCCGAGGCTGCATAGAGGTTGGTGTTCTCTCCGCCCCTGAAGGAGGCGATCTCGTAGCTGATGTTCCGGTTCTTCAGCGAAACCAGCAGCGATTCCAGACGTGTGATCGGGTTCGTTGCCTCTGATATCTGGGAATCGGGCTGAGTGGCCGACAGACCCTTGATGGTGATCTTATACGCCTTGGTCAGCGTCGGTGAAATCCGTTTGACGCTCTGCGTGAACCGGTACGTGGAGCTCGCGCCGGATTTCAGTGAGAACAGCCCCTGGTTCGCGGCGTTCAGGCAGAACACGCTGGCGTCGTCGGTGAAGTATTTTTTGTTCAGCGCCTTGACTCCCGAGAGGTCGTGCCCGTTCTCACATGTGAAGATCACGGTGAGTTTCCCCGTCGATTCATTGTTTTTAATGGTGTAGAGCGCCATTGCGACGGGTCTGCTGTAATTGTCAAATTCCAGATAATCATACGGGCAGACGATTACCGTAGGCGCCGCATCCTTATATTTCTTAGAAGAACTGACGCTCATGATGACATTGCCTGCGCTGTCGGTTTCGCAACGTATGCCTTTGGATTTCGCCCAGCTCTGAAGATACCGGCGGATTGCCCGGTTGCTCTTCATGGAATCTCTGGAGTCCATGAGATCGGTGGTATATGCGTCGATCTTGGATGAAATCTTGGATGTGAGATCCTCCTGTGATGTGGTTTCTGACTTGGCGCTGCCTGTGGCGCCGCACGCTGACAGGAGCGCTGCAGCAGCCATAAGAAAAAAAATCAGCACAACGGATGTGATTTTTTTGTTAATCATCGTCTAATCTCCTTTTATTTTCCTTGAAAATACTATATAATAATACCACAATGTAAAAATTATTTGTAATAATTTCGTGAAATTTAATCCGTGTCCGGGCATTAAGCTCCTGCCGGACTTAACGGGCGCGGACAGCTGACATACAGCTGAGATGATACCGGCATGATAATGGTCAGTTAACAGCGCGCGGTGCATAATGCCGCTGTGATATACACCGGTACGCAGTAATCAGCAGGAAGAGGGAAATGAAAAGTGAGTGAAGTATTGATCATGGAATCGAAAAATCTGATTGTAAGAGAAACGGCGTTCGACGACTGCGCCGTCTTTGCGGAGTGGGAAAACAGCGAGGACGTCAGGGAATTTTTCACGATGGAGGACGACCGCGACTATCAGGAGATCGTCACGGAGTTCATCCTTTACGGTCCGGATCCCGAGAAGAAGCTGTTCACGATCACTCTGAAGCCTTCCGGAAAACCCATAGGCCGGATTTACCTGTCCCGGATCAACCGGGCGGACGACAGTCTGGACCTGACGCGGATTTACATCGCGGATCCGGAGAACCGGAACAAAGGATACGGGGAAGAGGCCATACGGATGATTCTGGAATACGCGTTCATCAATCTCCATATGGAACGCGTGACGATTGATCACTTTGTTAAAAACGAGATCGCGCGCCACCTGTATCATAAAATCGGATTCCAGGATGAAGGGACCATGCGCCACGCAGGAAAAAAGAACGGAAAATATTATGATCTGTGCCTGATGTCGATGCTCCGCGCCGAGTATTACGATAAAATCCATTCCAAATAGAAAAAAACCTTGTGCTTATCAGCGTATCTGTGGTATAATGCTATCCGTGCGATGTTAGACATAGCACAATCAATCAGGAATGAATGACACGTTCAGACTTAACGATATAGGATAGGAGGTGCGGCAGATGTCGAGAAAATGTGAAATTTGCGGAAAAGGTCAGGTTTCCGGAAACAATGTATCCCACTCGAACAGACATACGAGAAGAAAGTGGAATGCGAATATCCAGACCGTCAGGATCGATGATAACGGAACTGTCAGAAAAGCCAAGGTTTGCACACAGTGCCTGAGATCCGGCAAAGTAAACCGTGCCATCTGATCTGACCGTAAGAAACACGCCATGCTGAATCACTTCAGTGTGGTTTTTTTTCTAAAGCGTAAAACGGACAAAACGGAAAGGAACTGCCCATGTATGACCTGGTTGAGTCGGTATCGGATCTGATCCGGATCCCCAGTGTGAGCGGGGATCATGAAAACTGCCTGGAGGCTCTTTATTATATGCTTCAGCGGGGGGACGAATTTGGTTTCTCCGTCTCTTTGGCTGCGGACGGACGGATCGGGATCATAGAATACGGGCAGGGAAGTGAGGTGCTCGGCATTCTCACGCATGTTGACGTGGCGCACCCGGGTGATTACACTCTCTGGGATTCCCCGCCTTTTCAGCCGGTCGTCGACGCAGACAGGATCTACGGCAGAGGAGCTGTGGACGACAAAGGACCCGCCATGGCGGCGCTGTTCGCGATGGCGGACGTGGCAGAGCTCAGCCGCCGGTACGGCCTGCCTGCGCGGAAAAAGGTCCGCATGATTATCGGAACAGAGCAGAAAGCCGGAGGCGGCGACATGCGGGACTATCTGCTGACCCATCGTCCGCCGGATTACAGCTTCAGTCCCGACGGGATGTTTCCCCTCTGCAATGTTGAAATGGGGAGCTTCAACGTGCTGATTTCATTTCCGCTGGAGAAGGAGGGACAGGTCCTGAAAGACGTCCGTGCAGGCAGTAATCCGGAAACCGTCCCGGAGGTCTGCAAGGTCACGCTGAACGACGGGAGGACATTTGCCGCCCGCGGATCCGCCGGCCACATTTCCATGCTGGCGCTGACAGACAACGCGATTTTTAATATGGCGGAAGCGCTGGAATCGCTGCGCGGCAGGAACAAAGCGAAGATTCGGCGAGACACGACCTACCGTATTTTCCGGAAGCTGAAGGCCGGATTCTTCGAGGGAAACGGAAAGCGCGCCGGGCTTCCCGGAAGTCTGGGACGGTATAAAAACGAATATTCCGGCGAGAACGTATACGCGCCGACCGCGATTTTCCGGCAGAAGGACAGACTCTTCGTCAATATCAACGCGCGGCTCAGCCCGGATACCAGAGAGAACCAGGTGCTGACCGCCATTGAACGGTATTTCCGCGAGGACATCGTCCGGATCGACCGGATCAGCTCGCAGCCGGCCTCCTTTATCAGCAGGAATCAGCCTTTTATCAAAGCGATGGCGGAGGCTTTTGAGCATCTGGCGGAGCGCCCGGCAGAGTTCCATGTGGATACGGTGGGAACCTACGCACAGATCGTTCCCAATTCCATCGTGTTCGGTCCGACCTTCGGAGATGAGGACAATCTGCGGCACCACGTCAACGAATCCATGTCGCTGCAGCACCTGAAGTATTTGGAAACGCTGTATGAGCGGGTGATCAGCAACATCATTTTCCTGAAGCGGAGTTTTCGTTAGGAGGGGATAATATGGCACTGACAAAGCAGACCGCGCTGGGAGAGATCTCTATTTCCAATATGATTTTCGCGCAGATCATCTTTGAGGGAATGCGTCTTCCGGAGTGCAGGGGCAAGATCTGGCCGGCGACGCCGCGGGGACGGCAGATCGGCATTGTGCCGAAGTATATTGATACGGAATTTTCCATGTACATCGACGTGGACTTCAATGAGGAGGGGCGCGTCGAGCTGGAATTCAGCGTGATTACTTTGTTCGGCATCAGCATCAAGCGGACGACGAGGCATCTGGCCGATTATATCGCAGGTGCCTTTGTGAAATACAGCGGCAGAAAACCCGCGGTGATCACCATCAACATCGCCGGAGTCCGCTCCCGGCACAAAGCGAAGAGAAATACAAAGGTCGTATACAGATATGAAGATAACGGATGACATCAGCAGCCTGAAAGGGATCGGCGATAAGAAGAAGGAAGCCTTCGCCGGTCACGGCATCACGACGCTGGAGGATCTGGCATGGTGGTTCCCGCGTTCCTATGAGGATCGGAGGAAGCTCACGCCCATCGGGGAACTGCGTCCGGGGAAGCCTGCTCTGATCCGGGGCGAAATCCTGTCCAGACGGTACAGCGGCAGCCCCTATAAAAAACATGCGCCGGTTTCTTTCCTGGTTTCTGACGACACCGGAACGCTTGAGGTCGTATACTTCAACGGACGGTACATGAGCCGGGCGTTTGAGATTCACGGCCGGTATGTCTTTTACGGAAAGATAACGGAGAACCGGGGACGGGTTCAGATGGTTCATCCGGAGTCCTGCCGGGAAGGCTCTCCGGAGGATGTCCGCGAGGTTCTTCCAGTCTATCCCGCCATTTCCGGTATTTCACAAAAGGAGGTCCGGAAATTCCAGCGGCAGATTGAGCCGGTCGTTGATGAGGTTCCGGAATGGCTTCCGGAGCATATTGTGCGAGAATACAGACTGGCCGGCCCGGCCTTCGCGCTTCACCATATTCATTTCCCGAAGGACCGGCGCCACGTCCTGATGAGCAGGTTCCGCCTGATCTTCGATGAGCTCCTGACTCTCTCCACCGGTCTTTTGTACATGAAGCATGATAATGTCCGGGAGGGCGAAGGCGTTCGCCTGGACGTTTCGGCGGCAGAAGAATTCATCCGGGGGCTCCCGTTTGCTCTGACTCCGGGGCAGAAACGGGTGTGGGGCGAGATCGCCGCGAATCTCCGGGACGGTCATGCGATGAACCGGCTGGTGCAGGGTGACGTAGGCTCGGGGAAGACCGCCGTTGCGGAGATCAGCATGTTCTGCGCGGTGCGGAGCGGATATCAGGCGGCGATGATGGCGCCGACGGAGATTCTGGCCAGGCAGCACTATCAGTCACTGACAAAGGATTTTCAGCCTCACGGGATCCGGGTCGGACTCCTGACCGGAAGCATGAAAAAATCTGAGAAGAACGAGGTTCTTGAACGGCTGCTCAGCGGAGACATCGATATTCTCACGGGAACGCATGCGGTGATTCAGGACGATGTGACGTTCCGGAGGCTGGGGCTGGTAATCACCGACGAGCAGCACCGGTTCGGCGTCGAGCAGCGCCGCCGCCTGTCCGTCAAGGGCGCCAATCCCAATGTGATGGTAATGACCGCGACGCCGATTCCGCGGACGCTGGCAGTGATTCTGTACGGAGAACTGGATATTTCCGTAATTGATACGATGCCGGCAGGACGCAGGCCGGTCCGGACGGTTTCTGTGGACGGAGCCGGGCGCGCCGGCGTGTACCGCCGGGTGGAAAAGGAACTGGCCGAAGGACATCAGGCCTATGTCGTCACGCCGCTGATCGAGGAATCGGAGAAGATTGAAGCGCATTCGGCGGAACGCGTCTATCAGGAGCTGAGCCGGAAATACAGAAATTACCGGGTCGCGCTGATCCACGGCGGACTTCCGCAGACGGAGAAGGACCGGATCATGGCGGATTTTTATCAGGGAGCGATTGATGTCCTGGTTTCCACTGTGGTCATTGAAATCGGAATCAATGTCGCCAACGCTACAGTAATGGTGATTGAAAATGCGGAACGGTTCGGCCTGGCGCAGCTTCATCAGCTGAGGGGCAGAGTGGGCCGCGGCAGCGATCAGTCCTACTGTTATCTGATTCAGGAAAGCGAGACGGACGTCGCCCGCCAGAGAATCCGGATCATGTGTGAGAGCACAGACGGCTTCCATATTGCGGAGGAGGATCTCCATCTGCGGGGGCCGGGCGAGATTTTCGGCACCAGACAGCACGGACTTCCCGAGATGCATATCAGCGATATCGTGCGCCACGGTGATGTTCTGGAGAAAGCCGGGAAGGCGGCCGCGGAAATTCTTCAGGAGGATCCGGGGCTCGTGTCAGACGGCTATGCGGAGCTGCGGCGGCGGGTTGAGAAGATGTTCGGGGAAGACATTAAACTGGAATTATAGGAGATACAAAATGAGAGTTATAACAGGAGAATATCGGGGAAGAAAGCTGGAAACGCCGACGGGTTATGATATCCGTCCGACCTCCGACAAAGTGAAGGAGTCGATATTTAATCTGCTGATGAATGACACCTGGGGACAGGTGTTCTGTGATCTGTTCAGCGGAACGGGAAGTCTCGGCATCGAGGCGCTGTCCCGCGGCGCGAAGAAATGCTATTTCTGCGACAGTGCCCGGGAAAGCATACGCCTGACCCACAGGAACATCGAACACTGCGGAGCGGAAGAACGGGCGGTCGTCCTGCAGGGAGATTACCAGCGGACCCTCGAGCGGATTCATGAGAAGGTGGACGTGTTTCTGCTTGATCCTCCATACCGGGCGGGACTGTATGAAAAGTGTCTGCTGAAGATAGATCGGCTTGATTTATTATCACGAAACGGTATAATAATAACAGAGCACGGCTCCAGAGACGCCATGCCGGAATCGGCGGGCAGGCTGAAGCGGGTCAGAGAATGCCGGTACGGCAAGACTGTCGTCAGCATTTACCGCTATCCGCAGGAGTCCGTTTCCGAGGAGGAATGAATGAAAAAGGCATTATATACCGGATCCTTTGATCCGATGACGAACGGCCATCTGGATATTATTACACGCGCCTCCAGAATGTTTGACGAGCTGGTGGTGGGCGTGATCGTGAACCCCGCCAAGCATCCTTTGTTCACAAAGGAAGAGCGTGTCGCGATGATACGCGAGATCACAGATGAACTGCCGAATGTCACGGTGGACTCCTTCGAGGGACTGCTCGCGGATTACGTAAACAGAAACCGCTTCGATGCGGTGGTCCGCGGACTGCGGGCCACGACGGATTTTGAGTATGAGATACAGATGGCGCAGATGAACGCCAGGCTGTTCGACCCGGGAATCGAATCCGTATTTCTGATGACCAGCCCGGAATATTCGTTTATCAGCTCCAGCATGATCAAGGAGGTCGTCTCCCTGAACGGATGCGTGGAGGGACTGGTACCGGAAAAAATCATGGACGAGATTGTCAAAAAGTATGTGAATCAGTAGGAGGAAGACATGACGATACTGGATCTGTTAGATGAAATCGAGGATATTGTGGAGACCGCATCGACGGTTCCACTGACAAATAAAATCATGGTGGACGGCAACGAGCTGATGGAGATCGTCAAGGAGATCCGGATCAGCCTGCCGGACGACGTGCAGCAGGCCAAATGGGTCCGGGACGAGAAGGGCCGGATCCTGTCGGAGGCGAAGGAAGAGTATGAGAAGATCATCGTGGAGGCCAGGAAGCAGGCGGATTATCTCGTCGACGAGCACGACATCACGCTGGCCGCACAGAAGAAGGCCGACGCCATCAACAAGGAGGCGCAGGAGTATTCCACGATTCTGAAGCTGAAGACCTATGACTATCTGGACAAGACTCTGTACGATATGCAGGGAAAGTTCGACGAGCTGAACGGAAAATATCTGAATGAGCTCTTCAATTACATGGCCAGAACCTTCGATAATATGGGCGAGGTCCTGCAGCAGAACCGGGACGAGCTGAAGGAGATGGCTGTGCGTACCAAGAACGGTGAAGAATGGCTCTATGAAGACAAGGATGAATAGGGCATATGAAGGCAATCGGAATTATCGGGGAATATAACCCGTTTCACAACGGACACGCCTATCTGCTGGAAAAAGCCATGAAGGCGACGGAGGCAAAGGTGTGCGTTTCCGTTATGAGCGGAGATTTTACGCAGCGGGGGACGCCGGCGGTCTATGACAAATGGGATCGGGCGCAGACGGCGGTGCAGAACGGGATCAATGTGGTCTGTGAGCTCCCGACTGTTTTCGCGTGCAACAGCGCGGAATATTTCGCCCGCGGTGCGGTACGGATTCTGGAGGGCTTCGGATGCATCGATTACCTGGCGTTCGGAAGTGAAAGCGGCGATATCGACGCGCTGAGCAGCGCCAGCCGGACCATGGTCAGGAACGAGGCTTATATTGAGCAGATCGCGAAGGAGCTGCTGAAGCACGGAAATTCTTATCCGAAGGCGAGGACCATGGCCGCCAGACAGCTTGCGCCGGAGCTGGATGAGGCGCTGATCCGGGAACCGAACAACATTCTGGCCATCGAATATCTGAAGCATATAAAAAATATGCGGCCGGTGACAATCAAGCGCCGCGGAGACAGCTATCATGAGTCCGGAGCCAAGCAGCGGGAAATCCTGACAGAACAGGATCCGGACCGGTTTGAACATATGGATCAGGCGTATTTCTCTCTTGTGAGCGCCCGCATTCTGCAGTCGGACAACGAGCAGCTCGAGGAGATATTCTCTGCGGGAGAGGGACTGGGCAACAAACTGAAGAACGAGATCCGTTATGTCAGCTCGACGGAGCAGCTGATTCAGCGAATCAAATCAAAGGCATATACAAGGACACGAATTTCCCGGCTTCTGACACAGGTTCTTCTGGGCATTACAGAAGATACGGTCCGGAACGCGAAGCCGTATATCCGGCTTCTGGCGCTGGACGATGTCGGAGCGAAATTCATCAAGGAAATGAAGAAGAATGACAGCTGCACTATTCCTGTCATTACAAATATAAACCGCGAGAAGGATGACTATCCGGAGATCGCCACTACACTGGCGACAGACATCCTCGCATCAGATATGTATAATATAATAACCAGGAATGATCTCTATGATTATTCGGATTATATTAAAGCGCCGTTTATCGGCATATAAAGTTATTTCACAAATTTTTAATCAACAGGAGTATTTATGTTAGTTTTAGTTATCAATTGCGGGAGCTCCTCGCTCAAGTATCAGCTGCTCGATATGAAAAAAGAGAAGCTGATTGCCAAAGGCCTTGTAGAGAGAATCGGAATCGAAGGTTCCGTAATCACTCATGAACTTGCCGAAACTGATGACAAATACGTGCTGGAAACCCCTATGACGAATCATAAGGAGGCGATTCAGCATGTAATGGACGCGCTGTTAAGCCCGGATCACGGTGCACTGAAATCTCTGGACGAGATCAACGCTGTGGGGCATCGTGTCGTCCATGCCGGAGAGAAATATGCGAATTCCGTCATTATCAATGATTCCGTCGTGGATGCATTGAAGGAATGTATCGATCTGGCGCCGCTTCATAATCCCCCGAACCTCGACGGCATCAAAGCCTGCCGCGAGCTGATCCCCGGCGTACCGATGGTGGCGGTATTCGACACCGCGTTCCATCAGACCATGCGGCCGGAAGCGTATCTCTACGCGATTCCGTATGAAGCATATGAGGATTACGGAATCCGTAAATACGGATTCCACGGAACCTCTCATAAATATATGGCCAAGGAAGCCGCAGAAATGCTGAACATCGACGTGAATGATCTGAAACTGATCACCTGCCACCTCGGAAACGGCGCATCGGTATCTGCGATCAAGCACGGCCGCAGCATCGACACCTCCATGGGTCTGACGCCGCTGGAGGGACTCGTTATGGGAACGCGCTGCGGAGATCTGGACCCCACCATCGTATCCATGCTGGCGGAAAAGATGGAAATCGGCCACGAGGAAGTTATCGAGGTCCTGAACAAAAAATCCGGAGTGCTGGGCATTTCCGGAATCTCCAGCGATTTCCGCGATCTGGAGAAGGCGATGAACGACGGCAACAAGAGAGCGGAGCTGGCGCTGAAGATCTTCGCGCGCAAGGTCCGGTTCTACATCGGAGCCTACATTGCCGAGATGAACGGCGTCGATGCGCTCGTATTCACCGGAGGCATCGGTGAAAACGACGCCTACATGCGGAACCTCATCTGCAGCAACATGGGCAATCTGGGAATCAAGCTGGACAAGCACAAAAACCAGGCACGCGGAATCCAGGCGATGCTGTCGACAGACGATTCGCCGGTCAAGGTCATGGTGATTCCCGCGAACGAGGAACTGGTCATCGCCAGAGAAACCAGCGAGCTTGTCAAAAAAAGCCGCGACACTTCGCATAAAAACAGTTGACAGATTCTGTTAAAGGATATATACTTTAGAAGTTGACGAAAAAAATATCTTTGATATAAATTTTTGTACGAGGAGGTGTAGACAATGGCAGTTCCAAAGAGGAAAACATCTAAAGCCAGACGTGATAAGAGAAAATCTGCAAACATGAAGATGACTGCTCCTGGGCTTTCGATTTGTCCCCAGTGTCATCAGCCAAAGCTTCCGCATAGAGTTTGCCCCAACTGCAACTACTACGATGGTAAGAGCATTCTTAGAGAAGACGAAGTAATGGCAGAGGGCTGATCCTTTTAGCACGAATGTAAAGCAGACATTTCGGTGTCTGCTTTTTATTGTGTCCGGAAGTCCCGCGGTTCTGCGCCGCGGCGGCCTGTTGTGCGATGACCGGTTGAATGCGATGTCCGGTTGAAAATGCCCGGAAGGAATGCTATAATGAATAGAATTCACAATGGAGGTCAGAAATAGATGAGAAATCTGAATAAAAAACTGAAGGTTGGAATTCTGGGGGGAACAGGAATGGTGGGACAGCGCTTTGTCTCCCTGCTGGAGAATCACCCCTGGTTTGAGGTGGTTACCATCGCCGCGAGCGCGAGAAGCGCGGGCAGCCGCTACGAGGATGCGGTGGCCGGAAGATGGAAGATGCAGACGCCGGTTCCGGAGGCGGCGAAGGATATCGTCGTGATGGATGTCTCTGACATTGACAATGTTGCCAGTACCGTTGACTTTGTCTTCAGCGCCGTGGATATGTCGAAGGAGGAGATCCGCGCCGTTGAGGAAGCCTACGCGAGAACAGAGACGCCGGTGGTATCCAACAACAGCGCGCATCGCTGGACCCCGGACGTGCCGATGGTCATTCCGGAAATCAACGACGATCATTACGATGTCATCGACTTCCAGCGGAGACGGCTCGGAACAAACCGCGGATTTATCGCAGTCAAGCCGAACTGTTCCATTCAGGGATACATGCCGGCTCTGGCCGCGTGGAGAGAGTTCGGACCGACTGAGGTCAGCGTCTGCACGTATCAGGCGATTTCCGGCGCCGGGAAGACCTTTGCGGACTGGCCGGAAATGGTGGAGAACATCATTCCGTATATCGGCGGCGAGGAGGAGAAGAGCGAGAAGGAACCGCTGAAGATCCTCGGTCACATTGAGCACGGTGAAATCGTAAACGCGGAAGCGCCGGTGATCTCAGCGCAGTGCGTCCGTGTGCCGGTGCCGGACGGGCATACCGCAGCCGTTTCAATCCGCTTCGCACAGAAACCCTCCAGGGAGGAGCTGATCGACCGTCTGATCCGCTTCCGGGGATTCCCGCAGGAGGCCGACCTGCCCAGCGCGCCGAAACAGTTTATCAAATATATGGAAGAGGAGGACCGCCCGCAGGTCAGACTGGATGTGGACTACGAGCGGGGCTTCGGCGTCACCATGGGACGGCTCCGGGAGGACAGTCTGTTCGACTATAAGTTTATCGGACTGGCGCACAACACGGTGAGAGGCGCCGCAGGAGGAGCTGTGCTTTCAGCGGAGGCTCTGGTTGAAAAAAATTATATTTCACACAAATAGATTAAGGGGGAAACATTGACTTATTTTGAGGCAATCATATTGGGAGTTGTACAGGGGCTTGCGGAATTTCTGCCGATCAGCAGCAGCGGACATCTGGCTCTGCTGCAGCATTTCTTCGGCGTGGAGAGCGACCGTGTTCTGATGTTCACGGTCATGCTCCATATCGGCACGCTGGTGTCCGTCTTTGTGATGTACTGGAAGGATATCTGGGCTCTGATTAAAGAGCTGTTTCTGATGATCGCGGATCTGGTCACGGGAAAAGGGCTCCGGCTCAGCGAACGTCCCACGCGGAAGCTGGGACTGATGATTCTCTGGGCGACCGTCCCGACGACGGTAATGGGACTGCTGTTCAACGATTTCTTTGAATCGCTGAACAGTAAGCTCTGGGCGATAGGCATCGGCTGGCTGATCACCGGCTGCATGCTCTATTTCTCGGAGAAGCTCGGAAAAAGCGTCAAGGATATCGACAGAATGAATTTCCGCAACGGTTTTTTCATCGGCGTACTGCAGGGAATTGCGATCTGCCCGGGAATTTCCCGTTCCGGCTCTACTATGGTAGGCGGCCTGATCACCGGGCTGAAACGGGATTTTGCGGTCCGGTTTGCGTTCCTGATTTCGATTCCGTCGATTCTGGGAGCGGCGGTTCTGGAGATTCCGGCGGCGATGAAGGCGTCCTCGGCAGGTCTGGAGATGGGACCGCTGATCGCAGGCGTCGTCGTCTCCGCGGTATGCGGCATTCTGGCCATCAAGGCGATGATCCGGGTGGTTGTCGACCAGAAGCTGAAGTGGTTTGCCTACTATGTCTGGGCTCTGGGAGTATTCACGATCGTGTATAACGCAGTAACGGCGTAGACGGAAACAACAAAGGAAGGGTACGGATTGGCGAACGTAAAGAACAAAAGCAGAAAAAAAACAAAGAGCAGCCCGGAAGGAAAGCGCGGCGCATCCTCATCCGGCGGGTCAAAGCGTTCTGACAGCTCCCGGAGCACGGGAGGCCGTCGGAAAAAGCGGGAAGACACGCCTGAGGAGGCCGCCGCGAGAAACGACATCCGGGGAATGCAGGAGGAGCGCAGACGCAGCCGGCTGATCGATGACATCATATGGGGCATCGTCTATATCGCCGTCGGCGCTTTTATTTTCATTGCCGTGCAGTTTCAGGCCGCCGGACAGTTCGGAAACGCTCTGGGCGACGGACTGAAGGGAATTTTCGGTTTAATCGGCCTGATCCTGCCCTGGTATCTGATTTTAATCGGCTTCCTCCTGGTCCTTCATAAGGCCAGCCATTTCTCAGGGAAATCGCTTCTGGCCTGTATTGTGATGCTTCTGATGTTCTGCCTCCTGAATTCCGGAAGATTCATCGATGCGGAGCATGCCGCGATTACCCTTCGCCGGTTCTTTAACGACGGCGTCAGCCTGAGCGGGGGCGGAGTCTTCGGCATGACCGCGGGCACACTTCTGGTCCGGTGGATCGGCAAGGCGGGGCTCTATATTTTTTCCTTTGTTGTCGCGCTGATCAGTTTCCTGTTCCTGATCAATACGCCGCTCTCCGATGCGCTGGAATCGGCCAGAGACAGACGTGAGGAGCGTCAGCTTATGCGGGAGCAGTCACATCTGTCCGAAGCTGAGCCGCAGTCCTCCGCACAGACGGGTCGGGCAGGAGCAGGACAGAATGTCAGGAACGCGTCGGGAGCCGGAAGCGGTGCGGCGGATCCCGCGGGTGATATTCGCATCGTCACGCCCTATGAGGATGCGGCAGGAGGGAGAACAAAGCCTTTTGCGGGCCGGCGGCACGCCGGAAGCAATGTGGTCGATTTCATCAAAAAGGGCGATCCCTTCGGGCGGGATTCCGACGCCCGTGACGCCGCGGATTCAGCGGAAATTGAACGAGGGCTTGAAGAAGTCCATACGCCCAGAGACGGATATGGTCTGGACGGAGAAATTCATGATTCGCAGGAGTCCGGACTGAACACTGAAAATTACGAGGGCAGAAAGGCCTCTGCCAGTGAAATCGCCCGGGGAGCCGCGGAAATCGGCGAGGGCCTCGGACTGCGGGACGGCGCGGCGGCACTGACGAAATCCGTGGATAAATCTCTCACAAAAAAATACCGTAAGCCGCCGATTGATCTGCTGGACAAGCCTCAGACGCCGGACCGCCGGGGACTGAACGACGATCTGAAGAACAAGGCCCGCCTTCTGGAGGAGACGATGCAGAATTTCAATGTCGACGCCAGAGTGGTGCAGGTCACTCAGGGCCCTGCGATCACCCGGTATGAAATCCAGCCGAACGTCGGCGTCAAGGTTAGCAAAATCGTCAATCTTGCCGATGATATCGCGCTGAATCTCCGGGCGAAGAGCATTCGCATCGAAGCCCCGATTCCGGGAAAGGCGGTCGTCGGAATTGAAGTGGAAAACGATAAGATTAATATGGTGCGGCTCCGTGAAATCATCGATTCCAGAGAATTCCGGAACGCGAAGTCACGGATTGAATTCGCCGTAGGCAAGGATATCGCCGGAAAGCCCATCGTGGCAGATCTGAAAAGTATGCCGCATTTGCTGATTGCCGGCTCTACCGGCTCCGGAAAGAGCGTCTGCATCAACAGCATCATTACCAGTATTCTGTATAAGGCCAATCCTGACGAGGTGAAAATGGTCCTGATTGATCCGAAGGTGGTGGAGCTCGGAAATTACAACGGTATACCACATCTTCTTATTCCGGTTGTCACTGATCCGTCGAAGGCGGCGGCGGCGCTGAGCTGGGCTGTGGTGGAGATGACCAACCGCTATAAGATGTTTGCGGAGTCAAATGTACGGGATCTCGGTTCCTATAACCGGAAAATGAAGGCTGACGGAAATGCGGACATGGTGATGCCTCAGGTGGTGATCATCATCGACGAGCTGGCGGATCTGATGATGGCAGCGCCCAGCCAGGTTGAGGAATCGATCTGCAGGCTGGCGCAGATGGCCAGAGCCGCGGGCATGCACCTGATTGTCGCGACGCAGCGGCCTTCCGTGGATATCATCACCGGAGTGATTAAGGCGAACATTCCCTCCAGAATCGCCTTTGCGGTTTCCTCGCAGGCGGATTCCAGAACGATTCTGGACCGCGGCGGAGCGGAGCATCTTGTCGGAAAGGGCGACATGCTGTTTAATCCGCTGGGCGTGGGCAGCGCCGTGCGCATCCAGGGAACCTTTGTCTCTGACGAAGAGGTACAGAGGGTGATTGATTTTGTTAAAGCACAGTCGGGAGAAGCGGATTATTCCGACGAGGTTATGGATACCATCGAAAACGGGAACACCACGCTCCCTGATAAAAACGACGACGCTGACGAACTGCTGCCGGACGCCATTGAATGTGTGGTCATGCAGGGCCAGGCCTCGGTGTCCATGCTGCAGCGGCGGTACCGGATCGGATATAACCGCGCCGCACGGATCGTCGACGAAATGGAGGCCAGAGGAATCGTCGGACCGCAGGACGGCAGCAGGCCGCGCCAGGTTCTGATGAGTGAGGAGGAGCTGGCGGAGTTAAAGGAGAAGACACAGGGAATAAATCCATGAAAGTATATTTTGACACCCTGGGATGTCCCAAGAATTTCAATGATTCTGAGATGGCTATGGGGATCCTGGAAGAAAAAGGTTATGAAATCGCGGACACACCGGAGGATGCGGACGTATTTATCGTGAACACCTGCGGATTTATCGACGATGCGAAAAAGGAATCCATCAGTGAGATTTTCCGTATGGCGGAGCAGAAGGGGAAGGACAGGAGACTGATCGTTTCAGGCTGCCTTGTACAGCGGTATCCGCAGGAGCTTTTTGACGAGCTTCCTGAGGTGGACGGATTTTTGGGCGTTAACGACTACGATCGTCTCCCGCAGCTTCTGGATCAGTTGACAAAACCGGGGGCAGAGCGTTTTGTCGTCAGCAATCCCTGCGACCTGACCGCCATCGAACAGGAGCACCGGCGTCTGCCGGAAAATCCGTATACCGCCTACCTGAAAATTGCAGAGGGCTGCGACAATGCATGCGCCTACTGTGTGATTCCCAGGATTCGCGGTCCCTACAGAAGCAGGAAGCCGGAAGCGGTGATGGAAGAAGCCCGGCGGCTCGCGGAGGCAGGATGCCGGGAGCTGATTCTGATCGCTCAGGATCTGACTTATTACGGAACGGATTTCCGGGGAAAACCTGCTCTCGCAGAGCTTCTCCGCAGTCTGTGCCGCATCGACGGGATTCAATGGATCCGTCTGATGTACTGCTATGAGGACAGGATCACAGATGAACTGATTCAGGCCATTGCGGAGGAAGACAAAATCTGCAACTATATCGACATTCCGATCCAGCATGCCAGTGACCGGATCCTCAGCCGCATGAACCGGCACTCGACGGAGGCTTCGCTGCGCGGAACTATAGATCGGCTGCGTAATGCGATTCCGGATATTCATATCCGCACGACACTGATCGTCGGATTTCCGGGAGAGACCGATGAAGATTTTGACATTCTGTACCGTTTTGCAGAGGATGAACGGTTCGCCAGGCTCGGCGTCTTCCCTTATTCCAGAGAGGATGGGACCGCTGCAGCGGAAATGCCTGATCAGGTTCCGGAGGAAATCAAACAGCAGCGGCTTGACAGCATCATGATGCGCCAGATGGAAATTTCGCTGGAAAACAACCGGAGCAGGCTCGGACAGGTTCTGGAGGTGATGGTGGATGAGACTGACGCGGACGGCTCCTGTATCGGACGGACACGCTATGACGCCCCGGATATCGATAATTCGGTGATTTTTACACCTCTGAGGGAGCACCGTCCGGGAGACATCGTTAATGTGGAGATTTTAGAGGCCTTTGATTATGATCTGGAAGGCCGGGAGGTTTAGAATGAATTTACCGAACAAACTGACGGTCTGCCGTATGGTCGCGGTACCGTTTTTCATCGCCGCGTATCTGACCGGATACTTTGTTGTCGCGCTGATCATCTTTATTGCGGCGTCATTCACGGATATGCTTGACGGAAAAATCGCCAGGAAATACAATCTGGTTTCCAATTTCGGAAAAATCATGGATCCTCTGGCAGACAAAATTCTGGTGTACTCCGCGTTTTGCCTGATGATCGGCGACGGAACGATTCCTGCCTGGATGCTGATCGTCATCCTCGCCCGCGAATTTGTTGTCAGCGGCGTCCGTACTGTTGCGGCGTCCGATGGAATCGTCATCGCGGCGGCCATGAGCGGCAAAGCCAAGACAGTGCTCCAGATGATCGCAGTCCCTCTGCTGCTGCTCATGCTGGCGCTGAAAGGAAACGCCGGCGGCGCGGAACAGATTATTTACTATCTGGCATACGGATTCCTCTGGGCGTCGCTGATCATGACTGTCTACTCAGGAATCGAATATATCGTCAAAAACAGCAATGTGTTTAAGGAAGAAAGCAGATCATGAGCGGCAGAAGAACTGAGGCGGAGGAAGTTTTTTTCAGCGAAGGACTCTTCAGCACATCAGAACGTCTGCTGATCCGGTCGGCCGGAAGAGAGCTCGTGGAAAGGCAGATTACAATCTCCTGCTGTGAATCCTGTACCGGCGGGCTGTTCGCGGCAGCGCTGACCGGCGTTCCCGGAATCTCACGCGTGTTTGACAGAGGACTGGTCACCTATACGGAGCGCGCCAAGATAGAGGAACTCGGCGTCAAGAAGGAAACGCTGGAGGCTCATACGGTTTACAGTGCGGAGGTCGCCCGGGAGATGGCGGAAGGCCTGTACAGGAAGACGGGGAGCGATATCTGCGTTTCCGTAACCGGGATCGCCGGACCGGACGGGGCACTCCCCGGAAAGCCGGTGGGGACAGTTTATATCGGCTGCTGCCATTGCGGAAAGATCCGGATTGAGAAACTGGAGACAGGCAGCCGGAGCCGGAGCCGGAATCGCCACGATGCGGTTCTCGCTATGCTCCGTCTGGTCATGAACACTCTGAAAGAAGAATAAATTGACATTAAATGGTAATCGTGATATAGTGTGGTTACCATTTATTTACATATTATTCAGATACAGATTTCACCCGGCGCGGCTTTCAGCCGGAAACCGCATCATATTTTTCGCGTAAAAACCCGTGCACAGAGAGCTGTGCTGCGGCATCCGGACGGGAAAGAAGCACGAGTGACCGACGGTTAAGAAGGACTTGACAAAAGACAGGTTTCATGTAGAATAAAATAAGAACAAATGTTCTTTGTGGAGGTAAGGAATGGCAAAAGCAACAGAAAAGGATTCGCGGGAGAAGGCGCTGAATGATGCACTGTCCCGTATTCAGAAGCAGTTCGGGCAGGGCGCGGTCATGAAATTGGGAGACGCAAGCGCGCATATGAATATAGAGACGATTTCCACCGGTTCTCTGAGTCTTGATATGGCGACGGGAGTGGGCGGCGTACCGAGAGGAAGAGTCATCGAGATTTACGGACCGGAATCCTCCGGCAAAACCACGCTGACGCTTCACATCGTGGCGGAAGCGCAGAAGGCCGGCGGTAAAGCCGCGTTTATCGATGCAGAGCACGCGCTGGATCCGGTTTACGCGAAGAATCTCGGGGTGCAGATTGACGACCTTCTGGTTTCACAGCCGGATACCGGAGAGCAGGCTCTTGAGATCTGCGATATGCTGGCCAGCAGCGGCGCTATCGATGTAATCGTCATCGACTCTGTCGCAGCCCTGGTTCCGAAGGCGGAGATCCAGGGGGAGATGGGCGACTCCCACGTCGGTCTGCAGGCGAGACTGATGTCGCAGGCCCTCCGCAAGCTGACGGGAACTGTGAACAGAACCAACACCTGCGTCATCTTCATCAATCAGCTCCGTGAGAAGGTCGGCGTCATGTTCGGCAATCCGGAGGTTACAACCGGAGGACGCGCGCTGAAATTCTACTCTTCCATGCGCATGGACGTAAGACGGATAGAGACCATCAAGCAGGGCGATCAGATGCTCGGCAATCGCACCCGCGTTAAAATCGTAAAGAATAAGGTTGCTCCGCCTTTTAAAAAGGCGGAATTCGACATCATGTACGGCAGGGGTATTTCGCTGTCCGGCGATGTGCTCGACTGTGCTGTCAACGAAGGAATCGTGAAAAAGGCGGGTTCCTGGTTCAGCTATAACGGCGACCGCATCGGACAGGGACGTGAAAACGTAAAGAACTATCTGGAGGCCAATCCGGAAATTCTGGAGGAGATCCGCCGGAAGGTCATGGACACTCTTGACGCCGGAGAGGAGAAGACCGCAGATGCACCCGATACGCCCGCGGTCCCGGAAGACATCATCGTCGATGAGGACGGCGTAATCATCGAATAGACTTTCGCAGAGCAGACTGTTATGAAACAGCAGAAGGGAGACTCTTCCATGCAGAACGATGAACTTAAATATCTGACCGTTCCACTCCCCGGAGATATTCTGGCCGAACGGATGAGCGGGCATTTTGAGAATGAAATCAGAATGATTCAGTTCCGCCTTTCCGACCGTTCGCTGTCCCGGGCGATGAGATCTCGTCTGGAATATGAACTGGAAAACATCACGGTACTGCGCAAGCGGTACGCGGTCTCCCCGGACGAGGCCGTAAAAATGATGCGGGAAATCATTCCTGATTTTACCGCGGAGGAGCTTGAGACGCTCCGCATTCAGTCGCGCGCCGACTGGATCTATCTGAATGGAGAGATCCGATTCATAGACAGCTTTCGCGGTACGCTGCTGGAAACCTATCCGGAATACCGCAGACGTGCCCGCAGACCGGAGGAGAATTCCCGGCTGAAGGACGAATGCGTTGAAAAATCCGGCACGGCGAATTGCCTGGCGGCGCATATCCATATCATACACAGTATTCGAATCGACGGCGAAGACGTCCGGGAGGGAGAACCTCTGCTGGTTCATATGCCTTTCCCGCATGAGACTACGGAAATCAGTGATGTCCGTTTGATCCGGTCTTCACAGAAACCGGCCAGGCTTCCGGAAGAAGACGAGCTGCAGCCGACGGTCTGCTTCCGGGATACGGCCGCACAGGGCATGACCTTTGAAATCGAATATTCGCTGACCACGACATATCCCGTTACCGACATGGAAACGCTCGGCAGAATCACAGACGGAATCGCGCTGGTCCCGCCGACAGGCACAGCGGATGATTACAGACTCAGCGTGCCGGGGCAGGGGATAATCGAATATCCGGAGAATGTTAAACCCTATCTTGCGGAGAAGCTCCCGCATATCATTTTCTCTCCATATCTGAAAGCTCTTTCAGACGAGATCTGCGGAGATGAATATTCGCCGCTGAGCAGGGCGAGACTGATTTATGATTTTGTGACAACCCGGATGGAATATCGCTTTATGCGTGATTATTTCGCGGTCGAGAGCATCGCGGAATCTGCGGCGGCATCGCTGCGCGGAGACTGCGGCGTGCAGGCGATACTCTTCATCGCGCTGTGCCGGATCAGCGGGATTCCCGCCCGCTGGCAGTCCGGACTCATCGCTTCCCCTGAGCATGTCGGGGAGCATGACTGGGCAATGTTCTGGATTCCGGAAGCCGGATGGCTGTATACTGATCCGTCCTACGGAAACTCAGCCTGCTCGGAAGGCAATACGGCGCAGTGGAACTTCTATTTCGGAAATCTGGATCCGTATCGCATTCCGATCAACAACGATATGCAGGCAGAGCTTATACCGGAAAAGAAGTTTTCGCGGATAGACCCCATCGATAATCAGTGCGGAGAGGCGGAATGCGAGAGTGCGGGAATCCGCCTGAACGGACTTCACCGGACCTATACCGGC
The DNA here is from genome assembly GCF_001940235.1 of Hornefia porci. Lineage (NCBI taxonomy): Bacteria > Bacillati > Bacillota > Clostridia > Peptostreptococcales > Anaerovoracaceae > Hornefia > Hornefia porci. Next base: position 356,781 of record NZ_MJIE01000001.1, on the reverse strand, counting down.
GTGGACATCCGCCTGCAGGATTGAAAATCCGGGACTGAAATTCCGCCCGAGGGGCTGAAAATCGTTTGACAAGCCTTCTTTTATATGCTAAACTGTCTAAGTTAGACCGCTCGGAAAGGGTTCTTTTAAAGTGCTTATGCGCTGCCCGAAAAGGCGAGACTGGTAAGAGGAGGTAACAGAAATATGTATGCAGTAATTGAAACCGGCGGAAAGCAGTACCGCGTTCAGGAAGGCGATGTGCTTTCTGTTGAAAAGCTGGGAGTTGAGGCAGGCGAGCTTGTCGCTTTCGACAAAGTTCTCGTGCTGAGTGATGACAACGGAATTCAGGTCGGAACGCCGTATGTGGACGGAGCCAAAGTTGTCGGCGAAGTCAAGGAAAACGGAAAAGGCCAGAAGGTGATCATCTTCAAGTACAAGAGCAAGAAGGATTACAGAAAGAAACAGGGTCACAGACAGCCGTACTCTCTGGTGCAGATCACAAGTCTCACAGGAGAGATGAAGAAGGCTGAGAAGCCGGCAGAGGCGGAAGCGTCCGAATCGAAGGCAGAGGAAGCCGAGGCGCCGGAAGCCAAGGAAAAAAAGGTATCCGCGTCCATGAAGAAGGACGAGCTGATCGCCTATGCGAAGGAACATGATATTGAAATCGATGAGAAGGCCACCAAGGCTGTGATCATTGAGACGATTGAAAACGCTCAGTAGGATTGTCATTCAGTAAGGAGGTGTACGGTCTATGGCAAGTAAAAAGGGAGTAGGAAGCTCTAAGAACGGTCGTGAGTCCGAGTCCAAACGTTTAGGCGTCAAGACTGGTGACGGTCAGTTCGTTACAGCAGGAAGCATTCTGGTAAGACAGAGAGGCACCAAGCTTCATCCAGGCAATAATGTGGGAATCGGCGGTGATGATACGCTGTTCGCCAAGATTGACGGCGCTGTAAAATTTGAGAGAAAAGACAAGACCAGAAAACAGGTCAGTGTCTATCCGAAGGAAGCATAAAACACCAGGAGCCCCTATGCAAGTAGGGGCTTGTTTTTGATTTTAGAGGGATACAGATGTTTGTAGACAGAGCGAAAATTGAGATCCGATCCGGAAAGGGCGGAAACGGAGCCGTGTCCTTCCGCAGGGAACCCTTTGTTCCGGAAGGCGGTCCGGACGGCGGAGACGGAGGCAAGGGCGGAGATATCGTTATCGTCGCGGATAAGAATCTGCGAACCCTGATGGATTTCCGCTACAAAAAAAAATACGCCGCCGAGAACGGGCAGGACGGAATGAAGAAGAAGAGATTCGGCCGGAACGGACAGGATCTCATCATTAAAGTTCCGCAGGGGACTGTCGTTATCGATGAAAAGACAGGTCTGGTCATGCAGGACATGGTGGAGGACGGACAGTCCTTTGTCGCCGCCAAAGGAGGCCGCGGAGGCAAGGGGAACGTGCATTATAAAAATTCTGTCCGGCAGGCGCCGAACTTCGCGGAGGCCGGAACCGAGGCGCGGGAGCGCACGATCATTCTCGAACTGAAAATGATCGCGGACGTCGGGCTTGTGGGCTTCCCGAATGTCGGAAAATCCAGCCTTCTCGCGGTTTCCACCAGTGCGAGACCGAAGATTGAAAATTACCATTTCACGACGATTGAACCGAATCTAGGCGTGGTGCACATTCACGATACCAGCTTCGTGATGGCGGACATTGCGGGGATCATCGAGGGCGCTCACCGGGGACTCGGGCTCGGGCTGAAATTCCTGAAACACATCGAACGGACGCGGGTTCTGATACATGTCGTGGACGTATCCGGAAGCGAAGGGCGCGACCCTATTGAGGACTTTGAGAAGATCAACAGCGAGCTGCTGGAATACAGCGAGTCCGTAGCCCGCAAACCGATGCTCGTCGCCGCCAACAAAATCGATCTGATCGGTGAGGACGCGCCCGAATATCTGAAATTCAGGGAATACGTCGAGTCAAGGGGATACCGGGTGTTCCCGCTTTCCGCACCGATCCGTCAGGGAGTGCCGGAACTGCTGGATGCGGCGCTGGCCGAACTCCAGAAGGCGCTTGCGGAGCCGGAGCCGGAACCGGAGTATCAGTACTTCGACTTTGAAACGGACGATATCGACCCGGACTACCGGGAGGTGTATGTGACCCGGGAGAAGGGAGCCTTCGTCGTCACAGGAAAACAGCTGAAAAAGATTTTCGACTCCACCAATTTCAATGATTTCGGTTCTCTCCGGTATCTGTATAAATATATCGAGAAGAAGGGCGCCATCGATAAGATGATTGAAATGGGGCTGGAGGAAGGCGATACGATCCGCATCTTTGACTACGAATTTGAATATTATGACGAGTATTGACAACGAGGAGGTCGGGCATGTCAGAGTCCAGACGACTTACGGAAAAAGACTGCTTTGAATATTTTAAGAAATACAGAACACCCCGGCACGTCATCGCTCACTGCGAGGCGGTGAGTGAAACGGCGGTGAGAATCGCGGAGGAACTGAACCGCCACGGATATGATCTGGATATCGGACTGATCCGGTACGCCGGTCTTATTCACGATGTCGCGCGTCTGCAGGAGCATCACGAGCAGGTCGCGGCAGACATGCTGGAGGCGGACGGCTATCACGATGAGGCTGCAATCGTTCGGGTCCATATGTTTTATAAGTTCGGGGATATCAACCGGATCAGCGAGACAGATCTCGTGTGTCTCGGCGACCGCCTCGTCCGTGAGGATGAGTATGTGGGTCTGGACAAAAGAGTCGATTACCTGATTCACAAAAAAGGTGAGAATCCGGAGAGGACGCGGCACCTCCTGGCGGCCAGAGAAGTGACGCGCAGATATATGGATCAGATCGAGGCCGTGATCGGACGTACTGTAGACAGCCTGTTCCGTCCTCCGCTGGATTATCTGCTGAAGCAGGTGGAGAAGCCGGCGCGCTATATCGGAAATGAAGTGAACATCGTCGTGAAGGATCCCGCCGAGACCGAACTGCGTTTCGCCTTCGCGTTTCCGGACATGTACGAGATCGGGATGTCGTACATGGGCCTGCAGATCATCTACAACCTTGTAAACAAAATGGAAAAGGTGTGCTGCGAAAGGGTTTTTGCGCCCGCGCCGGATATGGAGGCGCTGATGCGCCGGGAGAATTATCCTTTGTTCACGCTGGAAACAAAGACTCCCTGCCGGGAGATGGATCTCCTGGGCTTCACGCTGCAGTATGAAATGTCGTTCACCAATATCCTCAATATGCTGGAACTGTCAGAAATTCCTCTGCGTTCCGATGACCGGAGCGAGAGGGATCCGCTGGTGATTGCCGGAGGGCCCTGTGCCTTCAATCCAGAGCCTCTTGCGGATTTCATCGACCTGTTTCTGATCGGCGACGGAGAGGAAGCGCTTCCGGAATTTCTGGAGCTTATTCGTGAATGCCGGAAGCAGGGGCTGTCCCGGGAGGAAACGCTGAAACGCGCCGCGGGACTTTCGGGCGTTTATGTTCCGTCCTTCTATGAGCCGGTTTACGATGCGTCGGGAATCATTCTCGAATACAAAAAAAAGTGGGACGGAGCGCCTGACCGGGTACGCAAGGCGATCGTCAGTGATCTGAATCACGCGGAATATCCGGTGAACAACATCGTCCCGCTGATTGAAACCGTTCATGACCGGGCTGTGGTGGAAACCTTCCGCGGATGCACCCGGGGATGCCGGTTCTGTCAGGCCGGAATGATTTACCGTCCCGTTCGCGAGAGGAGCCGGGAAAACATTCTCAGGATCGCCGCGGAACAGCTGAAGCGTACAGGGCATGACGAGCTGGCGCTGCTGTCTCTCTCCACCAGCGATTATTCGGATTTTGAGGGTCTGGCCATGGACCTGACAAAGTACTGCCGGGAGCGCAACGTCTCTCTCTCTCTGCCGTCGCTGCGGCTGGACAGTTTCTCTTTCCAGGTGCTTGAGGAAATTCAGAAGTACAAGAAATCGGGTCTGACCTTCGCTCCGGAGGCGGGAACGCAGCGCCTGCGGGATGTGATCAACAAAGGAATCACCGAGGAGGATATCTACAGTGCGGTGGAACAGGCGATTGAACTCGGATGGCGTCATGTGAAGCTGTACTTCATGATCGGTCTGCCTTCTGAAACAGACGCGGATCTGGACGGAATCGCCGAAATCGCGAAGAATATCATCGCGATTCATAAGCGGTCCGGCCGGGGCGGACGCTTCAGCGTGACCGTGAGTATTTCCAACTTTGTTCCAAAGGCGCACACGCCGTTCCAGTGGTTTCCGCAGAATTCCACTGAGGAGTTCAAGCGGAAGCATGATTATCTGACGGAACGTCTCCGGATCAAGGGCGTCACATATAATTACCACGATGACGCCGTCAGCACCTGCGAGGCTGTGTTCGCCCGGGGCGACCGCCGGTGCGGACAGCTGCTGCTGAACGCACACCGGGCCGGATGCCGGTTCGACGGATGGAGTGAATATTTTGACCGCGACAAATGGGATGAGCTCCTGCGGAGCTGGGACGTTGACTACCGTTTTTACACAGAGAGGGAGCGATCCCTCGACGAGGTTTTCCCCTGGGATGTGATCGACAGCGGTGTGACAAAGGAATTTCTGCTCCGGGAGAATCGGAGGGCAGAGCAGGCGGTGACGACGGCGGATTGCCGCTCCGGCTGCTCAGGATGCGGCGTGAACCAATATACAGACTGCAGTCAGGAGGGATCTCATGTTTAAATATGTGCTGGAATTTTCCAAACGCGGCTACATCAAATACACGTCTCATCTCGATCTGCAGCGGATCATGAAACGTGCGTTCCGGCGGGCCGGCATCGAACTGCAGTACAGCAGGGGATATAACCCCCACCCCAGGATGAGTCTCGCACAGCCTCTTTCGCTGGGCTACGAGGCAGATGCGGAATGGCTGGAGATTGAAACTGAAGAGCCGGTAAGCGCGCACCGGTTTCAGACAGAACTGCAGAAAAATCTGCCGGAGGGAATTCAAATCACCCGGTGCGGAGAGATAAAGGAAAAGAAATCTCTGGCGGCGTGTGTCTCCGGAGCCGTCTATACCGTCTGTTTCCCGGTTCCGTATTACCGGGAGGATTTCCCTGCGGTGACGGAACGTTATCTGGAGCAGGAGCAGATTCTGGTTCAGAAGAAGCAGAAAAAGAGCAGGGAACTGCGCGAAGTCAATATCCGTGAAAAAATCCGGACGATGACGCCGGAGGAGGGATGCCGCGGGAAGCTGCGCATCCGGCTGGAGCTTGACTGCGGCAGCGCATCCAACCTGAGTCCGGAGCTGGTCATTCGTTCTTTCCTGGAATTCACCTCGCTTCCCTGCAGACGGTATGAAATTGACGTGACGCGAAACAGACTGATTCTGCCTCTTGACTATGCGATCCGATGGATGTAAAATAATGGAAGAAACGAAAAAGGCAGGAACTGATTCACGGAGAAAAATACAGGAAAAGGAACAGGCAATATGGATATGGAAAAACTCAGGCAGGGTCTGCGAAGACTGACCGAAAACAGAAATTCCATAAAGCTTTTAGCGGTGATAATGATCATTATCACCGCCTTTTTGTTTTACGGGATGAAAGAGAAGAATGACACAATTACCGTTTCTGAAGGAGTCACGGCCGCGAAGGAGGAAACAGGCGAGGAGAAGACTTCCACGGGAGGCGTTCTTTATGTGGACGTCGGAGGAGCCGTCGCCCGACCCGGCGTCTACAAAATGAATGCGGGTGACCGGGTGTTCGAAGCGGTCGAAAAAGCCGGCGGACTGACGAAGAAGGCGGATACGTCTGCACTCAATCAGGCGGAGGAAGTGAAGGACGGGCAGAAGATTCAGATCCCGGAGAAGGGCGAGAACGCAGGCGCGCCGGACGCCGGCGACGCGGAAAGTTCTTTGTCGTCGGCAGCCTCCGCTCCGGGCGGAAAAATCAACATTAACACAGCGGATTCCACGGCTCTTCAGCAGCTCAGCGGAGTCGGTCCGGCGACCGCACAGAAAATCATCGATTACAGGACGCAGAACGGTCCGTTTAAGCGTATCGATGATCTGAAAAATGTCAGCGGCATCGGGGAGAAGACCTTTGAGAAAATGAAGGAAAATATTACCATCTAATTTAGAATATATTGACATGTTAAACATAAAGAGGTAATATTTATCATGTGTTGTGTGTGCAGTTTGCGCAGAGTTATTTGCAGCTGAATTGAGGGAGGATCAACAGAACAATCATGAATCAGAAAAGAAACAGTATGCTGTATTGCGAGATAGGGCGTCATGTTCGCGAGCTCGGAATCCATTCCAGCATGACGGGCTACCTCTATTTATGCGATTGCTGCCTTTTGATACGGGAAAACATGAATCTTCTTTACCAGATCCAGAAGGGTCTTTACGTCATGGTCGGAGAAATCAATAACGTTTCTCCCTGCAATGTGGAAAAATGCGTCAGAAAGGCCATCGCCGCGGCGTGGCAGAAGGATCCGGACCGGATGAAAGACAGACTGCGCGCTTATTTCCCTGAAGAGATCACCAGACGTCCGACCGCGACGGAGGTGCTCAGTTATGTCATCTGGCGGATCAATGTTGAAAATCCGGAAGCATTCTGATACAATGTGTTCTGTACCGGCAGAGCCCCGCAGCGCTTTGCCGGCAGGGAACAGCATCACAGCAGCATAAACATAAGGCGGGGGATATGATCACAAAAGAAAAAATCGATCGGATTAACGAACTGGCTCATAAGGCGAAAAGCGAAGGACTGACCGAGGAGGAAAAACTCGAGCAGGGACTTCTCCGGGAGGAATACATCGACAGCTTCCGGGCAAATCTCAAGTCACAGCTGGATCGCATCGAATGGGTGGACGATAAGAAAAAATCATGACAGACTGAGGGGCCGGCGTTCCGGTCTCTTTTTGTGCCTAAAATAATGGATTCACTGTTTGAAAACGAGGTTATATGGTATAAACGAAATAGATTATTTCAGAAAAGGAGCGAAGAACATGACGGAGAGCAGAAAAGTATATCTCGACTATTCAGCGACGACACCGGTCAGGGACGAAGTATTAAAGGAGATGCTGCCGTACTTTACCGAGCATTTCGGCAACGCATCCAGTCTATATACCATTGGACTTGAATCCAAAGCGGCGATTGATAAGGCAAGAGAGCAGGTCGCAGACCTGATCGGAGCCTCGCCAAAGGAAATTTATTTCACCGGAGGCGGAAGTGAATCCGACAACTGGGTCCTGGAGAGTATCGCCAACGATATGAAGAACAGAGGAAAGGGCAGTCATATCATCACCAGCAGAATCGAGCATCACGCGGTGCTGCACACCTGCCAGTTCCTGGAGAAGAACGGATATGAGGTCACATATCTGGATGTGGAGAAGGACGGAACCGTCACGCCGGAGGCGCTGGAAAAGGCGATTCGTGACGATACGGTTCTGATCAGCATCATGTATATCAATAATGAGATCGGAACCATCGAACCGGTCAAAGAGCTGGCTGAGGTTGCACACAGACATGGAATTCTGTTCCATACGGACGCGGTCCAGGCCGTGGGAAACACGCCTATCGACGTGAAGGCGGCAGGCATCGATATGCTGTCCATGTCTTCCCACAAAATTTACGGGCCGAAGGGGGAGGGCGCGCTCTATGTAAGAAGGGGCGTCCGCATTCCCAGCTTTATCCACGGCGGCGCCCAGGAAATGGGAAAACGGGCCGGCACTGAAAACCTGGCGGGAATCGTCGGATTCGGAAAGGCCGCGGAGCTGGCGAAGCAGAATCTGGAGAATCACATCCGCCACTGCTCGGAGCTCAGAGATTATCTGGTACAGCAGATCATGGAAAAAATTCCGGACGTATATCTCAACGGACCGTCTGATATGAGCCGCCGTCATCCCGGAAACGCCAATCTTACATTTGAATATATCGAGGGCGAGTCGATCCTGCTCCTGCTGGACAGCTTCGGCATCGCGGTTTCCACAGGCTCTGCCTGCTCCTCCAAGTCACTGGAGCCGTCGCACGTGCTGTCGGCGATCGGCGTGCCTGATGAGATGATACACGGAACGATCCGCTTCACCGTCGGAGATTTTACGACAAAGGAAGATATTGATTACACAGTGGAATGCCTGGTCAAGGTTGTAGAAAGACTGAGAGAGATTTCCTCAGTAAACAGTCAGAAAGGATGGAACTGATATGGGACTTTATAATGATACAGTAATGGATCACTTCATGAATCCGAGAAACGTGGGAGAGCTGGAAAACCCGGACGGCACAGGCGTATACGGAAGCCCTGTATGCGGCGATATGATGCAGGTTCAGGTGAAAATCGAGGACGATATCATCAAGGACGCAAAGTTTAAGACCTTCGGCTGCGGAAGCGCCATCGCTTCTTCCAGCATGGCGACAGAAATGATTATCGGAAAGCCGGTCGAGGAGGCTCTGGAAATCACTAACAAGACCATCATCGACGAGTTGGGCGGTCTGCCCCCGGTCAAGGTTCACTGTTCCGTGCTGGCGGATCACGCGATCAAATCCGCGATTTATGATTATGCGCAGAAGAACGGAAAGCATTACAAGGGTCTGGAGGGATTCGACCCCAACGCGGACGATGACGATGAGGAGGGCGGCGAGGAATAACGTGCCCGCCTGTAAAGAGAAACGGTCATCTGACGGACAGCTGACAGAGGGAGTGACACATCCGGGAAACGGTGCGTCACTCTTTTTTCGTGTTTTTCGTGCGCTTTTCCGGAACAGTCATGCATTTTTCTCCCGGAAAACAGTTTCATAATATGGCGCGCTGTGATAAAATGTTGTTTATGGATATGAACGAAATCACACGCAACGCGGAACGGGAATATATTCGCTGGAGCGAACAGATCCGCGAGGGCGATGAATATTATGAAGAATTTCGCGCGCTGGTGGACAATCCGGAGGAGCTGACGGATTCCTTCTACTGCCATCTCACCTTCGGAACCTCCGGGATGAGAGGGCTTCTGGGGCCCGGACCGAACCGGATTAACGGGATTGTGATCCGGCGCGCCAGCGCCGGCCTGGCGAACTACATGAACCGCAGGTTCCGATCGCCTTCTGCTGTAATAGCGTATGACAGCAGAGCGGGTTCCGCCTATTATGCCCGGGAGACCGCGCGGGTTCTCAACGGAAGCGGAATCCGGACATGGCTTTTCCGGGAGCTGACGCCGGTTTCCTGCCTCTCCTACGCCATCCGGACGCTGAAGTGCGACATGGGCGTCATGATCACCGCCAGCCATAACCCGAAAATCTATAACGGTTATAAAGTCTACAACAGCGACGGATATCAGATCGTCGGCGAGGAGCCTGAAAGCATCCTGAACGAAATCGAAAAAATCGACTTCTTCGATGCGATTCCTTACAGCGCTGACGGAGTTCTGACCGTGGATCCGGAAATCGGAAAGGATTTCGTCCGGAGCATTACAGCTCTGTCGACCGGAACCGATCCGGACAGGCTCAATCAGCTGAAAACGATTTACACGCCGCTGAACGGCGCCGGCCGAAAATATGTCCGTCAGGTATTCCAGAGCATCGGATATAAGAACTTTGAGATTGTGCGGACACAGGAATATCCGGATGAGAATTTCCCCACCTGTCCGCAGCCGAATCCGGAAAAGATACTGGCCTTCAATGAGGCCTTCCGGCGGGCGGATATCGCGGGAGGAGACCTGCTGATCGCCACCGACCCGGATTCAGACCGTGTCGGCGCGGCACTCTATCACGAGGGAATGCGGACGCTGCTCACAGGCAATCAGCTAGGAGTGCTTCTGCTCGATTACCTTTGTCATATCCGTCCCCCAAGGCCCGGACAGATCGTCGCGAAGAGCATCGTCACCTCGCCGCTGGGTGAACGCATCGCTGAACGATACGGAATGCGGGTGGTCAACACTCTTACCGGCTTCAAATATATCGGAGACCTGATCCGCAGACTGCGGGAGGAAGGCCGGCCGGAGGATTTTTACTTCGGCTTTGAGGAGAGCAACGGTTATCTGCTCAGCCCGTTCATCAGTGAAAAGGACGGTGTGAGCAGCGCCATGCTGATCGTGGAGATGGCGGCCTTTCACAAAAGCTACGGGAAGGATCCGGTCGACCGCTTGAATGAGCTGTACGAGGAATACGGCGTCTGCATCGATAAAATCCGGAACTACTACTTCCAGGGGCTGCGCGGCCGCATCGCGATGGAAAAGATTATGGAGTATTTCCGCGGCGAATTCGGCAGTTCTATCGGCGGACGGCGGATCGTGCGCAAAATCGATTATATGGAGGATACCGGACTTCCCCGGGCAGACGTTGTCCAGTTCTGGCTCGATAACGGAAGCATGCTGGCGATCCGTCCCTCTGGCACAGAATCGAAAATGAAAATTTATTCCTTTGAAACGGAGGATTTCACATCTGTAGAGCGGGAAATCATCAGGATCATTGAGAAATACCGGTAAATGATGTATAATACAGTATCATCGCTAATTTGGAGGACTTAACATAAATGGAAAAGAAAGGTTTGAACGAAATCAGAAAAATGTTCCGTGATTTTTATGTCAGCAAGGGACATTATCCGGGAAAGAGCGCGTCGCTGATCCCGAAAAACGACAAGTCACTGCTGATCATCAATTCCGGAATGGCGCCGCTGAAGCCGTATTTTTCGGGCCAGGAAACGCCGCCTTCCAGGAGAATGACGACCTGCCAGAAGTGTATCCGCACAGGAGATATCGACAATGTGGGACTGACCTCGCGCCACGGAACATTCTTTGAAATGCTGGGGAATTTTTCGTTCGGCGATTATTTCAAAAAGGAATCTCTCACCTGGGGATGGGAATTCATCACCGAGGTGCTGAAGATGCCGGAGGATCGGATTTGGGCCACAATCTATAAGGATGATGAGCAGGCCCATGATATCTGGAGGAGTCTGGGACTTCCGGAGGAGCGGATCGTCCGTCTCGGAAAAGAAGACAACTTCTGGGAAATCGGGCTCGGTCCCTGCGGTCCGGATTCGGAGATTTTCTACGACCGGGGACCGGAATACGGCTGCGGAAAGCCGGACTGCCGGCCGGGCTGCGACTGCGACCGCTATATCGAATTCTGGAACCATGTATTCACTCAGTTCTCAAAGGAAGAGGACGGCAGTTATTCTGACCTGGCGCATCCCAACATCGATACGGGAATGGGACTGGAGCGCATCGCGTGCCTGATGCAGGATGTGGACTCTATCTTCGATGTGGACACGATCCGCTACATCCTGGACGGTGTCGTCGAGCTCTGCGGAATCCCCTATGAATCCGGCAACGAGAAAGCGGACGTTTCCATCCGTATTATCACCGACCATCTGCGGTCCATGGTTTTCATGATTGCGGACACCATCACGCCGTCCAATGAAGGCCGCGGCTATGTACTGCGCCGGCTGATCCGGAGAGCGGCCCGCCACGGACGTATGCTGGGGATTCAGAGCGGATTCCTGGCCGGACTCGCGGATCGGGTCATCACCGTATCCGGAGAGGCCTATCCGGAGCTGACTGAAAAACAGGATTATATCAAAAACATCATCTCCGCCGAGGAACGGCAGTTTATGGCTACTCTCGAACAGGGAGAATCCATTATCGGCGAATATATCGAAGATCTGAAACGTCAGAACAAGAAGATCCTGGACGGTGAAAAAGCGTTCCGCCTCTACGACACCTTCGGCTTTCCTCTGGAGCTGACAAAGGAAATTCTGGCTGAAAACGGAATGTCCGCCGACACGGAGGGATTCAGCGCCTGCATGCAGAAGCAGCGCGACACGGCGCGGGCAGGACGGAAGAATACGGAAGAGCTGGGCTGGGAAGAAAGCGACACGGACATAGATGTTCCGGAAACAGTGTTCTGCGGCTATGAGACTCTCAGCGGCAGCGGAACCGTACTTGCGATCTATCGGGACGGCAGACCCGTTCAGGAGGCAACTGCGGGCGATCAGACGGTCATCTATCTTGATCAGACGCCGTTCTACGCAGAAGGAGGCGGCCAGGTAGGCGATAAAGGCTTTATGTCTACTCCGGAGGGTCGCGTGGAAATTCTGAATACGACGAAGTCCAGAGGAATATTCGCCCACAAAGGAACCGTCACAGAAGGCGTAATCCGCAGAGGGGATACGGTCTGCAGCACTGTCAGCGCCGCGCTGCGCAATAAGACTGCGAGAAATCATACGGCGACACATCTCCTTCAGAAGGCGCTCCGTGAAGTCCTGGGCACACATGTAGAGCAGGCGGGATCCTTTGTGAACGAAAAGGAGCTTCGTTTCGACTTCAGCCACTTCACAGCCATGGAACCGGAGGAGATTGCACGGACAGAGCAACTCGTCAATGAGAAGATCTGCGAATTCATCCCTGTGACGACCACGGAAACCTCCTTCGCTGAGGCGCAGAAAATGGGAGCTATGGCTTTGTTCGGCGAAAAATACGGAGACCGTGTCCGCGTAGTCAGCTGCGGCGATTTCAGCGTAGAGCTCTGCGGCGGTACGCACGTGTCCAATTCCGGACAGATCGGCGCACTGAAAATCATGAGTGAATCAGGGGTTGCCGCGGGAGTTCGCCGTATCGTCGCCGTTACGGGAACAGGGATTCTGGACGCGGCGAAGAAGGCGGAGGAAACGGTCGCAGAGGTGTCCGAGACCATGAAGTCCCGGCCGGATCAGGTCGCGGCGCGGGCTGCCGCTCTGGTGGCGGAGCTTCGGGATACAAAACGCGAGCTTGAGGAATTCAAAAAAGCCGCCATGGACAGCGGGCTTGACGCCATGATCCGCGACGCCGCGGAAATCAACGGAGTCCGCCTGATTACGAAACAGTTCAGCGACTACAATATGAACGATCTGCGCAGTCTTTCCGATGAAATCCGGGCGGCCTGCGACCACACGGCCATGGTGTTCGCAACAGTCAGCGACGGAAAGGTTACTCTGCTGGTTTCACTGACGGATGACCTGACTGCCCGCGGTCTTCACGCCGGAAAAATGATCAAGCAGATCGCCGCGAAGGTCGGCGGAGGAGGCGGCGGCAAAGCAGACATGGCACAGGCCGGCGGCCGTAACCCGGAGGGTATTTCTGAAGCATTTAAGGTTGCAGAAGAGCTTCTGGCATAGTATAATAGGCATTAGAGAGATTCGATTCATTCATGAATCAGTGAACAGGAGGCCTTGTAAATGGACAAGAAGACTATAATGTTTGACGCTGCTAAGACACAACAGAGGACGACCAAGGAGGTTCTGGAGTCTGTATATGACGCTCTGGAGGAGAGAGGTTATAATGGAATCGACCAGATGGTAGGCTATATTCTGTCCGGGGATCCTTCCTATATCACAAGCCACAACAATGCGAGGCTGATGATCAGCAGAATTGATCGCGACGATCTTCTGGAGGAGATCCTGAAGGAATATCTGAAGAAATAGATCTGCTAAGAACGGGAGCGGGTACTTTCACTCGCTCTTTTTAATTATGAGAAGAAATACGAACGGAACAAGGAAATCTGAAAGGATAATGATAAGCTGATGAGAAAAATAGGACTGGATGTGGGTGACAGAACAATCGGCGTTGCCGTCAGTGACCCGCTGGGAATTACCGCACAGGGCGTTACGACAATTGAACGTGTCGGGATCCGGAAGGACTCCGGCAAAGTGCTGGATTATGTCAGAGAGTATGACTGCGACGTCATCGTGATGGGACTGCCGCTGTCCATGAACGGGGAAGACAGCAGTCAGACAGAGAAAGTTCGTGATTTCCGCAGAATGCTGGAGAACAAAATGCGGAGCACCGGCATGAAGGGAATCGAAATCGTCTGGCAGGACGAGCGGCTGACGACCGTACAGGCTGAGAAGGTCATGATTGCCGCCGATGTCAGCCGGAGCAGGAGAAAAAAGGTTATCGACAAGCAGGCGGCCGTGATCATCCTCCAGTCGTATCTGGATTCTCATTAAGTCGAATTATAATTCGGCATATCCTGAAAAATGTTCGTCTTTTGCCGGAAAAGGATAGTAGAAATCCGCAGAAGTGTGCATTTTTACGGTTTTTTACGGAACGAATATTGAAGATGAAAAATATCTATGGTAAAGTTAAACACGGATACTTTTGTATTTTTTGGAGGTACAGAATCAATGAAAAAAATCGGAATCATCATGGGAAGCGACAGCGATCTCCCGGTCGTGGAAAAGGCGATCGAGACGCTCCGGGAGCTGGACGTCCCTTACGAAGTACATGTGTTTTCCGCCCACAGGACGCCGGATGAGGCGAAGGAATTCGCCGTGTCCGCCCGCGACCGGGGCTTCGGCGCTATCATCGCGGCTGCCGGGAAGGCGGCTCATCTCGCAGGCGCACTCGCCGCGAACACCACTCTGCCGGTTATCGGAATCCCGGTAAAATCCTCGACCCTGGACGGACTGGACGCACTCCTGTCCACCGTACAGATGCCGGGCGGAATCCCGGTTGCAACCGTTGCAATCGACGGCGCGAAGAATGCGGGACTGCTGGCCGCTCAGATGCTGGCCATCACCGACGAGGAGCTCGCCGGACGGCTGGCCGCCCAGAGAAAGGAAGCCGCAGAAAAAGTCCTCGGCAAAAACAAGACCATCGAAGAAAAATTCAATCAGTAGGAGTGAAATCATGAGCAGCTTGCACGAAGAATGCGGAGTTTTTGGAATCTTTGGGACGCAGACGCAGGATGTCGCGCATACCGCCTATTACGGCCTGTTCGCGCTCCAGCATCGCGGCCAGGAAAGCTGCGGTATTGTTGTGAATGACGACGGAGTCTTTGCCGACCATCGGGACTCAGGGCTTGTGAACGATGTATTCACCCCGCAGACACTTGAGAGTCTCGGACAGGGGCAGATGGCCGTCGGGCATGTCCGCTATTCCACAACAGGCGGAAATGAGCGGCTGAACTCGCAGCCTATCGTCGTAAATCACCATAAAGGAAGAATGGCTCTGGCTCACAACGGAAATCTGGTCAATTCCTATGAGCTTCGGACTGAGCTGGAGCTTCAGGGATCGATTTTCCACACCACAAGTGACACGGAGGTCATCTCGTATATCATCACAAAGGAACGGATTCACAGCGGCTCTATCGAGGAGGCCGTGAACAAAGCCATCGACAAACTGGAGGGGGCGTTTTCCCTGGTCATCATGTCGCCCGCCAAGCTCATCGCCGTCCGCGATGAAAACGGTTTCCGCCCTCTTTGCTACGGCGTCAGAGATGACGGAACATATATTGTAGCATCCGAGACCTGCGCGCTGGACGCGGTGGGCGCCAGATATGTCCGTGACATCGATCCGGGAGAAATCCTTGTATTCAGCCGGGAAGGCATTCAGTCTATCCGGGATCACTGCGATAAAGCGCCGCACAAGATCTGTATTTTCGAATATCTGTACTTTGCGCGGCCGGATTCCGTAATTGAAGGGAAGAGTGTTCATGCGGCGAGAGTTGCCGCGGGAACCTGCCTCGCAATGGAATACCCCATTCAGGCGGACGTGGTGATCGGAGTTCCCGATTCCGGTCTCGACGCGGCTCTGGGTTATTCCAGGCAGACCGGAATTCCATATGGAATCGGCTTTATCAAGAACAAATATATTGCCCGCACATTTATCGCGCCGGGGCAGAAGGCGCGGGAGGACAAGGTACGGATCAAGCTCAACGTGATCTCGGAAACCGTCCGCGGCAAACGTGTAGTCCTCGTGGACGACTCCATCGTCCGCGGCACGACCTGCGCGCGGATCGTGAAGCTTCTGCGGGAAGCCGGCGCCACAGAAGTCCATATGATGTCTTCTGCACCGGCCTTTACAAATCCCTGCTACTACGGGACCGATATCGACTCCCGCGAAAATCTCATCGCCTGCCGCTATTCGGTCGATGAAATCGCGGACGTCATCGGGGCCGACAGCGTCGGTTTCCTGAACATCGATCACCTGAATCTTCTGATCGGCACAGCCCCCGGAGAAGGGTTCTGCGACGGATGCTTCAGCGGCAGATATGCGACGGCGATTCCGTCAGACGGGGATAAAAATCGTTTTGAGAGAAAGATCAGCAGCAGAGAATAATTTCAGGAGGAGAAGATGAGCAAGAGTTTCAGTGAAAGCTACAAAGAAGCAGGTGTTGACATCACCGCCGGATACAAATCCGTCGAGCTGATGAAGCAGCACATCAAACGGACCATGGCATTCGGCGACACCTCTGATCTGGGAGGCTTCGGCGGCCTGTTTCATCTGGATATGAACGGTATCAGCGACCCGGTCCTGGTCAGCGGAACGGACGGCGTCGGCACCAAGCTCCGGCTCGCATTCCTGATGGATTGTCATGACACTGTGGGAATCGACTGCGTCGCCATGTGCGTCAACGACATCATCTGTGTAGGGGCAAAGCCTTTGTTCTTTCTGGATTACATCGCCTGCGGAAAAAACTACCCGGAAAAAATCGCCCGGATTGTCAGCGGCGTTGCAGAGGGATGCGTCCAGTCGGAATCCGCGCTTATCGGCGGAGAAACCGCGGAAATGCCGGGATTTTACCCGGAGGACGAATATGATCTTGCCGGTTTCGCTGTAGGCGTAGTAGATCGGTCTAAGGTTCTGGATAAGACGAAAATCAAGGCGGGAGACGTTCTTATCGGACTGCCTTCCTCGGGAATTCATTCCAACGGCTTTTCTCTCGTCCGCAAGGTATTCGATGTGGAGCATACGGATCTGAACCGGACCTTCGGGGAGCTTGACGGAAAGACTCTCGGAGAGGTGCTTCTGACGCCGACAAAGATCTATGTCAAGCCGATGCTTGCGCTGTTTGATGCGGTTGAGGTCAAGTCCGCCGCGCACATCACCGGCGGCGGCTTCTATGAAAACATTCCCCGCAGTCTACCGGAGGGCGTCGGCGTGCGGATCCGCAGAAGCGATGTCCGCGTCCTGCCGATCTTCGACCTTCTGGCAAAGGAAGGCAGCATTCCGGAGCGGGATATGTTCAACACCTATAACATGGGCGTCGGAATGACCTGTGTCGTTGCGAAAGAAGATGCGGACCGCGCTTTGTCCGTTCTGAAGGCTTCCGGCGAGGACGCGTATATCCTCGGCGAGGTCGTGAACTCGGAGGAAAGTGTGGTTATATGTTAGCGAACAAAACCAGAATCTGCGTGATGGTCTCCGGCGGCGGCACCAATCTGCAGGCACTCATCGACGCCGAGAAAAGCGGAATCCTCCGGAGCGGGGAAATTGTTCTGGTCGCGTCCGGAAATCCTGACGCCTACGCCCTGACGAGAGCCCGGCGCAGCGGAATCGAGACCTTCGTGACGGAGGACGAGCAGACTCTGCTGAAGGAACTGAAACGCCGCGGAATTCAGCTGATTGTTCTGGCAGGCTTCCTGAAGATCCTGAGTCCGGAATTTATCGGAGCCTTCCGCGACCGGATCATCAATGTCCATCCTTCTCTGATTCCGTCCTTCTGCGGACGGGGATGCTACGGCCTGCATGTTCATGAAAAGGCTCTGGAGTACGGCGTCAAGGTGACCGGAGCCACGGTTCATTTTGTCAACGAAATCCCCGACGGAGGAAAAATCATAGCACAGAAGGCAGTGAACGTCGAGGAGGGAGATACGCCCGAAACCCTGCAGCGGCGGGTCATGGAGCAGGCAGAATGGATTCTGCTTCCGAAGGCGACGGAGGACATTTCTCTGGAAATACAGAAAGGAATTCGATAATGAATGTGTATGAATCGAGACCGATACGCGAATATATAGAGGGAAATCCTTATGTGGGACGCGGAATCGCCGTCGGAATGACCGGCGACGGGGAAACCGCCGTGACGGCATATTTCATCATGGGACGATCTGAGAACAGCCGGAACCGCATCTTTGTGGAAGAAGGAGAGGATCTGATGATCCGTCCCTTTGATGCGTCCAGAGTGGAGGACCCGTCGCTGATCATCTATTATCCTGTCCGCCGGGTCGGGCAGAAGCTGATTGTGACCAACGGTGACCAGACGGATACGATCCGCGATTTTCTCCGGGAGGGAGGAACCTTTGAAGACGCGCTGCGTACCAGAAGCTTCGAGCCGGACGGCCCCAACTGGACGCCGCGGATCTCAGGCCTCCTCGATTTCGAGGACGGTTTCCGGTACAGAATGAGCATTCTGAAGAGCTCCGATGCGGCGGGCAGCGCCTGCAGCCGGTACTTCTTCGAGTATCCCGGCATTCCGGGGCAGGGACATTTCCTGCATACATATATGACGGATGGAAACCCGATCCCCACCTTCTGCGGAGAGCCGGAACGGATTACTGTGCCGGAGGACATCGACGCCTTCGCCGGAGAGATCTGGACCGGTCTTAATGAGGACAACAAAATCTCGCTCTATGTGAGGTATACCGATATCGCGACAGGCGCGGCAGTCAGCCGCATGATCAACAAATGGGAGGAAAAATGAAAGAATTTCAACTGAAATACGGATGCAATCCAAACCAGAAGCCCGCCAGAATCTATATGGAGGACGGCGGCGATCTTCCTGTGACGATTCTGAACGGTCGGCCGGGATACATCAACTTTCTGGACGCCTTCAACAGCTGGCAGCTGGTGCATGAGATCCACGCGAGCCTGGGAATGCCGGCGGCGGCTTCCTTCAAGCATGTCAGCCCGACCTCCGCGGCAGTGGGAGTTCCCATGAGCGATACGCTGAAGAAGGCGTGCTTTGTGGACGACATCGAAGGACTGGACGACTCGCCGATCGCGACGGCCTACGCAAGAGCCCGGGGAACGGACAGAATGTCCTCCTACGGCGATTTTGTCGCACTCAGCGATGTATGCGACCGTACAACCGCGGAAATCCTTAAACGCGAGGTTTCCGACGGCATCATCGCGCCGGGATATACCGATGAGGCTCTGGAGCTTCTGAAATCCAAGAAAAAAGGAAATTACAACATCATCCGGATCGATGCGGACTACAGACCGGCGGAAACGGAGCGCAAACAGGTCTTCGGCGTAACCTTTGAGCAGGGCAGAAACAATTACACAGTCTCGAAGGACGATTTCACCGAAATCGTGACCCGGAACAGGGCGCTGAGTGAAGAAGCGAAGCGCGACATGGTCATTGCACTGATCACACTGAAATATACCCAGTCCAATTCCGTCTGCTATGTGCAGGACGGTCAGGCCATCGGCGTCGGCGCCGGGCAGCAGTCCCGCATCCACTGCACGAGACTGGCGGGAGACAAAGCTGATTTCTGGCATCTGCGTCAGTCTGACAAAGTCATCGGCCTTCCGTTCCGGGAGGAGATTTCCCGCCCGGTCCGCGACAACACCATCGACGTTTATCTCGGTGATGAGTACGAGGATGTGCTGAGGGACGGCGTATGGGAAACACTGTTCACAGAAAAGCCGCAGCCCTTCACGAGAGAAGAGCAGAAGGCTTATCTCAGCGCCATCCGCGGAGTGACACTGGGCAGCGACGCGTTCTTCCCGTTCGGAGACAACATCGAGCGCGCCCGCAAAAGCGGAGTCAGCTACGTGGTGCAGCCGGGAGGCTCCATCAGGGATGACAATGTGATTGAAACCTGCGACAAATATGATATGGTCATGGTATTCACCGGCATGAGACTGTTCCATCACTGATACGAGGAGGTTGTGCGATGAAAGTAATGGTTGTCGGCGGCGGAGGAAGAGAGCACGCCATCATAAAGAAAATAAAGGAAAGCCCGAAGGTTGACGAAATTTACGCACTGCCGGGGAACGGAGGCATCGCGGAGGACGCTGCATGTGTCGGCGTCGGCGCGGAGGATCTTCCCGGCATCGTGAAATTCGCGACGGAGAACGCGATCGATTTCGCCATCGTCGCGCCGGATGATCCTCTGGTCATGGGCTGCGTCGATCTGCTGCAGGCGGAAGGAATCCCGTGCTTCGGACCGAACAGAGATGCGGCGGTCATCGAGGGCAGCAAGGCCTTCGCCAAAGATCTGATGAAGAAATACGGTATTCCGACCGCTCAGTACGAAATCTTCACGGAGATGGACGACGCACTGCATTACATAGAAGACTGCAGAATTCCGGTTGTCGTCAAGGCAGACGGTCTGGCGAAGGGGAAGGGCGTTATCATTGCGGAAACCCGCGAAGACGCCGTACAGGCGGTTCGCGAAATGATGGAGGACAAGGTGTTCGGCGAAAGCGGAAGCCGCGTCGTCATTGAAGAGTTTCTGGAAGGTCCGGAGGTGTCGGTACTCAGCTTTACCGACGGAAAAACGCTGATCCCCATGGTCTCCTCCATGGATCACAAGCGCGCTCTGGACGGAGATAAAGGGCTGAACACCGGCGGCATGGGAACTGTCGCGCCGAACCCGTATTACACAGAGGAAATCGCACGACAGTGCGAGGAAGAGATCTTCCTTCCCACCATGATCGCGATGAACAGAGAGGGGCGCAGCTTTTCCGGCTGCCTCTACTTCGGACTCATGCTCACCGCTGACGGTCCGAAGGTCATCGAATACAACTGCCGTTTCGGCGACCCGGAAACACAGGTGGTTCTGCCGCTGCTTGACAGCGATCTCTTCGAGATCATGCTCCATGTCGCGGACGGCACGCTGGCTGATGCGGACGTGTCCTTTGCGGAGGATGCCGCCTGCTGCGTCGTCATGGCGTCCAAAGGATATCCGAAATCCTATGAGAAGGGCTTTCCCATCGAAATTCCTTCCGATGTCACAAATGTATATATCGCCGGCGCCGAGCGAGACGCGGACGGAACGCTTCGCTCCAGCGGCGGCCGTGTTCTGGGCGTGACGGAACGGGGGAGAGATCTCCGGGAAGCCATTGACAGAGCTTACGCATCAGTCAGAAAGATCCGGTTCGATAACGGCTTCTGCCGCGGAGACATCGGACAGAGAGCGTTGAACGCACTGGAGGGGAAATAATGGTTTATCGAATTTATGTGGAAAAGAAGAAGCGTTTTGCCAGCGAGGCGGAGTCTCTGCGCAAAGAGATTTCCGGTCTCCTTCAGATCGACGGACTGAAGGATGTGCGCGTCGTAAACCGGTATGACGTTGAAAATCTGTCAAAGGATCTGTTTGAGGACGCGGTGCGCACGGTGTTTTCCGAGCCGCAGGTAGATGATGTCAGCGAAGGTCTGCGTGTTGCGGACGGCGACAAAGTCTTTGCCGTGGAATACCTTCCCGGCCAGTTTGACCAGAGGGCCAATTCCGCTGCGGAATGCATCCAGCTGATTTCAAAGGGAGAACGTCCTCAGGTCCGTTCCGCCAGAGTCTATATTCTGACCGGCGACCTCACTGATGCGGATGTGGAGGCCGTAAAGAAATATGTCATCAATCCGGTAGAGGCCAGAGAAGCCTCGCTGGAGGAATTCAAAACATTGAAGATGGAATACGAAATTCCCACCCGGGTGGAGACCATCCGGGGCTTTAACGCAATGGACGAAGACGCGCTCCGGAAGTTTCTGGAGGAGCGCGGGCTTGCGATGGACCTGGCGGATCTGAAATTCTGCCAGGAATACTTCAAATCCGAGGACAGAGAACCGACCATCACCGAGATCCGCGTCATCGACACCTACTGGTCCGATCACTGCCGTCACACGACCTTTAATACGACCGTCGATCATGTGACCTTCGAGGATCCGGAGATCCAGAAGACCTATGAGGACTATCTCTCAACCCGGGAGGAACTGGGAAGAAAGAAACCTGTAACTCTGATGGATATCGGAACTCTGGCGGCTAAATATCTGAAGTCCCGCGGCATGATGGAGAAGCTTGACGAATCTGAAGAAATCAACGCCTGCACCGTCAAAATCGATGTGGAGACAGAAGGGCGCACAGAAAAATGGCTGCTTCTCTTCAAGAACGAGACTCACAATCATCCGACGGAAATCGAGCCCTTCGGCGGCGCGGCCACCTGCATCGGCGGCGCGATCCGTGACCCGCTTTCGGGAAGAAGCTATGTCTATGCGGCGATGCGCGTCACCGGCGCAGCAGATCCCCTCAGACCGGTTTCCGAGACTCTTCCGGGCAAGCTTCCCCAGCGTAAGCTGGTTACGACGGCCGCTGACGGCTACAGCTCCTACGGAAACCAGATCGGTCTTGCAACCGGACAGGTCGATGAAATCTATCATCCGGGATATGTCGCAAAAAGAATGGAGGTAGGCGCGGTCATCGCTGCGGCGCCTGCAGAGAATGTGCGGAGGGAACGCCCAGTCGACAGTGATGTCGTGATTCTGCTGGGAGGACGGACCGGACGCGACGGCTGCGGCGGTGCGACGGGCTCCTCCAAGAAGCACACACTTCAGTCTCTGGAAACCTGCGGCGCGGAGGTTCAGAAGGGGAACGCTCCGGAGGAACGCAAGCTCCAGAGACTCTTCCGCAATCCGGAAGCCAGCCGGATGATCAAGCGCTGCAATGACTTCGGCGCGGGCGGCGTTTCTGTCGCCATCGGCGAGCTGGCAGACGGTCTTGAAATCGATCTGAACCGGGTGCCGAAGAAATACGACGGACTTGACGGTACCGAACTGGCGATCTCAGAATCTCAGGAGCGGATGGCCGTCGTCGTGGCAGAGCAGGATGCAGACCGCTTTATCGAGCTGTCCCATCAGGAAAATCTGGAAGCCACCAGGGTTGCGGTTGTCAAGGACGAACCTTATCTGCGCGAGTACTGGAACGGAGAAGCGATTGTGAACATTTCCAGGGCGTTCCTCGACACAAACGGCGCGGAAAAGCATATCGATATCGAGATTCCGATGCATGACGACTTCGCAAAAAAAGTCGGATCGGATTTTGTTCAGGAATACAAAGCGCTCGCCGCGGATCTGAACGTCTGCTCCAAGCGCGGACTTTCGGAGGAATTCGACTCTACCATAGGCGCGGGAACTGTGCTGATGCCCTTCGGCGGAAAATATCAGCGCACTCCGATTCAGGCCATGGTCAATCTGATTTCTATGGAAAAAGAGCACACCGATACCTGTTCCATCATGTCCTGGGGATTCAATCCGGATATCTCCAGCGCGAGCCCGTACCACGGCGCATACCTCGCGGTCGTGGAATCCGTATCGAAGCTGATTGCGACAGGCGCGACGTACAAGGATGTCTACCTCTCCTTCCAGGAATACTTTGAAAAACCGGGCAGTGAAGGGAAGCGCTGGGGGAAACCCATGGCCGCCGTTCTGGGAGCATTCCGCGCGCAGAAGGATCTCGGCGCAGCAGCCATCGGAGGAAAAGACTCCATGAGCGGCACCTTTGAAGATATCGATGTTCCGCCGACACTGATCTCCTTTGCGGTCACTACAGACAGAGCAGAGAGAATCGTTTCCCCGGAATTCAAGAGCGCAGACGATAAAATTATTATGTTAACTCCGGAATATGACGACAACGGTCTGCCCACGGGAGAATCATTGAAAGCACTGTACCGGACAGTGGGACAGCTCATGGATACCGGCATCGTTAAAGCGGCCTGCACACCTGTATACGGCGGCGTTGCCGAAGCGATCATGAAAATGTCCATGGGCAACCGGATCGGTTTTGAGTACGCGGATTCTCTGACCATGGAGGATATTTTCGGCTATCACTACGGTTCCCTCCTGCTGGAAATCGACGGAGGCGAGGTTTCTGTGGAGGACGCCAATATCTTCGAGATCGGCAGAACGATTGCGGAGCCTGTAATCCGGAAGGGTGCGGAAAGTCTCGGATTCGACGAGCTGTTCGGTGCTTACGAATCGAAGCTTGAACCTGTCTACAAATGCAACATCACGCCGGAGGCAAACCGCCTGGAAGCTTTCACCTCTGAACGAAAAGAAACTCTCCATGCGACGGTGCGTTCCGCGGCTCCCCGGATTCTTATTCCGGTGTTCCCGGGAACCAACTGCGAATACGATTCCGCAAAGGCCTGCCGCGACGCGGGCGCAGACCCTGATATCTTTGTGATCAACAACCTTACCGCAGATGCTGTCGCCGCGTCCGTTGAAGAATTCGCGGACAGGATCCGCCGCTCCCAGGTCATCTTCATCCCGGGAGGTTTCTCCGGCGGAGACGAACCGGACGGATCCGGGAAATTCATTACCGCTTTCTTCCGTAATGCGGAAATCAAGGAGGCGGTCACGGAGCTGCTGGAGAGACGGGACGGCCTGATGCTGGGAATCTGCAACGGCTTCCAGGCACTGATCAAGCTGGGGCTGGTTCCGTACGGAAAAATCGTGGACACCGATGAAAACTGTGCGACGCTGACATTTAATGAAATCCGGCGCCATCAGTCCAAGATCGTCCGCGTCCGTGTGGCCTCCGATAAATCGCCCTGGATGAAAAACGTCAGCGCCGGAGAAATCTATAATGTGCCGATTTCCCATGGAGAGGGCAGATTTATCGCGCCTGAAGCACTGATCCGGCAGCTGGCGGACAACGGACAGATTCTGACCCAGTATGTGGATCTGGACGGGAATGTAACCTCGGACATCCAGTACAATCCCAACGGCTCCTATTATGCTATCGAAGGCATCACATCGCCGGACGGCAGAGTGGTCGGGAAGATGGGACACGCGGAAAGAATCGGCAGAAACCTCTACAAAAATGTGCCGGGCAGTTACGACATGAAAATGTTCCGCTCCGCTGTCGAATACTTTAAATAGTATCCGCCATCAGGTCCCCGCCGGATCTGACGGGTGCTTCTGACAGACTGCCGTCAGCAGCGCCGCGGCGTACAATTCAATGGATACTCAGGAACAGATACTCAAGGAAAGGAAAATCACGCGAATGGAAAATTATTATCAGCCGGATATCGAAACCGCGTCACGGGACCAGATGACCGCATTGCAGAATGAGCGTCTGGTCGACACGGTGAAGCGCGTTTATAAAAATGTGGAATATTACAGAAAGAAAATGCAGGAAACCGGCGTAGAGCCGGGAGACATCCGTGGAATCGAGGATCTTCACAAGCTCCCGTTTCTGACCAAGGACGATCTGCGGGAATGCTATCCTTACGGGCTGATGGCGCGCCCTGTCCGGGACAGCGTCCGCATCCAGTCCACAAGCGGCACCACGGGAAGACGGGTCGTCGCCTTTTATACCCAGCATGACATCGATGTCTGGGAGGACTGCTGTGCCCGTGCGATTGTAGCCGCGGGAGGAACAAAGGACGACGTCTGCCATGTTTCCTACGGCTTCGGACTGTTCACCGGAGGAGCGGGGCTCAACGGCGGAAGCCACAGGGTCGGCTGCCTGACGCTCCCCATGTCCTCCGGAAACACAGACCGCCAGATTCAGTTTATGACAGATCTCGGTTCCACGATCCTCTGCTGCACACCTTCCTACGCGGCTTATCTGGCTGAATCCATCAACGAGAGGGGCCTGCGGGATCAGATCCGTCTGAAGGCCGGCATTTTCGGCGCGGAGGCGTGGAGTGAGGAAATGCGCCGCAACATCGAAAGCAGCCTCGGCATCAAAGCCTATGACATCTATGGTCTAACCGAAATCTCCGGTCCTGGAGTTTCCTTCGAGTGCAGTGAACAGTCCGGAATGCATGTCAACGAGGATAATTTCATTCCGGAAATTATTGATCCGAAAACAGGAAAGGTTCTTCCGGACGGAGAAAAGGGCGAGCTGGTTTTCACCTGCATCAACAAAGACGCGTTCCCTCTGATCCGTTACAGAACAAAGGATATTACGGTTCTCAGTCATGAGAAATGCTCCTGCGGCAGAACGCTGGCCAAGATGTCGCGTCTGATGGGCAGGACCGACGACATGCTGATCGTCAAGGGAGTCAACGTCTTCCCGAGCCAGATTGAGACCGTCCTGATGAATGAAGGATATCCGGCGAACTATCTGATCATCGTCACTCGGGAGAATAACAGCGACAGGCTGGAGCTGCAGGTGGAGATGACGCCGGAAATGTTCTCAGACTCCATGTCCGAAATGGAGGGACGCGAGAAGCAGCTGATCGGCGCGCTGAAATCCATGCTCGGCATCTACGTTGACGTCAGGCTGGTAGCCCCGAAAACGATAACCAGAAGCGAAGGAAAAGCAAAACGTGTCATTGACAAACGTCACATTTAACGAAAGGCGGTACAAAGAATGGATGTAAAACAGATTTCCGTATTTCTGGAAAACAGACCGGGAGCACTGTACGAATTCACAGAGCTTCTGAAGAAGAACGACATCAACATGAGAGCCCTCTGCCTTGCAGAGATCTCCGAGTACGGCGTCCTGCGCCTGATTGTCGATGACAACTACGAGCTGACCACGGTACTGAAGGCGGAGGATTACATCTTCAAAGCTACGCCCGTCCTGGCCATCGCCATCAGGGACGAGCCGGGCAGCCTGGTGAATATCCTTGCCGCGCTGAAGGACGCCGAGATTAATGTAGAGTACACCTACGCCTTTACGACAAAGCACAGAGATGAAGCCTACATCATTCTCAAGGTCAGTGACGTCGAGGGAGGCCGCAGAGCCCTGAGCCGGGCGGGAATTAAAATCCTGGACCAGGAGGATCTTGAACAGCTGTAGCCGCGAATTTCTTATTTCAGACAGCTGAGGGTTCTTAAATTTAGGTTTGACAGATTCTGCCATCCGTGGTATGATGTTCATGGAAAAGAATGTAAAAAAGACGGTTGAAACAGTCCGTCTTTTTTTCTTGTGATTTTTACAGAACAGGCTGTTTCAACAGATACGGCGCTCGCGCGATTTTTTGTACAGAGGAAACCGGCATGAATCGGGGCGAAGCGCCGCAGAGTATGGGGAAAACGTCCATGAGGGCGTTTTTTTCGTTGGTATGTTTTTTGGGAGGAAGGAGAAAATGAAACAGAACATCAGAAAAATTTTAATGGGCACATTGACTGTCATAATCCTGATGACATTCACATCGCTGATTCCCGCAGCCGCGGTACACGGCGCGGTTATCTCCGAAAAGAGCTGGGGTGCCGATGTAAATGACCGGCTCCTGAACCTGCGAAACGGAACGAAATACGGCTGCGGGAAAGGACAGCTCGTCTGTACGACGTACACCGGCTGGGCAGTGCGTACTCTGTACGGAATTCCCGACTATCCGGCCGGAGGGGTGGTCAGGACCCATAACAGCTGGCTCGCCGTCAACGCCCGTACCGTATGCGCTCTGGCGTCCCACGCGGATTATGCCGAACATGCATCCGGGATTCGTCCCGGCGACATCATATGCTTCAACGACGGGAAAAATTTCACCGGCGTCTGGCAGCATATCGCAATCATCGGCGGCGACGGCAGGACCCTGCATCATGCCGTCAGTACCGGGGTTTCCTACCGGTATACAGCAGAGGACTGGATCGGCCGGCTCAGGCAATGCAGATCCGCCAGAATCTACCGTCTTCTGAAGACCGCTCCCACAGTGACAAAATCCGCTGCTGCGAAATTAACACTGCAGGACCGAAATGCAGAACCCGATGAACAGGAAACTGTCGCCGCCAGCAGCGCGGCACCTGCACCGGACACAGGCACCGTCGCCGCCGGTGCTAAGCCGTCCGCACTGGGTACAGACGCCGACATCGACAGCAGTGAGGCACCTGCGCCGGACACGGACTCTGCCGCCGGTGCTGAGCCGTCCGCACTGGGTACAGACGCCGATATCGACAGCGGCGACACTTCCGTACAGGACACGGACTCTGCCGCCGCCGGTGCTAAACCGTCTGTACCGGATGCGGTTCCGGACATCGGCAGGTCACCGGCTGACGCAAAAACCGAACCGGACACAGAGTCTGCCCCGGAAGAGACTCCGCCGGCGAATCCGGACTCCGCGCCGCAGTCATCATCCCGTTCTCCCGAGAACACGCTGCGCGCCGCATCCCCGAAGGGTTCTCAAAATTCCGCGGTCGAAGAGAAATCTCTAGACACAGGAGACACAAACGACGTCTTCCTGTATTTCAGTCTTTGTATCCTTGCATGCGGAAGCCTCTGCAGTCTTCTGTATCTGAAAGGAAGGAGATAGACGTATGTTTCAGTCCAGAGAGCCACCGGCTAAAAAGAACGTTGTCAGCTGCCAGCGCCCGTTAAGTTCGACGGGGACTTAACTAACAACGGGCAGACACTAAAAAATCAAAGAAGGAAAGGAAATCAGATGAGAAACAGAATGTTAAACGCGGCAGGCAGGGTCTGCCTGCTGCTCGGAATAATCCTTTGTTCCGTCACGATCACCCATGCAGCCACATCTCAGCCTCTCAGCGGCACTGCAGGTTACAAAGCGTTTCAGGCCAGAGCCGGCGGCGCTTATTCCACCTGGGACAGCGCGAAAAAGGCGCTGAGCTGTGATGAGATTTACGCCTTCCGGATTCTTTCCGGACCGGGCAGCAGCAGCACGGTGCTCAAGGGGAGTCCTCTGAGCAAATCCGTTGAATACAGGAATTCCAACGGTGAAAAGGACAACCTTGGAGATATTAAAACAACCTGGCAGTTCAAGCTTAAGACTTCCGGCAATAATAAGGGCGCAGTCCGGGTAAAATACAACAATTATTACTGGTACGCGCCGACGCATGAGAAAGCCCTGCGTTCCGGTGCGATGGCCGGTTATGTGAAACTGGATATTGTGGCTGAACTCCGCTCAGCCGATTATGTGAAGCACAAAAAACCACTGAACAATACTTTGTCCCCGTATTTCACCCTGAGCAAAAAGGCATATGCCGGGATGACCCGGCTGAACACCTTCAATATCGGCACTCTTGAAATGAAATATTCCTATTATTTCTCGGGGACGTCCACACCGGCAGAAATCACCTCCAATTTCACCTATCTGGATATCGACTGGGGACAGGCGATGTCTTTTCGGGCTGACGGAATAAAGAAAAGCGCCGTTCCCTCCGACAGCAGGCTTTCCTATAAAGAAGAAAACGGCTGGCACTTCTTCTCCAATTACGCCTGCAACGTGGCGAAGGGAACGTCGAATCCGGAAAACGGAGTATCGGTCGCATACAAGACCAGAGCCTTGTCTGTCCGGTACCATTCCGACCAGATTGTAGAAAAGGCGGGCAAAAAAACCTATAAAGAAGGTGCGATGAATGGCGCACGGTCATTTTACGGACCGGAACAGGACTGGAGCCTGATCCGTTTCGAAACTCCGGATCCGCAGAAGACAGTGAGCGGCAGTGAGAAAAAGAATGTCGCCGATCTGGATCTGCCCGACCTTCATCAATCCTTTACATTCAACTGTTCACAGGAGATTCCGGCAGGGTATCACGAGGGATTCTATTTCAAGTCTTTTGTCCTCAAAGACACACTTGACAGCTGCCTTGTTACGGATATTTCCAGAATCCGCATTCAGAGCAGGGAAGGGAAAGACCTCAGCGGTCTTTTTCGGATTGAAACCGACGGCAGAAATGTCACCGCAGCCTGCACGGATGTGAACAATGCGGTACTCTACGGAAACGGTGCGGGAGAGACCGTCACGCTGCATATCGAAGCTTCGGTCCGTCACGATGTCAGTGCGGAGGATCTTCGCGGTCATAAGCATTTTGACGCCACGGAAACCTCCGCGGAATTTCCCAACCGATTCTCATCAGTCATTGACGGACGGGAAAGGTTTTCCAACAAAGTATCCGTCCGCATACATTTTCCTCAGAATGAGAAGGGACAGCCGGGACTTGCCGTGAACAAAACCACAGAGCCCTATGAATTCCAGGTCGGTGATGAAATCCCATATAAAATCAGTATCCGGCAGACTAATCCAAAGGCGTCCGCAACATGTGTCAGAGTCAGAGATACCGATCTTCCCGCGAACATGTCAATTGATCCGAAAACACTGAAAGCTGCGGGAATCAGCCGGGAATTCTCTCTGAAATCCATCGCCGGCGGTTTTGAATTCTCCACGCCGGAGCTTCGCTTCGGAGAGACTGTCACTATCACGTTCCGCGCCGTCCCGGGAAACGCGCTGAACGGAACCGTCGTACAGAATACGGTAAAAGCGTCGGCCGATGCCGTTCCGGAACGCTCCGCTTCGACCTCCGTATATATCAACAGTCCAAAGCTGAACATAGAAAAGAAAGCCGGACAAGAAAAGACGGAATATGAGACAGGGGATACGGTGCAATTCACCGCAGACATCACCAACATCAATCCCGGAACCTTCATGAGAAATCTCGTTCTGGCGGATACACTGGAAACACCCGGACTGACACTGGATCCCGAGTCGCTGAAGATAACAGGAGGCGACGGGACTGCGCTGACAAAGGGAACAGATTATCTGCTGTACCCTTACAAAGAAGGCGCTGACCGCGTTGCGGGACAGGAACTGAAAACCTCCGCGCAGAGTTTTCGAAATTCCGGCGAAACGCTGCCCCGGGAAAATCACGGCGGCTTCGTGATTCGGTTCCTCGGAAAATACGCCAACATCGGATACAGGGACGGGAAGGAGCCGGCCTCTTCGGATTCCCGCGGATCGAAAGCAAATTATCTGAAACGCGAGCATCAGACTGATTATCAGGATCTGAACCTGACGGGCGGTCTGCATCTCTCTTACGCCATGACGGTCAACGAGGCGGAGCTTCCCGCACAGCAGCTCAGAAATTTTGTACGCACCCCCGCCACGGAGAATACAAACGGCGTTCGGATTAAGGATCAGGATACGATTCCTTCAGGCGGTGATTTCTCCGAAACAGGCGTTAACTTCCGTCCGAAGACGCCGCTGCTCGTCATCAGCAAGAAAAGCGATCAGACGCTGTACAGAGCCGGAGAAAAAGGGCACTATACTATAAAGCTCACCCAGGCCCGGGACCGAGTGACGGCGAAAAATATCGTCATAAAAGACGCTTTCAAACAAAAAAATCTCGGAACCTGTGACCCGGATTCTGTCCGCGTGCGAAAGGGAAACCGGGATATCACTGCGTCCTGCGATATTTCTGTGGATCACAAAGCAGGGACATGCCTCATCCGGACTCATACAGATCTTTCGTTTCGTGAAACTCTGACAGTAACCTATGACATCACCTTTGCAGACAAAATACCTGCGCAGGCATCAATGATCAACCGGGCCGTCGGCAGTGCAGATAATGCCGAACCGGCAGAAACCGAAAACAGGGTCGGATTTATCGGCGGCGTGAGAAAAATTGTTCATTCCAAGGCTGTTCGCGAATCTGTAACCTCGAAAAACGCATATCTTCACTATACACTGACGACAAAAGCGCTCACTCCGCTGCGCCGGGTGATCATCATGGATCACGTGATGACAGATAATCTGCGGTATGATCCGTCTTCCGTCAAAGTTCTCTATAACGGAAGCGATATCACAAAATCCTGCGGTATCAGCTTCGGTCTGGACCATTTCCAGGTCGAAACCCGACGGGACGCACAACCGAAGGACAGCTTCAGAATCACATACCGCGCCCGGGCGACGAACAGCGGGAAAGTAGAGAACATCTCCGCCGCTTACGCAGCAGATGTCGATCCCGTCAAGGCCGAAGCCAATGTCTCTCCCAAAGCCGCTCATGTGCCGGCCGCGGTAAAAAAGAACGGCAAAACGCCCGCACCCGCGACCGGTGACCGGACGACGCCGCTTCTGTATGTGACACTTGCGGTGATTTCTTTCGGAATCATTACCTGTCTGATGGCGCTTCGGAGGAACTGAGCTGTTGAGCTCCGGAGAATTCGGGATTTTGGAAATGAATATGCCGGAGATGTGATGAACTCCTTCACATCCCCGGCAGGACTCTTTTCTGAATCGTCATATACAGCTCATTTATCAATTATATTCGTACTGTATTCTGATAAGCAGAGGGGAGGGGAGTAAACCCATGAATCATACCAGAAAAAAACTCCTGCTGGCTGAGGACGAACAGCTTTTGTCAGAGGCAATCCGGGAAATGCTGGAATTCAAAGGATTCTCAGTAAGCTGTGCGGAAAACGGAAGCGATGCGCTTTCTATGGTACGGGAAAACCGATATGACTGTATGCTGCTGGATATCATGATGCCTGTCATGAGCGGAACGGAAGCGCTCAAGAGCATGCGAGAGGAGGGGATACATACGCCGGCCATTCTTCTGACTGCACGTGATGATATCGACGATAAGGTCGCGGGTCTCGACCTCGGCGCTGACGACTATATCACCAAACCGTTTTCCTTTGACGAGCTTATCGCGCGGATTAACTCCGTCATCCGGAGAAGATGCGGCGCTGTCATTCTGTCCGCAGGCTGTGTCCGGCTTGATACTCTGGAGGGGGAGCTTTCGGCAAAGCATTCCATCCGGCTGGGCCCCAAGGAAACCGATCTGATGCGCTATCTGATTCAGAACATGAACCGGGATATCGATTTCAGCCTGGTCAGGGATCAGATATGGGAAGACGACCCCGACACAGACGAAGAAAAGCTGTCGCTTTACATCAGTTATCTCAATGACAAGCTGGCTTCCATCAATGCGGATCTGCATATTTTGAGCGATCATCAATCCTGTCGGCTGACAGAGCTTGAATCCGCCTGAACCGCACCGCAAATAACAGAGAACCGCTGAATACGAAAACAGTAAAAATAAGCAAAATAACAGAAAGCATGAACAGTATATATGGAGAGCATCTCCCTGAAATGAACGCAATCGCGGATGAAATCAGCAGAATGCTGGAAAACGGAAATTATGAACACATCCGCAGACGGATCAAATCCGAGGAAAGCATGCGGAACAAATGCCGCCTCAATCATCTGCCCGAGAACGAACGTTCTGCGCTGGAAGAGATACACGATGCCATCGGCTTCCGGATCATCTGCCATTTCATAGACGAAGTGTATGATTACGCTACAATGATCCGTAACACGTTTACGGTTACAGCAGAAAAGGACTATATCCGAAACTGCAAGCCGAACGGTTACAGAAGTTATCACATGATCGTCCGTTACAAAGGATATTATGTTGAATTTCAGCTCAGGACCATCGCAATGGATACATGGGCGAGCCTGGAGCATGAAATTAAATATAAAAAGAAACTGTCCAATCCCGAACTCATCGGTGCGGAGCTGAAACGCTGTGCCGATGAACTGGCGTCCTGTGATATATCCATGCAGGTGCTTCGCAAAAAGATCCAGAGAGAACGTCAGGAAACCCCGGAAAAATTGTAAGGATAAGAACAGGAGAGGGTGCGGATGAATCGGCCGTTATTTGTGGGATTTGCGGGACGGCTCTCTCCTGACTTTTCCGGATATAACTATTCCTAAAATCATAATTTTGGGAATAGTTGTGGTGAAAAACAAGAAAAAGCCCGCAACACCGGCGGGATCGGTTTTTCACGGTTGTCAACGGTTGCACCGTAGACCCGTATATCCTCATCACCATTTAAAATCGCTTAAAACGGAAATTTAAGCCTCGTTTTATCAGATCTTTTTACGCAGTTCTCTGTCCGTCCGTACGGACCAAGTCTTCTGGCTCTGTATGCGGCATACGCCGTTTATTATGGAACCTCTCTGTCTCAAAAAAGATTTAGAAATGATAAAGGCCCGCTGCGCCGGGTGTATCAGGTCCGGCTGCCGGGTCCTTATCAAAACCTCTAATCCAGGAGTTGAATCCGAGCGCCAGTTCGGAACACCTGAAATGTAATATGGGATCAATCATACACCGGTACGAGGATTTTCTGTCCCGATGCAATGTCGTTTGCCTGTATATCATTAGTCTCACAGATATCATATACGATCTGACGGACATCTTTATTGTCCGGAGCATATTCGGCCGCAATCGACCATAAGGTATCACCAGATTCAACCTCCACGCATCTGTACTGATCCATTGATAAACTGTTCGCTGTATTGAATCCTGCAAGCGTCGAAAACACTGTGAATACCGTCAGCAGCACAATGACCGCAAATATTGTAAATCTGAACTTCGATGCAATCCTCATCTTCCTCATCATGTATACCTTCTGTGCGAAACATTCGTTCGGAACGTCTGTTCGTACTGCTATAATATCAGAATACATGTTCGTTGTCAATAGTGAAACGAACATTTGTTTTCTCTTTTTTCGCTTTTTTCTGCACCGGCGGAAAAAGAGTTACACCAAAAAAGACGCCGGTTCGGCGCCTCTGCGGTCGGCAGTATTTTGCTGCAGATTAAGTTTTTGATATATTTGGATATAGAATACAGTTCCGCCGTGGAATGTGGAATGAGGTTCAGACCTCCTCCAGGATTCCTTTGTCCGCCGCAAGCCTGACGAGATCAAACAGACGGGCGTTGATTCCGCCTCTGGGAACCCCCGCATAGATTACTCTCTGACATTGTTCCATCTCCCCCACTGCCTGCTCATAGGTTTCAGAAGAAATCTCCGCAAACGGACGTTCGCTTATCACCCTGCAGGCCAGGAGCGAAGCCAGCTGATAATCAATATCGTTCTCATACAGAATGCCTGCGGCGAAGGGAACATTCTCCTGCTGAAGCTCCCGGTAGATCCGGATGCCGGTTCCTCCTGAGGATATCACAAAGACCTGCGGCGTATCTCCCTCCGGCCTTGCCAGCTCGATGCTTCCGAACACGGGATCATAGAATCCGTTGTCGATATCGTAAAGCTCCCGTATAATCTCCGAATGAAAAATCTCCTCCGGCGTTCCGGCCCGGACTGCGTGCTCCCCGCTGACACAGACAATCCGATCCGAGATTTTCTGTGCGAGATCGATTTCGTGGAGGGTCATGACGATAGTGATTCCCTTTTCTTTGGCCATTCGGCGCAGGACGCTCAGGAGCTCAAGCTTGTAACGGATGTCCAGAAACGATGTCGGCTCGTCCAGAAGGATGATTTCCGGTTCCTGGCAGATTGCCCGGGCGAGCATCACACGCTGTTTCTGCCCGTCACTGATCGCATTGAAATCACGGTTTCCAAGCTCGCGTGCGTGAACCGTCTCCAGCGCCTCGTCCACCTTCTCCTCGTCCTCATGGGTCAGAATTCCCAGACGCCCGGTATACGGATACCGTCCGGTCGCTACGATATCGTGACAGGTCAGAAGCTCCGGCTTCGGACGGTCTGTAAGAACCACAGCCATACGTGTGGACAGATCCCGGAAAGTCATCTCGTTCAGACTGCTCCCGTCGATAACCACGTCACCGCGCAGCAGGGTGAGCTGACGGGCGATTGTCTTCAGAATTGTGGATTTTCCGGCGCCGTTGGGTCCGATGAGCGTCACAATCTCCCCTCTGCGGACGTTCAGACAGATATCGTCAATGAGGCTTTTGCTGTGATATCCCACGGAAAGCTGTTCAAGTGTCAGATAATTCCCGTTCATCTCATCTGCCTCTCTTTCTGCTGACCATCATATAGATGACAATTGGTGCTCCGAAGACGGATGTCACGGTGCTGATGTTCAGCTCCAGCGGAGCGAAGGCAAGCCGTGCGATGAGATCACAGAACATGCAGAATACCGCGCCCATCACAAAGGCTCCCGGAATCACAACAATAGGCCTGGACGTGCCCAGAGCGCCCTTGATCAGGAACGGCACCGCGATGCCGACAAAGGAAATCGGGCCGGCAAAGGCCGTCACTGTTGCCGAGAACACGCTGGAGAGAAGGATCAGCACAATCCTGAACACACGAATATTCACGCCGATACTGCGCGCATAGGATTCTCCCAGCTGATAGGCGCTGATGGGCTTGGCGCAGCACAGTGTCAGAGCGAACGTGACAAACACCACGACAGCGACGATACGCACGCTTTCCCAGCTCATCCCGGAAAAACTGCCCTGAGACCAGCCGTGAAGATTCGCGATATCCGAGTCGCTGGCGAAGGTAATAATAAAGTCCGTGACAGCGGAACAGATGTAGCCGATCATGATTCCCGCCACCAGCAGCGCCGCCATATTCTGGATCCTTCGGGCAACCAGCAGAATAAAGCCCACCGACGCCAGAGAGCCGGCAAAGGCCGCCACAATCATCGTGTAGGAGGAAACCGTGGAATAATATTTCAGCGCGACGATCATAACAAAGGCTACAACCATTTTCGCGCCGGAAGAGATCCCCAGAACATAGGGACCCGCAATCGGATTCTCGAAGAATGTCTGAAGCAGAAATCCGGACAGCGCAAGAGCGCCGCCCAGTATGGCCGCCGTAAGTATCCTGGGGAGACGGATTCTCCATATAATATTGGTTTCCTTGATATCTCCCTGCCCGGTGAAAAGTATCCTGACGATATGATCCAGCGATATATGCACATTACCGGAATTGATATTGATCACAGTCATCACGCAGAACGCGGCGAACAGCAGTACGAATACCATGGTATAACGGCTGCGCCGCCGAAGGTTTTCGTGCTGAAAGCTTTCGGCGGCTGCCGGGAGTTCGGAAATATTTTTTTTCATAAATAACTACCTGTACTTCAAAAACTACCTGTACTTCCTCTGACTTTTTTCGCGTACACGGCCGAATCGGAGGTTCGTGTACTTTGTGCCGGCGTCACGGGATGCGACGCGGAGCAGAGGGCCCTCACTTCAGTTTTGTCAGGAACTTCATTTCGGACAGATGCTTTTGTGTCACGAGATAATGAAAGTCCAGAATCATATCACCGACGATATCCGTCCGCTGATACATCGATGCTCCCGTGGCGTAACACTGTCCGTTTTTCACCGCTTTGAACTTTTTCATAATCGGGTCCTTCGCGATTAAATCGTTCATGGAACGGACCGTGCTGTCGATGCTCCCGTTGTATACGATATAATCGGCGTCTGCGGCCGTATCGTAGAACTTTTCAATGGTCATCGGAACGGAGGTTTTTCCGTCGGAATCCGTCAGTTTCCTGAAAACATACCGGCCGCCGGCCATCTCGATCATCGTGGGAACGTAGTCTTTGCTGCTGCGCACCACTGCTTTTCCGTCCGTGGATATATAGAAGAAGGCTACAGTTTTCTCCGTATTCCTGAAATCGTCCAGAGCGGAAATTTTCTTTTCCTGTTTTTCAAAGAAGGCCTCAGCCTGTTTCTCATGTCCGGTCAGCGCGCCGTAAAGCTTGATCCACTCTGTGCGCCCCAGGGGGTTTGATTCGTAACTGGACCGGTCTACCATGACGGGGATTTTCAGATCTTCAATCATTTCTTTTACGTCCGGCGTATGATAAATCATCGTGGATTCAATGGCCAGACCGCATTTTTTGTCCAGCAGCAGCTCGTAATCCGGCTCACTGTATTTTCCGGCGTAAACAATTTTCCCTGCGTTCATCGCGTCCCGTACTGACCGGAAGGACCAGCCTCCCGACTTCAGCGAGGTCATGGAAATATTGTCCAGAGCGTCCATGGAAGAAAACAGCGCCATGGACGCGGTCGCCGCGAGATAGATGTTTTTCACCGGTTCGTGAAGAACCTTAATCTTTTTGCTCAGCTTTTCCGGAGCCTTCTTTCCCTTGGGCACGATCAGATACTTCGCATCGTCCTTAATGTCAATCAGCCTGTACCCGTCTTTGTAGTAGTAAACGTTGAATTCCTTCGCATAATCCAGCTTCATGGTCTTGCTGTAGGTCAGCCCGCTGATCTCCGGAGCGCCCGATGTGCCCGAAGCTGATTCGCTGTTTTTCGCGCCGCAGCCGGACAGCAGAAGCACTGTGGCGGTCACCAGCGCCAGAAGAAGGATCATTCCTTTCCTGAATCGGTTTCTCATCTCATCCTGCCTTTTTTATTTCTTTTCTGCCTTTACTTCTTTCTCAAAAATTTTCTGCGCTTTTTTCGCGCTGCCGTAAATCTCTCCGTAAATCCGGATCCATTCCTTCTGTCCCAGACGACTCTTCTCCTGCCGGGACCGGTCGAGGATGACCGGAATATCCAGCGCCGTAAAACGGGATTCCAGAGTCTCCAGTTTTTTCTGATCCGTTTCCGCCTGCTCCTTCTGCTTCGCGATTTTGTCCTTGTTCAGCAGAGTTTCCTTTGTCGTAATCTCCTCGGGAATCAGGCTCCCCGGCAGAACGGCCAGTCTGGTTTTCTTCCGGATGATTGTGCTGTACCGGGGCGATTCCGGCGTTTCGGCATAGGTGATGCGCCTGCTCTTTATCGCTTTCGTGACGCCGGAGGCAGTGACCTTTTCAGGCGTTACGCCGGTGAGACGGATGCCGTCGACCGCGTCCAGGGCGTCCAGGAACGACAAAGCAGAGTTCGATGCCACATAGCTTTTCTCCGCGGGGATCCTGACGATGATATACTGTTTGTCCAGACCGGCGGGAACGTCGAATTTCTCCGGAACCAGCAGATAACTCACGACGTTGTTTTTATAAAGAGCCTCTGTAATCTCGTGCTGGGAGCGGGCGACCGGTTTTCCGTCCTCGTCATACTCCACTTTACCGTCCTCCTTTGCGGACTTCTTCGCATTTTTCGTGTATTCCTCATACAGCGCGGTGTTTTTGCTGACGTCTATGCTCAGCAGGGAAACGCCGTGGTTATACCGGAAGATCCGGAAGTATTTCGCATACCTGGTTTTCACCGTCGACCTGTATTTCAGCCCGGTAATCTTCGGAGCGGACCTGCTCAGCGAGAGTTTGGCCTTCCGGGCGTCCTTTGCGGCTTTTTCTGCTTCTGCCCGGGCTTTTTTCGCAGCCCTGGCGCTGACGGCTTTTTTTACATAGATTGTATAGCGGACCCAGTGAGGCTGGGACATGGCTGTGGTGCGTCCGATGATGGTATTGTTGGCGTTCAGTTTCACCGGAATCACAAAAGTGGAGAGTCCTCCCCCGCTCCTGGAATAAACCTTTCCGTTTGCCTTGAGACGGTCGTAGCTGCTGCTTCCGAACACGATGGTCGCATAGGCTTTTCCGCCCGTTACCGTGATTTTTCTGCATTTAATGTAGGCGAGACGGCCGGAGCCTCCTGACCAGCTGAAGGAATCCGGAGTGTATACTCCGTCCTTCAGTGAGGTTCTGTTGTTGACCGCACCTGTGCTTTTCTGGCTGTCGTCTTTATATTTGGATACCTTGTCTTTCTTTGTGCTCTTCCTGAATTTTGTCTGTTTCCCGCTTGTGGCGTATTTGTCTTTCTTTTTCTTTGTCTTAGGAGCTGTCGTCGAGGTGCCGGAGGAAACAGCCTTCGCCCCGCCGCTGTAGAAGATAATAGTATGTTCAAACCAGCTGTTCAGCTTCCTGGAATGAGCGGAAACCGTCAGATTCTTATCCAGAGCGGAAACCGGCAGCGTGTAGGTGTAGTATCCGTTAACCACCTTCGCCTTGATCCACCGGGTTTTCGGCGCCTTCGCCGCATCCAGCGCGGTTCCCATGTACAGATAGTCGTAGCCTTCTCCGGTCAGCGTGACGGTTGCAGTCATGGTCTTTTTGCTGCCCTCCCCTTTAACCGTCAGAATACTGTACTTGGTTCCGGTTTTCGGATAGAGGTAGAACATGCGGTTATCGGTGTCAGACTTCACCTTCCAGGTTCCTGCCTTCAGGTCTTTCGTCTCTGTCGGTACTGTCGGATCCGATGGCGACGGGTCGGGATCCTGTCCGCCGGAAGGCTCCGTATACTTCCCGGAATTCACGCTCATCCGAATGGTGATAGAATAATTGATCCAGTGCGGATCAGACATTCTGACGGTTTTCCCGATGATGGGATTGGCCGTGTTCAGCGCCACCGGAACAGAAAAGGTCGAGGTCTTTGCCGCGGAATCTGTTACGCCGCTGTAAATTTTACCGTTTGCCTTCAGCTGTGTGTATTTATCGCTGCTGAACACAATCGTCGCAACAGCCTTTCCGCCGGAAATCGTAACCTTCGGACAGGTAATCGTCACTTTGTTCGTACCGCCGCTCACACTGAAGCTGTCCGGTACCCAGACGCCGTCCGCCAGATCGGTTCTGTTATCCACAGCAGGGGTGGCCGGATCGGACACCGGTTCACTTTTGTTCACGTGAATAGAATAATCAATATCGTTGACCTTCGACATCGCCGTGGTGGTTCCGACAATCGCTGTATCCCTGTTGAGAGCGACCGGAACTTTTTTGAACAAAGACCCGTTCGATGTGTCAGCCTCCGGCTCGTAGGTCTTTCCGCCGGCCTGAAGCTTCGTATAAGATTTGCTGCTGAACAGAATGTCGGCATACGCCTTCCCGTTCGTCACCTTAATCGTCGGAACCGTGATTTTCACTCTTCCGGTTCCGCCGGTGAAGGAAACGCCGTCCGGCGTGTAGATGCCGTCATCCAGCGTCGTGCTGTTGTCGATGGCGGAAGGTTCTCCGGTTTTCGCAGTCTGATTCTGCGCTGTCTCCTTTTCTCCGGAGGAAGCCGTCTTGCTGCTGCCGGACAGGTTTTCCGATGTATCGGATGTTCCCTGCTGCCCGCTTTCGCCTTGTCTCGCCTGCTGCCGCACGGAGCCGACTGAAGAAGCTGCTGACGAGCCGTTTGAGGAATCGGAGGCTGCTGTGCTCCGGTCTTCCTGCTGTGCTACTCCTTCCTGTTCAGACCGGCCCGCCTGATTGTCTTCCGCAGACGAGGCTTTTTTGTTTTCTCTCGCCACGGTCTCCTGCTGCGCCGTCGCTTTCGGAGACGCACTCCCGGCGCCTGCGGAATCTTCCGCAAACGCAGCGGCAAGCTGCGTCAGAACGAGCGCAGCGATCAGCAGGAAGGATAACGTGATTTTGTAATACTTTTTCTTTTTCAAAACAAATTCTCTCCTTCTCATCATTTTTTCCTCGCTCAGCACGGCGTTCAGCTCCGGACAGAGCACTGCGATATCTCAGGGCAGCAAAAAACCCACTTTTCTCTGAAGAAGCGGGTACTTGTATGAAAAACTTCAGTTATAATACATGAAAATCTGTTGCAGCGGAACAATGATGCGATGTATCTAATGTTTCATCATGTTATTATTACAGGCACACTCTCTCCAGAAGCATTTCGCCGATAATTCTGATACAGCAGGTTTCCTGACTTGCAGATCTTCGTTCCCCCGCGCCTTCTCAGCAGCATCGAAATGACGGTGACAGCCGGAACGCCGAAGCATTGCGGCGCACGCTGTCTGTGCCGGATGTATGCTGCCAATGGCATAGTACGGGAGAACTCCCTGTTTACAGTGACCGGATCGTTCGGGATTCACACCCGATTCCCTTTTAACTGCGGACTGCCGTCCGCGGCACTGTACCGACATATTTAATTCTACATAAATTATAGCAATTGCCCCGCGTTCTGTCAATGACTACCCGGCGGAGGGGCGGTTATCTGCTCTGCGGCGGAGCGGCATCCGCGGCGGTATCTGCGGCGTATGCGTTGCTACGGCGGCGGTGAATCTCTGCAGTGAGTATGCGCGGGTCTCGCCTCTCCCCTCTCCGGTAAAGCCTTTGCAGACAAAGAAGATTTTGTAGTTTTTGTGGGTTAATTATTAACCTGCAAAACCTGCAAAACTGTCTTGTCGGTATAAAGTATCCGGAAAAGACTATGAGAGCCTGCCCCGGGATTGGATCTTCCTGATTGGATCCCCCTTACGATATTTTCTCATAAATCTGATCGATAAACCGGTTGACTCGCTTCCGGAAGATGAAGCACAGCAGCAGAATCACGCCGCAGACAGCGCCGATCACGATCATTCCCCGGTAATTCCCTTTCATCATCATATCGCCGAACAGCAGACAGCCGCACAGTGCCGGAATTCTGCCGACGAGTGAGAGCAGCAGAAAGGCACGGAATTTCATATGAGAGATTCCGGCGGCGTAGCATACCAGATCCTTCGGAATTCCCGGAATCAGGTAAATCAGGAACGTCAGGATATACGCTTTTTCGCTGTTGAAGCGGCTTACATATTTTCCCATTCGCTCCTTTCCGAGAATCAGTTCAAGTCCGTCCTCGCCCAGAAAACGCGCCAGATAATAGGAAACGGTTTCTCCGGCCGCGCAGCCCGCCAGCGTCAGGATAAGTCCCGGGAAAAAACCGAACACCGAACCGGCGGCAAACTGAAAAACCTCTCCCGGCAGCACACTGACGACAATCTGCAGAATTTCCGCCGCAAGATAGATCAGAACACTCTTGATGCCGAATCCCCGCAGATAATGGATCACATCCGTGTAGCTGCGGAATCTGGAAATCACATCCCTCTGACAGATGATGATATAAATCGGCAGGGCGACGACAATCGCGATAAGAACCGCGAATTTAAGTATCGTCAGAGCGCGGCGCAGCCGCTGCCCCCTGCTTTTTTTGTCGCTCATACACAAAGTCCCCTTCCCTTCAGAAGTCCCTTCCGGTACAGCCGGTTCAGAGAATTCATGACGCCGAGTTTAGAATGCTCATACGTCAGTCCTCCCTGAAAATAGACGATAAACGGTTCACGCATCGGCCCGTCAGCGCTGAGCTCGATGGAGGAACCCTGCACGAACGCGCCGGCCGCCATGACCACAGGATCCTCATATCCCGGCATGGCCCAGGGCTCAGGGCGCACAAAGGAATCCACCGGCGCGGCCGCCTGAATGCCTTCGCAGAAGGCCACTACCGCCTCGCCGCTTTCCAGGCGGACTGCCTGAATAATGTCCGATCGCACCGTCTCCGGTTCCGGGCAGACCCCATATCCCAGCGCGGAATACGCCTGCCCGCAGAGCAGCGCGCCCTTCACCGCGCTGTTCACCACAGAAGGTGCCAGAAACAGTCCCTGCAGCATCGCTCTGGTCTGTCCGAAGGTCAGACCGCACTCCGCACCGATACCGGGACAGGTCATTCGATAGCTGATTTTTTCAATCAGGTCCTCCCGACCGCACACATAGCCGCCGGACAGCGCCAGTCCGCCGCCCGGATTTTTAATCAGTGAACCCGCGATAACATCCGCGCCCACTTCAGACGGCTCCCGGATATCCGTAAATTCCCCGTAACAGTTGTCGACCATGCAGATGATGTCCGGGTGCTCTTTGTGTACAAAGGACGCCCACTCCGCAATCTGCGGAATCGTCAGTGCCTTTCTCCAGCTGTAGCCCGTTGAACGCTGCACGCAGACCATTCTGGTGGAGGGACCGATCGCCGCCGCGACGCTGTCCAGATCAATGCTCCCGTCCGCCTTCAGTTCCACCTGCCTGTATGTTACCCCGTAATCCGCCAGTGAACCCTTTCCCCTGCCCCGGATACCGATGACCTCCTCCAGAGTGTCATACGGCCCGCCGCTGCAGTAGATCAGCTC
The DNA here is from genome assembly GCF_001940235.1 of Hornefia porci. NCBI lineage: Bacteria > Bacillati > Bacillota > Clostridia > Peptostreptococcales > Anaerovoracaceae > Hornefia > Hornefia porci. The sequence continues at coordinate 313,787 of NZ_MJIE01000001.1, read as the reverse complement.
GTCTCCCGGCCGAAGAAGCCCCATCAGCGTGATGGCAAGCGCATGAGTTCCGTTTACAATCGTAGGACGCACCAGCGCGGCTTCCGTGCCGAAAATTTCAGCATATACCCGCTCCGTCGCCTCTCGGCCGGCATCGTCGTAGCCGTAGCCGGTCGTCCATCCGAAATGCATATCCGCGATGCGGTTTTTCTGCAGGGCGGACAAAACCTTGTACTGATTGTATTCCCGGATTTCGTCCTGTGCGGAGAACCGCCGGGACAGCTGTTCCCCGCATACTTCCACGTGTCTGATCACCGCGTCCTCAATACTGTATTTCTCAGCCAGAAGCTGCTGAATCTCATTCTTCATTCTTGTCCTCTCCGTTTCCGTGTTCAGTTTCGTGCCGCCCGTTCTCATACTGTTCAGTCTCCTGCCGTTCAGTTTTCCGCCGCCCGTTCTCGTACCGTTCAGTCTCCCGCCGCTCGGTCTCCCATTCCATGCCGTGGACCAGATCCCTCTTGACGTTCGCCTTATGGCGGGCGTAGAGCTGGGTTGTCGTCACCTGCTCGTGATCCAGCAGCGCCGCCACATCGTAAATTGAATTTCCCCGTCCGATCAGACTGGTCGCCGCCGTCGCCCTCAATTTATGCGGGCTGTAGCCGGCGCTGCGGCTGGTCTTCAGTGCGATAGACGTGTACTTCTTCACCAGTTCCCGGATCTGCCGCTGTGTCATCCGGCGTCCCTGAAGAGACAGAAACAGCGCGTCCCGGTGCTCCGGCGCGAGAGCGCTGTCTTCTCCGCGCTCGTTATTCAGATAATCGTGAATCACCGCGGTCACAGAATCGTTCATGGGCATGATGGATTCCTTTCCCCTCTTCCGGTAGATTTTGAACTCTCCCCGGCTGAAATTGAAGGAGGAAACATTCAGCTGCTGAAGCTCCGAGAGACGCAGTCCGTAGGTCAGGAACAGAATCAGAATCGCCTTGTCCCGCTTTCTCGTCTTCTCCCAGTACGACCGTTCATGCTTCGTCAGGCCGGCGCCGGTGCTCACAGCATCCAGCATGATCATGACCTCGTCATCCTGCAGCGCCTTAATCTCCCTTTCGTCCGCCTTCTGCACCCGGATGGGGTCGAACCCGTCGGTAATATTCCGGGAAAGCAGCCCGTCCCGGTACAGCTGCTTGAACATCACCGAAACCGAGGATTTCTTGCGGGCCAGTGTTTTGTTGTGGTTTTCATAGACGGTAATGCTCTTCTCCGTCTCCACCCTGTATTTCCGGCAGTAATCCAGATAAATATTGATGTCCGCCGCCCGGATTGCATCAAACTCCTTCAGCGTGATCTGCCCGATACTCTCCGCCTCGGTCAGGTCCGTCTCCCGGACCAGATATTTCAGAAAGAACCGGATGTCCCGGAGGTAGGCGAGCCGGGTCATGGGAAGCACGTTCCCGCGCAGATAGATGAAAAAGCCTCTCAGGAACCGGGGCATCTGTACCTCCAGCTTCTCACACTCCTCGTCGATTTCATTTTCCGTCTCGACGATATTGTCCGGCCTGTCGCTCTTGTTATGGATTTTTACGATTTTATCTGTTCCCTGAGCCATTCGTTCATCGCGCGGATGCAGCGCTCCTCACTTTCATATTCCGATATGTTGAACCATTTCATGTCCCTGTACCGCCGGAACCAGGTCATCTGCCGCTTGGCCAGGTGCCTCGTGTTCCGTTTAATCAGCCGTACAGCCTCCTCCCGGTCATATTCTCCCTGAATATATCCGATGAGTTCTTTGTAGCCGATGCCCTTCATGGAGATATCCGATCCTGTGAGACCCATGCGCAGAAGTCCGCGGACCTCCTGCTCCAGTCCCTGCTCCATCAGCACATCCACCCTTCGGTTGATGCGGTCATAGAGTTCCTGCCGGTCGCGGCTCAGTCCGACGAGGACAGGCGAATAATCCTTTGTCGGAACAGGATCCGCCGCGAAATCCTTCACCCTGTTTCCCGCCTCCGCCGCCTCGAGCGCCCGGATCACCTTCTTCAGATTATTGGGATGGATCCTGTCTGCCGCCGCCGGATCCGCCGCCCTCAGCCGGTCATAGACCACTGCCGGGCCCTGCTCCTCCGCCAGGGCGTACATGGCGTCGCGAAACCCGTCGTTCTCCGGGGGTGCGCTGAAATCCATATCGTACAGAAGTGAATTGAGATAGAGACCGGTTCCGCCTGCGATAATCGGGATCCTTCCGTGGACAAAGACCTCTTCGACGGCTGCCTTCGCCAGCTTCTGATAGCGGGCGACGGAGAAGCTTTCCCGCGGGTCAATCTGATCCACCAGATAGTGACGGACCTTCGACTGCTCCTCCGCAGTAGGCTTGGCACTGCCGATATCCATGTACTGATAAAGCTGCATGGAATCACAGGAAATAATTTCACCTCCCAGCGCCAGCGCCGCTTCAATGGCGAACCGGGTCTTGCCGACCGCGGTAGGTCCGCAGATCGCGATGATTTTTCTGTCTGTATCAGTCATTCCGCATCACGCTCTCTTGAACATCTTTTCGATGTCATACATGGAAAAACGGATAAAGGTCGGTCTGCCGTGGGGGCAGGAAAAGGGGTTCCTGCACCGGGCCAGATCCCGAATCAGCTGCCGGAGCTCCATGTCCGACATATGATCGCGGGCCTTGATGGCGGATTTGCAGGATCGGGTGATCAGCTTGTCGATGACCACAGTATTGCGCAGGTCGTCCTGTTCTCCGATCTGGTCCACAAAATCACGGAGGAAGGATTCCGCCTCAGATATCTCCATGAAATACGGGATTTCCCGGATGATATAGGCACTGGGGCCGAATTCTTCTATATGATAGCCCATGTCCCGCAATGAGTCGATCCAGTCGTATTCCTCCTCCCTGACGCTCAGCGGCACCTCCAGTGTAATGGGCGTCAGAATGGTCTGGGAGGGTTTATCGTCATTGAGATATTCCTCCGCAAGACGTTCATAGAAAATCCGCTCCTGCGCCGCGTGCTGGTCGATGAGGTAAAATCCGTCAGAATCCTCCGCTGTGATATACGTATCGAAAATCGAACCGGTGATCTTCAGCCCGCTGAAGTCAAAAGGCTTCTTCCGCGGCCCGCGGAGATCCATCGCCGAAGGATCCCGTTCCGCCGCCGGTTTCCCGTCAGTTATCGCCGCAGCGTCCATTACCGCCGAGCTTCCGCCCGCTGCCGGCGGATAAGCGCCGGAACTGTCCGTTTTTTCTTCCGGAAATGCAGTCGATGAAGCAGCCTGCTCCGCCGCCGGCGCAGGCGTGGCGACTGTCGAAGATGCCGAAGACGTCTCCTGCTCTTCTTCCCGCATTTTAGACAATATATGTTTTATGTCAACCTGATCCTCTTTCCGCTCTTTCCGGAGCAGTCCGTCCTGGCCGGTACTGATGCGGAAGGGTTCCGTCCGGCCGCTGTCCGGAGTATCCGGATCTCCCGGTGCGGACGCCTTTCCTTCCTTTGTGCTTTCTGCTCCGGAGACAGGGAAATAATCACGCACCTCGACCACCGCCTCCTTCGCGGCAAGCGTCTGAAACACCGCCGCCTTCAGTGCAGCGATGACCGCCTTCTCGTCGTGGAACCGGACCTCCTTCTTGTTCGGATGAATGTTGACATCCACCGTTTCCGGATCAGTGCGCAGGAACAGGAACACGACCGGCTGCCGGCCTTCAGCGAGCCGTTCCCGGTATCCCTCCGATACTCCCCGCTCCATGATCCTGCTTTTGACGATGCGCCCGTTCACAAAGAACACCTGATCCCGTCTGTTGGTGCGCGTCAGAGAAGGTCTGGAAATACAGCCGGAAACCGAATATCCGTTCTCCCCGTATTCCACCTCTACCAGTTCCTCATATTCCCGGCGTCGGTAGACCGCGGCGATCGTCTTTTTCAGATTTCCGTCTCCCGGCGTGCTGAAGAGGTTCCGTCCGTTGTTGATCAGCTGGAATCTCCGGTCATGATATGCCATCGCCATCTCTGAGACAAAATCGATAATCAGCCCGCTTTCAGCAGAGTCCGATTTCAGAAACTGCCGCCGGGCAGGCGTATTGTAAAACAGGTCGGTCACGATCATCGTCGTCCCTTCCGGGCAGCCCACGCCTGTGTTTTCGATGACTTCTCCGCCGTGTATCGTGATGCGGCACCCGGTTCTCTCCTCCGGCGTTCTGGTAATCAGCGAGGTTCGGGTCACCGCCGCGATACTGGCAAGCGCCTCGCCCCTGAATCCGAGAGAACTGATCGCCGTCAGATCCGCCAGCGTTGCGATTTTGCTGGTGGCATGGCGCAGAAATGCGGTTTCTGCCTCGTCCCGGGGGATTCCGCAGCCGTTGTCGGTCACGCGAACAAAGGTTTTTCCGCCGTTTCTGATTTCCACAGTAATCTCTGAGGCTCCGGCGTCGATGGAATTCTCCACCAGTTCCTTGACGATGGAAAGAGGACGTTCGATAACCTCCCCCGCCGCGATTTTGTCCGCTATGTTTTTCTCCAGTAATTTAATCATCGATCAGTTCCTTCAGATCCTCCAGAATGCGGATCGCCTGAGAGGGCGTCACATTCATAAGGTCTATCTTCTTCAGCTCCTCTACAACGGGAACCGGCTCGCGAGAGAAGAAGGACAGCTGCTTCGGCTCATCCTTCACCGGCTCCCGGGAAAACGCCTTTGTCACAGAATTCCCCGAGCCCTCCGCCTCCAGGCGGGCAAGCTTGTCCTCCGCACTGTTCAGGAGCCGGGAAGGAACGCCCGCCAGCCGCGCCACATGGACGCCGTAGCTGCGGCTCGCACTGCCGGGCACGATTTTGTGCAGGAAAATGATGTTGCCGTTCTCCTCCGACACGTCCACGTTCAGGTTGCGGACTCCCGGAAGCTCCTCCTCCAGCACGGTCATCTCGTGATAATGCGTCGCGAAAAGCGTCCGGATCCGGCGTTTCTCGCTGCAGAGGTATTCTACCGTGGCCCAGGCGATGGACAGCCCGTCATAGGTGCTGGTGCCCCGTCCAATCTCGTCCAGAATGATCAGACTCCGCTCTCCGGCGTTTCGCAGAATATACGCAAGCTCACTCATCTCCACGAAGAATGTGGACTGCCCCTGGGCCAGATTGTCCGATGCGCCGATGCGCGTGAAGATCCGGTCGCAGACGCCGATGTGAGCCTTCTCCGCAGGGACAAAGCATCCTGCCTGCGCCATCAGGACGATCAGAGCGGTCTGCCGCATATAAGTGGATTTTCCCGCCATGTTCGGTCCGGTTATGATGAGCATACTGGACTGATCGCTGTCCATATAAGTGTCGTTGGACACGAACAGCCCCTGTTCCGTCGTCTGCTCGATGACAGGATGACGCCCCTTCTCGATGGAGAGCAGTCTGCTGTCGTCCACCGTCGGGCGCACATAGCCCAGACGCATGCTCACCGTGGCGAAGGAGCACAGGACGTCGAGAACCGCGATGGCGGCAGAGGTCTTCTGGATCTCCAGGATGTACTCTCCGATTTTCTCCCGCAGACCGGTAAAAATCTCGTACTCCAGTTTGTTGATTTTCGCCTCGGCGTTCAGGACCAGACTCTCCTTTTCCTTGAGCTCAGGCGTGATGAACCGTTCTCCGCCCACCAGGGTCTGTTTGCGGATGTATTCCTCCGGCGTCTGATCGAGGTTGGAACGGCTGATTTCAATGTAATAGCCGAACACCTTGTTATATCCCACCTTCAGGTGCTGAATGCCGGTACGCGACTTTTCACTCTGCTCCAGTCCGGCAATCCAGTCCTTCGCGTCGCGGATGGAGTCCTTCAGCGCGTCCAGCTCTTCAGAAAAGCCCTCCCGGATAAGTCCGCCCTCCTTCACCGTGTACGGCGGCTCTTCCACAATCGCCTCCTGAATCATGCGGTACACCCCGGAAAGATCTGAAATCTCCGCATCGAGCCCGTTCAGAAGCTCGCTCCGCGCATCACTCAGGTTATCCCGGATTTCCGGCAGGCAGCCGATGGAATTCCGCAGAGCGATCAGGTCCTTCGCGTTGGCACTGCCCGCGGCAATCCGCCCCGAGAGACGCTCAAAGTCATAGACCTGCTTCAGCGCCTCCACGATATTGTTCTGCAGAAGCGGCTGTTCCGTCAGTTCCTCCACGGCGTCCAGGCGGAGATTGATCTCGCCGGACTCGTTCAGCGGTTCCCGCAGCCACTGCTTGAGTCTGCGTCCGCCCATCGCGGTGGAGGTTTTATCCAGGACCCACAAAAGCGAGCCCTGCACTTTTTTATCATACAATGTCTCTGTAATCTCAAGGTTTCTGATCGTCGCCTTGTCCAGAGACATGTGATTTCCGATCTCATAAAACTGGCAGCGGGTCAGCTGTTTCAGATTCTGCTTCTGAGTTTCCAGAAGATAGGACAGCAGTGCTCCCATGGCCAGGATGCACAGCTCCCGTCCGTCGATGCCCAGGGCCGTCAGAGATATGCTCCCGAACTGGGCCCTTATCGCCGTCTCCGCCGATTTTTTCGAGTAGTAGGAATCCGGCATCACATGAATGAAGGAATCCGTCAGATCACGAATCTCGTCTTCTCCGTAGTTCTCCGCCGTCTCCTGATTGATCAGAATTTCCCTGACGTTGATTTTGACCAGTTCATTGATCATATCCTCAAACAGATTGGTCCCGCCGGTCTTCTCTGTAATATAAAGCTCTCCGGTGGAAATGTCACAGTATGCCACTGACATCCCGCCGGTACTCATATATACAGACGCCAGATAATTGTTTTCATTCTCATGAAGCATCGCATCGGAGGTCACCGTTCCCGGCGTCACGATGCGGACGACTCCTCTCTTGACCATTCCCCTTGTTTCTGCCGGATCCTCCAGCTGCTCGCATATGGCCACGTTATAGCCCATGCGGACAAGCTTTTCTATATAAGAATCTGCGGCATGGAAGGGGACTCCACACATGGGAGCCCTCTCCTCCAGGCCGCAGCTTTTTCCGGTCAGAGTCAGCTCAAGCAGGCGCGAAACCAGCTTGGCGTCATCGAAAAACATCTCATAGAAATCGCCGAGACGGAAGAACAGGATACAGTCCTTATACTGCTCCTTGATGTTCATGTACTGCTCCATCATCGGGGATAATTTCATTCTGCCTCCTGTTCTATTTTCCCAGCTTTTTGTTATAAGCTTCCAGGCCGAGGCGGATCAGCTCTACGCCTCTCCTCATGTCTTCCTCTTTCAGAACATACGCGATACGGATCTCATTTTTGCCCTTGCCCGGCGTCGCATAGAAGCCCGCGGCAGGCGCGAACATCACGGATTCGCCGTTGTCCTCAAACTCGGTCAGCAGGAACGTCAGGAAGTCCTCGATATCCTCTACCGGCAGAGCGCAGGTCAGATAGAAAGCGCCGGCGGGAACGACGACATTCATGCCCGGGATCTTTCTCAGCTCTTCCACCACCGCATCTCTTCTTCCGCAGTAAATCGCCTTCGCCTCGTCGTAATAGGAATCCGGCAGGCGGAACAGTGCGGCGGATCCGATCTGATCCACGGTGGATACGCAGAGACGTCCCTGCGCGATCTTCATGCATCCGCTCATGAATTCTTTGTTCTTGGAGATCAGCAGGCCGATTCTGGCGCCGCAGGCAGAGAATCTCTTGGAAACGGAATCCACGATGATGACTCTGTCCGCATACTCCGACAGCTGTCCGAAGGACACCGGCGTTCTGCCGTCGTAAACGAATTCTCTGTAGACCTCGTCCGCGATAATCGCCAGATCATACTTCTCCGCCAGCTCACAGATCACCTTCATCTCATCCAGAGACAGAATATTTCCGGTGGGATTTCCCGGCTCCAGGCAGCAGATGACTTTAGTCTTCGGCGTGATGCACGCTTCGATGTTTTCTTTATCGGCGTAGGCATAGCCCTTGGAGGCGTCCGCCGGAATCGGCTTCACGACGCCACCCGCCATCAGAGCAAACGTGGAATAGTTGGTATAGTACGGCTCAGGAATCAGAACCTCATCGCCGTCGTTCAGCAGAGTCAGAAACGACATGCTCAGCGCCTCGGATCCTCCGTTTGTGACGATCATATCAGAAGGCTCCAGCTCAATGTCATACTTCTTGTAATAATCGATAACCGCGCTGATCAGCTCCGGTCTTCCGCCGGACTCCGCATAAGCAATGACCTTTTCATCAAAATTCCGGATCGCTTCCATAAAGCATTCCGGGGTCTCCACATCCGGCTGTCCGATGTTCAGGTGGTAGATCTTCTTTCCCTTTTTCTCCGCCTCGATGGCCATCGGATTGAATTTCCGGATCGGTGAGAACTGCATCGCGTCCACTCTCTTAGAAATGTTCATGACTCTCTTACTCCTTTACACAACATTAATAAGTTACCTTAATTCCTCATGTGATTGTTTCACCACGTTATCGATTAATTCATCGACTGTAACTTGATTATAACGCAATTTTTCAGGTTTGCCAACATGTAAAAGATATTCTATATTTCCCTTCGCGCCGGTGACCGGAGAATAGGTCAGGCCGTATGGAACGAGGTCGTTTTCCTCCGCGTATCCGATACACCGGCGGATAACCTGGCAGTGAACTTCCGGAGCCCGGACAATGCCTTTTTTCCCGACCTGCTCCCTTCCGGCCTCAAACTGCGGCTTGACCAGGCAGACGATTTCTCCCTCAGATCCCAGCAGCTGCTCAGCCACCGGGAGAATCATTTTCAGCGAAATAAAGGACACGTCGATGCTGATGAAATCCAGAGGCTCCGGAATATGCGCCGGGTCCAGATACCGCACGTTGCACTTCTCCATATTGACGACTCTGGGATCCGTCCGCAGCTTCCAGTCCAGCTGACCGTACCCCACATCCATGGCGTAGACCCTTTTCGCGCCGTTCTGCAGCATGCAGTCCGTGAAGCCTCCCGTGGAAGCGCCGATATCGCCGCAGATCTTTCCGGAGAGCTCCAGTCCGAAGCTCCGGATCGATTTCTCCAGCTTGTATCCGCCGCGGCTCACATAGGGGCACTCATTTCCCCGGACCGCAATCTCCGCTTCCGTATCTGTTCTGTTTCCCGCTTTATCGCTGCGCTGTCCGTCTACAAAGACAAGTCCCGCCATAATGGACCGTCTCGCCTTTTCTCTCGAATCAAAAAATCCTTTCTGCACCAGCAGAACGTCAAGCCTTTCCTTCAATGTACTCACGGATCCTTTCTGCAATTCCTTCGCCGTCCAGGCGGTAACGGTGATAGAGATCTGCCGGCGCGCCGTGCTCAATGAACCGATCCGGCCATCCCAGACTCAGGATTTCGTACTCCGGCGGCAGCTGCGCACCCATATACTGACCGTATCCGCCGATGGTCATGCCGTCCTCCAGCGTAAAGATTCTGCGGATTTTCTTCTCTAACAAAGTCAGATCCGCCGGTTTCACCTCCGATACCGCAACGACGCCCACATGCAGTCCCTGCGCCGCGAGGATTTCCCGGGCTTTCAGTCCGTGGCTCACCATAGATCCCACCGCCCAGATATCGCCGTCCGGTCCGTCATACAGACGGGCGTTCCCGCCATGAAAGACCTGTTCTTTGCCGCCCTGCTCACATCCGCCTCTCGGATAGCGGATCGCCACCGGTCCGTCCAGAGTAAATGCGTACCGGAGCATGGCCCGCAGCTGACCTCCGTCCGCCGGCGTCAGGATCCGCATGTTCGGCATCGAAAGAAGATAACAGAGATCCATGAGTCCGTGATGTGTTTCCCCGTCTGCGCCGACGATACCGGCTCTGTCAATGGCGAAAACCACCGGAAGATTCTGCAGACAGACGTCCTCCAGCAGCTGATCATAGGCGCGCTGAAGGAATGAAGAATATATGGCCACCAGCGGCCGCATTCCGCCCTTGGCAAGTCCTGCAGCGAAGGTCACCGCGTGCGCCTCGGCAATTCCGACATCGAAGCAGCGTCCGGGACAGGCTTCATGAAAGGGCTTCAGTCCGGTTGCGGACTCCATGGCCGCCGTTATGGCGACGATATTCCGGTTCTCCCGTCCCAGCTCTGTCAGAGTGTCCCCCATCACACGGGACCAGCTCAGCTGAGGCGGAGTCAGAACCTTTCCCGTCTCCAGATCGAAAGGCCCGATCCCGTGAAATCTGTCGGGATCCGCTTCCGCGTTCCGGTAGCCCTTTCCCTTCCTGGTGATTACATGGAGAAGAACCGGGCCCTCCACCTTTTTGGTATTTTCCAGAGCTTCGATTACGTCCTCGATTTTGTGACCGTCGATAGGACCCAGATAAGTGAATCCAAGCTCCTCGAAAATGATGCCCTCGTTCAGAATCGCATACTTCATCCGCTCCTTGGCGCTGGAGATGCCGGAGGTCAGTTCTCTGCCCACTACGGGAATACGGTTCAGGCTTTCCCTTACCGTTTTCTTGACGTCCAGATAGCGGGCGGAGGAGCGCAGACGGATCAGATGATTGGACAGTCCGCCGATATTTCTCGAAATGGACATACCGTTGTCATTCAGAATGACAATCACCTTGGATTTGGACGCGCCGATATTGTTCAGCGCTTCAAAGGCCATTCCGCCGGTCATCGAGCCGTCTCCGATCACCGCAATTATATTATATTTTTCCTTCCGGAGATCTCTGGCTGCCGCCATTCCGGCGGCGGCGGACAGAGACGTGCTGGAATGCCCCGTATCATATGCGTCATGCTCGCTCTCCGCGGCCTTGGGGAACCCGCTCATTCCACCGCTCTGGCGCAGGTGATCGAACTGTCCTGCCCGCCCGGTCAGGATCTTGTGAACATAGGACTGGTGTCCCACATCCCAGATGATCCGGTCCCGGGGGCTGTCAAAGACCTTATGTATCCCGATGGTCAGCTCCACGACGCCGAGATTGGAGGCCAGATGCCCTCCCGTCACAGATACCTTCTGAATCAGAAAATCCCGAATGGCATAAGACAGGAGCTCCAGCTCCGAATCATCCATGTCCTTCAGATCTTCCGGAAAATTATAGTCAGTCAGATTTTTTTTCATCCTGTTCCCGTCCTGTTTCCTCAAATTTCCCTCTCCGCCGGTCGATTTTTGCAGTCTTTCTCATTCTGCGGCTTTCCGTGCACAGTCGGAGAAGTTCATTTCCTGTGTCAGTATGTGCGCTTCTCCAGTTTCAGTACAAGGTTCCGGAAAAATTCCGCGTTATCATAATAATCGGCGATGGCCGCGACCGCATTCTCCGTCAGCTCATGCAGTCTCTTTTCCGAGGCCTCCATTCCGTGCAGGGATACGTAGGTCACCTTCGCGTTCTTTTCATCCTCGCCGGTTTTCTTTCCCATCTCTCCCGCGTTCCCGCGAACATCCAGAATATCATCCGCAATCTGAAAGGCCAGACCGAGATTTTCAGCGTAGCGCATCATGTCGCGCATCACGGAATCCTCCGCGCCGCCGAGATACAGTCCCGCCTCTACCGCGCAGCGGATCAGCGCGCTTGTTTTGTTCAGGTGAATGTAATCCAGCATTTCCCGGGAGCATTCTCTGTTCTCCGATTCAATGTCGGAAACCTGTCCCGCGATCATTCCGCGGACGCCGGCGCCCTTGGAGATCACGTAGGCGGCGTTTATCCTGCGTTTCAGCTCAGCGGGGTCGTCAAAGCAGAGGAACAGATTTTTGTACATGACCTCAAACGCCGTGTTCAGCAGTCCGTCCCCCGCCAGAGTCGCGATGCCCGGGCCGTAAACCATATGATTGGTCGGTTTGCCCCGGCGCAGCTCGTCGTCGTCCATCGCCGGAAGATCATCGTGAATCAGCGAATAGGTATGAATGTATTCCAGTGCGCAGGCGTATGGCAGCGCGACGTTGGAATCGCGCCCCGCAAACTCACAGGCCGCCAGCAGCAGAACCGGACGGAGCCGCTTTCCGCCGGCCGTCAGGCTGTATTTCATGGATTCATACAGCGTACCGCTCTTTGCATCGATATTCGGAATAAAATCCAGCAGATGGTCCTCCACCACCTGTTTATATTCATCATAATTTTCCTTCATTGCTCAGCCTTCCCTTCTTCAGCACCTTTTCAGCACGTTCATTCCTTAATCTCAAAGGTTTCAATCTTCTGCTGCGCCTCCCGCAGGGTTCTGCTGCAGAGCTCGAAATATTCCATTCCTTCCTCGTAGCAGCGGATCGAATCCTCAAGACTGATTTCCGGAGCCTTAATTTTCTCCGCGCAGTCCTTCAGGCGGCTCAGCGCCTCCTCGAAGCTCATTTTATTCTCATTCATCGCTACCATCTCCTATCTTCTTCAGGCGACCCTCCGCCGATCCGTTATGAAACGTGATTCTGTACGTTTCCTCCGGGCTGAGCAGGTCTGCGTCCCGCATCACCCTGCCCCGGCTGTCCTCAACGATAGAGTATCCCTGCGCCAGGATCCGTCGCGGATCGTTCTCCCTCAGGACGGTCCGGTACTGCTCCAGGCAGCTCTGGGCACCGCTGATTTTCGACTCCATGCTGTCCCGCAGCAGACGAATCTGATTCTCCACCTTCAGATTCTGATACATCAGACTGTTTTCCAGATGACGCCGCAGCTGCTCCTTCCAGGCCTCAAGCTGGCCGGCCAGTTCTTCTGTATCCGGTACGGCGATCTGTGCCGCCGCGGTAGGCGTTTCCGCCCGCACATCCGCCACCAGGTCGGAGATTGAAAAGTCAATCTCGTGCCCCACCGCTGAAATGACCGGAATCCGGGACGCGTAAATGCTCCGCGCCACCGCCTCCTCGTTGAAGGCCCACAGATCCTCCGCAGATCCTCCGCCTCTGCCGACGATCAGGATATCGATATCGTTGAAATTCTCGTTGACAAAATCAATGGCCCGGGCGATTTTTTCCGCCGCGCCGTCTCCCTGGACAGCCGTGGGGAAAACAACCACATCGCAGACATTGTTCCGTTTGCGGATAATCTTCAGAATGTCGCGGATCGCGGCGCCGGTACCGGCTGTGATCACTCCGATCCTGTCCGGATAAGGCGGAAGCGGTTTTTTGTGCACCGGGTCGAAAAGCCCTTCCCGGTTCAGCCGCCGCTTCATCTGCTCAAACGCGGCCGCAAGATCACCCTTCCCTTCGATTTCCAGTGACCGCACATAAAGAGAGTAACTCCCTCCTCTGGAAAAGACGGTGATCCCGCCGGACGCCGTCAGTTCCATTCCGTCTGTCAGCTTTTCCTGCAGCTGCATCGCCTTCTCCCGGTGCAGGAAGCAGCTCAGTCTGGAGCGGCTGTCCACCAGGGAAAAGTATACGTGTCCGCTGGAATGGTATTTGACGCCGGAGACCTCGCCCTGCACCGTTACGCTGCTCAGAAGCGGATCCGTGCTGACCACGCGGTTCAGATAATCATTCAGTTGTGTTACGCTGACAGGCTTCAGCGGCATAATATTTACCTCCTGACAGGGCCACTCCCACGGCGTTGTCCGCCGAGAGCTCCGGAGCGCCGAAGTACCGGCGCGTCCCGGTGTCCAGATGGGTCCTCACGTATTGACTTGATGAAACTCCTCCGGCGTACAGGAAATCCGCAACGCCATACTTCTCGGCAATCTGGCGGGTCATCGTTCCGACGGATGCGGTGATCTCCCGGAACAGGGACCGAATCAGCGCCTCCGTCTCCGTTCCTTCACGGATCAGACGCTGACAGCAGGTTTCAATTCCGGACAGGTTGATCCAGCCGTCTCTGCTCCGGATGGCCGGAATCCGCACCGCTTCCGGATTCTCCCCGGAACCGCTCATCGCGATTTCATCCAGCTCCGCGCCGCAGGGAAAGCGCATCCCAAGCGCGACCCCTACCCGGTCCAGAAGCTGTCCGTAGGAGATGTCCCGGCTGCCTCCGACGATGTGATACGACGTTCCGTTTTCCTGTTCCTCCACGAGAATCGCCTCTGTCGTCCCGCCGGAAAAATGGAAGGATACGAACCGCTTCGATGTTTCCAGGGGCGTGCCGTGGCGGACCGCTTCAATATGCCCCTCCTGGTGAGACACCCGGTACAGAGGAACGCCCAGCGCCGCCGCCGTGGATCGAGCCACGGCGAGCCCCGCCATAAACACCGGCATATACGAGCCCTCCACCGGGCGCGGCCTTTCCGACACGCTGACCGCCGCAATCCCGCGCCCGTCGAACCCGCCCGGCTTCCGGAACAGCTGTTCCATCATTTCCGGAAGCCGGTTGACATGCTGAAAAACCGCATCAGACTGACGAAGTCCTCTCTCGCCCTCCTTCACGGTCAGGAACCGCTGATGATTCGCCAGAATCCTTCCGTCCTCATCCACCAGCGCGACCGAGGTTTTATAATTGCTCGTATCAATCCCCAGAAAACATCTGCCGCTCATTCTCTCTCCCTCGCGATGCTGCCCAGAATGGCGTTAACAAACTTCGGAGACTGATCCGTTCCGTATTTCTTTGTTATCTCCACCGCCTCATTGATGGAGACTGCCGGAGGAATATCCGGCATATACAGAAGCTCGCAGACCGAAAGCCGCAGAATCGATACGTCGGTTCTGGGCATCCGTTCGATTTTCCATCCGATACTGCAGCGGGCGATCTCACTGTCGATTTCCTCTTTATGGGCGCAGAACTTCTCATAGACAGATTCACAGTATTCCTTCTGGACGCCCAGGCGGGTATCCCGGACATACCGTTCCAGAGGCCCCGTCATATCGTCCGAGGTCACATCCATCTGGTACAGCACCTTCATCATAAATTCTCTGGCTTCTCTTCTGGTCATTCTCTTTCCTCCACTGCTTCCACGCCGTCTACATGAATGTTGATCTCCCTGACCGGCAGGCTGCACGCCTCCTCAATCGCCTTTTTCACCTTTCTCTGAATATCCCAGGCAAGCTGGGGGATCTTCGTGTGATAATAAACATTGATATGAAGATCGATATCCAGCCTGTCATCATCGTCAGACATTTTCACGCCTCTGACCGGCGTCGGGAGCCCGGGTACGGTTTTCAGCGTATCCGTCAGCGTCCCGCTCATGCTGCTGACCCCTTCGGCGGACAGAGCCGCCTCCGCCGCTTTCTCCATCAGCGCCCGGGAGACATGCTCCCTTCTCTGTGAATTTTCTGCCGCGCTCATGATTTCTGCTCATCCTTTTCTTCTTTTGTTTTCTCATCCTCATCCTGAGGCGAGTAATTCCGGTCGATATGCAGCCGGACCTTTTCAATTCTCCGCTCCCTCACAGACAGAATCGTAAACGTGTACCGCTCAAAGGACACCGTCTGATTGACGTAACCGTCCCGCGGAATTTCCCCGATCATATCGATCAGGTATCCGCCGATGGTTTCGCTCCGGTCCGATTCCAGATCCGTTCCCAGAGCCTCATTGAGATCATCCAGATCCGTATTTCCGTCCACCAGATAGTCATCCTCATCCAGCTTCTCGATGTTCTCCTCTTCCTCGTCGTATTCGTCGTCTATATCGCCCACGATTTCCTCGATAATATCCTCCATCGTCACGATTCCGCTGAAGCCGCCGTATTCGTCGATCAGGATGGCGATGTGCTGTTTCTCCTTCTGAAGCTCAAAGAACAGCGTGTCGATTTTCTTTGTCTCTGGCACAAAATACGGCTGGCGCAGGATCCCGCGGATGTCTACCTTGTCGAAGCCCTCCTCGCGGGCTTTAATCAGATAATCCTTGATATGCAGAATCCCGATGATATCGTCCGCGCCACCGTTGCATACCGGCATTCTGGTGTACCTCAGCTTCATCAGCTGGTCCACATATTCCTCCGGCGGATTCGTGATGTCGATCATGAACACATCCGTCCGCGGCGTCATAATCTCATAGGCGAGCTCGTCATCGAACCGGAAGATGCTTCCGATCATCTTCTTGCCCTCCTCCCGAAGCTCACCGTTCAGCTGACCGACCTCCAGCATGGACATGATTTCATCCTCGGAGAATCCCTGCTCGTCCACGTTGGTTTTCTGACGGAACAGACGCAGAAATATATTGGCGATCTGCAGCTCCAGCCAGGTGACCGGCAGCAGCAGACGGTAGGTGAAGGTCTGAATTCCCGCCATTCTCCGCGCGATAGACTCCACATGCTGAGCGGCCAGCTTTCTGGGAAAGATCTCGCCTGCGGACACGATAACGGCCAGGAACACGAGGACGCTGACGATTTTGTTGTATGGAAGCAACAAAACCAGAACCGCGCCGGCGGCGGTGATCACATAGCTCAGCAGATTGTTGGTATAACGGTAACGGGCGGGCTTCTCCAGAAGCTTCCAGAGTTTCTCTGCCCGCGGGTCCCGCGGCTCCTCTTCCATCCAGCCGCGCACCTTGCTTCTGCTGACCGAATCCATCGCGGTATTGCAGATTACAACGATCATGTTCAGTATGACCAGCGCGGCCGCGGCGGCCAGAACACATAATAACGGCAGACTATCCGGGTCTGTTGTCATGATTCTTCACTCCATTTCCTTATGCGTGCAACATTGCTTATCCCATGTATGACGCGTTCCTTGCAAAGCTTTTTCCGATACTGCTCTCTGTATTTTCTTCAGGGTTCTTCGATTCTCCGGCGGAGCATGTAGCCCTCCTTCACCGGCTGTTCCATCCTCATGCGCAGCAGCTGCTGGGGATGAGGCGCGGATTCCAGCGGCTCTCCGCTTTCCAGATCGTACATTTCCCCGATTTCCTGGCAGAAGAATCCGATGTCCGGTCCGAACACCTCGATGCGCTCTCCCCGGCTCATTTTGTTCCTCTGCTCCACAACGGCGAATCCGTCCGCATCCGCCGGTCTGCGCACCACGCCCACAAAGGAATATTCCTTCCGGTAGGCGCTGGTTTCGTAGTTCTGATCCTCTGCCGCTGCGTCATGAAAATAAAAGCCTGTCGTGAAGTCCCGGTGGCTGGCCTTGCAGAGCTCGCGGAACCACTCCTCCCGGAACACATAATGCTCCGGATCGCGGTAATACGCGTCAATAGCCCGGCGATAGGCGTGAACCACCGTCGCCACATAATACGCACTCTTCATCCGGCCCTCGAGCTTGGCGCTGACAATTCCGCTCTCCGCAAGCTCCGGAATATGCCGGATCATGCAGAGGTCTTTGGAATTGAGAATATACGACCCGCGGCTGTCCTCCTCAATCGGATAATACTGACCGGGGCGTTTCTCCTCTGTCAAAGCGTAACGGTAGCGGCAGGGATGGGCGCACAGCCCGCGGTTAGCGTCTCTGCCTGTCATGAAACTGCTCAGAAGACAGCGGCCGGAGTAGGAAATGCACATCGCGCCGTGTACAAAGGCCTCCAGTTCCAGTCCTTCAGGGCTTTTCTGTGAAATCTCCCGGATTTCCGCAAGAGAAAGCTCCCTCGCGAGGACCAGACGTTTTACGCCCATTCTGTGCCAGAACCCCGCGGTTCTGTAGTTTGTCATATTCGCCTGCGTCGACAGATGCAGCTCCGCAGACGGAAACTCCCCGCGGATGACCTCCATGACGCCCGGATCGGAAACCAGAAACGCGTCGATCGGAACGCCGCGCAGCTCTCTGAGATACGTCTGAAGAGGTTCAATATCTTCGTTATGCGCGTAAATATTCACGGTCAGATAGCACCTGCATCCGCGCTGACGGGCGTATTCCACGCCCTCCCGGATCTCCGGAACCGTGAGATTTCCCGCACCTGCCCGGAGAGAAAACATCTCTCCCCCGAAATAGACAGCGTCTGCGCCGTAGTCTACGGCGGTTTTCAGTTTTTCCAGATCCCCCGCGGGGGCCAGCAGCTCAATCTTTTTCATTTCTTCTCATACAGGGTGACCGCCATGCCGTCGCCCACAGTCATCAGCGATGTGGTCATACGGGGATCCCGCGTGATGAAATCCAGGTATTCCCGCATCTTCCTCCGGTTAGTATTATGTTTTCTGCGGTGCTTTCCGTCCGGTGCATCGGACTCGAACACTGTCAGCCCGTGCATCAGAATGTTGTCCGAGACAATCACGGCGCCGTCTCCGCAGATTTCCAGGGCGCTCTCCAGGAACCTTTTGTAATGGCTCTTGGCAGCGTCGATGAACACAAAGTCAATATCCGCGATTCCCCGGTCCCGGAGCCTCTCAATCTGTTCCTGTCCGTCGCCGAACAGCAGCTGAACACGGTCCGAGACGCCGGCGCGTTTCACATTCAGCCGCGCCGCGGAATATGCCAGCTCATCTTTTTCGATGGTATAGATCTCCGCCTCCGGACAGGACAGGGCAAAGAATGCTGCCGAGTAGCCGATCGCCGTTCCGATCTCCAGAACACGGGCCGGCTTTTTCAGTTTCAGCAGCATTGTCAGCACAGTTTCAGTTTCCTTCAGGATAATCGGGATTCTGTCCTTCTCTCCCGTTTCCCGAAACGGGTCCAGAGCGTCGCTGACCGGTCTGTAATACCGGTTCAGGAACGCCCGGACTTCTGCATTTATCATCTCCATTAATTATTTTTCTTCTCGGCCTTGTCCCTCGCCTTGTAATATGCGTCCTTGTCCTTCAGGAACTGTTTGTACGTCGTTGAGAAGACCATGGTGTCATCCAGCTTGTCGCTGAGAATGAAGTACATGTACTTGGTCTTCGCCGGGTTCAGCGCCGCCTCGATGGACGCTCTGCCCGGATTGCAGATGGGACCCGGCGGCAGACCGGTGTACTTATACGTATTATATTTGGAATCCACCTTGGTGTCGTCGATGGACAGATCCTTCTTCCGGTCGCTGCTGAGACTCAGGACATACTGGACGGTGGAATCCATCTGCAGTGCCATGCCGTCGTCCAGACGGTTGTAGATGACGCTGGCGACCTTGGCTCTGTCTTTGTCCACCGCCGCCTCCTTCTCGATGATGGATGCGATGATGATGATCTCATTCTCAGAATAACCGAGCTTCTTGGCCTTGACGCGGTCTGCGTCGGTAAACACCTTCTGATAGGCGCTCAGCATCGTGCTGATGATGAAGTCGCCGTCCGATGTCGCCGGAATCGTATATGTGCTCGGGAACAGATAGCCCTCCAGATTATGACTGCCCTTCTGCGCCTTTTTCAGGAACGTGTATTCCGTGGAAAATCCGCCGTTTTCCAGAAGGGACACGAACTGGTCCTTGTCCACAAGGCCGATAGACGCCAGCCGGGAGGCAATGTCATACTCCGTATAACCCTCCGGAATTGTGAAGGTGATGTCGTTCGTCTTTCCGTTCTGCAGAATATGCGAGATCTCCGACGCAGTCATCGACGGCGACAGTGCATAGGTGCCGGCCTGATACGTTCCGTCCAGGCGTTTATATGCGGTGTACAGCTTAAACGCAGAGCCGGAATTAATGATCTTCTTCTTCTCCAGAAGCGCACCGATATCACTGGTGGTTGAACCCTTCTCGACCGTCACTGTGATCATCGTCTTGCTGCCGGAATCTCTGGCGTTTCCTCCGAGACTGTTCGCGTATATGATCAGTCCGAGAAAGAGGACGATCAGAAGCGCAACGATCAGAAGAATCACCTTCATGACCGTTCTCTTTCCTTTGGCTTTGGCTTTTTTACTCATATATTTCCTCCAGGTTGCGTCAGAAACGAAGAAAGGAGCGTACAATACGCCCCTTTGAATGTTCGTTCATTGTAAAGTTTACAAGGTTCCGGGGCCCTGCGCATTCTCATGCCGAGGGTTTACTTGGATCTTCCCAGATACTCGCCGGATCTGGTATCGATCTGAATCTTTTCACCTTCCTCGATGAAAATCGGCACCTGGATCACAGCGCCGGTTTCAACGGTGGCGGCCTTTGTCACGTTCGTCGCGGTGTCGCCCTTGACGCCCGGCTCGGTTTCTGTCACCACGAGATCCACGAAATTCGGCGCTTCTACCTGGAACGGGGTTCCGTTGTAGAATTTGATCGTCGCCTCGTCATTCTCTCTCAGGTACTTCATCGCCTCTTCCACATCATCCTTGCTGATGGGGACCTGGTCGTAGGTTTCCTGATCCATGAAATAGTAAAGCTCGCCGTCGTTGTACAGGTACTGCATCGTCTTGGTGTCGATGTGCGCCTTCGGGAACTTGTCGCTGGGATTGAAGGCCTCCTCGCGAATCGCTCCCGTCAGGATATTCTTGTACTTGGTGCGAACGAAAGCGGCGCCCTTTCCCGGTTTGACATGCTGAAAATCCAGAACCACATGGGGTTCCCCGTTCATCTCAAACGTAACGCCTTTTCTGAAATCTCCTGCTGTTATCATTGGTCCTAACTCTCTTTCTATCTGTCTTTTTCTTGTCTTTTATTTCTCGTGCTCCGTTACAAATCTGTCAAACTGTTCACGATATGAACTATTATAGCAGATTTAGAGCGGATTGCCAATACCCATTGCTTCTCCGAGGATTTTGTAGACGTCGCTCATCATCAGAGAAAACCGCATCTGCGCCTGCAGATAGGCCGCGGCGGCGGGATCCTTCATGACGATCTGATAGAGATCCTGAATCTGCTGCTGCATACCGTCCGCGGCAGTCTCTCCCATCATCTGCTTAGCCTGAAACTCCATCTGTTTCGCTTCGAAATCATGGACCGCGTCCGCTATCTCCGGATTCTGGTCGATTCTCTGTTTCAGCGCATCATACTGTTTAAATTCCTCGGATTCCCGGATGGCCTGCGCCAGCCCGTGAGCCTGATCATACACGTTCATACTGTTATCACCTCTCGATTTATTTTCATGCGCCCGTCAGGCCTGTGGAGACATGACGGGCGGCAGCGGTTCATATATCCAGGAAAATCGGCATGATGATCGGGCTGCGGCGCGTGCTCTTGAACACGAACTTGCGCATATCGTCCCGAACGCCGTTCTTAATGGTATTCCAGTCCCTGAAGCCGCCGCGGATATTCGCTTCTATGGATTCCAGGGCCTTTTTGCGGGCCGCCGCGATCAGCTCCTCGTGCTCTTTGACGTAGACAAAGCCTCTCGAGACGATTTCCGGACCGGACACCACAACTCCGTTGGCTCTGTCGATGGCGGCGACAATAATGATAAGTCCCGATTCCGACAGCATTTTCCGGTCTCTCAGCACGACATTGCCCACATCGCCGACGCCCAGTCCGTCTACCAGAATGTCATCGGCGCTGACCACGTTCTTGAACTGAATCGCCTTTTTCTTGTCCACAGTCAGCTGATCGCCGTTGCTCAGGATGAAAATATTATCCTTTTTCATTCCCAGCTCCTCCGCCAGCTTCGCGTGGCGGACCAGATGGCGGTGTTCTCCGTGAACCGGCATGAAGAACTTCGGCCGGATCAGTGAGTGAATCAGCTTCAGATCCTCCTGACATGCGTGTCCGGAAACGTGAATATCCGCGACCTCGTTGTAGATGACCTCCACTTCCTTTTCGGAAAGCTTGTTGACGACGTTTGACACCTCTTTCTCGTTTCCGGGAACCGGCGTCGATGAAAGGATGACCATATCCCCCTTCTTGAGCTTCACACTGCGGTGCTCGTCGTCCGCCATTCTGGCCAGCGCGGACATGGGTTCGCCCTGGCTTCCCGTTGTAATGATGACGAGTTCACTGTCCGGAATATTTCTGGTCTTGTTCAGCTCTACATAGGAGCCCGCCGGGAATTTCAGGTATCCCAGCTCTACCGCCAGCTTTACCACGTTCTCCATGCTTCTGCCGGAAACCGCGAATTTTCTTCCGTACCGTACCGCCAGCTCGATAATCTTCTGCACCCGGTGTACATTGGAGGAGAATGTGGCGATGATGATCCGGTTTTTCGCTTCCCGGAAAATACCGTCCAGGGTCTGTCCGACCACCTGCTCGGACGGCGTGAATCCCGGCCGCATCACGTTGGTGCTGTCTGCCATCAGCAGATCGATTCCCTTGCGCCCCAGCTCCGCCAGCTTGGCGAAGTCGATGGGCTCTCCGTCGATGGGCGTGTAATCGATTTTAAAATCACCGGTATGGAAAATCCGCGCCGCCGGCGTTTCAATGCAGAGGCAGATGGAATCGGCGATGGAATGGGTCGTGCGGATCGCTTCCACCTTGAAATCACCCAGCCTGAACTTATCTCCCGCATTGATGGGCCTCAGATCTCCCTTTATTCCGTGCTCGTCCAGCTTGTTGCGGATCAGCCCGAGCGGAAGCCGGGTCCCGTAGATCGGCACGTTGATCTTCTTCAGAAGGTACGGAATTCCCCCGATATGATCCTCGTGTCCGTGAGTGATCACGACTCCCCGGATCTTTTTCGCATTGCTGATCAGGTAGGTGAAGTCCGGAATGACCACATCGATACCGAACATCTCGTCCTCAGGAAAAGACATTCCGCAGTCGATGACCATAATCTGATCCTTGTACTCCAGAACCGTCATGTTCTTTCCGATCTCGTTCAGACCTCCGATCGGGAAGATTTTCATGTTCTCCGCTTTCTTTCTCGGCGTCGCCGCCTTCTTCGTTTTCGCTTTCTCGGGCGTCTGCTCCGCAGCTCTGTTTTTCTTCTGTGTCTTCTGTTTCTCCTTCAGTCCCAGCTGCTTTCCCAGCTCTCTGGTCTCCGCAAACATCGGAGCCGTTGATCTGGCGCGGCCGGACTGTCTGCTTTTTTCCGTCCTTTTTCTGCTGCCTCCGCCTGCTGCGGCGCCGCTCTTTCTCTTCTGCGGCGCCGGGCGGGACGGCTTTTTACTGTTATAGTCTCTCATTCGATTGCTTCCCCTTTTTACCTGACGACAAAGTTTACAAGCTTGTCAGGAACCGCAATCGTCTTTACCACATTTTTGCCTTCGATCAGCGCCTGCACCTTCCCGTTCGCTCTGACCTGTTCCTCCAGGGCAGCGCGGTCAAGGCCGCTGGCGATCTGCATCTTTTCCTTCAGCTTCCCGTTGATCTGCACGATGATCTCGATGGTATCCTGTTCCAGCGCGGATTCATCATAGGCGGGCCAGCCGACTTCGGTCAGCGACTCTGTATGCCCCAGGGCGCTCCACATTTCCTCACAGATATGAGGCGTGAAGGGCGAAAGGATCACGACCAGCCTGGTGACGGCTGCGCAGAACAGCGGCTCGTTGATCTCCGCGTGCTGCTTATACCGGTAAAGCTCATTCACAAGCTCCATGATTGAACTGATCGCCGTATTGAAACTGAAGCGTCCGCTCACATCATCCGTAATTTTCTTTATCGTCGTATTCAACATATAGTTCAGTTTTTTATCATCCTCTGTCACGACACTGAAGGCGGTTTCCTTCACGTCATAATTTGTGACAAAGTCATAGACCAGCCGCCATACGCGGTTGAGGAAGCGGTAGCTTCCCTCGACGCCGGTATCGGACCAGTCGAGCTCCTTCTCCGGCGGCGCCGCGAAAAGGATAAACAGGCGCGCTGTATCGGCGCCGTATCGGTCGATAATCTCCTCGGGGCTGACGACGTTGCCCAGAGATTTACTCATCTTCTTGCCATCCTTGTTGACCATGCCCTGTGTCAGGAGGTTTTCAAATGGTTCCTGATCCTTCACCAGGCCCAGGTCATGAAGAGCCATCTGGAAGAACCGGGCGTACATCAGATGCAGAATGGCGTGTTCCACTCCGCCGATGTACTGATCTACGTTCATCCAGTAATCCGTCTTCTCCCGGCTGAACGCCTGCTTTTCGTTCTTAGGATCGCAGTAACGCAGGAAATACCAGGAGGAATCCAGGAAGGTGTCCATCGTGTCCATCTCTCTTCTGGCCTTCTTTCCGCAGCGCGGGCAGCTGCACTCTCCGAAGGTCCTGGATGTCGTCAGCGGGGATTCTCCCTTTCCGGTGAATTTCACGTCGGTGGGCAGCAGAACCGGAAGGTTTTCCTCCTTTTCCGGAACCCATCCGCAGTCGTCGCAGTAAATCATCGGAATCGGGGTTCCCCAGTAGCGCTGTCTGGAAATCAGCCAGTCACGCAGCTTGTAGTTCACGGTCTTTTCCCCGACGCCGTTTTCATTGAGCCAGTCGATCATGGCCGGTATCGCCTTCCGGTTGTTCATGCCGTCAAACTGCCCGGAATTGATCATGGTTCCTTCTGCAGCAAATGCCTCCTTCAGATCGTTTACATCGATGTCCGGATTTCCCGGGTCAACGACCGGAATAATCTCCAGGTCGAACGCTCTGGCGAAGTCAAAGTCTCTCTGGTCATGCGCAGGCACCGCCATGATGGCGCCTGTTCCGTATCCCATCAGGACATAGTCGGAAATGAAGATCGGAACCTTCTTCCCGTTCACCGGATTGACAGCGTATCTGCCGATGAACACGCCCGTCTTTTCCTTTGTCGTCGAGGTCCTCTCTATCTCGTTCATATGCTGGACCCTGTCCAGGTACTCGTCCACCGGCCCCTGATACTGCGTTCCGTCCACGAGCTCTTTTACAAAGGGATGCTCCGGCGCCATAACCATGTATGTGCAGCCGAACAGGGTGTCGGCGCGGGTGGTGAAGACCTTCAGCACCCGGTCAGTGCCGTCGATCCGGAAGTCGATATTGGCGCCGACGGATTTTCCGATCCAGTTCTCCTGCATGACCTTTACTTTGTTCGGCCACCCCGGAAGATGGTCCAGATCCTCCAGCAGACGATCCGCATAATCGGTAATCTTGAAATACCACTGGGACAGATTTTTCTTTCCCACCGGCGTTTTACAGCGCTCGCAGCAGCCGTCCACAACCTGTTCGTTGGCCAGCACCGTCTGGCAGCTGGGACACCAGTTCACCGGGTTTTCCTTCTTATAAGCGAGGCCCTTGTTGAAGAACTGAATGAAAATCCACTGCATCCAGCGGTAATAATCCGGACTGCAGGTCTGCACCTCCCGGTCCCAGTCATAGGAAAGTCCCAGCTGCTTCAGCTGGTTCTCCATCTCGTGAATGTTGTCCCAGGTCCACTTGTCCGGCGCGATGCCGTGCTTGATCGCGGCGTTTTCCGCCGGCAATCCGAAGGAATCGAACCCCATCGGATGCAGCACGTTATAGCCCTGCATTTTCTTGAAACGGGCCACCACGTCGCCGATCGAATAATTTCTGACATGTCCCATATGAAGCTTTCCCGACGGATAAGGGAACATCTCCAGAACATAATATTTTTCCTTCGACGGATCCTCCTCTGTATGGAAGCTGTCATGCTCCTGCCAGTATTTCTGCCACTTTTTTTCTACCTGTTTAAAATTATACTTCTCGTCCATTATTGTAACTCCTGTTATTGATCTTTTATCTCCACAAAGCTGCAGTCGCCCCATACCTGCTCCAGGTTATACCGTTCTCTGAGCTCCGGATTGAAAATATTCACGATCACGTCGCCGTAATCCATCAGCACCCATCCGGTGTTGTTCTTGCCCGCGATGCTCCGGGGAGTGACGCCCAGCGCCTCAAAGTGGTCCTCCACCGCATCGGAAAGGGCCGCCACCTGACGGTCCGAGCCGCCGCTTGCGACGATCAGATAATCCGCAAACGATGATTTGCCGGCGATATCGATGACCTTGATGCCGATTCCCTTCTTCTGGTTCAGCACCTCTGCTGCCTGCATTGCAAATTCTTTATTCTCCATTCTTATTCTCCATTAACCTTCTGAAATACGCTTCTGCTTTCGCTGTATCCTCATCCAGGGGAATTCCCCGGCTTTTCACATATTTCGACGTTCTGGACAGCGCCGCCAGACACCCCTCGTCCAGATCCCTCCAGGTCGCTTTCCGGAGCTCCTCCACGCCCGGGTAGTCCCGGGAGGGCTCAATGGCGTCCGCGATGAACACCACCTTCTCCAGCAGAGACATCCCCGGACGGCCTGTCGTATGATACCTTACGGCGTTGATGATGTCCGGATCCGTGACTCCGTAGTCCCGACGCATAATCTCCGCGGCAATCTTCCCGTGTGCGAGATTCGGATTATCTCTGTACCGGCCGGGATCCAGCCCCAGCTCGTCCACATAGCGGTTCAGCGTATCCCGGTCCGCGCCGCGGAACATGTCGTGAAACAGCGCGGCCGTCTCCGCCTTCTCCGGATCGGCCCCGTACCGTCGGGCCAGCTCCGCCGCCGTCGTCCGGACACCTTCTGTATGGGTCCGGCGCTTTTCGCTGAGATGGTCTCTGATGTAGTTACTGATAGAGTCTGTGTTCATTGATATAGTCTGCCACCGGTCCCGGAACCAGGGAGTCGATGGACTTTCCCTCTCTGATGTTTTTTTTGATCTCTGTGGAGGAGATGTCCTTCAGTCTGTTGTGCAGTATCCTGATTTCCGTTCCGTAAAGTTCCCGGTAGCGCCGAATATGCGCTTCGGTGTCAGTCCGGTCGAATCCCGGCCGGGGGGCGAGCACAAAGGAAAATCCGCGAAGCAGTTCCCTGCCTTTGTACCAGCGTTCCAGACTCAGCAGAGAGTCTGACCCGACGATGAACCACAGCCTGTCGCCGGGGCACTGCTTCTGCATCTCCGTCAGTGTGTCAAAGGTATACGACACCCTCGTGCTGTCAATCTCCAGACGGGACACCGTCACGGAAGGATATTCCGCCGCGACACATTCCAGCATGGCGATCCGGTCCTCCCTGTCCGCGATCTCTCTGCCGATTTTGAACGGGCTCACCCGTGCAGGCAGAAGAATGATCCGGTCGAAGAGCCGTTCCTCCGCGGCCGCTTCCATAATGGATAGATGCCCGAGATGGAAAGGATCAAACGTTCCTCCGAGAATTCCGATATTCTTCATGTCACCTGAGCCTGATTGAAAGCTCCTCCAGCTGCTCCTCATCCACAGTGTTCGGCGCGTCGCTGACGAGGCACTGGGCGTTCTGGTTCTTCGGGAAGGCCATCACATCCCGGATACTGTGTTCTCCGGCCAGCAGCATGACCATGCGGTCAAGTCCGTAAGCGAGACCGCCGTGAGGAGGCGCGCCGTATTTGAAGGCCTCCAGCAGGAACCCGAATTTCTGAATACTCTCTTCTTCTGAGATTCCGAGGATCTCAAACATCTTCGCCTGCAGCTTCCGGTCATGGATACGGATGCTCCCGCCGCCCATCTCCACGCCGTTCAGAACGATATCATACGCATCCGCTCTGACCTGCAGCGGATCCGTATCAAGCATCGGAATGTCCTCCGCTTTAGGATGGGTGAAGGGATGGTGCATGGCCTTTACGCGGCCTGTCTCCTCGTCCTTCTCGAACATCGGGAAATCCACCACCCAGAGCAGATTGAACTGACGGTCGTCCAGAAGGCCCATCAACCCTGCGATATGACGGCGGAGAAATCCCAGACTGTCGAACACGACCTTCGGCCGGTCCGCGGCGATTAGAATCAGATCACCCGCCGCGGCGCCGAACGCCGCCGCGATTTCATCCAGCTGTTCTTCACTGAAAAACTTATTGACCGAGGATTTGTAACCGTTCTCTTCTCTGCGGATCCAGACCAGTCCTCTGGCCCCGTAGGGCTTCACCGCCTCCGTCAACTTGTCGATATCCTTACGGCTGAACTGCTTCGATCCGCCCTCGATACATATTCCCCGAACGTCGCCGCCGCTGTCCAGCGCGTTCCGGAACACCATGAATTCCGTCTCCGCGACCGCCTTCACATCGTTCAGCTTTTTCAGTTCAAACCCGAACCGCGTATCCGGCTTGTCCGATCCGTATCGTTCCATGGCCTCCTGCCAGGTCAGCCGGGGAAACGGCGTCTCGATCTCCATATCCATGACTTCCCGGAACAGCCGCTTCAGGTAGCCTTCCTGCATCCCGATCACATCGTCCATATCCACAAAGGACATCTCCATGTCGATCTGGGTGAATTCAGGCTGCCTGTCCGCCCGCAGATCCTCGTCGCGGAAGCATTTCGCGATCTGGATGTACCGGTCGGTTCCGCCTACCATCAGAAGCTGCTTGAACAGCTGCGGCGACTGGGGCAGCGCATAGAACTGTCCCGGATTCACGCGGCTGGGAACCAGATAATCCCTGGCTCCCTCCGGCGTGGAGCGTACCAGCATCGGCGTCTCCACCTCGGTAAAGCCCTGCTCGTCGAAATAATCTCTCGTCACCTTCGCGATTCTGTGACGGAAGGTGAGATTCCGCTGCATCTTCAGCTTCCGCAGATCCAGATAGCGATACTTCAGCCGCAGATTATCGTCAGCGTTATCGTCATCCCGGATATAGATCGGTGGGGTCGCCGCCTCCGCATAGAGAATCATATCGGAGGCGAAGACCTCGACATCGCCGGTGGGAAGCTCGGGATTCCGGGACGCCCGTTCCCGTACCGTGCCTTTTATCCCGATGACATATTCCCCGCGCAGCGCCTGCGCCCGATCAAAAATCTCCTTCGGGACGCTTTCGTCGAACGTGATCTGTACAATGCCGGTTTTGTCCCGCAGATCCACGAAGATCAGTCCGCCCAGACGCCTCTGTCTGGAAACCCAGCCGTTGAGAACCACGGTCTCTCCGGCATTCTCCATGCGCAGCTCGCCGCACATGTGAGTTCTCTTAAATATTTCTGACATACATCAAGCTCCTACTGTTATTTTCCAAGTTCCTTCAGAATCTCGCCGAACGGAATCTCGCGCTGTTCATGCCGCTCCATATCCTTGAACTGAACCACGCCTCTTTCGATCTCCTCGTCGCCGATTACGATGGTATAACGGGCGTTCAGGCGGGCGGCGTATTTGAACTGCCCTTTCACGTTTCGTGCCAGAGTATCCATCTGCGCGCTGATTCCCTCTCTGTGAAGCGTGTGAATCAGACCGAGGCCCTCGGCCTTGGCTTTGTCCCCCATGGTCACGATGAATACCTCCACCGGAGACGGCTCCGGAATCTCCACGCCGTTGGCGTCCATCAGCATCAGAAGACGCTCGATGCCCAGACCGAATCCGACGCCCGGGATCGGAGGTCCGCCCAGCTCCTCGCAGAGATTGTCATAACGTCCGCCGCCGCAGACGGTTCCCTGCGCGCCGATGCTGTTGGAGACAAACTCAAACGCGGTCTTTGTATAATAATCCAAACCCCGGACGATTCTCGGGTTCACGACATATTCGATTCCCATGGCGGTCAGATCCTCCTGCACATCCCGGAAAGCCTGCGCGCAGTCGTCACAGAGATAGTCGAGCATCTCCGGCGCGTCCTTAACGATGGCCTGATCCTCCGGCGATTTGCAGTCCAGAATCCTCATCGGGTTCCGTTCAAACCTGTCCTTGCAGGTGTCACAAAGCTCGTCGTAATGCGGCCGCAGGAAGTCCTGCAGGGCTTTCCTGTAACGCGCCCTGCACTCCGGACATCCGACACTGTTGATTTCCAGCGTCACGTCCCGGATCCCCATTTCCTCCAGGAAATCGTGGGCCAGACAGATCACATCTGTATCCGCCATCATGTTCGGCGTGCCGAAAATCTCAATTCCGAACTGGTGAAATTCCCTGAGCCTTCCGGACTGCGGCTTCTCGTAGCGGAAGCACGGCGTCACATAGTACAGCTTGGTGGGCTGCACCTCCGCATACATTTTGTGCTCCACAAAGGCTCTCACCGCCGGCGAGGTTCCCTCCGGCTTGAGGGTCAGGCTCCTGCCGCCGTGATCGTTAAACGTGTACATTTCCTTCTGAACAATGTCCGTGGTATCTCCAACGCCGCGGTTGATCAGCTCTGTGTGCTCAAACACCGGCGTGCGGATCTCGCGATAACCGTAGCGGTCGCAGATCTCGGCAAACTTTTTTTCGACATAGTGCCAGCGGTATACCTGATCCGGCAATGTGTCCTTTGTGCCCTTCGGCGCATTCGTTAGCATAGATTTACCTCCATAATTTATTTTCTTTTCTCGCGCACATCTCGTCAATGCGGCGGATATATTCCTGATAATTGGTCACGTTCGGCACCCGCTCCAGGCGGTTCGTTTCCGGATAATAGCGCTTGGAAATCCCTCCCGCTCCCAGAGCCGCGATGGTCTGATGCTCGTCCATGATTCGGATGTTGTAGAGCCCGTCTGTTTCTCCGAGGCAGTAGCCGGTGTTCTCGAAGAACCCCGCCATATGCTTCTGCCGGTAGAGGTAGTATGGAACAAAGCCGTGTTCGCTCAGGATTTCGCGGCTGTCCCCCAGCATGGCGGCAACCGTATCCGCGACACGGTAATGATAGTCGCGATCGATGTCCTTCAGCCGGGACGCCCGCTTCACCGCCAGGGTATGCACAGTCACATTGTTTGCGCCCAGCTTCAGCACCTGACGGAGACTGTCCCGGAAATCCTCTTCTGTTTCTCCCGGAAGTCCTGCGATGAGATCCGCATTGATCACCCGGAATCCTGTGCGCCCCGCCAGAGCGAACGCCCTCCTGATATCCTCCGGCGTATGGCTCCGTCCGATGGCGTCCAGCGTTTCCTGTCGCATGGACTGGGGGTTAATGCTGATCCGGTCCACCCCGAAGTCCTTCAGAACCGCCAACTTCTCCGCCGTGATGGTGTCCGGTCTTCCGGCCTCCACCGTAAACTCCCGGACCCTGGAGAAGTCAAAGGATTTCTTTGTTGTCTCAAGAAGCGTCTGCAATTGCGCGGCTGTCAGAGTTGTCGGCGTTCCTCCGCCGAAATAAACGGTTTCCGGATACATTCCGCTCTCTCTGAGCCGCCGTCCCGCGTACCGGATCTCCTGACGGAGCGCGGTCAGGTACCGCTCGATCTCCTCACTGCTTACCTGGTTCGACGCAAAGGAGCAGTATACACATCTCGTCGGGCAGAACGGGATTCCGATGTAGACGCCGGCGGAATTTTCATCCGCTTTCCCGTACAGCCGGTCCTGCCGCTCGTAAACGGACAGAATCAGGCGCGCCTTATCCTCCGTGAGCCGGTCGTCGTCTGTCAGCGTCCGGAAAACCTCTTCCCGATCTCCTGCGCGTTCCAGCATTTCCCCCGCCAACTTGACCGGCCGGACGCCGGTAAGGATTCCCCAGTCAGGCCGGATCCCGGTCAGATCCGAAAGACGGTCGAAGATTTCCCGTTTGATTTCATCCTTGTCGGCCGACTCCCGCAGATTGATGTGTACCGCGGCGTCCCGGCGGAACCCGTCGTCCGGCAGAAGCTCGTAATCCGACGGACGCAGAAATTCATCGATCAGCTCCTGAAGAACGGGCAGGTTGCGGTATCCGTGAATTTTGATTTTAAGTTTATCGG
Organism: Hornefia porci; assembly: GCF_001940235.1. NCBI lineage: Bacteria > Bacillati > Bacillota > Clostridia > Peptostreptococcales > Anaerovoracaceae > Hornefia > Hornefia porci. The sequence goes on along the minus strand of NZ_MJIE01000001.1, from coordinate 282,770 downwards.
ACAAAGGGATTGTTCTCCTTTTCAAAGCCTATTGTGGTCTGGCTCATATGGCCGGGAAGCACAATCGTATCCTCCGGAAGCGGAAAAAGCTTTTCCCGAATGGAACGGACGATTTCCCCGTAATCTCCGCCGTAGAAGTCTGTGCGGCCGATGGACGCCTGAAACAGGGTGTCGCCGCTGAAAACATGGCCCGGAACCAGAATGCACATTCCTCCGGGCGTATGTCCCGGCGTCTCCAGGAATTTCAGCTCCGTATCGCCGATCTTCATGGAGTCTCCGTCCTTCACATAGATGTCTGCCCGGATGCTGACGGGACGCCCCAGAAGCTCCGGTGACGAGTTATATTCCGGCGTTTCCAGAATCTGCCGTTCTCTGTCACACGCGACAATTCTGATTCCGGGATACCGGTCCTTCAGCTCCGCGATTCCGCCGGTGTGATCGGCGTGGCCGTGGGTCAGCACAATATACTGCAGATCCACGTTTTCCGCCGCCAGTTTTTCGTTCAGCTGTCTGCTGACGCCTCCCGGATCGACCACAAAGCCGATTTTATTCTCGTCATAGACGAGGTATGTATTCACCATGATCGGTCCGGTGCTGTATCTGAATATTTTCATTTTCCCTCCGATTGCTCTGTTACTCTCCGATTATCCTGCAAAGTTTAAAAAATCCGAACCGGTTTCTGCCGCAGACGCGCATGCTGTGCGGACGGGTTTCCTCTGCGGTCTACGATCTCGCCCGATACACGCTCCGAACGCCGCTGACGTTTCTCAGGGTCCGCAGAACGCGCTGCATCTGCTGTGTGCTGATCAGCATCAGCGTCAGCGTGATACTCAGTGTCTCGTCCCGGGTGCTCTTGGCGTTCACACCTTCGATGCGAACGTTCTGATCCTCGCAGGCCCGGGAAATGTCCGAGAATATCCCCTTGCGGTCGCTGGTGATCACGCAGATCTCGGCCGCGTATGATTTATCCTCCGCGATATCCTCCCATTCTACCTCGATGAAACGGGCGTGTTCTTTTTCCGGCAGCGACACGATGTTGGAACAGTCCTTCCGGTGTACCGAGATGCCTCTTCCCTTTGTGATAAAGCCGATAATCTCGTCTCCCGGCACAGGATTGCAGCACCTGGCCACGCGAATCATCAGATTCGGCATATTTTCAGAGCCTTTTACGATGATTCCGGGGTTCTCCCGATGTCTGCGAATCGTTTTCTCATGCTTCGCAGACTCATTCATCAGCTCTTCTTCTTTTCTCTGTTTCCGCTGCTTTTCCTCCTCCTGATCGCTCTTGTAGAGGTCGAAAAGCAGATTGGCGTATCGGCTCAGGACTGTGCCGCCCTGGGAGATCTGAGTGTAAGCCTCGTCCATGGTGGCGAATTTCATTTCCTTCATGGCCGCCGTCAGGTAGCGGGTGCGGATGACCTGCTGGGGGTCGTAGCCCTTTTTCCGGACGTATTTGTCCAGCGCATCCTTGCCCTTGGAGACATCGTCTCCCTTGTTCTGACGTTTGATGTACTGGCGGATCTTGTTCCTCGCAGAGGAGCTCTTTGCGATACGCAGCCAGTCTGTGCTGGGTCCGGAGGAATTGGCTGATGTGACGATCTCCACGATGTCGCCGTTATGCAGTGTATGGTCGATGGTTACCATCTTCCCGTTCACCTTGGCGCCGACGCAGTGACAGCCCACGTCCGTATGGATCTTGAATGCGAAGTCCAGAGGAGTGGATTCCGCCGGCAGATCGATGACCTCCCCCTTTGGGGTGAATACAAAGACCTGGGAAGAGAAGAGATCCATTTTCAGGGTCTCCATGAATTCCTTCGGATCGTCCAGCTCCTGCTGCCATTCCAGAGTCTGCCGCAGCCAGGCGAGCTTCATGTCCTCGTTGTTCTGCCTGCCGCTGGTATTCCCTTCCTTGTACTTCCAGTGCGCCGCGATACCGTATTCCGCGACCCGGTGCATTTCATAGGTGCGGATCTGGATCTCGAAGGGCTCGCCGTTGTCTCCCAGCACCGTGGTGTGAAGGGACTGGTACATATTAGGCTTCGGCATGGCGATATAGTCCTTGAAACGGCCCGGAATCGGCTTCCACATCGTATGAACCTGTCCCAGCACCGCGTAACAGTCCCTGACGTTCTCCACGATGACCCGGATTGCGGTCAGGTCAAAGATTTCATCCAGCTGCTTGTGCTGCAGAACCATCTTCTTGTAGACGCTGTACAGATGCTTGGAACGGCCCATGATGTCATACTTCATGTTCATGGCGTCCAGAGCCTCCCGGATTTCCGAGATAACCTCGTTGATGAACTTGACTCTCTGCTCCCGCTTCTCGCTGACCTCGCGCGAAAGTGTTTCATATTCCTCGGGATGAAGATATTTCAGCGCGATGTCCTCCAGCTCGAATTTTATCGTATAAATTCCGAGCCGGCTGGCGAGAGGCGCATAGATTTCCAGCGTCTCTCTGGATTTTTCGATGATTTTGTCCGGACTCATGTATTCGATGGTCCGCATATTGTGAAGACGATCCGCCAGCTTGATAATCAGCACCCGGATATCCTTGGACATCGCCAGGAACATTTTGCGCAGAGTCTCCGCCTGCGCCTCCTCCTTGCTGTCGAATTTAAGCGTTCCCAGCTTGGTGACGCCGTCTACCAGCAGCGCCACCTCCTCGCCGAAATCCTGTACCAGCTGATCCCTGGTGTACGCCGTATCCTCTACCACGTCATGCAAAAGTCCACCGACCAGGGTTTCATCATCCATGCCCAGCTGGGCAAGGATGATGGCCACTGCGATCGGATGAATCAGATACGGCTCGCCGCTTTTGCGAAGCTGTCCTTCGTGAAGCTGTCTCGCCTTCTCGTAGGCTCTTCCGATCAGTTCGGTGTCATATTGCTTGTATTTCAGGATTTCTTTCAGGAACTTTGCTTTTGTCTCCATACGTTCTCCGGTAATATCGATTCGTTATCTTCTTTTATTGCCTTTCTTTTTCTTCTTGCTCTTGCTTCCGCCGGTTCCTTTTTTACTGTTCCCGCCGGATTTTTTCCCGGATTTGCTTCCGTTCTTTTCCTGCTTTTCCCCGTGCCCGGAATTGGTGTTTTCCGCGGCAGAATCTGCGCCGGAAGTCTTTCCGCCGGCTTTGTTCTCTTCAGCCTTCAGCGCTTCAACGGCCTTCTTTTCCGATTTCTTCGAGTTCTTTTTCGACTCGATCCGCTTTCTGGCTTTCTGCTGTGCCAGATAACGGGACGCCTCCGCCCTGCGGTTGAACTCATAGTAGAGCGGGCTGCAGAGGAAGATAGAGGAATAGGTTCCCACCAGCACGCCGATCATCAGCGGCAGCACGAACTGTGACAGCTGTGCGGATACCAGAATCAGCAGCGGTACCGTCGCGATGACTGTGGTCATGGATGTCATGATCGACCGGTCCAGCGTCTGATTGATACTGTGATCCAGCAGCTCCATAACCGGCTGCTGACGCGACAGTCTTGAATTCTCTCTGACACGGTCGAAAATTACGATCGTATCATTGATAGAGTATCCGACCACCGTCAGGATAGCCGCAATGAACGGGTTGTTGACCTGAATCCGGAAGATTGCGTACACCGAAATCAGAACCAGCACGTCGTGACCGATTCCTGCGATCGCAGCGACGCCGTATCGCCAGGTCTTAAACCGGAAGATGATATAGAGCAGCATGAACAGCGCCGCGATTAAAATCGCCTTGACTGCGTTGTTCCGGAGCTCCTTGCCGATGGACGGCCCGAATTCCTCGGAAGCGACCACGGATTTTTTATTCAGATCATATTTCTCCTCAATCGTCTTCTGCACGCTGGCTCTTGCGTTTGCGTTCAGAGCCTTTGTGGTCTTGATGATCACCTGATGCTGATCCGCGCCTGAGTACACGATTTCAGGATTCAGATGATACTGCTTGATCGTCTTCTCCACATCACTGATGGCCACCTTCTTGCCCAGATCCATCTGGATCATGGTTCCGCCGGTGAAGTCAATTCCGTAATTGAAGCCTCTCACTCCCAGTGTGACCAGACCGATTACGATCACGGCGCCGCTGATGCAGTAGAAGATTTTCCGTCTTTCGATGAAATGGAATTCCTTCCGGACGAATTTCTTCGGCGTGCCATCAGGTTTGCATCCGAAGAATGTGTTTTTCGCGAATCTGCTGTCCGCCAGTGCGCCGACAAAAATCTGAGTGATGATGACGGCGGTGAAGATACTGACGATAATACCGATCATCAGGGTGACGGCGAAGCCCTTCACTGTCGTGGAGCCCAACTCGTACAAAACGACTGCGGCGATAAGCGTGGTGATCTGCGCGTCCAGAACGGTGACCAGTGCGTGTTTAAATCCCTGGTCAACAGCCACCCGTATCGACCTGCCCAGTCCGATTTCCTCTTTGATTCTGGAGAAAATAATCACGTTGGCGTCTACTGCCATACCGATATCCAGGACGATACCGGCGATGCCCGGCAGCGTCAGAACCGCTCCCATCGCAGACATGATCCAGAGCACCAGGATAACATACAGGCACAGCGCGATATCTGCGAGCAGACCCAGCACATTATACATCAGAATCATCAGGATGAAGACCAGCAGAATTCCGATTCCACCGGCCACGATGCTCTTGTCCAGCGCGTTGGCGCCGATCGAAGCCGTCCGTACCGAGGATTCCACCTCTGTCAGCGATACCGGCAGCGCGCCGCCCCGGATCAGAGCCGCTGTCTCCTGCGCCTCTGCCTTGGAGTATCCGCCGTTCTGCTGATAGATCTCGCAGGAATCGTTGTTGATTTCGCCGTTTACCGTCGGTGCTGTCAGCACCTTATCGTCCAGCCAGATAACAACAGATTTCGGATCTACGGTATTGCCGCTGTCGTCTGTTACAGTGGCGTTGACATTTCCGGCCGCTGCGAGTCTAGTGGCCTGAGCGAACTTCTCCTGGCCCTTCGAACTGAATTTCATGATAATTTTATAACCGCCGTGCTCGCTGTCGGTTTCCGCAGAGGCGGTCTTGACATCGTCTCCGGTAAGATACTGCGTTCCGTCCGCAAGCGTGAAGCGAAGCTTTGCCGTATCGCCGATCCGGTTGATCGCTGTTTTGGCATCTTTCACGCCGGGCATTTCTATACGGAGGCGGTTCTCGCCCTCAATATTGACCGAAGCCTCCGACACTCCCATAGCGTTGACGCGCTTGTTGATGACCTGCTGCGTCTGTTCCATGGTCTCCTTCAGCTTGCTTCCGGACATTTTTCCGGTCTGCGCCTCCATGACCACGTACACGCCGCCGTCAATATCGAGACCGTATTTCAGTGAATCTTTAATATTATTCACCGGTCCGAGTCCGAAGAATGAAACATACGCACCGAACGCGACGAGTGCGATAATAAGTACGCTAAGAATTTTTCTGAATTTTGAACTCATATTATTACTCTCTCACTTTCCGCAGTATTAACCTTTCCGGTTTGAAAAACCTCGTACTTCCTTGTATTTTACTACATTTCTCACACATCTTCAAGAGTCAACTGCCCGCCGCCCCGGCCGGGGCAATCGCCCTGAAACAGAGAAAATCTCCTGCTTCCAGGAGATTTTCTCTTATCCACCCTGCGCACAGGGCTGTTTTCTATTTTTCAGCCGCGCTCTCCGCTGTGCTGTCCGCACCGGAAGCGTCTTCCTTCACAGCAGCCTCTCCCTGTTCTTCAGCACTGACCGGAGCCGTCTCGGCTTTAGCATCCTTTTTCTCAGCCGGCTCTTCGCTCCTGGCCTTCTTCAGTCTCTTCGGGGAAGACTTGCGTGTCCTTACTTCTGTCTCTTCATCCTCATCAAGTCCGCCTGCACCTTTCTGGTCGCTCTTCTTGCTCTTCGACGTCACAGACGAAATGGACCATCTCATGACCTCGAATTTTGTCTTATCCGCGCCGACCTGAATAATCAGGGACTGATCCTTTGTCTTCACGATCTTTCCGCAGATTCCTCCGATGGTGATGATCTCGTCGCCGACTCTCAGCGAATTTCTCATCTCGTTGACGGTTTTTTCCTTTTTCTTTTGCGGTCTGACCAGCAGAAAATACATCAATACGATGAATGCGACAAGAATCAGCATCTGGAACGCGAACGAACTGGTTGACGACGCCATCAAAAATGTACCAAACTTCATAAGATCTTGTTTCCTCCTGTATACCTGTGCTACATGGTGCCGGCGATGGGGGTCGAACCCATACGGTGTTTCCACCACGGGATTTTGAATCCCGCACGTCTGCCAATTCCATCACGCCGGCATAGTATAAAAAAAATGGTGCGGCTGACTGGACTCGAACCAGCACGGTTGCCCACACGCCCCTCAAGCGTGCGCGTCTACCAATTCCGCCACAGCCGCACATTTTTCAAAAAACCTACGCTACTACTATAATTCAATTTCGGCTCTTTGTCAAATAAAACTCGCAAGATTTCCGCGATTAATCATGTTTTTTTATCAATGCACGGATTCGGGTGTAAAGCTGCTCCAATCCGTCAGAATTGTCAATAACGTAATCCGCCCGGCAGAACTTTTCCTCTTCGCTCATCTGATTGCGGATTCTCCTCCGGATCTCGGCTTCGCCGCAACCGTCCCTCTCCGCGGCTCTCCTGATCCGGACGCTCTCGTCCGCAGTGATCAGCCAGACCTCGTCCACCAAAACATCTGCTCCTGTCTCATACAGGATCGGCGCATCCAGAAAAGCCGTCGGTCCGTCTTCCTGCCGCAGCTCCCGGATCCTCTCCGCCGTTTCCGCGATTACCCGGGCCGTTACGATCGCCTCCAGTCTGGCTTTGTTCTCCGGAGAGGAAAACGCCAGCTCCGCCATCCTCCGGCGGTCAAGCCCCCCGTCGCGGTCCAGAATGCCGGTTCCGAAATTCCTCGCCAGCTCCGCCAGAGTCACGCTTCCCTTTTCTGTCACCTTGCGGGCGATCTGATCCGCATCGATGACGGGATAGCCCTGCTCCTTCAGATATGCGGATACAGTTGACTTTCCCGTGCCGATTCCGCCCGTGATTCCGATAATTTTTCTCATGATTTTCTCTATATTGCCTTTATTGTCTTTGTTTATCTGTGCCGCCTGTGCTGTCTCGCGCCCTGCAGCTCCTCTGGCTGCCTGTGCTGTCCCGCGCCCTGCGGCTCCTCTGGCTGCCTGTGCTGTCTCGCGCTCTGCATCTCCTCCGTGCCGCCGCTGTGTCAGTTCTTCAGATCATACCAGGACCGGCCCGTATTCATGTCGCAGGAAAGCTCTACCGACAGTTCTGCCGCACCTTCCATATTCCGCCGCAGAAGCTCCTTCACGGCCTCAACCTCATCCTCTGCCGCACATATGATCAGCTCGTCGTGAATCTGAAGCACCAGCCTGGATTTCATGCCGCGCTCCGTCAGCTCCCGGCAGACCCGGTTCATGGCGATTTTAATGATGTCTGCCGCGGTTCCCTGGATCGGGCTGTTCATCGCGAGCCGTTCTCCCAGCTGGCGGGTCATGTAGTTGGAGGAACCGATTTCATTGATATACCGGCGCCTTCCGAACATCGTCAGCGTATAGCCGTGCTCTCTGCAATACGCCACCTGGGAATCCAGATACTCTTTAACGGCGCGGTGCTTCTGAAAATATTCCTGAATGTACCGCTCCGCCTCTCTGCGGCTGATATGCAGATTTTCCGACAGCCCGAAGCTGCTCATCCCGTAGATTACGCCGAAATTCACCGCCTTGGCGCGGCTGCGGTCCAGCGGAGTGACCTTGTCGTAATCCAGCTCGAATACGCGGGCCGCGGTCATCCGATGAATGTCGTCCCCGTTGTTGAACGCGGAAATCAGATTCTCATCCCCGGAAAGATGCGCCATGATCCGCAGCTCAATCTGCGAATAGTCTGCGCCGATCAGGAGTTCGTTTTCTCCTGCCACAAAGGCTCTGCGCAGCTGTCTCCCCATCTCGTAGCGAACCGGGATGTTCTGCAGATTCGGTTCCGTGCAGCTCAGGCGCCCGGTCGCCGCCACCGTCTGCTGAAAATGCGCGTGAATTCTGCCGTCACTGCCGATCAGCGGGCGGATCCCCTCCACGTAAGTGCTGTTCAGCTTTGTCAGAGTTCTGTACTGCAGAATCAGGGGCACCACCGGATGCTTGTCACGGATCTTCTCCAGAACCTCCGCACTGGTGCTGTATCCGCGCTTTGTCTTTTTTCCGGCCGGGAGTCCCAGCTTTTCGAACAGAATCGGACCGAGCTGTGCCGGAGAGTTCACGTTGAATTTTTCTCCGCACAGCTCATGAATCTGCGCTTCTATTCCGTCTACCTCTCCGCTCAGGCTGCCGCCGATTTCCTCCAGCGTCCCGCGGTCCACGGAAACGCCCTCGACCTCCATGTCCGCGAGAACCGCAATCAGCGGAAACTCGATTTCAAGGCACAGCTTTTCCTGTCCGTTAGCGCTGATCTTTTCCTCCTGAAGACGTCGCAGAAGCTTCACGTTCCGGCACCATTGCGCGCCGTATTCCTCCATGGCCTCCCGGTCCTGTCCCAGAAGATCCATCTGCCCGTTCGCTTCCCGGAATTCCTTCTCCGACTGGATTTCTGTATGCAGGTATTCAAACGACAGGGTCTTGAGGTCATAATTTGACCGTCCGGGATCCAGCACGTATTCCGCCACCGCGCTGTCAAAGGCGGTAACCGGGTTTCTGAGACCCAGACTCATCAGCATATAATAATCCGCAATCAGGTCGTGCCCGGCATAGCGGAAATTCCCGCGGTTCAGTATCTCGATCAGCCGGCCTTCCGTCTGTCCTTCCATCGTCACAAAGAAGCTCTGATTTCCGCAGATCAGCGAGACTCCCTGAATCACCGGCGTCTCCACATGATCATTATTTCCGAAAACCCGGAGCAGGATCTCTGACCCTTCCGGCAGCGCCTCCAGCAGCTTCAGGTCTTCCGGCGAACCGATGCGATGCTTCTCATACTCAGTGTCATCCGAAACGGTCTCTGTCAGCACGTTCCCGGCTCCGCCGGCATTCAGCTGCCGCAGGAAACGGTTGAATTCCAGCTTTGTATAGAGCTCCACCAGCTTCTCGTAATCCGGTTCTTTTCTGCGAAGGGATTCGATTTCAATATCCAGCGGAACATGGGTGTTGATTTCCGCCAGTTTGCGGCTCATGGCCGCCAGCTGTGCGTTTTCCTCCACCTTCGCCCTCAGTCTGGCGTTTGAGATTTCGTCAGTGTGCGCCAGCAGCTCAGCCACCGAGCCGAACTGTTTCAGCAGCTTGATGCCGGTTTTCTCACCGACGCCGGGGATTCCGGGGATATTGTCAGAGGAATCCCCCATCAGTCCCTTTAAATCGATGAACTGCTCCGGAGTCACCTCATACCGTTCCAGCATTTTGTCGTAATCGAACAGATCGAATTCTGAAATCCCCCTGCGGGTGATCAGAACCTGCGTCTTGTGGGTACAGAGCTGAAGCGCGTCCTTGTCGCCGGTGATGATCAGCGGGTCCAGCCCTTCCTCTTCTCCTCTGCGCGCCAGCGTCCCGATGATATCGTCCGCCTCATAGCCTTCCAGCTCCAGATTGGGAATGTGCATGGCGGTCAGAATCTCCTTCATGGGTTCAAGCTCCATCGCGAGCTCTGCCGGCATCTTCTTGCGGCCCGCCTTGTATTCCTTATACGCCTCGTGCCGGAAGGTGGGCGCACGCATGTCCCACGCGACTGCCATATAATCCGGATCATAATCATCCAGAATCCGGTTGAGCATATTTAAAAAGCCGAAGATTCCCTGAGTGTAAATCCCCTCTTTTGTAATCATCGGCTTCTGCATGGCATAATAAGCACGGTTGATCAGACTGTTTCCATCGATGATGACGATTCTCTTTTTCATACTGATATCCCCCGCAATTGTTCGTGATATAGAAAAAAACCCAGGACACCGTCAGGACTTAATTGACGCCTATCAAAAATGATAGGTGGGTATCCTGTCCTGTGCTTCTGCCGTCCTCTCTGAGGAGGCTTGACATCCGCCCGGGAACTCCGGATTCCCTAAAAAAAGCTGTAGGTTCAATTAAGAGCCCTTAACGCATGTTCCAGGCAAATTCATTATACCCCAATCCGTTCCGTTTTACAATCCAAAACGACAGGATTCAGAAAAAACTGTTTCGCGGAACCGCTCCGGTCCCCCGGACGTTCCGGTTATCCCAGCTCCTCCAGATCCACCGAACAGTTGGTATGGACACTCTGAACGTCGTCGTTGTCCTCCAGGAAATCCACCAGCTTCTTCAGCTTGCGGAGATCCTTTTCGTCCGGTGTGCTCTCCACGGACGGAACATATTCAACCTCGGATTCCACCAGCTCATAACCCGCCTTTCTCAGCGCGTCATCCACCGCCGGATAATCCGCCGGATCCGCGGTGATCTCGAAGCTGTCCTCACTGGTGGTCATATCCTCTGCTCCGGCCTCCAGCGCCGCATCCATCAGCGTGTCCTCATCCACGTCGTCAGTCTTTTCAATGATGATTACGCCCTTTCTGGCAAACATATAGGATACACATCCCGGCGTACCCAGGTTTCCGCCGTGCTTGTCGAACAAAGAACGAACCGCCGAGGTCGTCCGGTTGGTGTTATCTGTCAGACAGTCGACGATGATCGCGACGCCGCCTGCGCCGTAACCCTCGAATTTCAATTCTTCATAGGCCGCTCCGCCCAGCTCGCCCGTGCCCTTCTTGATGGCGCGTTCGATATTGTTGTTCGGCATACCGATGCCTTTTGCTTTTTCAATGGCAACGCGCAGACTCGCGTTATATTCCGGATCTCCTCCGTCCTTTGCCGCTACCGTAATGGTTTTCGCATACTTCGTGAACAGCGCGGCTCTCTTGGAATCCTGCGCCGCCTTTCTGCCCGCGATTGTGCCGTGTCTTCCCATGGAGACACCTCCTTCTTTGTATTTTCAATTTTTAAGTCATACTCAACTACGGTATTATACAACAAAAACGTTCCATTTTCAATATTGACTTGGTTTTTATTCCGAATTCCCGCGATTTTCCCGATTCCCCGCGTGCCGATGAAATTTCCGGCGATGTTCACTCTATTTTTTCGCTTCGATCCGGATGATGTAGGAGAAAACCCGGTCGCGCCCGCCGCGGTCCCGATATCTGCGGTGTATGGTTCCGTAAAGATCTTCTCCCACAGAAAACAGACTCTCCAGCTCCCCGGTCACCTCCAGACGCGTGGTTTTCGGCTTTCCGCCGGTTCCCTCCGAGCTGATCACCAGATTGCGGTCGCTTGACTGCGCCTTGCTGTACGCCCGCAGAAACCTTCCTTTGTGCACAGATATGCCCTGCGCTGTAACGTCCTGACGTACTCCCGGTGCGATAAAATAGCTCTTGATTCTGAAGTCACGGTCCAGAACAAAAAACGCCCGCTGTCCCCAGATTTTCAGGTAAAACTGACGGCTCTGCCCGTCATACTGCACCGCGCTGAATCCGCGGACGGAACGCAGTCTTGCGCCGCCTGCGCCCCGGACCGATGCGGGGATCCGGATTTTCCTCCGTTCCAGATGCTTCAGATTCGATGCGCTGATCCTGTCCACATACAGCTTACTTCCCGTTCCCTTATTGCATGCTGTCGTAATCAGCTCTCTGCGTTCCGGATCATATGTCATGTCGTTCGCATGCCCGATGGCAAGACGACCCGAAACCCGGTCGCATGTCAGATCCCGGAGCCGTATCTTCATAATTTTCGCGTACCGGTAATTGTCTCTGCGCAGAACAAACGCCATATAGACATAATTCCCGTCACTGCACGCCCCCTGCGTCGTATAGTAGCCCCACAGCTTTCTTTCCGCCAGTTCCCGGACGTTCAGCGCTCTTCCGTTCTTCTTCAGATACGTGACTCTTTGTCCCGGCTCCCATTCCGTCTGCCGGTCCGCCGGCGCTCCGCCGCGTTTTCCGCTGTCCGTCTCTCCGCTGGCTGTTTTCTCCGCCGCATCGCTCTGTATGTCTTTCCTGAACAGAATCTGATTCGACGGCGCGTTTTCCGCCGGCTGCAGTCCGGTATCCACGCGGTCGGGACGCGCTGTAACAAAAATGCTCCGGCGTCTGACCGTATATTCCGCTGTTTTGTTCTCCATCGGATGCGTGTCAGTAAAACGCGTCTGACCGGAACCGCCCCTGTCTGTGACGGCGCCGACAGCGTGCCAGACAGATTCCCCTTTTTCACGCCGGTACACCACATAACTTCCGGAGCCTCCGTCCTTCTCCCTCTGTTCCTTCCAGGAAAGAACCACACTGCTCCTTTTCACACGGATACCTGTCTGCCTCACATTGCGGAAGCCCGCGAGCCGTGTCTGTTTCCCGGCCTCCGTCCAGGGCGATACCAGCTTTTCGCCGCCGGTGATTTTGTAGCACCGGATCCGGAAACGGATACGGTCCGCGTTTTTCAGCCGCCTGATCCGTATACTGCCGAGCTCCTTTCCTCGAATACGTATTATTCTTCCGGCAGCGGGATCCCCCGAGGTCCCCCAGGAAACCTCGTACCCGTCCGCGAAATTCCGCTTCGACCACCGGAGCACGGCGGTGTCGCCGGACACTCTGCTCACCGCATACATCGCAGAATCCTTCTGAAACTCTGTGCTGTCTCCGGACGTTTCACCCCATGCTCCCGCGGGGAGCATCAGTCCCGCCGCGAGAATCAGCACAGCCGGCAGATTTTTCGTCATCATCACGTCTCTACTCCTTTCCGCCGCGCAGAATACGAAGCCCGACTGCGCATGCTCCCGTCATCAGAGCCGCCATAAGAAAAAAAAGAGCGGTAACCAGCTCTGCTCCCGTGTCTCCGGTAAACGGACCCGTACCCTGTGATCCTGCCTCCGCCGAAGCATTGTCCTCATCCGGATCGTCCTCCTCGACAGGAATCGACTCCGTTTCCCCGGCTTCTGCGGCGGGACTGCCGCTTCGGTTCTTCACCGCTCCAGTCTTATTCTCTGCAGTCATCGTCTCTGTGTCCTCCGGGGATCTGCCTGCCGCACCGTCCTCTGTCTGCAAGGACACGGAGCCTTCGACCGGCTGCGATCCGCTTCTTTCATTATCTTCGTCCTTTTCATTCTTCTCCTTTCTCTCATTCTTATCCGTGCTGCCGTCCGCTTTCTTTGCTGCCGCGGCGAAAGTAAACTGCTGCGTTCCCTCGCATACAACTTCCCCGTCTGCAAGGCATCGTACATTGACAAAGGCAGGTTTTCCCGACGCTTTCCGGACGTCAGCGTCGATCTCTTTTGTGAGAATCCCGCTGGCGTATGCGTCCTCCGGCTCGCCCACAGTGCTGCTTTTCCCCGTGACTGCGTCATAGGTGACGTCCACCGCGCCGGTCTCTGCATCTTTCCTCGCCTCTGAATCCTCTGACGGTTCCGGATCACCGGACGCAGACGGCTTCAGACTCTTCTCTGAGGTTTTCACACCGGCGTTCTCTCCGTTCTCTGTCTCCGGTGAAACGGTTTCTCCCTGCACTTCCCGCACCTTCTGTCCGGCCTCTGTCTGCGGATCCGGCTCTGTCACCACAGACGAAGGATCTCCGGCGCGTCCTCCTCCCGCCGTGAAGCTCTGTACGATTGTTCTCCCGTCCCCGCCTTCCGGCCGCAGTGAATGTCCTTCCGCGTCCTGAAGCCGGATCTCCAGACGATAAGCTCCGCCCTGAATCAGCCCTTCATAGAACGCCGTCACAATCAGCTTCTGCCGTGCGTCATTCTTTTTCTCCGATCGGGCTTCCCCCTGTTCCCGGACAGTCACAGTGACCTTCGCGTCAACGCCCCGGGTTTCCGCAGAGACATATGCCGTTCCCGGGAGCAGCGCTCCCAGACAGATCACGCTGCAGCATAACGTCATCCTTCTCCAGCGTTTCCATCGTATACACCTCTTTTTTCGTTTCTTTGTCATCTCTTACCTCCTCACACAAAAAAAACCGCAGCGAGCTGCGGTCCTGTCGATTTGCAGAATCAGAAAAGGCAGCCCCTTCGGAGCTGCCTGAGCCTGGTTTCTGACACTATCAATTTTACCATCTTCCGGGTGATATGTCAAATATTTCCTTTTATTCTGTTCCGGCCTGCCGTGCGAGCTCGGTTTCAAGATTTTTGTGAGCCGTGCTCATCATCAGCTTGATACGGTTCAGCTGGTTGGTATCGCTGGCGCCCGGATCGTAATCGATGGCGACGATGTTCGCCTTGGGGTTCATTTTGCGTATCGCCTTCATCATGCCCTTTCCCGTAACGTGATTCGGAAGACACGCGAACGGCTGCAGACACGCTATGTTCTCCACGCCGCTGTGAATCAGCTCTACCATTTCACCGGTCAGCAGCCATCCCTCGCCGCACTGGTTTCCGATGGATACGACCTGCGATGCGGCGCGCGCCGTCTCCTCGATGCGGGCGGGCTCTGTGTAATGCCGGCTGTTTACCAGCGCCTCTCTCATCGGCTTTCGCAGCCATTCCACTCCGCGGATAGCCATCTGATTGATTTTCATGGACTTCCACGTGCCGGACAGATGCTCGTAGTTGAATTTTTTGTTCTCCATTCCATAGAGGAAGAAGTCGATGAGATCCAGCACCACGGCTTCGCCGCCCTCGGCCTCAATGGTTCCCACGATATCATTGTTGGCGTTCGGATGATACTTGACCAGAATCTCTCCGACCACGCCCACCTTCGGTTTTTTCACATCAAGCCGCTCCACGCTGTCGAAGTCCTCTACGATTTTCTTCATGTTCTCTGCGTAGACCTTTATGTTGAAGTTCAGGATGTTGTCCACGATGGGCTGATACCATTTCTCCATCAGGGCCTGACAGGTACCGGGAGTTTTCTCATAGGGACGGGTCGCATAGAGGAGCCGCATCATCAGATCTCCGTAGATGCATCCCACCGCCAGCATGAATCCCATTTTGGCCGTAATTTTAAAGCCCGGGTTCTTTTCCAGTCCGACGACGTTGAATGACACCACCGGAATCTGACTCATCCCCAGATCCGCCAGCGCCTTCCGCAACAGAGAAACGTAATTGCTGGCGCGGCATCCGCCGCCGGTCTGCGACATGAACACCGCGGTGCGGTTCAGGTCGTATTCGCCGGATTTCAGCGCGGAGATAATCTGCCCCAGTGTCACGATCGTCGGATAGCAGGCGTCGTTGTTGATGTATTTCAGTCCCTCTTCCACCGAGTTTTTGTCTACCGGCGGAAGGAGCACCACGTTGTATCCGCAGGCCTTCATCGCCTCCTTCAGATAATTGAAGTGAATCGGCGACATCTGCGGAATCAGCAGCGTGTAATTCTCACGCATCTCCCGGGTGAAGATCCGGCGTCTGGCCGGTTCTCCTCCGTGAACGATATGGATATCGTTTTTCTCTCTCTCCTCCATCGCCGCCTTCAGCGAACGGATGCGGATCTTCGCGGCTCCCAGATTCGATACCTCGTCGATCTTCAGCACCGTATACAGCTTGTTGTGACTGCGGCAGATTTCCTCGACCTGATCTGTGGTGACGGCGTCCAGCCCGCAGCCGAAGGAGTTCAGCTGAACCAGTTCCACGTTCTCATGCTCGCCGGCGAAGACCGCCGCCTTATACAGCCTGGAATGATAGACCCACTGATCCAGAACGCGTATCGGTCTCGGAAGGCTGACCCGTCCGGAAATAGAATCCTCAGTAATCACGACCATATCAAAGGAGTTGATCATTTTGTCAATCCCGTGATTGATCTCCGGATCCAGATGGTACGGACGTCCCGCCAGAATAATGACCTTCTTGCCGTGATCTCTGGCGTATTTCAGGGCGTACTCGCCCTGCTTCTGAATATCTCTCTTGAACCGGGTCTGCTCCGTGCGCGCCGCCAGCACAGCCTTGCGGATTTCCTCATGGCCGATATGCAGCGGCCTGAGAACCCGGCCCAGTTCCCGGATCAGCCGGAGATCGCTGTCATACGGCAGGAACGGATGAAGGAACCTGACGTTCTTCTCTGCGAAAAGATCATCCATATTGTTCGCGATAACTTCCGGATAGGTTGCGACGATCGGGCAGTTATAATGGTTCGGCGCGTCCGGATCCTCCGACTTCTCAAAGTTGAGACTCGGATAGAAGATGAACCGATGCCCCTGGTCCACCAGCCATTTAATATGCCCGTGCACCAGCTTCGCCGGATAGCAGGCGGTGTCCGAGGAGATGGTCTCCAGCCCCATGCTGTAAATGTGCTTGCTCGAAGGCGGCGACAGCTCGACCCTGAATTTCAGCTTTGTGAAAAAGGTGAACCAGAACGGATAGTCCTCGTACATGTTCAGCACGCGCGGAATCGCCACGGTGCCTCTCTTGGCGTCGAAGTCGGACAGCGGCTTGTAGTCGAACAGTCGCTTGAATTTATAGGCGTACAGATTCGGGATCTGATGATCGGTCATCTGCCCTCCCGCACCCTTTTCACAGCGGTTTCCCGTGATGAATCTGGAGCCGTCACTGAATTTGTTAATCGTCAGGATACACTGATTCTCGCATCCGTGGCATCTGCCGTTGGAGTGCTCCACATGGAAGTCCTCCAGCTCCTCTTTCCCGATGATCGAGGAACGGGTTCCGGTCACATAATTGTCCTGGGCGATCAGCGCGCATCCGTAGGCGCCCATCAGACCGGCGATATCCGGCCGGACCACGTTTTTCCCGATGATTTTCTCAATGCTGCGCAGGACGGCGTCATTCATGAAGGTCCCGCCCTGCACCACGATTTTATCTCCGGTTTCGTCACTGTTCCGGAGCTTGATGACTTTATATAACGCGTTCTTGATGACGGAATAGGAAAGCCCGGCAGAGATGTCTCCGATGGATGCGCCTTCCTTCTGCGCCTGCTTCACCTTGGAATTCATAAACACAGTGCACCGTGTTCCCAGATCCACCGGACTGTCTGCGAACAAAGCCTCGTGCGCGAAAGCGTCAGTGTCCAGGTTGACGGACTTGGCGTAGGTTTCCAGGAAGGAGCCGCAGCCGCTGGAGCAGGCCTCATTCAGCATGATATTGTAAATCGCACCGTCCTTGATCTTCATGCATTTCATATCCTGCCCGCCGATATCCAGAATGAAATCCACTCCGGGCAGGAATTCAGCGGCGGCTTTATAGTGCGCCATGGTCTCGATTTCTCCCATGTCCGCCTTGAACGCCGCCTTAATCAGACCTTCCCCGTATCCGGTAACCGCAGTGTTGGCGATCACCGCAGAGGACGGCAGCCGGGCGTACAGCTCTCTGAGCATCGCCCGTACAGCTTCCACAGGATTTCCCTCATTGCCGCGGTAAAACGAATACAGCAGGCACCGGTCCTCATCGATCAGTGCCGCCTTCGTCGTTGTCGATCCGGCGTCGATTCCGAGATACACATTGCCCTTCGCCTTCCGGATGTCCTTTCGTCTGATTTTATCCTTGTTGTGCCGGTTCAGAAATTCCTCGTACTCCTGACCGTTCGCGAACAGCGGTTCCACATGTCTGGTCTCCGCCATCTGAGATTTGTCCGCTGTCTTCATCCGATTCACGATCTCTCCGAGGCGTACCTGCTTCTCGTTTCCGCTGAGCATCGCCGCGCCTATGGCGACAAAATACTTCGAGTCCTCCGGGAAGATGACGTCCTCATCCGAGAGTCCCAGCGTTTCGATGAAGCGCTTTCGGAGCTCCGAAAGGAAGGACAGCGGCCCGCCGAGGAACGCGACTTTTCCTTTAATAACATGTCCGCAGGCGAGTCCGCTTATGGTCTGATTCACCACCGCCTGGAAAATTGAAGCGGCCAGGTCCGGCACCGCCGCGCCGTCATTGATCAGCGGCTGGATGTCCGTCTTGGCGAACACGCCGCACCGCGCTGCGATAGGATAGATGACCTTGTAATCCCTGGCGACCTCATTCAGTCCGCCGGCGTCTGTGTTCAGCAGAATCGCCATCTGATCAATAAAAGCGCCGGTACCTCCTGCACAGGTACCGTTCATCCGCTGTTCGATGGTCGCTCCATAAAAAGTAATCTTGGCATCTTCTCCGCCAAGCTCGATGGCGACATCCGTTTCCGGAATCAGCGTTTCCACCGCCTTGCTGCAGGCGATAACCTCCTGCTCGAACCGGATACCCAGAAGCTTGGCAAGAGAAAGTCCGCCGGAGCCTGTGATCACCGGCTGCAGCTCCACGTCTCCCAGCTCCCGGTACATGTCGTTCACCAGCTCCTCGACCTTGTCGAAGACGTTCGACATATGCCGCTCATACCTCGAGTATACTACATTCTCATTTTCGTCCAGCGCCACCAGTTTCACGGTGGTCGATCCGATATCGATTCCTAATTTCATATTCACCCTCTGATGTAACCCGTTTTCTGTCTTACAGGTTCTTGATCTCCTTTTTGTACAGATGCGCGAGCATTATCGCGGAATACGTCGTCCCGATGATCTCCGCAAGCGGGAAGGATGCCCAGGAGGCAGTCAGACCCACATAATGGAACAGAAGATAGGCCAGCGGCAGGATGCCCAGAAGCTGCCGCAGCAGCGACGCGAACAGGCTGTACACGCCGTGGCCGGTACTCTGGAACAGCGTGGAACAAATGATGCCGAAGGCGGCCGGAATGAAGCACAGACTGATGATGCGGAGCGCCGGCATACCGATTCTCATCATATTCGCATCCGCGCTGAAGAGCTTCAGAAGGAGCCCCGGCACTGCGTGGAATACAACCACGCCGCAGCTCATAATCACCAGTGCGGCAATCAGCGCGCATTTATACGTCTTCATCAGACGCTCCCGGTTCCTCGCTCCGTAGTTATATCCCATGATGGGCATGGCACCCTGGTTCAGACCGAACACCGGCATGAAGACAAAGGACTGCAGCTTGAAATAAACACCTAAAACCGCCACCGCTGTCGCATTCACTGCCAGAATCGCATTATAGCCCAGCAGCATGAAGGAGCCGATCGCCTGCATCACCATGCTGGGCAATCCGACCGCATAAATATCTCTCACTACCCTCCAGTCGATTCTGAAGCCGCGGAGACGTACCTCCACCGCATGCTCCCGGTGACGGATGATCCATATCGCAACCGCCATGGACATGCCCTGACCGATTACCGTGGCCAGCGCCGCGCCCGCCACCTCGAGCCGGGGCATACCGAAGAGTCCGAAAATCAGAACCGGATCCAGCACGATGTTGGTCACCGCGCCGCTGAGACTGATGATCATCGGCGCGATCATGTTTCCCGTCGCCTGCAGCACCTTCTCAAGCTGGATCTCCACCATGCTGAAAAGGCAAAGCGTCGTGACGATACGGAGATATTCCTCTCCGTAAGAGAAAATCACCGGATCATTCGTATACGCGCTCATAAACGGCTTCGCAATCAGAAGTCCGATTACCGCGAACGCGACGAAGTTGAACACGCCGATCCGGATGCTGGTGCTGGCCGCCTTGTCGGCTTCCTCGAACCGTCTGGCACCCAGCCTTCTGGCAATCAGCGAATTGACGCCGACCGCGCTTCCCACTGCGACTGAAATCATCAGCATCTGCAGCGGCATAATCAATGATACCGCCGTCAGGGCTTTCTCGCTGAGCATCGCGACAAAGACACTGTCCACGATGTTGTACAGCGCCGCGATAGTCATGGAAAGCATCGCGGGCCACGCCATGGATGCGAGCAGTTTTCCCTCCGGTGCCGTCCCCATCTTGTTCGCGTCACTGTCGATTCTCAGCTCCCCGTTTTCCGCCCCGACATCAGTCCGGGTTCCGCCGGTTTTCCTTTCGCTGTCAATCGTTTCCGTTTTTTCGTCCTTACGCTTCTTCACTTTCTTCCTTTCTGTTTCTGTTCTGCTAATCTTGATTCCCTTTTTTCCTCTAATCTAATCACCTGTTCTGTAATCACATCAGTAACAGTTTTTTACTAATAAAAAAATGGGCAGGTCTGTAAGCCGGGTTCTGTATTCGACAATCATCTATCTAAGGCGCTGCATCTCTGCGCGCTCATGCGGTCCACCTTTCGGGCGGTGACGGGCCGCCACCATACTGCCCTCCGACCTTGCTCCGGATGGGGTTTACACGGCCGCCATGTCTCCATGACGCCGGTGAGCTCTTACCTCACCATTTCAACCTTACCACGGCATGACCCGTTTCGGCGGTGTGTTTCTGTTGCACTTTCCCTATAGTTACCTACGCCGGACGTTATCACGGCATCCCTGCCCTGCGGAGCCCGGACTTTCCTCATGCTGTGCACGCGATTGTCTGGCCTGCCCATTGAATGCTTATTTTATCATACAAACGGATTGATATCAATCTTCGTTTTCAGGATCTCGCAATTTGTTTTGCGGCTCAGAATCTCCGCCATGTTATCGACAAAGATCTTTTCCGTCCCGTAATGACCTGCGTCCAGGACACAGAGATCCATCGCTCTGGCGTTCTGCGCGTCATGATACTTCAGGTCTCCGGTGATGTACAGGTCGCAGCCCTCATCGACAGCCTCCCGCATGAATTCCGCACCGGAGCCGGTGCACCATCCCACGGTGCAGATCTTCCGTTCCAGATCCCCTGTCGCG
The DNA here is from genome assembly GCF_001940235.1 of Hornefia porci. Classification (NCBI taxonomy): domain Bacteria; kingdom Bacillati; phylum Bacillota; class Clostridia; order Peptostreptococcales; family Anaerovoracaceae; genus Hornefia; species Hornefia porci. Next base: position 262,235 of record NZ_MJIE01000001.1, on the reverse strand, counting down.
CTGAAGAACCGGACGCTGACGCCCAGCGCCTCCGCCGCCTGATAGATGAACTCCTGGAAGCTGATCTCCATCGGCGTCACGCCCTTGCGGCAGAAGCGGTTCCCGCTCTCAAAGGGCTCCACATCATTGAGTCCCAGAACCTCACCGAAATGATCGTTGTTCCCTCCCTCCATCGTATCGAAGGACGTGTGACAGGAATATACGGAAATCCCCGTGCGGATCAGTCGGTTGATATACTTTCCGGTGATATTCCGGTTGTCAACATTATGCAGACCGCCGAAAATCAGAGGGTGATGCGTTATGATCATATCCGCGTCTCTCTCGATCGCCTCGTCGATCACCGCGTCGGTGATTTCCAGCGCGACCAGAACCCGCTCAACATCCTGAAATTCCGTGTTGATCTGTATCCCGCAGTTGTCCCAGTCTTCCTCCAGTTCAACCGGGCAGATTCCTTCCATGATCCGATAAAATTTTTCCTTTATCATTTCAATTCATCTCCCTTAACAAATCCCCGATCCGGCGCAGCCGCCGAACCGCCTTTTGTTCCTGTACCCGATCCTCTCCGTCTCCTGCGGAAATCGCGTCCAGGATCCTCTGCTGCCGCTCCCGCTCTGTCTCGAGATATTCCCGGCTGTACGGGTTCCGGTCCCGCAGCATTGAATCGGGATAATCCCACAGCTCCGGGGCGTCTTCATAACGGCCGTGCCGGCCGCCGGTCTCTCCCGGCCGCACAGTCATAATCACAGGCAGGAACCGGCCTTCCCTCACGATATGCTCCCGGATTATCTCGTATCCGTTTTCCGCCAGCCAGAAGCGGAGCCGCCCGGGATTATTCCTGGGCTGCAGGATGTACGTGCCGAATGACCTGCTCAGCGCAGGATCCGCACTCAGAATCTCTGTAATCAGGATACCGCCCATCCCTGCGATGACTATATTGTCCACCTCACCCGGCAGCAGCACGGACAGACCGTCGCCGATCCGCAGATCGAACTCCTCCTCCGGGCCGTAGAGTCGGCAGTCCCGAATCGCCTTGTCCAGAGAACCGCGGCTGATATCCGTCAGAATCACCCCGGGGCATTTACCGCTCTGCTTCAGACTGATAGGCAAAAAACCATGGTCTGTACCGATGTCGGCCATGGTTTCTCCCGTTCTGATTTCATCGGCGATCGTCTGTAATCTCTCACTGAGTTTCATTTCTGCTCCATGCGCCTGCCGCTATTCCAGATAATCCTTCAGTTTCTTGCTCCTGCTGGGATGGCGGAGTTTCCGGAGGGCCTTCGCCTCGATCTGCCGGATCCTTTCTCTGGTGACGTCGAATTCCTTGCCGACCTCCTCCAGCGTCCGGGAACGGCCGTCCTCCAGACCGAACCGGAGCTTCAGAACCTTCTGCTCCCGCTCTGTCAGCGTGTCCAGCACCTCCACCAGCTGCTCCTTCAGCATGGAGAAGGCTGCCGCTTCTGCCGGAGCGGGCACGTCGTCGTCAGGAATGAAGTCGCCCAGATGGCTGTCTTCCTCCTCGCCTATCGGCGTTTCCAGTGAAACCGGCTCCTGGGCGATCTTCTGAATCTCCCGGACCTTTTCGACTGAAATCCCCATTTCCTTTGAAATCTCTTCCGGCGTCGGCTCTCTCCCGTAAGTCTGAAGCAGCTGACGGGAAACCCGGATCAGCTTGTTGATCGTCTCCACCATATGCACCGGAATCCGGATCGTTCTCGCCTGGTCCGCGATAGAACGGGTAATCGCCTGACGGATCCACCAGGTCGCATAGGTCGAGAATTTATAACCCTTGCGGTAATCGAATTTATCGACGGCCTTAATCAGTCCGAGATTCCCCTCCTGAATCAGATCCAGAAACAGCATTCCCCGGCCGACGTAGCGCTTCGCTATACTGACGACAAGTCTGAGATTCGCCTCGCAGAGCCGCTGCTTGGCTCTCTCGTCGCCCATCTCCATCCGCTTCGCCAGATCGATCTCCTCCTCTGCCGTCAGAAGAGGAACTTTTCCGATCTCCTTCAGATACATACGAACCGGATCATCGACGGCAATTCCCTTGGGAACCGTCGCGTCCACATCGATCTCACCGGATTTGGTCAGCACCACGCCGTCGTCATCAGGCTCGTCATCGTCGTCGCCGTCCAGAATCATCGCGAAATCCTCCGGCGCGGATTCTGTTGTAATCTCCACGTCCTTGGACAGCAGTTCCTCGTAGATCTCGTCGATCGCATTCTTATCCAGGTCATACCGGTCCAGATAATCGGCCATGTCCGAATACGTCAGAACCTGCTTCTTCTCTCCGGCACGGGCCAGAAGTCTCTTGACCAGCTCGGCCTTCAGCTCGTCGGGCTTGAGCCCCGCCAGCTCATCAGCCGCCGGAGCGTTCCCGGCTCCCTGACCGTTCTCCGCCGGTTTTGCCTTTCTGTGGTCGTCCCCCTTCTTCGCCGCCGGCTTCTTTTTTGTCACAGTTGTTTTTTTCTTTGTTTCGTTTGCCATCCGTTTCTCCTCTGTTTCTATGTGAAAGCTTCTTGCCTGATTATCTGTTTATCTGAGATTTTTCCGCTCTCTCTGTATTCGCATCAGTTCATCGGTCATCTGCCGGATCTGTTCCTGACTGCCGCCCTCATCCGCCATGGACAGCATCGTCAGAAGCTCCTGTTCCCGCTTCGCCAGTTTCTCGCTTCTGGCTGTTCTCAGGCATTCCTCGTACACCTTTTCATGCTCCGGATCCAGCAGAATCTCCTCCATCAGCTGCTGCAGCGTCCGGCCCTCCGTTTCCGGCAGTCCCTCAATCAGCTGCGCGGCGTCCAGGACGGAATCCGGTCTGCGTTTCTTCTCCTGCAGAGCCTGTTCAAGAATATTCCGCGCGGGGAGCGAAAGCTCCACCTCTGTTTCCTCCGCAAGCCGCGGAAGATAATCGTCATCGGTCAGGACCAGCTTCAGAAGCGTCTTCTCCAGCGGGGAAATCTCCTCCCGCTCTTCCGGCGCGTCTTCCTCCCGGCGTGTCTTTCTCCCGGCCTCCGCCGTCTGCGACGCTCTCCTGTCCTCGCGGAGCGCAAGCTCCCGGTCAATGGCAGACTCCGCAACGCCCAGGTCGCCGGCCATCTTTTTTTTGTAAATCTCCTGCTCCAGAGGGCTCATGGCGGCGATGATTTCCACTGCCTTTTTCATATAATCGAGGCGGTCCTCGTCGATGCTCAGGTCGTACCCCAGCTTCGCGGATTCCAGCTTGTATTCCCCGTAGGACAAAGCATTTCCCACCAGCTCCAGAAAGGCGTCCCGGCCGTTTTTCTTTACATACTCATCCGGATCCTTTCCGTCTGTAACGTGAAGCACCTTCACCTTGCTGCCCTCCTTCCGGAGGATCTCGATTCCGCGCAGCGCCGCGGCCCGTCCGGCCCGGTCGGCGTCATAGCTCAGCACGACTTCCTTTGTATATCGATGAATCAGTCTGGCCTGATTCTCCGTAAGCGCCGTTCCCAGCGACGCCGCGACATTGTGTACCCCGCTCTGGTAGAGGGCGATGACATCCATATATCCTTCCACAAGGATCAGAAAGCCTTCGTCCCCCGCCGCCTTCCGGGATATGTTCAGACCGTACAGATTATTCTTCTTCTGGAAAATCCTGCTCTCCGGTGAATTCAGATACTTCGGGCTGTCCTCCGGACTGACGGCTCTTCCGCCGAATCCGATCACCTTCCCGCTCGTGTTGATAATCGGGAACATGACGCGGTTGCGGAATCTGTCATAACATTTACCCTTGCCGGTGGAAACCAAACCGAGTTCCTGAAGTTTTTTCACCTCGACGCCCTGAGACACCATGAACCGGTACAGACTGTCCCATTCTCCGTCCGCGTAGCCGATTCCGAACTTCTTTAGAGTCGCCGGGGCGATTCCCCGTCCTTCCATGTAGCTGTACCCCCGGTTCGCCTTCTTTGTGAACGCGTCATAGAAGAACCGCGCCGCCATGCGGTTGATTTCATAATATTCCCCGCGGTGATCATCGTAGCTCCGCGTCTCCATCGTCACGCCGTAATCCCGGGCCAGCTTCTCCACGGCTTCCACAAAATCCATGTTATAGTACCGCTTGACGAACTCGATCACGTCGCCCTTTGCGCCGCAGCCGAAGCAGGTGAAATACTGCCTCGATTCCGACACCATAAAGGAAGGCGTCTTCTCGCCGTGGAACGGACAGAGCCCTTTATAATTGGAACCCGCCCGTTTCAGCGGAACGACCTGCCCGATCACATCGACGATATCGACCCGGCTCTTCAGATTTTCAATTGACCCCGCAGAAAATGAAACACTCATACTGTATTATTCCGTAAAAAGGTCCGGTTTCCTCTAAAATGACTTTTTTTCTCCGGTATTTCTGCCGCGTCCGTTTCATTTTTCAGATAACAAAAGAGCCGGCGGGAATTCCGGCCCTTTCTCCCGCGCTACCGCGCGGTGTTCATTTCCGATATCCGTAGGTCATGTCCGGTACGAAAATATCCGTGTACAGACTCACCGCATACCGGTCAGTCATCCCCGCAACATAATCCTTCACGGCGATTTCCGTTCCCTCTTCCTTCCCCAGTTCCCGGAGATCATCGGGCATCTTCTCAGGATGCGACAGGAAATAGTTATACAGAGAGGTCAGGACGACCTCCACCTTGGCGAGGTCTTCTTCCTTCTTCACCGATCTGCTCTTATAAACGTTTTTGAACATGAAATCCCGCAGGACCTTCAGCTGTTCTGCATGCTCCCTGTCCATGGCGATCTCGTTTTTTCCGTCGCTGTTCACGACCACATTTTCAATCATGTTGGCGATACGATCGCCGTGCCGTTCCCCGAACAGCTCAATGGGGCCGGACGGAAGATCCTTCTGCCGGATCACCCCGCTGCGAATGGCGTCATCGATGTCGTGGTTGATATAGGCGATTCTGTCGCTGATCCCGACGATCTGTCCCTCCAGCGTCTTCGCCTTCAGATCCCCGGTATGGTTCAGGATCCCGTTGCGGACTTCAAAGGTGAGATTCATTCCCCGCTTTCCGTTATGGTATTCCAGCACATCCACTACCCGCAGACTCTGCTCATTGTGGCGGAATCCGCCGGGGCAGACGGCGTTCAGCACGCTCTCCCCGTTATGGCCGAAGGGAGTATGACCCAGGTCGTGCCCCAGCGCGATGGCCTCTGTAAGATCCTCGTTCAGATTCAGCGTCCGGGCAATCGTCCGGGCCACCTGTGTCACCTCCAGCGTGTGCGTCAGCCGCGTCCGGTAATGATCCCCCTCCGGAGAGAGAAATACCTGCGTCTTGTGCATCAGTCTCCGGAACGCCTTGGAATGAATGATGCGGTCCCGGTCACGCTGAAAACACGTGCGGAACGGACACGGCTCCTCTTCTTCAGCGCGGCCCCTGCTCACCGCCGCCTTGCTGGCGAACAGCGAAAGCTCCCTTAATTCCTTTTCCTCAAGTTCTTCACGTCTCCGCATACTTATACCCCCGTATGACCGAAGCCTCCTCCGCCCCGACGGGTGTCCGAAAGTACTTCGACCTCTTCAAACTCCACCTGTTCCACCCTGCTGATCACCACCTGGGCAATCCGGTCTCCGTCGTGGATCACGAAGTCCCTATCCCCCCAGTTAATCAGGGGGACGCAGATCTCACCGCGATAATCACTGTCCACGGTACCGACTCCGTTGACCAGACCGATACCGTGGCGAATCGCCAGTCCCGACCGGGCGCGCACCTGCGCCTCAAAGCCCTCCGGAATTTCGAAATAAAGTCCCGTCGGCACCAGCGCCCGTCCTCCCGCGGGGAGAACAAAATCATGTTCGAGCAGCGCCCGGATATCAAAACCCGCCGCGCCGCCTGTTTCATAGGCAGGGATCCTGCCGCTTCTGCTGATTATTTTTATCTTCATCACGCACGTCCCATCATCGACCGCAGATTGACCCTCGTTCCCGACACGACGACCGCTGAGTACCGGTCGAGGTCGCAGATCATCTGCTTGAGACGCTCAATATCTCCGACCGTGACTTTGTCATATCCCTCGATTACCTCTTCAGGAACAAAGGCCCGTCCGATGAGCATGAAGTTCTTCCCGTTGGCCATCATCCGCGAGGAGGTGCTCTCCTGGCTGAAGACATATCCCGATTTCATCTGTTCTCTGGAGGATTCCAGCTCCTCTGCGGACACCGGCGCGTCCTTCAGCGCCTGCAGCTCCTCCCGGATTCCCGCGATGGCGTCGCGGATCTTCTCGTGGCTGACGCCGGCGTAAATCTCCATGTATCCGTCAGTGCTGTACGTCCCCAGCATGGAGCAGACGGAATATGCAAGCCCCTTCTGCTCCCGGATGTTCTGGAACAGTCGGGAGCTCATGCTGCCGCCGAAGAGGTTGTTCATGATCCGCTCCGCGTACAGGTCATCGTCTCCCAGAGGAATTGTCCGTACCCCCATACAGAGGTGAGACTGCTGGATATCCTTTTTCAGTGAGCGGAGCGATGGTCTGTATTCCCCCGCTTCATCCGGTTCTCCGGCAGCTCCCGTCCCAGCGTCTGAAAGCTGTTCTCGAAGTATTCGCAGAAATCATCCTCGTCAAACCTTCCGGCGACGGAAACCACGATATTTTCCCGCACATAATGAGTTCTGACGTAATCCGTGATTACATTGCGGGTAATACGCTTCAGCGACGTCGGAGTTCCCAGAATGGAATTTCCCAGACTGTCGCCCCTGAAAATCTCGTCCATCAGTGTGTCGTGCGCCAGGTCATCCGGCGTGTCTCTGGTCATTTTAATCTCCTCGCAGATAACCCTGCGCTCCCGGTCCATCTCGGCTTTGTCAAAAAGAGAATGCTCCAGCATGTCCACCAGAACATCAGCCGCCTTACGATAGTTTTCCGCGACGGATTTCACATAGTAGCAGGTTGCCTCTTTGCCGGTAAAGGCGTTCATCTGTCCACCGATGCGGTCAATGTCGCCGGCAATCTGCCGCGCGGTTCTCTTTTCTGTGCCCTTGAACATCATGTGTTCCACAAAGTGAGATACGCCCGCGTTTTTCTCTGTTTCATTCACCGCGCCGGTGTGAACCCATATGCCGATGGAAACAGACTGCACCGATGGCATATGCTCCATGACCACCCGGACTCCGTTATTCAATGTTCTCGTCTTTATCATTCTCATTCCCCCTGTCGGATCGATTGTTCAGCAGCAGAAGAATCAGCAGGATGACCGCGATCACGATCAGACTGACAATCTCCGCTTTTTTTCCAAAATATGTTCCCAGAAGCCCTGTAAATATCAGGATCAGCAGAAAGGCCGCCAGGATGATGGCGATGAATGCAAATGCGATTTTCTTCATTCCGTCGGTATGCCGTCCTTTCCGTAAGTTTTCAGAATCAGACGGATGGAGATGCCGGTGTTCAGCCGGAACGCCTCCTTCGTCTGATAATATTCCCTGCCCTTGAACCAGTAGATCTGCTCGACCTGTTCAAGGATCTGTTCTTCATTCATACCCTGCTGCGCCAGTCCGCAAACCAGGTTTATTTCGCCCCTCAGTTCCCGGAGATAGACATCGAAGTATTTCTGTGTATAGAATTCGGGAACAATGCCGTAATGCGGCACGATAATCCGTTTCGGTTGATATTCCTTACATTTCCGCGCCGACTCGATGGAATCCGGAAAGCTTTTCAGCACCGTGGTGCGGACCTCGTCCTGTCCCCTCATAATTCCGGTGCTCTCAGAGAGGAACATGATGTTGTCCGGCTGCAGCACGTAGGTCAGCGAACAGTCGGTATGCCCTCCGGTCTCCAGCACATCCAGCCTCCGGCCGCCGATATCGATGCGGGAGCCGTCGCCGACCGTCCAGTCCACCCGCAGACCGTCGGTGATCACAGGCTCCGCGGAATCGGAGAAGCTATCCCTGGCCACCTCGCCCAGGCGCTTCATGGTTTTGCGCGCGCCCTCACTGGCGAACACCGACCGCGCCTTGTCCGCCGCCACCACTACCGCCTCCGGCCATTCCTTCAGCAGATACGGCAATGCTCCGATATGGTCGTAATGCGTATGCGATAACAAAAGAATATCCACTCTGTCGCGTCCCAGCTTCGCCAGCACCCGCCGGATATTTTCAATCAGCGTCTGATGCGGATACGCCATGCCCGTATCGTAAAGCGCCACATATTTTTCTCCGGGGATCAGCAGCGACTCGCCTCCCATTCCCGCCGTCGCCCGGAAGATTCCTTCCGGAAAATCAAACCGGTCATATCCCGGAAACGAATAATACAGCTTCAGCTCCTGCGGATCAATCGTATTGTTCATGAACGCCCTTCTTTCCTGTCTTTTTCCCTCCAAGCAATACTTTGAAAAAGTTCACCGTGATCATGAAGATGACCACCAGTCCGAAATACCCTTCGATGGGGTACATGTATGCGACAAGGTTCCGGAAGCCCACCAGCCCCAGCAGATATCCGATCAGGATTGAAACCAGAATAATTCTGCTCCGGTGCGGCCCCTCCGGCAGCTTGGTCGTGAAGCCGTAGAACACACTGGTCGCCGCGGAATAGATGGAAACGTACAGAACGCTTCCGTACAGAATATTGATAACCGGCGAAAGCCGTACAGAATATCCCAGCATCGGCAGATCCAGACTGGCGGAAAAAGCCATATCCTTCTGCAGCGCAAGCACCAGCACCAGAATCATCATCCCGAGCAGAAGCCCGCCGAACAGCGAGCCCCACAGAGCATGCCCCCGGCTTTTGGCGTTCAGCGACGCCGTCGCCCCCATCGGAATCATCCCCATCATGTTGTACGCGACATAGAGGGGCGCGGCAATCAGCCAGTCAGGCGCCATTCTGCTGGGTTTAAAGCCTCCGGTCGCTCCGCTCTGCTTCATATCCGAAAAAATCACAAGGGCGCAGCATACGATGACCACCACAAACAGCACCGGCACGATATACCGGAACAGCCGGGAGATCCGATCGAAGTCTCCCAGGATCGTAGCCGCCACCAGAATCGCGATGATCCCTCCGCCGATCGCCCGGTGAACGCCGAACTGCTGATACAGAAAGGATCCTCCCGCCGCCGTCATGGAGATAATCGTCGTAAACAGAAAAACCGCCATAAAATAACCGAACCCCTCGGAAAGGTACCGGTTATCAATAAAGCAGACGATCCTGCCCATATCTCTCGTATTGAGGCGGACCGCCAGGTATCCGATCATATAGGCAATAGCAGCAAAGCCCGCCGCCGCGATTATCACGCCGTAAAAGGCTTTGTCCCCGAAAATCCCGAAGAACTGCCAGGTCTCCCGCCCGGACGCAAAGCCCGCGCCCATAATGACCCCCACATACATCGCCGCCACGCTGACAAAGTTCAGTTTCTTCTCTGTAGTTCCCGACACGCCTGCGCGACCTCCTACTGCTCCAGCTCCGCGAGATCCGCGAAGCTCATGACAAAATCTCCAAGCTCATAATTCAGCGCGTCCGAAAAATCAAACGTGTACTCCGCTCCGCCGAGCTTCTCCTCCTTGCTGAGAGCCAGCGCGTCCCGCACAGGGAGAACGTCCTTTTCCCCCGTGGCGTTGCTGATACATTCCACATTGTCGGTATCGCTGTACCACTGACGGAAGCGGCCGATCTCATCGGCAAGCTGCAGCAGGGTCTCGTCGGTTTCATCGTCCTCGTCATTGTTGATCAGGGACTGGAGCATGCCGAGCATGACTCGTTCAATATTGGTCATCAGCGTGAAAAACTCCACCTCTCCGTCCGGGATCCAGTCTTCAATATGGTCGAAATAATCCTCCACAAGCTCGCCGAACTGCTCCAGATCCAGCTCGGACAGCAGCCCGTAGATCAGATCGTCACTGACCTCCTCCGAGGACTCGAAGAGCTCTGCCACATTCTCAAAATACTGAAAATCTCCGCCGGTATCGATGTCCAGCAAATCGTAAAATTCTTCTCTGTTCATCTCTGCCTCCAATCAAAGGTCCAGGTTCTTGAAACGGATATTCAGATCCTCCTGATCTCTGCCCAGAATCAGCTGGATCATATTCACGAAGTTCTCGGAAAGGTCGCTTGCGTAGAACACATTTTCTCCCTGCCGCTGACCGGCAAGCATGTCCCGTTTCTCCAGTTCGATGGAGACCGCGGTCGCCGCCTCCTGTGAGGAGCTGACGATACGCACCCCCGGGTAAATCCGCTGCAGACGGCCCGCGATCAGCGGATAATGCGTGCAGCCCAGCACCAGCGTGTCGATCTGATGCTCCTCCATAAAATCGTCCAGATAATAACGGATCGTCAGATCCATAATCTCATTTTCAATAATCCCCTCTTCAATCAGAGGGACAAAGGCAGGACAGGCCTTTGAGTACAGATGACGCATCTGCGGATTCTTCTCCCGGATCTTCTCCACATAAGCGCCGCTGCGCACGGTCGCCCGGGTCGCCAGAATCCCGATATGATCCGAAGGACTGCAGTCCCGCGCAACCACATGGGCAGTGGGCGCGATAACACCGATCACCGGAATCTCCGGATAAGCTCTCTGAAGATCCCCTATACAGGTGGAGCTGATGGTGTTACAGGCGATGACCATCATCTTCACGTCCTTCCGGGCAAGAAAATCCCCGATCTGCATCGTAAACTGGCGAATGGTTTCATTCGACTTGGATCCATACGGAGTCCGCGCCGTATCACCAAAAAAAATAATACGTTCTTCCGGAAGCCTCCTCATGATATACGGTATGCTTGTCAGCCCTCCGATTCCCGAGTCAAAGAAGCCGATCGGTCTGTTATCCATCTGTAATTCCTTTCCGATTTATGATATACTATTGTTTATTATACAACAGGAGGACAAAATGGGAAACAAAAAATTACGAACCCGTGAGGAAATCGCTCCGGAACATAAATGGAACCTGGAGGCCATGTACGCCTCTGAAGAGGAGTGGAACAAGGATATCGACGCCGCGCTTTCCGGCGCCGGCGGCTACGACCGGTTCCGGGGACATCTGGGAGATTCCCCGGCGACCCTGGCGGACGCGCTGGAGGAAAGCGACCGAATCGGACAGACACTGGAAAAAGCCTTTGTCTACGCGAGGATGAAGCTGGACGAGGACAACCGCGATTCCCGGCAGCAGGCCATGCTGGACAAGGCCATGCAGACTATCTCCCGCGTCTCAGCCGCCCTGAGCTTTGTGACCCCGGAAATCATCTCCATTCCGGAAGACCGTATCCTTCAGTTTATGAAGAAGGAGCCCCGCCTCAAAGTATATGACCATCTGCTCCGCAGTACCCTGCGCCAGAAGGAGCATGTCCTCTCAACAGAGGAGGAAAATCTGATGGCACAGCTCGGAGAGGTTCTGGGATCCTCGAACAGCCTCTTCACCATGCTGAACGACGCCGACCTGAAATTCGGCTCAATTCACGACGAAAACGGCGAAGAAACTGAACTGACCCACGGAAACTATATCAACTTCATGCGCTCCTACAGCCGGGACGTCCGGAAAGAAGCATACACTGCATGCTACGAGACTTACAGAGCCCTGATCAACACTCTGGCGTCCAATTACAGCACTAATGTGAAGACTGACGCCATCGTCAGCCGGATTCGCCGTTACAGTTCCTCCCGGGCCTCCGCCCTGTCCGACGGAAACATTCCCGAAGCTGTCTATGACAATCTTGTGGAAGCGGTCAACGATGCGCTTCCCGCCCTCCATGACTACATCCGGATCCGCCGGGATCTTCTGGGCGTCGACGAACTGAAAATGTATGACGTCTATGTTCCGCTGATTCAGCTGCCGGAAAAGAATATTCCCTTTGAGGAGGCCGTCCGCATTGCCGGGGAGGGTCTTGCTCCTCTGGGCGAAGATTATCTGCGCCAGTTCCGGAAGGGAATTGACGACCGCTGGATCGACCGCTACGAAAACCAGGGGAAGACCTCCGGCGCATACAGCTTCGGCTCCTACGACTCTGCGCCCTATGTGCTGATGAACTACGACAACCGGCTGGAGGACGTGTTCACGCTGGTTCACGAGATGGGACATTCCATGAATTCCTTCTATACCCGGCAGACCCAGCCGTATGTCTACGGCGATCACTCGATTTTTACCGCCGAGGTCGCTTCCACCGTGAACGAGTCCCTGCTGATGCGTCACCTGCTGAATACTGCGGAGGATCCGCAGATGCGCGCCTATGTGCTGAACATGTATATTGAAGCCTTCCGCACGACTCTGTTCCGCCAGACCATGTTCGCGGAGTTCGAGCACAGTGCGCACCGCTATGTTGAGGAGGGCGGCAGTCTGACGCCGGAATGGCTGAACCGGACGTATGACGAGCTGAACACGCGGTACTTCGGACCGGCGCTGGAGCACGATGACCTCATTCAGTACGAATGGGCCAGAATCCCCCACTTCTACCGCAGCTACTACGTCTACCAGTACGCCACCGGCTATTCCGCCGCAACGGCGATCTCCGCGATGCTTCTGGAGCAGGGCGAGCCGGCCCGCGACGCCTATCTGCGTTTCCTGGCCTGCGGTACAAATGACGATCCGGTAGAGCTTCTGAAAATCGCCGGCGTGGATATGGAGAGCAAGGAGCCTGTCGCGATGGCGATGGACACCTTCCGCGCGCTGGTGGACGACCTGAAAGGACTGACGGAACAGCGATGAACAAAAAGATTTTCGTATTCTCCAATCAGACGCCCTCCTCCCTCGCGGCGGGAAGGGCTCTGTGCGGAAAGCTGGACAACTCCGGGTACACCGTTACCCGGACATATTCGGAAGACGCGGAGCTCATGGTCTGCATCGGCGGCGACGGCACATTTCTGGAAGCGATCCACAAATATCATTTCCCCACGATTCCGATCATCGGCATCAACACCGGGCATCTGGGGTTTTTCCAGGAGATCATGCCGGACCAGCTTGACGACTTCATTTTCAACTATTCTCAGGGAAACTACACGCTGCAGCCCCTCTCTACAGTGCGGCTGCGCATCACCTGCGGCGATCAGACCTATGAGCACATCGGGCTCAACGAGGTCAGCATCAAGGGAATCAACAGCTACAACGTCCACCTGAACCTTTCAATCGGCGGAAGCTTCATTGAACGGTTCAGCGGCGACGGACTGGTGGTGGCAACTCCGGCCGGAAGCACCGCATATAACTATTCCCTGGGCGGCAGCATCGTGGATCCCCGGCTGAATCTTCTGCAGATCACTCCCATCGCACCGATGAACACCACGGCGTACCGGGCGTTCACCTCCAGCATCCTGCTGCCCTCGGACCTGTCCCTGGGACTGATTCCCGATATGAGCAGCGATACCGCCATCGCCATCTGCAGAGACGGCTACACCACCGAATACAGCGATGTGCGTGAGATGACGGTCGATTACTCTGATATCAAGGTGAACCTGATCCGTTTTGAAGGTTACGACTTCTGGACCAAGGTCAAGAGCAAATTTCTATAGGAGGAGCTATGCGCGAATATACCTTTGTTGTCAGCAAGGAAGACGAAGGCGTCGGCATCCGCCGGATGCTCCGCAGAAATTTCCATTTCTCCTCCCGCCTCCTGACCCGGCTCCGGGCGCAGAAAAGCGTCTATCTGAACGGTCAGGTGCTGGAGGGCTGGATGAAGCCGAAGGAGGGCGACGTCATCCGGGCCGTTCTGCCTGAGGAAGCCAGCCATTTTCCGGAGGAGGACATCCCCATCGAGGTGCTTCACGAGGACGAGGATCTGCTGATTCTGAACAAGCAGGCGGGCGTCACCGTCCATCCTACAAAGGGTCACGCCTCACACACCATCGCCAACGGGCTGATGAAATATATGCGGGAAACGGATCAGCAGTTCAAGATCCGTTTCGTGAACCGGCTGGACATGGACACCTCCGGCATCCTGATTGTCGGGAAAAACTCCCATGCGCAGGACGACCTTGTCCGGCAGATGCACGGCGGTGGAATGGAGAAATCCTATATCGCCCTGGTTCACGGCATCATCGAGCAGGAGGAATTCACCATCGACCGCCCCATCGGCAGACCGACGCCGGACAGCGTGACCCGCTGCGTCCTTCCCGAAGGACAGGGCCGTCCGTCAGTGACCCGCGTCCGGGTGCTGGAGCGCTATGACTCCGGCTACACGCAGGTGCTGCTGCGCCTGGAAACCGGGCGGACTCATCAGATCCGCGTCCATATGTCCTGGCTCGGACATCCCGTCGCGGGAGATTCCCTGTACGGCGGCGACGCACCGGAGCTGATCGAACGGCAGGCACTTCACGCCTGGCGGATCCGGTTTCTGCATCCGGTCAGCAGACAGCCCGCCGAGGTCACCGCTCCCCTGCCCGGTGACATGACACGCGCCATTGAGAAGGCCCGGCGGATTCGATAACCCTCGCCGGATTCGATAATCCCCGGCGACACACTGACACAGGAACGACACAAAAAAACTTACACAATTTTCAACAGGAGGCTTTACTATGTGTACCGCAGCAACTTATACGACAAAGGATCATTACTTCGGCAGAAACCTGGATCTTGAATTCTCCTATCACGAAACCGTGACGGTAACCCCGCGCCGGAAGGTTCTCCCGATGCGCCACACCGATGCTCTGAAGGAGCATTACGCGATGATCGGCATGGCCTTTGTGGTCGAGGATTACCCTCTCTACTATGACGCCACAAACGAAAAGGGGCTGTCCATGGCCGGCCTGAATTTCCCGGGAAATGCGCACTACAACGCACCGGCGGACGGGCGGCGGAACCTCGCGTCCTTCGAGCTGATCCCCTGGATTCTCGGACAGTGTGCCACCGTCGAACAGGCCCGGATTCTTCTGGCAGAGGTTAACCTGACCGACACCGCGTTCAGCCCGCAGCTGCCGCCGTCACCCCTGCACTGGCTCATTGCGGACCAGAACGAATCCATCGTGTTCGAGCAGACGGAAAACGGGACCCGGATATTTGACAATCCTGTAGGCGTAATGACCAACAACCCCACCTTCGATTACCACATGCTTCACCTGCAGGATTACATGAACGCCTCTGCCCGGCTCCCGGAAAACCGGCTCGCACCCGGCGTCGGAATGGAGCCGTACAGCAGAGGCATGGGAGGCTTCGGCATTCCCGGCGATCTGTCCTCCGCCTCTCGTTTTGTCAAGGTCGCTTTC
This sequence comes from Hornefia porci, assembly GCF_001940235.1. Lineage (NCBI taxonomy): Bacteria > Bacillati > Bacillota > Clostridia > Peptostreptococcales > Anaerovoracaceae > Hornefia > Hornefia porci. Next base: position 247,111 of record NZ_MJIE01000001.1, on the reverse strand, counting down.
ACAAAGATGAATTCTCTCTCCGGCGACAGCGAGGAGGAAAGCGTCAGCCAGTTTTTCAAGATCCTCGGTTCTGTGGAGCAGCAGAAGGGCTGCTGCAGGCTGGGGACAGATGAGGACGGAAATCTGCTGTGCGAGTACACCATCTATTCCTCCTGCTGCAATATGGATCGGGGAATCTATTACTATACGACCTACGAGAACAGCGGAATTTCCTGCGTGGACATGAACCGCGAGGATCTGGACGGCGATCGTCTGGCAGTCTACGAGCTGCAGAAGGAGCCCCGGATCTGCCGGCAGAACTGACCGGCACATCACCGCAGTATCTGCGCCGCGGGCTGCATCATCCGCCGTCATCAGCGGCGCCGAAATCACCGGGAAACTCAGGTGCCGCATCCGGCGCCGGCCGGCACCGTCCGCTGTAAGCATTCTGCAGCGGCTGCACACCGCGGCGCATACATCACAATTGTGAAGACATCGCATACAGGAGGTTCAGCGATTGGAAATCATACGAGCGAAACATTCCGGCTTCTGCTTCGGCGTCAGGCAGGCCATCGACACCACGATGAAACAGATCGGCCGGAACGCCGGCGGCCGCATCTGCACCTGCGGCCAGCTGATTCATAACGCCACCGTCACCGACGAGCTCGCCGCCCGGGGCGTCGGCATCATCAACGCGCCGGAGGAGGCGTCGGCCGGCGACACCGTCATCGTCCGGTCCCACGGGGAGCCGCAGCGGTTCTACCGCACGGCCCGCGAACGGGGACTGCACGTCATCGACGCCACCTGTCCCTTTGTCGCCCGGATTCACACGCTGGTTCACGACGCTTATGCGCGGGGCGCTCACATCGTCATCGTCGGCGACAAAAACCATCCCGAGGTCATCGGCATCAACGGCTGGTGCGAGGACACCGCCTTCATCGCCTCGACAGCGGAGGAGGCCTCCCGCTATCCGTTCCCGGACGCGTTCGTCGTAAGCCAGACCACCCTCAACGAAAAGGTGTTCGACGAAATCACCGGACTGCTGCAGCGCATGGGCGTGCGTCTCGAGATACAAAACACGATCTGCAGCGCCACCCGAGAGCGGCAGCAGGCGGCCGCGGAGCTGTCGGAACGCGTGGACGCCATGATTGTAATCGGCGGCAGAAATTCATCGAACACAAAGAAGTTGTACGAGATATGCAAAAAAAATCAAAATAAATGCTTTTTTGTCGAAAATAATAAAGATTTACCGTTGAAACAATTGCAAAAATGTAATAGAATAGGTATTGCGGCGGGTGCCTCGACACCCGAACGTGTTATTAAGGAGGTTATTTCTACAATGAGTGAAAACATCACCAACGAAAACAACATTTCAATGGCAGATTACATGGACGAAATCGATGCATCTTTGAGACTCCCTCACACCGGAGACATCGTCACGGGGAAAGTTGACCAGGTGAACGACAGCGAAGTTATCGTGAACATGGGCTGCAAAAAAGACGGCATTCTCACAGCGAACGAGGTATCGCTTGAGGAAGGTCAGAAGCTGACTGATTTATTCAAGGTGGGCGATGAAGTCCAGGCGAAGGTCATCAAGACAGATGACAGCGACGGAGGTATCCTCCTGTCGAAGAAAAGACTGGAAGTTAACGAGCATTGGAACGAAATCAATGAGGCTCTCGAAAATAAGACACCTATCGACGTCAAGGTTGTCAAAGCTGTTAAAGGCGGCGTAATCGCTGTCTACAAGGAGGTTTCCGGATTCATCCCCCTCTCCCAGCTTTCCAACAAGTATGTGGAGAGCGCCGATGAGTTTCTGGGACAGGTTCTTTCCGTCAAGGTCACCAGAGTGGATCAGAGAAGAGGCCGCGCCGTATTCTCCCACAAGGCGGTTCTGGCGGAGGAGCGGCAGAAGCAGATCGATCAGATCTGGGCTGCTCTCAGCGTGGACGATGTCGTGGAAGGCACCGTCATGAGATTCACCGACTACGGTGCGTTCGTAGATCTGGGCGGAATCGACGGTCTTCTCCACATCTCCGAAATCTCCTGGGGCAAGCTGAAGCATCCTGATGAGGTTCTCCACATCGGACAGAAGATCAACGTCAAGATTCTTTCCATGAACAAAGAAAAAGGCAAGATCTCTCTGGGTCTGAAGCAGACGACTCCGGAGCCCTGGTCCGTCATCGAGGACAATTATCATGTCGATCAGATCGTCAGAGGTAAAGTCGTTCAGCTGAAGGAGTACGGCGCGTTCGTAGAACTGGAGCCGGGTCTGGACGGACTGGTACACATCTCCGAGGTGGCGAACAAGCGTGTCGCGAACATCGGCGATGAGCTCACTGTCGGTCAGATGGTCAATGCCAGAATTCTGGACATCGACACCGAAAGAAGAAGAATCAGCCTCTCCATCAAGGATGCGATCGGCGAAGAAGCCGAAGCTCCTGCGGAGGAAGCGCCGGTGGAAGACGCTCCCGCCGAGGAGGAAGCGTCCCCTGTCGCGGAGGTTGAAACAGCAGTTGAAAAGGCAGAGCATCACACTCCGGAAACCGAAGAGGAGGTCGTGGAGGAATCCGCGGAAATCGGTACAGCCGAGGAGATTTAACTCCTGCCGCTTCAATCAGAACTTAAAAGGCGGATCACCAGACGGTGGTCCCCTTTTCATATCTGTGTATTCTACACACAGGTATGAGCGCACGACAAAGGAAAAACCTGAAAATGAAAAAGAAAAAGAAGAAAAACAGCACAAGAACCGGGATCCTGGAAAAGACACGCAGCGGTTCCGGCTTTGTCCGATCTGAGGATGGCGACATTTATATCGACCGCTCCAACATCGGAGGAGCCATGCATGGCGACCGGGTACGTGTGGATCTGCTTCCCCCGCAGTTCTGGGGAAGAAATCCTGAAGGCATCGTAGACAAAATCCTGGAGCGCAGCAGCCGTGAAATTGTCGGAACCTATCACAGGGGAAAACGCAGTGATATGGTGATTCCCGACGACCGCCGCAATTCCGACAACATTCTTGTTCGCCGTTCCGCGTCAAAGAGCGCCCGGGACGGCGACCGGGTCGTCTGCGTCATCACCCGCTATCCCGGACGAAAATCTCTGGCGGAGGGCCGTGTGACGGAAATCATCGCCCGCCGCGGCGAAGTCGGCGGCGAAATCCGCGCCATGATCCGCGCCGCGGGACTGAAGGTCCGCTTCCCCGCCCGCTGTGAAGCGGAGGCCGCGATGAAGGCGAAGCAGATCATTACGCCGGAGGATATCGCCGCCCGGCGGGATCTCCGGGAAAAAACGATCATCACCATCGACGGTGCGGATTCTAAGGACCTAGATGACGCCGTATCCATCGACCGTCTCTATAACGGCAACTACCTGCTGGGCGTCCACATCGCAGACGTCAGCCACTATGTCTCCGCCGGCTCCCATCTCGACCGTGAAGCCATGTGCCGCGGAAACAGCGTTTATCTGCTGACACAGGTCATTCCGATGCTTCCGAAAAGTCTCTCCAACGGCATCTGCAGCCTTTTCGAGGGCGTTGACCGACTGACACTGAGCTGTGAAATGGAGATTGACGGGAACGGAAATATCGTAAACCACGACATCTATGAGAGCGTTATCAACAATAAGGCCCGCATGATCTACGACGATGTTTCCGACATCCTGGAGCACCACGATGAAGCGCTGACCCGGCGATATCAACAGATCTATAGCAGCCTGCTCCTTATGGAGGAACTGGCGGAAATCCTCCGGGAAAAGCGGAAACGGTCAGGCAGCATTGACTTCGACTTTGACGAAGCAGACATCACACTGGGCGAACGGGAGATCCCCGTTGATATTTCCATTGCTCCACGGCGGACCGCGAACCGGATGATCGAAGAGTTCATGCTCGCCGCCAACAGAACTGTGGCGGAGCATTTCTATCAGTTCGAAACGCCCTTCGTCTACCGCGTCCATGAGAAGCCCGATCCTGCGAAAATTATGGAGCTGCGTCAGTTCCTCGCCGGATTCGGTATCGACCTGCGAGGAAGCGCAGATAACGTTCATCCCGCCGAACTGAACCGCATTCTGGATCTTGTTCACGGAAAACCTGAGGAAAATATCGTCAGCACAGTGCTTCTACGCTCCATGACGAAAGCATATTACAGCACCGAATGTGCAGGACATTTCGGACTGGCCTTCCATTATTACTGCCATTTCACCTCTCCTATCCGCCGGTATCCGGATCTGATCGATCACCGGATCATTAAATCCTTCCTCCGCGGAAGTGTTCCGGCAGGCGTCCTGAAAAAGTACCGCCGTTCTGCGGAGCAGGCCGCGGAAATCGCGTCTCAGACGGAGCGTCAGGCTCAGGAGCTGGAGCGCGACGTGGAGAAAATGAAAAAAGCGCAATATATGAAGGATCACATCGGAGAGATCCACGACGGCATCATCAGCGGCGTGACCGGCTTCGGGATCTATGTTCAGCTGCCCAATACGGTAGAAGGCATGATCCGCCTTTCTGATCTGAACGATGATTATTATATCTTTGAGGCTGAAAAATACAGACTCATCGGTGAGCGCACCCGCCGCATCTTCGCGCTGGGCGACCGGATTACAATTGAAGTCCTGAACGCAGATCCCGATGAGCGTCAGATTGATTTCGGCCTTGCAGAGAGAGACGGCTGATCCGTATCATTCTCTGTATCCGCGGGATGCTCCGCACTTTTCTGGCGAAGCATCTCGATGCGGTGCCCGATGATATCCAGACCGGATCTTCCGGTTGCCACAATCTCCACGGCCCTGCGCAGATGAGGACTGTCGCGCCCCTCAGTCCTGCGTTTCATCCCCTCCATAATCCGCTGAAGCTCCCTCAGCAGTTCTTCCCGATTGTCATATCTCCATGGCTGATAGAGCAGCGCCGCGTTCATCGACTCCGGCTGAACCCCGAGAACCTCTTCACAGATCCGGTATTCGCCGATAAAAATGCAATGCTGCTCCGCTCGGATCATCCCTTCAATCAATGACGAAACCAGCGTCAGCGCCTGTTCCTCGGAAAGACTTCCGGCCGCGGCAAGCGGAACATACCCTGCGACTCTGTAAACCGCCGTTTCCTCTGTATCTCTTTCAATAAAATTCACCGGCATAAAAACATCGCACAGCTCCCTGCTCAGAATTTCCTTCTGATAGGACCGGAACATCCCCTTCCTGTAAGTCCGTTCAATATATCCGTTCATGCTCCTCCCTTCTTCTGCGAAGCTCCCTGCGGTACCCCGCCGCATTTTCCGCATGGTACGTATCCCTTCTCTGCAGCCCGATTTTTGTCCGTCTCGATATAATAACGGCTCACCGCATTGCATCCCGCCAGATGATAGGCTTTTCCTGTGTCCTCAAATACAAAGACCGGACTGCCGGCCGCCGCCTTCCTCGCTCTGCAGTTGGGACATGGGCGGTATTTCCGCCGTATCTCCTCTGACAGGAAGGTCTGGTGACAGTTTGCTTTCACAAAGGAACATGACCTGGAATGGTAGCATCTGCCCGCCTTTGGAAAAATGCAGACGATCCCCCCTCCGCCTCCGCCGCCTCTGTAATACGTACCGGTAAATGCTCTTCCTTCGATTATTCCGTCAAACCGGATTCTGCCGAATGCGCCGACCGGAGTCTTTTCGTGAAACACCGCCCGGAATTTCAGCTCGATTCTGTCCCCGATGCCGTCCTCTTCAAAGCGGTATCGAAAACCCGCAACACGAAAGGATGTCACTTTTGGTTCTTCCGCGGGCACACGTGTCTGTACAGACAGCGGAAGTGCCGCCCGGCTGCTCCGGACTGCGGACTTTGCCATTTCAAGCCGCACCTCCTCACACACATCAAATGTGATCCTCTCGCAGGTGGAGATTACGGGGATGATTCCGATCAGAAGCATCACGGCGATGATGAAGAACGGCACCACGACGGCAGCCTCAACGAGATAGCTTCCGCGCCTGTTATTGATATGTTTCCTGCACCTGTTACGGACACGTTTCCCGCATCTGTCATCAGCAGTACTGATATTTTTTTCACGTCTGTCTTTAATATGTTTTCCGAACATGAACTCTGCTCCCGTTGATTTTCAGTTCTGCGTCAAGTCCGCAGCTGTAATCGCGAATACGGAAGCTCCCGTAATAACAGCGCCTCATGTTAATCTGGATCAGATCCATCGCCCGCATGAGCTTCACCTCCCGATTCATCGCGTAAAGCAGCACCGCGAGATATCCTCTGTAATCCGGTCCGTCCGCATTCCCCGGATCCACATAAGGAGTTCTTTTCTTCAGCGAAGATTTCCCCTTTTCCACAGAGAAGCTCCGGATGACAGATTCCAGATCAGTGGCCCAGGACTTCCTGTCCTTCATCCACGGAACCTTTTTCCCGTGCTGAAGGAGCTGACAGTCGTTCCACGCCTCCGCAGCCGCCCACGCCGTCTCGACAGCCTTCTGCATGGCCGGCTGCGCCTCCGGTGCGAGCAGCGCCGCGGCTGCCGCTGTCTTCGCCTTCATCTCCGGCTCCTTCAGGATGTACGTCAGATTCAGCGCCGTTCGCATCGTCATCAGTGCGCGCTTTACCGTCCTCTGGTTTTCCCTGTCCGATTTCTTTCCCGCGAGAATATATTCCACCTCTCCCCGAAAATATACCGGATTCGTTTCCTCCTCTTCCAGCAAGTCGCGAAAAAACGTCTGAATGTACCGATCCTCAAAATACCGGTCGCTCCCCCTCTTCACCGGATTCTCCTTCTCTCCCCTGCCCAGCTGTTTCAGTGACGGCAGTCTCATGCCCTCACGCATTCCCTCTGACGGAAGCTCCTGAAGCACAGCCTCTCCATCCGCCGGAGCATCCCCAGAAGCCGCGGCACGGATCCCGCAGTCCGGTGCTCTGACAACGCCAGCTGCGATGAGTTTTCCCGTCTTCACTGCCTGCTCCCTGAAATTCCGCACTGACGCCAGACTGTATTCATACAGCTCGCAGCTGCTGCCCTCATACCGGATGTATCTTTTGTCCGCGAAGGAGCGCCGCGCATAGGCGTCGATTTTCCCCGAGATGTCAGACTCAACGCCGTAAAAGCCGAACAGTCCGTATCGGTTCCGGAGATTCAGATCATACTCTCCCAGAACCGATTCACACCAGAGAAGCCCGGCTTCGGCGGTCACTCCCCTCACGGCCAGCATTTTCGACGCGTGAACAAAGGTCATGATCACGGTAATCAGCGTCACCAGCAGCATTGCCGCCAACACGGTGACCGATCCCCTTTTATTCATCTTTCTCATGAAACAAATCCCCCATCCACACTCCGTCCGCCGGATTCAGTACATAACACCGCCGGATCCGCTTCTGCTCCATCCGGATCTTCACCGCGCCCCTCAGTCCGGCGCCTGTTTCATATTCTCTCTTCTGTACGGCGAAGATACGGTTGTCCGAAATGCTTGCTTCCGTGAGCGCGATATGCGCCGCTGACTGCTTCTGCTCCGCCCTGTAAAAATACAGGAGTACCAGAAGCATACTGAGAAGTATCAGGATGAGCAGCGGTACCACAACGGCCGCCTCCACCATTTCTTCTCCGCGCCGGTTCCTCAGAAGTTCTTTACCCATTCAGATTCTCAAAGGTCTTATTCACAAATTCAGTAACCTCCGTTTTGAAAATCAGCCCGACCGCAATCGCCAGCGCAATCAGCAGAGCGACCTGCACCATTTCCATCGGACACACCGTACCCTTCTTCTCCCTTAGCTTTCTGAACATTTCATACTCCTTTCACCTGCAGCATCGCCGGTGCCGCAGTAATCACAATTAATACCATCAGAAGCATCGCCAGAGGCAGCGACAGTTTTGTCTCCGCCAGCTTCCCGCGTTCCTCGGCAGCCTGCTTCCGTTCCTCCCAAAGAGCCGCAGCATCCTCCCTGAGCTTTCCGGTCATATCCGTCCCCTTCCGCTGATTATCTGAAATCAGATTCACCAGTCTGGAAAAGGAACGGTTTCCGAGAGCCTCCGCCCGCTCCTCCAGAAGCGGAACAAGATTCCGGTTCCCTCTTCTGGAAGAATATTCAAGCTCTACGATCATGCCTCTGAAATAATCGTCCTTTGCGCCGTGCTTCTGATATCCCTCCGCGATTCTGGCGAACGCGTCCCGGAAAATCAGACCGCAGTTCATCATCAGCAGAAGCTGGTCACAGAATGAGGGAAGCGACCGCAGTATGCTGCTGCGGCGATTCTCCGCGGCCTTTCTCTCTTTTTCATTACGCTCCGCGTATAAAAACAGAAGATAGAACAGCGGCAATACCATGACCTTCAGCGGGGAGCGGTTCGGAACACGTTCCCACCGCAGAACTGCTCCTTCCTCTGTTTTCGTCGGAAGCATGATCTCTCTGCCTCTGCTTTCCCGAAGTTTTGCCTGGATTTCGGAAACAGAACGTTCCAGCTCCGCCGCAGGATCCTTCTCTGCTTTACTTCCGCCGGGCGTTCTCTCTGTCTTTTCACCCTGCAGCGTAATTAAGAGCTCTTTCCGAAGACTTGCCTTTCCGGAACGGATTTCGACCGTCAGGGGAAAAGTGCTTTCCCTTCCGTCATCCTCACGCAGGATTCCCACCAGCCGTCCCTGCCCGTTTACAATAAACCGGTTCTCTCCGCCTGTTCCCCGGATCCACAGAAATCCTGCGACTGCGGCTGACACGAGAAAAATCAGCGCAAGCTTCCGTCGGTTTTCCGGCGTCCTTACCAGCTCCTGCAGTTCCCGCAGCGGCGCCTCCCATCCTTTATACTTCAATTTTCGTCATCCTTTCTATCAGGCAGAAGGCTCCCGCACTGACCGCAAGCGCCAGACTCATCAGAACCCGCCCCGCCCAGGTTTCATACATCACCGCGATATATTCCGACGAAGAGAAACGCAGAAACAGAATCACCAGAACGGGCATCGCCGTGATGATCTGACCCTCAAGCCGCTTCTGACTGCTCATGCGCCTGATCTCTCCTTCTATATTCGTTTTCTCCGCAATAATCCGCGCGGTTTCCGTCATGGCCCTGACCAGATCGCCTCCGCTTTCCCGACAGATCAGAAACGCCTGTGCAAACTCATGAATCTCTTCAATTCCCGTCCGTTCAGCCAGCTCCAGAATCACCTGCGGTTCCGCGGCTCCCTGCCGGTCCATTTTCCGGAGCATACGGTCCAGTTCCTTCATAATCAGATCCTGCGGCGCATAGATTCCGGAAAGCTCCCGTCGGGCATTTTCCATCGCGTCACGCATATGACGCCCTGTGGCAAGGGATGCGGAAACCGAATGGAGAAAATCACAGAATTCAGTCCGCAGAGTCCGCCTGCGCTTCTCACACAGAACCTTTTCCAGCCGTCTCTTTCCCGGCCTGTAGAGAAGTACCGCAGCCGGAACCGGAAGCAGCGTGTTGTAGAATATCACACTGACGGCAGCCGCGCAGAACAGAAGTCCCGCCCAGAAGCCCGCCTTCTCCCGTCCCGTCAGTTCACAGCCGTCATAACGCATTTTCCTTTCCTCCCAGCGCCAGTCTGTGCCGGTTCCGCAGCCCTGCGGAAGTCCGGCGCAGTTCTCCGGTATCATCTCTCATATACAGCGGATTCAACACATATTCTCCGTCCTCGAAGCCGGTGAGCTCGGAAACCTCCATCACCTGACGCGCTCCTGATGCGTTCCGCACGAGAGGAACCATGATATCGATTCCTTCTACAATCTGTGCACGAATCGCGTCCATCGGGATATTCACCGACATCAGATACATCGCCTCCAGCCTGCGCAGCATCCCGGAAACAGAGTTGCCGTGTCCGGTGGACATGCTGCCGGAATGGCCTGTATTCATGGCCTGAAGCATATCCGCCACCTCCGCGCCCCGCACTTCGCCCACGATGATCCGGTCGGGGCGCATTCTGAGACTGGTGCGTATCAGCATTTCCATTGTGATTTTCCCCTTGCCGACCGAGTTCGCGTTCCGGCACTCCATCTGCACAAGGTTGGGAATCTGCTCCAGATTCAGTTCCCGGGAATCTTCAATAATGATCACTCTTTCCTCCTTCGGGATGGCGTCCGCCAGCGCGTTGAGAAAAGTCGTCTTTCCTGAAGAGGTTCCTCCGCTGATGAACACATTATATCCGCAGCGTACCAGAGTACGCAGATCCTCTGCGCATTCTTCCGTCAGCATTCCGCCCGACACCATCTGCCGCATGGAAATGTGCTCCCGCGAAAATTTACGTATCGTCAGTACCGGCCCGTCCAGCGCCACGTTGGAAAGAACCGCATTGACCCGGGAGCCGTCGCTGAGCCGTGCATCCAGAACCGGATTCATTTCCGTAATCTCCCGATGCACGCTGGCTGCGATGAAACGGATCACCTCCTCCAGCTCTTCCTCGGATTCAAAGGATTCAGGCGCTCTGTAAATGCCCTGCCGATCTTCCAGAAATATTCTGTCGATTCCGTTCACCATCACCTCATTGATTTCCCCGTTCTCAATATAAGGCTGGATCACGCCCAGCCGGTACACGAATCTGGAATTCAGCCACCGGATCAGTTCCCCGCATTCCTTCAGCGGAAATCCGTCCTTCCTTTCCAGCACAACGGATTCAATGATGTCCTGAATCTCCTGTTCTCCCGCATTTTCCTCCACCCTGCGTCTTACCTCATCGCAGAGTTCCCTCCTGGTCTCGTATCTGTCCATATTCACTGCAAATCCCCGCAATTTTCTTCGTCAGAATCGCGATATCCCTCCCGTAGTTCCGACGCAGATTGATTCTGATCTGACCGTTCATCCGGATAAAAGAAGTCCGGTCATAACAGACGCCGCATACTTTCTCCCCGCGCTCTCCGCCGGAACTCAGCCCGCACAGGACCTGAATCAGCGCCGGAGCGGTCTCCGTGACGCGGCTCAGCATCGCCTTTGTAAACGCCGTTTCCTGGGACGGCTCCCTCTGCCTCAGAAGCACGCCGCAGTCACAGCGTTTTAACGCATGGAGATCCCGTCTCCGGAAATCGTCTCCGAGATCCAGAAAAATATAATCGTACCGCCCCATCTGATCCAGCGCCAGAATCAGCCGATCCAGAAGTTTCTCGTCGATATCCTCTGCAATCTCGTTAAACGCCGAAGTATTCAGATAATCCGGATCTCCGTCCCCCGCGATGACAGACTCCATCCACAGAAGAATCCTCTCCTTCCTCTCCCCGCTCCGGTTCAATTCATAGATCAGCCGTCTGACCGCTGCGCCGCCTTCCTGACGGAAATAGCGCACGGAATCGTTCACCGTCTGCAGATTCAGGTAAATACAGCGTTTTCCGTAGAGAATTCTCATCATCCTGGCGGTCGCGACGGCACACGCGGTTACTCCCGTCCCTCCACTGACCGCGGCAAAGGCCACAAGCCGGCTCCTCCTGCAATCCATGGGTTCAAACGGCCGACCCGTAATCCGGTAATACTGGTACACAATCTGCCTCGCCAGTGCCGAGCAGGATTCATAACGGTACAGAATCCCGCGTTCCGGATCACTCCTGCAGCGAATATCGGTCAGCTGCACGGCGGAGGAATCTCCATCCGCGCCCTCGTCCACCAGAATCAGCTCACAGGATCTCCCGTTTTCCATATGGAACTGAATGCACCGCGACTCTCTGGAGATTCCGCGCGCAAGCGCTATTGCGAAATCCCGATCGGCAATACATAATCCTACGTGAATAATATCCATATCCGGCTCCCTTCTGTACCCTGAGAATAACAATTTCCCCATACGCTGTCAACCATTATTTACCATTTCTATAAATTTCATACAATTCCCTTTCTCTCTTGACAGACATCTCCTTTCGGTATACAATTGTGTCAATTGAAATCTTCGGGGCAGGGTGAGATTCCCTACCGGCGGTACAGCCCGCGAGCCGACAGGCATGATCCGGTGAGATTCCGGAGCCGACAGTATAGTCTGGATGAGAGAAGATCGACAGCAGAATTCTTTTGTTGCTGAAACAGGTCCCGGGATCACTGATTCCGGGTTTTTATTTGATGAGCCGCCTTCCTTCCGGGCGTGGAGGACAAAATGCGGTTCCCCGCGCAGGGATGACAAAGTCCGGTCTCCCCCGCGCCTGTTCTGTTCCGGCGAATTCCCGCAGCCGTCTGAAAGCCGCCGTCCGGCATCCGGCATCCGACTCCCCGAAGCCTCAAAAGGCTTCTTTTTTAATGCGTGTCCGGCCCCGCCGCACCGCTGTTGAAAAAACGCTGCAGCGCTGCTGAAACAGAGCTGACAGTCAGACAGAAGCAGACAGACCCGAACCAGACAGGAGATGATGAACATAATGGATCTGATTAACCAGAACGAACAGGATAAAACATATATGAAGCAGGCGATCCGGCTCGCCCGCCGGGGCGCAGGCTTTGTGAACCCCAACCCCCTGGTCGGCGCCGTAATCGTCAAGAACGGACGCGTCATCGGACAGGGCTGGCACCGGAGGTTCGGAGAACCTCACGCAGAGAGAAACGCCCTCGCCTCCTGCACGGAAGACCCGGCCGGAGCCACACTTTACGTCACGCTGGAGCCCTGCTGCCATCAGGGAAAAACGCCTCCCTGCACCGAGGCCGTCATCGAACGCCGGATTTCCCGCGTCGTAACCGGTTCCGGGGATCCGAATCCGAAGGTATCCGGCCGCGGCGTCGCCCGCCTCCGGGAAGCCGGAATTTCCGTAACAGAGCACTGCCTCCAAAGAGAATGTGACGCACTGAATCCGGTATTCTTCCGCTACATTCTCACCGGACTTCCCTTTGTCACCGCAAAATACGCCATGACCCGGGACGGACGGATCGCGACCGCCGGCGGCAGCTCCAGATGGATCACCGGCGAGGCCGCGCGGGCACATGTCCACCGGAGCCGGGGTCAGAACATGGCCATCATGACCGGTCTCGGCACCGTCCTGGCAGACGACCCGGAGCTCACCTGCCGCAGCGGCCGCGGACTTTCTCCGGTGCGCATCATCTGCGACACAGAGCTGAACACGCCTCTCAGTTCGCGGCTGGTGCAGACGGCTGCAGAAGCCGGCCCGCATCTGAGGCAGCCGCGCACCGTCATCGCCACTGCCGTGGACTCTCCTCAGCGAACAAAGCCTTACGAGGAGCTTGGCGTAAAGTTCCTGACACTCCCCCGCGGAGCGGACGGACGCGTTGATCTCAGCGCCCTCGTCCGGGCAGTCGGAGCGATGCAGATTGACAGCATTTTTCTGGAAGCCGGCAGTGAGCTTAACTGGTCTGCTCTGAATGCGGGAATCGTAAACCGGGTGCAGACATACATCGCGCCGAAAATTTTCGGCGGCGCCGGAGCGAAGGGGCCGGTGGGCGGCGCCGGGGTGGATTCACCGGAGCACGCCTTCATGCTGACTGACAGCCGGATCACCAGGATCGGCGAGGATTATCTGATTGAAAGCGAGGTGGAACTTTGTTCACAGGAATTATAGAAGAGGTCGGCACAGTGCGGGCCATACGCCGCGGCGGAACTGAGGCCGGAATCATTGTCGCCTGCCGCCGGGTGCTGGGAAAAAACGGTTCCATGAGCGGCGATCCCTCTGCCGGCGCACCTACCCGTATCGGCGACAGCATCGCTGTAAACGGGGTCTGCCTGACTGTAACAGCGCTGGGAAGCGGAACCTTCACTGCCGACGTCATGCCGGAAACCTTCTCCCGATCCTCGCTGGCGGCTCTGCGCCCCGGCGTCCGTGTGAATCTGGAGCGGGCCATGCCGGCGGACGGACGATTCGGCGGTCACATCGTGACAGGCCATATCGACGGTACAGGGACGATCACAAAACGCACCCGGGACGGCAACGCCGTCTGGTTCACCATCGCCGCGGCGGATGAACTGATTCACTATATCGTTCAAAAAGGTTCCATCGCCATCGACGGCATCAGTCTGACAGTGGCAAACGTGAATCATACGCCGGGAAAATCGGAATTTCAGGTTTCTGTTATTCCGCACACTCTGGCCGCCACCGCGCTTTCCGACCGTCAGAGCGGCAGTGTGGTAAATCTCGAGACCGATATCATCGCCAAATACACAGAACAGTTGTTCAGGAAGGGGAATCTGTGATGAACAAAAAAGAAAACGGAAATGAATTTCAATTCAGCACCATTGAAGAGGCCATTGAGGATCTGCGCCGCGGCAGACTGATTCTCTGCACCGATGATCCGGATCGGGAGAACGAAGGCGACTTCATCTGCGCCGGTCAGTACGCCACTACAGAAAACATCAACTTCATGGCGGTTCACGGCAAAGGCCTGATCTGCATGCCCGTCGGCGAAGAGGTCACACGGCGCCTGAATCTGACGCAGATGGTTACTGACAATACCGACAACCATGAGACGGCCTTTACTATCTCCATCGACCACGCCGATACCACGACCGGAATCTCCGCCGAAGAACGCGGGTTCACCACCCGTAAAGTCGCGGATCCCGGGAGCCGGGCTTCCGACTTCCGCCGCCCCGGGCACAATTTTCCGCTTCTGGCCAGGCCCGGCGGCGTACTGGAGCGAAACGGACACACTGAGGCGACCATTGATCTGATGCGGCTGGCCGGTCTGGAGCCCGTGGGAATCTGCTGTGAAATCATGGATGAAGACGGAACCATGATGCGCACGCCGAAGCTGAAAAAGCTGGCGGCGAAATACGGCATACGATTCATCTCCATCAGGGCGCTGCAGGACTATCGGAAGAAGCATGACATTCTCGTTGAAGAAGTGGCCGACACATCACTCCCCACCCGGTACGGAGATTTTCGCGCCATCGGGTACATCAACCGGCTGAACGGCGAGCATCATGTCGCTCTGGTCAAAGGAGAAATCGGCGACGGCGAGAATATTCTCTGCCGTGTCCACTCCGAATGCCTTACCGGGGACGCCTTCGGCTCCAGCCGGTGCGACTGCGGCCAGCAGCTGGCCGCGGCCCTGACCGCCATCGAAAAGGAAGGCCGCGGGATTCTTTTGTACATGCGACAGGAGGGACGCGGCATCGGTCTGATCAACAAGCTGAAGGCCTATGAGCTTCAGGACCGTGGAATGGACACGCTGGAGGCAAATGTGGCGCTGGGCTTTCCGCCGGACCTGCGGGAGTACTACATCGGCGCACAGATTCTGAGAGATCTCGGCGTCCGCACTATGCGTCTTCTGACGAACAACCCGCAGAAGGTTTACGAGCTCAGCGAATACGGCATGGAAATCATCGAGCGGGTTCCCATCCAGATGAAGGCAAACTCCCACGATCTTTTCTATCTCAGAACAAAGCAGAACCGTATGGGACACATTCTCGACTACTGAAGCCCCGGACCGCGGCAGCTGCCGGCCTCTGCGCCGGATCCCGCAGCAGACGCGACTCTGCGCCGATCCGTAAAACTTTCTGAGCGGAGGCGAAGACAGTTGCCGAAAGGTCCGGGACATCGGCCTGAGAGATAAAAACCTCAGACAAAAATATCAGACAGGAACATCAGATGAAACGGAGGATTTAACAATGATTTATGAAGGAAAATTAGTAAACACAGATATACGCGTGGGCGTCGTCTGCGCCCGCTTCAATGAGCTCGTGGTCTCCAGACTGCTGAGCGGCGCGATGGACGGTCTTAAACGTCATGAAATTCCCGAAGAGAATATCGACGTTGCCTGGTGTCCCGGCGCGTTCGAGATTCCGCTGATCGCAAAAAAAATGGCCCTCTCGGGCCGTTATGACACGGTAATCTGCCTGGGCGCCGTAATCCGCGGCGCAACGTCTCATTATGACTACGTATGTGCGGAGGTGTCCAAAGGCATCGCGGCCATCGGGCTGGAAACCGGCGTTCCGGTGATGTTCGGCGTCCTGACCACAGACAGCATCGAGCAGGCTCTGGAACGGGCCGGTTCCAAGGGCGGCAACAAAGGCTACGACTGCGCCCTCGGCGCCATCGAGATGGTCAACCTGATCCGCCGGATTGAGTAACGATCGGCCGGCCGCAGCCGGATCGGACGTCACCGGACGGCAGAATCCGAATCGGATATCGCCGGCCGCCTCATATCAGCTTGAATCTGCTGCCGCGCCCCGGCCGGTTCGGAGCGCGGCCGACTGTCTTCTCCGCTATCCGAATATCCGCCGGACAGTCAGCACCTTTTTTCCGTTATATCCGATCGTGGAGATCGTGATTCCGTTCTGTTCATTCATCGCATGGATGATCTGATTGTTTCCGATATAGATTCCGATATGTCCGTAGAAGCAGATCAGATCGCCCGGCTGAGCCTCCGCCAGCGAGACGCCTCTTCCGTACGCCCGGTCCGCACCGGCGTCGTGGGGAAGCTGAATCCCGTAATGGGCGTACAGCGCCATGACGAATCCGGAGCAGTCGCAGCCCTTTGTAAGACTGGAGCCGCCGTACACGTACGGATTTCCCAGAAACTGTCTGGCATATTTCACCAGCGCCTCGCCGCTCTCACGGCTGTACTGCGCGCCCAGGTCGGTCGTGGTCTCGCCCTTTGCGGCCTCCCTGGTTCCGGTTCCCCGGAGCACCACCTTGTCGACCGCCTCTTCCACCGTTTTACTGCTGACGACCTCGGAATCCACCACGTCACCGTTCAGAGACGTGGATGTCACCGTCTGTGCCTTCACGCCGCTCTTTCCTTCAGATTTCACCGCGGTGGTATTCAGCGCCGCCTCACTGGATTCTTTATATACAGTCTTATAATCCACCTTATATTTCTTTGCGACAGTCTGTTTCGTGATAACATCCACGACGGGTTTCTCCCCGTCTTTCTTCACGGTCACTGCGGCAGCGGTCTCCTCAGCTGAGGAAACCTTCGGTTTCCTGTCGAATTTTCCGTAGAATTTCTGCTTCACGCTGAGCGCGGGATTCAGTTTTACCTTTACGTTCTTCGCGCCTTTTTTCGTGTAATTCTGCTGAATCAGACGGATCGCCTTCTCCGCCTCCGCTTTGGAGGTCAGTGTCGCAAGGGTTTTGTCGCCGCCTTCCACCGTCCAGTAGTCCTTCGCGGCGTAAACGCCCGTCGATGTAATCAGAACCAGGATCAGCGCCAGAATTTCCACCGCGATGACCGCATAGATTCTGTGCTTCTTCCGGCCCGACGCTCCGGAAATCTTTTTCATCATGGCTCTCATCGGTTCCTCTCTCCGTCTGTCTTATTTCCCCTGTTATATACGGTCAGCTCCCTGAACACCCCTTTGCAGTCTTTCCCTGCAAGCATAAGCACAAATCCTTTCCTTTCTGTTCTGTTTCTTCTGTTTCTGTTCATGTCGCAGCTGT
This sequence comes from Hornefia porci, assembly GCF_001940235.1. Taxonomy (NCBI): domain Bacteria; kingdom Bacillati; phylum Bacillota; class Clostridia; order Peptostreptococcales; family Anaerovoracaceae; genus Hornefia; species Hornefia porci. The sequence goes on along the minus strand of NZ_MJIE01000001.1, from coordinate 229,873 downwards.
ACCGACAAAAAATATCCTATTCGATATACAAAGCAGTGTCAACTGCATAATGTTCATTTTCACATAACTTTCACAGAGGTCTTCGTCGTTTTTATTGAAATTCCAAGCATTAAACAGGCCCACAAATTATTAAGAAATCTTAATAATTTGTGGGCCTTCGATTCATGAATATATTCTGCATCGTATATTAATACATTTTTGTCGTCACAGTAAAGCAATTCAGGTTTGCAATAAACCGCATTCCGGAAACCTCGTACTGCGCGCCGGCGGGCGTCACAGTTTTCCTTTGTTCCCCGCTATCCGCAGAACGTCCTGCGCCGCGGCGTTATCTCTTCCGACCATGATGCGGATCGCGCTCTTGTTGTTCCGGATGCTGATCTCCTCGCTTCCCGGCTGATATTCCCCGTCCAGCGTCCAGGGCATGTCCGGGTCCGCTTCAATATGCAGATTACCCGAGCTGAAGAACGACATCATCGGACACTCCTTATACTTCCCCTGCGTCAGCGCCATTGTAATCTGCGTGAGTTCAAAGATATTTCTGGGGGAGCGGATCAGCAGAACCTCGAACAGTCCGTCATTCATGTCCACCAGTTTTTTGTCCAGGGTGATGATGCCTCCCATCGAGGTCGAATTGCATACGGCGCCGAAAATGTACTCTCCGCCGTAGACCCCCACCTCATTCCGGACTCTCAGCTTCAGCGGCTTGATGGATGGAATGTCACGGATTCCTTCCAGGATGTACGCAAGGTGCCCCAGCGTGTTCTTCAGATCCTGAGGCACGCTGTAGCTGGTGGCCGTAAAGGCGCCGAAGGAAGCCACATAGGAAAAATACCGGTCGTTGAAGCTTCCGATATCCAGCGTCACCGGCACGCCCATCACGATATCCTTTGTCGCCTGAATAATATTTTTGGAAAGCCCCAGACTGGCGCCGAAATCGTTCGTGCTTCCTGCCGGAATATATCCGATAGGAACCTTCGAACCCGACTCCAGGACTCCGGCCACAACCTCATTGAACGTTCCGTCGCCGCCGATACATACCACCAGGTCGAATTTCCTGCTTCTGGTCCGCGCGATCTCCGTACCGTCTCCCCGGCCCGCCGTCGTCGCGACCACCGTTTCATACCCTGCCTTGCAGAGAATATCCGTGATCTGGACAAAATGCCGGTTCGCCTGTCTGGTACCCGCGCACGGATTAATGATTACCAATGCTCTCTTCATCTCAGTTACTCCCTATTTCGATTGTTTTCGGCCAGCGATAATGCCCTGTGAGCTTCAGGCCGCTGTCATTGAAAAGACGGTCTTCATCCCCCGCCGGGTCCTTCCCGTGCTGGATGATATACGGATATCCCAGAAAGCTTCGCATCGCAGACACCACCGCGACGTGCTGATCGTCGTAGACCACGAAATCGCCCGGCTGCCATGCCAGGAGATTGAACGGATCATCGGAAAGCCGTACACAGTGCCGGTCGAAGTAGACGCGCAGTACCGGCACGAGCCGGAAATCGATGGACGGATCCGCGCTAGCAATCACCTGCGAATACGCCTGAAAATTCGAGGCGACATCCTGATCCACCAGATCCTTCAGGGTCACGTCCAGCCCCGTCAGCCCCCGCCATACCACGTCCGTGCAGACGCCGATGTGCGCAGGCGGGTATCCGCCGCTGTAATACCGGTCACTGTAGGTCAGGCCGGTATTGATGTATCCCTTCGCGCCGATCATGATCCGGATCCCCTGCTGATAGGTACATCCGTGATCCGCAGCCTGCGCCGTCTCCTCCTCCTGATCGACAAACAGCGGGAGCATCAGCGTGATCACTCTGAACAAAAGCAGGAACAGTATCAGCAGCAGCGCCGCCATAATCACATAGAACCGGGGCTTCAGTCTGTATCGTCTTCTGTTTTTCTGTCGTTTCCCTCTTGCCATTTTTTCTTTCTGTCTTCTTCTGTCTTTCTGCGGACCCGCGCCCTCCTCTCTTCCTTTCTGCATCTGCAGCGGGGGGACGCAGATTGAACGCGCTCCGCGGCGCAAGTCATGCTTTGTGTACCGGCGTCAGCGAACGCGGAACGGCACGCCGAGGCCGGCCGCGATCTCCCTGCACTTCTCAATATCCTCCACCGGAATCACGCCTACGACCGACATTGCGACATGCGGGACATACCTCTGCACATCCTTCGTGAACTTCAGCATGGCGTCGTAGGCCGCGGGTCCGAATTTCGGATGGCAGAGCTCCGTATACTTCTCCGCATCGAACTGATTCAGACTCACTGACACGGAATCGATGACGCCCTCTAACATCGGACAGGTCTCCTTTCCATTGATTAAATCCGAAAGCCCGTTGGTATTGATGCGGACGGACAGATCCGTATTTGCCCTGACATAACCCGCAATTGCGAGCAGATCGTCCAGACGCTCCGTGGGCTCGCCGTAGCCGCAGAACACGAGCTCCTCATATGCGCTCAGATCCCACTCCTTCAGCATCGCGATTACCTCATCCACCGTCGGCTCACGTTTCAGCCACAGAGAATCCGCACTGCCGAGAGAATCCGTCATATCCCGTATGCAGAATTCGCACCGGCACGGACAGCGGTTGGTGATGTTCGCATAGAGCCCGCGTCCGTAGTCGTAGAGCACATCTCCGATTTCTTCTTTGTAATCCTCATAATCCGCCATTATCGTTTCCTCCTCGTATCACGAAATACTTTGTTCACCAGCACCCCGAGCACCAGCACCCACGCCAGGAAATAGAACCAGAACATGAGAGCGACCACGGAGGACATGGAACCGTATATAATGTTGTAATTCACGATATACTGGGTGTATACCACATAGAAGAACGTCACGATCAGCAGTCCCAGCGAACCGAATACGGATCCCGGCAGCAGGTCCCGCAGACTCAGCCGCTCCACAGGCATCACATAATAGTTCAGCATGATGACCAGGAAATACAGCACCGCGATCAGCGGCCACCGGAACATCGTCCACAGCATCGTAATCTTATATTCCTCGACGACACCCCCGACAAAGATATACAGGATCTTTTTGCCGTAGACAAGCACGACGATAACAAAGGCAAAGGTCAGGATGGTGAGCACCATGGTCCTCAGCGACCGGAGCCGTTCCGTCCAGAAATTTCCCGTTGTGCGGCTGCTGCTGTACGTGTAGTTTGCGATGCGCATCATCGCGAACTGTGCCCTGGAGGCCGCCCAGAGCGCCAGCAGGGTCAGGACGATATTGTTCCCGACGGAGGAATGATTCCTCAGCAGTCCTTTAATCGTGTTCCCCATGTCAGAGGTTATGTATTTATCGATCCAGTCCTCCAGGAAGTCCAGATTGTTGATGTTCAGAAAACCGAGCAGCTGCGTGATCACGATAATCGTCGGAACCAGCGACAGCATTACAAAAAAAGCAATCTGCGCGGCGAATCCCTGATAATAGGGATCTCCGAACTGTTTGATTCCCAGAAGTACCATCTGCCGGATGCGTTCCTTAACCTGATCTCGCCTCATTCCTTTCCTTTCAGCATTTCTGCCAGTCTGGTCAGAGCTTTCGCCCTGTGACTGATTCTGTTCTTCTCCTCAGCGGACAGCTGCGCGAACGTGCGCTGGTATCCGTCGGGCACAAAGAGCGGGTCGTAGCCGAATCCGTTCTCACCGATCGGCTCGGTCAGAATATGGCCTTCACATTCTCCCCTGGCCACCAGCTTCCGCCCGTCCGGCCAGACCATAGTGATCACCGACACAAAGCGCGCGCGCCTGTCCCGGTACGGAAGGTCCTCCATCAGGGACAGAAGTTTTTCGTTATTTTTCTCGTCGCTGGCGTCCTCTCCCGCGAATCTGGCGGAGTATACGCCGGGAGCCTCATGAAGATATTCCACCTCCAGCCCTGAATCATCCGCAATCGCGATATGTCCGGACAGCTTCATGATCTCATTCGCTTTCTTAAAAGAATTTTCTTCAAAGGTTGCGCCGTCCTCCTCGATTTCCACGTCGGGAAGACCGGCCTCATCCCGCGAGATGATATGGAGTCCCAGCTTCGCTGTAATTTCATTCATTTCGCGGATTTTGTTCGCGTTCTTTGACGCCGCAATGATTAATTCCATGATGATACGCCTTTCAAGTCTTTAACATTACTTTCAGTACTTTGAAAAATATTATACCACATTCTTGACAATCTGTGGTATAATAATCGTTACATAAGTTATTGTCAACTGCATTGAAAATTATGTAAACCAAATTTCGGCACTGGAGAGAAGATGAAGGTAGCAATTCTGGACGGTTACAGCATCAACCCGGGAGATCTCAGCTGGGATCCGCTGGAGAAGTTATGCGATCTGGTATGCTACGACAGAACTTCCGACGAGCAGATCATCCGGCGGAGCCGGGACATGGATGGAATCTATGTCAGTCAGTGCGTCATTACAGGGGAAATTATGGATGCCCTCCCACGCCTCCGATACATCGGCGTGACGGCAACCGGCTACGACCACGTAGACATCGCGGCCGCGAAGGCACACGGCATCGCCGTGACCAACAATCCGGCCTATTCTACCGAGGCGGTAGCACAGCACGCATTCGCTCTGATCCTGGAACTCACGAACCACGTCGGCAGTTATCACCGTTCCGTGCTTCAGGGAGACTGGTACGACAGTCCGGACTTCTGTTACATGCGCGAGCCCATCTCGCTGCTGGACGGAAAGAGCCTCGGCATTGTCGGGTACGGACGCATCGGAAGACGTGTCGCCCGCATTGCGGAAGCGTTCGGTATGACGGTAAACATTTACAGCCGCGATCCTGAAGCCGCGCGTAAATCGGATATTCTCACACTCCACTGCCCGCTGAACTCCGAAAATCATGGATTGATCAACAGAGATTTCATTGCCGGAATGAAAGACGGCGCCATTCTGATCAACACCGCCCGAGGCGGACTGATTCAGACGGACGACGTTCTGGAAGCGCTCCGCAGCGGCAAGCTGGCAGGCGCAGGCATCGACGTTCTGGAAACAGAACCGCCGGTCCGCCCTCACCCGCTGATCGGCGCGCCGAACTGCATCGTAACGCCGCACATCGCGTGGATGCCCAGAGAAACCCGGCAGAAAGTCGTTGATGTAAGCGCGGCGAACCTCGCAAGCTATATCGAGGGCGGCACGCTGAACAGAATCATATAATGATTGAGGTACGATATGGTTTATCACAATTCACCGAAAACTTTTTTGTCGAAGGCGCTGTTTATTGCGCTCATTTTTGCCGTTACACTGGCCTTTTTCCCGCTCCTGACAGATCCGGCATACGCCGCCTCCAAAAAAAGCGCTAAGAAGAAAACTTCATCAGCAGATGTTCGTGTCATTAACCTGAACGCAGAGATTTCCACAAAGGGACTCAGCAAGAAGGAGAAAAAGACCCGGCGCATCGTCAGACTGAAATGGAAAGCCGCAGGCTCCAAAACAGCCACCCGGTATAAGGTCTACGTCGCAAAGGGAAAATTCGGAAAGTATAAGAAAGTTAAAACCGTAACGAAAACGAGCGCAAAGCTCAGGCTGAAAAAGCGGAGCTACCGCATCAAGGTCAGAGCTTATTACAAAAAGAAGGCCGGAAAAGCGTCTTCTGTTTCCGTGCGTCCCGGAAAGAAAAACGCGACCGCCATCACCTTCACCCGGAAACCGACCACAATCGTAGTCGGAGAAACCGCGAAAATCGCAGCCAGGGCCAACGGATCAGTTGACCATAAAGTTAAACTGTCAATCAAAAACGATAAGATCATCTCCGTAAAGAACGGCGTCGTTACCGGAAAGAAAGCCGGTACCACCACCATCACCGCAGTCGCCCACAACGGACTCCGCAAATCGATCTCCGTACGCGTGATTCCGAAATACCCGACTAATGTTTCCATCCTCCAGTCCTCTCAGACACTGGTCACCGGGGACAAAATCTCCCTGACCGCACAGACAGACGAGGCGGGAGACACTTCCCTCACCTGGAAATCCTCTGACACTTCCATCGCCAAGGTCAGCTCCGACGGTACCGTTACGGCGAAGAAAAAAGAAGGCACCGCCACCATCACCGCATCCGCAAAGGCGGAGAAAGGAAAAAGGGCAGCTGCGGCCTCGATTAAAATCACGGTAATTCCTCAGTATCCGACCAAGGTGACGCTGTCAACCACGAAGCAGCAGACTATCAAACAGGGAAAAGCAATCCAGCTCAGTGCGACTGCAAGTCAGGCCGGTGACATGACGATCAAGTGGACCTCTTCCAAGAAATCCGTCGCCACAGTCTCTTCCTCCGGTGCGGTCAAAGCGGTAGGTATCGGCACCGCCACCATCACCGCCAGGGCGAAGGCCGCATCCGGTAAATCCGCCGCTTATGCCAAGGTAAAGGTTCAGGTCACAGGTACGCTGGAAGGAATGGTGGTCTGGGCAGAAAAAATCGCCAGAGACAACCGGTTCGGATACAGTATGGGAACGAATATCAACGCCAAAGTCGATCGCTTCTGCTACTTCTGCCACGGCAGCAAAGCCTCCCGCGATTACGACTGCGCTTCCTTTGTAGCAGCTGCTGTCGCTCACGGCTACGGAGGCTCCTCCGTCATGAACGCCTACTGCTCTCACAGCGGCGGCTGCACGACCCTTTATAATACACTGAAAAAAGCCGGTTGGAAGGACAAGGGCCGTCTCTCCATCAGCAAGCTGAAACGCGGCGACATCCTGATCAATCCCTCCCGCCATGTAGAGATCTATACCGGAGAAAAAGACAAATACGGAAATGTTCTTTCCGTTGCCGCCCATGACGACCGCGACGGCAAATCCGGCGACAGCTCCGGAACCGAGATCTCCATCGCCCCGACCAAATATTTTTCATGGACTAACGTGCTTCGTCTGGAATAATTTTTCTATATTTTTCCATTCCGGTAACCGAACATCTGTTCCCGATAACTGTTCGAGTTGCGTGGGATAACCGTTCGTGTCGAAAGAGATAACCGTCGGGTCGTTCCGGATAACCGGGGCGGCCCGGTCGCCCATCCCCTGTTTTTCGACCGCCCTTCATTTCCCTATTTTCCTTGACACATCCCTCTGATTTTGTTAGAATTTACATCGTGGTCACTCGCGCGATTGGCGGAACTGGCAGACGCGCCAGATTTAGGTTCTGGTGGGAGACCGTGGGGGTTCAAGTCCCTCATCGCGCATTAGAAAACCCTGTAGCCGTAACGGTTACAGGGTATTTTGTTACATTCGAAGACGCGCTAGATTATTTAACGGTTTCGGGAGGGTCTGGTGCGTCAAAAAAGTTTCAGAAAGATAGACATCAGTTCCGGTCGATTTCGGTACGGCTGATAATCTCGTTCTGCACCTCCGGACAGAGTTCAGTAAAGAAAGCCGAGTATCCGGCGACCCGGACGATTAAATCACGATGCTTTTCCGGATGCTCTCTGGCGTCGATCAGCTCCCGGTCATCGACGCAGTTGAACTGCATTTGTGCATTCCCCAGGAGGCTGGCCGTTTTCAGCAGCGTGACCGCTCCGGTCCTCCCCTCCTTCGTGTCCAGAAAGGCCGGAGAGAACTTGAAGTTATGAGACATTCCGAGACTCATCGACTCGCAGTTCAGGCGGGACACAGACTTAATCACCGCGGTCGGGCCTTTCCGGTCTCTTCCCTGCGACGGGCTCATGCCGTCAGACAGCGGTTCTCCGGAGCCCCGTCCGTCCGGCGTCGCGCCCACCATCTCCCCCAGCGGCGTATTGAACGACTGGGAAAGCGTTCCGTGAATGTGACGGGCGTAGAGCGACGGATAGGAATTCATTTTTTCCTCCGTGTAATCGATGATCTCCCTTGCAAACCGGTCCGCATAGTCATCATCATTTCCGTATTTCGGCGCATCCACGCAGGCCTTCCGCAGCTTCTCAAAGCCGACCCAGTCGGCGTCCATCGCCTGTTTCAGCTCGGCCAGCGTGCAGAGCCTGTCCTCATATACGACCTTTTTCACTGCGGCCATGCTGTCCGCATAGGTGCCCAGCCCCGCGAAAATGCTTCCGGGACCTTCATACATCACCGCTCCGCCCTGCATAACGTCTTTGCCGTTCTGCATGCATCCGTCGATGAATATGGACATATACGGCGTCGGAGTGACCCTGCTGAACACTTCCTCCACAACATTGCTGCCGCGGCAGTTGACGTCGATTAAGAAGTCCAGCTGCCTCCTCACCGCAGTCTCAAACTTTTCAAAGGTGTCAAACTCGCTGACGTCACCGGTATCCAGCCAGCGGCGCTCTCCGCAGGAAGGCAGCGCGCCGTTATGCATCGCCATGTCAATGCAGGCCGGCCACTGCGTGAATCCGCCGGCAGTCCACTGATGAACCCGTCCGTTTTTCTGAGGTTCCACGCAGCCCATCATGCTGTAATCCCGGGCGTCCCTGAGATCATATCCTTTGCGCAGCATCATCCGTGTATGCGCATCGTCAAAATGCACCGCCGGCATACCGCCGCCCGCGCGGATCACGTCCACGATTTTATCCAGATAGCGATGCGATGAGGCGTTATGCACCCTGCAGGCCAGCGTCGGCTGATACATCTTGATTTTGCGCACAACCTCCATGACCAGGAAAGTCAGGTCATTGCAGACGTCTCCCCCGTCTCTTCCGACGCCGCCCACCGTCATGTTCAGGAACGGCATGTATCCGGCGAAATATTTAGCAGTCGCACCGGGTGTATACCAGATGACCTCTGAGCACTTCAGCATGAAACAGCCGAACAGCTCGAACGCCTCCTCTTCCGTGAGTTCCCCGGATTCAATACTGCGCTGATAGCACGGATACATGTATTCGTCAATGCGCCCCAGCGATGTGCTGCACTGGTTCGCCTCCAGCGAGAACAGAGATTCCACCGTCCAGACCGCCTGCAGCGCCTCCCAGAAGGTCTCCGGCGGTTCGGCCGGCACACGCCGGTTGATCTCCGCGATTTTTTTCAGTTCATCGCGGCGTGCCGGATCCTTTTCCTTTTCCGCCAGCTCCAGCGCATAGTCGCTGAGCCGTCCCGCATACGCCAGAACGCCGCGGCAGATCTCGACGGATGATTCATAAAAGGCCCTCTCGGTATCGTATTCTGGGTCCTCGGGGCGCAGCGCCTTCAGATGCTCCTGTGCCTCCGCCAGAATGCCGTTTATGCCCTTGGGGAACAAAATAATATCGAAGCCGGGACTGCTGTCCCCTCCTCCGCTGGTCATATGATAGGTCAGGTCCGTAATCGCGGCCTCAACGCCGTATTCATAGAGAAGCGGGTCAGTTTCCCTGAGTTTTTCCTCACAGGCCTCGCAAAGAGATTTTCCCTTCCAGAACGGGAAAATCTCCTCCCTCATGAGTTTTTTGTCCTCCTCGCTGATATAATAGGGATCCTGCGGACGTGTTCCGATGTCGTCCAGCTCCTCCTCAAGCCATTCCCATGCGATGTCCGGGGACAAAGCTCCCGCCCGCGGTTTTCCGCACGGATTCCCCACGATAAGTTCACCCTCCTGAATCAGCAGGGGCGCTGTCTCGCAGGCGCGGCGGAAGCTCTTCGCGATCCGGAGATTCGCCGGCAGATCCGGATATTCCTTCGCAACCTCCGTGAACGCGACGGCGCGATCTGTACTGATGCTCGGAACCGCTTTCAGATACGCCGATTTCAGCCGGTTCAGACGATCCGTAAGCGCCATATTGTCAAAATTATAAGACATATTTGCTTCCTCCTTATCGATTATCGGGATTTATTATATACTATCCCGTAAAGGGGAACGCAATACTTTTCAGAAAAATTCTGTGATTTGGGATTCGCGGCGGACTTTATTTTGTATAAGACAAAGCATGCAGCCTAAGGATTACCGCGGACGATATTCCCCCCGGGCAAGAAGTCTGGTGAATTCGTCCCTGACCGGCTCAAGGTCCTCTTTGTAGGTAATGCCGAACCATCTGTCGCGCGTCCGTCGGACGTGCACGCGAATTTTCTTTTGTTCCAGAAGTCTCCCGACAATCTTCGGAATCAGAAACTCCTGCTCTGCAAGATCCTCACCGCTGTCGAGAAACGAGGTGAACTCCCTGCCCAGCACGCGCATAAAATCCGCACCGAAGCCCCACATATTCATTGAAACGACGGCGTCCGGATCCAGAACTCCGCTGTCCGAGACGATCATCCCGCCCGTCCTGCGGATGTTGTAGGTCTCCCGAATGCTCCGGAGCATGCCCTGTCCGTCCGCATCGCATATTCCCCGGGTCACGCCCCCGTTTTCGCTCAGAGTGTTTTTCAGCACAAATCCGATCAGGCAGGCCTCCGCCTCCTTCGGGTCTTCGGCCAGGTAATGCGCCAGAAGCTGAAACGCATCCCTGCCGTAATAATCGTCCGCGTTGATCACCGCAAAGGGACCGCTGGCCAACTCCCGGCAGGACAGAACAGCCTGACCGGTCCCCCAGGGTCTGACACGGCCGGCGGGGACACTGTGTCCCTGAGGAATGTCTTCCAGCGCCTGAAAGGCGTATTCAAACCGGACGCCCCGTTCACAGTACAGACGCTCAATCCTGTTTCCGATAATGCACCGGAAATCGTCTTCAATCTCCCTGCGGATCACAAAGATAATGTGGTTGAATCCGGCCTCAACCGCATCATAGACAGAATAATCGATAATGATTCTACCCTGATCATCCATCGCCTCCAGCTGCTTGATTCCGCCTTTATATCGGGATCCGATTCCTGCTGCCATTATGATCAGTGTAATTTCCATAAAAAAGTTCCTCCGTCAGGTTATAGTATACCATATATCTGAACAAAAAAACAGGATCCGTGAAAGATCCTGCCGTGTGGTGACCCCATCGAGAATCGAACTCGAGTTACCGCCGTGAAAGGGCGGTGTCTTAACCGCTTGACCATGGGGCCATATAATGAAGAAGAACCGAACCGGCAGCGTCCTACTTTCCCGGGCAGTCACCCGCCAAGTATCATCGGCGCTGAAGAGCTTAACTTCTGTGTTCGGGATGGGAACAGGTGTGACCTCCTCGCTATTGCCACCGGATTCAGTTCTTCTGAGAGCTGGTACCCTCAAAACCGAACAATGGTTCCTGCTTCTTCATCACATTCCGGAATGCCTTCCGGCCAAGCTTTCGGTCTATTAGTATCGGTCAGCTCAATACGTTGCCGTACTTACACCTCCGACCTATCAACGTGGTAGTCTCCCACGGACCTTACCTTGCGGGGGAGATCTCTTCTCGTGGAGGGCTTCGCACTTAGATGCTTTCAGCGCTTATCCCGTCCCTGCGTAGCTACCCAGCTGTGCCCTTGGCAGAACAACTGGTGCACCAGAGGCAAGTCCGTCCCGGTCCTCTCGTACTAAGGACAGCCCCACTCAGATCTCCAACGCCCACAGCGGATAGGGACCGAACTGTCTCACGACGTTCTGAACCCAGCTCGCGTACCTCTTTAATGGGCGAACAGCCCAACCCTTGGGACCTACTCCAGCCCCAGGATGAGACGAGCCGACATCGAGGTGCCAAACACCCCCGTCGATGTGAACTCTTGGGGGTATCAGCCTGTTATCCCCAGGGTAGCTTTTATCCGTTGAGCGATGGCCCTTCCACTCGGAACCACCGGATCACTAAGCCCGACTTTCGTCCCTGCTCGACCTGTCTGTCTCGCAGTCAAGCTCCCTTCTGCCTTTGCACTCTTCGCGCGATTTCCGTCCGCGCTGAGGGAACCTTTGGGCGCCTCCGTTACTCTTTAGGAGGCGACCGCCCCAGTCAAACTGCCCGCCTGCCACTGTCCCGGCGCCGGCTTACGACGCACGGTTAGAACCCCAACGCTGCAAGGGTGGTATCCCAACGATGACTCCTTAAATACTGGCGTACTTAATTCATAGTCTCCCACCTATCCTGTACATGCAGCGCCGAGGCTCAATATCAGGCTGCAGTGAAGCTCCATGGGGTCTTTCCGTCCTGCTGCGGGTAGCCGGCATCTTTACCGGCACTACAATTTCACCGAGTCCATTGTCGAGACAGCGCCCAGATCATTACGCCTTTCGTGCGGGTCGGAACTTACCCGACAAGGAATTTCGCTACCTTAGGACCGTTATAGTTACGGCCGCCGTTTACTGGGGCTTCAGTTCCGTGCTTCGATTGCTCTGACACTTTCCCTTAACCTTCCAGCACCGGGCAGGCGTCAGCCCCTATACTTCAGCTTTCGCTTTCGCAGAGACCTGTGTTTTTGGTAAACAGTTGCCTGGGCCTTTTCACTGCGACCACGTCTCCGTGGTACCCCTTCTCCCGAAGTTACGGGGTCATTTTGCCGAGTTCCTTGACAATGGTTCTCTCGCTCACCTTAGGATTCTCTCCTCATCTACCTGTGTCGGTTTGCGGTACGGGCACCTTGGGTCTCGCCAGCGGCTTTTCTTGACGGCGTGAAATCGGCTGCTTCCGGCTCTCTTGCCTCCCCTTAACGCCTCAGTTCCACATGAACGGACTTCCCTGCTCATGCTCCCTCAACGCTTGGACGCGCTCGACCAGCGGCGCGCTCAGCCTATCCTTCCGTGTCCCCGCTTCACTCTGCGACCTTCGGTGGTACAGGAATCTCTGCCTGTTTTCCATCGACTACGGCTTTCGCCCTCGCCTTAGGACCCGACTAACCCTGAGTGGACGAACCTTCCTCAGGAAACCTTGGATTTTCGGTGGACAGGATTCTCACCTGCCTTGCGCTACTCATGCCAACATTCTCTCTCGTGTACTGTCCACGGTCTCTTTCAATTCCGCTTCTGCCTGCACACGATGCTCCCCTACCATACTTCTCAGTATCCGCGGCTTCGGTATCAGGTTTCAGCCCCGTTCATCTTCGGCGCAGGGTCACTCGACTAGTGAGCTATTACGCACTCTTTGAATGAATGGCTGCTTCTGAGCCAACATCCTAGCTGTCCAAGCAACCCCACATCCTTTTCCACTTAACCTGAATTTCGGGACCTTAGCCGGCGGTCTGGGCTGTTTCCCTTTCGACCATGAAACTTATCTCACATGGTCTGACTCCCGTGTATGATGCTCTGGTATTCGGAGTTTGATAGTTTTCGGTAACCGGTGAAGGCCCCTAGAACATTCAGTGCTCTACCCCCAGGCATCTTTCCACGAGGCTAGCCCTAAAGCTATTTCGGGGAGAACCAGCTATCTCCGGGTTCGATTGGAATTTCACCGCTATCCACACGTCATCCCAACCTTTTTCAACAGATACGGGTTCGGTCCTCCATGTCCTTTTACGGACACTTCAACCTGCACATGGATAGGTCACCCGGTTTCGGGTCTACAGCATGCAACTGCGGCCGGTTAAGACTCGGTTTCCCTTCGGCTCCGGTGCTCCAGCACCTTAACCTCGCTGCACACCATAACTCGTTGGCCCGTTCTACAAAAAGTACGAGGTCACTTTCGCTCCCTCCGATTGTAGGCATAAGGTTTCAGGTTCTCTTTCACTCCCCTCCCGGGGTTCTTTTCACCTTTCCCTCACGGTACTCTTCTCTATCGGTCACTGGGTAGTATTTAGGCTTGGAGGGTGGTCCCCCCTTCTTCAGACCGGGTTTCACGTGTCCGGCCCTACTCCGGATCCCATCCTGCAGCTCATCCTTTCGTCTACGGGAGTTTTACCCTCTTCGCTCTGACTTTCCAGTCATGTTCCACTAGGATGTTACTGTCTTCTGATGGTCCTAAACCCCGGGTGCAAGCACCCGGTTTGGCCTCTTTCCCGTTCGCTCGCCGCTACTTGGGAAATCGCGTTTGCTTTCTCTTCCTGCGGGTACTTAGATGTTTCAGTTCCCCGCGTTGCCTTATGTCATACTACTTTACTCGCATGACTATGCCTGAGCATTACCTCAGGCGGGTTCCCCCATTCGGATATCTGCGGATCACCGGATATGTGCTCCTTCCCGCAGCTTTTCGCAGCTTGTCACGTCCTTCTTCGGCTCCCAGTGCCAAGGCATCCGCCTTATGCCCTTCTTTGCTTGGCCTTTTCCTGTATGCCGCGCTTTCGCGCTTCATACGGTTCTCCTTGGCTGCCATACATGGCGCTCATGTATGGGCTTTCTTTGTCAAAAAACTTTTCCTGTTTTTCGCTTTCTTGGCTTCTCGGTTGAAATCGTAGATTTCTTACCCTATTTGCTTAGCTTCTTCGCTAATACCTATACGATATTTCATCTCGATCTCTTTTCTGTGATGCATTGTTTGCATTTTCCATTGTTCGATTTTCAAGGTACTTCCGCAGGCCTCCTTTTCCGGCCCGCCTTCATCAGCCTCTTCGGCTAATGGTGGAGAATAAGGGATTCGAACCCTTGACCCCCTGCGTGCAAAGCAGGTGCTCTCCCATCTGAGCTAATTCCCCTTATCTCCATGGCTCTCGCCATGGGGCTTACCTCAGTAAACCCATAGACAGCAAACGTGTCTCCCTAGAAAGGAGGTGATCCAGCCGCACCTTCCGATACGGCTACCTTGTTACGACTTCACCCCAGTCACCGGTTTTGCCTTAGGCAGCCTTTTCGACCGACTTCGGGCACCCCCGGCTTCCATGGTGTGACGGGCGGTGTGTACAAGACCCGGGAACGCATTCACCGCGGCATTCTGATCCGCGATTACTAGCAACTCCGGCTTCGTGCAGGCGGGTTTCAGCCTGCAGTCCGAACTGGGACCGCCTTTAGGGTTTCGCTCCGGCTCGCGCCTTCGCCTCCCTCTGTGACGGCCATTGTAGCACGTGTGTCGCCCAGGACATAAGGGGCATGATGATTTGACGTCATCCCCGCCTTCCTCCGGGTTGTCCCCGGCAGTCCCACTAGAGTGCCCAACTGAATGATGGCAACTAATGGCAGGGGTTGCGCTCGTTGCGGGACTTAACCCAACATCTCACGACACGAGCTGACGACAACCATGCACCACCTGTCTCCTCTGCTCCGAAGAGGGGACCGGCATTACCCGGCCTTTCAGAGGGATGTCAAGCCCTGGTAAGGTTCTTCGCGTTGCTTCGAATTAAACCACATGCTCCGCTGCTTGTGCGGGTCCCCGTCAATTCCTTTGAGTTTCACACTTGCGTGCGTACTCCCCAGGCGGAGCACTTAATGCGTTTGCTCCGGCACCGAACTCTTGCGAGCCCGACACCTAGTGCTCATCGTTTACGGCGTGGACTACCAGGGTATCTAATCCTGTTTGCTACCCACGCTTTCGTGCCTCAGTGTCAGTTACAGTCCAGAAGGCCGCCTTCGCCACCGGTGTTCCTCCTAATATCTACGCATTTCACCGCTACACTAGGAATTCCGCCTTCCCCTCCTGTACTCAAGCCTTACAGTTCGCGGGGCCAACGACAGTTGGGCTGTCGCCTTATACCCTACGCTTGCAAAGCCACCTACGCACTCTTTACGCCCAGTAATTCCGGATAACGCTCGCCCCCTACGTGTTACCGCGGCTGCTGGCACGTAGTTAGCCGGGGCTTCCTCCAAAGGTACCGTCATTCTTCTTCCCTTTGGACAGAAGTTTACGACCCGAAGGCCTTCCTCCTTCACGCGGCGTTGCTGCATCAGGCTTGCGCCCATTGTGCAATATTCCCCACTGCTGCCTCCCGTAGGAGTCTGGACCGTGTCTCAGTTCCAATGTGGCCGTTCACCCTCTCAGGCCGGCTACTGATCGTCGCCTTGGTGAGCCGCTGCCTCACCAACCAGCTAATCAGACGCGGGACCATCCCTGACCGATAAATCTTTGGCAGATGGACCATGCGGTCTCTCTGCGTTATGGGGTATTAATCGAAGTTTCCCTCGGCTGTCCCCCTGTCAAGGGCAGGTTTCCCACGCGTTACTCACCCGTCCGCCGCTTTCCATCCCGGAATTCTACCGAAGCTTCCTTCCGCGATTTCTCGCTCGACTTGCATGTGTTAAGCACGCCGCCAGCGTTCATCCTGAGCCAGGATCAAACTCTTAATGAAAATGGTATATTAAGCCTTTCGGCTTACTATCTTTTTCCTTCCGTTTAATCCGGTCAGACGCTAACGTCTGTTTCTACAGTTGTTTCTGTTACCGTATTACTGTTTTAGGAAATCTTGGGGATCATTTGGTACATGATCCAAGGTTTTTCAACCTGTTTCTTTTTGTCTTGTTTGACTTTCGTTTCCTGTCTATGTGGTTTTCTAGGTTCTTCCGGAACCCTTCATTTTTCAAGGTTTCCGTGCTCGCGTGTGCCGCGAACATTTAATATATTACCATCTGTTTACCTCTTAGTCAACCGCTTTTTTTGATTTTATTTTACCTTTTTTTAACTTGTTTTCAGTCTGCAAAAAGGCAGTGTATGTTTTGGTGTAATACCACAAGTTTTTGTGATTATCGACCTTGATTTCCGAAGAGTGCGACTCCCGCTCCCTGCAGAAATGCAGGCCACTCTCCAGAAGGCAGCTACAAGCCGGAATGCCGACGGAACACGCATTCTGTTTCAGGCTCATCTATATGCCGCCTGAAGCTTCATCACCCGGAGTTTCACCGCCTCCGCCGGGTTCCTCACCGGATCCGCTGCCGCCTCCTGAATTTCCGTTTCCGGAGCCTCCGCTTCCTCCGGATCCACCGCCGCCGGAGTTTCCGGAACTGCTGTTCCCGCTGTCTCCGCCCGGTTTCTTTTTCCCTCTGCCGGAGCTTCCGCCTGAACCGTTTTTCGACTTATTCTGCTTTGATTCCGCAGCCGCCTTCTCCTTAGCGGCTTTTTCTGCGGCCTCCTTCTCCGCTTTTTCCTTCGCCTTTCGCGCAGCCTCCTTCTCAGCGCGAATGGCTTCAATATCTTTCAGTGCCTCCCGGATCTTTCTGTCATATATGCGCATCTCCCGCGCAGCCTTAAACTCTGTTCCTTCAAACAGATCAATCTGCAGATGCCGGGCGTTGGAAACCGCGGTCACCGGGAACACATATCTGGTACCGTGATAAGTGTGACGTTCAAAGATCTGCGGCCACCGTACAGCATGCTGCAGTTTATACGCCTCCAGCCGTGCCGCGACCTGCATGGAATACTCGCTCCTGAAATTGTTGTCCCCCTTCATCAGAATGTGGCGGTATTCTTCCATATCTGCCATGCTGCAGCCATGAATCGCCCTGATAATTTTCCGGACAACTGTGCGGGCGTGGCGGTCGCTGCTGCTTTTTTCCGGAGCATTGGAACCGATCTGCGCATACGCCGCCGCCTGAAGCGCGTTCACCGGCTGGATTCCCGGCTGCGTAATCTCAGTATAATCCGCAAGGTGAAACTTTCGCGCAAGGATTTTCTGGTACCGGTTGAGCTCCGCGATCTCATCGCTGTCGATATTCAGCTGTATAACGCCGATCTTGCGAACCATCCTGATTATGGCTCTGTCGTTAATCGCCAGATACGCATCGGTCCGGAACCCGGTCATGGTCTGAACCGCATCCAGCAGGTTTTCAGGATGCGCGGCGGAATATTTTTTGTACAAAGCCGTACCCGTCTTTCCGGTGGCTCCGGGAACGTAGGTCATCCGTTTCAGGGAAGTCAGTTGGATAGCCTTCCGGGCGTCATCCTCAAAGGACACGACCATAATATTCTGAATATCCTTATCAGCGATGTCCCGGGCGTCCTTCATCCCGGTGTTAATCAGCACGATATCTGAGCATCCCCGGACTCCGGTCATATTGTATTCTGCCTGCGCTTTCTTAATTTCCTTCGCTCGGTGCGTGTCGATTCCGCTCCGGATGTCAAAGGCAAGACACACCGCAAACAAAGCCAGAACCGCCAGCAGGATGATCTTTTTATTCAGAGGCAGATCCCTCATACCTGCACCTCCGTCCGTCTGCGGGCGGCATCATGTGTTCCTACATACCGACTGTCCGACTCATCCTGTATTACTCCCCAAGCAAAAACCGGGAGAAGCGCGAGATAGTAGAGCAGAAGAAGCGGCCTGGTAAATACTTCTGAAATCGGTTCCAGACTTCCCGTAACCAGAAAAGCCGTAATCGCGAGTACCGAAAAAACATATTCGTCCTTCATTTTGTTCCTGCGCATAAATATCACGCGTATGCAGAACGCAAAACTCAGAATTTCCTGAGCCAGAAACAATATGCCGGTGGGAATTCCGCATCGATACGCATATTCCAATGCGACATTATGCGCAAGACTGTAATAGTTATAACCGTTTCCGAGGGTATTCATGACACGGATGGGATAAGAATAGGACACATCGTGTCCTCCCATATTGAGATGGTCCAGATAAATTTTCCATATTTCAATCCGGCCTGAGGAGAATGTGTTCAGATCGGTTGATTTTTCAAGCCTTTGTGTGATACTTGAGCCATCTGCAGCATAAACTGCCACAGGTGCCTGCAGGGAACTGAGCAATCCGTAATTGTCTGTTCCGCGATTTATTATAAAATAGGTCAGCAGAGCTGAAAGAACCGCTATCAGCAGGATGAGCAGAAATTTCCGGAACCCCTTTCTGCTTTTGCCGTATAGAATCATCCATGCGACAAACAGCAGAATTTCTGACAGAAGTGCGGTTCTGCTGATACTCATGACAGCCTGCCCGATACAGAAGCCCAGAACAATCGCATACAGAATATATTTCTTTCCGGTATCTCTGTAAATAAGGTAAAGAGAGGATAAGATTCCCATCGTCATAAATTCGCCTAAAATATTAGGATTCGAAGTAATTCCCCGGTACCGGTTCAGATAAGTTGACCAGAGCTGCCATGCGGTTCTGCTTCCGTCATCATTCACAATGTAGTGAGTGATATATCCATACGGAAAGCAGATCATATGAATCACTGTAACAGCAAGCATAACAGCAATAACCGCCATTGCAGCTGAATCAAGCAGTTCCGCAATCCCACCGACCTTTCGCTTCCGGTACAGTAACGGAATCGCGATCATAATGATCACCTGGGACAACAGATATCCGCTGCCGATATTATGAGTCAGCCCTGCCGTGACAAACAGGATATTCCAAGTGTACCAAAACAGACTGATGTACCAGTTGCTTTTCGCTTCGAGGTTTCTTTTCTCCCGCAGACAGAGAACAGCAGCGAGCAGCGCCGCATCGATCAGCGCAATCTGCGCAACACCCATCCTATGCAGAGAGTCCAGTATGCTCATAAAGACTGTAGATGTATCATAAAACACGGATTTGTCAATATGCAGGATCACAGACAGGCTGAATATGATCACGAAGCAGAATACGGCGGCTGCATATTTAACGTGACCTGATTTTTCTTCTGATTCCGCACTGTAAAATTGAAAATAACCGACAATTTTCTGAAACACTGAGTACGCCCCCTTTATATTTTCACGGTCTGCTGCCAATGCACATATTAATAGCTGTCGGGATTCTTCCTCTGCCAGTTCCATGCATCGACACACATATCGCTCAGGCTCCGGCGAGCTTTCCATCCCAGCTGCTCATCAGCTTTTTTCACATCCGCCCAGCACTCAGGAATATCCCCCTCCCGGCGGTTTCCGAATTCATATGGTACACTCACACAGTTTGCTGTCTGGAACATATCGACCACTTCCAGAACGCTGTAGGGCATTCCCGTCCCGATATTGAATATTTCCAGTCCGTCGTGTTTCATCAGATACTCCGCCGCCTTCATATGCGCTTCCGCAAGATCCATCACATGAATGAAATCTCTCCTGCATGTGCCGTCCGGTGTGCTGTAATCGTTTCCGAAAATAATAAGCTTTTCCCGTTTTCCGGCAGCGGTTTGTGTGATGTACGGCATAAGATTATTCGGAATGCCATTCGGTTCTTCCCCGATCAGACCTGATTCATGTGCGCCGGCCGGATTAAAGTATCGCAGGATCACCGCCGAAAAGCTTCGGTCTGCTTTTACCGTGTCTTCAATAATCTGCTCGC
Organism: Hornefia porci; assembly: GCF_001940235.1. Lineage (NCBI taxonomy): Bacteria > Bacillati > Bacillota > Clostridia > Peptostreptococcales > Anaerovoracaceae > Hornefia > Hornefia porci. Next base: position 210,020 of record NZ_MJIE01000001.1, on the reverse strand, counting down.
TGAACCACTTCGTCCAACCATATGGATTAATACAGTGTCCCCTTGGCATCGATTCACGGCAGGGGCTTAGATTTTCCATTCCATAGACTGTAGCCGAAGAAGAAAAAATCAGACTTCCGACGGAATTGGCCCGCATGCATTTTATCAGCGACAAAGTTCCATGAATGTTGTTCTCATAATATTCAATCGGATGCGTGACAGATTCTCCCACGGATTTATAACCGGCGAAATGAATCACGCAGTCGACAGGACCGTTTTCTCTGAATATCCTCTCCAGTTTCCGTTCATCTCTGAGATCGCAGTCATACATAATCAGAGGTTTTCCCGTGATAAGCATAACGCGTCTGAGCGCCTCTTCTGTGCTGTTCGAATAATTATCTACCGTAATAACGTCATTTCCATTCTGCAGCAGGACAACAGCTGTATGAGTCCCGATATATCCCGCTCCACCTGTGAGTACAATCTTCATCTGTTATCTTTCACGAACAGTTCTCTGTCCGTTTCTCCTCCTATCACATTACGTCTTCTTCCAGTGCGCAGCATCACCGCTGATTTATCTTCAGAGGGCGAGCGGAGTCTGACAGAAAGTCTTGACGCCAGCAGAACGCCCAGGACAACGATCCAGAAATGGGGCGTGACCAGAAACAGCAAAAAACTGCTCGATGATGACCTTGCAATCAGAAATACCTTTGATAAAACGGTCAGCAAAATCAGATTCAGCAGGAAGCGGCCGCGTTTCATCATGGCGACAGTTCCGCTCATCAGCATTCCCAGAAGAAAGTTAAACCAGATCACTCCCGGATAGCCAAAGTCCAGATAATTTTCCAGCAGATAAACGGAGCCTCGTCCGTGTCCTTCCAAATAATAAGCTTCTCCAAGGCACACATAGGACAGACGATGTGCCAGACTGTTACTCTCTTCAACAATTTTAATGCTGTTTTTTGTTCCGATATCATCTGCTCCGAACAAATACCTGGTCAGACGATTATGCTTCACGTAGTCGATTAAATCACCGAATGTGTAGCTGACCGCCTGAGGAAGTGATTCCAGTCTGTTCTGATATTCCAGGCCCTGACACAACGTGTCAAACGTAGTTCCCTGTCGGTAGAAAAAATCAACACCAATCGGCATCGACGTTTCCAGCGATGCCACCTTATCCGCACGGGAATAATTCATCACCCCCAGGAAAAGTACGGAGGCAGCCACCATAATAATGAAAGCCGTCTTTATTGCGGGTGTAATCCATCTGCCTGTATTTACCCTCAGCTTGTTACGGATGAAGAAGTACACTGTGCAGAATACAATCTTTGAAATGAGGCTGGTCCTGTTTCCCAGCAGAAACACCGGCACTCCCGTCAGAATATAGGCGGACATCACAATCAGACTTGCTTTCTTTCCCGGCATCGTCGCAAGATATGCAAAAACCACATACGGGAATATGGTAGACAACAGACTGAAAACGAACGGCACTGAAGGTGCCAGTCCCGTATACATGGTTGCATAACTGTAATTTCGCAGACTGAGATAGGAATACATCTGTGCTGCCATACACCCTGTCCATGTGAAGAGCAGTACTGCAGCAAGCGCAAAACGCAGTCCTCTGACGATTTCCGCTTCGTTTCGCAGAGTTCCCGCAGTATGTTTTATTTCACTTCCGCCGGCAAGTCCTTCGATATAAAATGCTCCACAGAAAAGTGCAATCTGGCCCAGCAGAATGATCGTCATGCTCCGGCAAATCGTGCTGTCGCTCCAATAGCACCAGTCCTGCCCGTAAAGGCAGGCGATAACCGGTCTGGAGAGCAAAAATACAAATATCATCGCAGTCATCACAGCGAAATTGAAGCGCGCTGAAAGATCCGCCAGCCCGTAAAGTAAACAATAGCCCCATACAATAATGAGTGCAGCTAATGCTCCGTTATATTCGCCGGTTCTCAATGTTATAAAGAACACGCTCCCTGCCAGAAGAAAGATAACCAGACCGGTAACGGGAAAGAAAAGCGGATTGCCCGCCATGCTGCGTAATTCTTTATTTGCGTTTGTTTTCATCATTATCATCGCATCGCGGTTTATATTTTATCAATGTAAATATAGCCCAACAAGGCTTTGTCTGCATGAAGAATCCGTTTCACGGTCTCTTTCAGTTCACTTTCCAGGCTCTTCCCTTTCGACACACACAGAATCACGCCATCTGCGTCAGCCAGTTTACGAATCAGTTCCCCCGGTCACTTCCCCGGCACAAGATATAACGATATGTATTCAGATTTTCCAGAATTTCCATAAGCCTGGTTTCAATGCCGCAATTCTCTGCGGAACAAATCATGATTCCGGCGTCTTTTTCAAGATACAGGCCTATGCTTTCATGGATTTCGACGGCTGCCTGTTCCAGGTTTTCCCCATCAATGCAGGCCAGACAATCTGCGTCCATCCAGTCTCTGAGCTGATTTCCGGAAAAGATGTACCCCCGGTTCAGGACACGATATAAAACAGCTAATATTCCGATCAGAATTCCTGTAATCAGCCCAAGGATACTGTATTTCAGAATCGCTGCCGCCATATGTTTCCTCGACACGATGCTGTCCCCCTTCGACGGAGCCTCCAGTGTCCTCAGTGATTCCCGGACAGATTTCAGCTGCGTCGAAAGCCTCGTCAGACGCTCTGCATTTTCCAGTTGAAAATCATACAGCTCCGAATTGCAGCTGTCTTTCTTTTTAACGACCTGCACAGACAGACCGCCGATACCGCTCTCGTCCGCTTCGCTTTTAATAATCTGCCGAACCTTTGTCGCTGTGAAGTCCGGATTTACGCCATCCACCTTGTAGATATCCAGAACAACGCTTTTCGAGTCAATCGACCAGACGTTGATAATGCTGTCAGCGTATTTCTGATAAAGTTCGGACTGCTTTCCGAACAGTTCCTTCGCGCTTTTTTTACTGAGCCATGCTGAAACCATCTCGCCTTTCCGATTTTCCGAGCCCCGGAAGACACAGATAATCCGGTCGTAACTGCAATGATAAGGATCAATCGACATTACAGGATCTTCTTTTAAAGCTCTTGCATAGGATGTATACGACTTCTGCAGGTTGCCGGCGATTTCTGCCAGATCCGCTTTCTGCTCATTATAGGTTTTCAGCTCGCTGCTGTAATCCGCATTCCCTGTGTTAGCAGCGGACTGGTTCTCCTTTACAAGGCAGCAGGCCTCATACACACCGGCAGCAAGCGCAACCACTACCGCCACAGCGAAGATCTTTTTTTTATTCCTTTTGATAATAAACTTCAGATCCTGAAACGATATATATTCCATTTTCTTCCTCGCATTTTTTCTGTCTGATTGTTTTTATTCTATCATATGTACCGGCATTTTTCAAACCGCTCTGGGGCCGGGGCGGTACACTTATGTTCACGATCCGCAGCAGTATGCCGCCCGACTTCAGTCCCCGTCCCTTACGCTGTACAGATCCAATCCGACTCCCTCCGCGAAAGGCAGCAGGACTCACAACAATGTTTCTTCAATCCGTCGTAATATGTCCTCATCAATTTCAGTGTCAAATTTCCTTGCGAACATCGCACTGCTGTTCGCAAGGATCTGATAATCGGCTGCCCTCCAGACATAGGGATGATTATCCCCGCCGCGATTCCAGTCGATGCATCGCTTTGAGGCAGTCTCATCACCTGTTCCGACTGCAGCAGCCAGGTGGTTCTCATATCCGAAGGTCAGAACAAAGGTCTGCAGAACAAGTTCGTCCGGACAAATACAGTTTATGAAGTACCGGGACGCCCATCTGCGTTTCGCAAGAAAATCTTTCGCAAATTTATCGGTAATGCTGAACCAATTTGAACCAAATCCAAAATCTATCATCGGCCTGATCCCGATACGTCGCTTCAGAAACTCCGACAAAAGATAAATCTGGTAAATCGGTCTGCGAAATCGGTTCAGGCGAATCTGCATCACTCTATCCCAGCCGGAAGGATCTGCGAAATGAATAAATTCCTTATCCTGGCCGTCAAAAAAGTGATGGATATCACTCTGACTTTTAATAGGGAAATCCTGACCGGACAAAAGATGATAATATCTGTAAGGACCTTCCTCCACAGCAGCCCGGAGCAGTTCGAATTCTGTCTGCACTATACCATAGTTTCCCCATTCCACGGTTCGTCGGGGAATGCTATGAAAACAGGAAAAATTTAAAAATCCTGCAAAATCAACTTCGTCTGCTTCCCGGAACCGGGAATCAAGATGAAGATAGATGCCATTACGGGCATCATCAAGCGCACGAAGCAGCCGCAGCAGCTGATTCAGATTCTTATGCGCCATAATCAGGTATGCATGTTTCATACTATTTATCTCCTCATCAACCGAAATAACCTTTTATCCATTTCTTCCTTCTTTTTGTGCTGCACTCAGGTCCCGGATCAGGCTGCGGATCCTGTTTCGTTCCAGATATGCTGCCGCACAGAAAACAAGAACAAGGGCGTATCGCATATAAATATTCCTGTAGGTCATCATCAGCAGAAACCCCGCTCCCATGAATCCGACAATCACGATCGCGATTATCCTCATGTTATACGGACGAACACGGTCCAGGAACTGATTGCAGATATGACGCATGGCAAAGTAATGACCCGCCGCATACAGAAAATAGCAGAACAATGTCGTATATCCCGCCGCATAGTATCCAAAAATGCGTATGAAAATAAAATTCAGTACAACATTAAGAATCGCTCCGATAACGCTTGCAGCCATGATGAACATGCGTTTTTCATAATAGAACTCAAACTTTGCGAACAGATCATAGAGGAACATGAACACCGTACTCATTGCAACAGGCGGAATGACCCAAATGGCGTCATAATAAGATTCAGGTGCGAAAATGCGGACCGCCTCCGGTGCAAACGCGATCAGAATCAGATTGAACAGCGCAATCAACAGAACGCAGTAATCGGCGACTCTCGCCATCTCATTAATTCTATTATATTTAATCCGCTGATACAGCCAGGGGTCAAGCGCCTGAACCAGAGAGGTGTTCAGCAGCGTCATAATCTGTGCCAGAGAATACGCGAGACCGTATATTCCGGCCTCTGACGCTCCCACCATTCTTTCAATCATCACGCGGTCTGCGCTGGTCAATACAGTAATCGACAGATAGTGCGGAATCAGAGGCAGATTAAACATAACCGCATATTTCCAGTATTTTGAAGAGAAAAATTTTCTTCCCCGTATCATCTGAGCCACGAAACATGACGTATAGCCGATCGCATTCACAAGGGCAATGCCAAGGATTCTCGCCGTCACCTTATCATCTGAGCTCAGGATAAAAAGGATACTGACAGCAGGCTGCATCACGGAAATCGCCAGTGTCAGCATCACAAGCCCTTTATAGTGGTAGAGGACACGCTGTTCCGCGGCCCAGAACTGAAAAGCGGAAGACGACCATATTATAATGAGCATCATCAGACCCTGTTTTGTATTCATCGACATCGCATCATTCAGAAAATCCTGGAATGCCAAATAAACCGCTGTCCAGCCTACCGTCAGCGTCAGCGTCAGCCCCTGAAGAGTCGAACAGAAAATTTTCCTGTCCTCTTCAAATTTCACAAGCCCCTGAGTGAAAACTCCCGCGAAGAGATTCAGCGTCACAATAATCGTAGCGATTCCTGTCCATGTATTGAAAACTGTAAATTCCCCATATTCACCCGTGGATAAAATACGTGTGAATACCGGTGTTGTAATGACAGAAATCGCCCTCTGCAGAAAGGAACAGACGACAAACCAGAACGATGCACGGAGCTGTACCGACCGGCTCTGATATTTTAGGCGAAGCTTATCCATCATCTCTTTCAAATTCTGCCTTTCCATTTATCTCATACAGTTTCTGATATTCCCGGTAGGGTCTTGTAAGGTCAATGACCCCCTTATGAACTCTCTTCCGGTTTGACTCCGGCGGAAGTTCCATATAGTCACCGAAATATTTCTGCAGATACTCATCCCACAGAGCCGGACATCTGATCTCTGTATCCTCAAATTTCATAGTTGCTGCTTCGATAAAGCAGCGGCTCTTAAACGTGTAGCACTCACCGGCCCATTCCCATAGAAATCCTGTAATCTCAGACCCGCTCAGAGGACGTTTCTTTAGGATTTTGTACCACTTTCTTTCGTAAAAGTCAAACGGAATTATTTTCTTAAACGGTACCATAAAGGCACCCAGAATTTTTTTCCAGACGCGGTCATGGTACGAAACAGGAAAACGCCGGATAACATTCATCACCCGCACAAAGTTAACCCGTTTATAGAACAGTCCTCGCATCAGACGGTTCTCGGGGACCCCTGACAAGGGCATTACGTCTACAAAAACTCCCTTATAGGAATCCGGATATTCCCTTTCCACATCCTCAATAAATGTAGTTCGTTCATCCATGATTTTAGGGAAAACAATACTGTAATGCTCTGTTTCCTCTCCTGTCCGAAGCGAATAATATTCCGGAAGTTCCCGTCTCGCCGCCTCAAGAAATGCATCAAAATATTCAACAGGAACTGCGATATCCAGATCATCATCCCAGGGAATAAACCCCTGATGCCGCACCGCGCCGATACAGGTTCCGCCAATAGCGAAATAAGGAATATTATTTCTTACACATATTCCATCCACACATTTGAAAATTTCCAGAATAACACTTTGTATCTCATTCATATAATTTCCGTCCAATCATTCTCTCCGGCCACGCCGGTCTGCTAAAGAGAGAATCAGCTGCTCCCACTGCCTGAAAATTGTTTCTCTGGAAAACAAATTCAGATTCTCCTGTGAATGCCCGGACATTTCCTTTCTTTTTTCCGGATTGTCCATCAGAAAAGATACCGCATCTGCGAAACATTCTGTATCATACGGCGGAATCAGCAGGCCATCAACGCCGTCGCGTATAATCTCTCCCGGTCCGGTCAGGATGTCAAAACTGACGATTGGCAATCTGCAGCACTTCGCTTCCAGCAGAACGACAGGCAGTCCCTCCCGGTAAGACGGCATTACATAAAAGGCATACTTCCCGAAAACTTCTCTGACATTATCGTAAAATCCCATCAGATGAACATTCTCCGACAGGTTATGCTCCCGGACATAGGCATCCACCTCGTCAAACATCTCGCCGTCACCATAAAGATCCAGATGCCAGTCCGGATGCCTGCGCACCACAATTTCAAAGATGCGCACCATCAGATCGAAGCCCTTTTCAATCCCGAATCTTCCTGCCGAGACAATTCGTTTCGATTGGATGTCATAGGTTTCCGGTTCTGACAATTCCTGATCGATCCAGTTATAAATACAGTCAACCCTGTCTCTCCTCATATGAAACCGTTTAATGTAGTCCTCTTTTGTCCTCTCTGTCAGAGTAATCACCTTATCACAGACCATTGCCGAAAGTCGGCGCATCGCCCGGTTTTTCCGATCGTCCCATTGATTCATCAATGCTCCGTGATCACAAAAGACGAACCTCGTCTTCACAAAAGGTCGGACCGGTGACATCAGGAATCCGGTATAATGCCCTAAAATAACTGCAACATCTATTTCTTCTTTTTTTAACATGCGGCGTATCTTTTTAAACAGTTTCCTCTGCTGATTCCGCAGCCGGAATTCACCTCGCAGCAGTTTGATATACCGAACGCGATCCGCCAGATGATAGGCGGCCGGACGTCCGTCATCCAGCAGACTGACGAGACTGACGCTGTATCGTTCCGCAAATGCATCGGCAAGGTTCGCTGCAACCACGCCCACGCCTCCGTAGTCTGCAAAATTATGAACAACAAAACATATTTTAATTTCTTTATCCATTGTTTCGCCCCGTCTTCCTGATATTTAAGTTCAGCAGTATTCTGTAAATATGCCTGCTGAAAAGAAGGCCGATAAAAGCGAGCTTTCTTGCCCGGGTGAACACATCATTATTCAGGATAAGATGTCTGTTCTTTTTCAGGAAATCGATGCACTCCTGCTCTTTGTCCCTGTCATGGGATCCATCGCTGCTCATCATTTTGTCCAGTACATAAAATCTTGCCCAGCATCTCCTGAGCTGTGCACTTTCCGCAAGAGTTCCGGACACCGATACAGCGATCCCGTAATTATAGTCATGAACTTCAATCGCATCGTAAAACCGCGCATCAAAGGGACGGGTCGTGATGCTGTTTTCCCGGTGGAAATAATAATATTTCTGAACGTCTGTAAATACGGAACGATTTGCGTTTGCCATCAGATCTACGATAATATATGCATCTTCCAGAATCTTTCCTTCCCGAAACATCACTCCATCGAATAACGTCTTCCTGAAAATCTTGTTCACCACATTCATTGAAGTCCTGGAATCAAGAACTTGCCGGATTCCCTGAATTCGATCCAGCACTTCGCAGCGGATTTCTTTGTTAACATGTATCTCTCTTCCCGCGTAACATTCGAAGAATTCGCAGCCCGTCACATCAGCGTCATATCTGTCCGCCAATGCAAGCAGATATTCATACATATCTGTTTCGATGAAATCATCACTGTCAACAAAACCGATGTATTCGCCTGCCGCAATCTGCAGACCGGCATTCCGCGCGGCGCTGACTCCCTGGTTTTTCTGATGGATCACCCGAATCCGCCCGTCTTTCCGCTTATACTCCTCGCAAATTTCTCCGCAGGAATCCGGAGATCCATCATCGATCAAAATAATTTCTATATCATCCAGAGTCTGTCCCGCGACAGAGTCCAGACACCTTCTGATATATTTTTCAGTTTTATATACAGGCACAATAATTGATACTCTGGGCATTTTATCCTTCTTCCTCTTGCTTCGCCTCTTGCCGGTCCATGCTCCCGGCGCTCCCAACGCAGTATTTTGTTCCAAAATACTGCCTGTAAGAGGTTCCCAAATCGATAAATTCGTATTCGTGATGCGCCTTCCTGTCCTCCTCCGGCGGAAGCCGCATATAATCACCGAACGCCTCGGTCAGATATGCATCATATCCGACCGGAACCGGAAGCCTGCAGCCCTCGAAATCCGTTCTCACTGCTTCCCGGAACGCATCTTTCGGATATTCCTTCTGCATATAATACGGTCCTGCACACAGTTCTGTAATCCGGTCACAGTTTTCAATCCGGTATTTGCTCATCTGCCGTTCAAAGAACTGCCAGACCCGGGTTTTTCCTTTCCATCCCGGAACGAGAAATAATCCGAAACGTCCGGCAGCTTTTATGAGCGCGCCATGATTTTCCGGAGCCTTTTCAACAGTAAACAGAGAGAACAGCATTGCACACAGTTTCTGCCATACTCTGTGTATCCCTTCAGGGCAGCCGTCCAGCGGAAAGATATCCATGGCGACGCCGTGGCTTACATTCATATCCTTCCGGTAGGTCTTGACAAAGGTCGTCGTCCTGTCGCAGATTGTCACAGCCGGGCTGAAGCACTCGTACTCAGGAGAAGTATACTCGATTTCATACCGTTCCGTATCAGTCCACAGTTCTTTCAGACGTTCGTAGTCACAGCGCTTCATGAAAATATCCACATCGTCATCCCACGGAATAAATCCCTGATTGCGAATCGCACCGATACAGCACCCTCCGCACAGGAAGTAAGTCAGATGATGGGATTCACAGAATCTGTCGAAATACAGCAGCATCTCCAGACTGATTCTCTGCAGTTCCCGTGTGTTTTCTTCCGAAATCTCATAATATGACATCAGCTTCACCCTGCTGCAAGTGTTCCTTCAGGATTGCCGCGATCTGCCTCGACGCAGTCCCGTCCCCGTACGGATTCACGGCCTTCGCCATTTTCTGATATTCCTCTTCTGATGTAAGCAGGCGGTCGCATTCCCGGCAGATTTTATGCTCCTCCGTGCCCGTCAGCCGCAGCGTCCCCGCGGATACTCCCTCCGGACGTTCCGTGGTATCCCGCATGACAAGCACCGGTTTCCCCAGAGCCGGGGCCTCTTCCTGAATTCCTCCGCTGTCTGTCAGAACGAGATATGCTCTGGCAAGAAAATTATGAAAGTCAGATACGTCCAGCGGCTCAATCAGATGAATCCTGTCGCAGCCTTCGAACTCTGCCTCGGCGATTCTTCGCACTGCCGGATTCATGTGAATCGGATAAACCGCCCTGATATCCGGATGTGTTTCAACCACTTTGCGAATGGCGCGGAACATATGATGCATCGGTTCTCCCAGATTTTCTCTCCGATGCGCGGTAATCAGAAGCAGTTTTCCGTCCGACGCCCATGTCAGTTCCGGATGAGAATAATCCTCTCTCACCGTCGTTTTCAATGCGTCGATTGCAGTATTTCCTGTTACAAAAATTGTTTCCGGCTTTTTCCCCTCTCGCAGAAGATTCTGTCTGCAGTTTTCCGTCGGCGCAAAATGGAACCGGCTGACCAGACCGACTGCCTGCCGATTGAATTCCTCCGGAAACGGAAAATCCAGATTATATGTCCTCAGACCCGCTTCAACGTGTCCCACAGGAACATGTCGATAAAAGCACGCCAGCGCAGCGGCAAAGGTTGTCGTCGTATCGCCATGAACCAGTACCAGATCCGGCCGCGATTCCTCCAGTACCCGGTCAAACCGCGCCAGAATACCGATTGTAACATCAAACAGCGTCTGATTTTCCTTCATGACGGACAAATCATAATCCGGAGCGATATCAAAAACTTTCAGCACCTGATCAAGCATCTGACGATGCTGTCCGGTGACACAGACGACTGTACGGAAATCCTTCGGATGTTTCCTCAGTTCTTTCACAAGCGGACACATTTTAACGGCTTCAGGCCGCGTTCCGAATGCAAGCACGATTGTCTTCATCTCACTCAGTCTCCTCTTTTCTCAATCAGCAGATTCCTGATGATTTTCTCCCATTCTGCATTCAGACGCTTTGTATCGAACAGTTCGGCTGTTTTCAAGGCGTTCCTGCGGTATTTCGCATATTCTTCCGGATCCATTTCGTAAAAGTCCCTGATCGCGTTCGCATACTGCTCGATGGAAGTCGCCTTTACGATCTTTCCGCAATGATACCTGGAAATAATGGGATATTTCCCCTCATCGATGTTCGCCACGACCGGGTTTCCCGCGGCGAAATATTCAAACAGCTTATTAGAGCTGTTTCCGTATTTCTGCGTTGCTGCCGATTTCAGATTCAATATGTTCAGATTGCTTCTGCTGAGAACATAAGGAATATACTTCTTATCAATATACCCCTTAAAGATCACATTGTCGATATGTTCTCTCCGGCATAGATCCGCCAGGATCTCCCGGTCAGGCCCGTCGCCGTAAATGATGAATCTGATTTTGTCTGCGTATCCCTCTTCATTAAGCTTTTTCGCACAAGAGACCACCGTGTCAATGTCATTCGCGGTACGAACACTTCCGCAGTACATGACTTTGAACACATCGTCCTCAAGGTCTTTATCCTCCACGCGGTACTTCTCCAGATTTCCGGCAAAAGTCTCCAGATCAACCCCGATATTGATATAGTGAAACTTGCTGTGAGGAACCGCCTTATCCCAGCCTTTGTCACGAATGTAATCGTATGCGCCTTCCCAGGAAAACACCAGCGCATCTGATTTCCTGTAAATCCATTTCTCAAAGATATACAGCGCCTGAATAATCGGATTTCTGTTTGAGAAGTCCGCATATTCAACAATGGACAGCGGCCACAGATCAACGATACTTGTAATATACGGTACCTTGTATTTTCCGGCAATCTGTTCTCCTGCCAGACAGTTTGTGGGCGTCGGCATCGCAGCCATCACAAGATCAGGCACAGGGAATTTTCTGTAGCACTTCTTCAGATTAAAGTAGAACTCCAGCATATTTATCATTCGATCGAACGTATGAGAATAATTTCTTGTCCGTATGAAAATAAACGGAACGCCGTCAACCGTTCTTTCAACCGCTGTTTCGCGTCCTTCTGCGAAATTCAATTCAGTGTTGTGAACATAACTGGAGGCAATTACAAAAGCCCTGTAGCCGTGCTCCTGCAGGTATTTCGCCAGTAAATAATCAGGAATACGCGGGCAGTAGGACGGCCCTCCGGCATAATGACTGATAATCCAGATCACCGGTTTTGTTTCATTCGATTCATTCTTCTTGTTTTTCATACTACGGCTCATTGTCATTTTCCAAATATCACTTTTATCGTTGACAGCATGATCTTCATATCACCAATACACGAAAATTCCTTCAGTGCCTCCAGGTTCAGCTGCATTTTCTTCGGCAGGACTTTGTTAATGTAATCGGCGTGAATATCCGAACTGTTCTCCAAAAGCCGGCTCTCGTCCCTGAACAAAATACTCGCTTTGGATGTGATTCCGGCAGGCAGGAGAAGCGTCGCCATCATTTCCTCCGAGTAACACTCGACATAGCCCGGAACCTCCGGTCTGGTGCCGACAAAGGTCATTGTGCCCTCCAGCACGTTAAAAAGCTGCGGCAGCTCGTCAAGACGCAGCCCCCTCAGTTTCTTCCCGACCCGTGTAATCCGCGAATCCTCACCGGAAGTAATCTGCGCTCCAAGCTGCTCTGCATTGCTGACCATCGTCCTGAATTTATAAACCTCAAAGGTTCTTCCGTACTGTGTGATTCTCTTCTGTCTGAAAATCGCCGGTCCTTTTGAGTCCATCCGGATCCATAATGCGATTGCCAGCATTGCCGGAGACAAAATCACGATCAGCACTGAAGATCCCAGAAGATCAAAGAGACGTTTCACGATAAGCGAAGGTGTTTTTCTTCTCAGCAGTTCATAATACGGACGTGTTTTCTCTGAGCGTATGCGCTCCGGGAGCTTTTCCCATTTCCGCACAATCATAACAGCCCGGCTTCCTGAAGCACCGTCGTCAGAGAATCACAAACATAGTCCACGTCCGAATCGCTTAACCCGGTATGGAGAGGCAGCGTGATCTCATTCTCATATAACGCAAAGGCATTCGGAAAATTGCTGATATTGAATCCCAGATCCTTATATGCGGTAAACATCGGCAGCGGCTTGTAATGAACGTTAGTCGCCACTCCGCGCTCTGCCAGTCTCCGGATAATCTCGTTTCGAACCGGTTCATCAGCGTTCCCGATTCGCGTGATGAGGAGATGACAGCTTGACTCCCGTTCCGCGTCAATATGCTTCATCACCGCGACAGGGAAATCCCGCAGGTTTTCTTGATATCTTTCAACTATCGTTCTTCTTCTCGCCAGCAGCGCATCATACCGTTCCAGCTGCTTCAATCCGATGGCAGCCTGCAGATCCGTCATATTGCATTTGAATCCGGGAAGTGAAATATCATACTCCCAGCTTCCCGCCGCCGTCTTCGCAAGGGCGTCTTTACTTTGTCCATGCAGCGAATAAAGCATATATTGCCTGTACAGTCCGGCATCCTCTATGCCGGGCGTCGATTTCCATGTAACTGCTCCGCCTTCCGCAGTCGTAAGATTCTTTACGGCGTGGAAGCTGAAACAGGTGAAGTCCGCCTGATTCCCGCTTCGCACTCCATCGAAACGCGCGCCAAAGCCGTGTGCAGAGTCCGCAATTACAAGCATTCTGTTGTACGCCTGCTGTAGCTCATTTTTCGCCCGGAAAAGCCGGCTCTTTGAATCCGCGATCTCATGTAAACGCCGGTAATCACACATCACTCCGGCGATGTCCACAGGAATTATCGCCTTCGTCCTTTCTGTAACCGCGGCTTCCACCTGCTCATAATTGATTTCAGGGGCATCCGGCATCGTATCCACCATGACGATACGAGCTCCCACATGTTCAATGATCGCGGCAGAGGCAGTATATGTGTACGCCGTTGTAATGACTTCGTCTCCCGGTCCGATCCCCAGTATCCGAAGCGTCAGCTCCAGTGCCGCAGTATCCGAATTCAGGCATACGGTCCGATTCGTCCCGATATACTCTGATATTTTTCGTTCAAATTCTTTTGTTCTCGGTCCGGTTGTAATCCACCCGGATTTCAGCGTTTCAACGACTTCCCGGATCTCAGCGTCCGAGATATCCGGCGGTGAAAACGGTATCGTTCTCATTGCTCTGCCCCCTCAGTATCTGTATATCGTATATGTGTCGCATATCTCACGGGTACGCTCTTTAATATCATTCACATTATCATCCGCCGCGGCAATCAGCGCATGCAGACTCTCTTCGAACTTTTTATAATCCATCTCAATCGGTTTCCCGACATGGATCAGTCTGTTTCCGGTCGTGCTGAGCCCCTCTTCATCCATCAGGACTTCTTCGTACAGCTTCTCGCCCGGACGCAGACCGATGATCCGAATCTCGATGTCTTTGTTCGGCCGGTACCCCCTCATTTTAATCAGGCTGACGGCCAGATCGTAGATTTTCACCTGCTTTCCCATGTCGAGGACGAAGATCTCACCGTCTGATGCGTAAGCTCCGGCCTGGAGCACCAGGGAAACGGCTTCCGGGATGGTCATGAAGAATCGCGTGATCTCTCTGTGAGTCACGGTGACCGGACCGCCCTCGTCGATCTGGCGCAGAAACAAAGGAATCACGGAGCCGTTGCTGCCCAGTACGTTTCCGAATCTCACCGCGCCGAACACGGTGTCGGATTTCTTCGCAAAATCCTGAACGATCATCTCACATATCCGTTTGCTCGCCCCCATTATATTGGTAGGCCGCACCGCCTTATCAGTGGAAATCAGAATGAACTTATGCGCACGATACCGGTCCGCCAGCATCGCGGTGTTCAGCGTACCCTTCACATTGTTTTTGATTGCCTCGTTCGGAGACTGCTCCATGAGCGGAACATGCTTATGGGCGGCGGCATGAAATACGATATCCGGCCTGTAGCGGGCAAAAACGCAGTCCATCCGGTCATAGTCCCGCACAGAGGCGATTACCGTCCGTACATCCAGCTCTTCCTGGTAATGGTTCTTCAGTTCCATCTGAATCTCATAGGCGTTGTTCTCGTACACGTCCAGAATAATCAGCTGTCCCGGCCGGCGCTTCGCGATCTGACGGCACAGTTCCGATCCGATGGAGCCTCCGCCGCCGGTGACCAGCACAACTTTGTTCTCGATATATTCATCGATTCCCGCGTCGTTCACATCGACGGGATCTCTGGACAGCAGATCCTCATAGGAAATGTCCCGCAGATTCGAGGAGATATTTCCCTCGAGGCTGCTCACGATTGACGGAAGGATCCTGACGCGGCAGTCTGTACGGCTGCAGATGTCGACCACATCGGAAATATTGTTCTGAGAAGCAGAGGGCATGGCAATCAGAATCTCTTCAATCTTATAACGCTCCGTCAATCTGAGAATATCATCCCGTCCGCCTTCAATCGGCACGCCGTGCAGATATTTTCCCCATTTGCTGCTGTTGTCATCCACCATACAGACAACATTGGCGTTACCGGAGCTGTTGCAGCGCAGCTCAGTCAAATAATACTTTCCCAAAATGCCGGACTATAGGTTAAGCCTGTAATCCAGCCAAATATACCGTGTTACGCCTCAAAGCAAGGCACCAGTTGACAAGCAACCCTGGAAAACAGCTCCTTTTGGCGGCGCAGCACCCCAGAATCTGCGAAAGATTCTTGTAAAAAAGTGCATAAAGCACTACCATATATAGTCCAGATATGATATAATAGGACTATATAAAGGAGTTGATTTTTATGCCAGTACCAGCTGAAATCAGAGCGGTCCCCCGGCCAGTCAATACCGTTGTAGATGACAACGGTGGGGATGGCCCCAAACGCTATGCTGTCCGGCAGCGAGGATCCTCGAAATACGTTCCCGGCGGCAACCCGCAGCCAAAAAACGGCAAGGTTATCGGTCACATTATTGACTACAAGTTTGTTCCTCTCCCCGAAAAGGATCCGGGTGCAGACTTGCCGGACATGTTGTCCTACGGAGCATCTGCTCTGGTCAAGTCTGTGACTGCAGACCTTAAGGAGGATCTGCTTGCGGTATACGACGCATCCGATGTCTATGCAATGATGTCTCTGGCTACCCTCCGGGTTATCAAGCCAGCCATTACAGCGGATCGAGCGCGGACGCATTACCTCAGGACGTTCGTATGCAAAGATTATCCCGGTGCAGCCATGTCCAGGAATTCCATCGGCAGTCTGCTTCAGCGGATCGGGATGAACGGATCCAGACGAAGACAGTTCTACCAGTTGCGAATGAAGGCAACGGCTGCCGACCATCACATTGCCATCGACGGGATGCTGAAGCAGGACAACAGCAAGGTCAATGACCTGTCTGCGTACTCCCGCAAGGCAAGAGTGCGCGGCATCTGCGAGGTATCCGTCCTGTATGCCTACGACATTGAACGGATGGAGCCGGTGTGCGCTGAGGTCTTCCCCGGCAACAGCATCGATGCTAGCAGTTATCCGGCGTTCATCCGTGACAATGACATCCGCAAAGGGATCATTGTCGCTGACAAGGGATTCCCACCAAGCAAGATCAAGGAGGAACTACAGGAACGTCCGGATCTGCACTTCCTCACACCGATCAAGCGCAATGACACACGTATATCGAGCAATGACATGCTCGCTTTCGAAGGCGTGCTGTCCGGCATCGATGCCCATGTGGTCTACAAGAAGAAGCAGATCAAGGGTGGCCGATACCTGTATGCCTTCAAGGATGCCAGGAAGGCATCCGCCGAAGAAGCCTCGTATCTGGCGAATGCTCAGAAGAAAGGAACCTTCTCTCCTGAGAAATATGCTAGGAAGCAGGCAACTTTCGGAGTGATCGTTCTTGAATCCGATCAGGATCTGGAACCAAAAGCCGCATACCTCTGTTACGAAGACCGCTGGCTTTTGGAGATGGTCTTCAATCGGTACAAGAGCGATGAATGCCTGGACCACACCGATGTTCAGGGAGACTTCTCCGTCATCGGCAGCGAATTCATCAATTTCATATCAACGGTTGCCACCTGTCGGATTATCCGCAAGGCCCAGAACGCAGGATTACTCGAGAAGATATCCTACGGCGAGCTGATGGATGACCTGGCATCTGCCTGGCGAAAGGCAGATGCTCCGGAGGAGCCGGCGACTGATGATGGCTATTGGGTTCACACGTTGCAACTCGTATTCGATGAGCTTGAAGCACTCGGTCTGTCAAGGCCTGTGCCGAAACCGGCACCGAAGAAGCGTGGGCGTAAACCCAAGCCCAAGGATGAAACCGAGCCGAAGCCTAAGCGCAAGCGCGGTCGTCCCCGGAAGGATTCAACCCCGTCTGCCGGTACTGTATAGTCCGGCAGATTGGGAATGTATTAGTCAAAAGAGTGGCGCCCGCCGATCCCGCGCCTGCAATCATGGTCCGGATCCGGCGGTCCTCCACGCTTCGCTTTTTTCCGAGATAATATTTCAGAATCCGGATTGACATACGGCTCATGGTCACGAGTACCAGCATAGAAATATAGACCATGAAATAGACGCTTCTCGGCATCATTACCGACAACATCATTTTATAGCAGATCTCAAGGACGATGAGAACTGTAACAGCCTTGAAGATACGGATCAGTTCGTTGATGGACGCATACGACCATACACTGTGATACAGCCGGAAACTCCAGAAAACCGCCAGTGTCAGGATCATATCCACCGGCAGCGTTCGTATCGCCGCAATTTCATACTGAGCAGGAATCGCAGACCAGCTGAAGCGCATTAAAAGACTTACCCACGTGCAGAAAAACACGATCAGTAAATCGATTGCTATCAGGACAGCCTGTCTGAAATACTTTGTTCTTCCTATTTTTTTAATCTCACAAATCATACTCGCTCTGTCAGAGAATTTCACATCACAAAACATCCACCGCGGCTGCGGCTCCAAGAACCCTTGGCCGTGATTAAAAAAACACTGCTATTATTTTATCAGAGGAAGGGCTGACTTTTCAACCCTTTATTCCCGGGGAATATGCGGATATTACCCACTGCAGGCATATGCGGTAAATATACTCCGCATATCCCCACCATGTTCACACAAAATGCACCGAAGATAAATTCCGGAGCAGCATCACCTTCATTACACCGGCCAGACCGGACGGGTATTCCAGATCTGATCCGCGTAGTTCTGAATCGAACTGTCCGCAGCGAACCGGTACGCCTTCGCGATATTCACGACGGACATGGAGTTCCATCTTCTGCGGTCCTCGTAGGCTGCGAACATTTCATCGTGGACCCGGCAGTAGTCCGCGAAATCCAGCAGACACATATACGGGTCGGCGATGCTGTATCCGGGCTGCAGCAGGTAGTCCTTCAGGTTCTGGAAGCTCATGCCGGCGAAGCCCTCGCTCAAGCGGTCCACAGCAGCCTTCAGAACCGGATCACCGCTGTAGACGGCGCCGGAGCTGTATCCCTCCGACAGGATCTTCCGGATCTCCTCGACCCGCTTTCCGAAGATGAAGATGTTCTCCGGTCCGACAGCGTCGTAGATCTCCACGTTGGCTCCGTCCATCGTACCGATGGTGACCGCGCCGTTAATCATCAGCTTCATGTTGCCGGTGCCGCTGGCCTCTTTGCCTGCCGTTGAAATCTGCTCGGAAATATCCGCCGCAGGCATCAGATGTTCTGCCATGGAGACACTGTAATTCTCCAGAAATACAACCTTCAGTTTTTCGCGGATCCGGGGATCCTGCTCGATTTCCTCACTGATTTTGCTGATTAACTGGATCACCGATTTCGCCAGATAGTAATTCGGTGCGGATTTGGCCGCGAACAGATACGTTTCCGGCCGCATATCCAGATTCGGATCCGCCTTCAGGGCCTGGTAGCGGCTGATGATGCGAAGAGCGTTCAGCAGCTGCCGCTTGTATTCATGCAGTCGCTTGGCCTGGACGACAAAGACAGAGTCCGGATCAAGGTCAACGCCCTGGGCGGACTTGACTCTGCCGGCGAAGCGTACTTTGTTGGCGTGTTTAATCTCCTCGAGGCGATCCAGCACAGTCTCGTCCCGGACGAAACGCTCGAAGTCCGCCAGGCGGTGGTAATCGGTTCTGTAATCGGACCCGATGGTCTCGTCCAGCAGTTCTGCCAGCCCCGGATTAGCCTGGCAAAGCCATCTCCGGTATGCGATTCCGTTCGTGACATTGGTAAACTTGTCCGGATCCGCCAGATAGAAGTCATGGAACAGATCATCCTGCAGAATTTTGGAATGCAGCGCGGACACGCCGTTGACCCGATGGGAGCCCAGCACCGCCAGGTTGGCCATGCGGACCTGATTGTCCCCCAGCGGCGAAATATAATCGATTTTCCCCCAGTCTCCCGGGAATTTCTGGTTCATCTCGTCCCGGAAGCGGCGGTTGATCTCCTGAATGATAACGTAGATCCGCGGCATCAGTCCGCGAACCAGCGAATCGTTCCACTTCTCCAGCGCCTCCGCCAGAACAGTGTGGTTGGTGTAGGACACAGTATTGACTACCCGTTCCCATGCGTAATCCCAGGAGCAGCCGTAATCGTCCATGAAGATCCGCATCAGTTCCGGAATGCTCAGAGCCGGATGCGTGTCATTGATGTGGATCACGTTTTTCTTGTGGAAATTATCCAGCGTTCCGTAAGTCTTATAATGGTCCCGGACGATGTTCTGACAGGACGCCGACACCATGAAATACTGCTGCTTCAGCCGCAGCTCTTTTCCCTCTTCAATATTGTCCGCCGGATACAGAACCTTGGTGATCACCTCGGCGCTGTTGTTCTTCTGCGCCGCTCTGGTGAAGTCACCGCTGTTGAAGGTTGCCATATCAAAGCCGTCGGAATCCACGGCCTTCCAAAGGCGCAGCTTGTTTGTGGTTTTAGTCTCATAGCCGGAGATGTACATGTCATACGGTACAGCCTGCACCACTTGAGAGTTCTCCAGATTGAATTTCAGTCCTTCCTCAGTCCAGTACTCTTGATAAGTTCCGTAGAAGGTCACGTTAAAGGGATCGTCCGCATTCTCATTAAGCCAGACGTGACCGCCGGGCAGCCAGTTGTCCGGAAGCTCCACCTGCCAGCCGTCGACGATTTTCTGTTTGAAAAGGCCGTACTCATAACGCAGGGAAAATCCGGTAGCGTCATAGCCGTCGGTCGTCATTGTGCTGAGGAAGCATGCGGCAAGGCGGCCCAGACCTCCGTTTCCGAGACCGGCGTCCGGCTCACAGTCGAAGATCTCCTCCAGTGTCAGATCGGAACCTTTCAGAATTTCCTGAACCTCGTCCATCTCATCGAGATTGAAGAGATTGTTTCGCAGAGACTGACCCATCAGGTATTCCATGCAGATGTAATAAACTTTTTTGACATCATCCTTCTGCTCTGCCTTTTCCTTTGTCTTCTTGAAATCGATGTAACGCCGGCGCAGCTGCTCGTTGACCACACGGGCCAAAGCCTTGTACATCTGCTGTGCGTCGGCTTCCTCCGGCGTGGTGTGCAGGTCGTATTCCAGTACGGTGTTGAGTCTGTCCTTCAGCTTCGCTTCTTCCCGCACCTCCAGCACGGCCTCTTCCACCTTCTTTACAGCCTTTGTCGCCTTCGCCTTCGCTGCCTTCGTCTTTGGTGTCTTGGCTTTTGATGTCCTGGCGGCGGCTCCGGTCTTCCCTGTCCTCCCGGCTTTCGCCGTCTTCGCTGCCGTTTTTTTCTCAGTTGCCTTTTTCTCTGTCATTTATACCCTTCCCTTCATTTTGACTGATTTTTGTCGCTGCGCCTTCTTTGTTCCTTCACCGCTCCATCATGGCCTCATACATCTGAATGTATTGTCCAGCCGCCTTTCGCCAGCTGAAGTCCATCGACAGATCGTGCCGCACCAGCGGCCCCCATTTGTCTTTGTCCCCGCAGCGGCTGACCGCGTTCATCACCGCGTGATAAAAGCTCTCCGCGCCGTAATCGGCAAAAGTGAAACCGTTGCCGTCCCCCAGCGTACAGTCCTTGATGGAATCCTTCAGCCCGCCGGTCTCCCGGACCACCGGGATATCGCCGTAGCGGCATCCGATCATCTGGGAAAGTCCGCAGGGCTCACATCTGGACGGCATCAGCAGAATGTCGCCGGCCGCGTAGACACGGTGGGACTTGGCGGTGTCGAACTCGATCATGGAGCAGACCTTATCCGGATAATTGTACTGCAGGCTCCGGAAATAGTTCTCGTATTCGCCGTTTCCGGTGCCGAGCATGACGAACTGCACGTCATTGTTCCGGAGAACTCCGTCCAGCGTGTGCATGATCAGATCCATGCCCTTCGCCGGCACAAGCCGGGAGATCAGCGTAATCATCGGAACGTCTCGGACAGGAAGCCCCAGTTCCTCCTGGAGAGCGCGCTTGCAGTCCGCCTTTCCCGACGGATCCTTTTCGCTGTAATTCGCCGCGATCAGCGGATCACGGGCCGGATCGTAGGTTCTGACGTCGATGCCGTTCAGAATTCCGGTCAGCTTATGCTCATTGCGGCGGATGATCTCGTCGAGGCCGAAGGAAAAAACAGGGTCCTTCAGCTCCTGTGCATATGTCGGGCTGACCGTGCTCAGCACATTGCAGCTCTCGATGGCACCCTTCATCAGATTCACGTCGCCGCGGAAATCTACAATATATTCCTGATCCTCCGGCAGACCGAGACAGGATTCCAGAACGTCTTTTCCGTAATGCCCCTGGTATTCGATGTTGTGAATCGTGAACACCGTCCTGGTAAAAGCCTTCCGCACCAGAGAATTCTGGTATATGGGCACCAGCGCAGACTGCCAGTCGTTGGCGTGTATGATATTCGGATGAAAATCCGCGATTTCCATGGCGGTGAACACGGCGCGGCTGAAATACGCGAAACGCTCGCAGTCGTCGTAATAGCCGTAGAGTCCGTCCCGCTTGAAGTAATATTCATTGTCGATGAAATAGTACACCGTCCCGTCCTTCTTCAGCTCGAACAGGCCGATGTACTGGTTCCTCCAGGCCACCGGAACTCTGCCCTCTCCGAGGAATTTCATTTTTTTGCGGTATTCGTCGCTGATTTTTCCGTACAGCGGCAGAATGACCCGGCAGTCCATCCTGGTCTTCCGGCTCCTGTTCAGTGCGGCCGGCAGCGATCCTGCGACCTCTCCCAGGCCTCCCGAGGTGGCGAAGGGTGCGCATTCCGGTGTCACAAAGAGTACACTCCGCCTCCGGGCGGGCGGTGTTTCCGCTCTGCGGGCCGCGCGTCTGCGCGGTCTGGGGCGGGTCTTCCCCGCGGGCGGCTGCGTAACCGGTTTCCCTTCCGCCGCGGCTTTCTTTTTCTTCTCTTTATCTGCCATAATGATTCCTTTCCATTATCTGTGCGCCTGTCTGTGCACCGCCGGCGCACGGCGGCTCCGCAGAACAGGTCTTCTGACGACCTGTTCCGTAGGAACATATTATACATCAGGATGTTTCAGACTGCAAATCCCTGCGGAAAACTCCGCAAAACCATCAAAAAACAGGCCCCTCTTATTGAACTCATGTCCGAAATCGAGTAAAATTAAGATATAGACTCAGGGGGAAGGAGTTTGTTATGAGTGCAAAGAAAAAGAGTAAACCGGCGTTCTCTCCGAAGGCCGGAACACAGAGCATGGCGGAGCACCGGTTCTTGTTCCACAAGGGACGGGACTACCGGGCCTATGAATTTCTGGGAGCGCATATTCTCGGCGGCAGCGGCGTAGGTCTCACTCCCGAGGATGTGAATATCCGGGGGACTGAAACCGGTCAGGGAGACGGACAGCCTTCCGCACCCGGCGCTGGAAGCTCCGGCAGGCCGCGCAGAGCCGGACTCTCCGGGGTTGTCTTCCGGGTGTGGGCCCCGCGGGCAGCGGCGGTTGCTCTGGTCGGTGATTTCAACAGCTGGGATCCGTCTGCCAGTCCGATGCAGAGGCTCGATGAGGATGACAGCATCTGGGAGGTGGTTCAGACCGACGCGAAGGAGGGCGATCTGTATAAATATGTGATCACCGACGACCACGGCAGACAGGTCTATAAAGCCGATCCCTACGCGTTCAGCGCGGAAGCCGGCGGGCCCGAGGACGGCCACATGCGCGCCTCAGTGGTCTGGGATCCCTGCAAGCCCTTCCGCTGGAACGATCTGGCCTGGCGCAGACGCCGGGACAGCTGCAATCCCTACCGGTCGCCCATGAACATCTACGAATGTCATCTGGGCTCCTGGAGACGCAAAGAAGACGGCTCCTTCTATTCCTACCGGGAGCTGGCCGGCAGTCTGATTCCCTACGTCAAAAGGATGGGATATACGCACCTGGAGCTGCTTCCCATCATGGAGTACCCTTACGAAGGCTCCTGGGGATATCAGATTACCGGGTACTATGCAGTGACCTCGCGTTACGGCACGCCGGAGGATTTCCGGTACTTTGTGAACAAAGCCCATGAGGCGGGGATCGGCGTAATCCTGGACTGGGTGCCCGCCCATTTCCCCAGAGACGAACACGGGCTGGCCTCCTTCGACGGTTATCCTTTGTACGAGGACAGCGATCCGCTGAAGCGGGAGCACAAAGGCTGGGGAACCCTCGCCTTCGACTTCGGCCGTCCGGAGGTCATCAGCTTCCTCATCTCCAACGCCTTCTTCTACTGCGACGTCTATCATGTTGACGGACTGCGGGTGGACGCAGTGGCGGCGATGCTGTATCTGGATTACGACCGCGGAGACGGGGAATGGCGTCCCAACCGTTACGGAGGGAACAAAAATCTGGAGGCGATTGCCTTCCTTCAGAATATGAACCGGGACGTGCTGGGGAATTATCCGGGAGTCCTCACTATCGCTGAGGAATCCACTGCCTGGCCCAGTGTGACCAGGCCGCCCTCGGTGGACGGCCTCGGGTTCAACTTCAAATGGAACATGGGATGGATGAACGACGCGCTGCAGTATTTCCAGACCGATCCTCTGTGGCGCAGAGGCTCGCACAACAAGCTGACATTCTCCATCACCTATGCATACAGCGAAAACTTTATCCTGCCGATTTCACACGACGAGGTGGTGCACGGGAAGAAATCCCTGCTGGACAAAATGCCCGGCGAATACGAGGACAAATTTGCCCAGCTCCGGGTCTTCTACGCCTACATGTTCACCCACCCCGGCAAGAAGCTCACCTTCATGGGCGCTGAATTCGGTCAGTTTATCGAATGGAATGAGGAACGGGAACTGGACTGGATGCTGCTGGACTATGAGAAGCACCGCAAGCTGCAGAGCTTTGTCCGGGAGCTGAACCACTATTACACGGATACCGACGCGCTCTGGGAAACTGACGATACCTTCGACGGCTTCCGCTGGATCGACGCCGACAACGCCGACGACAACGTCTTCACTTATATGCGGTTCAGCAGAAATCAGAAGACGGTGCTCATCGCCCTGAATCTTTCCGGAAAGGATTTTCCGGAATTCGACATCGGGGTTCCCGCCGCCTCCGCCTACTGGCGCGCGGTCGACACCGACATGAAGCGAAACGGCGGGACGGGAACCAGGCGGAAATCCGTCTATCATGTCGCCGACGGCGGATGCAACGGATATGCACAGCATATCACGCTTCCTCTGCCGAAGTTCTCCGCGATCATTCTCGAAAAGGAGGGATGATTTATGTCAAGAAAGAAAAAATGTGTGGCAATGCTTCTGGCCGGCGGCCAGGGGAGCCGCCTGTCGCCTCTGACCGCGACGCTGGCCAAGCCGGCGGTCTCCTTCGGTGCACGATACCGGATCATCGACTTCTCCCTGTCGAACTGCGTTAACTCGGACATCGACACGGTGGGCGTATGCACACAGTATCAGCCGCTGGAGCTCAACGATTATCTGGGCACCGGCGCACCCTGGGATCTGGATCTCCGCTTCGGCGGACTGCACGTCCTGCCCCCGTATCAGGCGGCCGGCGGCGCAGACTGGTTCCGGGGAACGGCCAACGCCATCTATCAGAATCTGCGCTTCATCAAGAATTACGATCCGGACTATGTACTGATCCTGTCCGGAGACCATATCTACAAAATGAATTACGAAATGATGCTGCAGGAACACATCGACAACAAAGCGGACTGCACCATCGCAGTCATTGACGTCGCTCCGGAGGAAGCCAGCCGGTTTGGCATCATGAACACGGACCGTCAGGGACGGATCATCGAATTCGAAGAAAAGCCGGAGCACCCCAAAAGCACGCAGGCTTCCATGGGCGTCTACATTTTCAACACCGACAAGCTGATCCGCTACCTGGAGGCAGACGAGCAGGATCCGGAATCCTCCAACGACTTCGGGAAAAACATCATTCCCAACATGCTCCGGGACAATCAGAGACTTTTCGCCTATCTTTACAAAGGCTACTGGAGAGATGTCGGTACACTGTCCTCCTTCTGGGCCGCCAACATGGACACCCTCGGCGAGGATCCCGAGCTGCCCCTGAACGACGCAGGCTGGCGGATCTACTACCGCCACAGTTTTGACCATCCTCAGTATGTGGGAGAGCACGGCGAGGTGCTGAACTGCAACTGCGGCGACGGCAACGAGCTGGACGGCCGGGTCGAGAACTCTATCATCTTCAACAACATCATCGTTGAAGAGGGCGCATCCATCAAGGATTCCATCATCATGAGCGATGTCGTGATCCGGCGCGGCGCCCGCGTGGAATACGCCATCATCGACCACGGCACCGTCATCGGGGAAAACGCCGCCGTCGGCGGCAGCAAGGATTCCTGTGATCTGACGGTGGTTGCCAACGAATGCCGCATCGGCAGCCGTCAGACAGTCAAAGCCGGCGAGATTCTGACCGGAGACCGGATATAGAGGAAGAGAGGAGGAAAGTCATGAATGCCGTAGGACTTATATTTGCGGATAATTATGAAGTGGAAATCAACGAACTTACGGAAACACGCACGATGGCCGCGCTTCCTTTCGGGGCCCGGTACCGGGTCGTGGATTATCTTTTGTCCAACATCACCAACGCCGGGATCCATGATGTGGGAATCATCACAAACTCCCGCTATGAGAGCCTGATGGATCACGTCAGCTCCGGCATCGAATGGGACCTGGAGCGCAAAAAAGGCGGGCTTCACTTCCTGCCGCCCTTCTCCTATCACGGCAGAGGGGAACGCTACGAGCACATTCTGGAGGCCATGCAGGCAAACGTGTCCTTCCTGCGCAACTGCGACGAGGAATACGTCATCGCCTGCTCCAGCACCTGCATCGGAAACATCGATCTGGCAGCCATGATGGATTATCACATCAAGACTGACGCCTACATCACGGTGCTCTGCACCCGGAACCCCAGAAACAAGCAGGTCGGCATCCCGACGACGGAATATCTGATGGATCCCACCGGCCGCATCCAGAACATTGAAATCAGCCGGAAACCGATTCTGCAGGGGGCGGTTGTGGGCGCCAATATCTACATCGTCCGCCGGACGGATCTGCTGGAACTCCTGGAAAATTCCGAACGGGAAATGACCAGCTGGCGCAGGGACGTTCTGATTCCTCATCTGAAGGATCGGAAAATCATGGGCTACGTAACCGGCGAAACACTGCTGTACCTCGACAATGTTGTGGCGTATCTGCAGAGCAGTCTGGATCTTCTGGATCCCAACCTGCGGGACGAACTCTTCCATCAGGAGAACCGCCCCATCATCACCCGCGTCGGCGACAGCGCCCCGGCCTGGTACGGACCCCGCTCCAACGTCAGAAATTCTCTGATCGCAGCGGGAACCATCATCGAAGGAGAGGTCCGCAATTCCGTGATTTTCCGCGGTGTGCACATCAAGAAAGGCGCTGTGATTGAGAATTCCGTGGTCATGCGGAACGCCGCCATCGGCGAGCAGGTTCATCTGAATTACGCGATACTGGACAAGAACGTGATCATCAACGATAAACGAATGCTTTCCGGCTACATCACTCACCCGTTCGTCGTCAAGTACGGGGCCGTGATCTGACAAAGCCCGGGGCAGCCCGCACGGGTGCGCGGTGAACAGCGAGCAGCAAAAAGCAGCGACGGGCGGCGAGCACCGCGGACAGCGAACATCGGCGACGGGCACCGCAGACAGCGAACGGCGGCAGCCCGCACGGGTGCGCGATGCTGTGGACAGCGAACGGCGCCCGCCGCCTGATAATCTGACATCAAGGTATGACGGGAGTGTATCGATATTGAAAGAGACCAGTATAGTATTTAATTCGAGGGACGAGCGATATAAATCCCCTTACGGAGCGCTCCGTTCCGGGATGAACATGACAGTCCGCATCCTCGTGGACCGGGATTTGTGCCCCTGGCGCGTCCGGCTCGTCATGCTCTACGACCGCCATCACTACCCCGCCTACTATGAAATGGCGGGAGCCGAGACACCGATAGAAACCGACAATTACATTGAATACAGCGTCAGCCTCCCGGTGGAGGACACCGGACTCTACTGGTACCACTTTCAGGTAGAAACGCCGAACCGGCTGATGAAGATCGGCCGGGCCGATGATAACCGGGCCGAGCTCCAGGACTTTCCGAAGAGCTGGCAGCTGACCGTATACCGCAGAAGCTATGAAACACCGGAATGGATTTTCGGAGGCGTATATTATCATATCTTTGTGGATCGATTCGCCCGGGGAGACAACCCGCGCCTGGAACGCGCCCTCGCCGAGGAACGCGGCGCCGCCGGCGAAAACGGGACGCCCGACCATGGCATTCCGCTCACCTCCAAAATCCGCCGGGATGACTGGGGCGGCGTTCCGCAGTGGCAGCCGGAGGACGGCAAAATTTACAACCGGGACTTTTTCGGCGGGAATCTGGCGGGAATCCGCGAGAAGCTTCCCTACCTGCAGGAGCTCGGAGTGACTTGTCTCTACCTCAGTCCGATTTTTGAGGCCTACTCCAACCACAAATACGATACCGGCGACTACTCCCGAATCGATCCGATGTTCGGCTCGGAAGAGGACTTTCGGGCACTCTGCCGGGACGCCATGTCACGGGGAATACGGGTAATCTGCGACGGCGTGTTCTCCCACACGGGAAGCGATTCCGTGTACTTTGACAAATACGGGCACTTCGGCGGAGGCGGTGCATGGCACAATGTCAACTCCCGTTACCGGGACTGGTATTACTTCCATGAGAACGACACCTATGAATCCTGGTGGGGAATCGACACCCTGCCCCGCCTGAACAAAACCAACCCGGACTATCAGGAATTCATCTGCGGCAGGGACGGCATCATCCGCAGGTGGCTGCGTGCCGGCGCCAGCGGATGGCGGCTGGATGTGGCAGACGAGCTGGATACCGGTTTTCTGAAGGCGCTCGTCCGCGCGGCAAAGTCAGAGAAGCAGGATTCCATCGTCATCGGAGAGGTCTGGGAGGACGCCTCCAACAAAATCTCCTACGGGAACCGACGCAACTACTTCGAGGGCGACAAGCTGGACAGCGTCATGAACTACCCGTTCCGCGCAGGCATCATTGACTTTGTACGCAACGGCAACGCATGGCAGATGGCTGCTACGGTGGATCAGATTATGGAGAATTACCCCTCCGATGTGGTGAACAGCCTGATGAATCTGCTGGGCACACACGACAGCGTCCGCATCCTCACGGCCCTGGCCGGCCGGGATCTGGGTCCCGACCCCTCCCGCGAGCAGCAGGCAAACACCCGCCTGACCGAGGAAGAGCGGCGGCGGGGTCTCCGGATGCTGAAGATTGCCGTGGTCATTCAGATGACGCTCCCCGGCGTCCCCTGCATCTATTACGGAGACGAAGCCGAAACGGAGGGATATAAGGATCCGTTTAACCGCACCTGCTATCCCTGGGGGAGGGAGAACAAAGACCTTCAGGCATGGTACCGGAAAATCATTGCAATCCGGAAATCCCATCCTGTTTACAAACGCGGTCGCTACCGGACTATTGCCTCTATCGAAGGGCTCTACGCCTTTGAGCGTTTCGATTCCGTCGACAGCTGGTACGGCGATGCATTCTCCGACCGTGATCATCTGGATGACAAGCCCTCCAGCCTGATCACCTGCGCCAACTGCGGCGAACGGGAGGCGACGCTGTTTCTGGACAGTGTACGGGTGGATCTGCTGACCGGCGAACGCAAAAAGGAAGAAAAGATAACCGTCTTCCCGGGGGAAGTCATGCTTCTCGCGGAGGACGAGGAAGGAATCTGAGTTATGAATTACATGGAGAAATATGAGCAGTGGCTGGCCAGCGACTGTGTCGATGCGGCCACAAAGAACGAGCTGGAGGCGCTGCGCGGCAACGCGGAGGAGCTGGCAGACCGGTTCTCCGGCATGCTGGATTTCGGAACGGCCGGACTGCGGGGCGTCATGCGGGCCGGGCTGAACGGCATGAACACGTATACGGTCCGCTATGCGACACAGGGCCTCGCGGATCTGATCAACCGCTGCGGTGAAGATGCTGGAAGCGGCGTCACCATCGCCTTCGACTCCCGCAACAACAGTCCGGAATTCGCCTCGGAGGCCGCCTGCGTTCTGGCTGCCAACGGCATCCACGTCAACCTCTTCGAGAGTCTCCGGCCGACGCCCGAGCTTTCCTTTGCGCTCCGTGAAACCGGCTCCATCGCAGGGATCAACATCACCGCCAGCCACAACACAAAGGAGTACAACGGCTACAAAGTCTACTGGTCTGACGGCGCGCAGCTGCCTCCTGAGCACGCCGCGGAGGTTTCCGCTTCTATGGACAAAAACGACATCTTCCGGGACGTCCGCACGATGTCCCGCGAAGACGCGGACGCATCAGGAATGATTACTCTGCTGGGTGCGGAAATGGACGAAAAATATATGGAAAAAGTTCTGGAGCAGTCCGTGGGACGCCGCTATGTAGAGCAGGTGCAGGACACGTTCAGAATCATCTACACGCCCTTCCACGGCACAGGCTACAAAATCGTACCGGAAATCCTGAAGCGCCTCGGCATGAAACATGTCCTGACCGTCCCTGAGCAGATGGTCATCGACGGTAATTTCCCCACGGTCAAGTCCCCCAATCCGGAGAACGTAGAGGGCTTCGACCTTGCCATCCGTATGGCGAAAAAGGAAAATGTGGATCTGATCATCGGCACCGATCCTGACGGAGACCGCTGCGGCATCGTGGTGCGAAACGGCGACTCCTATGAGACTCTCTCCGGCAACCAGATCGGCGTCCTCCTCCTGGACTACCTGATCACCGCCCGCCGCGAATCCGGAACACTGGCAGAAAACGCCGCCGCCGTGAAGAGCATCGTCTCCACCGGCATGGCGAAGAAAATATGTGAGGAAAACGGCGTCACCCTGTTTGAAACGCTGACCGGCTTCAAGTTCATCGGCGAAAAAATCAAGGAATTCGAACGCACCGGCGACTACACCTTCCTGTTCGGCTTCGAGGAAAGCAACGGCTACCTCGCCGGCACCTACGCCCGGGACAAGGATGCGATGGTGGCCAGCATGCTCATCGCAGAAATGGCCTGCCGCTACAAAACCATGGGCATGAACCTCTACGAGGCGCTCCAGCAGCTGTACCGCCGCTACGGTTTCTACCGCGAATCCGTGGTCTCCGTGCAGTTCAGCGGCATCGGCGCACAGGAAAAAATGGCTCAGATAATGAAGGACCTGCGCCACCACCCGCCGGCTTCCATCGGCCTGCCCGTACTGCGGATACGCGACTACCAGGCCGGTGAAATCCGCCGCCTCGGCACGGATGCCAGTGCCGGCGCCGACGCGGCACACGACGAGAACACCTGCACCCGCACGAATACCAGCGCCGACACCGGCGCGGCACACGACGAAGCCGAAGCCCCCGAGCCCACAGGGCTTCCGAAAAGCAACGTACTTTATTACGAGCTGGAGGACGAATGTTCCGCCGTTATCCGCCCTTCCGGCACCGAACCGAAGGTCAAGCTGTACGTTATGGCAAAGGGCGCGGACGCCTCCATCGCCGAATCACGGCTGACCGCCATTCAGGAAGCCGGAAGCCGACTTCTGAAGTAATAAAGCACTAACACAGCTTCCCGAATCGGCTGCAGCGGCGCCGATTCCCGGCAAATCAAAACTGCACGGCGTGCATTGCCATTGCAATGTGCACCGTGCAGCCGTTGTCCCGAAAATACTCCATACGCAGGAACGGACAAATCCATTGCATCGAATTGACCCGCTCATTCACCTTGATCTGTCACTTCCCAGTATCCGTTCTTGCTGGCACCGTGACGGATTATCTTGTTTCTTTCTTTCAGATTTGCTAATATTCTCTGCACCTGCCGCTGCGTCAGTCCCAGGGATGCTGCCAGAACCTTTGCTGTCAGTTTCCCATCCTGCCTGAGCAGAGCAATTACTTTATCCTCATTTGAGGTGACATTTGTTACGACATTTGATACGACATTTGTTACGACATCGTTGTCTTGATTCTCACTGATCTCCTTCAATGCATCACGGATCATCCGCAGCATGAACTCTGCAAACTCTGTTGAATCCCCGGCGTGATCTGCACGACCGAGGACATCGTAATATTCTTCCTGATGTTCATGAACCAATGTCTCCACCGGCAGCCAGGCGAATATCTCTTTCCAGTTCTGAAGAATCAGTGACTGCCAGAGCCTGCCCGTGCGGCCATTTCCATCCGCAAAGGGATGGATGAACTCAAATTCATAATGGAAGATGCAGCTCTTGACCAGTGGGTGCAGTCTGGATTCTTTTAACCATGCCATCAGCTGCGCCATCAGTTCCGGCACATACTTCGCCGGTGTACCGGCATGGATCATCTGATCACCGGCATATACACCGACATTGCCGCTGCGAAAACTGCCCGCTTCTTTCACCAGCCCATCCATCAGCAGTTTATGTGCCAGAAGAAGGTTCTTAACGCTATACGGATCCATAGAGGATACACGCTCATATGCCTCATACGCGTTCTTTACCTCTCGAATATCCTGCGGCGGTCCAAGAACTCGCTTTCCATCAATCAGGTCCGTAACCTGATCCAGAGACAACGTATTCTGCTCAATAGCCAGCGATGAATAAATCGACCTGATTCTGCTCTCTCTTCGCAATACAGGATTCTGACGCATGGATTCATAGGTCGTGATGGATCCGACATATTCACCGATTTCCACAATCAGATTTGTAATTTCTTCCGTCATCCTGAATGGCGGTCTGTAGTTTTCACTCATATCCATCCCCTCCGTCATTTCCGATTCTATACGGGACGGGACAAAGCAAGATGAGCAAGCTCCTCTTTCCCATCTTATTATAACAATCCATGTGTCACATTTTCAGGACTTTGAATTCCCATCCGAAACAATTTCAGCGATATCATCCGGACCACAGTCAGGAGCCCCGCAGATTTTCCGCGACACCTCCGCTGAATGTCGTCTTTCGCATTCACTTAGCGCTCTTAACGCTTGAAATTCGGCTCTTTTAGCATATCACATTTGCTTTCTGTTTTCAATCGAAGCTTGAGCTTTACAACTCGCACATTTTCCATGAAATCCTTGTAAAGGCGCGTATCCCAAAATCAGATAAAATCAGACTTGACTGTTTAATGTAACTGCTCCTCATGATATACCCGAAGTGCCTGCCTAATGCGTGCCCATCCATCGAATATGCTTGAAATATCAGTAATGCAGAAAACCACCGCTTCACGCGATGGTTCTCTGCAAGTGTTGAGTTTTGAGAAAGAATGTTGAAAAGAATGTTTTAAGGTTGTATGCAATTCCTTTTGACAGTTATTACTATACCGGTTTATTGTGACGTCCGTTAGAGGGTTTTTTGTTGCTTTTCGTAATTAATGTGAAGGATTCGTCACAAAATCAGCACTGCCTCCGCAGGCGGCCGTTCTGTCGCTTACAGGTCCTCGAAGGGACGCAGTCCCTCCGTCGCACCTGGTTTTGTAACACAGAGCGCTCCCTCTGCCGCCGCCAGATCGACACATTTCCGGAAGGGAAATCCGCGGAGCATCGCAGCCAGATACGCGGCAATCGAAGTATCACCTGCGCCAAGTCCCGACACCTCCCGCTCCACAGGTTCAGCGCAACGCATTCCGCGGGCGCTCTCCCAGTCCGCCATCGCGCCGTCCGCAAACCCGAGCCGGCTGCAGATATCGCTCATATCATCACAGTTTTCAAAATACATGCCTTCCGCTCCGCACTTAATCAACACGTTACGCGCTCCCAGTCCGCGGCTGGCTCCGGCGAGTTCCTCCGGCGATGCGGCCGGCATACGGAGCATGTACCGAAGCTCGTCGATGCTGGGCACAAAGAAATCCACCAGCGGGAGCACGTTGGTCAGAATCATTTCCCAGTCCTCCCTGCCCGCGTCAGAATCCGGATCCACCGCACAGAGATCCAGCGAGGTTGCCAGACCGGCCCGACGGGCCCTCCGGAAAACACTGACAAGACCCCTGCCTGCGTTTTCATAGAAATGCCGCATCGTCGGCGGATGCCCGAAATGCATCAGACGGCAATCCGGGAATCTCTCCAGATCCAGTTCCGATTCCATATAGGCGTCGTTAGCGCCGGGATTCTGCAGGATAGCCCGGTCCAGTCCCTCCGGCGCCAGAATAAGGCTGTACGCAGTCGCAGCCGCAGAGTCCTCAACGATGCCCGCCAGGGAATCCTTCCCTGCACCGCGAATAAGCATATTTTTCAGCATCGATCCGAAATCGTCCTGCCCGATTTTACCGCACAGAACAGGATCCACTCCGAACAGCTTCATGGCAATTCCCGTGTTTGCGACAGAGCCGCCGGGGCAGATGTCATTGCCCAGGATCCGGGTAATGCCTCCGGGATGGATCACATCAGAGAAATCTTTTGCGCCCCGGGTCACAAACCGCGGACAGATGTCGATACTCAGGCAGCCGAGAACCAGCGCTCCCGGCCGGCGGAAGCGAAGGTCTGTTCCCTTTCCGTCTGCCGACGGTCTCTCGGAGCACGGCGATGATGCTTCGTCATCGGCACGCTCTCCACATGGGATTTTCGAAGGTGTTCCGGAGCACGGCGACGGTTTCCGGCCGTATTTCCCGGTCAGAATCGCGATTCGTTTAGCCAGTGATTCATCGAAAGCGCCTGCCTGCATCTGCCAGCCCCAGTTTCCTTCCGGCGTTCCGGGCAGATTGATACGGGCCTCGCTCCCCAGCCCCAGCCAGTCCTGCATTGGCAGAATACAGGTTTCACAGCGTGTGGAAAGCGCCAGCTCGATCATACCGGACAGCGCATCGGCGGGCTCCAGAATCTCAACATCCGGCAGCGGTATCTCGGTGGTCCCGTCTGCCGCCGGTGCGCCGCTCCCCGGGCAGGCCGGAGCCTCCGCCTGCACTTCGCTCCCGCGGAATCCGGTCAGCGTTCCGAGAGTTTTTTTCAGATACCAGGTGACAAACCGCTGTTTATAATCCGCGATGCTCCGGTACCAGCCCAGCGTCGTATCGTTGTCGTGAGTTCCGGTGTAAACCACGGAATGATCTGTATCATAGCGGTCGGGAAGGTACAGATTCGATTCATCCGAGTCAAAGGCGAACTGCAGAATCTTCATCCCCGGGTATCCGGTCTGCCGGATCATCCGGAACACGTCCTCCGTCAGAAAGCCCAGATCCTCGGCAATGAACCCGGATGCCGGAAATTCCCGCTCAACCTGATGAAAGAAGTCCATGTCCGGGCCCTTCTCCCAGTGTCCGTCCAGGGGATTCTGCGTGGCCGCCGGGATTGAATAATATGACTCAAACCCGCGCATATGATCCAGCCGAATCACATCGAACAGATGAAAGTTCTGACGAAGGCGGGCAAGCCACCACCGGTATCCGGTGCTCCGGTGATGCTCCCAGTCATACAGCGGATTCCCCCAGCACTGCCCTTCCGGTGTGAAAGCATCCGGTGGCGCGCCCGACACATTCACCGGGCGGCGCTCCTCATCCAGTTGAAACAGCTCCGGGTGCACCCAGCAGTCCGCACTCTCATACGCCGCATAAATAGGAACGTCTCCGATAATTTCAATTCCCTTGCCATGTGCGTATTCAGCCAGTTCTTCCCATTCACAGAAAAATTCGTACTGCGTCCACTTCCAGAATTCGAGATCCGCAGCAAGCGCCTGCTTCATCTGCGTCATCGCAGCTTCGTCCCGATTGCGAAGAGGCTCTTCCCACTCCGGCCAGTCCTTTCCGCAGTGCGCATCACGAATCGCCATATACAAAGAAAAATCATCGAGCCACTCTCTGCTGTCCCCGCAGAAACGTTCGTAATCCTCCTTCTCCCTGCCGGTGAGAGTTCTCCTCCGGAAGGCGCCGAAGGCGCGCCGGAGAAGGGCTTTGTGCGCCGGAAGCACAACATCATAATCGATACGTTCGCCCTCGCGTAAATTCAAAGACGCAGGAAGCAGCTCCGCGATGTCCGCGGCGGTCAGCAGTCCTTTGCCGCGAAGAGTTTCCGGATCGATATAGACAGTTTCCCCCGCAAAGCAGGAAACCGGCTGATAGGGCGAATTTCCCCGACCCACCGGACCGAGCGGAAGGATCTGCCAGCAGCTCTGACCGGCCGCCGCCAGACGGTCCACAAACGTCCGCGCTTCCGCCGTAAATCCTCCGATACCGTGCCGGGAAGGCAGCGCGAATATAGGCAGCAAAATTCCACTTTTGCGCATTTCAATTTCTCCTTTAGCCTGATTATGCATGTTCAGCGCGTCCGTCAGACCCGGAAGCGGCCCGGCGGAACGGCACCGATCACAATTAATCTTAACACAAACTGGACTTTTATAACACAGAAGAATATAATAAATTCAAATCATCGTTGTGAAAAAGCAGTCTGCGGACCGGAGTTTCCGGAACAAAGGCAGGCCGGCGCCGAAGCTCCCCGGCAAATCCGGAGCAAAAGCGATTCGGTGTCTGCGCTCCGCAGCAGCGGCAGATGGGAAAGAAGAAACGAGGTGCGAATATGGAAACGAGAACGGACATAAAAGTTGATTTAAAAAATACGGGCATCGAACCGTCGGAAATCGAGGGTCAGCGCGGCGAGGCTCAGGACGCTCTGAACCGGCTCTGGTCCGGCGAACTGGATTTTACCGGCTGGGTCAGGGATCCTCTGGAATTCAGTGATGCTGCCGTGAATGAGCTGATCGATGCGGCGTCGGAAATCCGGGAAAAGTGCGACTATTTCCTGGTGCTGGGCGTCGGCGGCTCCTTCATGGGGGCGAAGGCCGTCGTGGATCTCCTGCAGTCCCCCGACGCGGATACAAAGGTTTTGTTCGCCGGCTATAACTTCAACGCGAGGTACATTCACGATCTTCTGCGTGAAATCAGCGACGGGGATCTGTGCCTCTGCGTGGTCTCCAAGTCCGGCACGACCACGGAAACACTGTCGGCATACGGAATTTTCAAGGAGATTATGCTGGAAAAATACGGTCCGGAAGAGACTGCAGCCCGTACCTATGTGGTTACGGAGCATCGCTCCAATTATCTGTTCGATATGGCAGTCGCCGAGGGATCAAGGATTTTTGACCTCGCTCTGGACATCGGAGGCCGATATTCTGTGCTGACGCCGGTGGGACTTCTGCCCATCGCAGTTGCCGGAATCGATATACGGGCCATTATGAACGGAGCCCGGTCATTGTGCTCCCGGGAGGCCTTCCGCGGCGACGGTCTGGATTACGCCGTCACGCGCCAGGCCTTCGCCGACGCCGGAAAAACCATAGAAGTCTATGAGTTTTTTGATCCGTACTTCGCTTATTTCGGGGAATGGCTGAAGCAGCTGTTCGGAGAAAGCGAGGGAAAAGACGGCAAGGGACTCTTCCCGGCGTCTCTGATGTTCAGCCGCGACCTTCATTCTATGGGACAGTTCCTCCAGCAGGGGACGCCGTGCTTCTTTGAGACCTTCATCACAGTGGACGAGGTCGCGGAGGATGTCGAAATCCCGGCTCTCGCAATGAAGCCCTTTGCCGGAAAAACCATTCAGCAGATCAACCTCTGCGCGGAAAAGGGCGTGCTGGACGCCCATGTCAAGGCGGGGATTCCGGTAATCTCTGTCCGCCTTCCGCGCCTCGATGAAAATACGACAGGACAGCTGCTCTACTTCTTTGAGACGCAGTGCGCCGTCTCCGCCCTGCTCTCCGGAGTGAACCCGTTCAACCAGCCCGGAGTGGAGGATTACAAACGCGAAATGCGTGCGTATATTACTGCTTTAGACAAATAATACCGGCCGGCGCCCGCGTCGTCGG
This sequence comes from Hornefia porci, assembly GCF_001940235.1. Classification (NCBI taxonomy): domain Bacteria; kingdom Bacillati; phylum Bacillota; class Clostridia; order Peptostreptococcales; family Anaerovoracaceae; genus Hornefia; species Hornefia porci. The sequence goes on along the minus strand of NZ_MJIE01000001.1, from coordinate 172,980 downwards.
TCTTCTGACGGTGCTCCGGCAGTGCGCCACTTCGGCGCCCGCGTCGCCGGTCCTCTCACGGTGCTTCGGCAGCGCGCCGCTTCGGCGCCTACCCGGAGCACTTTTTTCGCGCCGCCGAATCACACAGCATGCGGCGCGCGGCGTGCAGTGCGGAAACTCACTCCAGCACTTCATACATCCCGGCGGCGTCCTCTTTCCTGACCGACTCCGGGACGGCAGCGACCTTCAGGGTTATCGAACTGTTTCCGAATTCGATATGAATGATGTCTCCGGGCTCCACATCCGTTCCGGCTTTCGCAGGCCGGCCGTTGACGGTGACGCGGTCCTGGTCGCAGGCTTCCTTCGCCACAGTTCTTCTCTTGATTACTCTTGAATTTTTCAGAAATTTATCGACTCTCAATGTATCCTCCCGTTACTGAAGCATTCGCTGTTTTCCAGCTGCAGTCATTTTGCGGTTTTGTATTTTCCGGTCATTACAAAAGGGGCAGCCGCGCTGCCCCTGCGATTGTATCTTAATTATTTGTTGACCGCGTCCTTCAGAGCCTTTCCGGCTTTGAAAACAGGTGCTTTAGAAGCTGCGATCTTGATAACCTCTTCCGGCTTGCGCGGATTTCTGCCCTGACGAGCTTTTCTCTCTCTGGTCTCGAATGTACCGAAACCGATCAGCTGGACCTTCTCACCCTTCACCAGGGATTCCTCGACCGTAGCCAGGAAAGCGTTAATAGCAACTTCCGCATCCTTCTTTGTAAATTCCGTTTTCTCTGCTACCGCAGCGACTAATTCAGCCTTGTTCATTATAAAATCCTCCTTAAACTTTGATTGAGGCGACAAACTTATCCTTCAAGCTCATCCCCAAGCTCTTCGATCTCTGCCAGCGACATCCTGACAACATCTCTGCCTTCCGCGGAGACCTTTTTCTCGACAGCTTCAAACCTTTTGACAAATTCATCCGTCAAGCGATTCAGTGCGTCCTCGGGGTCAATATTTCTGCTCCCTGCCGCACCCGCAATTGAAAAGAGCAGTCTTCCATACATTTCCGCAATTGCCTCATCGCTCACAGACCGATCCGCACACTCCCGAATCCTGCCAAGATCACAGCTCATCTGATCAAGCAGGTCTGCCTCCGATGGTACATCGAAACCAAGCTGCCTGATGCGATTCTGCACCTTGCTGGTCCGAAGCAATGCCGGCAACGCCTTCGGCACTCCTGTAAGCCGATCTGCCAACATGGAATCACCGTGCTCTTCACTCTTCACATTTTCCCATTTTTCAAGGACTTTGTCAATAGTTTTTAGGCTATCTTCTTTGAAAATATGGGGATGCCGGCGGATCATCTTCTCACATTCCCCGTTGATCACATCCACGGCGGAAAACTGCCCGTCGTCTTCTGCGATGACAGAATTCAGCGCAACCTGCAGCATGACATCGCCCAGCTCCTCCTTCAGATTCGCCGTGTCATTTTTGTTCACCGCGTCCACCGCCTCATAGGCCTCCTCGATCATACAGGTCCGCAGCGACTCGTGGGTCTGAACACTGTCCCAGGGACATTCCCGCCGCAGGATCCTGACGATCTCAAACAGACGGCGGCACGCCTCGCCCTCTTCCTCCGCCGGTTCATAGAGCGGCGCGTATTTCTTTTTCAGGTCTGATGTATCCATGGACTTCTCCTTTGCATGTAACAAAATCCGGTCCGGCTGTCCTCGCCGTCAGTGTGCTGCCGATGCTCCCGCGCACGGTCTTCGCCGGCGGGTTAACGGCGGATGAATTTATTCGCCAGACGCGCGAAACGGCCGCCTCCCGGCATGCGCTCCAGCTCCTCCGGCGTAATTGCCCTGACCGCGAAAATCAGGATGACGTAAATGACCATCGCTGTCAGAATCGCCACCGCGGCAGACAGCGCATTCGCCATATTCCCGCTGTGGCCGGCGAGAAGAATCATCATTCCTTTGTACACCCCGAGAGCCCAGGCGGCCATCAGCAGCGCCGCGATCAGCGGTCGGACATACGTCAGACTGATGTTGTGCCGGACGCCGGTATACTTGTGCACGGACAGATCGTTCAGCGTCATCGCGACAAAATATGCCACCAGGGTGCCGATGGCGGCGCCCTTCACGTTAATCACGTGAACGCCGACGGTGAAGTAGGTCACGAACACCTTGAACACGCATCCGATCGCCAGGTTCCGCACCGGAATCATCTGCTTTCCGATCGCCTGCAAGACGCTGGTCGAGGTCTGCATATGCGCCAGAAAGATCACGCCGATGGCGAGAAGCATCATGATGGGCGCCGCCTCCCGGCAGGACTCCGGCTGCTCGAAATACAGCAGCTTCAGAATCGGCTCCGCCAGGAAGAAGAGCCCGAAGGCGCACGGAAAGCCCATGATCATCGTCGTCCGATAGCCCAGCTTGATCGTCTCATTGACCTCCGTCGCATTATTCACTGCGAAATTTCTGGAAATCGCCGGAACCAGACTGACCGCCACCGCCTGTGTAAAGATCTGCGGGAACGCGATAATCGGGTTGCAGTAACCGCCGTAGAGGCTGTACATATGCTCTGTGGCCGCCCGGCTCCATCCGGTCTGCTGCAGCACGTTCATCACGATTGACGTGTCGATAAGGGTCATAATCGGCATAATCTCACATCCGATGATGATGGGAACGGCAATCATCGTGATTTTCTTCGCCAGATATTTTCCGTCCTCCACCATCGGATCTCCGCATTCGATTTTCTGCCGGAATACTTTGTGGTTCAGCAGGAAGATCAGAGCGATGACCGCCAGACCGGCGATCGCGCCCGCCGAAGCGCCGAAGGATGCGCCTGCCGCCGCCTTCACCATGTCCCCGGAGTGGAAGGCGAACACATACGCCAGCGAGAGCCCGACGCCGCAGCGCACCAGCTGCTCCGTGATTTCAGAAATCGCCGTGGGGTTCATGTTCTGCCGGCCGTTGAAAAATCCCCGGAATGAGGAAAACAGAGGCACAAAGAACAGCGCCGGCGCCATGGCCCGCACCGCCAGCGCGGATTTGGGGCTTCCCACCGCCCGGGCGATAATATCCGCTCCGAAAAAGCAGATAATGAAGCAGACCGTTCCGACGCCCAGCAGCAGCAGCGTCGCCACGTGAAAGATTTTGTGCGCGTTGCGGTAGCGTTTCTGCACGATGCTCTCCGAGACAAGCCGTGAAATCGCCACCGGAACGCCGGCGGTGCCGATGACCACCAGCGTGCCGTAAATCGCATAAGCGACACTGTAATACGTCATCCCGTCGCCGATCCAGTTGGTCAGCGGAATCCGGAACACCGCCCCGAGGAGCTTGATCATGACGCCGGCCCCCGCCAGAATCGCCGCGCCCTTCAGGAATTTCTTTTCATTTGAATCTGACATACAGTAATCTCCAATACTAAAGCTGCGCTAAAATCCCCTTTGCAGCCCTCTCCGTTTCAAAGACAGTTTTTTCTTTATCGATTGTAGCATATTCTCCGTCTTTGTAAAGCACTTTTCCGTCCGCCATCGTCAGGACCACATCGCTGCCCGCGGCGGAATAGACGATATTGTTGACCATATCGTGAACAGGATGCATATTCGGCTGAGAAGTGTCCAGCACGATCAGATCCGCCTTCTGTCCCTCAGCCAGGAGGCCGCAGTCCGTCCGGCCCTGCGCCAGAGCTCCGCCTCTTGTCGCAGCGTACAAAGCCTGACGCGGCGTGATTACAGTGGGATCTCCGGCCTTGATTTTTCCCGTCAGGGCAAGTGTTTTAATCTCCTCCAGGAAATTCAGCGAATTGTTGGAGGCCACGCTGTCCGTACCGACAGCCAGGCCGATTCCCGCCCGCAGCAGCGCCGCACTGTCGCAGATCCCGCTGGCGAGCTTCAGATTGCTGACCGGGTTCGTGGCGACCGTTACGCCCTTTTCCTTCAGGATGTCATAATCTTCTCCCTCAATCCACACACAGTGCGCCGCCGTCGCCGGCACATCGAAGATGCCGCAGTCCGCCAGATACCGAACCGGCGTGCGTCCCCCGCGTCGGCCCTTGCATTCCTCATGCTCACGTTTTGTTTCCGAAACGTGCACATGCATGCGTATTCCCTCTTCTTTCGCATACGCCGCAAGCCCCCTGGCCGTCTGCTCGTCAGATGTATATTCCGCGTGAAGGCTGGCGTCAATCAGGATTCTGCCCTCCTCTGCACCGTGGTAATTCCGGACGGCGTCCTTCATCTCCCGGACCGACTCCATCTGTTCGAAGGGCGTGCCGTCGAAATTCGTCAGCGAACGGCTGATGTTGTTCTTCGCGCCGCTGTCCGCGACCGCCCTTACCATATCGGAGGTGAAATAGTACATATCCTGAGTGGATACAATACCGAAACGCAGAGATTCCATCATACAGAGGAGCGTTCCCCAGTAAACCGCATTAGAATCCAGTCTGGCCTCGAAGGGAAAAATCCTTGTCTCCAGCCAGTCCTGAAGCATCAGATTCTCGCCGTACCCCCGCATCAGCGCCATCGGGCTGTGTCCGTGAGCGTTATAAAAGCCGGGCATCAGCAGCCGGTCCCTTCCGTCATAGACTTCTCCGTATTTTTCCGCATATTCCGGTTCTTTGTCCGAGATCAGGCGGATCCGGCTCCCGAAGGTGCCGACGTACATATTCTCCCGCACGTTGAAATCTTCGTCCAGAATCGTAATATTTTTAAACAGCATTTTCATTTCCTCCTTTGCTTTCCCTGATTATCGTCAGCAGTTCCAGACAATCCTCCAGCTTTCTGGCGGGGATCATCGGGATCCGGATAAACGGCTCGACGCCGCCGTGAACAAAGGCTCGTCCCTTGAACGCGTCATTGATGCTGAAAATCGCATACGGAGTCAGCCGGTTTTTCTCGGCGAAGGAAAAGATGATCCGTTTATTTTGTTCATAGATCCTCCTGACGGAAAGCTCCGCCGCCATGCCCCGGATCCGCGAGATCTTGATGAGATTCAGCGTCTCCCGCGGAACATCGCCGAACCGGTCGATTAACTCGTCGATCATTTCCTGCTCCTCCTCCGGCGTCCGCACAGAGGCGATTTTTTTGTACATCCCCAGCTTCAGAGATTCATTTTCAATGTACCAGTCCGGAATAGTGGCCGGAACGGCGAGCTCCACCGAGGTGTCCTCATCTGTCTCGCTGACCGGTTCCCCGCCTTTCAGCTGGCGCACCGCATCCTCCACCATCTTGCAGTACAGCTCGTAGCCGATGTTCATCATGTGGCCAGACTGCTCGCCTCCCAGCAGATTCCCCGCACCCCGGATCTCCAGATCACGCATGGCGACCTTGAAGCCGGAACCGAACTCGGTGAACTCGCGGATCGCCCGGAGCCTTTTCTCCGAAACCTCGGTCAGCACCTTGTCCTTCTGATACATCAGGTAGGCGTAAGCCATCCGGTTCGATCTGCCGACGCGTCCTCTCAGCTGATAGAGCTGCGCCAGGCCGTAGCGGTCCGCATCCATGATGATCAGCGTATTCGCGTTGGGGACATCGATGCCCGACTCCACGATCGTCGTCGCCACCAGCACATCTGACTGATGGTTGACAAAATCCAGCATTACATTCTCCAGAGCCTGCTCGTTCATCCTGCCGTGACCCACTGCGACACGGGCCTCCGGCACCAGATGTTCGATGCGTCCGGCAAGCTGGCTGATGCCGCGGACACGATTGTAGATGACAAAGCACTGTCCGCCCCGGTCCAGCTCCCGTTTCACGGCGTCCCGGATCACGAGGTCATCCTGCTCCATCACATACGTCTGCACCGGATAACGGTCCTCCGGAGGTTCCTCGATCAGGCTCATATCCTTGATTCCCGTCAGCGACATATTCAGCGTTCTCGGAATCGGCGTAGCCGTCAGCGTCAGCACATCCACGTTTTTCTTCAGCTTCTTAATCGCCTCCTTATGACGGACGCCGAACCGATGCTCCTCGTCGATGACCAGAAGACCCAGATCCCGGAACTTCACATCCTGGGACAGAATCCTGTGCGTACCGATTACGATATCGATTTTTCCGTCCGCGAGGTCCTCCAGAATTTTCTTCTGCTGCGCCTCACTGCGGAACCGGGACAGCATCTCCACCCGGACCGCGAAATGCTCGAAACGGTCGCGCAGCGTGTAGAAATGCTGGTTCGCCAGCACCGTAGTCGGCACCAGAACCGCCGCCTGTTTCCCGTCCGCAACGCACTTGAACAGCGCCCTGGCCGCCACCTCGGTTTTACCGAAGCCCACATCTCCGCAGAGCAGACGATCCATCGCTTTCGGCTTTTCCATATCCTGCTTGATCTCCGCAATAGAACGCAGCTGATCCTCCGTCTCCTGATAGGGAAACTCATCCTCAAATTCCCGCATCCAGATGGAATCCGGACTGAACGCAAAGCCCGTCTCCATTTCTCTTTCCGCGTACAGTTGTACCAGTTCCTGAGTCATCTCCGCGATGGCCGCCCGGGCCCTCGCCTTGGTCAGCTTCCATTCGCCGCCGGAGAGCTTGTTGATCTTCGGCGTAATCCCGTCCGATCCGATGTATTTCTGCACGATATCGAACTGCTCCACCGGCACATACAGGGTGTCGTTTCCGGCGTACTTGATTTTCAGGTAGTCCTTCTTCTCTCCCTGGATATCCAGCTGCTGAATCCCCAGAAATTTTCCGATTCCGTGATTCTCGTGCACCACGAAATCCCCCGCCTTCAAATCCGTAAAGCTTTCAATCTTCTGGCCGTCGCCGCGGCGCTTTCGCCGCCGCCGGCTCTGCTGCCGCTCCCCGAAAATATCATTGTCGCTGATGTAGCAGAGCTTCCGGTCGATAAAGTCAAAGCCTGTCGTCAGATTCCCCCGCAGGAACCGGACCTGACGGACGACGCCGCAGCGGTCACAGAATTCGATCAGATTTTTCCGGCGCTCTTCCGTAGACGCTGTGATGCAGATTTCATAGCCTTTTTTGACATACGCCTTCAGTTCCGATTCCAGAAGCTCCATATGTCCGCTGAAATTCATCATCTGCGCGCTCTGATAACTGTGGAGAGACTCGTAGGCCTCGACGCCCCGGATCTGTTTGGGGAAGGGGGACAAAAGATAAACGGGGCCGTGCCGGTAGATCTTCTGAAAGTCCTCCCGTCCTGTCATCAGCTCCATGTCCTCCGGAACAATCTCGCCCCGCTCCAGCATGACCTGGAAATCCACCTTCTGCTCCTTGCTTCTCGCGTCCAGCATCTCACCGATGCGATCGGGATCATCGACATAAATCGTCCCGTCATCCAGATAATCCCACAGGTATTCCGGATCCTCGTAAAAATAATGAAGATAATTTTCCAGCAGCTGAACGTTCATCCGGTTATCGATGTATTCACAAAGCTCATCCCGGCGCTTCTCCAGCCTGCGAACTGCTTCCTCGCTGCCGTCTCCCCGTTTCATCAGACGCTTCGCCTGCGCCGTATACGTCCGGCGCACCCGCTCGGAAGCCCGGGCGAACAGTTCTTTGTCCGCAAGCATCTGCTCTGCAGGGCCGATCTCGACACTCCGCAGGCTCCGGACGGAGCGCTGTGTATCGATGTCAAACTCGCGGATGGAATCCACCTCGGTATCGAAGAATTCAATCCGGAACGGGTTCTCTGCGTCCGGCGTGAAAACATCCAGAATGCCACCCCGCATGCTGAACTCGCCGCGCCCCTCCACCAGGCTCATACGCTCATAGCCGAGGGACACCAGCGTCTCCTTCAGATCCACCAGAAAATGCTCCTCGCCCAGAGCTATACTGAGCTTTCTGGACTCGAAAAGCCGGTGCGGCATGGTTTTCCGGATCGCTGCGGCGGCCGGCGCCACCACGATGCAGTCCTCCTGCCCGCGCAGCGCCTTCATGGCATTCAGCCGCTCCAGAAGAAGGTCATGATTTTTCGCCTCGTAACGCAAAAACACCTGATCCTCATCCGGCATCACGTGTATGTTCCTGTCGGTAAAAAAAGAAAGATCATCCGCAAGCCGCTTCGCTCTCGGTTCTGTGGCGACGATGATCAGACTTTTTCCCGGTTCTTTTTTGATACTCTCGGATATGATAAACGCCGATCGACTCTCAGACACACCCGATATCCCGATGATTCCTCGTTTATTCATCCTTTTCTCCGGGAGCATGCTCCCTCTTTTTCTTCTCCTTCTTTTTGGTATTGTAACGGTTCATGGCGAGATCCACGCCGTCGGTAACGATGCATTCCGCCGCTCTGGACGCTGTCTCCACAGCCTGCCGCAGAAGCGGGACCTCGTCTTTGCGAAAGCCTCCGGTCACAAAGGAAATCAGTTCCTCCTTCCGACCGCTGCCGATGCCGACGCGGATCCGGGGAAACCGGTCTGTTCCCAGCTGCTGTACGACGGAACGCATCCCGTTGTGAGTGCCCGCACTGCCGAATCTGCGGATGCGTATGCTCCCCGTCGGAATATCGAGGTCATCATAGATCACGATAAGATGCTCCGGCGGAATTTTATAAAAGGAAACAGCCTCCCTCACCGCCTCACCGCTGAGGTTCATATACGTCTGAGGCTTGACCAGCACAACCTTGTGTCCGGCGATGCTCCCCGCGCCCGTCAGCGATTTGAATTTGATTCTGCTGACGGCGATTCCGTTCTCCTCCGCGAGATGATCCAGCGTCAGAAACCCCAGATTGTGTCTCGTATTTTCATATTTCGGCCCGGGATTTCCCAGGCCGACGATAATAAATGGTTCATTGCTCATATCAGTCAAACAGTTTGCTGACAGATCCGTTTGTGTACACTCTGGTCATGGCTTCCGCGAAAAGCGGCGCCACGGACAGAACGGTCATCTTGTCCAGCTTCTTCTCCTTGTCCATCGGTATCGTGTTCAGCAGCGCCAGTTCTTTAATCGCAGAAGCTTCAATCCTGTCGAAGGCCGGTCCGGAGAGAACCGCATGGGTCGCGCCCGCATAGACGTTCTCTGCGCCCATGTCCTTGATAACGTTCGCCGCGTTGGTGATCGTTCCTGCGGTATCAATCATATCGTCGAGGATAATGCAGTTTTTTCCTCTGACCTCGCCAATGATATTCATGATCTCGCTTTTGTTCGGCTCCGGACGCCGCTTGTCCACAATGGCGATGGGGCAGTCGAAGTATTCCGCCATATTTCTCGCCCGGGTCACGCTGCCGTGATCCGGAGAAACGATACAGACATTCTCCAGATTCTTTTCCTTGAAATATTTCGCCAGAATCGGCATTCCCACCAGATGATCCACCGGAATATCGAAATATCCCTGAATCTGGCTGGCATGCAGGTCCATCGTCAGCACACGGTCTGCGCCTGCCGCAACCAGCAGGTTCGCCACCAGCTTGGCGGTAATCGGATCTCTGGCCTTGGCTTTTCTGTCCTGACGCGCGTAGCCGTAATACGGAATCACCGCATTGATCCGTCCGGCCGAAGCTCTCTTGACCGCGTCGATCATGATCAGCAGCTCCATCAGATTGTCATTGACAGGTGAGCATGTGGACTGAATGATATAGACGTCCACGCCCCGCACGCTCTCCCAGAGATTGACGGAAATTTCTCCGTCGCTGAATTTCGTCACCGTCGCCTTCCCCAGAGGTTTTCCCATAACGGATGCGATCTCCTCCGCGAGCCGGGGATGCGAGTTTCCCGCGAACAGTTTGTAGTCAGAAAAAGCGCTGTTTTTCATTGTTCCTCTCCTCCATGAACTTCGGTCTTCTGCAACTGTTTCTTCTTTTTATTATAAAGGCCGCGGCGGGTCGCCCAGCCTTCAATATTCTTTTGTTTCGCCCGCGCCACTCCCAGCGCATCCTCCGGAATGTCCTGCGTGATGGTGCTCCCGGCCGCCACATAGGCGCCGTCATCGATGCGGACCGGCGAAATAATGTTGGAATTACAGCCGATGAACACGCCGTCGCCGATCGTGGACCTGAATTTGTGGGTGCCGTCATAATTGACAAAAACAACCCCGCATCCCAGGTTCACGTCTTCGCCGATATCGGAATCTCCGATGTAGGTAAGATGCGCCGACTTGGACCCGTCTCCGAAGGTGGAGTTCTTCACCTCCACAAAATCTCCGATCTTGCAGTTTCTGCCGATTTCGGAGCCGGGGCGCACATATGCGAAGGGCCCGATTCTGCTCTCCTCTCCGATGCTGCTCTCCAGCACCACACTGCTCTGAATTTCCACGCCGTCGCCGATGACAGAATCCCGGATACGCGTATTCTGATAGATTTTCGCATTCGCACCGATTACCGTGTCTCCCTCCAGCGTGACGCAGGGTCCGATAAACGTGCCCGCCCCGATCTGGACGGTTTCATCGATATAGACACTGCTGATGTCCGCAAAGTCGACGCCGTTCTCCAGGTGCGCGATGGCGATGCGTTTTCTCTCCGATTCCTTTTCCTGATATTCGCTGTATTTCATCTCACTCTCCGCATGGTTTTTCTTCTGTATCTGTTTATATGTTCCGTATTCTCCTTCAGCTCTGTTCCATAATCATTTTCCCGGCCTTGTAGATGTCGCCGGCGCCCATGGTGATCACCACGTCTCCGTTCTCCGCATGCTCCCGGACATAGTCTGCGATTTTCTCAAAGCTGTCCATATAATAGACCTCCTTGTCCGGATGCTCCCGCCGGATCTCCGCGGCAAGCTTCTCGGAAGAGATGTTATAGATGTCCTTTTCCCTGGCCGCATAGATATCTGCCAGAATCAGGACATCGGTCTGCTCAAAGGCGTCCGCGAACTGATCGAACAGCGCCAGCGTCCTGGTGTAGGTGTGGGGCTGGAAGAGACACCAGAGCTTCCTGTGCGGAATATTATGGGCCGCTGAAAGCGTCGCCCGGATTTCCGTCGGATGATGCGCGTAATCATCGACCACCTTCACGCCTCTGTCCGTCGTCCCGATGATATCAAAGCGCCGCTGCGTTCCGTGATAGGACTCCAGAGTTCCGGCGATCAGTGCCGCGTTCACGCCGAGCACATGGCAGCAGGCAAAAGCCGCCGCTGCGTTCAGGATGTTATGCTCCCCCGGAACATTCAGCTGTACATGCTCCAGCTTCACGCCGTTATGGCTCACCGAGAAGGATGGCATCCCCTCGCTGTTAAACCTTACCTCGGAAATATGATAGGTGGAATTTTCATTATACCCGTAGGTCACCACATTTGCATGTCCTTTGATCACCTCACTTACAAAAGGATTGGAATCGTAAGCGATAATCCTTCCGTCCTCCGGAACCGCTCTGGCGAACTTGTCGAAGGACCGGACGATGTGGTCGATATCCTTGAAATAGTCCAGATGGTCTGAATCGATGTTCAGGATCACCTCGATTTTCGGCCGGAGCTGCAGGAAGCTGTCCCGGTATTCGCAGGCCTCCGTCACAAAGTAAGGGCTGTTTCCGACCTTCACGTTCCCGCCGATCTCGTCCAGCTGTCCGCCGACAAGAATCGTGGGCTCCAGTCCCGCTGCCTCCAGAACGAGAGAAACCATAGAGGTCGTTGTCGTTTTTCCATGGGTTCCGCTGATCGCCACGCTTGACTCATATTCATCCATCAGTGTTCCCAGGATTTCCGCTCTGGACGCCAGCGGGATGTTCTTCTCCCTGGCGCGGATGATTTCCGGATTTTCCTCGGCGATCGCCGCTGAATAGATGATGAGATCCGCATTCTCGACATTCTCCGCTCTATGGCCTATGTAAATGGTGATTCCCGATTTCTTCAGTTTCTCTGTCATTTCCGACGGCTTCATGTCAGAACCGGACACGCGGTATCCTCTCGCTACCAGTATCTCCGCAATCGCTGACAGCCCGACGCCGCCGATTCCAATACAATGTATATTTCTGTATTTCTTCAAATCAATCATAACTGGTTCCCTTCCCCGATGATATATCTTACATCTGTGACCACGCCTGAAAGAGCCGCGCCTTAAGAAACCGGAAAATCAAAATCCCGGAGCGCGCGTCTCAGACCCGGTCCGAACAGAACTCTTGATATTATACCATACCGGTCTCAAAAATGCTTTACAATTTCAGCAAAAAGCAATAATATTATTTTAAACAGTCTGTGGAATCCGCGCTGCCGGCGGGTTTCCGGAAACCACCGCGTCCGGAGGAAATAATGAAACGAACAGAACGCATCGGCGTGATCGTAAAGACACTTTCTGACACGCCCGGAAAGCTATATCCGCTGCAGTACTTCTGCGATCTTTTTCAGATGGCCAAGTCCAGCATCAGCGAGGATATCAACATCGCGGCGTCTGCCATGGAGGCGACGGGATCGGGGTTCATCGAAACGATTTCCGGCGCCAGGGGCGGCGTTCACTTTGTTCCCGACACCACGCAGGAGGCTGTCGCGCCTCTGCTGGACGAGCTCTGCGACCGGCTCCGCGATCCGGCGAGAATTCTGGGCGGAGGCTTCCTGTACACGTCCGACATCATGTACGACACCGAGCTGGTCAGCCGTCTGGCGACCCTGTTCGCCGTAAAGTTCCGGGCGCTGGATGTGGACTATGTGGCGACGGTGGAAACAAAGGGAATTCCCCTGGCCACCATGGTGGCGCATCAGCTGCACCGCCCTCTGATCATCTGCCGCAGGGAGGCGAAAGTCTCCGAGGGCTCGACGGTCAGCATCAATTATTTTTCCGGCTCATATGACCGCGTACAGAAGATGTCGCTGTCCCGGCGGGCGGTCCGCCCCGGATCGCGCACCCTGGTCATCGACGATTTCATGCGGGGCGGCGGAAGCACCAAGGGCATTGCGGATCTGCTCGCCGAATTTGACGCGGAGGTCGTCGGCGCAGGCATCGCCATCGTCAGCGAGACGCCTGAACAAAAGAAAATCCGCGATTACACAGCCGCGGTCTACCTCGGAGACGTAGATGAAGAAAAGCGCACCATCGACGTCCGGCCGAATCCCGACATTTTCAAATAATCTTTTTCCGTAAATGCGGGTTGCAGATTCGATTGATATTGTGTATAATATAATAAACAATTATAAAAGCCAGAAAGGTAGGCCATGATGAACATTACTGATGTAAGGATTCGCAAGGTCACTGCGGAAGGCAAAATGAAAGCGATTGTTTCGGTCACATTCGATGATGAGTTTGTTGTCCACGATATCAAGATAATTGAGGGTCAGAACGGTCCGTTTATCGCCATGCCCAGTCGGAAGATGGGCGAGGGGGATTTCCGGGATATCGCACATCCCCTCACCTCTGAAACGAGAACTCGAATCAAAGACGCCATTTTCGCCGAGTACGAAAGAGTACTGGCAGAGCACCAAAGCGAAGACGATCTTGAGGCACCTGAGGAGTAATATTTAATTACATGACATTAATTAAGGGCTGTTGCGCGCAACAGTCCTTTTTTTCATTTTCTATACAGTCCGGCGACGCGTCACTCCAGCGTCGCTTCAACCACGCGGATGGCGTTTGTACGCCCCGAAACTCCGACCGGCACCCCCGCGGTGCACACAACCGTATCTCCCTCGCGGATGCATTCGCTGCGGATCGCCTTGCGGGTGCAATGGCCGAACAGATCACCCAGCTCCTCGCGGTAATTGGCCATCAGCGGCTCAACGCCCCAGAACAGCGCCATCTGATGGTAGACCTTTTCGTCCGGCGTACATCCGATAATCGGCAGCTCCGGGCGGAACTTGCTGATTTTATTTGCTGTATAACCTGAGGATGTGATGGCCAGAATCGCTTTGGCACTGATGTCCTCTGCCAGCGTGCATGCGGCGTGTCCCACCGCGTTGGTGATATCCCGGGAATCCATCGCCAGCCATTTTTCTCTGCTGGTCACCGTCCTGGCGTCCTCCTCCGCCTGCTCTGCGATACGCGCCATGGCTGCGACGGCCTCTTCCGGATACTTTCCGGCGGCGCTCTCTCCGGAGAGCATGACGGCGGACGTTCCGTCGAACACCGCATTCGCCACATCATTGATCTCAGCCCGGGTAGGCACCGGACTGGTAATCATCGATTCCAGCATCTGCGTCGCGGTGATGACGATTTTCCCCTGCTGCACGCAGCGGCGGATGAACCGTTTCTGAATACCGGGAAGCAGCTCAAAGGGCACTTCGACTCCCATATCGCCCCGGGCGACCATAATACCGTCCACCAGCTGCAGAATATCCTCAAAATTGGCGACTCCCTGGGTGCTCTCAATCTTGGCGATGAGCTTAATCCTCTCTCCCCCGTTGTCATCGAGGAACGAGCGAATCGCCCGCGCGTCGTCGGCGGAGCGTACAAAGGAAGCCGCGACGTAATCCACGTCCTGTTCGATTCCGAACAGCAGATCGGATTTGTCCTGATCGGACAGATACTCCATGCTGATATCCACGTTCGGCACATTGATGCCTTTGTGATCGCTTATCCTCCCGCCGTGAACCACCTCGCATACCAGATCGGTATCTGTGGTGCTTTTCACCCTGAGCATAATCAGTCCGTCGTTGATCAGCACCGTATCCCCGGCGTTCAGGTCCTTTGCAAGATCTTTATATGTTACAGAGGAAATCTCGCCTGTTCCTTCCACATCCTTTGTGGTCAGCGTAAACTCCTGACCGTCCTGCAGCACAGCCGCGCCGTCCCGGAACGTACCGGTGCGGATCTCAGGACCCTTTGTATCCAGCAGCACCGCCGCCGGAATTCCGAGCTCATCCCGTACGCGGCGGAACCGGTCGATATTCTCTTTGTGCTCCTCATGACTGCCATGAGAAAAGTTCATCCTGGCCACGTTCATCCCGGCCAGCAAAAGCCGGCGCATCATGTCCTCACTGCGGGACGCCGGCCCGATTGTACAGATTATCTTTGTTTTCCTCATATCCGTTTCAACCTCCATTGTCATTATACATTACCCGCCCGAAAAAACAAGCAGGTCGTTGTGTCTTTTTCTGATTCGTGTTATTATGGTACTGACATTCGACAAAAAATTAACGCATGATTTACTGAGGAGGTATCGTAGTCATGGAAGTTGATGAAAAGGTAAAGGAAAGACTCAGAAGTGAAAAGGCGTATGACCTGATCATGTCCGCGGAAGAGGCCGCCGCTATGATTAAAGACGGCATGACCCTGGGCGTCAGCGGGTTCACCGCCTCCGGCTATCCGAAGGCCGTTCCCCACGCCCTGGCCGAGCGCGGGAAAAAGGGCGAGAAATTCAAGGTTAACGTCTATTCCGGCGCGTCTCTGGGGCCGGAAATCGATACTGAAATGACGGAAGCCGGAATCATGGGGATGCGTATGCCCTACATGACAGACTCGACGTTCCGTGCCGCAGTGAACAAAGGCGAGTGCGATTATATCGACATGCATCTTTCGCATTCCACGCAGTATATCAATTACGGCGCGCTGCCGAAGGTGGAAATCGCCATCGTAGAAGCGCTGGCGCTGAACGAAGACGGGAGCATCGTTCCCACCACCTCAGTCGGAAACACGCCGGCCATCGTCCGACAGGCCGACAAGGTCATCGTCGAGCTGAACACGCTTCAGCCCATGGGTCTGGAGGGCATGCACGACTGCATCGTTCTCCCGAATCCGCCGCACCGCAAACCTATCGATATCACAAAGCCCAACGACCGGATCGGCGTTCCGTACATTGAATGCGGCTGGGATAAAATCTGCGGAATCGTCATCACCGACATCCAGGACGGGCTTCGCCCTCTCGGTTCCGTGAGCGAGGATTCGCAGAAAATCGCCGATCACATCATCGACTTTCTGGACGGTGAAGTCCGGGCGGGACGGCTGGACGACACGCTCCTGCCCATCCAGTCGGGCGTGGGAAGCGTCGCCAACGCGGTACTGTACGGGCTTCTTGAATCGGAATTTCATGATCTGACCTGCTACACCGAGGTCGTGCAGGACTCCATGCTTGAACTTATCAAGGCCGGAAAGGTCACCTGCGCCTCCACCACCGCCATCACCCCCTCCCCGGAAATGAAGGCGAAATTCGACGAGGAATGTGACCTCTATAAAGGGAAACTGATTTTCCGCCCTGAAGATATTTCAAACAATCCGGGAATCATCCGCCGCCTGGGCGTCATCTCCATGAACACCGCCCTGGAATGCGACATCTACGGAAATGTAAATTCCACGCACGTCAACGGCTCCGCCATGATGAACGGCATCGGAGGCAGCGGAGACTTCGCCAGAAATGCTGCAATCAGCATTTTCTCGACCGTATCCGTAGCCAAGGGCGGCGCGATTTCCTCAATCGTACCCTTCTGCTCCCACATCGACCACACCGAGCACGACGTTCAGGTCATTGTCACAGAGCAGGGCTACGCGGATCTCCGCGGCCTGACGCCGAAACAGCGGGCAGTCAGAATCATCGAAAACTGTGCCCACCCCGACTATAAAGACATGCTGAAGGACTACTTCGAAAGAGCCTGCGCCGCCAGCAAGCTGCAGACGCCACATCTCCTGGACGAAGCCCTCTCATGGCACATCCGCGCCATGAAAACCGGCAGCATGAAGGTCGAAAAATAACGGCCGGCGACGCGCCTGACACGAAAAACGCCGCCCCTGCGGGTGGCGTTTTCTTTTGTTTTCTTTTGTTTCTGCGAAGATTCGCCCCGCCTCATTCCACGGATTGTTCTTCTATGACCGGGTTCCCCAGCTTCTCAAGTATTCTGTAGAAATCCGATCTGTGCACGGAAACCGTCGCTGTATTCCGGCACGGATGAAGGTTAATCCATTCCGCATCGTCTGCCGTCACAATCTCATTTCCCAGCACAACCGTAACCTTTTTCTCCGTATCATTAAACAGAGCATAGGGCGTCACCGATCCCGGCTTCAGCCTCAGCAGCTCCCACATTTCCTCCGGCGTGGCGAACCGGTTTTTGTGCCAGCCTGTCACCTGCTTGAAGTGTTTCTGGTTCATCCGGCGATGGTCCTCCAGAACCACCATAAAGAAATCCTCTGTCTTTTTGTCCTTGATCAAGAGATTTTTCAGATTGAGCCCCGGAAACATCAGTTCCTCCGCCCCCTCCTGATCCGCCGAGAACAACGCCTCATGCTCATGCCAGTTATAATCGGTGATCTCAAGTTCCTTCAGAATTTCCAGGAACCGTTTTTCGTTGTTATCCGTATTGCACTCCACATTGCCGTTTGAGGCACTGTCCTTATTTATAAACATATCTGTTTTCCCTCCTCTGCGGCTCGATTCATACGGCCGCGTCACTATTGTATCATATTTGCACTGACCTTCCAAAGGAAATTCCCGTTTACTGTGACCATTTCGGCACCGGACCGTCTCCGCCTGCGGAATCTGCCGAAACTTTTCCTTTATACAAAAGCTCCTGTTTTGCAGACGTCAGTTATATGCTATAATGCTGACAGGAGGAATATTTTATGGACAAAAAATCAAGAGAGTACGAAGTATGTCTTTGTCACCACGTAACCCGCGGAGAGGTTGAAGACTTTATCCGGGAGCATCAGATTACGGACCTGAAGACACTGTGCGAGAGCATGGATATAGGAAACAAATGCGGCGGATGCCGCGAGGATCTGGACATGATTCTGTCCGACTGCGCAGCCGAGGCATAAGCCGGCCGAGTTGGCAGGTGTACGGATTAGTGCTCTGATTGCGGTTAAACTAGATTAACTCGAGTTAGATGATGATCAGACCTGCCACATTTATGGATTTTTTTGTGAAAAGTGGCAGAACCTGCCACTTTTTTTAATTTGTGCAAAAGAAAAACCGCCGGAACGTATTTCCGACGGTTTCTCTGTGGAGGCGACACCCAGATTTGAACTGGGGAATAAAGGTTTTGCAGACCTCTGCCTTACCACTTGGCTATGTCGCCACGATGACAGCCAAGATGCAATCACTTGCATCCTGGCTTGTGAATTGGCTAGGGTAGCAGGATTCGAACCTGCGCATGATGGAATCAGAATCCATTGCCTTACCACTTGGCGATACCCCATCAATGGGGTGGGTAGTGGGGATCGAACCCACGCATGTAGGAATCACAATCCTATGTCTTAACCACTTGACTATACCCACCATACTTGTTAATTTTGCGAACTGCGGTGTTGCTCGGCTTCGTCCTCGCTCACGTGCAGAAGCACGCCCCGCTCGCTCCTCATCCGTGCGCCTTGCATTTCACAAAATTACCTGCGTATCTGTTTGCTTTTGCGAACTGCGGTGTTGCTCGGCTTCGTCCTCGCTCACGTGCACAAGCACGCTCCGCTCGCTCCTCATCCGTGCGCCTTGCATTTCACAAAATTACCTGCGTATCTGTTTGCTTTTGCGAACTGCGGTGTTGCTCGGCTTCGTCCTCGCTCACGTGCAGAAGCACGCTCCGCTCGCTCCTCATCCGTGCGCCTTGCATTTCACAAAATTACCTGCGTATCTGATTGCTTTTGTAAATTATTCTATCATATATGCCCTGCAAATGCAAAGCATATATGATATAAAATTGGCGACCAAGACGAGGCTCGAACTCGTGACCTCCAGCGTGACAGGCTGGCATTCTAACCAACTGAACTACTTGGCCATATCTGGTGGGCGTTATAGGGCTCGAACCTATGACCCCCTGCTTGTAAGGCAGATGCTCTCCCAGCTGAGCTAAACGCCCAGATATGGTAGCGGCGAGTGGAGTCGAACCACCGACCTTCCGGGTATGAACCGGACGCTCTAGCCAACTAAGCTACACCGCCACATCGCAGTAATTTGAATCACTGTAAGAAATATACTACCAAAATTCCGCTACTGTGTCAACAGTTTTTTCGGGATTTTCGACAATACTTTTCATCGAGGCTGGACAATACAGTAAAAAACACGTTTCTGCCAACGAAAACAGAGGCAATTTGATGCGTCCTTTCATTCAGTCATTACGTCGCTGCGCTCGCCGAACTTCCCCGTTCCTCTTGAATTCCGCAGTCTGCCGCGGTATAATAAGTGCGTGCTGATTAAGCCCCCTCCGGGCTTAATTGTGCTTGCAGCGGATTTTCTGCAGCGCCGCGGCGCACCCCCCGGCTGCAGTCGCCGGCATGTACCCGTTGACTGGCATACGTCCGTCGGCTGCAATGCATCCGTCAATTGCAATGTACGCCGGCATGCATAAAAATAAATTTTCATTTTAGAGGAGGCGCATCATGACATCCCCCGGACCGGTTGCTTTTACGATTGCGGGCATCGACATCATGTGGTACGGCATATTAATCGGCACAGGATTCATCCTGGCCATTCTTTTGTGCTATAAAAGAGCGCCGCGGCACGGCATTCAGAGCGACAGCATCATTGACTTCGCTTTGTGGATGATTCCCGTCTCCATCGTCGGCGCACGGCTTTACTACGTGATTTTCCGCTGGGATCTTTACCGGGACAATCTGTCCGAGATCCTTCATGTCAGGAACGGCGGGCTGGCAATCCACGGCGGACTGATCTGCGGTCTCATCGTTGCTCTGGTTTTCTGTCACAAAAGAAACATCCCTTTTCTCGAGCTGGCTGACCTGGTTCTTCCTGCAGTGGCGCTGGCGCAATCTATAGGACGGTGGGGGAATTTTTTCAATTCTGAAGCGCACGGCGGTCCTACCGACCTGCCCTGGGCGATTATCGTGAACGGACAGGCAGTCCATCCCACCTTTCTCTACGAATCAATCTGGTGTTTTCTGCTGTTCCTGTTCCTTCTGTGGGTTGACCGGCGGCGGAAATTCCCCGGGCAGATCGCGCTGCTCTATGGAATGCTCTATTCAGTCGAGCGGTTCTGCGTGGAGCATCTGCGGACGGACAGCCTGATGATCGGCCCCTTCCGGCAGGCTCAGGTTCTGAGCGCGGTCGTTTTCATCGCCTGCCTCATCCTCTATCTCGTACTCAATTACAAAGAAATTCAGCAAAGGAGCATACAAGAATGAAATTAGGAATCGTCGGCCTGCCGAACGTAGGCAAAAGCACGCTGTTTAATGCGATAACAAAGGCCGGTGCGGAAGCGGCGAACTACCCGTTCTGCACCATTGAGCCCAATGTCGGCGTCGTCACCGTCCCGGATCAGCGAATCCGCGTCCTTTCGGATCTGAACCAGTCAAAAAAGACGATTTATACCACCATCGAATTCTGTGATATCGCGGGGCTGGTCAAGGGCGCGTCGAAGGGCGAGGGTCTCGGGAACAAATTCCTGGGACATATCCGTGAAGTCGCCGCTATCGTCCACGTCGTCCGCTGCTTTGAAAACGAAAACATCGTTCATGTGTCGGGAAAAATCGATCCGCTGAGCGACATTGAAACCATAAACACCGAGCTGATTCTGTCGGATATGGAGCTCCTGGAGCGGCGCATCGCAAAGACGGAAAAGGGATCCCGCTACGACAAAGCGCTGGCCGGAGAACTGGAAATCCTGAAGAAGGTCTACGATTTCCTCAGCAGCGGGACTTCCGCCCGTGCGATGGAGCTGGATGAAGATGAGGCAGACTTTGTCCGGACTCTGGATCTTCTGTCCTATAAGCCGATCATCTATGTCGCGAACGTTTCTGAGGAAGACGCGGCAGACGGCGGCGAAAACGAATACGTGGCCGCCGTCCGCGACTTTGCCGCAGGAGAAGGTGCCGAATCGGTCGTAATCTGTGCGGAAATCGAGCAGGAAATCTCCGAGCTGGACGACGACGAGAAAGCTCTTTTCCTGGAGGAGCTGAATATTGATGAATCCGGCCTGGACAAGCTTATCAAGGCCTCCTATCGTCTGCTGAATCTGATTTCCTTCCTGACCACCGGCTCCGACGAGACGCGGGCCTGGACCATTACCAACGGGACAAAGGCGCCGCAAGCCGCAGGAAAAATCCATACTGACTTCGAGAAGGGTTTCATCCGCGCCGAAACCATCAACTACGATACGCTGATGGCAGAATGCGACGGCAGTATGACGAAAGCCCGCGAGAAGGGCCTGCTGCGCTCAGAGGGCAAAGAATACGTCGTAAAGGACGGAGACATCATCACCTTCCTTTTCAACGTGTAATCCGCATTAAGCCGGCGTCCGGCGCACACTGCCACCGGATCGTGCGCCGCGGCGCTGCAGGCAGACTGCCGTCAGCGCCCCCATTAAGTCCGCGGGGGACTTAATGGGCAGACGCCGGTTCACAGCGCGGGCCGCATTGTTTTGTCCTCCCTGCTGTAATAATACAGTGTGTCGGACAGCATGTCCCCCGCCTCCAGTACAGTGCGGTTCGCCTCGTAAATCATCTTCCTCAGCTTATCCGCAGACGCGTCCTCTACCGGCAATGTGATAATCTCATGGACAGACGACGGAATCACATACAGATCCGATTCCATCATCTCCGAAAGATTCGCCAGCGACTCCCGGTAAAGCATGGCGGCTGCTCCGATGATTCCCCGGTCATTGCTCAGCACATTGATGTTTTCGCCGATATTTTCAGTGTAGAGCGGCAGCATCCTGGGCGTGTTTTTCATCGCAAGCTCGTACAGGCGTTCTTCGCTGAGTCCCTCGCGCTCCGCCAGCGCATTTGTGATTGTGACCGCGTTAAACGTCCGGTCCGGAAGCGGAATCATATATCGATAGATAATCGACATATCGTGGCAGGGGCGGTTCGGCACGTCCGAAAGCAGCTCACGGTTTCTCTCCGTGTTGATCAGAGTCATAATGATTCCATCCTCCCGGGGCTCCGGCCGCATGCATTCTGACATGGCCCGTCCGTACCTCATGCCGCTGACATAGAATTCCGCGGCGAAGCGCAGCGTTTTTTCCAGACTACCGCAGGACTGATACCACTCATACAGCATATCGATATAGAGAGTCGGCACGGCAATCCCGTCTTCACCGCTTCCAATCAGAACAGCCTCACGCCGACCGCGCCTCGTGCGGATGAATTCCACTTTCATATCCCATCCGGCATACTCCTCCGGCAGATACCCGCGAATCTTTTTTACGATTTCATCCCTGAATTTCTGATAGTCCATAGCATTTTCCCGCAACAGAAAAAGGACCATCCTGAGACAGTCCTTTTCCACGCAGGAGTTTCCTCCTTTCGTTATCAATTCCATTTATCTACAGTATCATCATAGCACGATTTTCTTTCTCTTACAATACTTTTTTTATCAGATATGTAATAAAATTACATCATCGACAGATTCCTGGCAACATGGAACAGAAACCGCTGCTTCCATATCTTCCAGATTTTCGTCTGGTACCCGGCCGGCTGTTTTCTATACACGATGTTCGCATACACAAAGTCACGATAATTCTCCGGTACTGTATCCAGCGCCCTGCGGATGGCCTCCACCCGCTTCTCCAGCGTAATCTTCTCCACTGCCTTCTTCTCCGTCGGCCGGATTGCGGCATAATCCCGCCGACCTTCCCGGACAATACTGGCGCTGCAGCCGTCTCCGGTAATTTCCCGATCCAGTTCTCTGACCCGCTTCTCCATCCTCGCCAGGCCGCGAACTGCCCACAGGCTCTGATAATACACCGCATCCGGCATTACATATTCCGCGAATCTACGCTGCTGCCATTCTCTCGCCATAATACTTCCTCCTTTTATTAATATTATGTACACGAAACCTCCCGTCGGAAGCTTCAATGGCGGCGCCGCACTCTTTGTGGAAACTACTATGCCACGATGTATTGCCAAAGTCAATCATTTTCTCAGGGCATTGTCGGTATTTCTCCCGCAGCTGTCGCATTTCAGGAAGTTACGGCCGGGGCTCGCCGACATTTCCGGCTGCGCCCGTGATCGCGGCTCATCAACATTTCAGCCGAGGCTCGCGGCATTTCCGGCCGCGTCTACGGCCGGGGCGCCTCATCCCGCTGATTAACGGCGGTGCCCAGATTGATCGTCGCCTTCTCCAGCTCCTGAACCACATTGTTGATCCGAACCAGCTTTTCCTCCGACATGGACTGGCTCATCGCCAGGCTGGTGTTGTAGAGAATGCCTTCCAGCTCCGTTTCGATTTCCGAAATCTTGCTGCGGACCTTCTGCACGTCCTCGTCCCCGGCGGCGGTCTGCACCGCTTCCGTCATATTCAGCACGCGAACGTCATTCATATCCAGCTCGAACTCAGAATTCCCCAGAACCGGAATGGAATCATACCCCAGCTTGTCGTGAATCAGCTTCGCGAAATCCTTTTTAGACTGCTCTTCGCCGTGAACCAGGAAGATCTGCCGGGGCGGCTGCTGAAATCCGCTGATCCACTCCAGCAGGCCGTTCTGATCCGCATGACCGGAAAAGCCCTCCAGATTATAGATCTCCGCATTGACATGGACCTCCTCCCCGAAGAGCGTGATATCCTTTTTTCCTTCTATCAGAGAGCGGCCCAGCGTTCCCTCGCCCTGGTATCCCACGAAGATCACGCTGTTCCTGGCGTCCCACAGATTATGCTTGAGATGGTGCCGGATCCGCCCCGCCTCGCACATTCCGCTGGCGGATATAATCACCTTGGGCGTGTGATCCGTATTCAGCGCCCGGGATTCCTCCGTACTTCTGGTAAAACGGAGATTCTTGAAATCCAGGGGATTATCGCCCTTCATAATATAGGCCTTTGTCTCCTCGTCAAACACCTGTGCATTGTTGCGGAAAACCTCCGTAGCCGTGGTTGCCATCGGACTGTCCACGATCACATCGACTTTATCCAGTTCCTGACGGTAATCCGGGCTGGACTTCTCATAGAACCTGTTAAGCTCATAAATCAGCTCCTGAGTCCGACCGACCGCAAAAGACGGAATCACTACGGTTCCGCCCCGCCGGGTCGTCTTCAGAATGATATCGATCAGCTGCTTGACACTCATGGAATTCTGCGCGTGGTTCCGGTTTCCGTACGTCGTCTCCATGATCACACAGTCCGCTTTTTTAATCGTGACAGGATCCCGCAGAATCGGACGATTCTTCATTCCCAGGTCTCCGGAGAACACGATTTTGCTTTCCCGCTCCCCTTCAGTGACCCATATCTCCGTAATCGCAGAGCCCAGGATATGACCGGCGTCATTGAACACAATTTTCATATCGTCGTTGAGACGGATCTGCTGATCGTACAAAATCGGTTCCACATATTTCAGCGCCTCCTGCGCGTCTTCTGTGGTGTACAAAGGATCGACCGGCGGTTTTCCGGCTCTCAGATTTCTCTTACTCTGCCACTGCGCGTCCATTTCGTGAATGTGAGCGCTGTCCAGCAGCATGACCTCCAGCAGATCGGCCGTCGCGTCTGTGCAATAGATCCTGCCCCGGAATCCTCTTTTTACCAGCAGAGGAATCCGCCCGCAGTGATCGATATGCGCATGGCTCAGTATCATGCATTCGACCTCGGACGGCTCGAACGGGAACGGATCTGCGTTCAGGGCCTCCTGTGCCTTGCCTCCCTGAAACTGTCCGCAATCGAGCAGTACATTATGGTTCTCCGTCTTCAGAAGATGACAGGAACCTGTCACTCCCGTAGTCGCTCCGCAGAACATGATTTTCATAGTAGTCACCTCCAGGTTTGTTTCAATCCGCTTCAGCGATCGCACTCTAATCTATATTCAGCGTCCAGAGTCCGGTCTCGCCGGTGGACACCACCGACGCACCCGCCTCCAGGGCCGCCCTGACTTCTTCTTTTGTTTCCACAAGCCCGCCTGCAATGACGGGAACCTGCACCAGCGAGGAAAACTCACTGATTTTCTTTGTTACAATAGCCGGCATAATCTCAACGATGTCCGGCCTGGAGATTTTGATGGAATCCAGCGACGTTCCGACAGAATGGGAATCGATCATAAAAAAACGCTGGACGGTGATCATTCCCAGATCCTTTGCGATCTTCACCAGGTTGGTGCGGGTCGTGCAGATCCCGTCCACCCCCTGCTTTTTCAGATATTCCAGTCCCGCGCGGTCCTTTCCGATGCCCTCCGCGAAGTCCACATGCACGAAGGCCTTCTTGCCCGCGCTGTGGATCTCCCGGATGCTTGGCGTCAGCGTCATGATATTCGAGTGAAGCAGGAAAATCATGTCCACCTCCGACCGGAGCGCAGCACTGAAATCCTTTTCCGTCCGTATCGCCGCCGCGATTTTGTGCCTGATGAAATTTACCTCTGCCATGTCTCATCATCTCCTTTTGGTTTCTGGCATTTCATACAATTACTGATGTGGTTCAAATTCCGGACCGTGATAATCCGATCCCTCAGTGACGTGCAGCTTATACTTCTCCGCCAACTTCACCAGAGCGATTCCCTCCTCGTGTGTCGCGGACGGATGGAAGCATTCCAGGCCCTTGAGACCTGCCTTCTTCAGCTGCTTCACAATTTCCTCCAGGCGGCGGCAGAACTCTTCCGAGCCCTTTTCGCCGATGCCCTTTATTTTCATCGGATGCGCCAGGGAAGCGATGCCTCCCGCTCCGTTAATCAGCCCGATCGCCCTTTCTGCTGTGATTCGTTCCCTTCTGACCGCCTTCGCCTCCGGCGATTCCAGGAATTTTCCCGGCGCGAACGCCTCCTCCGGCGACTTCACATAACCCTTCTTCTGCAGAGCCAGCGCGAAATTCGGCTTCCCCACGTAAACCTGATCCGGGCGCTGCTTCAGGTCCTCCTCCGTCAGCTCGTATCCCATGGAGCGGAGTACCTCCAGAAGCTTTCTGTTCCGCTCCGCCCGGGTCCTTCGCAGTTCCGCGAGGGTCTCGTTCAGCTCCGGATTCTCGATATCAATGTAATAACCCAGAATATGGAGCTCCGGTCCGTCCGGCAACTCCGTCCCGAGCTCAATTCCGGAGATGACACTGATTCCCAGTGCTTCACCGGCAATCTGCGCTGTCTTTACGCCATCGACGCCGTCGTGATCGGTCAGCGCGATCAGCCCGTACTCCTCCTGATAATATTTTCTCACCAGCTCTACCGGCGTCATTGTCCCGTCAGAGCAGGTTGAATGGATATGAAGATCCATTTTCAGTCCCATTTTCGCTCTCCTATTTATAATGCGTGCTCAGCCCTCGGATGTGCATGAAAAAGCAGTCGCACAAAGTGCATGTCCGGCGGCCTGCCGCAGGGTCTTCAGCTCTCTTATCTGTACAAAAGGCCTTCGCGGACCTCCTCCGCGACTGTTCTGTTCTTCAGAAACGCGATCAGCGCCAGGCCGAAATCCATCGCGGTTCCCGGTCCCTGCGACGTGATCACAAAATCATCGGTCACAACCTTCTCGTTCACCGGCTCCGCACCGCGGAGCTCAGCCTCCATCCCCCGGTATATCGTGGCTCTTTTCCCCTTCAGAATGCCGAGCTGTCCCAGAACCATCGGCGCGGCGCAGATGGCCGCCACCGGTCTTCTGTTCCCGGCGCGTTCAAGCAGGGCGTCGGTCAGCGGACGGCAGGCCGCAAGGTTCACGGTTCCCGGCATTCCGCCGGGGAGCACCACCATTTCGGCCGTCGAAAGCTCTGCCTCCGACAGCTCCAGATCCGCCAGGACACTGATTCCGTGAGCGCCGGCTACTTCTTTGTTTCCGGAAACCGATACAGTGCGGACATCAATTTCCGCTCTTCTGAGAAGATCCGCCACGGTGACCGCCTCAACCTCCTCAAAGCCTTCCGCAAGCATTAAATAAACCATGGTTCCTCCTACAACAACGGGATAGGCAAAGAATGCCTATCCCCGTCGTTTTTTCTCACTCGTCCAGAAGAATTTCTCCTTCAATGCCGCCGCCCATTGCCGCGGCGTTTGCTTCATCTGTATCCACATGGACCTCTGCGGTATAGTAATCTTTGACTCTTGCAACGACATCATCGTAGATGGTGGTTCTGTCCGGAGTCTCGATTTTCAGTTTCAGAATCTGTCCGTCCTTGATTCCGAGGGGCTCGGCCTGACTCGGATGGAAGTGTGCGTGTCTCTTGGCGACGATCACGCCGTATTCCAGATCGACCTCTCCCTTCGGTCCGATAATCTTGCATCCCGGCGTTCCCTGAACGTCTCCGGATTCCCGGATGGGAGCGTCGATTCCGATCTGCCTGCAGTCCGTCAGCGCAAGCTCAAGCTGTGTATCCTTACGGCATGGCCCGAGAACTCGGATTCCCTTGAAAGTGGTCTTGGGGCCGACGATGTCAACCTTTTCCTCGGAAGCAAACTGACCCGGCTGAATCAGTTCCTTCTTGAGCGTCAGCTCGTAGCCTTTGCCGAATAATGTTTCCAGATCTTCCTGGTCCAGGTGGATGTGCTTGTTTGAAGCATTCACCTTGATTTTGTAACCCATTGTCATTACCTCTCTCTCTTTTCATTGGATAAAATTATATATTGGAGTGCGCCGGTCCGTATTATTCCGTTCCCGCGGATATGCGGGCGCGCGGCGCAGACACTTTCGGATTATTCGCGGACGTCCTCGCGGCCGGGCCGGTTCCGTACTCTGCGGAATCAGATGCCTGTCGATTCCAGATAACTGATATACGGCAGGTTTCTGTATTTCTGGTCGTAGTCCAGTCCGTAACCGATGATGAACAGGTCCTCAACCTCGAAGCCGATATAGTCGGCAGCCAGGTCATTCTTGCGGCGGGACGGCTTGTCCAGCATGGTGCAGATCCGGACAGACCGGGGATTCCGGTCGGAAAGGTACTCCTTCAGATACTTCAGGGTCGTCCCGGTGTCCACGATGTCCTCGATGATCAGAACATTCTTGTCATAGATGTTCATGTCGATATCCTTTGTAATCTTGACGATTCCGGAGCTCGTGGTGCTGGAGCCGTAACTGGACGCCGACACAAAATCGATTTTCACGTCGCACGTCACATATTTCATCAGTTCACTCATCCACATGACCGCACCCTTCAGCGTGCCGAGCATGATCAGCTCCTGCCCGTCGTAGTCCCTGGAGATCTGTTTTCCCAGTTCCTTCGCACGCTTCTGAATGTCTTTTTCTGTATACAAAATATTTCCGACGATTTCCTTCGCCATACTCTCTCCTACTTCCCGGGATCCGTCTCCGGCCCCGTTTCATCTTCCCTGCTGTCATCGTCCACTACACTAAATTCTACACCATCCACTATATTCTTGTCACGGAATTTTTTTGACAGATCCCCGTTTTTATCTCCCTTCCAGTAGATGTCCAGCTCATCCTTCAGATTCCAGATGATGAAGATCCACAGAATGATATCGTCAAGGGGGAATACCGGGATCAGATCGATGGGCGCCAGAACATAGATGATTCCGAAAATCACCAGCAGCTTTTTCCTTTTTTTGACTGTCTTATCCCTGAGAAAATAGGGAATGACCCTGAGCCTGTTCAGCAGGATCCGCAATCCAAGGTAATTCATTTATTCCTCCAGAACCTTTTCGATCACGTCCAGAAGCTGCTCTGTGCCGGTTCGTTTCAGCGCAGACACCGGAAGGAGAATATCCTCCGGCCCGAGCTTCAGCTCTTTCCGGATCACGGCGAGGTTCTTCGCCTGTTCGTTCCGGCTGACCTTATCGGCCTTAGTCGCCACGACGACGCCGTCCAGCCCGTAATGGCGGAGGTACTCGTACATCTGCAGATCCTGACGGGTGGGCGCGTGCCGGATGTCCACAAGCTGTATCACGCGCCGCAGTCCCTCCCGGGTGCCGAGATACCGTTCCATCATCTGTCCCCAGTCCTCAGACACGGACTTCGACACCTTCGCATATCCGTATCCCGGAAGATCCACGATGCGGAACCGGTCGTTAATCCGATAGAAATTGATGGTCCTCGTCTTTCCCGGCGCACCCGAAACCCTTGCCAGATTTTTTCGGCCGGTCAGCAGATTCAGAAGTGACGACTTCCCCACATTGGAGCGGCCGGCGAAAGCGATTTCTGCCGGTCCGTCCGGCGGGTACTGAGCCGGACGCACCGCGATGGCCTCCAGCTCTGATTTGTTGATTTTAAGCATTTTCCGTTCTATTTAACAAGGGCGTTCTCCAGCGCCTCTTTCACATCTTCAATCAGTACAAAGTCCAGGTCGCGTCTTACGCTCTGCGGAATTTCGTCGATATCTCTGGCGTTTTCCTTCGGCAGCAGAATCTTCCGGATTCCCGCCCGGTGCGCCGCCAGGACCTTCTCCCGAATACCGCCTACCGGCAAAACCTTTCCTCTCAGCGTGATCTCTCCGGTCATGGCGATTTCACGGTCCACGGGAGTCTTTGTCAGCGCGGAAACCACACTGGTGCACATGGTGACGCCCGCCGACGGACCGTCCTTGGGAACGGCGCCCTCCGGTACATGGATGTGCATATCATACTTTTTGTAGAAATCCTCCTCGATGCCGTATCGGCTCGCGATACTGCGCACATAGCTGACGCCGATCTTCGCCGATTCCTGCATCACATCGCCAAGCTGTCCCGTCAGGTTCAGCTTGCCGGACCCCGGCACCACCGATGTCTCGATTTTCAGCGTGTCGCCGCCGACGCGGGTCCAGGCCATTCCGGTGGTTACGCCGATGGGATTCTCCCCTTCCAGTACGTCATAATGGAAGATATGTTTCCCCATATAGCGCTCCAGATTCCGCGGAGTCACATTGTAGGTTCTGCCCTTTTCGGTCATCACTCTTCTGGCCACCTTTCGGCAGACGCTTCCGATATTCCGTTCCAGACTCCGGACGCCGGACTCTCTCGTATAGTAGTTCACGAGATCGTGAAGAGCGTTCTCAGAGATCCTGATGTTTTCCTTTTTCAGGCCGTTGGCCTTGATTTCCTTCGGAATGAGGTATTTCTGAGCGATTTTCACCTTTTCCTGTTCCGTGTATCCGGGGACCTCGATCACTTCCATTCTGTCCAGCAGCGGCTCGGGTATCGTATCCACAGAATTGGCGGTGGTGATGAACATGACCTTGCTCAGATCAAACGGGATCTCCAGGAAATGGTCGGTAAACGTGTTGTTCTGCTCAGGATCCAGAACCTCCAGCAGCGCCGAGGCCGGATCGCCCCGGAAGTCCGCGCCGATTTTGTCCACCTCGTCAAACAGGAACAGCGGATTGTTCGTTCCGGCGTCCTTGATACCGTTGATTACCCGGCCCGGAATCGCGCCGATGTAGGTTCTTCTGTGTCCTCGGATCTCCGCCTCATCCCGGACGCCGCCCAGCGACATGCGGATGAACTCTCTCCCCGTCGCTCTCGCGATGGATCTGGCGATGGACGTCTTTCCGACTCCCGGCGGTCCTACAAGGCACAGAATCGGGCCCCGTATGGCTTTGGAAAGATGCACCACCGCGAGGTACTCCAGGATGCGTTCCTTGACCTTTTTCATGCCGTAGTGATCCTCCTCCAGGATCTTTTCCGCCTTCTTCAGATTGGAATTCACCCGGGAGGATTTGTTCCAGGGCAGGTCGAGAATGGTTTCCACATAATTGCGGATCACCGAACTCTCCGCCGAAGACGGCATCATCTTGGAGAATTTGCTGATTTCCTTGCGGACCTTCTCATCCACCTTCTCATCCAGCTTCAGCGCGTCCAGTTTCTCCAGCCATTCCGCGGACTCCGCTCCGGCGTCCTCCTCGACGCCCAGCTCTGTCTGGATCGCCTTCAGCTTCTCCCGGAGAAAGTACTCCCTCTGTCCGTTGTCGATATTCTCCTTGACCTTCTGCGAAAGCTCCTTCTCAATCACAGCGATCTCGTTTTCCTCTCCGATTAACTCTGTCAGTTCTTTCAGTCTTTCAGAGAAGTTCAGCGTGCCCAGAATTTTCTGTTTTCTCGCGCAGCTGACAAAGAGCTCATTGGCGATCTTGTCGATCATGGGCCCGGGCTCTGTGACCGCCAGTGTCTTATCGACCACCTCGTCTGTAATCTGCGAGGTCAGAGCGGCGTATTCCACAAATTCCTCCCGGATGATGCGCATCGCGGCCTTATCCTCCAGCGAAAGTTCATCCTCCCGGATATCTTCTTCAATGCGGTTGACTGTCGCGGAAATATATGTCTCCTCTGTTATCACCTGATCGATGCTGCCGCGGCAGAGTCCCTCCACCAGCACGCGGACGGCGTCTCCCTGGATTTTCAGCATCTGCTTGACCCGCACCACGGTGCCGATCTCATACATGTCCTCGACCTTCGGGATCAGGATGTTCTCATCCTTCTGCGTCGCCACAAACATCAGCTTGTCCGAGGCCATGGCGCTTTCCAGTGCGCGGATGGATTTCTCGCGGCCGATATCAAAATGCACGACGGTGTGCGGGAAGATGGAAACTCCCCGCAGCGGAATACAGGGCAGCACCTCCCGGATTGCTTCCTCCCGGATCGTTTCCTCCCCGGCCGCCGGCACAATCCCTTCCAGGGTTTCCATCTGTTCAGTGTTTTTATATTCTTCGTTCATCTAACCCCTCCATTATGCAAAAGGCGACATTCCGTCGCCCTGTTGTTAAGATGCATCTGCTTTAGGATCCTTCTTACTGCTTTCACTTTTCAATACCAGATTCGGCGCTTTATGCTCCGCGATAGTTTCTCTGGTGATAATGCACTTCTCGATATCGTCTCTGGACGGAATCTCGTACATGATGTCCATCATGGCCTTCTCAAAGATACTGCGAAGCCCTCTTGCTCCCGTCTTTCTGGCGATTGCTCTGCGGGCGATCTCCTGTACCGCGCCGTCCTCGATCTCCAGCTCCACGCCGTCGATCTCGAACAGCTTCTGATACTGGCGGATCAGCGCATTTTTCGGCTCTTTCATGATGCGGATCAGCGACTCTTCCGTGAGCTCCTCCAGCGTGACGATTACCGGCAGTCTCCCGATAAATTCCGGAATCAGACCGAATTTCAGAAGATCCTCCGGCTCCACCTTAGACAGCAGATCCCTCTCCTCGACCTTGGTCAGCTCCACATCCGAGTTGAAGCCGATGACCTTGTTTCCGATTCTTCTCTGGATAATTTTGTCCAGCCCGTCGAAGGCTCCTCCGCAGATAAACAGGATATTGGTGGTATCAATCTGAATGAATTCCTGATGGGGATGCTTCCGTCCGCCCTGCGGCGGCACATTGGCAACCGTTCCCTCCAGAATCTTCAGCAGCGCCTGCTGAACGCCCTCGCCGCTGACATCCCGTGTAATCGACGGATTCTCGCTTTTACGGGAAATTTTGTCGATCTCATCCACGTAGATGATCCCTCTCTGCGCCTTTTCCACGTCATAGTCCGCCGCCTGCAGCAGCCGGAGCAGAATGTTCTCCACGTCCTCGCCGACATATCCCGCCTCGGTCAGAGCCGTTGCGTCCGCAATTGCGAACGGTACGTTCAGGATTTTCGCCAGCGTCTGTGCCAGCAGTGTCTTTCCCGAGCCGGTCGGCCCGATCATCACGATGTTGCTCTTCTGCAACTCCACGCTGTCGTTCTCCGCTCTGGAAAGGCCTTCAATCCTCTTATAATGATTGTAGACGGCCACGGCGAGCGCTTTCTTGGCCTCGTCCTGTCCGATGACATAATCTGACAGGGTCTGCCAGATCTCCTTCGGCTTTTTCAGCTTTCCGGATTCACGATCCGCCGGTGCGCCTTCATCCTCCCGGGCTTCCAGCGCGGCCTCCCGTATGATGTCCGTACACATTTCAACGCACTCGTCGCAGATGTATACGCCGGGTCCCGCGATCAGCCGTCTTACCTGACTCTGAGGCTTTCCGCAGAAGGAGCATCTCAGTTCATTTGTCAAATCGTTAAATTTATCAGCCATTTTCCCCTCGTTATCTGGAAGCGATGACTTTGTCGATCAGCCCGTATTCACAGGCCTCCTGTGCTTCCATAATGTGATCTCTGTCCGTATCCTTCACAATCTGTTCCAGCGACTGTCCTGTATTCTCGCTGAGAATGCGGTTCAGCTTCGCCTTGGTGTTCATAATCCACTGTGCGTGGATCTCGATATCCGAGGCCTGACCGTTCACGCCTCCCAGCGGCTGGTGAATCAGCACCTCTGCGTTCGGAAGCGCATAACGCTTTCCCTTCGCGCCCGAGGACAGCAGAAACGCTCCCATGCTCGCCGCCATCCCGACACAGATGGTGGAGACGTCCGGCTTGATATAGTTCATCGTATCATAAATTGCCATCCCGGCAGTGACAGAACCGCCCGGACTGTTGATATAGATACTGATGTCCTTTTCCGGGTCTTCAGCCTCAAGGAACAGAAGCTGCGCCGTGACCACGCCGGCCACCGCATCGTTGATCTCCTCCCCGAGGAAGATGATCCTGTCCTTCAGAAGGCGGGAGAAAATATCATAACTTCTCTCCCCCATACCGGTCTGCTCGATTACATAAGGTACTAATGCCATTTGTTCTTATCCCTCGCTTATTTCTCTTCCTCCGCCGCAGCGTCTTCCGCGGTTTCCGAAGCGTCTTTATTCTCTTCGGTCACTTCCGGTTCCGGTGCATCGACCATGGTGACGCTGGCTTCGTCATACAGCATGTCGATTACCTTTTTCACCATCAGATCCTTCCTGAAATAGTCCATGCTGTCCGCCAGCGCTTCCTGAACCTTGTCCTGATCCATTCCGTACTGCTCGGCGACCAGCTTCATCTCCTCGTTCACGTCGTCGTCCGAAACCTCAAGATTCTCGGCCTCTCCGATGGAGCGCAGAACGATTCTGGTTCCCGCTCTCTTTTCCGCGTCCTCCCGGACGTCTTCCCTGAAGCCCGCCATATCCTTGCCGGTGAACTGGCAGTACTGCTCCAGAGAAAGTCCCTGGTATCTCAGCTGCTGATCCAGCTCCTGCGCCATCTGCGTAATTTCATCCTCCACCATGGATGCGGGAACCTCAATATGATTGTTTTCCCAAACCTGATTTACGACGGCGTCCTTCGCCATGTTCCGGTACTGTTCTTCTCTGGCTTTCTCCAGATCTTCCTTTGTCTTCGCCTTCAGTTCCTCGAGAGTGTCGAACTCACTTACATCCTTGGCAAACTCGTCGTCCAGCTCCGGCACCTGCTCCTCTTTAATCTCGTGAAGCTTGCAGTGGAACACCGCATCCTTTCCGGCCAGTGATTTCTCGCCGTACTCCTCCGGGAAAGTGACGTTCACGTCCTTATCCTCACCGGTAACCGCACCGATCAGCTGCTCCTCGAATCCGGGGATGAAGGTTCCGGATCCCAGCTTCAGCTCCTGCCGTTCCGCTGTTCCGCCGGCAAACTGCTCGTCACCGACAAATCCCGCGTAATCCAGCAGAACCGTGTCGCCGTCCTTCGCCGGTCTGTCAACGACAACCATGCGGGCGTTTCTCTTCTGAAGCTTCTCGAGCTCTTTCTCCACATCCTCATCGGAAGCGTCGCTCTTCAGCTGCTCAACCTCAACGCCTTTATAATCCTTCACTTCGACCACAGGGAACAGCTTGACGTCAATCGTCATGGTCACGGGCTTTCCTTTTCCGATTTCGCTGAAATCCACCTGGGGACGGTCAATGACCTCCAGCTCTAATTCTTCTATTGCCCCGGGATAGTGATCGCCAAACATGTTATTGATGGCATCCTCGAAAAAAATTCCTTCGCCGTAATGCCTCTCGATGATGCTTCTTGGCGCCTTGCCCTTTCTGAAGCCGTTAATCTGAAACTGACCGCGGTTTTTCCGGTAGACCTTGTTGACTTCTTCTTCAAATTCCTCCGCAGTGAAATCCATCGTCAGCTTCGCTTCATTGTTTTCCTTCGAGACAAGTGTCGTTTTCATCCTCGTATATCCTCCTAATTTAAAAGCTTGTCGTATTTATTTGGCGGCACAAAAAAACCGCACATGAATTCTAATATTATACACTCAAATGCGGCTGAAGTAAACATCTTAACCCATTATTTTTGTTGAAACGGTCAAGATTTATCGACTTTCTTCACCGGATCAGCCGGAAACCCTTCTCCAGCTTGCTCTTATCCTCCGGTTCCAGGTCGTATTCGGCCGATAACCGGTCTCCGATGGCCATAATCTCCTTCTCGGAGCCCGTCAGCAGCTCAATTTCCAGTTCACGGACCGGAATTTCCCGGCTTCCGCCCCGGATTGTGCCCTGATCTGCGGAAAGCACGCAGATGGATTTCCCCGTGTCCAGCCGGATCTGCCTGCGGACAAAACTCATCTCCACTCGCGGCACCAGCTTCCGTCCTTTCAGAATCCGGCAGATTTCATCGTAAATCTCGCCGCACGGCTGAAAGATATCCGCCTTCGGCACAGCCGGTACGTCTTCCTCGTTCAGCGGAATGTTCACCTCCTGCCGGCGGTGCATCCCGTTCTCACTGGTGCCGTCCCATTTCAGTGTTCCTACATAATAGTCGTTTTCCCTTCGGATCCGAAGCGCGATGCAATGCTCTGCAAGCGCATCATCCTCAGTGTCGTAATAAACGGCGTGCATCCGGATCATTTCCTCGTCCTTGTCATCCCGGATGCTCTGAATGAAGTCGTCGTTAAAAATCCGATCGATCTCTGTCTTCTCTCCGATCAAATATTTCAGTTCGATTTCCATGTTAAATTCTCTCTCCCGTATTCCCTCAGCCTTCTCCGTGGTGCTGACGCCGTGTGTTCTGCCGCGACAGCAGCTCCACAAGCTGCAGATTCATCCTCTTCTGATGGTCTCCCAGTTCCTCTTTGCTGTCCATATCCGCCACCTGTAATGCGATAATGCGGTTCCGGTACCCCTGTTCTGTCAGTCTCCGCATGACCGCCGTCTTCAGTTCCTGCAGTTTCTCTCCCGCGCGGATCACATAGATCCTTACGATTACATTGCGCTTCAGCCGCTTGATTTCAATCAGATGTTCGAATCCGTAGCGTGTCATGATCACATCGCGAATCTCATAGGCGATGTCCCTGGCTGTCAGACGCAGTTCCTCCTGCCGCATCAGATACCAGAAGCCGACGATAGCCGCAACGCTCAGCGCGATGGCGATATACGGTCCGAAGCTGCTTCTCGTAACGTAATACATAATGTATCCGAGCGGAAAGCAGGCCCACTTCAGAATCCGGATCACCCTGACTGCATTATTCATAAACGTCCCCCCATAATAAATGACAAGTTACCCGTACAGTGTCCATCTATTATAGCCCGAATGCTCACAGTTGTCAAAATTCTTCTTCGAAACTGTACTGAATCGCGTTGACGATGCACGCCGCGATATTGCTCCCACCCTTTCTTCCCCGGGCGACGATGCAGGGGATGCCGGACCGGATCAGCCGCTCCTTGCTGGCCTCCACGTTGACAAAGCCCACCGGAACGCCGATCACAGCCACCGGATCCAGCTGTCCGGCCTCCGCCAGATCACAGATCGCCATCAGCGCGGTGGGCGCGTTTCCGATCGCGAAGATCACCGGACGTCCCAGGCGGGCGGCCTTCTCCATGCTCACATAGGACCGCGTCAGTCCCCGGCTTTTCGCCTCCTCCGCGACGTCGCTGTCTCCGATGTAACAAAGAACCTGCCCGCCGTATTTCGCGATTCCGGCTTTGTTGATTCCCGCCTGTGCCATCTTCGTATCCGTAACAATCACCGCTCCTTCCCGGATTCCCCGGGCAATGCGCTCTTCAGCGTCTTCCGAGAAATACAGGCTGTCTGCGTAATCAAAATCCGCCGACGTGTGAATGCACCTCTTGATGATGTGTTCATATCTGGGATCCAGTTTCCGGTCTCCCAGCAGTTCTCCGATAATCCGGAAGCTTTCCGCCTCGATGTCGCCCGGTCTGATGTTTTCGATTTTCACGATTTCCTCCTTATCGTATCATATCCATGATTTTTTCCATATCCAGCGCGTTCCTCAGTCCCTCGGCCAGCAGGTCGTACTGTTTCTGCTTGTATTCCGCCAGATCAAAGGGTCTGACCTCGCCGGGCTCCAGTCCGCGTTCCCGGTACAGCGCCCGGATGACCTCTGCGGCGATCTCCTGCCGGTCGAAGATTCCGTGAATATACGTCCCGTATACATTTCCTTCGTTGATGATATTCCCCCGGCTCTCCTGAGAGCCCATATGGATTTCGTAGCCGTCGAAGGGTTTTCCTGAAAGCTCCGAGAATATCCCTGTCACCGGAGACA
The DNA here is from genome assembly GCF_001940235.1 of Hornefia porci. Classification (NCBI taxonomy): domain Bacteria; kingdom Bacillati; phylum Bacillota; class Clostridia; order Peptostreptococcales; family Anaerovoracaceae; genus Hornefia; species Hornefia porci. The sequence continues at coordinate 136,138 of NZ_MJIE01000001.1, read as the reverse complement.
GGCGCCCGGACGTTTCCCGAGTCACCTTCTCCGAAGCGAAATCTGTGCTGTGCGGAAGAAGTTTCATGCCGTCCAGCGTGCCTCCGTGCTCCACCCCCAGCGGATCGGAAAGGCGCTGTCCCAGCATCTGATACCCCCCGCAGACACCGAAGACCGGTTTCCCGCGGGATGCGTACCGCAGAATTTTCGCCTCCATGCCGCACTGACGCATCCAGAGGAGATCGGCCATAGTATTCTTTGTCCCCGGAATAATCACCATATCCGGATCCCCCAGTTCTCCCGGATCCCGCACATAGCGGACGCCTACGCCGTCCATATACTCCAGCGCGTTGAAATCCGTAAAATTGGAAATACGCGGAAGCCGAACCACCGCGATATCAATCACCGCCTCCGGATCTCTGCGGGTGAATTTCTCCGAAAGGCTGTCCTCGTCATCGATGTCTACATCCAGATACGGCACCACGCCCAGCACCGGAACGTGAATGATATCCTCCAGCATGGAAAGACCCGGCTTCAGAATATCCAGATCGCCCCGGAATTTGTTGATGATCACGCCCCGGACCCTTGCCCGCTCCTCTTCATCGAACAGCAGCATGGTTCCGGCCAGCGACGCGAACACTCCGCCCCGGTCGATATCGCCCACCAGCAGCACCGGCGCATCCGCCATACGCGCCATCCCCATGTTGACAAGATCCTCCTCCCTGAGGTTGATCTCCGCGGGGCTTCCCGCCCCCTCCATGACGATGACGTCGTAGTCGGCGGCCAGTGACTCGTAGGCCTTTCGTATTTCCTCCCGGAACAAAGACTTGTGCGCGTAGAAATCCCGGGCGGACAGATTGCCGTAAACCTTTCCGTTGAGAATCACCTGGGAGCCCCGGTCGCTGGTTGGCTTCAGCAGCACCGGATTCATCCTGCAGTCCGGTTCCAGACCGCAGGCCTCCGCCTGCATGACCTGAGCCCGTCCCATCTCCAGTCCGTCCTTTGTGATACAGGAATTCAGCGCCATGTTCTGCGCCTTAAACGGAGCCGTCCGAAAGCCTTCCTGAGTCAAAATACGGCAGATTCCCGCTGTAATCAGACTCTTTCCCGCGTTCGAGCAGGTTCCCAGTACCATCATTGATTTTGCCATAGTCTCTCCTCTCAGAACAGAAGCAGGAACACCAGCGCCCGGATTCCGCACATGAGCCCCAGGCAAAGTGCCGAGGTGGTCAGCATGAGCCGGCAACTCCGGGTGATATCCTCCGCCTCAACAGGACGCAGATCGTCTCCCACCGTTTCCTTTCTGTATTTCTTTCCAAAGTAACTGGCGTCTCCCAGCAGGCGCACGCCCAGCGCCCCGGCGCAGGCCGATTCCGGATTCCCCGCATTGGGACTCGCATGACGGAGACGATCCCGGCGAAAGATCCGAAAAGCCGCTTTTTCGTCCAGTCCCGCCAGGGCGGCGCCCGGACACATCATGAGTCCGGTGATCCGTGCGGGAACAAAGTTCAGAAGATCGTCGAAGCGTGCTGACGCCCGTCCGAAATCGATGTACCGGTCGTTCTTATATCCCACCATGGAATCCAGCGTGTTTCCCGCTTTGTAGAAAAAGCCCGCCGGCACTCCGCCGATTGCCATATAGAACATAGGGGCGATCACCCCGTCCGAGCAGTTTTCCGCCACGGTTTCACAGACGGCCCGGATAATATGAGGAAAATCCAGCTGCGCCGTATCCCTGCCGACAATCCAGGACAGATATTTCCTCGCTTCGCTGATATCGCCCTTCTCTACCTCCTCGCGGACACGATCTGCCGCCCGGTTCAGTGATCTTGCCGCAAATATCTGCCAGCACCAGAAAACCTCCAGTCCATATTTCAGCCGCACATCGATAAGCCCGGCGATGTAGATTGCCGCCGCAGAAACGACCGTGGAAACACTGACCACCGTCAGTGTCAGAAAAAAACCTCCCGCTCTCTTTCCTCTGGGCGTGTCCGGGAATATCCGCCGAAAAAGCCTCTCGCAGGCAGTGATGAGCCGTCCGATGCCGACCACAGGATGCGGCAGCCATCGGGGATCTCCCAGCAGCAGATCCAGCGCAAAGCCGGCCAGGAGCATCCATACTATTTCCATAGGCCGCCTCCTTCTCCCCGCGCTCTGCGCCGGACCCCATTCATGAAGGACCGTGCGAACTCCGGGTTCCCCCAGAGATGCAGATGCGGATATCCGGCATACAGGGACGGACTCACCTGTCCGGTCTCCCAGGAGCGTCCGCGGCTGTTCACCGCCTCAAAGCCGTCGCCGTAATCGTCCGTGTCGCTGTAATGAAACTCGTGGCAGCGGATCCTCTCTCCGCGTCGGCACAGCAGGTTGTCGCGGCGCGCGGTCAGCTCCTTGTAGCCGAACCGCACCAGATGTCCGGTCACGCGGCTGTTTCCCGGAATCGCGCCCGCCATGGGAAACCGGCCCTCGCCTGTAGTGATCGACCGGCCCAGATACATGAAGCCTCCGCACTCCGCATAGGTCGGAAGCCCGCTCTGCACCGCGGTCCGGATCTCCTCCAGAAGGGTTTTGTTCCCGGAGAGCGTCTCCGCATGAAGCTCCGGATACCCTCCGCCCAGAATCAGCCCGCAGCTGCCCTGCGGCAGATGAGAATCCGTCAGAGGCGAAAAAGGAATCAGCTCAGCCCCCATCTGCTCCAGAAGCTCCAGCGCATCCCGGTAATAAAAGCAGAAGGCCCGATCCTTCGCTATGGCGACCGGATACCTTTCTCCCGTGGAAATCTCCCGCAAAATCTCCGGCTCCTCATATGAAAGCTCCGGCGCGGTTTCCGCCAGCGCACGCAGTCCCTCCAGATCCAGGCAGTCCCGGGCGACTGCTCCCAGCGCGTCCATTTTCTGCCGGATGTCCGCGATTTCAGCCGCTGTAATCAGCCCCAGATGACGGCTGCCCACCTCGGCCTCAGGCACATTCGGAAGATAGCCGAAGCACGGCAGGCCGGTTTCCCGACGGATCATTTCCGCATATTCCGGGTACATGGCCGCGGAGCAGTGATTCAAAATGACGCCCCGGATCCGGTTCTCCCTGAAATTCACATATCCGCTGAGCTCGGCCGCAAGCGAAAGGCTCTTTCCCTTCACGTCGGCGACCAGCACCACCGGGGTCTCCGTCAGCCGGGAAATATGATTGGCGGAGCACCGGTCGTCATTGAAGCCCAGCCCGTCGTAGAGTCCCATGACCCCTTCCGTCACGGTCAGCTCAACACGCCGTCCGCCGCGCGCCAGAAGATATTTCACTGTCTCCTCTCCGCAGAGATACAGATCCAGATTTCCGGAGTCTGTGCCCAGCACCTCCTTATGAAACATGGGGTCGATGTAATCCGGGCCGCACTTAAACGCCGCGGTTCGCGTCCCCGACTGCCGCAGCGCCGAAAGCAGCCCGCAGGTCACCGTCGTCTTTCCGCAGCCGGAGCCCGTCCCGGCGATTAAAATCCGTGGAATTCTATCCTTCATCGCAAGTCCCCTCTTCATCTTTCGCCGGCCGGCCGTTCCTGATCAGGTAAACCGGATTCTCCGCCTTCATCAGATGATACCGTCCCAGCGCCCGGGCGTCTGCCACATTGACACAGCGGACCTCCGGCTCCGTGCCCCGCTCCTTCAGCGCGGAAACCGCTTCCGACAGAGTTTCCAGCGTCACTGCGGTGATCAGAACACGCGCGTTCCTGTTTTTCCGGAAAACGAGGTCCAGAATCGCATTCAGATTTCCGGAGGAGCCTCCGACAAAGACTCTGTCCGGCGCGGGGAAATATTCAAGCTCCGCGGACGCTTCCCCGCAGACGAGCCGAATGTTCCGTATCCCCAGTCTGTCCATGTTCCGCCGGACGGTTTCCACCGCTTCCTGCTCCTTCTCGACGGCAAACACAAAGGATTCTCTGGCTCTCTGCGCCATGGCGCAGGTCATCGCGCCGGTTCCCGCGCCGACATCCCAGACTGTCTCTGCCGGACGGATCTCCAGCCAGGACAGCGAAAGCTCCCGGACGGCTTCCTTTGTCATCGGCGCCTTCCCCCGGACAAAATCCCTGTCAGACAGGGTTGTCTCCGGGTCCCGCGGATTCTCGTTCACCAGAATCAGAACCGTCAGGGGATCGAAAACGCGTTCCGACAGCTCCGACGCCGTTCCCTCCGTGATATTTTCGTCTGCCATGGAAAGGCGTTCTCCGGCGTAAACCTTTACGTTCCCGAGTCCGTACCGGCACAGCTCCTTCAGAAGCCCCCGCGCCGACGCCGCCCCGCCGGTCAGCGCGAACACGCACCGATGATAGCAGACGTACGGAACCAGCGAGCCCTCGCGTCCGTGGAGACTCACCAGCTTCATCTCCTCATATCCCAGGCCGCACGCCGCGGCGAAATACTGCATGCTGCTGATTCCGCAAAGGAACTCCACCTCCGCCGCAGGCGGCGCATCGCGCCGGATCAGCGAGGCGATGCTGTAAAAGCCTGTATCTCCGCTGGCGACGACAGCCAGAGTTTCCCCGCTGCCGGCGTCTCTGCGGATAATCTCAAGCGTCTCTCTGACGCTCCGGACCTCTCCCCGGTCGGTCAGCTCCTCCACGAGCTTCATCAGATGGTCTGACGTGTACACCCGATCCGCCGCCGCGACGGCTTCGCGGGCCCTCCGGGTCAGCATTCCCGGATCGCCCGGACCCGCGCCAATGACCTTCACCTTCATTCAATCTCCAGCCTTTCTATGATTTCCTTCAGAGTAAAACCTTCTTCCTTCTCCGGTCTGCCGATGACGATTACCCGGTAGCCCTCCTCCGCCAGCGCCGCCTTTTCCGGAAAGCCGCCCGCCCGTCCGGTGCTCTTGGTCACCAGAACGCTGCAGCCGAACTGTTCCATGGTGGCGATATTCATCGCTCTGGTGAAGGGCCCCTGCATGCAGATGATTCTCTCCCGGGAAAATCCTGCCTCCAGGCAGGCCCGCAGAGATTCCTCCGCAGGCAGAACACGGGCGCAGCCCCTCTGCCGGAGGTTCTTCACCCGCGCATACGCGCCGATATCCCGTGCGCCGGTCGTCAGCAGAAATTTATCATCCCGGTCGTTCAGCAGCGCCGCAGCTTCCCGCTGAGAATCGACGAATCGTATTTTGTTCCGGTCACAGTCCTCTTCCTCCCGCAGGAGCCTCATGTACGCTGTACCGCAGTCTGCGGCTGCGGCGCGGAGATTTTCCGTCACCTCCGCGGCGTAAGGATGCGTGGCGTCCACAATCTGCCGGTAGCCCCTCCGCCGGAAGCACCTTTCCATCGCTTCGCGGTCCATTCGCCCGACGATGACGCGGACGCCGGAGACATCCTCCAGCGCGTTTTTTCCGTAGTCCGTGGCGACAAAAAAATCCGTTTTCTCCAGGCGGCCGGTGTCGGCAAGATAGCGCGCCAGGTCATGTCCCTCGCGGGTTCCCGCGAACACGGCAAGCCGGTCAGATCTGATAGCCACGGGGCGTCACCAGCCTTCCATTGATCACCCGGGTACTGCTGTTGCCGACAAAAACCGTGGTGAACATATCAATATCATCGTTATTTTTCAGCTCTTCCAGCGTACACAGCCGGCTGTATTCTCCTTCCCGGCCGATGTTCTTCACATATCCGCAGGGCGTGTCCCGGGACCGGCTCTCCGCGATGTAGTCCACCGCCCTGTCCAGATGATCTCTGCGTTTCATACTTTTCGGATTGTACAGACAGATTACGAAATCCGCCTCCGCCGCCAGCAGCAGCCGCTTCTGTATGGTTTCCCAGGGGGTCAGCAGATCGCTCAGCGAGATCACCGCGAAATCATGAATCAGCGGCGCGCCCAGGACCGCCGCTCCGCTGCAGGCGGCCGTGATACCCGGCACGGTTACGATTTCAATATCCGGGTCGTTCTCCGCGACCTCGCACATTACTCCCGCCATTCCGTAAACGCCCGCGTCTCCGCTGCACACAAAAGCCACCGTCCGGCCCCTCCGGGCGTGCTCCAGTGCGATTCTGCACCGGTCTGTTTCCTTTTTCATCGGCGTGGATTCCACAAGCTTGCCGGCGCACAGCTCCCGCACCAGCTCCACATACAGCGTATACCCCACCACTACATCGCTTTCCGCGATGGCGGCTCCGGCCGCCGGCGTCATGTACGCCGCCCCGCCCGGTCCGATTCCCACAACAAATATTTTCTTCAAAACCTGCACTTCCAATCTTCTACTGCCGCGGCCATGGTGATACCGTCCTCCGCGGTTCTCGGGATCAGAAGCCTTCCTTCTGCTGCCCGCACACAGCTGCGTTCACAGATATTATCGGCTCCTGTTATCTTCTCAACAAAATCTGAATGATGAAAGACGCCCTCCGTCTCCATCAGCTCCCGGGCGGAAAAAATCCGCAGGGGGACGCCGTGTCTCCTGCAGAAGGATGTCAGCGCCGCCTCTTCCTTTTTGAGTTCGATTGTAGCAATCTGACGCACGGCGCGGAGATGAATGTGATGCTCCTCCAGGAACTGTTCCGCGAAGCGCTCCAGGCTCTGTTCAGGCGTACCCCGGCGGCATCCGATTCCCAGGGTGACGATGCGCGGAACGACCTTCAGCGTATGCGCGAAAGGCTCCGGTTCGCCGGACAGACTCACGGAAACTCCGCACTCATACTGCCCCGCATCTTCCTCCGTCCGCACATCCGCAAGCTCCGGCGGAAGCTCGCCCTCCAGAGGGAAGTCCCCTCTCCAGAGACCGATTCTTTCACCACGCAGCACAGCTCCGGATACATGCCGAATGGCATCCGTGTTCAAAACCCGGCATCCGCCCTCTGCAGCCCAGACATCCGCGGCGAATTTCCCGTGCAGATCGGTTGCGGTGGTGATCACCGGCTGAGCTCCGGTCAGCGCCGCCAGCTCCCTTGCGAACCGGTTTCCTCCTCCGATATGCCCGGAAAGTATCGGAATCACAAACTGCCCTAGCTCATCCATCACGACAACCGCAGGATCCCTGTCCTTTTTCTGTATACAGGGCGCGATGAGGCGCACACAGATCCCCGCCGCACCGATGAAGAGGAAACGGTCGTATTCACGAAAATGCTCCTCGACGAACTCCCTTGCTGTCCCTCTGTCTCCACGGAAGAAGTCGACCGGCTCAGCAGAAGATCCGGCAGTCAGCGCCGCCTCAACCTTCGCGGCCAGTGCCCTTCCGGTATCCGTAAAGGCCAGGATTCCAATCATTTCTCCGCCTCCCGGAACTGGTGACTGAAGCCCGGATCATATAATCTGGAGCGCTCGTACCGATCGCCCAGGAAGCCTCCCACCAGAATCAGAGCCATCTTGTGAATTCCGTTCTCCTCTGCCGCGCGGGGAATATTCTCCACGGTCGTACGAATCACCTTCTGATCCGGCCAGGTCGCCTTGTATACAATAGCCGCAGGAGAATCCGGCGCATAGCCGCCCTCGATAAGCCTGCGGGAAAGTTCCTCCAGCATCGTTGAGGTCAGGAAGACCACCATGGTTGCCCCGTGCCGCGCCAGGGAGGATATCTCCTCCTTCTCCGGAACCGGCGTCCGGCCCGCCATTCTGGTCAGAATCACCGTCTGGCTCACATCCGGCAGAGTATATTCCGCATTCAGCGCAGACGCCGCTCCGATGAAGGAACTGACTCCCGGCACATAGCTGTACTCGATTCCAAGCTCCTCCAGACGGTCCATCTGCTCCCGTATCGCGCCGTAGATACAGGGATCCCCCGTATGAAGACGCACCACGCAGCGGTCTCTGCCGCTGTCCATCACCGCAATAACCTGCTCCAGCGTCATGCCGGCGCTGTCGTAAATTTCACATTCCGGCTTCGCCCTCTTCAGCAGCGCCGGATTGACCAGCGACCCGGCGTAAATGATGACGTCCGCCTCTTCAAGAAGCCTTGCGCCCCGGACTGTAATGAGGTCCTCCGCGCCCGGTCCTGCTCCGATAAAATAAACCATACATTCTCCTCCCGCTCTCTAATTGTGTCTCGATTATCACGCCGAAGCGCCCTGCTGCTGCCGGATCTCCCGTATCAGCCGGTCCGCACCGCCGCTTTTTATCACCTCACCGCCAATAGACGTGAACATGACCGCCTCAATGCGGACCTCCTCCCGCAGACGGGCTCTCAGGTGATGCAGCATTCTGTCAAGGATCCGGCGTTTCAGCGCCTCATAATATTCCTCCTCCCGGATTATACGGAAGGCTTCCTCCGTCGTCACGCATTCCAGAAGTTCCCCGACCGTGCGGGACGATGCTCCCAGCGCCGCGGCGTGCGCCGCGATAACCTCCATCCTGCAGTCCGCGACAGAGGAATGAGTGTTCATCACGCCGGCCGCGATTTTCACCAGCTTCCCGGCGTGTCCCACCAGAAGCGCCTCCGAAAAGCCTTTGTACCGTATATAGTCCAGCGATTCTCCCACATAATTGGAGATCTGCGCCGAACGACCGATGTCCAGCCCCAGCGTCTCCCGGCAGAATGTCCTTCCGTAATTTCCCGGAGCAATCAGGAGCCGTTCCGGATCCTCCGCAGCGCAGCGGTCGATCTCCACATGAATCGAACCGATCAGCGCCTTCTCGCTCATGGGCTCCACGATTCCCGTGGTTCCGAGAATTGAAATGCCGCCCAGGATTCCCAGCCGGGGATTGAAGGTTTTCTTCGCCACCTCCTGTCCTCCGGGAACGGAAATCCGGATAAGCACCGGAGCCTCACACCTGCTGCGGTCCAGAATCCGTCCCACATTCTCCAGGATCATTTTCCGGGGTACGGGATTGATGGCCGGTTCCCCCACAGCACATGCGAGCCCCTGCTTCGTGACCCGCCCGACGCCCTCGCCGGCCTCCAGCATAATCCTTTGTTCCCCGGGCGACCTCCGCCAAGACGCCTCCGCATAAATCGCAAGCCCCGTGGTCGCGTCCGGATCGTCCCCGCCGTCTTTTGTAACCGAACACAAAACCCGGTCCTCCGTGATCTCGATGTTCTCGATGTCGAAAACCGCCCGCTCTCCGCCGGGGAGGCGGATTCCGGCGTGGAGGACCGCCTGCCCCGACAAAAGCATTTCCACCGCGGCAGCCGCCGCAGCAGCAGCCGTGCTTCCCGTCGTGTATCCGCGACGAAGCTTTTTCCCGTGCACTACATCGTATTCTTCCTGCATCAAAAAAACTCCTTCCAGGCAAATGAAGGAGTTGAATGTCCCGTGTCCGAGCAGTATCAACCTGAAATTCATCGCCTGTGATTTTCTGGTTCAATACCGGCGCCATTGTTTTCCGACTCGGATCTCCGGCGTCTCCATGCGCCTTCCCGGAGCCTTGCGCTCCAGTGACCGGGCTTTCCCCCATGCATCAGACTCGATCCTCACGGCAGCAGGACTGTTCAGGATTCGCACCTGATTCCGCCGCCGGTATCTCTGTTTATTATATGGTACGCGGCGCGGTCTGTCAATTGTGCCTGCACCCGGTTTCTTCTGGCCGGATACTTGTTCTCATCCGACAGTTGCGCGAACCCCGCTCCGCGGTGTATAATTTAGTGTCTGCTCATTGAGTCCCCGTCGGACTTGACGAGCGCCGGAAGCAGTGAATCCGCAGCGTCGCGGCGCATAATCCGACTGAATATACGCCGGCAGCTGCAACTGAGATTCCGAATAGCTGTTTCCGGAATGGAGAGAAGAGGTGAACTGATTTGAAAATCGAAAAGCATGGCGGCAATGTATATAAATATGACGGCAGGGTTCTGGATTTTTCCGCGAATCTGAATCCTCTCGGAATGCCGCCGGAAGTGAAACAGGCGGTTCTGGACGGAATCGACGAATATGAATGTTATCCGGATCCGGATATGAGAGAGCTGAAGGAGGCCATCTGCAGGAGGACCGGCGTCAGCACGAAGCATATCTGCTGCGGAAACGGCGGTGACGATCTGATCTATCGTATCGTCCTGGCCTTTCGTCCGAAAAAGGCGCTGCTCGTTGTTCCTATCTTCACCGAATATGAGGAGGCGCTGAAGCTGGCGGAATGTCAGATTGACTACTGGTTTCTGAAGGAAGAAAACGGTTTTCATCTCGACGACGGCATCGTCGGACAGATTGAAACCGGCGGCTACGATATGGTAATCCTATGTTCGCCCAACAACCCCACCGGGATTCCGGTCGAACAGAAGAAAATCACCTCCATAATCTACGCCTGCCACTGCAGCGGCGCGCGCATGCTGATTGACGAATGCTTCATGGACTTTGTGCTGGGCGAGGAAAACTACACGGTGCTTCCCCGGATTGAAGCCTTGCCCAATGTGATTATACTGAAATCGTTTACCAAGCTCTTCGCTATGGCCGGATTACGGCTGGGCTTCTGCCTGTGCGGCAGTGCAGAGGACGCCGCGGCAGTGAACGGATGCATGCAGACCTGGCCGGTTTCCACGCCGGCGGCAAAGGCGGGAATCGCCGCCCTGTCCCTTACTGATCTGGAGGATCAGACCCGGGTTCGCGTCGCTCTGGAACGGGAAAAGCTTATCTCCGCTCTTCTGGGACTGGGCTTCAGAACCTACGATTCCCAGGCGAACTACATTTTCTTCCGCAGCGGCGAGCCCCTGGACGAGCCTCTGCTGGAGCATTCTGTGCTGATCCGCAACTGTTCCAATTACCGCGGGCTTGAGGACTGCCCGGAACGCGGCGAATATTTCTACCGTATCGCAGTGCGTACTGAGGAGGAAAACCGGTACATCATCCGCGCCCTGACGGAGATTCTTTCCGGCGAACAGAACAGCACGCAAAAATAACCCGCCCGGCTTCCACAGGACATCTCTGTCCTGCGAAACCCCGACGGGTCTGAAGTTCTGCTTCACTCCATGCTCACGGCTCCGGTTCAGGATTCCTTCCATTCCTCCATGACATCGGCAGCCGCGCTGCAGCCCAGACGGTCCGCGCCCGCACCGATAAGCTCTCCGGCCGCTGCCAGATCCCGAATGCCGCCGGCCGCCTTGATTTTCAGTCGGTCGCCGACCGTTTCCTTCATGACACGGACATCCTCTGCCGCAGCGCCTCCCGTGCTGAATCCGGTAGACGTCTTCACAAAGGCCGCTCCCGTTTCCATCACAAGTCTGCAGGCATCGCGGATCTCATCTTCATCCAGCAGGCAGGTCTCGATAATCACCTTTACGACAGCTCCGCCCTTCGCAGCGGCGGAAACCACCGCACGAATGTCGTCCCTGGCGTCGATATGCCGGCCCGATTTGAAATAGCTGATGTTCATGACCATATCGATTTCGTCCGCACCGTCCCCGACAGCCCGCTCCGTTTCATATGCCTTCACTGCTGTCGCAGAGTTTCCCAGGGGAAAACCGACGACAGTGGCGATCTTCACGCTGCTTCCCCGCAGGATATCCCTCGCAAGGCTTACATAGCAGGGCGGAATGCAGACCGCCCTGAACTCGTACTCCATCGCCTCGTGACACAGTGCGGCGATCTGCGCCGCCGTCGCGTCCGGCCGGAGAAGTGTGCTGTCAAGATATTCATTCAAATTCCGCATCTGTTTCCGTATCCTTATTTAATCTCATTTGATTTCGTGAATCCACCCCTCCGGAGCTTCGAGTCTTCCCATCTGAATACCGGTCAGGGTATCATACAGCTTCGAGAGAACCGGTCCCATTGTTTCCATTCCGCTCGGGAACGCGATCTCTCTGCCGTGATCGCTGATTTTGCCCACCGGGCAGATGACAGCCGCCGTTCCGACCAGTCCGCACTCCGCGAATTCCGGAACCTCAGCCAGCGTGACTTCTCTCTCGTCCACCTTCATTCCCAGGATGTCCCTTGCGACCACAACCAGACTGCGGCGGGTGATGGAAGGCAGAATCGACGGGGATTTCGGCACAACCAGCGAGCCGTCCTTTGTCACAAAAATCACGTTCATGCCGCCGGCCTCCTCGATCTTGGTCCTCGTGGCGGGATCCAGATAAATGTTCTCCGCGAAGCCCTCCTCATGAGCCTTCATGCCCGCGTACAGGGACATGGCGTAGTTCAGAGCCGCCTTGATGCCGCCGGTTCCGTGGGGGGCCGCCCGGTCATAATCGGAGATCTTCACGACCACCGGCTTCGCCCCGCCTTTGAAATAGGGACCCACCGGCATACAGATCATGCGGAAGGTATACTCCTCCGCCGGAGCCACGCCGATAACCGGACTGCTGCCGTACACATACGGGCGGACATAGAGAGTCGCACCGCTTCCGTAGGGCGGAACCAGATCCTTGTTCGCGTTTACCAGAGCGTCCAGAGCCTTCATAAACAGCTCCTCCGGCACAGGCGGAATTTCCAGTCTCGCCGCAGAATCCGACATTCTCTTCGCGTTCAGATCCGGACGGAACGTCACGATTCTGCCGTCCTCCGTCCTGTACGCCTTGAGACCCTCGAAACACGCCTGCGCGTACTGAAGCACTCCCGCACACTCATTGATCATGAAATTCGGGTCCTCGGACAGTCCGCCCTCGTCCCACTTTCCATCCTTACAGGTTGCGACATAACGGTAGTCGGCCGGTGTATATTCAAAGCCGAGATTCGACCAGTCAATATTTTTAGCCATTGTTTCTCTCCTTTCAAATGTTTCCTTTTATGTTATACCACAAAAAACTTCTTTTGTTAATGGTTTTTTATCACAAATTATAATCCGCAGCGCCCGGCGTCGCCGGCACGCACTCCGGCCTACGCCTCTATCCTGCGATCCTCCTTTTCATACCGGTGAATCCGGGTAAAGGCCACGATGTCCAGCAGGATAACGTAGAGCAGAAACACGCCGCTGGCTGCTCCGTTCCCGGAGGTGGCGCAGAAGTCATAAAACCCGTGCATCAGCACCGGCATAAGGATGCTTATTCGCTGATAAAGCTGCGCCCGGACCGGTTCTCCGCGGACGGCGAAATGCTTTGCCGTTCCGTAATAATACCCCATGAAAATGCCGAAAATACAGTGTCCGGGAATCGCCGTGAGCGCCCGTCCCAGCGCCACGTTCAGTCCGTATGCGAACACGTAGCCCACATTCTCAAACGCCGCAAAGCCCAGAGCCGCCGCCACAGAATACACCACCGCATCGAACCGGTAGTCAAAGGCCGGATGGTTCCAGCTGCCCCGTTTCAGAGCGAAATGCTTGACTCCCTCCTCGGTCCAGCCCACCACGAGAAAATACAGCGCCAGCCGGTAGGCCAGCGAATTTTTGTAAAATACAGCCTGGAGCACGCCCTCGAAGATGCTCTCGAGCACGCCCGCCGCTATGGCGGCGACAGCGCCAAACAGGAACAGCTTCAGAATCAGTCCTCCCGGCTCTCTTTCGATCTTGTCCATCCGGTATATCCGGACCATCAGAAAAACCGGCGGAAAAAGCGCTGCAAACAAAATAATCGTCATCGATAAATTTCTCCCCTTTTCTGCCGCGGAGGCTCCGTGAGCCGAAGCGCCGTGGCTTCCCTCCGGCCGGGTTTGAGCCGGAGACACTCCGCAGCGTGATACTGCCATTATACACGATTTTTCCACCGTTCAACAGCACAAATTCCACCGTCCGGCGATTTCCCGCCATATACCGCCGCTCCAAGCTCCCTGCCGTCCGACAATTTCTCGTGACAAATTCGCGCAGGTTCCGTGACAAACTCGCACAGATATGGTATATTAGGTTCTGCAATCGCATAAGACAGTTCGGAACCATCCTGTCTATAAACAAAACTACGGACTTAACGAGTATGATATGCCCGGCGTTTTTCTGGTTCCCAGACGCCGGTTTTTTCTGCTCAGAAAAAGGAGAATGCAATGCTTACAAATGAACTGATTCTGATTCTTACGCTTCTCGTCGAGTACAGCGCCGTCGTGGTCTGCTACCGGCTTCTGGGAGAGCACGGCCTGTATATGTGGATCGCGCTGGCCACCATCGCGGCGAATATCGAGGTGCTGATTCTGGTGCGCGCCTTCGGAATGGAAATGACGCTGGGTAATATCCTCTTCGCCTCCACCTTCCTGGTCACCGACATCGTCAGCGAGATATACGGAAAGGAGGACTCCAAGCGTGCCGTCCGCATCGGAATAGCCACCTCCCTGTGCTTTGTGGTCATCTCCTCCTCCTGGCTCCTGTACACCCCCTCCTCCGGCGACTTCGCGATGCCTGCCGTCAGAACCGTCTTTTCGCATACGCCGAGACTTATGGCCGCCTCCCTCGCCGTATATGTCATCGTCCAGTTCTTTGACGTATGGCTTTATCACAAATGGTGGGGCTTCACCGAGAGGAAATTCCACGACAGGGACCGTTTCCTCTGGCTGCGGAACAACGGTTCCACGCTGGTCTCCCAGCTGCTGAACACCGTACTCTATCCGTTCTTCGCGTTTGCGGGCACCTATCCTGCGGGGACACTGGTTTCAATCATGATTTCCTCCTACGTGATCTTCATCGTCACCAGTCTTGCGGACACGCCCTTCGTATACCTCTGCCGCCGGATTTCCCGCAGACAGATTGCCGCAGAGCAGACGGCGGAATCCGGAGCATAATCGGCGGAATCCGGAGCATAATCGGCGGAATCCGGAGCATAATCGGCGGAATCCGGAGCATAATCGGCGGAATCCGGAGCATAACAGCAAACAGAAAGGAGCTGCGCACCCCCCCGGTCAGAGCATATCACTCTGACGCGGTTCAGCCGGTGCGGCAGCCCCTTTTTTTGTCTGAAATTTATTTGTCCAGGTCCGCACGAACCAGATTGATCCGGTTCTGCTTGTCGATCTCGTAAACCTTGACCATGACTTTGTCGCCGATGTTCATCACATCTTCCACTCTCTCGACACGGCCCTTCGCCATCTTGGAGATGTGGAGCAGACCCTCCTTGCCGGGCAGAACCTCGATGAACGCGCCGAAGTTCATGATGCGCATGACAGTGCCCTCGTAGACCTCACCGACCTCAACATCCTTGGTCAGGAGCTCGATGCGTCTGCGGGCCTCTTCCGCGCCTTCCATGTTCTCGGAATAGATGGTGACCAGTCCCAGATCGTCTTCGTCAATGTCGATCTTGACATTGCATTCGTCCACGATTTTGTTGATGGTCTTTCCTCCCGGTCCGATGACGATGCGGATCTTATCCGGATCGATGGTCATGGAGATGCAGCGCGGCGCATACTTGGACAGCTCCGGTCTCGGCTCCGCGATTTCCTCCTTCATGATTTCCATGATGTGCATTCTGCCTTCGCGGGCCTGTCTCAGCGCCTGCTCCATGATTTCTCTGGACAGTCCGTGAACCTTGATGTCCATCTGCATGGCAGTGACGCCCACTTCCGTTCCTGTTACCTTGAAGTCCATGTCGCCCATGAAGTCTTCCATTCCCTGAATGTCGCTGAGGATTGCCATCTTGCTGGTTCCGTCCTCTTCCACGCGCTCAATCAGTCCCATGGCGATGCCTGCAACCGGTCTGCGGATGGGGACGCCGGCGTCCATCAGCGCCAGACAGGAGCCGCATGTGGAGGCCATCGACGTGGAGCCGTTCGAAGACAGAATATCCGAAACCACGCGTATCGCGTAAGGGAATTCTTCTTTGTCCGGAAGCACCGGCAGCAGCGCTCTCTCCGCCAGGGCTCCGTGCCCGATCTCACGGCGTCCCGGGCTGCGGGGCGGCTTCGGCTCTCCCGTGGAATAGCCGGGGAAATTATAGTGGTGAATGTAGCGTTTTTCCGTCTGCTCTGTCAGTCCGTCGATGCGCTGCACCTCGGAAAGAGGCGCCAGTGTACACGCGGACAAAGCCTGGGTCTGCCCTCTCTTGAACAGTCCTGTGCCGTGTACTCTCGGCAGCATTCCGGTCTCGCACCAGACCGGACGGATCTCGTCCAGTTTTCTGTTATCCACACGCACGCCCTCGTCCAGAACCATAGCGCGCATACATTCCTTTGTGATCTGGAACAAAATACTCGCGATGTCTTTTTCGCCTTCCGGGAATTCCTCCGCGAAATGCTCCTGTGTCTCCACCTCGACGGCGTCCATATTGTCCAGCCGTTCCAGCTTGTCGGGAGTATGCAGCGCGGTATTCATTCTGTCCGTGGCGAAGGCTCTGACTGCATTCTCCAGCTCTTCCGGCGGAGTGATGAGGTTGATGTCCATTTTCGGCTTTCCGACCTCTGCCACCACCTCGTCGATGAAGGCGACCAGCTTTTTAATCTCCTCATGAGCGTAGAAGATAGCGTCCAGCATAACGCTCTCCGGCACTTCCTCTGCGCCGGCCTCTACCATCATGATGGCCTCGCCGGTTCCGGCAACCGTCAGATTGATATCGCTGACCTCTCTCTGCTCCAGCGTCGGGTTGATGACGAATTCTCCGTCCACCCGTCCCACGCGAACGGAACCGGTCGGTCCGTCCCACGGAATATCGGAAATCGCCAGCGCAACCGATGAACCGATCATCGCCATGACGTCCGTCTCACAGTCCGGATCCACGGACATGACTGTTGCCACCACGCTGACATCGTTATAGAAGCCCTTGGGGAACAGCGGTCTCAGCGGTCTGTCCATCAGACGGCAGCTGAGGATCGCCTTCTCGCTGGGTCTGCCCTCTCTGCGGATAAATCCGCCCGGGATCTTGCCCGCGGCGTACATTCTCTCCTCATAATCACAGGTCAGCGGGAAAAAATCCGCTCCCTCTCTCGGCTCCTTGGAGGCGCATACTGTAACGTTGACGACGGACTCTCCGTACCTCACCATAACCTGTCCGTTCGCCTGCTCGCACACCTTGCCGATCTCCAGCTGAAGAAGCCTCCCGCCGATCGCCATTTTAAATGTTCTGTAATCTGTAAATCTTGCCATTTCGAATAAACAACTCCTTCCTGTTTATTGCTCGTTTTCTGTCATATCTACAAAAATCGGCGGGGTAGTTACCCCGCCTAAATTTTTCCAGTACTACTTTCTCAATCCTAAACGAGTGATCAGGCTTCTGTATCTTTCGATATCCGCTTCCTTCAGGTAGTTCAGAAGGTTTCTTCTCTTACCTACCATTTTCAGAAGACCTCTTCTGGAATGATGGTCGTGCTTGTGCTCCTTCAGATGCTCGTTCAGCTCGTTGATTCTGGCTGTCAGAATAGCGACCTGAACCTCGGGAGAGCCCGTATCATTGTCCCCGGTTGCATATTCCTGAATAATCGCCTGCTTCTTTTCCTTTGTAATCATGTTTCTATCTCCTTTCTGATGTCATACGCCTTCACTGAGTCACCGCCGGAGTCAGCGAGTAACCAAGCTGAAGGTAGTATTTCTGCCAATGTATTTTACCATAGGCGCCACCCTATTGCAAGAACTTTTCACGGTGCGGGGCGCGGTTTCGCCGCCCGCGCCCTAATACCGGTAATCGAAGACTCTCGTCGTCTTCTTCTCGCTCCTGGGCAGGTCGCCGATCTCCACCGCCTTCGGAATGACCGCCACGCCGATACGGGATTTGACGGTCGCCTTGATCTGCGTCTCCAGTTCCTTGTAACCGTCCTTTTCCAGCCCGGTTTCCACGAACAGAGTGATCTTGTCTCTCCCGTTTTCGTGATCGATGAACACCTGATATTCACTGCTGGCGCCCTGAACCTCCTTCAGCGCGTCCTCGATCTGTCCCGGGAACATATTGACGCCGTGCACCTTGACCATGTCGTCCGTCCGTCCCAGAATCACATCTATGCGGGGCAGCGTCCGTCCGCAGGGGCAGGGAACGTCGTTCGGAATGATGCGTGTCAGGTCGTGAGTGCGGTAACGGATCAGCGGAGCACCCTCCTTCTGCAGAGTCGTGATGACCAGCTCGCCCAGCTCACCGTCAGGCAGATTCTTTCCGGTTTTCGGATCGATAATCTCAAAATAGAAGAAATCGTCGAAGTAATGCATGCCGGTATTATATTCGCAGTTGATCGCGATTCCCGGTCCGTAAACCTCAGTCAGTCCGTAGATATCATAGAGTTCCACTCCCAGTTCATGAGCGATGCGCTCCCTCATCTTGGAGCCCCAGCGCTCTGAACCGATGACGCCCTTCCGCAGACTGAGGCGGTCTCTGACGCCCCTCTTCTCAATTTCCTCGGCGAGAAGCAGCGCATAGGATGAGGTGGCACAAAGCACTGTCGTATGGAGATCCTCCATAAACCGGATCTGCTTCGGCGTATTGCCCGGCCCCATGGGGACCGCCATGGCTCCCAGACGTTCCGCTCCCAGCTGGAATCCGATGCCGGCCGTCCACAGACCATAGCCCGGCGTGATATGGATGCGGTCTTTATTCGTAATCCCCGCGATCTCATAACAGCGGCGGAACAGCTCCGCCCAGTCCTCCACATCCTTCTGCGTGTAAGGAATGATGACCGGCGTTCCGGTGGTGCCGCTGGAGGAATGGATCCGGACAATCTTTTCCTCCGGAACCACAGAAAGTCCCAGCGGATAAGCGTCCCTCAGATCTGCCTTTTCGGAAAAAGGCAGCTTCTCAAAATCCTCCTGACTCCGGATATCCTCCGGCTCGATGCCTTCCAGCTTTTTCGCGTAGAAGCCCTTCGCTTCCTTCATTCTCTTCATCTGCGCCCGGATCTGTTCCAGCGCTTCCTGTTTCATTTTCATAGCTGATTCATTCCTTCTGCTCCCATTCTGAGAGCCTTTCTGTTCATCTCCAGCAGCGACGGTCTGAGTCGGGTTTCCAGCGCCTTTTCCACATCCGGAACTGTCAGCGACATCGCGCCGGTTCCGGCCATCGCGCCCACGAGAGCCACATTGGTCACCCTGGGAGAGCCGCACTCCCCGCAGATTCGTTCCACATCGATGACAAAGCACCGCGCCGCTTTTTGTTTCAGATATGCCACAGCATCCTCACCCCGGTATCCGCTCTGTCCCAGAGACGCTGTAACGGGCCGTACCTCCTGTTCGCAGACGATCACCACTCCGTCCGACCGGAGGTACCTGAGATTCCGCGCCGCCTCCCCGGGTTCAAATCCGATGAGCACATCTGCACTCCCCTCCGGAACCAGCGGTCCGGTGACCTTTTCTCCCGGTACTTCTCCGATACGCACATGGCTGACCACGCTGCCGCCTCTCTGCGCCATGCCGATGGTTTCCGCCGTTCTGGCGTCCAGCCCCTTCGCCATGGCCGCCGCCGCGATGATCCGGGAAGCGAGCACCGTTCCCTGTCCGCCGACGCCGCACAAAAGACAATTCTTCATGATTCGCTCACCTCCATTGTAATGCAGTCTGCCGGACAGAGCTGCGCGCACAGGCCGCATCCCGTACACAGGCTGCCGTCGATGAAGGCAGTTCCGTTCTTCATGAGGACCGCCGGACAGCCGATCTCGTCGATGCAGGTTCTGCATCCGACGCAGTCCTTCTCCCGGACCTCCATGCACCCCTTCGGCTTTGTGACAGCGATACAGGGCGATCGGAAAATAATGGCGCGCACGCCTTCCTCCTCCGCAGCCGCCCGGACCGCCTCCTCAGAAGACTTCAGATCCAGCGGATCCACCGTCCGCACACTGGTCACGCCGACGCCCCGGAGCACCTGCTCAATATCCACGGGGCGGCTCCGGGTTCCCATCATCGTAAGCCCGATTCCGGGGTGGGGCTGATGGCCGGTCATCGCCGTAGTGGAATTGTCCAGCACAGCGAGAATCATATCCGCCCGGTTATACACTGCGTTGACCACGCCTGTGATTCCGCTGGCGAAGAATGTGGAGTCTCCGACAAAGGCAAAGCACAGCGTATCCGGATCCACGTGCCGGATTCCCTGCGCCATGGTGATTCCAGCTCCCATGCACAAACAGGTATCCACCATGTCCAGAGGGGCCGCGTTCCCCAGAGTATAGCAGCCGATGTCGCCGCAGTATACCGATTTTCTCCCTGCCGTCGCACGTTTCACCGCATAAAACGCTCCCCGATGAGGACATCCCGCGCAGAGCACCGGCGGGCGCACCGGCATCTCCGGCGCATCCGGAAATTCTCCCGGCTTCAGTGCTCCCGGAATCCTGAAGGCCCTCTCCAGGCACTGCTGAACCGTAAGGGCGGACAGTTCTCCCGCCACGGGGACAGCGCCTGTCCGTTTTCCCAGAACCTTCCCTATCCGCTGCTCTCTTCCGCACAGCTCCGTCAGTGCATCTTCAATATACGGATCCAGTTCCTCGAACACGATGGTCTGCTCCGTCGCATCCAGAAATTTTTCCGCAAGTCCCCGGGGAAACGGATACGGTGAAGCGATTTCCAGAAGAGTGAATTTCTCCTCATATCCCTCGATTCCCGCAATCGCATCTCTCACATAGGCGCCGCTGATTCCGCCGCAGGCGATACCGATGGGACCGGAGCCGCTGATGCGGTTTTCCCGATACCCTGAAAACTCCTCCTCAAGCAGCTTCTCCCGGGCAATCAGTTTCTTTTTGTTCTCATAGGAAAGCCGCGGGAAGATGACCCATCGCGGATCCTTCTCGAAGCCGGATGCTCCCCCGGGAGCATGAATCTCAGGAACGTCGATGGCCGCACAGGAATGACAGACGCGGGTGGTGCTCCGCAGGATCACGGGGCAGCCCTTTTCCTCTGAGAGAACAAAGGCATCCTGCGTCAGGCGGAACGCCTGCTCCGGAGAACCGCAGTCCAGCACCGGAATATGGGCAAACCGGCCGAAGCTCCGGGTGTCCTGCTCTGTCTGCGAGGAAATCGGTCCGGGATCGTCCGCCACATAGATGACCATTCCTCCGCGAACCCCCAGATAGTTGACACACATGACCGGATCCGCCGCCACATTGAGCCCCATCTGCTTCATGGTGACCATCGACCGTGCTCCGCTGCAGGACGCACCCGCTGCGACCTCCGCGGCCGCCTTCTCATTTACCGACCACTCCACATAGACGCCGCCCGGGTTCCTCTTCGCAACGGTTTCCAGCGCCTCGGTCGAGGGCGTGCCCGGGTAGCCGCAGACCACCTGAACGCCTGCCGCCAGCGCTCCCAGAGCCACGGCCTCATTTCCCATCAAAAGTTCCTTCATCACCTGTCCTCCCGGTTCTCATCATCGTCCGGCGTCGCTTTCTCTTCCCGCGCCGCCGCGGAAAATTCCTGCTCCTGCCGTTCCTGCTCCGCAAGCATCTCGTGATATTCCTTCGCTTCCCTGCAGTCGCGGACAATCTGCTCGGAAAGCTCCTTTACATCGTCGAACCGTACCTCGTCCCGGGTTTTCTTCAGAAACTCCACAATAATCTTTTTTCCGTACAGCTCGCGGTCAAAATCGAAGATATGCGTCTCCACATTTTTCCCGTACCGTCCGATGGTCGGTTTGTTTCCCACATTCGTCACACTGGGATAGCGAACCCCGTTGTAATCGCAGTAAGTCACATAAACGCCGTTGGGAGGCGTGACCATATCGGGATCGATGACGAGATTCGACGTCGGAAATCCAAGCTTGCGTCCGAGCCGGTTTCCCACGACGACCTCGCCTCCGATTTCATAATTTCTGCCCATGTAGGTTTTGCAGCGTTCCACCTGACCTGAAGCGATCATCGTCCGGATCAGCGAGCTGCTCACCACGTTTCCCTTAATCCTGTAGGCCGGCATCTCGTAGACCGTGAAGCCGCGGTCAATTCCGATGTTTTCCAGAACTCCCGGATTGCCCGCCGCCTCCTTGCCGAACCGGTAGTTGAAACCGCAGAACGCCGCCTTCATATGAAACCTGTTCAGCAGAATCTCTTCAATAAAGCTCACCGGATCCATATTCATAATCTCTCTGGTGAACGGGACATTAATCAGATAGTCCACCCCCAGCGATTCGATGATCTCCGCTTTTTCGTTTTTGTATAAAATAGACTTTACTTTCTTCGCCTTGGGCAGCAGATCCCTGGGATGATTGGAAAAAGTGAACACCGCAGATTTCAGTCCCCGCTGCTCCGCACATTCCACCGCCCTGCTGATCAGCTTCTGGTGTCCCAGATGCACGCCGTCAAAATTTCCCAGCGCGACTGCCGTCGGCTCCATATCTCTGATTTCATCAAGCTCTTCAAAAATAATCAAATCAGTCAACCTCTCGTATAAAAAATCTTGTCCGCCTTTACGTTCTCATAAGCTTCATCCGCAAATACCACGCCCAGGAAAGTCATCTTTCCCTCCACCGGTCCGAACGCCTTGTAGGCCCTTCGGAATTCCGGGCGTATCGGCAGTGGAAAGTCCTTATCCCGGTATTCCGGCTCGCGTCTGAATGTGCAGTGACCGGTCCATACCGGAAGCCCGTTGAGGAGGCGCTTCGCGTCGTATTCCCGTACCTCCAGTTCGCCGAAATGAACCAGAGGATCAGGAATATTCATCAGAAGCCGCTCCCGATGTTCTTTGTCCATCGCCGCAAGCTCCGTCAGTTCCACCGCGTCTTCAATTCTGAAGATCCCGGAAGCCTCCCGCGTCAGCGCCGACATAGCTCCGTAAACACCCAGACGTTCTCCCGCCTCCTCACAGATGGCACGGATGTATGTTCCTTTAGAACATCTCACAGAAAAAGTCACGGTACTCTCGTATCCGCGACCCAGATCCATCGCCTCAATTGTAAGACGGTCGATATAAATTTTCCTCGCTTTTACTTCTGCCGTTTCTCCGGCACGAGCGTACTCATACAGTTTTTTTCCGTTCACACGTACCGCGGAATACATCGGAGGCGTCTGGGAAATCACGCCGTGAAAAACTGCGAACGCCTCCTCCACGTCTTCCCGGCGAATCAGATTCACTCTCTCCGGAGGAACCCGCGCCGTTTCCTGCCCCCAGACGTCCTGGGTATCCATTCTGCGGCCCAGCTTCATGCTGCAGCGGTACTCTTTCAAATCCAGATCCAGGTATTCCATAATGCGGGTCGCCCGTCCCACGCACACAGGCAGAACCCCTGTCGCCATGGGATCCAGCGTGCCCGTATGGCCGGTTCTGCGAATCCCGAAAATCCGGCGGACCTGCGCGACCACATCGTGAGAAGTCATGTTCTGCTGCTTATTGATTATAATAATTCCGTCATTTGTCATATCGTTCAAGATTCTCCAGAGCCGCCGCGCGCATCTTCTCCTCTGCCTCCCGCAGAGTGCAGTGCAGCGTGCATCCGGCCGCCTTTTTGTGTCCTCCGCCGTCAAATGCCGCCGTGATCTCCGCCACGTCCCCGACGCTCTTTGCCCGGAGACTGACCTTGCAGAGACGCTCTTCCTCTTCCTTGATGAATACCGCGATCTGTACGCCGTCAATAGACCGCAGCTCCGCGACGACTCCTTCTGTTTCCTCCATCAGTGCGCCGGTTTCTTTCAGCATTTCCTGTGTAACAAAGCCTATGCAGAGACGGCCGCCGCCGTACAGCGTGATATTCTCCAGCACGCGGGCCCGGATTTTCAGTTTCTCCAGTCTCACCGTCTCATAAATTTTCACGCTGACTCCGTTGGCGTCCAGTCCGGAGTCGTACAGAGAAGCCACAATCTCATGGGTTTCCTTTGTCGTATTGGAATACTGGAAATTTCCGGAATCCGTGGTGATGGCCGCAAACAGGGCTTCGCCCGTTTCTCTGTCGATTTCCTGCCCCATCGCGCAGATTACTTTGTAGATCAGTTCTCCGGTGGCGCATGCTCCCGGGTCGATGAGGTTGTACCGGCAGAAGGGATCGGAGGTGGCGTGATGATCGATGCACATCGTCGTCTTTCCCCGCATAAACGCCTCTCTGCGTTTCGGAAACCGTCCGGCATCACCGCAGTCCACGCAGACGCACAGATCCGGTTCCCCGATCCGGTCAGCATCGAAGGTGCAGTATCCGCGGTCGAGAAACGCGAGATTGTCCGGGATTTTGTCCTCCAGGAGCACAAAGGCTTCCCTGCCCATGCGCCGCAGCACATGGCACAGCGCCGCGGCGGATCCCAGTGCGTCCCCGTCCATATTAATGTGGGGAAACAGAAGAATCCGCTCCGCGCCGGACAGAACCCCGCTGATTGTCTTCAGACTGTCGTTATTCATCATTATGCTCCAGTTTCCGGATTACTTCGTCTATGTGCCGTCCGTACTCCATGGACCGGTCTATTTTGAAAATCAGTTCAGGCACATGGCGCAGCTTGATTTCCTTTCCGATTTCCCGGCGGATCAGCCCCCTGGCGCTTTCCAGACCTTCAATCGCCTGTGCCTGCCGCTCGTGTTCTTTTTCCTCATCTCCGGAGGTGTCCAGAATCGTCACGTAGCACGTGGCATAGCTGTTATCCCGGGTCACATCCACGCCGGTAATGCTGATCATGCCCGACAGTCTCGGGTCCTTCAGCTCCCGGAGCAGCATCCGGCTGATGATCTTCCGTATTTCCTCACCGATCCGTCCCTGTCTGTAACCTTTTCCCATAATTATCACCGTCTATCATTATCGTTATTATCGTTCGATTTCCACCATCGTGAAGCATTCGATGACGTCGCCGATCTTCACGTCGTTATAGTCCTCGATACCGATTCCGCATTCATAGCCCTGAGCAACTTCCCTCGCGTCGTCCTTGAATCTTTTCAGGGAGGAAATCCTTCCCTCGTGAATAACGATACCGTCACGCACCAGCCGGATATCCTCGTTCCGGACGACCTTGCCCTCTGTGATATAAGCGCCGGCCACAACGCCCACTCCGGGTACCTTGAACGTATCCCGGATCTCGGCCTTGCCCAGAACCTCTTCCCGGTATTCCGGATCCAGCATGCCCTTCATCGCGGCCTCTACGTCGTTGATCACATCGTAGATGACGCGGTAGAGACGGATCTCCACGCCCTTCTGGTCTGCCATCGTGGTCACCGCCGTACTCGGCCGTACGTTGAATCCGATGATGACCGCACCAGAGGTCTCCGCCAGCATGATATCGGATTCGGATACCGTACCGACGCCGGAATGTACCACATTCACCTTGACATTTTCGTTGTTCAGCTTTTCCAGTGAAGAGTTCAGCGCTCCCACAGAGCCCTGGACATCTCCCTTGATGATCAGGTTCAGTTCCTTGACATCCCCCTCCTGAATCTGACTGAACAGCTTGTCCAGCGTCATCGAGGAATTCTTTGCCAGAACCTCCTCACGCAGTTTTTCCTGGCGGCGGGCAGCGATCTCTCGCGCCACCTTGTCGTCACGAACCGCATTAAATTCGTCTCCGGCCTGCGGCACATCAGTCAGACCCAGAATTTCCACCGCAGTGGCCGGGCCTGCCTTTTTAATGGCCTCTCCTTTG
Source organism: Hornefia porci (assembly GCF_001940235.1). Lineage (NCBI taxonomy): Bacteria > Bacillati > Bacillota > Clostridia > Peptostreptococcales > Anaerovoracaceae > Hornefia > Hornefia porci. The sequence goes on along the minus strand of NZ_MJIE01000001.1, from coordinate 110,994 downwards.
TCATTCACCATAAGTCTGATCCTTCCGGAGCAGGTTCCGGCAACGATGCTCTGACCCGCCTGAAGTGTTCCGTTCAGAACCAGCAGAGATGCGACCGGGCCTTTGGATCTGTCAAGCCGCGCTTCGATAACCGATCCCATCGCCAGACGGTTCGGGTTCGCTTTCAGTTCCAGAACCTCCGCCTGCAGCAGAATCATCTCCAGAAGGTTCGTGATGCCCTCTCCGGTCTTGGCCGATACCGGAACGCTGATCACATCGCCGCCCCAGTCTTCAACCAGGACTCCGTGGTCGGCCAGGTCCTTCTTGACAAGATCCGGATTGGCTCCGGGCTTGTCCATTTTGTTGATCGCGACGATAATCGGAACGCCCGCCGCCTTCGCATGGCTGATAGATTCAATCGTCTGCGGCTTGACGCTGTCATCCGCCGCGACAACCAGCACTGCGATATCCGTCACATGGGCGCCTCTCGCACGCATGGCGGTAAACGCCTCGTGTCCCGGAGTATCGAGGAACACGATCTTCTGCCCGTTGATGCTGACCTCGGAAGCACCGATCGCCTGCGTGATTCCGCCGGATTCGGTGGAGGTGACGTTCGTCTTCCGGATTGCGTCCAGCAGAGAAGTCTTTCCATGGTCTACATGTCCCATTACCGTAATAATCGGCGGCCGCGGCTTCAGATCCTTCTCTCTGTCCTTGAAGTCTTCAATGCCTTCTTCTTTTTCCTCTTCTTCGACCTGTCCGACGACGACGCTGATTCCCAGATCGTCTGCCAGCACCATCAGAGTATCTTCATCGATATTCTGGTTGATGTTCGCCATAATGCCCAGCTTCATCAGCGTCATGATCACTCTGGAGGTTGAAACCTCTGCCTGCTCGCAGAATCCGGCTACTGTGATCGGCACGTTCACACGGATAGTGCCCTCCGGCAGCGTCTCTTCAATGACCTCCTCGACCGCTTCCTGTTTCGGCTTGGTGTATTTCTTTCTTTCCTTCTTCTCCAGAGATTTCTTCTCGAACTTGGAGAATTTGTTGCGATCGTCACGGCGTACATGGCTGCGGCGGTCGTCGCGACGGCCTTTTCCGCTCCTGCTGTCGCCGGTCCCGGCCGCCGGTGCGGCCGAACGGTTCCCGCCGCCGCTATTGCGCTGCGGGCGGTTTCCTCCGCGGGAGTCGCGGTTTTCGCCGCCTTCCGCGCCGCTTCTCCGGCGGTTTCCGCGCTCGTCGCCGCCGTTCTTTTTCGTCCGGCGGTCGTTCTTTCTGTCATTTCCGGTTCGCCGGCCGCTGCGGTCGGAGGATCTGCGTCCGTCGTCGCTCTTGCGTCCGTCGGCGGATTTCTTCGCGGCCTCGGCCTTCTTCTGATCCTTCGCCCTGGAGATGATTTTGATATGCGGCATGCTCGCACGCTCTGACTCCACGGTCTTGACGACATGCTCCTTCTTTACTTCCTTTGTCTCCGCGGGCACCTTTGTTTCTTTTGTTCCTTTTGCGTCCTTGCCTTCCGGCTGTTCCGCCGCCTTCTTCTCCTGTGCGGGCTTATCGGCTTCCTTCTTTGCCGGTGCCCGCTTTTCTGCGGCAGGCTTTGCGGTCGCAGGCTTCTCTGCCGGATTCTTTGCGGCAGCTGCCTGCTTCTCCTGCTCCGGCTTCTTCACGGATTTCTTTTCCGGTTCTTTTTCCGGAGCTTTCTTCATCGAGGGAGTTTCCTTTGTATCCGCGGAATGCTTCTCCGCAGAAGGCTCCTTCGCAGCCGGCTTCACCGGAGCTGTATCCGTCTTACCCTCTGCCTTGGCCTTTTCCCTTCTGGCCAGCATTTCCTCGTTGACCAGCGGCTTCCCGACGGGGGGTTTCTTTTTGTTCGCCAGAAACTCCTCGTCCACGATCGGGCGTCCCACCGGCACCTTGCGTCCGCCGGATGTGCTCTTTGCGGCAGGCTTCCCGGCCCCGCTCTTTATCTTATCTATATCGGCATCCGACAATGCACTCATGTGGTTTTTCACGTCGATGCCGAGGCTCTCCGCCTTTCCGATAAGGTCCTTGCTCGAGACACCCATCTCTCTGGCAAGTTCAAATACCTTTTTCGTCATTAGAACACCTCTCTTTCTGATTGTATGCGGTCAATCTCCTGTCGGATCACGCCGGCGAAATTGCTGTCTGTAATGGCGAACACACTGCTTTCGCCTCTGCCCGTGATCCCTGATAATTCTTTCTTTGTACCGAAAATTCTTACGTCTGTTCCATTCGTCCTGCATTTCTGAGACATCTTTTTCACGGTGTTCATCGATGAATCTTCCGCAACAATCAATAATCTGACTCGTCTCTTTTCAATCAGCGACAGACATGTGTTATATCCGGTCTGCAGCCTGCCTGCCTTTGTGGCAAACCCCAGATAACCGGACAGTTTATTGTTCAGCATTCAGCAGCTCCTCGAAAATCCGTTCTATGGTTTCGCCGGAGAAATTCTGTTTGAAATTTCTCTGCAGCGCGTTTTTCTTTTTCGCCAGGGCGGCGCATTCTCTGCTGCGACAAAGATATACCCCCCGGCCCTTCGCCTTTCCTCCCGGGTCTACGCTCAGCTCCCCTTCGTAAAAAGCGATGCGGATCAGGTCCTGCTTCGGCTTTGATTCCATGCACCCGATACATCGGCGCATGGGCACTCTGTTCCTGTCGCTACTCTTCTTTCTGCTCAACCGTTTCACCCACCTCTTCGTCAGGCTCTTCTACGGCCTCTGCGTCTTCGGCATCTCCAGGTTCCTCCGGTTCTGCGGTATCTGCAGCTTCTTCCTCTGCCGGTCCGTCGATATCCTCAGGCTCCTCGTCAAATTCTTCCGGTTCTTCGTCTTCCAGAATCTCAGCCGGTTCCTCCTGCGGAAGCTCTTCATCGTACTCGGACTCAACCGCTTCCTCCTGCGGAAGCTCCTCGTCGTACTCGGCGTCCGCCGGCTCTTCCTCGTATTCAGCCTCCGCAGCCTCTAGAGCCTCCTCATACTGCGTGTGGCTCATGATATCGATTTTCCATCCGCTGACCTTCGCCGCAAGACGCACGTTCTGCCCCTGCTTGCCGATAGCCAGAGAGAGCTGATAATCGGGAACGATCGCGGTTGCCGTCTTCTCTTCCTCATCCTCGATGATCACCTCTTCCACAGTGGCCGGGCTCAGCACGTTGGCGATCAGTTCCTCCGGGGAATCACTCCAGAAAATGATGTCGATCTTCTCACCGTTCAGTTCGTCCACAACGGACTGCACACGGCTGCCCCGGGTTCCGACGCAGGCGCCTACCGGATCGACGTTCTCGTCCTCCGAGTAAACCGCCATCTTGGTCCGTGATCCGGCCTCCCTGGCAATTCCTCTGATTTCCACTGTACCGTCCTGAATCTCCGGAACCTCCAGCTCAAACAGCATTTTCACCAGCCCCGGATGCGACCTGGACAGGAATACCTGCGGACCCTTGGTGGTCTTCTTGACATCCATGATGTAGACCTTCAGGCGCTGGTGTACCTTGAAATGCTCTCCCGGAACCTGTTCGTTCGCGGACAGAATCCCCTCCGCGCGTCCGATATTGATAAACATGGTCTCGCCGCTCTTTCTCTGAACGGTTCCCGTGACGATTTCTCCCTGACGAGTGATGAAATCGTCATACACCATGCCGCGTTCCGCCTCGCGGATTCTCTGAACCACCACCTGCTTGGCGGTCTGTGCGGCGATACGGCCGAAATCTCTGGGCGTCACGGCAAACTCGATCGCGTCGCCGATTTCATAGCGGGGGTCGATTTCATGCGCCTCTTCGAGAGACATCTGAATCATATCGTCCTCGATATCCTCTTCCGCCACGATATCCTTCCGCATCAGCACCGCGATTTCACCGTCGTCCGGATCAATGACCACACGGACGTTCTGCGCCGTTCCGTAATTTTTTTTGTATGCGGAGACCAGCGCCGACTCAATGGTTTCCAGCAGGACGTCCTTGGAAATGTGTTTTTCCTTCTCGAGCTGCTCCATGGCCTCGATAAATTCTCTGTTCATCTATGGTTACCTCCAATTAATATTTCAAAAGATCACGGCAAGGCTGGTCTTTGCCACCTGCTCCAGCGGAAACGACAGTTCTGCGCCGTCTTCGGGCTGAATCACAACGCATCCGTCCTTCAGGCCGAGCAGAACGCCCTGAAACTCTTTGCTTCCTTCAAAATTCCTGTACAGCTTCACATCGACGATCCGTCCCGTAAAGCGTTCATAATCCTTCTCCTCGAAGAGCTGCCGGTCCATTCCCGGGGAACTGACTTCAAGAATATAATTCTGCTGAATGGGATCTTCCTCATCCAGCCGGTCGGACAGGTAACGGCTGACCTTCTCGCAGTCGTCTGTACTCACATATACGTCCGTCCCGTCCTGCTCTTCCTGCAGTTTATCGATATAGACCCGCAGGTACCAGTCGTGACCCTCCCTGCGAAATTCAACATTATACAGCTCCAGGCCCTGATCAGCCAGAAAGTCTGCCGTCAGCCGGCCGACGAGCTCCTTCATCGATTCCTTTGCCATTGATACTCCCTCTAACAAAATTGAAAGAGTGGGTTTCGCCCACTCTTGCTGCCTGCCAGTATAAAATTCCAGCACATTTACTTTATCACAAATCCCGGTCCATGTCAATGAAAATACTGAAAATAACTGATTTTGCGGCGCCGCAGTGACAGATATACCGCGCGCGCCCTGTCAGCGTATACAGCGGCTCAGATAATCGCTGAACCTGTGACCGCTTGCAAGCTCAAAATCACATTTCACAATTCCCAGATCGGTTTTTGTGAAAAATCTTCTGCCGTTTACCTTCGCTGTAAGTGCGCTGCCGTCCCAGCAGATCAGGAATTTCTGCTGGTTGACGGCTGTCGGGGACAGCATTGCGGCCTCCATTCCCGTCCTGAACCAGTCGGGCATGTCGCCTGTGACAGAACAGAGCTGACGCATCTCCTTTGTTTTCCTGGAAACGCCCTGAGTCTCACCATAGCCGAGAGAAATGAGAATCACCTGCTTTTCCCCTTTGCCGATGACAGCGCGGCTTTTTCCGTGCGTCAGGCCGACCCAGCAGCTGTTCAGGCCCAGACTTTGTGCGAGAAGAACAATCCTCTCGCCGTAGTATCCCGCTCTCTCTTCCAGATCCGCCGCTTTTTTTCCGACGATCGCCAGATAATTTCTGACGCCCGTGAATTTGCCGTAATGTGCCATCGCCGAGCTGAAGCATTCCGGCTCATCGAAGAAGATCTGCATATGCAGTCCGCTCTCCTGATTGAGCTTCTCGACTTCTTCGGCCAGCTGCTCCCGGACATCGTCCGGAATCGCTCTGTCCGTATACTGTCTGACACTGTGCCTCTGCCTCATAATCTCCAGAATTTCCATATCGGTTTATCATCCTTTCATTCCATGTGTTTATTCGTTTGAACACATTATGACAAATTAAAGTGCGTTCAGCTCATCTGTAAAGAAAATCGAGTCGGTTTATTTGGAGACAAAAGCATAAAAGCGTTTCAGTCCTGCAGGCCTACAGAGCCCAGCTGAGCTGATCAGTTTCCGGCAGATCCCCGAACACGCCGTGCTCCTTCAGCACATCCATGACCGCTCTGGAGATCCTCGCCCGGTTCATGGCCTCTTCAATCGTGTCGAAGGGTTTTTCCTCATAAGCGTCTGCCAGCGATCGGGCAGCTGTCTCGCCCACTCCGCTGAAGGCCGCGTAGGGCAGAAGCACCTCGCCGTCCTCCACCCAGAATTTCAGCGCTCTGGATGCGCCCAGACGCGCGTTCCGGAATTTGTAGCCACGGGCGTACATTTCATAGGCGATCTCCAGCACCAGCTTCTCATCCTTTTCCTTGGCCGACGCGTTATTTCCCATTTTATCGATTTCATCCATGCGGTCCAGCACCGCCTGTTTTCCCCGCAGAATCACATCCGCATTAAAATTTGTGACATCACTGGAAAACACCGTGGCGTAGAATTCCGGCGGATAATACACCTTATACCACGCCATACGGAAGGACATCATCACATACGCCACCGCATGCGCCCGGGGGAACATGTACTGAATCTTGATACAGGAATCGATGTACCAGTCCGGAACGCCGTGCTCCTTCATGATCTTCAGCTGCTCCGGTTTCAGCGGCCGGTTCTTCCGTACGTCCTCCATGATTTTAAACGAGGTTTCATTCTCGATTCCCTTCAGAATCAGATAGTTCATGATGTCGTCACGGGTCGAGATCACCTCGCGCATGGTGGCCACGCCCTGACGGATGTAGTCCTGCGCGTTGTTCAGCCAGACATCGGTACCGTGGGAAAATCCCGAAATCCGCACAAGATCCGCGAACTTGTCCGGCTTGGCGTCATCCAGCATCTGGCGGACAAAGGACGTCCCGAACTCCGGAATCGCATAGCTCCCGTGGGTGAAGCGGTAATCCGGATCCTTAATGTCCAGCGCCTCTGTACCGTTGAACAGAGTCAGAACCTTCCGGTCCGACAGATCGACGCTCAGAGGGTCGACACCGGTCATATCCTGAAGCTGACGGATCATAGACGGGATATTATGCCCCAGGATGTCCAGCTTCAGCAGATTCTGATCGATTTTGTGATAGTCGAAGTGGGTCGTCGTGATATCCGACTTTGAGTCATTTGCCGGACGCTGGACCGGACAGAACTCATAGATTTCCCGATCATCCGGCACGATGACGATTCCTCCCGGATGCTGTCCGGTCGTCCGCTTGACCCCCTCGCAGCCGGCGGCGAGGCGGTCGATTTCCACCTCGCTGATCTCCCGGTTCGTCTCCTCCGCGAATTTGCGGACAAAGCCCTTTGCCGTCTTCTCCGCGATAGTGCCGACGGTGCCGGCCTTGAACACATTCTTCTCTCCGAAGATTTCTCCGACGTATCGATGCGCCCTGGGCTGATACTCACTCGCAAAATTAAGGTCGATATCCGGTTCCTTGTCTCCCTTGAATCCCAGGAATGTGGCGAACGGGATGGTGAAGCCGTCCCTGCGCATAACCGTGCCGCATTCCGGACAGTTTTTCTCCGGCATGTCTATTCCGCAGTCGTAGAGATCCATATCTCCCCACTCCAGATGCTTGCATTCCGGACAGATATAATGGGGGTTCAGCGGATTGACCTCCGTGATGCCCGCCATAGTAGCCGCCAGAGAGGATCCGACCGATCCCCGGGAGCCCACCAGATAGCCGTCCTCCAGAGATTTCTTTACCAGCATCTGCGCCGACACATACATTACCGCATATCCGTTTTTGATAATCGCGTTCAGCTCCGTGTCCAGTCTCTCCTGAATCGGATCGGGCAGCGGATCCCCGTAGATTTCATGGGCGCGGCTCATACACGTTGTCCGGAGCGTTTCCTCCGCTCCTTCGATTTTCGGCGGACATTTTTCCTTCGGCACCGGAAGGATATCGCCGTCGATCATCTCCGCGATGCGGTTGCTGTTCTCCACTACAACCTCATAGGCCTTCTCCTCGCCGAGATAGGAGAATTCCTCCAGCATCTCCTCTGTCGTCCGCAGATACAGCCCCTCGCCGTTTTCCGCGTCCTTGAATCCCTTGCCCTTCATGATGATGTTCCGGTAAATCGCCGATTCCGGTTCATCATAGTGAGCGTCCGTCGTCGCCACTACAGGCTTTCCCAGCTTCTCCCCCAGCGCGACAATCCTGCGGTTGATGTTTCTCAGATCCTCCCAGTCGCTGACCTGCGGATAGCGATCGTCGGAAATCATGAACTTGTCATTAATCAGCGGCTGAATCTCCAGGTAATCGTAGAAGGACGCGATTTCCTCCAGTTCCGCCTCCGGAAGTCCCTCCCGAACCGCTCTGTAGACCTCCCCCGCCTCGCAGGCCGAGCCGAGAATAATTCCCTCCCGGTACTTCCGGATCACGGATCTGGGAAGTCTCGGCCGGCGATAGAAATAATTGATATGAGAAGTGGAGACCAGCTTGTACATGTTTTTCATTCCGGCCTGCGTCTTCACCAGCAGAATGATATGGCTAGTGCGGACAGGATCCTGTCTGGTTCCTTTGTAGTCGATGTTTCCGTCCTCGTCGACTCGGCCTTTGTCCTCGAAAACATATCCCTCCATGCCGAAGATGACCCGGATCGGGCTGCCGTTTTCCGTACACTGGTTTGCCGCCTTCAGCGCATCGGGATATCCCTGCACCACGCCGTGATCAGTGATCGCCACCGCAGGCTGTCCCCAGTCCGCCGCTGTTTTCACCAGCTTATCCACATCATTGAGACCGTCCATATCGCTCATCTTGGTATGCGCGTGAAGCTCAACCCTCTTCTTGCCGGGGTAATTGTCCTGCCTGCGCGGAGCCTCCCCGATCTCAATCGCCCGCACCATCACGTCCAGACTGTGATCCCACCGGTTCCACTCCGTTTCCCCGGCCGCTGTGATGTAAGTCCCCGCCTTCAGTTTTTTGCCGAGCTCCTCCCATTCTTCGTTTTTAATGAAAAATTTCAGCTTGGCGGAGAATTCCTTGTCTGTGATCAGAAGCATGACCAGCGATTTATCGTTGCGGACCGGCCTCGTATCCACATGGAAAATCGTGCCGGCCACTGTTACCCTGCCGGTATCGGCCTGAAGCTCTCTAAGGGGAGTCAGAGTCCCGCCCAGATTTTCCGTCAGAATCATGCGTCCTCCCCTGCGCCGGTCGGTTTTCTTTCCCGGCGTAAAGGCTCTCGGTGCGGGTGCGGATTTCACCGCCTTCGCAGTCTTCTCCGACCTCGCCGCATGCTCCTCCATCTCTCTCCTGGCGTGCTGCTCCAGCGCTTTCTCCGCCTCGTCGTAGCTTTCCTCATCATTATAGAACAAAACACGGTACTGCCGGTTCATCGCGCGTCGCACTTCACCCTCGATTTCTTTCGCCGCGCAGCTGTTCAGGTGATTCGTCGCGATCCGCCCCAGAGCGCCGATGCGGATGCAGTCCTCCCCGATTTCGATGCTGTCCGCTCTCACTGCGTTCGTCATCGAGGAATCGCACCGTTCGATCAGAATCGGAATTAAATCCCGAAGTGCGGTCGTCCGGTCCGTCGCCAGATTTTCCCAGTCATAGTCATAATATACGTTCACCGAAAGCGCGTCCGGCACCGCCATCGCCAGCAGATCCTTCACCTTTTTCTGCTCCTCTGCGGACATAACAAAATTAAGACCGATTCTCACGTTCAATCCATAGTCCTCGCCATGGACGAAAGCGTCCTCGATCTCGCACCGGATCTGCTCCCGGTCTGTACCGGAGAACCGCTCCCAGTTAATATTGTTTTCAAATAAACTGTTCATACCCCTCCGTTTTCTCTGATCACACGGATCAGCTCCTCTGCCAGCTCATTCTCCGCGACGGTGGCGATCACCTTTCCCTTTGCGATAATCAGCCCCTTTCCGCTGCCGCCGCAGCAGCCGAAATCAGCCTCTGCCGCTTCTCCGGGACCGTTCACCGCACAGCCCATAACCGCAACCTTCAGACCGGGCGGAAGATTGTCCATTGCCGAAAGCCTGCGATCCACCTCCTCCGCAAGGCTTTCCAAGTCAATTCCGGTACGCCCGCAGGTCGGGCAGGACACCAGGTCATACCGGCTTTCCCGGATACCCAGAGATTCCAGAAGTTCTCTGGCGAACACAACCTCCTCCACAGGATCTGCGGTCAGCGACACGCGAACCGTGTCTCCGATTCCCGCCAGAAGCAGACCGCCGATTCCGGCCGCGGATTTAATCTTTCCGCGGCGAACCGTTCCCGCCTCCGTGATTCCGATATGGAAAGGATGCTCCGTCTTCGCGGCAGCAATTCTGTGGGCTTCGTAATTCATCCGGACGTCTGAGGACTTCATGGAGATGACGATATCTCCGAAATCCATGTCCTCCAGCCGTTTCACGTTCCGCAGAGCGCTTTCCGCAAGTCCCTCCGCCGTCACGCCGCCGTTTTTCTCTACGATATCCTTCTCCAGGGATCCGGAATTGACGCCGACACGGATCGGAATTCCGGCTGATTTTGCCGCTTTCACCACCGCCCGCACTCTGTCATCGTCTCCGATGTTCCCCGGGTTGATGCGAATCTTGTCCGCCCCGGCCCGGATTGCCGCGATAGCCAGACGGTAATCGAAGTGAATATCCGCCACCAGCGGTTTATCGGTTTTCCGGCGGACCCGCGCAAAAACCTCCGCTGCCTCCTGATCCGGCACGGCGATGCGTATGATGTCACATCCCGCATCCGTCAGGCGGGCCACCTGCTCGCAGATTCCCTTTTCATCCCGGGAATTCGCGTTCGTCATCGACTGTATTGAAACCGGCGCGCCGCCGCCCACCGCGACATCCCGCACCATTACCTGCTTACTCATGTCAGAAGCCTCTCAATATCATTCCATGTAACAAAAATCATCAGCAGCAGAAGGAGCGTCATCCCGGCGCCGTGAACCGCCGCCTCCTGCCGATCCGTAATCGCCTTTCCGGTAAAGAGCCGGATAATCACGAACAGGATCCGTCCCCCGTCCAGCGCGGGAAACGGGAGCATGTTGAAAATCGCCAGATTCAGACTGATCAGCGCGACCAGATAGAAGAAATTAATCAGACCGGCCTTTTCCGTCTGGTGAACCAGCGAAACCATCCCGACCGGACCGGAAAGATCGTCCGCCTTCACATGACCGGTCGCCAGCTGCTTCAGTGCGCCGAACAGACTGCGGGTCATTGACCAGGATCCCGTGATTCCGTTCCGGACAGCGATCAGCGGATTGTGCGTCACGGTCGGCGTAATCCCGATCACATACCGGCTGTCCTGTTTCACAGGCGTGACAGAGAGCGTCTTCTCCGCTCCGTTCCGCGTCACAGTGATCCTGCGCGTATCATCACTCCCCGACAGCGCTGCGGAAAGCTCACTCCACTTCCGGATCTCCCTGCCGTCTACAGAAACGATTCTGTCTCCCCGGGCGAGACCGGCCTCTGCCGCCGGCATTCCCTTCTGCACCCGGTCAACAGTTGTCGTCGCCGCACCGATGACGCCGAACATGATGGACAGAACCAGAATCGCGATCAGCACATTCATCGCCGAGCCCGCCACGAGCACGGTAATTCTGGCCCATGCGGGTTTGTTGACAAATGCGTCCTCCGCATCGGACTCCTCATTCTCCCCCTCCATCGCACAATAGCCGCCGACAGGAAACGCCCGTATGGAATACAGCGTTTCCCTGCCCTGTTTTTTGTACAAAGCAGGTCCCATGCCGAAGGCGAACTCGTTGACGCGGACGCCCACCGCCTTCGCCGCGACAAAATGCCCCAGCTCATGCGGGAATATTAAAAGCACAAATAAAACAATTGCCAGTATAATCGTCAGCATATGCTACTCTCTGTTTCTCTTCTCGTTTCCCCGTCGATTTCCAGAATCTCCTCCAGCTCAGGCTCCTCAACCCGTTCATGCCGGTCAAGCATCCGTTCGATACCGTCGGCGATATCGGTAAATCTGATCCTCCGATCCAGAAACGCCTGAACCAGAACCTCGTTGGCGGCGTTCAGCACCACCGGACAGCTGCCGCCGGCCCGCGCGGCGCGGACCGCCAGATCGAGACAGCGGAACACACGGGGATTCGGCCGCCGGAAGGTCAGCTCCGAAGCCGCGCCGAAGAAATCCAGAGCTTCTCCTTTTGTTTCCAGACGATCCGGATATCCCAGCGCCACGCTGATAGGGATCTTCATATCCGGAACGCCCATCTGCGTCAGGACAGAGCGGTCTGCGAATTCGACACCGGAATGCACCACGCTCTGCGGATGAATCAGCACCTGAATATCATCGGTTCCCACGCCGAACAGCCACATGGCTTCAATCATTTCCAGGCCTTTGTTCATCATAGTCGCAGAATCGATGGTAATCTTCCGCCCCATGCTCCAGTTCGGATGCTGCAGCGCCATCTCCGGCGTCACATCCGCCAGCTTCTCCGCGGGCCAGTCCCGGAAAGGTCCGCCGGAAGCCGTCAGCAGGATCCTGCGGATCTTCTTGTCCCGGTTTCCCTCGAGGCACTGGAAAATCGCACTGTGCTCGCTGTCCACCGGAAGCATCGCCACGCCGTTTTCCTCCACGGCGTTCATAATGACGGCTCCGCCGGCCACCAGCGTTTCTTTGTTCGCCAGCGCAATATCATGCCCCGCAATAATGGCCCGATAAGTGGGGACCAAGCCCCGCATCCCCATCAGAGCGTTCAGCAGAATATCGCAGTCTGACACCGCGGCCTCCTCCAGCCCCTCTGCTCCGGAAACAAAGGAAACTCCCGGAAATTCCCAGGCGAGCTCTGCCGCGTCTTCCCGGCGTTCACAGCAGGCAAGCCTCGGTTTGTACCGTTCAATCTGCCGGCGGAACAGTTCTGTGTTGCGCCCGCAGGTCAGCGCCTCGATCTGAAAGAGGCCGGGGTTATCATCTATCACCGACAGCGCCTGTGTTCCGATGGAGCCGGTGCTGCCCAGGATCGTTACCTTTTTCATCGCTCACTCCTGTTTCATCTTATCCCAGCTGAAAATGAACCATTACAATGGCAATATAGTAATATACGAATGGCGCCGTAAAGAAGACGCTGTCAAACCGGTCCATGATGCCGCCATGTCCCGGAATCAGTTTTCCGTAGTCTTTAATGCCCATCTTTCTCTTATACGCAGAGGCCGTCAGATCTCCGCACATGGAAACCGGCGAGCCCGCAAGGCCGATAATCAGGCAGTGAATCAGATACTCCGGGCACAGGAAATATCCGAACAGTCCGCAGACCAGGACGCTTCCAAGGACTCCGCCGACCGCGCCCTCCCAGGTTTTTTTTGGACTCAAATGCGGCGTCATCTTGTGTTTTCCCAGGAACACGCCTGTAAAATATGCGAAGATGTCAGAACCGAAGGCGCAGAGCAGACAGAGCCATACCATGACCTGATAAGGGCCGCTCTGATCGATCAGAACAAAATGATAAGAGAAGAATTCGATATAGATAATTCCTATAATCGTTGCCATCGCGTCCGTCGGCGTCCTCTTCTCTACATTGAACATGTACAGAGAGCCCGCCATGATCACCGCGGCCAGCCATCCCATAATCAGCACCGGCTGCCCCGGCCATAGTCCGTTAATCAGATACAGAGCGAACAGCGCAACGCCGGCGATAGGCATGGACGGATGGATGTCCATATTCCGAAATCCGTTGTAAAACTCCCTCACGCCGACAAAACCGATAAAGATGCACAGCGCGGCCAGCCAGTAACTCCCCAGATACACCAGGATCACCAGCGGGACCATACAAAATCCGGATATGATTCTCGTCTTCATATTATTTTCGTCCTCCAAATCTTCTGTCACGGCTCTGGTACCGTTCAATCAGCGTTTCAAACTCCTCCGGCGTGAAATCCGGCCACAGCGTGTCCGTGAAGATGAACTCGCTGTAGGCGCTCTGCCACAAAAGGAAGTTGGACAGCCGCTCCTCTCCGCTGGTGCGGATGATCAGATCCGGATCCGGAACATTTCCGCATTCCTCTCCGGTATACAGACGTCGGCTGATCATTTCCTCTGTAACCTCGCCCTGAATCCGACCTTCCCGCACATCCCGCACGATGTTGTTCACCGCCCTGGTGATCTCGCTCCGGCTGCCGTAGTTCAGCGCGATATTGAACTGCATTCCCGTATTGTCCTTTGTGGTTTCCAGCGTGTTCTCCAGGCTTTTTTTCGCCGCCGCGGGAATCACGCTGTAATCCCCCAGAGCTCTGACCCTGACGTTTTTTTCATCCAGTTCCGCAAGATCCAGTCGAACAAACTTCACCAGCAGTTTGAATATTCCAGAGACCTCCTCCTCTGACCGTTTCCAGTTTTCCGTGGAAAAGGCGTAAACAGTCAGGTAACGGATTCCCAGATCCGAAGCCCGGCGCACGATCTCCTTCATGGCGTTCATACCGGCGTTGTGCCCGCTCAGCCTGCTCACATTATTTTTTTTCGCCCATCTGCCGTTGCCATCCATGATGACTGCGACGTGGGCCGGCATTCTGTCTAAATCCAGCATTATTCTCCAATATCCGCAAAGCACCGCCGCGGGACGGCGCCTCCAACATAAAACCAATGTGGCTGCAACCGCAGCCACACCGGACCAGTTTTCTGTTACTTAAACCTCGAGGATCTCCCGATCTTTGGCCGTGACCATCTCGTCGATATCGCTGACCGCCTGATCGATCTGCTTCTGAATCGCGTCCAGCTCCTCTTTCAGGTCGTCCTCGGTGATTTCGCCGGCCTTCTGCTGCTTCTTGAGCGCATCGTTGGCCTCTCTTCTCAGGTTGCGGATGGCAACCTTGGCGTCCTCTCCCATCTTGCGGGTGGTCTTGGTCAGTTCCTTTCTTCTCTCTTCTGTCAGCTGCGGAACCTCCAGACGGATGTTCTTTCCGTCGTTGTTCGGCGTGATGCCGATATTCGCCGCATTAATCGCTCTTTCCACATCACCCAGAGACTTGGGATCGAAGGGGGTGATCATCAGGATCCGCGGTTCGGGAACTGAAATATTGCTGAGATTTCTCAGCGGCGTCGGCGTTCCGTAATATTCCACCATTACCTTGTCCAGCAGCGCGGGATTGGCTCTGCCCGCCCGGACCGTGTTCAGCTCCTCCTTCAGAACGGACTTGGTTTTCTCAATTCTCTCGCCCATATTCTTCCGTGAATGACTCATTGTCGTACCTCCAACTCTATTTGATCAAAGTGCCTATATTCTCGCCGCATACTGCGCGAACCATACTGTTTTCCTCCGCAAGGCCGAAAACCTGTATCCTCATATTATTTTCCATACAAATCGTAGCCGCCGTCAGATCCATGACCTTCAGATCCCTGTCGATGACCTCCTTCATGGTAAGCTCCGTATACTTCACCGCATCAGGGTTCGTCTTCGGATCGTCCGAATATACCGCGTCGATGTTCTTCGCCAGAAGAATCATGTCCGCGCCGATGTTCACAGCACGCAGCGCCGCTGCGGTATCCGTGGAGAAATGAGATTCTCCGATTCCTCCTCCGAAGATCACGACCTCGCCTCTTCCCAGCTCCTTCAGCGCTCTGCGCCAGATATACGGTTCCGCGATCTTGCGCATCTCGATGGAGGTCTGCACTCTCGCCGGCACGTTCTGCGCCAGAAGAGCATCCTGCAGCGCCAGGGAGTTCATCACCGTCGCCAGCATTCCGATATAATCCGCTGTTTCCCGGTTCATATCCTTACTGCTGCGACCCCGCCAGAAATTTCCTCCGCCGACAACGATGGCCACCTCTACGCCCAGATCGATCAGCTGTTTGATCTCCCGGGCCACCTTGTTGGTCATATCCTCGTTGATGCCGGTCCTCGTCTCTCCGGCCAGCGCCTCTCCGCTGATTTTCAGCAGCACCCTCTTGTATTTCGGTTCCATGTACCCTTCCTCCGGTTCTCTCTGTCACCGGAATTCCGGCGATATGAAAAATGATAATCGGTAAAGTCATTATATCATATTCAGTACAAAAATTCACAGCTTAACTGCAAAAAGCATCGGAAAGTTACCAAAAGCTACAGCGCGTTCAGATAGGCCACCGCCGCCACGCCCGCTACAGAGCCGTCGGCAGCCGCCGTTGTCAGCTGGCGGAGGCTCTTGGTTCTGCAGTCTCCGGCGGCAAACAGCCCCGCCGTCCGCGTCAGACAGTCCTCACCCGCGACGATATATCCGGCGCGATCCAGCTCTGCCACATTGGAAAACGCCTGATTGTCCGGCTCCTGTCCAATGGCGACAAACACGCCGGAAACCTCCAGGCCGCGTTCTTCTCCGGTTCTCACATTCTTTACGGTCAGGCTCTCCACCGCGAATCCGCCGTTTACAGACACCGGCACGCTCTCCAGAACAAACTCCACATTTTCGTGTGCCGCAAGGCGCTGCACCGTCGCAGCCGCGCCTCGGAAGGAATCCCGGCGGTGCACCAGATAAACCCTGCGGGCGATGCCGGACAGAATTTCTGCATCGTCCAGCGCCGTATTGCCGCCGCCGACAACCGCCACATCTCTTCCACGGAAGAAATTCCCGTCGCAGGTAGCACAGTAGGAAACGCCCGATCCGGTCAGCTTCGTCTCTCCGTCGATTCCCAGTGTCCGGTTCTTCGCCCCGGTCGCAAGAATCACAGCCGGAGCCTCATATTTCCCCGCACCGGTAGTCACAGAAAAGCCCGACCCTGTCTTTGTAACAGAGGTCACACGCTCGACGCGGAGCTCCGCTCCCATCGCCGTCATCTGATCATACAGCGATTTTCCGAAGTCCATTCCGCTGATCCGCGGAATTCCGGGGTAGTTTTCCACCTCTCCGGCGTTAGTGATCTGACCGCCGTAGCCTTTTCCCTCCAGAACCAGCGCCTGCCTTCCGGCCCGCTGCACATAGACGGCCGCCGTCATTCCGGCGGTTCCCGCTCCTATAATAATCACATCGTACTTCATTCTGTTTCTCCCTCCTTGAAGGCCTGTATCATCGCGCGGGTCAGACTGATTCCGTCGTCTTCCACCGGAATGTCTTCGCGTTCAAACCATTCTCCGGTCTCCAGCTCATCATGATCCAGACGGATCTGGTCGCTCCCGTCCAGGTCGCAGAAATATCCCAGGAGCAGATCACTGTCCACACCCCAGGGCTGACTTTTGTAATAACGGATGTTCCGGACCTTCAGGCCGACCTCTTCCATGACCTCCCGCTGCACGGTCTCCTCCGGAGTCTCTCCGATTTCGTTGAACCCGGCCACGAGGGCGTATCTTTTGTAGGCCCTTCCAGCGTATCGGGTCAGCAGAAGACGGTTTCCGTCCCGGACGCCCACGATGACTGCCGGCGCAATCTTGGGATAGATCTCATTTCCGCAGTGTGGACATTTCAGCATCCGTATGTCGGGAGAATGCTCCGTCCTTTTTCCGCATCGCCCGCAGTAGCGGTTGTCCCGATACCATACGTACAGCTGAAAGCCCGTAGCGACAGCATAGCAGATGTCCTTGTTCTTCTCCTGCCGGAGCTTTCTGACACTTTCCACAGAATTCCGATACGCCCGGGGCATCTTCTCCAGATACAGAAAATATCCGATTCCGCTGATGTCAAACAGATAGCGGAAATCCTCATCTGCCGCGTTCCCCAGATCTCCGCGGGAGGGAAGCCTCAGCTCCCCGTTCCCGCCGCGGAACACCGCCACACTTTCTCCCTGATAGATCAGAACCCGGTCGTTAGGTCCCGGAAGCCTTTTCCGGTACTGATTGTGAAACGCCAGCGGCGCGATATCCTGAATCATCGTCCGTCACCCCTGCACCCGTTTCGCGTTCCTGAGGAAGGCCATGTATCCGCGCAGAGTTTCGTATACATCCGCCTTGCTGGTCGCTTCCCAGGGCGCGTGCATATTCAGCACCGCGACGCCGCTGTCGATGACATTCATTCCGTACAGCGCCAGAATATACGCGATGGTTCCTCCTCCGCCCAGATCCACGCGGCCGAGCTCCGCCGTCTGGAAATTCACCTTCTCCCGGTAGAAGATATCTCTCAGATGCGCGATGTACTCCGCATTCGCGTCGTTGGAGCCCGACTTCCCGCGGGCGCCGGTGAACTTGTTGAACACCATGCCGCCGCCCAGATACGCCACATTCTTCTTATCAAAGCTGGAGGCGTAGGTCGGATCGAAGGCGCTGCTGACGTCGGAGGACAGCATGGTGCTGGCCGCCAGGCATCTCTTCAGCGTCAGTTCACTGTAGCCGCCCAGAAGTTCAAGCAGCTCTGCCACAGTGTTCTCAAAGAACTTCGACTGCATGCCGGTGGCGCCGACACTGCCGATTTCTTCTTTGTCCACGAGGATGCAGCAGGCTGTGCGCGTCACCTCCGGAACCCGCAGCATCGCCTGATAGGAGGTGTAGGCACAGACCCGGTCATCCTGTCCATAGGAAAGGATCATGCTGCGGTCCAGGCCGGCTTCCCGCGCCCTTCCAGCCGGAACAACCTCCAGCTCTGCGGAGACAAAATCCTCCTCGTCGATGCGGTACTCATCCTTCAGAATCTTCAGGATCCCCTGCCTGACCGGATCCTTCTTCCTCTTCTTACTGTCCTCGTCGTCTTTTTTCTCCTCCAGCTTCAGAGGGCGGTTCCCCACGATGATGTCCAGAGCCTCGCCCTCAATCACCTTCGTCGCCTTTTTCTCCATCTGTTCCTGCGCCAGATGAACAAGCAGATCAGAAACAAAGAACACCGGGTCGCTGTCCTTCTCTCCCACCGCGATTTCAACGGCGCTGCCGTCCCTGCGGACCACGATTCCGTGAAGTGCCAGCGGAAGCGCCACCCACTGATATTTCTTGATTCCTCCGTAATAATGCGTGTCAAGATACGCGAAACCGCCGTCCTCATATAAAGGATTCTGCTTGACGTCCATCCTCGGGGAATCGATATGTGCGCCAAGAATGTTCATTCCTTCTTCGACAGGCTCCTTCCCGATATGAAACATCACCACCGCTTTATTCATATTGATGCGGTAGACTTTGTCTCCGGCCTTCAGTTTTTCACCGCGGCGGATCAGCTCGTCCATCGGATGGTAGCCCGCCTCTTCAAGATCCTTCTCAATCCGCCTGACGCATTCCCGCTCCGTCTTGCAGCGGCTCAGAAAGTCCATATAGCCCTCGCAGAAGCGATCGCACTCTTCAATCTGTGCGTCTGAATACAGCTCCCATGAATTGTCCTTTTGCATTTTCATCCTCCAGTCTCTCAGTTAACAGTGTTCATGACCTCCCGGATCGCCTGATCGATGAGCCTGATTTCCTCAACAAACTCCCTCGATGAGACCCGTGTCGCGCCATGTCCCAATATGATCATCTGCTCCAGGCCGTCCGAAGTGACGACCCGCACGTCGTTTTCCTTTGCAATTTCGTGCGTCACCCTCTCGATGTACATGTCCGCGGTTTCCGCTTCCTTTGTATATATCACGTCGATGTTCCGCACCCGTTCCCGGGAGCCGGTTCCTCCCCTGACCCGGTAGGCGTCGAAGACCACGATCACCT
The DNA here is from genome assembly GCF_001940235.1 of Hornefia porci. NCBI lineage: Bacteria > Bacillati > Bacillota > Clostridia > Peptostreptococcales > Anaerovoracaceae > Hornefia > Hornefia porci. The sequence continues at coordinate 91,977 of NZ_MJIE01000001.1, read as the reverse complement.
GCGCCTGCGTGAAGCCCTGATAATTGCAGAGAATCTCGATCAGGCGGTCGCGCGCCCCGCCGAAATCTGTCTTCGCCAGCTCCGCGAGCTCCGGCCAGGCGTGAATCAGATTGTAACCGTCCACCAGGACGAACCGGCTTCTCGGCCGGGACGCCTTTACTTTTCTTACCTCTTTCTGCACCGGTTCAAACCCGGTCCGCTCCGGTCTTTTCCGGCGGGCCGCTCCCGGCGCGGTCAGGGGATTCTGTTTCACCGGACCGTATGTCCGTTCAAAAATCGCCATCAGCTCCCGGTCATCAGCCGCCCTCCGGCTGTACTCCCGCGCCATGGCCCTCAGCTGCTCCGCCTCCGTACCCTGCGCACCCTGTCCTGCCGCTCTCTGTTCCAGAACAGGCGGAAGGTGCATATGCGCCGGCGCGTCCTTCCAGTTCACGATTTCGCTGCCTCCATGGAGGCAGAACACGGAATCCGCTGTATTTTCCACATCGCGCTCCGGACAGTACTCCGCGGCTTCGATGACTTCTCTTTCATTATGACAGCGCTCGTACCCGGACAAAACACAGTTCAGCCGTCCTCTGCCTCCGGTGTACCCCTGAAGCTCCCGGGAATATTCCTTCATTTCAGAGACGGGCGCCTTCCCCCGGAGCACCGTCATTTCCCCGGCGCGCTCCGGCTCCTGAAAGCTTCCGTGCATCCTCTTCACATCCGCCATGGCTCTCCCTGTATTTTCCGCGGGAACCTCCAGCCTGTACTCAAACCAGGGTTCCAGCAGACAGCAGTCCGCCTGCATCAGACCCTGACGTACCGCCCGGTATGTAGCCTCCCGAAAATCTCCGCCCTCGGTGTGCTTCCGGTGACTCTTTCCTGCCGCAAGGGTAATCTTCAGATCCGTCACAGGCGCGCCGATCAGGACCCCGCGATGCTGACGCTCCCTCAGATGAGTCAGAATCAGCCGCTGCCAGTTCCGATCCAGCTCGTCCTCCGGACAGTCCGTGAGGAACGTCATGCCGCTCCCCCGCTCTCCGGGCTCCAGCAGCAGATGAACTTCCGCGTAATGGTGCAGGGGTTCAAAATGTCCGACTCCCTCCACCGTCTCCGCCTCCGGCGTCATGGTTTCCTTATAGACGATTTTCCCGGAGTCGAACTCGACACGGTAGCCGAACCGTTCCTCCGCAAGATACGTCAGAACCTCCAGCTGCACCTGCCCCATCATCCGTATCGCAACCGCTCCCGCAGCCTCGTCCCAGCTGACGTCCAGCTTCGGGTCCTCCTCCGCAAGCTGCCGGAAATCCTGCAGTCCGCGGTGCGCGTCAACGCCGTCCGGGAACCTCACATGACAGAACAGAAACGGCTCCAGAATTTCCTCTGCGGCGTCCTCCTCCGCGCCCAGGCCCATGCCCGCTTTCGTCCGGGTCAGGCCGGTCAGTCCGCAGATCATCCCTGCCTCCGCCTGCTCCACCGTCCTGTATTTCATGCCGGAATAAAGCCGGATCTGATGGATTTTTCCGCCGTCCACCGTGTCCCTGACCGCCAGCCGTCCGCCTGTGATCCGCACAAAGGTAACCCGCTCTCCGTTTTCGTCTCTGGCGACCTTGAAGACCCTCGCGCCGAACTTTTTTCCCGCAGGGCGCGCCGGGGCGAATCTGACCAGACCGTCCAGCAGCGCATCGATCCCCTCGCATTTCAAGGCTGAACCGAAATAGCAGGGATAAATCTCTCTTCCGGAAACAGCCGACGCAACCGCTTCATCCGACAGCGTCCCCTCGGTGAGCATCTCTTCTGTCAGCGCTTCGCTGTTCAGTGTCAGCGCATCCTCCAGCGCCTCCCGGCTCTGCATCTGAAAGTCCACGCAGCCGCCGCCCAGCCGGGTCCGCAGTTCCCCGAGGATCTCCTCTTTCGGGTGTATTGCGAGATCCATTTTGTTCACAAAGATAAATACCGGGATCCTATATCTCCGCAGCAGCTTCCACAGCGTCTCGGTGTGCGGCTGCACTCCCTCATTGGCGCTTATCACCAGAATCCCGCAGTCCATTGCAGACAGAGCCCGCTCCGTTTCCGCCGCGAAATCCACATGACCCGGCGTGTCCAGCAACGTGATGTCCGTCCCGTTCCGGGAAAGCCGCGCCTGCTTGGAAAAAATCGTAATCCCTCTGCTTCGCTCCAGCGGTTCACTGTCCAGAAAGGAATCCCCGTGATCCACTCTTCCCGGCTGCCGGAGCTCCCCCGCCATGTAAAGAAGCGCCTCCGACAGGGTAGTCTTGCCGGTGTCCACATGAGCCAGCAGTCCTGCGCATATCCGTTTCCCCGGCTCCGCATTCTTCGGTCCGTCCACAGAAACCACCTCCTAGATTATGGTTCCGCCGCCGACAACCACGTCGCCGTCATAGAGCACCACCGCCTGTCCGGGAGTAATCGCCCGCTGCGGCTCGTCAAACACGAGATGAATCCGGGTCCTTCCCGCCGGCGTCACGACTGCCGGCTGTTCCTTCTGATTATATCGGATCCGCGCTTTTACATGAAGCTCCGCCGGCGGCTCTTCATACGCGATCCAGTTGAAGTCCTCCGCCTCCAGCTCCCGCCGGAACAGATCTTCGTTTTTCCCGAGAATCACTTTGTTTTCTCTCACGTTCTTCTCCAGCACATACATCGGCGCCGGCAGAGCCAGCCCCAGTCCCTTTCTCTGGCCGATGGTATAACTGATGATTCCTTTGTGCCTGCCCAGAACATTTCCCTGTGCATCCACAAAATCTCCGGGAGGATACTCCTTCCCCGTAAAGCGCCGGATCGCCGCGCTGTAGTCGCCGTCCGGAACAAAACATATATCCTGACTGTCATGCTTCTTCGCGTTGATGAAGCCCTGTCTCTCCGCGATTTCACGGGTCTGCGTCTTATGAAGCCCGCCCAGCGGAAACTGCGTATGAGCAAGCTGCTCCTGCGTCATGGTGTACAAAACATAACTCTGATCCTTGCTTTCATCCGCGGCCTTTTTCAGAATCCAGCGAGAGCCCCGCCGCTCAATCTGTGCGTAATGCCCCGTCACGATCACGTCACAGTCCAGGAGCTTCGCCCGTTCATACAGCCGGTCGAATTTCAGAAAGCGATTGCAGTCGATACACGGATTGGGCGTCCCGCCCTCTTCATAACAGTGAATGAACCGGTCGATGACCTGTTTTCGGAAATCTGCGCGGAAGTTAAACACATAATGACGAATTCCTACATTATTACAGACATAACGGGCGTCCTCGGCGTCGTCCAGCGAACAGCAGGTCCGATCACAGGAAATCCCCGCCTCTTCGTTATCAAAAAGGCGCATCGTAGCGCCAATGCATTCATATCCTTTGTTTTTCATCAGCCAGGCGGCGACACTGGAATCCACTCCGCCGCTCATCGCGATCAATGCTTTCATACCATACTCCACTCCTGCTCGTAATATTCCGGTCCGGAAGACACGCCGCGGAATATGCGGCCGTCTCTGTCGAACATGCCATAAATTATACCCTTGCCTGCGCCGGGCTGTCAACCTCGGCCGGGAATTGACGGAGCTGATTTTATTTCGAAACCGCGGTCTTTACCCGACCTTCAGAGACCTCAAAAAATATCTCTTTTTTTTCATTTTCCTGTTGACAAAGCAATATACGCAGAGTATAATCACAATAACATATCGGAAAGGTGGGTAATAAAAATGAATCAAATGCCGTTCCGCAACATGGAAGCGTATTTCCGATGTCGCAGCGTTTAACTGAATGGAACTGAATCCTTCCTGCCTTTGCAGGCAGATGACCGGATGCGGCGGACACGCCGCATCGAAACAGAACATTTTACACATAGGCATATACTGCAGATAATACAAAGGAGAAAACAATGGCAAATATTTACACATCCGCCGATCAGCTGATCGGAAAAACACCGCTTCTTGAGCTTACAAACACTGAAAAGGAACTGAAACTGGATGCCAGACTTCTGGCGAAGCTGGAATACTTCAATCCGGCCGGTTCCGTCAAGGACCGTATCGCAAAAGCGATGATTGATGACGCAGAGGCCTCCGGGAAACTGAAGCCGGGCAGCGTAATCATCGAGCCGACATCCGGAAACACCGGAATCGGACTCGCGTCTGTCGCCGCGGCAAGAGGCTATCGCATCATCATCGTTATGCCGGAGACCATGTCCATCGAAAGGCGTCAGCTCATGAAGGCATACGGTGCCGAGCTGGTGCTCACAGAGGGAGCGAAAGGAATGAAGGGTGCAATCGCCAAGGCCGATGAGCTGGCCGCGGAAACGCCCGACAGCTTCATTCCCGGACAGTTCGTCAATCCGGCGAACCCGAAAGCGCACTATGAAACCACAGGTCCCGAGATCTACGGAGATACCGACGGAAAAGTCGATTACTTTGTCGCAGGCGTAGGTACCGGCGGAACACTCACCGGCGTCGGAAAATATCTGAAGGAGAAGAACCCGGACGTGAAAATCGTCGCGGTCGAACCCGCTTCCTCCCCTGTACTGTCGGAAGGTAAAGCCGGAAGCCACAAGATTCAGGGCATCGGCGCGGGCTTTGTTCCCGACGTACTGGATACCGGCGTCTATGACGAGATTATCACCGTCGAGAACGACGATGCGTTTGAAGCCGGCAAACTGATAGGCAGAAACGAAGGCGTTCTGGTCGGCATTTCCTCCGGCGCGGCAGTATGGGCAGGCGTTGAAATCGCAAAGCGCCCTGAAGCGAAGGGCAAGAATATCGTCGTGCTGCTGCCGGACACCGGAGACAGATATCTCTCCACGGCACTGTTTCAGGACTGAAACCACGCGAACAGATAAAAGCGATGCTGCAGCATTCGCTGAAAAGAAATGACTCATATTTCTCTTATCAGCTTACTCAGACATACATCAACTCATAATAAATGACTCCTCAGACATGATGACGAGGCTGCCCTCCGGGCAGCCTCGTTTGCTATGTGCTTTGTTCATGCGTTTTCTGCAATATGTTTTGTCGCATGAGACGGCGGACTACTGTTTCCTGTATCCCGTAAGAACGGTCAGAGAAAAGCAGATAATCGTGGCTATCGCGAAAAATTTATGCTTTTTCATCTTCATCCTCCTTCAGCAAATTGCTCATGCTCCGGATTCCGGTCACGAGGGTTGAGCCGTTGTGCAGCAGCGCGGAGGTCGCCGGAGGCAATATTCCCAGCACGCCGAATGCGATCAGGCTCGCGTTGAATCCGATGATGAACCGGTAGTTGTCATTGATGCGTTTCATCAGAGCCCAGCTGATTTTCCGCAGGATCACAAGCTGCCGCAGGCTGTCGGAGGAAATTGTTATATCTGCAATTTCCCTTGCGATAGCCGCCCCGTCGCTGACCGCGATTCCCGCGTCCGCTTCTGAAAGCGCCGGCGTGTCGTTGACGCCGTCTCCGGTCATGATGACCCTTCGTCCTTTTTCATGCTCCCTCTGGATGAATTCTGCCTTGTCCCGCGGCAGCACCTCCGCATAATATTCATCCAGATTCAGCTTTCTCGCGATTGCGGATGCCGTATGCTCATTGTCGCCGGTCATCATACAGACTTTGTTCAGTCCGAGCTTGTGAAGCGCATCCACCACCTCTGCCGCTTCCCCGCGCAGGGGGTCAAAGATACATATCGCGGCCTTCAGACATCCGTCGATGGCCAGGAACAGATGCGAATACTCTGTGGGAAGGCGGCGGAATTTCTCCTTTTCGTTTTCCGGAATCACGCAGCTCTCATCTTCAAAAACAAAATGATAGCTGCCGATGACCGCTTTTTCACGGCCCTCCAGCCTGCTGGAAATCCCGTGCGCCACTACATACTCTACCTTCGAGTGCATCTCGTCGTGACGGATTCCCCTTTCTCCGGCGCAGCTGACGATGGCATTGGCAATCGAATGAGGATAATGCTCCTCCAGACAGGCCGCGATCCGCAGATCCTCCGTCGCATCCGTGCCGTCAAAGGTCACGACATCGACAACGGAAGGAGTCGCGTGCGTCAGCGTTCCGGTTTTGTCGAAGACGATCGTCTCCGCCTCCGCCACAGCCTCCAGGAATTTTCCGCCCTTTACGGAGATATCATGCTCCCCTGCCTCCCGGATCGCCGAAAGGACAGAAAGCGGCATAGACAATTTCAGTGCGCAGGAGAAATCCACCATCAGGAAGGAAACCGCTTTGTCGATGTTTCTCGTCAGGAGCCAGGTCAGCGCCGCGCCGCCGAGGGAATACGGCACCAGACGGTCCGCCAGATGGAACGCCCTCTCCTCAGTGCCGGACTTCAGCTTCTCGGACTCTTCAATCATCCTGACAATCTGGTCATATCGTCCGCTGCCCGTCGCTCTGGTGACTTCGATGACACAGCCGCCCTCCTCCACTATGGTGCCGGCGTAGACATAGCCGCCGGGTCTGCGGATCACGGGAACCGATTCACCCGTCATGGACGCCTGGTTGACAGAGGCTTCCCCCTCCACAACCTTTCCGTCCAGCGGAATCACGTTTGACGTCCGGACGACGATTCTGTCACCGGGCCGGATTACCGACACATCGGTCAGTACGTCTCCTTCGTCTGTCCGTTTCCATACACGGTCAACCTTCAGAGACATGGCGCCGGCAAGATCGTTCACAGATTTTCTGTGAGTCCAGTCCTCCAGAAGGTCTCCGGTCTGCAGCAGAAACATCACAGAGGACGCTGTGGAGAAGTCTCCCCGGAGCATGGAAGCCGCAATCGCCGCGGCGTCCAGCACCGAGACCTCCAGCCTCCCCCGCAGCAGGGATTTCAGGCCCATAGCGAGAAAGCGGAAGCTCTTCCCAACCGTCCACGCGATCTGCAGAGACTTCGGAAAGAACAGACTCCGGAACGCCCTCCCCAGAATCAGCGCTGTCATCTTCTCCTGATATCTGCGGTTCATCGCCCGGACAGAATGCTCCGGAGCGAGGGCCGCGATGCTCTCGTCAACAAAGGAAAATCTGTCCAGCGCTTTCAGCAGCGCCGGCCGACCTGCGTCTTTGTTCACAAGGAACACAATCGCGTCGCCCGTGCGCTCATGGACACAGGCATTCTTCACGAAGCTCAGGCTGTTCAGATAAGCCTCCAGAACATCCGCCTCCCTGAGGGTCAGGTTCAGACGCGGAACGCGCAGACGCATCCGCTGTCTCGATTCGTGAAGTATCAGATACTGCATTATGCTTCCGCTTCCTTCTCTTTATATGCGGCCAGAATCGCCTCAGCCTCCTGTACCTTTTTCTTCTCCGCATCGGCATAGCGGACATGATTGATATCCTCGGCATCGGCGTAAATGTCACCGCAGTTCTCCCGGATCGCGTCTCCGGTTTCCATAATGCAGTCTCTTCCGCGGAGCACCGCAGCCGTGCAGTGTGTGTAAACCTTCTTCGCATCCCGGCTGGTCAGGATCGCCTTCCCGGCAGTTCCCAGAAGCAGTCCGCCCGCTCCCCATGCGATTTTTTCCAATACGCTCATATCTCTTCTCCTTTCCAAACGCACAGTTAGATATAACTAACTGTGTCTCTTAAAGAAAGAAAGGTCCGAAATGGACCTTCCCGCTTGTTTTGTTTTATTAATAATATAATACTTTTTCCGGATTAGTCAACACAAATCTGCGAATCGGCGGATTTCGTCTGCGGGCCGCAGCTCCTAATCGGCGAACTTCACGCCCAGATAGGAGCACATGCCCTTCGCCAGACCCTTTCCGTAGGCGTCGTGCTTCTTGAATTTCTTATAATCCTTACTGATGCTCCCTGTCTCAAAGATGCAGGCTGCCGGAGCCTTCGGCGCGCTCAGCTCGTAAAGATCCCAGCGATAACTCAGACCGCGGGTCGCAATGCTGACATTGGAACGGACGCCCTTGTTCAGCGCCTGCGCGAGTTTTTTGTCCGCGCTGCTCTTATACAGGGGCAGAGTTCCCGTCGGCGCGTAACGCCAGTCACAGTGAATGCTCATATAGGCACTGATCCGTTTCTTGTTCGCCCATTTGACGCAGGCCAGCATGTTCTTATTGTTGTTCGCGTCCGCATCTGTGTATACATACACTCCCGACGCCCGCAGATATTTAACCATTGATTTGGTGATGGGCAGCATCAGACCCGCTTCCGACATGCTTTTGTATGTGCAGCCGCTGTCCCAGGCGCCTAAAATATCGGTTCCGTGTCCGCAGGCGACAAACACCCGTGAAACTGTTCTGAATTTCACCGCGGAGCAATATCGGGAATAGGTGTATTTCCCGCTCTTCCACTTCGCCGCTCTGACTTTATAATAGTAGGTTTTTCCGGAGGTGCCGCTGTAATCGGTGTAATACAGCTTGGAGCTGCTCGTTGTACCGATCCTGGAATAGCTTCCTCCTGATGAGGTCGCGCGGTAAACGCGGTAGCTCGTGGCGCCGCTCACCGCCTTCCATTTCACTCTGCTTCCCGACTTATAAACCGCCACGGTTACCGCCGGCTTCGCATCTGAAAATGATACCGACTTCGTCGCAGCCTTCACAGGTTTACAATATTTCTTTGAATATCTCACCCTCGCTTTATAGTAATAGGTTTTGGACGGTGACAGTCCCGTATCCGTATATTTGACAATCTTTCCCTTCTTCAGACCGGCGACCTTCTGATATGTGCCGTTTTTGGAGGAGGCGCGGTAAATATAGTATCCGTAGGCTCCGTTGACCTTCTTCCAGGACAGGCTCACAGAAGTCGTTGTTGCCGCGGTGACAGAGATCTGACTCATTTCGAGATTCTTCGTCGCGGCAGACGCTGTCTCCGGGAGTACAAAAAACATTCCCAGACACAAAAATAAAACGATCGACACTACACTTCTTTTTTTCATTTGGTAAAACTCCTTTAATTATCCCCTGTTGTTTTTCCCATTTCGTTCAGCCAAAGTGCTTCAATCGCATATGATTTTGTAACCATTTTATCACAGATTATTGTAAACCTAAAGCCCTTTTTTAATTTTTTTGTGCTATAATCAGTGTATGATTATTAAGGCATCCCCGGCACCGACAAAGGATTTTTCGCAGAATCGCGGTCTGCAAAAGGCTGCAATGCGCCGGTTGTCTGTTCACCGCACTGCCGATTGACTGGAGGTTTTCCAATGCTGGATATATGTCTGGCCGGCACCGGAGGCATGAAACCGCTTCCCGGCCGGTGGCTCACATGTTTATACGCCAGATCAGAGGGTCATTCTGTTCTGATCGACTGCGGAGAAGGCACGCAGATTGCGCTTGCAGAGGCCGGGTGCAATCTGAAGCCTATCGATCTCATCTGCATCACCCACGTACACGCCGACCACGTTGCCGGACTTCCGGGACTGCTGCTGTCCATGAACAATTGCGAGCGGACGGAACCCCTGACCATCTGCGGCCCGGCGGGACTGTACCAGATACTCCAGGGTCTGATGGTGGTCGCGCCAGAGCTCTCCTTCGACGTCATGCTCAGCGAGATCAGCGGTGAGACAGAGCAGTTCCTCAGCGCCGGACCGATGCGGATCACCCCCTTTCCGGTAAAGCACCGGATTCCCTGCCTCGGCTACTCTCTTTACGTCGGGCGCAGCGGCCGCTTTGACCCGCAGAAGGCCCGCGAGCTGAAACTCCCGGTGAAGGTATGGTCTCATCTCCAGAACGGTTCGTCGATTGAAATCGGTCAGCGGATCATCACGCCGGACATGGTCATGGGTCCGCCCCGCCGCGGGATCCGGGTTGTCTATGCAACCGACACGCGCCCGACGGAGTCCATCCGCGACTATGGCCGCAGCGCCGATCTCATGGTGCTGGAGGGGATCTATCCCGACAACGCCAAGCTTGACAAGGCGAAAGAGTGGGGACATATGACCTTTCCCGAAGCCGCCGCGCTGGCCGCGTCCTGCGGAGCCGGAGAACTCTGGCTCACTCATTACAGTCCATCTCTGACAGACCCGGAGGCTCAGATAGAAAACGCCCGCTGCGTTTTTCCCAACTCCGTCGCCGGATACTGCGGCATGAAAAAAAGTCTGCGATTTCCGGACGATCCCGTGAAATAACCGTTGCAGAACAGCGGCACAGTGAGTATAATATCTTCGAGTGTAAAAATACTGTGAGAATCTATTAAAGAACGGAGGATTTATGAACGATTCCAAAATTATACAGGTGGAGGAAAGGGTCCCTCTGAAGCGGGGCATTCCTCTCAGCATCCAGCACACCTTCGCCATGTTCAGCGCGTCCGTGCTGGTACCATACTTACTCGGGATAAGTCCTGCCATCGCATTGCTGATGAACGGCGTTGGCACACTTATCTTTATTTTTGTCACAAAGGGGAAGTCTCCCGCATACCTCGGCTCCAGTTTCGCCTTTATCTCTCCCGCTCTGCTGGTCATTAACAATCCTCAGCTTGGATACCAATATGCCCTGGGCGGGTTTGTTATAACCGGACTGATTTTCATCGCCGTCGCGATTATCATCAAATTCGTCGGCATCCGCTGGATCGACATCGTCCTTCCCCCCGCCGCCATGGGTCCGGTTGTGGCGCTGATCGGTCTGGAGCTGGCGAAGAATGCTGCCCAGAACGGCGGAATCGTTGCCCCGGACGGCGCCAGTGATTTCAGCATTGACCCGAAGTTCGCCGCCGTCTTCCTGGTGACTCTTGCGATGGCTGTCTTCGGACAGGTTCTGTTCCGCGGATTCGCGGCGGCCATCGCCATCCTGATCTCCATCATCGTCGGTTACTGTCTGGCTCTCGCGGTGGGCATCGTGGACTTCTCCAACGTCACCCGGGCCTCCTGGCTCGCCCTCCCGAATTTCCTGTACCCCAAATTCAGCCTGCAGGCGATTCTGATCATCATTCCCGCATCCCTCGTGGTGATTTCCGAACACATCGGTCATCAGGTCGTAACCTCTGAAATCGTCGGCAGAAATCTGCTGGAGGACCCCGGTCTCCACAGCACTCTGCTTTCAGACGGAATCTCCACGACGCTGTCCGGTCTCTGCGGCTCCGTTCCGACCACCACCTACGGTGAGAACATCGGCGTCATGGCGATTACAAAGGTTTACAGCGTCTGGGTCATCGGAGGCGCGGCAGTGTTCTCCATCTGCCTGGCCTTCATCGGCAAGGCGTCCGGTCTGATTCAGACCATCCCCGCGCCGGTCATGGGCGGCGTAAGCTTCCTGCTCTACGGCATGATCGCGGCCTCCGGCATCCGGCTCATGGTGGATGAAAAAATCGACTACGCGCGTCCCCGCAACCTTGCCCTTACCTCGGTCATCTTTATCACCGGACTTTCCGGCGCATACATCCAGATCGGATCCGTCAAGCTTACCGGAATGTGTCTGGCTACCGTCGTGGGCATGGCCATGGGACTGCTGCTGTACATTCTGGACCGTTTCCATCTCACCAACGATTACGAGGAGAAATAAACGCCGTCTCCGTTTTCCGGCCGGCGAACAGAAAATCATCCCCCGCATCGGGACGTCTTCCGTAAGGAAGGCTCCCGCGCGGGGGTTTTCTTTGTACAAAAGAGAGACGACGCAGTCTTTAAAGCGGGCAGACGCTGAAAGCGGCCAGGCGGCCCACGTTGTTGTTGGAGCCCATGACCCAGATCACATCGTCCTTCCGGATCGTCAGATGAGGATCCGGCATGACCACCGGATAGCCGTTCTTCTGAATACCCAGAATCATACAGTGCCCCTTGTTCAGAATCTGCGTATTCATAATCGACTGGCCGCAGTACGGCTCGCATCCGGTAACCTGAATGGCCAGGCAAGCCAGCGCGTTCTCCGTGTCAGGATAATCGGTCTCCATGAAGGCCCTGAGCGTGCGGATCCTCCTGGGAGGATCGATGTCCAGCGCTTTGTGCAGGTTGCAGACAGCGGCGAGATTGCCTACAACGTACAGCTTATCCCCCGCCTGCACCGGCACACTGCCCTGCGGAAGCAGGATCGACCTTTCTCCTCTGCGGATCTTTACAACCAGCACGTCGTAACGTCTGCCCCACTCCAGCTCACTCAGCCGTTTTCCGATATATGGCGCATCCTCCGGAACAAAATATGAAAAGATATTAATATCCTCATTCAGCCATTCCTGCTGTCCGTTTTCCTGCTGAAGGCGGTGAATGGTTTTTTCATTCAGATTCCGCAGGAACCGGGTCTCCATCTCCAGATAAGAGGTGGTGATGAAGTCTGTTTTGCTCAGAACGAGTATCGCCGCAAGAACCGCGATGAACAGAATAGACCGGTGCGCGCCGAACATCTGATGAATCGGATAGAACACAATGACGGCGATGAGGATCACCTTGATACAGATCAGAAGCACCATAGGCGGCCGGTTGGCTTTACTGTCGAGCCACAGGCGGGTGAATACTTTGTCGTGAAACTTCAGCATCGGACGCAGGAACAGCGCGATGACCACGTAGATGCCACCGCAGGAAATCACGCCGGCCCAGACGCCGTTTGTCAGATGCTCCAATGCGGGTGCAGCCAGATGAACGCCGGCGATGGCCGCAACCAGCATAATCGTCCCGTACAGCAGCAGACTCTGAAAATACTGACGAAGCCACACGCCCCAGTCCGGAATTTTCTCCTCTTTATCCTGCTCGCTGGAGGAATATTGTGTCATCTTGTCCAGCACCTTTTCCGGCAGATGCCCCCGCAGAAATCCGGTAAACCTTCCGGAATTCCGGATCAGCACCGGAGTGATCAGCGTCGTCAGCACCGAAGCCGCCACAATCACCGGATACAGATAGCTGTCCATCACCCCCAGAGAAATTCCCAGAGATGCGATGATATAGGAGAACTCGCCGATGGGCGCCAGGCTGAATCCGCTGCGGATCGCCGTTCCGAGGCTCTGCCCGGACAAAACCATGCCCAGCGTCGCGAAGACCAGCTTGGCCAGAACTGCAATTATCGCGATCGGCAGAATCGAGGTCCACTGTTCAGCGATTACAGACGGGTCCACCAGCATTCCAACAGAAAGGAAGAAGATGACGGAGAACATGTCCTTTATCGCAGAGGTGGATTCCTCCACCTCTTCAGCGTGCTTTGTTCCCGCAAACAGCGACCCCGCCAGAAACGCACCCAGCTCCACAGAGAATCCGAGGCTCCTGGCGATCAGCGCCATACAGAAACAGATCCCCAGAGACAGCACCACCAGCATCTCCCGGTTCATCAACGCCATAATCTTATTCAGGAACGTCGGCAGCAGGAAAATCCCCAGCAGCAGCCAGACCACCAGATAGCAGCCCATCAGTCCCAGATGGATCATCAGCTCCGTCCCGCCGGTATTCTGCCCCACCGCGAGGGAGGACAGAATCACCATGATGAATACCCCGAACAGATCCTCCATGATCAGCGTGCCCATTACGAGAGACGTGTATTTTTCGCCGGCGACGCCCAGTTCATCGAAGGCCTTCCGGATCACCACCGTAGAGCTGATGGAAAGCATTGCTCCCAGAAAGACGCTGTTCATCCGCGACAGCCCGATCATCGTTCCGAAGCAGTACCCCACCGCAAGCACTCCGGACATCTTGACAATCGCGGTGACGATCGCGGTGCTCCCGACGCTCAGCAGCTTGTGAAAATCGAATTCAAGTCCGATATGGAACAGGATGATGATTACGCCCAGCTCGCTGAGAGCGTTGATGGTCTGCTTATCCTCCACGCTGAAAAACATGGGAAAATACGGGCTTGTAATGAAGCCTGCCAGGATGTAGCCCAGGATAACGGGCAGATTCAGTTTCCGGAAAATGATGCTGACGATGCCTGCCACGATGAGCATCATCGCCAGGTCCGTGACCAGCGAAGGTATATGCATGCGTCCCCCTTCCTTCACAAAATCCGGCGCGGCGCGCAGATCAGCTCCGCGCGGCAGACCGGTCTCTCCGCGCTCCGCGCAGAGCGGGACGGAACCGGTTCAGCATGCGCGAAAGCCGATGATCCTGCCGCGCTTCGTGCCGGAGCCGGAGCATGGATCCGTTACGACCGCGAATATTTTTCTGCCAGCAGTCTGGCAACGTAAACGCCGGAGGCCGACGCCTGGGACAGTGAATGAGTGACGCCGGAGCCGTCGCCCAGCGCATAGAGATTCGGAATCTTCGTCATCAGACGGTCGTCCACCTCCACTCTGGAATTGTAGAACTTGACCTCTATTCCGTACAGGAGCGTATCCTCATTGGCCGTGCCCGGTGCGATTTTGTCCAGCGCGTAAATCATTTCAATGATATCATCCATCTGGCGCTTGGGCATCACCAGACTCAGATCTCCCGGCGTTGCGGCGAGAGTCGGCCGGGTGAAGCATTTCTCCATACGCCGCTCGCTGCTCCGCCTTCCCTTCACCAGATCGCCGAAGCGCTGCATCAGAACGCCTCCTCCCAGCATATTGGAGAGGCTGGCGATCGCCTGACCGTATTCGTTGCTGTCGCGGAACGGCTCGGTGAATTTATTTGAAACCAGCAGCGCGAAGTTGGTGTTCTCAGAGAGCAGCGACGGATCTGCATAGCTGTGCCCGTTCACCGTGACAATTCCGTTGGTGTTCTCCGAAACGACCTCGCCGTATGGATTCATGCAGAAGGTTCTCACCAGATCGTTGTATTTTTCCGTCTGATAAACGATTTTACTCTCATACACTTCATCGGTAATGTGGCGGAATATCTCTGCGGGCAGCTCCACGCGAACGCCGATATCGACACGGTTCTTCTTCTGGGGAACCTGAAAACGGTCACAGATCCTCTCCATCCAGGCGGAACCGCTGCGCCCGGTCGCCAGCACCACGTCCTCTGCCCGGAACTGATCTCCGTCCGACGTGGTCACCACAAAGCTCCCGTCTCCGTTCCGGTCGATGGAATCCACTACAGTGTAGAATTTCATATCGACACGATCCCGGATATAATCGTAAATTTTCCCCAGTATGCGGACATTGCGATCCGTTCCCAGGTGGCGCACACGGGCCTCCAGCAGATGCAGGTCATATTTGAGACACTCCGTTTTCAGATCCGTACTCGCGGTGGAATACAGCCGGGCGTCCTCGCCGCCCATGGAGCAGAGCACTTCATCCACATACTCCATCAGCTCCATCGCCTTCTCCACGCCGATGTACTGGTGCAGTTCTCCCCCGAACTGCGTCGTCAGATTGTACTTCCCGTCGGACAGCGTTCCGGCGCCGCCGTAACCGTTCATGATGTGGCAGGGATCACATTTGACGCAGACCTTTGTTTTTCCCAGCTTAACCGGGCAGATTCGCTTCTCCAGCGGTGCTCCGCGGTCCAGCATCAGAACCCGGGCATTATTATCAAGCTTCGTCAGTTCATAAGCCATAAATACGCCACTGGCGCCTGCGCCGACGATGACGATATCATAATTTTCCATTTTCTATCGCTCCAATCTGTGATATACTTGAGTTGAAATTATTTAAAGGAGTTTTCTATGTTTTACAAAAAAGAATTCTGGTTCGGGATCAGTTTCGTCGTCTTTGATCTTGCGCTTCTGAGCCTGCTTTTTAGAGGCCACCACGATTCCTATGTATTCTGTGGCCTCGTCCTCTGTACATATTTTTCCTGGCTGTTTCTGAAACGGGTATTCCGCAAACGGAAATGACAGTCATGCGCCGGACTCTCCAACGCAACAGAATGCACCTGCATATCGCGGGTGCATTCTGTACATCGAATCTCGTTCTATTCCTCGTTTTCCTCCGGATCCTCCATAATGGATTCGAATTCCCGGGCAACCGCTTCGAACAGTTTGTCATCGGTGATATCGATGAGCTCGAACGCGCCTTCCTCATCCTCCTCATACCCGTAAATCCATACGTCGTCCGTTCCGTCGTCCGGAATCAGCGCCACGTAATCCTTACCGTTGTAGTCGAAGATTCCCATGATCTCGCAGTCCGCCTTCTCACCGTCGTCAAATTCCAGAGTGATGACCTCCATCTCTTCCTCTTCCGGCGCCTGCGTATTATTCTTTTTATTTTCAGCCATATCATTGTCCTCCAAAGTTTAAGTAAATGAATACTTTTTAACTATAACATCTTACGGCGGCAGACGCAAGAATTCAGTGAAAATATTCATAGATGTTTCTGGCCACCTGCTCTGTGACTGAAGGGACCCTGCTCAGTTCCTCCTCCGTCGCGCCGCGGATCGCGTCGATGGTTTTGAAGTGGTACAGAAGTTCATTACGCCGTTTCGGACCCACTCCGGGAATGTCATCCAGCGCCGAGTGCATGGAGTTTTTCCCATGCAGCTGATGGTGATAGTCGATGGCAAACCGGTGCACTTCCTCCTGAACTGTTCCGGCGTACCGGAACAGCACCGGATGCTGCCGCAGATCCATTTCGTCTCCGTTTCCGAACACCAGCGCCCTCGTCCGGTGATGGTCATCCTTGGCCATCCCCACTACCGGAATATTCAGCTTCATGGCGTTCAGAACCGTCTGAGCGGCGTGAACCTGTCCCAGCCCGCCGTCCATCATGATGATATCCGGAAGACGGATGAAACCGGGATCCCCGTCCACCGCTCTTTTGTATCTCCTGTACAAAATTTCCTGCAGACTGCCGTAGTCATCCGGTCCTTCTACAGTCCGGACCTTGAAGCGCCGGTAATCCCTCCGTATTTTATCTATTCCGCTGAAAACCACCATCGCGCCGACACTGTCGACTCCGTTGGTGTTGGAGATATCATAGGATTCCACCCGGACCGGCTCATCTCTGTTCTGCCGCGGATTCCCCGCCGCCTCCAGAACCGCATCCATCTCCAGCCGTACCGCGTCCTGCCGTTCTCTCTTTGTTTCCGCACGGACCGCCAGCGTCTTGGTCATCTCCGCGACGTCCCTGCGGGTCAGATTCAGCAGCGCCCGCTTGTCTCCCCGCCTGGGGACCGTGAGGTGCACCCGCCGCCCTTCTCTGCTCAGGAATTCCTCCAGAAGCGCGTGCTCCGGCAGCTCTTCCTCGATCAGAATTTCCGGCGGAACCACCGCCCACTGGCTGTAATACTGCTTGATGAACTCCGCCACCATGTCCCGGCGCGTGTCCTCCGCATCCGTCTGAATCTGGAAGGTCTCCCGGCCGCTGAGCTTTCCGTCCCGCACCGGAAACAGCACAACAAAAGACCGTTCCTCATCCTTGACCGCCAGAACAACATCCATGTCCTTATCGGTAATCATCGTCACCCGTTGCGTCTCTGACAAAGCCTTCACCGCGCGGATGGCGTCCCTCCATCGGGCCGCCTCCTCATAGTTCATGGTTTCCGAGGCGGCCTGCATTCTGTCCGTCAGTCTCCGGAGCAGCGGTTTGTCCTTCCCTGACAGGAACTGCATGATCTCATCGATGTTCTTCATGTACTCTTCCCGGTTCACCTCGTGGTCCTTCGGGCAGCACATCCCCTGACACTGACCGATGAAGTAGTTCAGACACGGTCTGTGGCTCTTCGGAAATTTCTGCGCCGGGCACCGTTTCAGCGCATAGGTGGAATTGAACAGATCCACGATCTCATTCACCGCGCCCGCATCGCTGTATGGTCCGAAATAACGGTTGCCGTCCTTGCGTATGCGCCTGGTCTTCACCACGCGGGGATAAGTCTCGCCTGTGGTAACCATGATGTACGGATAGGTTTTGTCGTCCCGCAAAAGCACATTGTATTTAGGCATGTACTTCTTGATCAGGTTGCATTCCAGAATCAGCGCTTCCATCTCGCTGGAGCAGGTAATATACTCGAACTCCGCGATGTTCGCCGCCAGCGCCCGGACCTTGGGGCTGGTGCTCTGATAGGATTTCTGGAAATACTGACGCACCCTGCTGCGCAGCGAAACCGCCTTTCCGACGTAAATCACCTGGCCCAGTCTGTCCTTGTGCATATAAACTCCCGGTGTGTCCGGGAGTTTTTTCAGATTTTCCCTGATGTCAAACATTTGTGTATTCCAGTCTCTTTATATATTCCAGTCTCTTCGGTTCCTTTCCTGTTCTCTCCTCAGCTCCTCTTCCGCCATTCTCATGACCCTGCGCCGGTGCAGCTCTCTCCGGCGGCGTCTGGCCCTGGCGCGCATGCACGCCGCCCAGATCAGGAACGCGATTATCCCCAGCAGAACCGCTCCGATAATCATGCTGGCTCTGTTGGAAATTCCGATGTAAGACGGGAACCATCCCTCCTTCACCGACTCCCGCACCACCAGTGGAACCTTGTTTACCACATCGTCCCCGACGTAGATATTATAATACCCGACGACCTGTCCCGCCTTTACCGGAGCCTGGACATTACTCTTCATCACCGTCTTCGTGCTGATCAGCGATTCGGAGCCCTCCTTCGGCAGATAGGCGTATCCCCGCTCGGCGGTATAAGTCTGCAGGCGGGTGACCGCACCGTGCCGGATCCTGACCTTGCCGGTTTCCTTCCCGGCCTTCACCACCTGAATCCCCTGAACAGAAGCTTCCGCATACTGAATCAGCTTTTTCAGGTCATTGGTGCGTTCAGCCTCTGTATCCTTCAGCAGCACGATAAACAGCTGCAGCCCGTTTTTCTCATACCCCACCGCAAGGGTGCAGTCATCGGTCTGCCACAGCCCGGTCTTTCCCGCGTAAACGCCGGAATTCTCCGTGTTCACCAGCGGAACGTGAGTCTTCATGGTACGCGCCTTGCTTTTGTTCGTCGCGTCCATCCTGTAGACCCTGGTTCCCGCCACCTTGCGGATCGTGGAGTTGGACAGCGCCACCCTCGTAATCTGCGTGAAATCCGCCGCCGTCGTGTAATGCCCCGCCGACTGGATACCTGTGGCGTTCTCGAAATGCGTGCTCTTGCAGCCGATATTCCGGGCGGTCTTGTTCATCAGCTTGACGAAATCCGTCATATTCCCTGAAACAGCTTCCCCCAGAGCGTAGGCCGCATCGTTTCCGGAAAGCAGCAGCGCGCCGTACAAAAGCTGTTCCACCGTGACCTTCTCGCCCTTCACCAGATCCATGGTGGACTCACCCTGAGCCGCCGCTTTTTCCGAGACCGTCACGGTCTTGTCCAGCGGCAGATGCTGCACGGCCAGCAGCGCCGTCATCAGCTTGGTGATGCTGTAGGGATCGTACTGCCGCTTCGCGTTCTGTGAGAAGATCGTCTCTCCTGTATTCTCACAGTATACCACCGCACCGCCGGCGTAAACCGTCGGCTTTTCCACTTTTTCTGTTTTTGCCGCAGAGGGATCCGCCGCGGACAAAAGCAGCGCTGCCGCGATTATGACAACCAGACAAATTCTTCCGATCCTGCCGCTCCGGCTGGTGTATTGATTCACTGCCTCATCTCTCCTTTTTGGTATCATATTGAACAAAAGCTTATTTTTCCCTATTTTACAATACCGCCGCTGAAATAGCAACCGACAGAACGGCGAAAAAACGCTCCCGGTTCTTCCGGAAGCGTTTTCTGTCAGAATTAATCTGGTTTGCCGCAGACGACTCTTATTTCTTCGATTCCTCGAATTTCTTCATCAGAGCAATCAGCGCGTCCACGCCTTCCTCAGGCATCGCGTTGTAGATGCTGGCGCGCAGTCCGCCAACCGTACGGTGTCCCTTCAGGTTGATCAGACCGTTTTCCTTCGCCATCGCGATGAACTCCGCATCCATGTCTTTGTCGCCGGTAACAAAGGTAACGTTCATCAGGGAGCGATCCTTCTCTCTGACGGTTCCCCTGAAAATCGGGCTGGCGTCGATAGCCGCATAGAGCTTCTCTGCTTTTCTGACGTCCTTCTCGTGCATTGCGGGTACGCCGCCGTTCTCCAGCAGATACTTGAACACTTCGCCCGCCACATAGATGGACCAGCACGGCGGAGTGTTGTACATGGAATCCTTCTCGGCGTGTGTTTTGTAATCCAGGTAAACCGGCGTATCCTCCGGTGCGAACCCGATCAGGTCGTCCCGGATGATGACGATGGTCACGCCCGCCGGAGCGACGTTCTTCTGCGCACCTGCCCAGATCACGCCGAATCTGCTGACATCCACTTCCTCACTGAGGATGCAGGAGGACATGTCCGCAACCAGCGGAATATCTCCGGTATCCGGAATGTACGGGAATTTGGAGCCGTAAATCGTATTGTTATAGCAGATGTACACATAGTCCGCGTCCGCCCTGAAGTCCTCTCTGCTGACCTCCGGGATGTAGCTGTAGGTGTCCTCCTCGGAGCTGGCTACGCATTTGATGTCTCCGAATTTGCAGGCTTCCTTGTACGCCTTCTTCGCCCACTGTCCGGTTACGATGTAATCCGCCTTTTTGGAGTTTCTCAGCAGGTTGATCGGAATCATGGAGAACTGCAGTGTGCCGCCGCCCTGCAGGAACAGGACTTTGTAGTTGTCCGGAATGTTCATCAGCTTCCGCAGATCCGCCTCGGCGTCTTCAATAATCGCCTTGAACTCGGCGGACCGATGGCTCATCTCCATGAC
The DNA here is from genome assembly GCF_001940235.1 of Hornefia porci. Taxonomy (NCBI): domain Bacteria; kingdom Bacillati; phylum Bacillota; class Clostridia; order Peptostreptococcales; family Anaerovoracaceae; genus Hornefia; species Hornefia porci. The sequence goes on along the minus strand of NZ_MJIE01000001.1, from coordinate 71,611 downwards.
GGATTCTCCGGTTCCCTTGTAATTCAGAAGATCCTTCTGAACGTTTTCCAGCACCTCCAGCGGAAGCATTGAAGGTCCGGCGGAAAAGTTATATACTCTCTCATATTTGCTCATTTGACTTATCCCCCATACTGTAAGATTATCTGAAAAATAACGATTCTTTGGATTTATTATAGCACCCGGTTTCCGGAAAGTAAAGATTTCCGGCTGTATACTTGCATGGTATCTGCTATGGTTTTTTCGCAGAGCAGCCATTCGGTTTCCGATGATCCGGAATGTCGTTCAGAATCTTGAAACATCGGGATATAAATGATATAATTTTGTATTAATAACTGCAACAAAAGAGTCTATGGAGGTATGCAAAATGTACAATATCGCAACTTTGAACAAGATCTCTCCGGTGGGTCTTGCGCATCTGTCCGATGCTTATGCAGTCATCGACGATACCGCTGCGGCAAACGGAATCCTTGTCAGAAGCCAGGATATGCACGAGATGGAGTTCGGCAAGGATCTCCTTACCATTGCGAGAGCCGGCGCCGGCGTGAACAATATTCCACTGGATAAATGCGCCGATCAGGGCATCGTCGTCTTCAACACCCCGGGCGCTAACGCGAATGCTGTAAAAGAGCTTGTGCTGGCCGCGCTTCTTTTGTCCGCCAGAAATATCCCCGCCGCTCTGTCATGGGCCGCAACCCTGACCACCGACGTCAGCAAGGCCGTGGAAAAGGGCAAGAAGCAGTTCGCCGGTACTGAAATTAAAGGAAAGACGCTGGGCGTCTACGGTCTGGGCGCTATCGGCGTGATGGTGGCGAACAGCGCCGCGGATCTGGGGATGAAGGTTGTCGGCTACGATCCGTTCTTCAGTACAAAATCCGCCCACGCGCTCTGCAGCTGCGTCGATGTTGTGGACGACCCTGCGGAAATGCTGCCGAAGTGCGACTATGTGACGATCCACGTTCCCGCGTCTCCGGCGACCAACGGAATGTTCAACGCAGACGTATTCAGTCAGATGAAGGACGGAGCCGTTCTTCTGAATTTCTCCAGAGACAAGCTGATTAACGAAGCCGATATGCTGGCCGCACTGGAAGGCGGAAAGCTGAAAGAGTACCTGACGGATTTCGGAACCGACGGGCTGGTCGGAAAAGAAGGCGTCGTCCTGCTGCCTCACCTGGGCGCTTCCACGGCAGAAGCCGAAGACAACTGCGCGACCATCGCGGTAACGGAAATCATGGACTACATTGAAAACGGAAATATCACCAATTCGGTGAACTTCCCTGCAGTCAGACTGCCGAAGACCGAAGGTGAAACCAGAATCGCTCTGCTGACCAAGGGTGTCGAAAATCCCGTGGATGCGGCGATTAACGGACTCGGCGTTGCCGTCAGCGGCGCTGCAGGAGGCGTTCGCGGCGACTACGGCTACGCCCTGATCTCCACCAGAGACGACATCACAGAGGTTCCCGCGATTGCCGGCGCAGTGCGCTCCAGAATCCTGAAGTAGAAACTCCCGCGAGAGGCTCGGAAACGGGCACATAATGCGAGCCGGCGAACGACTGCATGCACCCCCGGCGCAGTTCGAACCTATGAAACGAGCCGGCGAACGGTGCGCCTGCCCGGAAAATCAAAAAACGAATTGCATGCATTTTAAAACGGCGGTTTCCTGAAATCAGAGATTCCGCCGTTTTTTCGCGCATTCGCCTCACACATGCCGCCCGAAAACATTCCACTGTACTATCTGCTTGCGCTCTACTCATCCCGGTATTAACACCGTGTCAAAAAAATCCGCAGTTTCCGGCTGCGGATTTTAGCATTCAATTTTTCAACGGTCAGCGCCGTGCGCTGTTGTCATCTATTCAGTTTTTGTCGGCTGTTCTGTCGGCGCAGGCTGTTCCGTCGGTGCTGCTGTCGGCTGCTCTGTCGGTGCGGGCTGTTCCGCCGGCGCTGCTGTCGGCTGCTCTGTCGGTGCGGGCTGTTCCGCCGGCGCTGCTGTCGGCTGTTCCGTCGGCGCTGACTGTGCCGCCGACGTTCCCCACGAATCCTGTTCCAGCGGCCGCATTGATGGTGTCCCCTGCGACTGCTGCGGCACTCCCTGCGGCTGCTGCGGCACTTCCTGCGGCTGCTGCGGCACTCCTTGCGGTTGCTGCGGCACTCCCTGCGGCTGCTGCGGCACTCCCTGCGGCTGCTGCGGCACTCCCTGCGACTGCTGCGGCGTCCCCGCTGCCTGCCGATATCCGTTATCTCCGTTTCCGGACGGTCCGTTTCCTCCACCATTATTCCAGTAGTAATCAGCCTCATTAAACGGCCTGTGCGATGTTGTATCCGCCGCTCTCATATGGCCGGTCAGCATTTCATAGAAAATCGTATCCGCCGTCTGCATATAAGCAATCGGGAAGTATACCGGAATCATGCCGACAAACATGATCACAAAATACGATATCGTATTATCATCCGGCTGGAAGATCCCCATCAGAACTGCCATGGGAATCGCAGACAGCAGAAGCCATCCAATGAATGACAGATCCAGCAGGAAAAGCTTCATTTTGTTCCCCGTCATCATCTGCTTGCTCTCATTAATGCACTGCATAATGCCCTTTTTCGGATCATCTGCCAGAACATAGAAGCACTGGCTGTATCGGAACGCTGCGATTATTCCGGGGACAATCAGCAGAAGCGACCATAAAACGATGAAGACGCACATAACAATCATCAGAAGAAATGTTTTCAGATAGTATTCAAATCCATTGAAAATGTATCCCGGATTGATATCCCTGAGTCTTACAAAATACAAAAGGAAGGAGCAAAGTCCTGCGACGAACACGCCGGAGAAGAACATCTGATAGAACGCCGCGATTACCGAAACCGTCTGGTTCTGCTGCAGATATCCGTTCCACTGTGTAATTGCTCCGAAGGAAACACAATTCTGAAAGAATTCCGGTACCATGGCCAGTAGCACATAATACAGCGCCACCCCCAGGACAACCTGAATCCAGTTGTTGTTCATAAGCTGCCTCGCGTTCGCCCGAATGGCGCCGCAGGGCTCATTGATAATGTAATAATTCATTCCTGTACCCCCATTTCAAATACTATTGCCATTATATACGAAAAACCGCCTGATGTGAACCGTTTTTTTAGATTCGACCAATTTATTTTTATACATTTTGTTCAGCATTTCTCATGAAAAGAAAAGTGGACAGAGAAATTGTTATTATTTGTTCAATGAGCACCGCACTATTCCGTAATAATTCCGTAAAAAGTCGTAAGAAGTCGCAGAAAGTCGATTTTAGTCGGAAAACGATATTGGACACAGGCTCTGACATATTGTAGAATCATAGGTGAAGGAGCCCGCAATGAAAAATTTTCTGATTGTCACTGCCCATGTTGAGGGCCTGAATTACATTGATATATGCCAGAGTCAGTACGACTGCGTTATCTGCGCGGACGGCGGTCTGGAAATTGCCGGAATTCTGGGACTGACCCCCGATCTGCTTATTGGAGACTACGATTCCGGACAGTTGCCGGAAAATCGTGAGGTAATCCGCCTTCCCATGGAAAAGGATATGACCGACAGTGAAGCCGCACTGGATCTTGCCGTATCGGAAGGCGGCGAGAACATCATTATTCTCGGAGGACTCGGCGGCCGCTTCGACCACACTATGGGGAATATCGGACTTTTAGCCAAATACTGCGGCAAGCTGCACGAACTTGCCTTTGTTGACGGATACAACCGCGTTTCCATGCTGGAGCCGGGACGTTATGATATTCCGCGGAACAAATACCGGTACATGGGGCTTATCGCCTACGGCGGCTCTGTGGAAGATCTCACTCTCCGGGGTGTGAAATATCCTCTCACAAAGTATACCCTCCGAGACGACACCTCACTGGGCGTCAGCAATGAAATCACCGCCTCCGCCGCATCGCTCCTCTTTTCCGCAGGCCGGCTGCTGCTGATATTCTCAGACGATACGCCGAAACCCGGCACGATTTCACCGGCGCCTCTCCGGACCCGTTTCCGCTGAGCCCGCGCCGGTTTGTACCGAACACCTCACAGCTCACCTTATAACCTTGCCGGTTTCCGTGGCGCCCCTCTTGAAAAAGCGCCTGTGAAATGATATATTATTAACAGAGTCGATAAACTTCTATACAGGAAAGGGAGTCTTAACCATGTACGAAAACATTAAATATGAAGTCAAAGGAAACCTGGGTTATCTGACCATCAATCGTCCGAAAGCGCTGAACGCACTGAATACCGATGTTCTTGCAGAACTGGCGGATGCGCTGAAGGAAATCGAAGCCGACGATGCTGTGAAAGCCGTGATTGTCACCGGCGAGGGCAAAGCCTTTGTTGCCGGCGCTGACATCGCGCAGATGAGCAAACTGAACGCCGTTGAAGGAAGAGCCATGATGCAGGCCGGACACAAGGTCATGAACACCATCGACCAGATGCCCAAGCCGTTTATCGCGGCAGTCAACGGATTCGCTCTCGGCGGCGGATGCGAGCTGGCTATGGCGTGTGATATCAGAATCGCTTCCTCCAAAGCAAAATTCGGTCAGCCGGAGGTCGGTCTCGGAATCATTCCTGGCTTCTGCGGAACCCAGAGACTGTCCAGACTGGTCGGCAAAGGCATGGCCAAGTATCTGATTTATTCCGCTGAAATGATTAACGCGGAAGAAGCCTTCCGTATCGGTCTTGTCGAAAAAGTCGTCGAACCGGATGCGCTGATGGAAACTGCAGAAAAGCTGGCGAACACCATCGCCTCCAAAGCTCCGATTGCAGTCGCCCAGGCGAAAATCGCCATCAACAACGGCTTCGATATGGATCTGAAATCCGCCAGCCAGCTGGAAGTAGAAGCCACCACCGTCTGCTTCGGCTCCGAAGACCAGAAGGAAGGCATGGCCGCATTCCTGGAGAAACGCGCTCCCGAGTGGAAAAAACGTTAGTTTCTCCTGCCCATCATCAGACAAACGGCTGACAACGCCGCCGGCCTGATGCACCAGAATTATTAATATAACAGAGAAATATAACAGAGATCTGAAACGGGCTGTCCCATCCGGGCGATTTACAACATAAATCGCCACTGGCCAGCCCTCTTTTTTTACACAAATTGCCTGCGTCCGTTCCCGCTCCTGCGACGCGGTCACCGGCGGAGTTGTTCCTGGGGGGCTGCCTCAGATACTTACGACACCCAGAACGATCATTGAGACAATGATGCCGGCAGCCATAACGCCTAAAAGAATCATCGGAACCGCGGCCCGTAACCGCATATCCATCATGGCCGCGACCAGAGCGCCGGTCCATGCGCCGGTTCCCGGCAGCGGAATTGCAACCAGAATAAATAATCCCAGTTTTTCATATTTCTGAACAGTGGCTGCCTTGGAATCAGCCTTAGCTTCCATCCGGCTCACCAGTCGGTTCAGTCGGGGGCTTTTTGTTCTCATCCACTTAAAAATACTGCGAATAAATATGATGATGAACGGTACCGGAATCATATTTCCGAGTACCGCGATAATATACGCTTTCCAGATGTCCATGCCGGCGGCAACGGCCATAGGTATCGCGCCTCTCAGCTCCACTACAGGAGCCATGGAAACCGCCAGCGTATAAAAAACCAGTTTCATTTTGTCTTTCCCCCTGAGAGATTTTCGTACAGTACCATAGTACCACAATAATACCGCAATTCGCAAGTCTCGCGCCGGCCGGCGGCCGGCCGAAACGTAATGCACACGTCTGGCGTCGGCCCAATCCTCGCCGGCGGCCGGCAGTCCGATACTCGTCATCAGGCGGCAATCATCACTCAAACCTCCGCCTCATCTGCGGACGGAATCATTGGTCCGAAACTGTACCACCATGCCGATGATGAACAGAATGCCGGTCACTGCTGTGATGATCATGGTCTGCTGTGTCATAAAGTCGCCGAACATGGCCTGATTCAGATTGCGCATCGTGTCGAAGGGCTCCGTCGAAATATTCTTTGTCAGAGAGGTAAGATTCATCACCATGTATGTGCAGGGAAGTCCCACCAGAACCGCTCCGATGGCCGCAGTAGAAACCGTGACCAGCGGATCCAGGCATTTCACGGCCAGAATTCCCACGATTACGGCGATTACGGCAGTTACAAGAATCCGATGCTCCGCAATATCTGCCGGAAGCCAGCGGATCAGCTGTGAGGCGGCTCCGAGACCTGCAATCATTCCGCTGACAAAGACGCCCAGCATCAGGACGAAGCCGGACAGCAGTGCGGCGACCAGACCGGCCAGCGCACCGATAATCAGATTTTGAGAATCCGTCCCCGCATATCCGGTATAAGCGCTGAACACAATAACAAACGCCACAATGGAAATCGCCGGGCGGAACAGGTCCCGCCCCTTGAACAGGACAAGCGCACCGATGGCCACCAGGGCAGCCAGATATCCGAATAAAACTGTCATAAGTCTCCCCCTTTCTGCTCTGCGGCCTCCAGCGCGAACAGCGCGGCGCCGATCGCACCGCACAGATCCGGAATTTCCGGAACGGAGATTTTTTCTCCCAGAATCGCCTCGAGGCAGCCGACCACGCCGCGGTTTCTGGCGCCGCCGCCGGTCATCATATACCGACCCCGGCCCTTCACGCGATTCACAAGATTCATGGTCTTGGCCGCCACCGATTTGTTCAGACCGTGAACAATGTCAGAAACGGCTTTGTTGTCCGCAATAAGCGATACGACCTCCGACTCGGCGAAAACCGTACACATACTGGAAATCGTCAGATCTTCCTCCCAGCTGAGCCCCGCCCGGCTCATTCCGTCCAGGTCGGTTTCCAGAACCTTTGCCATATTTTCCAGAAAGCGGCCGGTTCCCGCCGCACATTTGTCGTTCATCGCGAAATTCGCCACATTTCCGCCGTCATCCAGAAGAATGACCTTGCTGTCCTGCCCTCCGATATCGATAATGGTACGGATTCCCGGATCCAGGTGCCGGGCGCCCTTTGCGTGGCAGGTAATCTCTGTGATGCAGGCGTCTGCGAAGTCAATATTCTGGCGGCCATATCCGGTAGCTACGATGACAGCAATCTCTTCCGCCGGAATCTGAAGGGCGTCGAGGGCCTTCTGCGCACCCCGCTGCGCTTTGGCGCCGGTGCGGACAATCGCATAATCCACGAGTTCTCCCTGCCGATCCAGTACTGCCACATTTGTGGTAGTGGAACCGGAATCGATGCCCGCGTAATATCTGCCTTCTCCTGTCACGATAGCCTCCTTTCCAATCCCCATGCTTTCCAGAAAACCGCCGATTCGCGTGGACAGCTGTCCCAGAGACTGCATGGTGAAGTCCGTTTCGATTTTAATAACGGGTACAGAAACATTGCGTCGGATCATTTCATATTCGAATCCGTAATAATCGCAAAACTTGACTGTATGATATATGATACCTCTCAGATTTGGTGATTCCGTGATTTCTCTGCGTCGTTTTATATCTGCCATCCGCATACAGGGAATCTGCGCAAGGAGTTCTCCTGCATACCACTCCATCAGTGACTCCATATTCATGACCGGGACCGCCGCGGATTCTTCGCCGGTCGTTGTATCGGCCGGCGCGGCGGGCGGCGGACTCATGGAGCGGTTGCTGTTGCAGGTAAAGTCCTCCAGACGCATGGGAACTGACTTTGAAAGATTCTCGAACTGCCGGGCACCCATCCGCGCTCCCATGACCGCGATGAAATCCCCGCTGACGTCTCTGTCCGCCCCTGTAAAAGACTCGCGAAACCGTTCGAAATCAAAGGCTTTTCCGCTGTACGCCTGATACTCCCGCGCAAGGCGCATCAGTTCCTCCGAGAGGTGCCGTCTGGCGCAGGCGTCGTCGTTATGGGGCAGGTCAAGCAGAAAGCAGAAATCCAGCCTTTCCTTCAGGATATCGGCCGCCCGGCGCATACTGTCGCAGCAGTCCACCAGCAGCAGCTCCCGGATGCCCTCGCGATGAACCTCTTCCAGCAGTGCCTTGATATGACTGCACATATTCATATGAGTCAGATTCTGCGCATAATCAAAATTCTCCGCCTCCAGATTCAGCAGCCCGGTTTCCGCTCCAAAACCGGCCAGCAGCTCGACAGGTGCGTATTTACATGTAAATCCAATCATCGCAAAGCCTCCAACTGTTCCAGGAAGGCTCCCATGCGCGTCATCATCTGGCCGTCCTGCACATTTCTCGTATCGCATCCGTCCCCGTCCAGCACCAGCGTAGGGAATCCCGCCCGCTCAAACGCCTCCTTCGCCATTGCCGAAGCCCCCAGCGTCTGCTTGCAGCCCCAGTGGCAGAAATAGACGATTCCGTCGATTTCCATCTTCTGCGCCAGCTTCAGCACCCTGCGGATCCGTCTCTCCGACGGCCCGTTCAGGGAATTCTGCAGCATCTGCCGCGCCAGCGATTCATACGGCTGCTCCGGATCCAGAACCGAATAATTATCAAAGGTCACATCACAGCAGACCACCTCTGCATCCGCATGATATCGGAACATATCGCTGATGGAATCCTGCCAGTAGGGCATCATATGCACCCACAGGATCCGCGAACGCCGTTTCTCACCGGGCTGCAGCAGCGGCAGACGGGCCAGCTGCTTCTTCAGCATTTCCGTATATTTAAGGCCTTCCTCCGTGCCCAGAAAGGGATGCAGCGCGAGCGCGTCCATCATGTGATACGTCATTCGGATGGATTCATACCGCACCGATTTCAGCGAAAGGCAGCGGCGGTAGTTTTCCAGCGTTTCCGAGGCGCGGAGCATGGTTCTGCGGAATTTCCCTTCATCCAGAGCCCTTCCGCTGTGTTTTTCCACAAAATCCTTCATGCTACGGAGCTGATCGCTGAGATAACGGATGTTCCCGGCGCTGCAGGCGTCCGGAACATCCAGCACCAGATGCGGCACATCGAAATACTCCGCCAGATACCGGAAAGACAGCTGGTTGGCGTCGCAGACCATAGTGGTGTTCACGATCATCCGGGGCTTCGGCAGCACCCCGGTTTCCGCCATGCCGATGAGCATTTTGTGGTAGGAACAAAGAGTTTCCGGCACGCCGCATTCCTCAGCCTTCTCCAGAAAGACTCTGTCGCACCCGGAAGCCGTCATATAGCAGCTCAGTCCTTCCGGCACCATCACCGGAATCCCCAGAGCTTCAAAGATTTCACAGGGCGTAAAGAGGCTGACAACCGCCGCTCTTTCGGGGCGGGCGATCGATGCGGCCATTTTTTTGTTACAGAATCCCATCACGTATCTGCGAGCGGGAAGCAGCTCACCGCCGGAGGAAAATCGCACCGCGTCGCCATAGGCGCGGAACACGAGAGCAAGCGTCTTACGCGCTGCCACCGGATGCTCCGACCGGACAAGCTCCGTCATCTTGCCGCCGAATTTTCTTACGGTGTCGTTCATCGAACCGCCTCCGGTCTCTCTTCCTTTGTAAGATCCGCAAACGCCGCGTTAACAAGCGCCGCAAGCTCACGGGGCGGAAGCTCCATCTGCAGACCGATTTTCCCTCCACTGACGCCGATCTCAGAGAACGCCTCCGCCGTCGCGTCAATCGCGGTGGGAAAAAGCTTCTTCATTCCCACCGGAGAACACCCGCCTTTGATATATCCGGTGATTTTCGTGATGTCCTTCGCATGGATCATCTCCATGTTCTTCTCTCCGAAATGGCGGGCCGCCTTTTTCAGGTCCAGCTCCCGCGCCACCGGAATCACACAGACGTAATGCTGTCTGCTGTGTCCCACAAGGACAAGCGTCTTGAAGCAGCGCTCCTCCTCAATTCCGGTTTCTCTCGCTGCGGTTACGCCGTCAACAAAGCCGTGAGAACCGTCATAGGTCCGAAGCTCATACGGAATCCCGTGTGCTTCCACCATGCGTACCGCGTTCGTCTTGATGTCCTTTTCTTTTTTCCCCATTTTCTTCCCTTCTGTGAAAAAGACTGCAACAGAAAACGTTGCAGCCTTTTGATTTCAATAGTTCTGTCTGTCAGCCCAGAAGTCCGTTTCCGAACAGCGGAGCGAATACAAGCGAGACGATGGTCATCAGCTTGATCAGAATGTTGATGGACGGACCGGAAGTGTCCTTGAACGGATCTCCGACAGTATCGCCGACAACGGCTGCCTTGTGAGTATCAGATCCCTTGCCTCCGTAATTTCCTTCCTCGACATACTTCTTGGCGTTGTCCCACGCACCGCCTGCGTTCGCCATCATAATGGCCAGCAGTACGCCGGCGGCCAGTGCTCCGGCCAGCATTCCGCCCAGAGCGTCTGCGCCCAGAACGAAACCGACCAGGATCGGAGCGACAATCGCCATCAGACCCGGAACGATCATTTCCTTCAGCGCGGCTGTCGTGGAAATATCAACACATTTTTTGTAGTCCGGCTTGGACGTGCCGGCCATGATTCCCTCGTCCTCGTGGAACTGCCTTCTGACCTCCTCGATCATCTGATTCGCCGCTCTTCCTACCGAATTCATCGTCATCGCGGAGAAGATGAACGGCAGCATAGCGCCGATGAACAGTCCAATGATGACAATCGGGTGCAGAAGATCGATTGCCTTAAGCTGTGCGACAGACGCGAAGGAGACGAACAGCGCCAGCGCGGTAAGCGCCGCAGAGCAGATCGCGAATCCTTTTCCGATCGCCGCCGTGGTGTTTCCGACGGAATCCAGCTTGTCTGTAATGTTTCTGACTCTCTCCGGCAGTTCAGACATCTCCGCAATTCCGCCGGCGTTATCAGAAACAGGACCGTATGCGTCTACCGCTACAGTAATTCCTGTAATGGACAGCATTCCGACTGCGGAAAGTGCGATTCCGTAAACGCCGGCAAAACTGTATGCGATATAAATTCCCACTGCGATGCAGATAATCGGCCAGAGCGTGGACAGCATTCCGACGCCCAGTCCGCTGATAATCGTGGTAGCTGACCCGGTCTGGGACTGCTCCGCAATCTTCTTGACATGCCGATAATCGGCTGAAGTATAGATTTCGGTAATCTTTCCAATTAAGACGCCGACGATAAGTCCGGCGATGATTGCGAATGCATAGTTATATCCGCCAAGCATCTGCTTGCTCAGAATCAGAGACGCGACGATTACAATCACGGCACTGATATAGGTCGCCATGTTCAGCGATCTGGCAGGGCTTGAGTTCTCGCTTCCTCTTACACAAAGGATCGCGACAACAGATGCGATCAGTCCGATCGCAGAAAGAATCAGCGGGAAGATGGCCGCCGTTCTCTCGTCAAACGCGCCGCTCACTTCTGCCTCGGAAACCGCGACTGCAGCCAGAGTGATAGCGGAAATAATGGATCCTACATAGGACTCAAACAGGTCAGAACCCATTCCGGCGACATCGCCTACGTTATCGCCTACGTTATCCGCGATAACCGCCGGATTTCTCGGATCGTCCTCCGGAATTCCGGCCTCGACCTTTCCTACCAGGTCAGCGCCGACGTCTGCGGCCTTAGTGTAGATACCGCCGCCGACTCTTCCAAACAGCGCCATGGAAGAAGCTCCGAATCCGAACCCTGTGATACACTCCACGACAGTGGTAAGATTCAGTACGCAGAACACTACGGACAGACCAAGAAGTCCCAGTCCCGCAACACACAGACCCATGACGGATCCGGAACGGAACGCGATCTTCAGAGCCTTTGCGATGCCGGACTCCTCCGCCGCTGCGGCAGTCCTGACATTCCCCAATGTCGCAACATTCATTCCGAAGAATCCCGCGAGTACGGACAGCAGCGCGCCGATCAGGTACAGGATACCGGTCGTCGGGCTGATGAACAGACTCAGAAGAACACAGAGAACAACGATGACAACCGCCATGAATTTGTACTCTCTCTTCAGGAACGCAAACGCACCCTCGCGGATGAAGCCCGAAATCTCCTTCATCCTGTCGTTTCCATCTCCGCACTTTCTGATCCACGACGCCAGCCCGAAAGCCGTCACCAGTGCGATCACAGCGCAAATAGGAGCAACAAACTTCAACATATAATACCTCCCATTTTTACGCACATTAAGAGGTACTCAGCAGTACCTCTTAACACGCAGAAATATAAAATAAAAATTTAAACACATTCTTCCATGTTCTACGTACTCTATTTTCCAAGCGTCACAAGCGCCAGCGAAAGTACGATGAACACGACGGACATCACGATGGTAATCTTGTTCAGAATTCCCTGATATCCGCGGCCTCTCTTCTTGCCGAAAAGCTGCTCCGCGCCGCCCGCAATAGAACCGGACAGCCCGTCACTGTTCCCCTCCTGAAGCAATACGCTCAGAATCAGGATCACACTTACGATCGCAAGAACGACCATCATAGCAATGTACATATTCTAATTTCCCTCCTGGTCTGATTTAACTATTAAACAATATCATAGCAGACCGGAAAAATCAAGACTTTCATCAGCTAAATTGTGGCTAAATTAGGCAAATCACACGGATTGTCTAAAAAGAGACTGCCTGAAAGGCCTCAGAAATTGATGATATCCATAAACTTCTGAGGAATCAGGCTGGCGCCTCCCACGAGAGCTCCGTCGATCTCGTCCATGTTCATGATTTCCGTCGCGTTCTCCGGCTTGACACTTCCTCCGTACTGAATGATGACCCGGTCGCAGGTATCCTCGTCGTACAGTTCCTCGATGACGCCGCGGATCACCGCGCACATCTCTCCCGCCTGCTCCGGCGTCGCGGTCTTTCCGGTTCCGATCGCCCAGATCGGTTCATACGCGATGACCATGGATGCGACCTTATCCGCAGCGATACCGGCGAGATCCGCCCGGATCTGTCCCTCCACGATTTCCTTTTCTCTGCCGGCCTCTCTCTGCTCGAGATTTTCGCCGACACAAAGGATAGGAACGATGTCACTCTCATTCAGCAGCTTTTTCAGTTTCAGGTTGACCGTCTCATCCGTTTCGTTGAAGTACTGTCTTCTTTCCGAATGACCGATTACGCAGTAATCGACGCCGATCTCCTTCAGCATCGGAAGGGAGATTTCCCCGGTGAACGCCCCTTCATCCTCAAAGTGGACGTTCTGCGCGCCGACTCCGATATTCGTACCGGCAAAAGCCTCCTTCAGCGTGTCCAGTTGGGTAAACGGAGCACAGATCGCGGTTCTCACGTCGGTATCCTTATAAAGCGTCCTGAATTCTTCCGCGAATTCCTTCGCTTCTTTCTTTGTTTTAAACATCTTCCAGTTTCCCGCGATGAACGGAATTCTCATAGCCATAATTGATTACCTCCATTTGATGATAATTAGTGTCTGCCTGTTAAGTCCCCGTCGGAAAGTTTCCGCCGGACTTAGCGGGCGCTGACGTCAGTTTATCGGCAGGCTGCCCAATACGCTCACCAGCATCGGTATTTCAGGCATATCCGGCAGCTGAGCACGCATTAATTATGTCCGTCCTGCATACGGAAGACAGCCGGCACCGCGTATGCGGCGCCGGCGTCTCAGCAATGCAGTCAGATTATTTGTCCTGAATCACAGCAATTCCCGGTAGTGTTTTTCCCTCGAGGAACTCCAGCGAAGCGCCTCCGCCCGTGGAGATATGTGTCATCTTGTCCGCCAGGCCGAACTGCTCGACAGCCGCAGCAGAATCGCCTCCGCCGATGACGGTAATCGCGTCGCTGGCTGCCAGCGCCTCCGCGACCTTCTTTGTTCCCTCCGCGAAATTCGGCATCTCGAAAACGCCCATCGGTCCGTTCCAGACGACCGTCGCTGCCTTGCCGATCTCCTCCGCGAAAAGCTCCGCCGATTTCGGCCCGATATCCATGCCCATCATATCCGCCGGCATTTTGTCGCGATCCACCGTAACGGTTTCCGCGTCGTTCTCGAACGCCGCGGCGCAGACCACGTCCACCGGCAGGAGCATTTTCACGCCGGCCTCTTCCGCCTGCTTCATCAGCTCACCGGCAAGCCCTACATTGTCAGCATCCAGAATGGAGGTTCCGATTTCCAGCCCCATCGCCTTGTAAAAGGTGTACGCCATTCCGCCGCCGATGATTAAAGTGTCCACCCGGCTGATCAGGTTCCGGATGACCGGGATTTTGTCGCCGACCTTGGCGCCTCCCATGATGGCCACAAAGGGTCTCTTCGGGTCCTCTACCGCGCTTCCCAGGAACTTCACTTCCTTTTCAATCAGGAATCCGGAAACTGCCGGCAGGTAATCTGCGATTCCCGCGGTTGACGCATGCGCTCTGTGGGCCGTGCCGAAGGCTTCCTGCACAAAGAGCTCCGCCAGGGATGCCAGCTCCTTCGCGAATCCGGGATCGTTCTCCGTCTCCTCTTTACGGAACCGGACATTTTCCAGGAGCATTACTTCTCCGGGCTTCAGCTCCGCTGCCATCTTTTTCACTTCATCGTCGACGACGGTCGGTGAAGATTTGAATTTCACTTCTTTTTTCAGATACTCAGACAATCTCTCCGCGACCGGCGCAAGGGTGAATTCCATCTTCGGCTCTCCCTTCGGCCGTCCCATGTGGGACATCAGTATCAGGGCAGCATCGTGCTCTAGGAGATACTCGATGGTGGGCAGCGCCGCCCGTATTCTCGTATCGTCGGTAATTCTGCCCTCCTGCATCGGCACATTGAAATCACAGCGTGCAATAACCTTTTTTCCTTTTACGTCGATATCCCGTATTGTCTTTTTCATAGCCGTACTCCTTTTTCTTCTCCTTTAGTTTTTCGCTGACTGGTCAACCGAATACATATGCTTTATCAGCTCCAGCGTTTTGCAGGAATAGCCGTACTCGTTGTCGTAGTACGCGATCAGCTTGAAGAATTTGTCGTTCAGCTCGATTCCCTCTCTGGCGTCGAAGATCGACGTGCAGGGGTCGCCGACAAAATCGCCGGAAACAACCTCGTCATCCACGTATTCGATGACTCCGGCCAGTGTGGTCTCGGAGGCCTTCTTGACCGCCCGGCAGATGTCCTCATAGGACGCCGATTTCTTCAGTACGATGTTCAGGTCGATGACTGAAACGTCATTCGTGGGAACGCGGTAAGCGATTCCCGTCATTCTTCCCGCCAGCTCCGGAATCACCAGTCCGACCGCCTTGGCGGCTCCCGTCGTGGTCGGGATCACGTTCCCGAACACAGAACGTCCGGTTCTCCAGTCCTTCAGGGAACGGGCGTCTACGACCTTCTGCTTGGCTGTCGCCGCGTGGATAGTGGACATCAGTCCCTGGTCGATGCCGAACTCGTCGTTCACGACCTTGCACAGAGGCGCCAGACAGTTAGTCGTGCAGGACGCGTTGGAGACCACGTTCATGTCGCTTGTGTACTGGTCGCTGTTGACGCGATAGACAAAAGTCGGCGTGGTCTTGTCCTTCGCGGGCGCGGTAATGATAACCTTCTTCGCACCGGAATCGATGTGATCCTGCGCCTTCTCTGTGGTGTTGTAAGCGCCCGTCGCCTCCACAATGTACTCCGCTCCGCAGCGGTCCCACGGAATGTTCTTCGCCTCCGACTCGCTGTACACGGGGATCTTCTTGCCATCGATGATGATCCCTTCATCGTATTGCTCGAGCTTGCCGGGGAACCGTCCGAAGACGCTGTCATACTTGAGCATATATACCATATATTCGATATTCGCATTTCTCACGTTAATTCCGCAAATGTCGATTTCCGGCATATCCTGCGCAGCCCTGATCACGACTCTCGCAATTCTTCCAAATCCGCTGATTCCTACCTTTGCTGCCATCTCTCTTTCTCCTTTCGGCACATAAAGTATTTGTTGATTCGTATTCTTTAAATATCCTTGCGATATTGAAAGCAGTGTTAATTTCAGTATCTTCTCCGCTTGGAGGAGGACAGGATTCCCATTCCCTCGCGGTATTTCGCCACGGTCCGTCGGGAAATCTCGATTCCCTTTTCCTTCAGCAGCGCCACCATGTCCTGGTCGCTGTACGGCTTCTTCGGATCCTCGCCGTCAACGATCTCGCGGATGATGGACTTCACGCTGTTGGACGACAGTCCGCCTGCTCCGCCCGCCACCGGCACGCCGCTGGAGAAGAAGTATTTCAGTTCATACACCCCTCTGGGGCTCTGCATATATTTTCCGTTTATCGCCCGGCTGACCGTCGATTCATGGACGCCCAGCTCCTCCGCGATCTGCTTCAGCGTCAGCGTCCGGATAAACTTTTCGCCCTTCTCGAAAAAGTCCTCCTGATAGTGGACGATCGCCGCCGCCACATTCATGATGGTCTGTTTTCTCTGCTCGATGCTTCGGATCAGCCACATGGCTGAATTGAAGCGGCTGGTCAGGTAATTGTTCAGATCCGCGTCCTGCTTCGCAGCGCCGGACAGTTTTTTGTAGTAGGAGCTTACCATCAGCCGGGGGATGCTGGAGTCATTGCTGGAAACCACATACTCTCCGTCGATTTTCTCCACAATGATGTCCGGAATCACATAACGGGTGGATTCCCCGCTGTTGGCGAACTGCCGTCCCGGCTTGGGCTCCAGGCTCCGGATCAGATCCACTGCCTGCTGCACCTCCTCGCACCGGATTCCCACTGCCCTGGCGATCTTGGAAAGCCGGTTGTCCGCAACGTCGTTCAGCATATTCTCGATGATGTATTCCAGCTCGTCCGTCAGTTCTCCCCGGGACGCCAGCTGAATCTCCAGGCACTCCGCCAGGCTCCTGGCGCCGACCCCTGTGGGCTCCATCTGATGCACATAGCCCAGAATCCGCTCGACCGTCTCCTCATCGGTGTCCATCATCGTCGTGATTTCCTCCATGGAGAGCGTCAGATAGCCGTTCTCGTCGATTCCTTCAATGATAAAACTGCAGATCTGCCGGTCCCGCCCGATCAGTCTGCTGAAGTTCAGCTGCTCTGTCAGAAAGTCCTGCAGGGTCTGTTCCGCCGACGTGAACTGCTCAAATGTGTACTCCTCCCGATCCGAATGATTTTCCCACTGCCGGTCGTTTCCGTCGTCGTAGTCATCCTCTGCGATCCGGTCGCGGATATCGATTTCCACCGGCGACTGCCCGTCGTCTCCGTCGTGATGGGCCTCTTCCAGAATCGGGTTTTCCAGAAGCTCATTCTGAACATAGTCAAACAGATCCATATTGCTGAGCTGCAGGATCTTGATTGCCTGAATCAGCTCCGGCGTCATCGACAGCTGCTGTTTCTGTTCTATTGTCAATTCATATCCAAGCTTCATTGTTTCCTCTGCCTGATTTCGTTATCTTTCTTTATGCAAATATTATACCATACCGGGGCGCTATTTCAACCCCGGAAAGCCTAACTGACGCAGCGCTTCGAACAAAATTATGTTGGCGGAATTCGCCAGATTCAGCGATCGCAGACGGGTATTTTCGCTCATGGGAATCCGTACGGTCTGTTCTCTGTGAGACTCCAGCAGCTCCCGCGGAAGCCCCCGGGTTTCCCTGCCGAACAAAAGCATATCCCCGTCGCGGTACGCGACCTCGGTATAGAGGGAACCGCCCTTTGTTGTCGCGAAAAACATCCTGTTCTCTCTGTACTCCTCCATGAAGCTTTTGAGATCCGGATGCACCCGCAGCTTCACGTACGGCCAGTAATCCAATCCCGCCCTGCGCACAGCCCTGTCATCGATGCGGAAGCCCAGCGGCTCCACCAGATGCAGCACAGAATCCGTCGCCGCGCAGGTCCGCGCGATATTGCCCGTATTCGGCGGAATCTCCGGCTCTACGAAAACGATATGCAATGCCATGGCGTATTTCTCCCTCCTGTGTTTTCCGATGCTCCGGCCGGGTTTCCCTTCCTGATCCTCTGAAGAGATCCGACCGATATCATCATACTTGTTTTTTGACAAAAGATAAAGACAAAATTTTATATTTGTTATATAATGAACCGGAAAGCTACGTTTTAGGAGGAATTATGAAAAAAATCAACATCGGAATTCTCGGACTGGGGACGGTCGGCGGCGGGACCTACGACATCCTGAGAGACAACAGGGACGTCATATGCAGGCGGACCGGCGTTGACTACGAGGTGACCCGGATCCTGGAGATCAATCAGAAAGCAGTCGAAGCGCACGGTGTGGATCCTTCCGTCGTGACGCAGAATGTGGATGATATTCTGTCCGCAGACGATATCGACATCGTTGTGGAATCACTCGGCGGAATCGAGCCGTCCAGTTCCTGGATGCTGAAGGCGCTGGAAAACGGGAAAAATGTTGTAACGCCGAATAAAGCGGCTGTCGCCGCGAACTACGGCAAGCTGAAAAAAGCCGCTGAGGACAGCGGCGTGCAGATCCGCATCGAGGCCTGTGTCGGCGGCGGAATTCCTGCTCTGACCGCGATTACAGAGGCTCTGGCGGGCAATGTATTTACGGAGGTCATGGGAATTCTGAACGGAACGACCAATTATATTCTCACCAAGATGGGCGACGAAGGTCTCTCTTATGATGATGTGCTGAAGGACGCACAGGCGAAGGGCTTCGCGGAGGCCGACCCCACTGCGGACGTGGAGGGAATCGATGTCGCCAACAAGCTGTCGATTCTGATGGCGCTGGCCTTCGACCGGTATGTACCGCCGCAGGATATCCCGACCGTGGGAATTACCGGCGTCACGATGGACGATATCGCGGCCGCCCGCGAGAGGGGCTGCAAAATCAAGCTCATTGCAAAGGCAGCGGTAGCCAACGACGGCGGTCTCAGCTTCGAGATCCGTCCTATGGAGATCCCTCTGGATCATCCTCTGGCCGGCGTTAATAACGAGTTCAACGCCATCTATATCACCGGAAACGCTGTGGACGAGGTCATGTTCTACGGTAAGGGCGCCGGAGCGCTGCCCACCGGAAGCGCCATCGTCGGCGACATTATTTCCATCATGAGAACGGAGGCATTAAAATGAGTTTATACACTGACTGGAAAACCCTGCTGGAAAACCAGACAGACGACACCTTTGAGGCGTTCTGGGATGAGTACTGCAAGGCTGAAATGAAAATCTACTCTCGTATTCTGGAGCACCATGACGAGCATCTGACCGGAGCCCTGGGCGAGCTGTCCGAAAAATTCGAGGTTCGTCCGGTCATCTTTGAAGGATTCCTGGACGGCATAGAAAACAGCCTGAAGAACGGCGACAGTCTCGATATCGAGTCCATGACCGAGGACTCCGCCATCGACCTGGACGTCGATTTTGAAAAGCTGTATTATAATATGTGGCAGGCCGACGCGCCTCATCTCTACTCCCTGGAGGCCTGGTCAGGCGTCCTCGATGAAGACACACGCAAAAGGATTTCAAAGGAATACAAAAAATCCAAAATCTACCACGCCCCGAAAAAGCCCGGCAGAAACGACCCCTGCCCCTGCGGCAGCGGCAAAAAATACAAAAATTGCTGCGGCCGCTAACACGCCGACTGGCGAGCCGAAGGCGAAGACAGAGGCGATGTAGCTCCCATGCCAGAACCGCAGCACTTTAGTGCGTGGCGGTTTACGGCGGCGGCCGCTAACGCTGGAGACCTGGCACAGCGACTGCAAGCCAAAGCGCCGCAGAGCTGATGCAGGTCCCATGTCAGAACCGCAGCACTTTAGTGCGTGGCGGTTTACGGCGGCGGCCGCTAACACGCCGACTGGCGAGCCGAAGGCGAAGACAGAGGCGATGTAGCGCCCATGCCAGAATCGCAGCACTTTAGTGCGTGGCGGTTTACGGCGGCGGCCGCTAACACGCCGACTGGCGAGCCGAAGGCGAAGACAGAGGCGATGTAGCGCCCATGCCAGAATCGCAGCACTTTAGTGCGTGGCGGTTTACGGCGGCGGCCGCTAACACGCCGACTGGCGAGCCGAAGGCGAAGACAGAGGCGATGTAGCGCCCATGCCAGAATCGCAGCACTTTAGTGCGTGGCGGTTTACGGCGGCGGCCGCTAACACGCCGACTGGCGAGCCGAAGGCGAAGACAGAGGCGATGTAGCGCCCATGCCAGAACCGCAGCACTTTAGTGCGTGGCGGTTTACAGGTTCTGCTCGCAGAGCGCCGCAATACAGCATTCCTCACAATGCGGTTTTCTGGCAGTGCAGCAATTTCTTCCATGAAAAATCAGGCAGTGGTGAGTGTCCGTCCACCGGTTTTCCGGGATGGTCCTCATCAGTGCCTTTTCTGTGTCCAGCACATTTTTTTCGCAAACCAGACCGATACGGTTGCTGACACGGAACACATGCGTGTCCACCGCAATCCTTTGTACCCCAAAAGCGACTGACTGCACCACATTGGCAGTCTTACGGCCCACGCCGGGAAGCGACACCAGCGCATCGTAATCATTGGGAACCCGGCCGCTGTACTCATCGCAGAGCTTTCGCGCCAAAGCAACGATGTTTTTCGACTTGGTTTTATACATCCCGATACGACGGATATACTGCTCTACTTCTCCGGGCTCCGCCTCAGCCAGCGCCCGGGCGTCGGGATATGCCTGAAACAGCTCAGGCGTGACCTGATTTACACTCTTATCCGTAGTCTGTGCGGAAAGCACCGTCGCCACCAGAAGTTCAAAAGGGTTCTGATGATGCAGCGCACACCCGGCATCCGGATATTCTGCCTCAAGCAGATCCAGAATCTTTGTTACTCTTTTCTTATCCATGCCCCCTATTATATTACCGGATGCACAAAAACGCAAGGAACCCCGCCCGGCGGGAGCTGCACTCGAGGGGGGAGCTCACGGTGCAGCACTCAGGGGTCTTCCGACATTGTTTTTGAAAATCGCCGGCAAAATAGGTTTTGTAGGTTAATTATTAACCCACAAAACCTACAAACTCGTCGCATCACAAAAAGGGTTCCGGGAAAGGGGCA
The DNA here is from genome assembly GCF_001940235.1 of Hornefia porci. Lineage (NCBI taxonomy): Bacteria > Bacillati > Bacillota > Clostridia > Peptostreptococcales > Anaerovoracaceae > Hornefia > Hornefia porci. The sequence continues at coordinate 50,857 of NZ_MJIE01000001.1, read as the reverse complement.
GAGACTCCCACCCGGCATACCGGAATTGTCGATACCGAGCCTCACATTATTCCTTCAACCGAATGCAAAAGCCTGCCCCCGTATCCTCTGCATCTTTATATGTCCGCAAACATAAGCCGCACTCTGTTTTTCTGCTCAACATCCCGGTTCAGTTTTCGGATTTTGTGTCTCCAGGCAAGGTACATAGTGAACCAGATTATCACAAATACTGCAGCGAATATCAGGAAGAAACCGAAAATGCCTCTCGCGCTGCGATCCATCCAGTTCAGAGCGTAACCTGCCGGCATAAGCGCAGCGGCTGCTATTGCAAAGAAAAATCCACTTTGTTTTGCGATGCTCCAGTCCTCTATGTCCCAAATCACAGATGAGGCTCCGAAGACAATTCCCACCAGACCGGACAGCAGAGTCTGTAAAATTACTGCCGTGATTTCGCTTCCCACTGTATCGGCAAACGCGGGAGTACAGGCGTAGAATCTGCCGTCTCCGACAATAAGAGAATTAACGATGGCCAGAAAAAAAACAGATAGCAATACCTTTCGGAATGCCCAGCATTCCTCGAATAAAAGCTTTTCTCTTCATTTGAATATACCTCACATTTCTAACCGCTGTTTGATTTTTGACACATATCTTCTGGATGCATAGCTGGTCGTGCCATCAGACATCCGGACACCGATTGTACCTGTAAAGCTCAGGTCAAAACCGATGAGTATCTGCGGAACATCGACGGACAGACGCCGGACCAGTTCCCTGATTTCATTCGTCACCTGATTCGTCAGTATCAAAAGCTTCGGCTCCTTGCAGTTCGGATCGACCTGTATTTCGATTCGCAATATATCACCCCCTGCTGCAGCATATCCTCTGCAATATATTTGTGATAAAATCATGTCTGTGTGTACAGTATAGTCAAATAAAGGGCAGCACGCCACTCTTTTTCGATAAGCGGTCGATTCGGGAGAACATTCGGTTGCAGGAATAGCGTGAGACGCGGTATTGACAATTCCGGTATGCCGGGTGGGAGTCTTCGTCCCTTTCCCGGAACCCTTTTTGTGATGCGACGAGTTTGTAGGTTTTGTGGGTTAATAATTAACCTGCAAAACCTATTATGCCGACGATTTTCAAAAACATTGTCGGAAGACCCCCCGGGCGCGGCAGTCGGGAGACCGTCATGTGCAGCGCGCAGTCGGGAGCCCCTCATGTGCAGCAGCCTCCTTGACCGGGCCCTGTGATTCCCGTATAATATTCAAGGACGGAAGCACCGTCAGCGTCCGTCAGGTTTGGCGGAGACTTTCCGGAGGAAACTTATCGACAGAAACTTATCGACAGAAACTTATCGACAGGAACTTTCCGGCGGAAACCTGATGAGCAGATGCAATTTACGAATTACCGAGGAGTGACACATGTCAATCATTCAATATCTGGAGGATGAACAAAATAATAACCTGCCGTTATCCAGCAATCTTTTTTCCAAGCTTCAGGAGGATATTCTGACCGGCAAGCTGGAGGACGGTGAAAAGCTTACAGAGATCAAAATCTGCAATCAGTACGGCGTCAGCCGCACGCCGGTTCGGGAAGCTCTGAGGCAGCTGGAGGCGGACGGCCTGATTATGACCATCCCCAACCGGGGCGCCTTTGTAAAAGCTCTGACGGAACAGGATATCCACGATATCTACGTGCTCCGCTCTCAGGGAGAAGTCACCGCGGTCCGCTGGGCAATCGAGCGGATAACAGAAACGGAAATGTCCGAGCTGGACGAAACCTTTGCGTTCATGGAATTCTACACGATGAAAAACGACATCCCGAAAATGCTGAACATCAACATCGCATTTCATCAGATCATCTATCACGCCACTCACAACCGTATGATGCTCCAGCAGCTGTCGGCGTACCAGCTGTACCTCCGCCACTGCAATCCGTCCAACTATTATGCTCCCAATTACCTCCGGGATGTGCTCGCGGAGCACCGCGACATCTACGACGCCTTCGGAGACGGTGATCCCGAGGCCGGCGCGGCGGCGATGAAGCGGCACATGGAAAACTCCGCCAAAAGGAAATTCAAATAGGCCCTCCCTTTCGGCCGGCCTATCCCATCCGGCATTTTACGACAAAACAAACCGCGCCGCCGCGGCACTTCGCCAATTCTGCAACTTCAAAACCGCGCCGCCGCGGTGCTCCGTCAATTCTGCAGCTTCAAAACTGCTGTCCGGAGCACGCGGCAGGCGCGGTCTTTTTGTTCTGTACGTATTCAGTTAAGCTTCCTGCTTCGTATGGAATGTGAGTCCGTTCTCGTCCGCATCCACTGTGACGCCGGTTCCGTCGTAGACGTCCCCGCGAATAATCATTTCCGCAAGCTGCGTCTCGATATGCTTCTGCAGATATCTCTTGACCGGTCTCGCACCATAGGCGGGCTCGTAGGCCTCGTCCGCAATTCTGCGCTTCGCGGCGTCCGTCAGCGTCAGGGTGATATCCCTCTCCGCCAGGCGGCTTTCCAGCGACTTCATGGACAGCTCGATAATCTTCACGATCTGCTCCTCTGTCAGCGGGCTGAACACGATGATATCGTCAATCCGGTTCAGGAACTCAGGACGGAAGTAGTTTTTCAGTTCTCCCTCCACCCGGTCTCTGACCGCGGGATCTATGCGCCCGTCCTGGGAAATATTGTCGATCAGCTCTGCGCTCCCGATGTTGGACGTCATAATGATAATCGTATTCTTGAAATCCACCGTGCGTCCCTGATTGTCCGTCAGACGGCCGTCGTCCAGAAGCTGCAGCAGAATGTTGAAAACATCCGGATGAGCCTTTTCAATCTCATCGAACAGAATAACGCTGTACGGTCTCCTGCGGACCGCCTCCGTCAGCTGCCCGCCCTCATCGTATCCAACATATCCCGGAGGCGCTCCCACCAGTCTGGAAACGGAGTGCTTCTCCATGTATTCGGACATATCGATACGAATCAGATTCTTTTCGCTGTCGAACAGAGCCTCCGACAGTGATTTCGCCAGCTCGGTCTTGCCTACGCCGGTGGGCCCCAGGAAAATAAAGGAACCAATAGGCCGGTTTTCATTCTTCAGCCCTGCTCTGGCGCGCAGGATGGCCTCCGCCACAGACTGAACACCCTCATCCTGGCCCACGACTCTTTTGTGCAGAATCTCAGGCAGACGCAGCAGCTTGTCCCGCTCAGTCTCCACCAGCTTCGCAACCGGAATACCGGTCCAGGACGAAACCACCTCTGCGATTTCTTCTTCGCCGACCTCCTCCTTCAGCAGGCGGTTTTCCTCCGCCGCGTCGGACTTGGCCTTCTCCGCCTCGAGCTTCTTCTCCAGTGCGGGAAGATCTCCGTACTTCAGCTTCGCCAGCCGCTCCAGATCGTAATTCCGTTCCGCCTCTTCCATCTGCTGACGGACGTTTTCAATCTCCTTCTTGGTTTCCTTCACAGCGGAAATAGCTTTCTTCTCGCCTTCCCACTGTGCCCGCATCGCAGAGTTTTCATCGTTCAGCTGCGCAAGCTCCTTCTCCAGCGCGGCAAGCCTTGCCCTGGAAGCCTTGTCGTCCTCCTTGCTCAGCGCCTGCCGTTCAATCTCCAGCTGCATAATCTTGCGGCTGATCTCGTCCAGCTCTGCCGGCATGCTGTCGATTTCAGTACGGATCCGCGCCGCCGCCTCGTCCATCAGGTCAATGGCTTTGTCCGGCAGGAACCGGTCGGTAATATACCTGTCCGACAGTCTGGCGCAGGCAATCAGCGCATTATCCGTAATACGGACTCCGTGATGGATTTCAAACCGTTCCTTCAGTCCACGCAGAATGGAAATCGTATCCTCTACGCTCGGCTGATCCACTAGCACCTTCTGGAACCGGCGCTCCAGCGCCGCATCCTTTTCGATGTATTTGCGATATTCGTCCAGCGTAGTCGCGCCGATACAGTGCAGCTCTCCTCTTGCCAGTTTCGGCTTAAGCAGGTTGCCTGCGTCCATGGAGCCCTCCGTCCGTCCGGCTCCGACGATATTATGGATCTCGTCGATGAACAGAAGAATCCGCCCTTCCGACTTCTCCACCTCATTCAGCACGGCCTTCAGCCGTTCCTCAAACTCGCCCCGGAATTTGGCGCCCGCAATCAGCGCGCCCATATCCAGCGCAAAAATAGTTTTATCCTTCAGTCCTTCCGGAACATCGCCCTTCAGAATTCTCTGGGCAAGTCCCTCGACAACGGCGGTCTTGCCGACGCCTGGCTCGCCGATGAGCACCGGATTATTCTTTGTACGGCGGGAAAGGATCTGAATGGTGTGGCGGATCTCCGCATCCCTGCCGATTACCGGATCCAGCTTGCCCTGCCGGGCCATTTCCACCAGATCGCGGCCGTATTTCTCCAGAGCCTCATAATTCTCCTCCGGATTCTGGCTGGTGACCCGCTGATTTCCTCTCACCTTTGACAAAGCATCCAGGAACTTCTCCTTTGTAATCGAATACTTGCTGAACAGACGCGCCGACGGCGTTCCCTTCTCGGCAAGCAGCGCAAGATAGAGATGCTCCACACTGACATATTCATCCTTCATCTGATCTGCCAGCTTCTCTGCATCGATAAACAGCTTGTTCAGCCGTCTGGACGCATAAACGTTGTCCGCGTTCCCGGAAACCTTCGGGATCTTCTCCATCTCTGCCTCCAGATCGGCGATCATCGCCGTGGGATCCGCGCCCATATACTTCACAAGCTTGGGTATCAGCCCTTCCTTCTGCATCAGCAGGGCAAGGTGCAGATGCTCCCCGTCCAGGACCTGATGACCCTCCGAAACGCCGATATTCTGGCATTCCACAACCGCGTTCTGCGCATTCTGTGTATATCTTTCAATGTTCATTGGTAAATTCACCCCCTCATGACTGGCTGTATTAATCTCTGATGTTTATTCTATACCCTGTTTTTCAAAAAGTAAAGATAAAATTAGCACTCTTTTTGATAGAGTGCTAATAATTTTTTCGTATCCGGCGCACCTTTCCATCGGATTGTGCGCCGCGGCGCTGCTGAAAGACTGCTGTCAGCGCCCATTAAGCCTGACGGGGCTTAATGAGCAGACACTATATTACGATCGTATTCAGCATCCACGACCAGATTCCGTTGATTGCCGGATCCAGAATCAGACTGGTGACATTAAACAGTATCAGCGCCAGCAGGATGTAGAATCCGTTCTGATAGACGATGGGGTACCACCTGTATTTCTCCAGATCGAAGATCTGCGTCAGGATTCCCCAGCCGTCCAGCGGCGGCACCGGAATCAGGTTGAAAATCATCAGTACCAGATTGATGAAAATTCCATACTGCACCATATTCAGAATCACATCCCCGGTGGCTGTAGAGAAAAACGCGCTGCCGGAATGCATGATAAGGTGCAGAACAAAGGCCAGTGCAACGGCGACAATGAAATTCATTGTTACTCCCGCGATGGAAACAAGAAACTCGTCCAGCCTCTTATGCTTATAATAACGCGGATCGATCTGCACAGGCTGGCCCCAGCCGAAGCCGGCGAAGAACAGGCACAGAAATCCGATCAGGTCGATGTGGGCCGCGGGATTCAGCGTCAGCCTGCCCTGCGCTCTCGGCGTGGGATCGCCGCAGCGGTCCGACACGAGTCCGTGAGCGAACTCGTGGACCGTCAGCCCGATCACGATTCCCGGCAGCATCAGCAGCTGACGGTATACCCAGGAACCGAAATCGCTGAAATCTCCATTCAGGATATTCAGCACGATCATCGCCGCAATAACGATAAACAGCGGCATCATATCTCTTCTGTTCAAATAAATCTCCCTTTCGATAAAAGAAGTCTGCCGTCATGACAGACTTCTCTCCTCTGTATCAGTATCATATTGAGTCAGCCTCCGGCGGCGGCTCATGTCCGCAGTCCGCGGCTCGGCATTCGCCGGTTTCACGGCTCGGCATTCGCCGGTTTCACGGCTCGGCATTCGCCGGTTTCACGGCCCGGCATTCGCCGGTTCCGTGGCTCAGTCCTCGCTGGTCAGCGCGGCCAGCGACTCCTTCAGCTCGTCGATCGTCTGGTTATGAGCGTCGATTTTCTCGATAATGTTCTTCAGATCCTCATCGCTCTCGATTTCTCCCGACTTGATTTTGTCAAAGAAAATCTTGCCGATCTTCTGCATCTCGATGTTGATCTCCTTCTTCTCACTATTAATCTTGCCCTTCAGCTTCGATGTCTCCAGCGCGTCGCTCGCTCTGTCGCCCATCTGCTGCGCCGCATCTCTCAATGTGTCCAGGAACGCCATTTCATTACCTCCTACTGTCATAAAAACCCTTATCTGCCGCAATTCGTCAAACCGGTTTCCTTTGTTTCAATAAATTTCTGCTTTGTCGCAAAGGACCTGCGCTCCAGCGTCGGCTCATAGCCGAAGTCCCCGACGGTAATATCCCTCGCTGCCGCCGCCACACGGATGATTTCCTCCGTGAGCCACGGGTTGCAGACCAGCATCGGTCCCAGTGTGTTCGTAAAGATGGAGTTCCCCCGGAGCACGCCCTCATTCCGGTCCTTTCCGGTATTTCCGTATCCGTACCGCAGATGCCCGAAGGGCTTTTCCGAGACGATATTAAGGTCTCCCATCTGGATCTGGTTGCCGATAATCTCCATCTTTTCGTTATTATACTCGCATTCAAACCAAATGTCATCACCGTAGACAGCTTTGTTTTCTGAAAACTGTGTGAAGATGATTCCAAGTCCCTCAGCCTCGCTGCCGTCACTGCGCAGAATCTGCTTCCCGAACAGACCTACCGACGTGCCGGTGACCAGCATGGGCCGTCCTCCGTCGACGTATTCCCTCAGCTGCGCCTTGTATGGCAGCAGCCAGTCCCGGACCGCGGGGAAGGATGAGATCTCTCCCGGAGCACAAAAGATAATGTCATACTCCTCCGGAGCGAAGGTCGCAGAAGTGAAATCCACCTTCTGAATCTCCGGCTCAAATCCGGCCAGCTGTGCGAACCTCGCCAGCGCCAGCAGGTTCCCCCGTTCTCCGTGAAGAAACAGCGTATCCGGGAACAGCCACGCGATTTTGAAATTACTCATATACGGCACCCTCCTTCTTCAGGAACTTCTCCATATGCTCATAGGTATGAAGCCATGTAATCAAATAGATATTATCCGTCTCTGCCTCTTCGATTTCACGGAAGATCACCTCAACGTCCTCAGAATCCTCGATGGTGATTTTCGCAGGGTCCACGCCTTCATAGATAAAGCGGTTCGCCGTATCATAGCAGACCGGATTGGAGAAGCAGAAATACTTCTCCACGTCGCTCTTCACCAGCTTGCTGAAATCACAGTCATAAGCGTAGAAGGTGACCGCGTAGTGGGGAATCATATCCACGAGGGGACAGAGCCCCAGCGCCACCATCTTGCGGTTCGGATCCGCCGCCATGACATTGATGGAGGTCTGCAGAGTCTCCGGATTCTCCTGCTTGATACGCATGTATTTAATGGTCTTTCCTTTGTAGTGCATGATCTCGAAGCGTCCGCCCACGTTCCTGAAACCGGCGAAGGCCTTCGCCGCCTCTGCCGGCCCGATTTCTCCGAACTCCTTCGCCACCGCCACCGCCGCGCTGTAATTATACAGCATATAGGGCGTGTCGTAGGGCATTGTGAAGTCTTCGCCCGCCTCCCGGAAACTGCGGTTCTCGAAATCCACGTCCTCCACGGTATAATCCGCCTGCGCGAGGCTGTGATGACCGCAGTTACTGCAATGGAACGCTCCGATGCCGTCCGTGTTATAATAGTCGAACACGATTTTGTGACGACATCTGGGACACGCCATGGTCACATAGCTCCCGCTCTTCCGGAACGCCTCGCTGTGTCTCGCCACGCCGAAACTGACCGCCTCCCGGGCGTCTTCATCGAAGGCACGGGCCCGCGGCTCCTCGTTGTTCAGGAAAATCCGCAGATTCTGCCCCTTCACCGCCTCCTTCAGCTTACGGTAAATGAAATCCGGATCGCCGTTGCGCTGCACCTGATCCTTCTGCAGGTTGGTAATCAGGAGATTAGCCGCAGGAAGCTGCCGGCGGATCACCGGAACGAACCTCTCATCCGTCTCAAAGATGAAGTAGTCCGCCTTTACCCTCCCCGTCAGGCTGCTGGCCTTAATCAGCGCGGTGCACACGCCGTAGATGAGGTTCGCGCCCTCCAGATTGGAGACCACCTTTTTCCCGTTCTCCCGGAAAATATGGTTCACCAGGTTGTTCGTCGTGGACTTTCCGTTGGTTCCCGTGATGAACAGAACGCGGTCCGGATCGATTCCCTTAAAGTGGGCCACCATCTGCGGATCAATTTTCATCGCGTGCTCCCCCGCGAAATTGGAGCCCCTTGATTTATCGATCAGATTGATCAGTCCGTTTACAATCTTGGCGAACCACAGTGCAATATAAAATCTCATTGAACAATCCTCCCTTCGAGACTAAAGGTTTTCCCCTCCGTAATTTCCACATCCACGAATTGGCCGATCAGATCGTTCTCTCCCTTGAAATTCACCAGCTTGAAGCCGTCCGTCCGTCCGGACAGCGCGCCGGGGTTCCGCTTGCTCGTTCCCTCCGCGAGAACGCGCTCCACCCTGCCTTTATACGCGCTGTTCTTTTCCGCGCTTATAGAGTCCACAAGCTCCACCAGCCGGTTGAACCTCCGGTGCTTGACCTCCTCCGGAATCTGCTCCGGAAGCTCCGCCGCCGGCGTCCCGACACGGGGAGAATACAGAAAGGTGAACGCGGAGTCATAGCGGACCTCCTCCACCAGACTCAGAGTCTCCTCAAACTGCTCTTCTGTTTCTCCCGGGAACCCGACGATGATATCCGTTGAAATTGTAATCTCCGGAACGGCTTCCCTCAGCTTCCGTATAATTTCCAGATACTGCTCCCGGTCGTAATGGCGGTTCATGCGCTTCATGATCTCGCTGCTGCCCGACTGCACCGGAAGATGGATGTTCTTACAAAGCTTGTCGCAATCGGCGAACACCCGGATCAGCTCATCAGACAGATCCTTGGGATGAGACGTCATGAACCGTATCCTCTCCAGTCCGTCGATTTCCGCGATACGCAGAATCAGATCCGCAAAGCTGCAGACGCCGCCGTCCTCTGGTTCTCCCCTGTAGCTGTTCACATTCTGTCCAAGCAGCATCACTTCCCGCACGCCGTCTGCCGTCAGCTCCCGGATTTCCTTCACGATATCCTCCGGGCGCCGGCTCCGCTCCCGGCCTCTCGTATAGGGAACGATGCAGTAGGTACAGAAATTGTTGCAGCCGTACATGATGTTGACCAGAGCCTTGCAGCGGTGGAGCCTGCGGGCGGGCATACCCTCCACAATTTCTCCGCCGTCCTGCCAGATTTCAATCTCACGGTCCTTCTGCCGGATAACGTTCTCCAGCAGAGCGGGGAAGCGGTGGATATTATGCGTGCCGAAGACCAGATCCACCCACGGATATTTTGTCTTCAGCGTATCGATAATGTGCTGCTGCTGCATCATGCAGCCGCAGACGCATACTACAAAGTCAGGGTCAGCCGTTTTCCTGCGCTTCAGCTGCCCCAGCGTGCCGAAAAAGCGTTTGTCCGCATTCTCCCGCACGCTGCAGGTGTTCAGAATCACCACCTGCGCCTCTTCCCTGTCCGGAACCGCTCTGTACCCCATCTCGTCCAGCAGGCCCGCCAGAATTTCCGAGTCATGCTCGTTCATCTGACATCCGAATGTCGTTATGTGAAATGTCTTCTCCATATTCTCCCTTATATATGCATCTCGTTTTTCTTATCTCTGCCCATCAGGATTTCGACAGCCTCTCTGGCGTCGATTCTCTCGTTGATGCATTCGTAGATACACTCCGTAATCGGCATCTCCACGCCGACCCGTTTCGCCAGCTCATACGCCGCAACGGTCGTAAACATGCCTTCCACAACCATTCCGACCTTCTTTGTCGCCTCACTGGGTCTGACTCCCTCGCCGATCATTATTCCGCAGCGGCGGTTTCTGGAATGCATGCTGGTGCAGGTCACAATCAGGTCGCCGACGCCGGTCAGCCCCGCAAAGGTTTCCGGATCCGCACCCAGACTGACTCCCAGACGCTTCATTTCCGTGATTCCTCTGGTCATCAGCGCCGCCTTGGCGTTGTCTCCGAAGCCGATGCCGTCGGAGATTCCGGCGCCCAGCGCGATGATGTTCTTCAGAGCTCCGCCCAGCTCCACGCCGCAGACGTCGCTGTTGGTGTAGACACGGAAGCGGTCAGTCATGAATTCATCCTGAATGTATTCCGCCAGCTTCATATCCTTTGACGCCACCGCCACCGTCGTCGGCATGAACCGTCCGACCTCCTCGGCGTGAGACGGACCGGACAGCGCCACATATTTCACATCCGGTTTCAGCAGCGTTGCGATTTCCGACATGCGCATCAGCGTCCCCTGCTCGATTCCCTTGGCCACGTTGACCACCACCATGGAATCTTCAATCAGCGGAACCGCATGCTCAAAGGCGTCGCGGAAGTGCTGAGCGGGTGCAGAGAACAAAACAATATCTGCTCCCTCCATGGCCTCCTCTGTACTGCCGACTACCGCGAGGTTGTCGTTGAACGGAATTCCCGGAAGGTATTTCACATTCTCCCGGTGTTCCCTCATCTCCCTGATATGCTCCCGGTCGACGTCACAGATTTTCACCTGATGTCCTTTATTGCTCAGCGTCAGCGCGAGGGCGGTCCCCCAGCTTCCTGCTCCGATGACTGCGATATTCTTCATTCCTCTCCACCTTTCTTTTTGAACCAGCTGATATTAACTTTATCCTCTTCGCCGTGAATCAGGCGAATGATGTTGCTCCGATGCATAATCAGCACCAGAGCGGCCATTACGCAACCTATATAGATGAAATCCGGTTCCATGTACCAGCACAGAAACGGAAACGCCACTGCCGCGAAGATTGAGCCGAAGGAAACTCTCCGTGTGAGGATCACGGCCAGAAGCACGATGCCCAGCTCTGCGAGAGCCAGCTTCCAGTTCAGCCCGAGCAGCACGCCGAAGGCCACCGCTACGCCCTTGCCTCCCTTGAATTTCAGGAGGACCGGGAACACGTGTCCGAGGAACGCCGCCAGCGCGCACCACATCGCCGCGGCCGGCGTCGCGATCCAGTATCCCAGCGCAACCGCCACTACGCCCTTTCCGATGTCCACCACCAGAGTGATCAGCGCGGCCCGCGCGCCCAGCACACGCAGTGTGTTGGTCGTGCCGGCGTTGCCGCTTCCCTCCTTTTTAATATCGATTCCCCGCATTCTGGCCTGAATGGTGGACGGCGAAATATTTCCGAGGAAATACGCGATCGTCACCGCCAGAACAAATCTGTAATCTGCCATAGCTTTTACTGATCCTTTTCCCTTTTCTCCCGGTATACGAACTTAATCGACGTACCTTCAAATCCAAACGTCTCCCGGATCCTGTTCTCCAGATACCTGGCGTATGAAAAATGCATGAGCTGCCTTTTGTTCACCTGGAAGGAAAACAGAGGCGGTTTCACGCCCACCTGCGCTGCATAGTAGATCTTCAGACGTCTTCCCTTATCCGACGGCGGCTGCTTCATCATCATGGCATCTGTCATCAGACTGTTCAGCTGGCCTGTCGGCACGCGCACGGCGCGTATCTCTGCAACCCGGTCCGCAGTCTGCATCACCTCATTCAGCCGGATGTGATCCTTTACGGATATAAACAGAATCGGCGCATAGGACGCGAACTGCATGTCGGACCGGATTTCCCTGCGGAAGTCCCGCATGGTATTGGTTTCCTTCTCGACGAGATCCCATTTGTTCACGACGATCACGATTCCCTTGCCGGCCTCGTGCGCCATTCCGCAGATTTTTTTGTCCTGTTCGGTCAGGCCCTCCGCCGCATCGATCATCAGAATGCAGACGTCGGATCGTTCGATGGCCGCTACGGCGCGGATGACGCTGTATTTTTCAATATCTTCATTTATCCTGCTCTGTCGCCGGATTCCGGCGGTATCGATCAGGACGTATTCCTTCCCCTGCCACCGGAACGGCGTGTCGATGGAATCTCTGGTCGTCCCTGCGATATCGGAAACGATTACCCTGTTCTCCTGAATCAGGGTGTTGATCAGCGAGGACTTTCCCACATTGGGCTTGCCGATAATCGCCAGACGTATCCGGTCGTCCTCCTCTGCTCCTGCTCCTTCCGGGAAACTGGCGCACACCTGGTCCAGAACATCGCCGAAATTCAGCTTGTTGGCAGAGGAGACCGGAATCGGCTCTCCGATCCCCAGCGAATAGAAATCATAGAGGGAATCCGGCGGATTCAACGGGTTGTCCACCTTATTGACCAGCAGAATCACTTTCTTTCCGGTGCGCCGCAGCATTGCGGCGACCTCCTCATCCGCCGCGGTCATGCCTTCCTTTCCGTCCACCATGAAAATAATGACATCTGCCATATCCATGGCGATCTGCGCCTGTTCTCTCATCTGCGCGGGAATGACTTCCTTACTGGCAGGCTCAATGCCTCCTGTGTCGATCATGCCGAAGTGAATCCCGTTCCACTCCGCCTCTGCGTAGATGCGATCCCTGGTCACGCCGGGAGTATCCTCAACGATAGAGATTCTTCTCCCCACGATACTGTTAAAAAATGTCGATTTTCCCACATTCGGGCGTCCGACCACCGCCACAATCGGTTTACTCATCCGCAATTCCTCCCGTGACTTCTGCAGCGAATTCCGCCGCGTTAAATTCCTCCAGATCCTCGACGCCCTCTCCGGTTCCGATGAACTTGATGGGCAGATCGAACTCATCCGCGATGGTGATGGCGATGCCTCCCTTCGCGGTTCCGTCCAGCTTGGTGATAATTACGCCGGACAGCTCGGCGGCCTCGTTAAACTGCTCCGCCTGCGAAACCGCGTTTTTGCCGTTCGTCGCGTCCAGAACCAGCAGGGTCTCCCGTGCCGCCTCCGGATATTCCCGGTCAATGACACGGTTCATCTTGGCGAGCTCGTCCATCAGGTTCTTCTTCGTCTGCAGACGACCCGCCGTGTCACAGATCAGCACGTCGATGTTCCGGGCCTTCGCGGACTGAATCGCGTCGAACAGAACTGCACTGGGATCGGCTCCCTCCTGGTGCATGACAGTGTTGACTCCGATCCGGTCTCCCCATATCTTCAGCTGCCCGGAGGCCGCGGCCCGAAACGTGTCGGCGGCCGCGAACATTACTGTCTTTCCTTCTTTCTTCAGCCGGTTTCCCAGCTTTGCGATGGTCGTCGTCTTTCCGCCTCCGTTGATCCCGATCATCAGGATGACAAGAGGTGTCTTATCCGACAGCCTGTTCCGTTCTCCTTTGTCGATCAGACGGATGATAATCTCCACAATGGCCTTTTTCACATTCTTTGGCAGAGTGATCATGTTGACCTTGATATATTCCCGGAGTTCCTCCATGATATTCATGGTGGTCTCCATTCCGATGTCGGAGGTGATGAGAATTTCTTCAATCTCGTCCATCATCTCCTCGTTGATTTCCTGATGCATAAACAGAGCGTCATTGATGCGCTCTGCCATCCGTCCGAAAAATCCTTTTTTCTTTGTTGTAATCTCTGACATAATTTCTCCTATGCTTGTTCCCGTCCTGACGGATCCGGCCCGGCGGGGGCGGAACCGCGGCAGGCAGGCCGCAAGAGCCGCCCTGAACGTCATGCGCGAGCCGGGCGGGCGGACGCGGCCCGGCGGGTTTCAGCTTACGTAATCCTCCGGATCGTAATCCCCCATTCTGAGACTGAGCAGTCTGGACACGCCTCTCTCCGGCATCGTGATTCCGTACAGCACATCCGCGTGCTCCATCGTCGCCTTCTGATGCGTGATCAGTGCGAACTGTGTCTGGGTGAAGTTCTTCAGATATCCGGAGAACTTGTCGATGTTCTCGTCATCCAGAGCCGCCTCCACCTCGTCCAGGATACAGAAAGGCGTCGGCTTGGTCTTCAGAACCGCGAACATCAGCGCGATCGCGGTCATGGTCTTTTCGCCGCCGGACATCAGGTTGATGTTCTGCAGCCTCTTCCCCGGAGGCTGTGCGACGATGTCGATGCCGGACTCCAGCGGGTCGTTCTCGTTTTCCATCCGCAGCTCCGCGTGACCGCCGCCGAACAGTTCCCGGAAAACCTCCTCGAAATTAATTTCCACTTTATCAAAGTTATCTTTAAAGGTCTTCGTGATCGTCCGGTCCAGATCGTCGATAATCGACTCCAGCTCCTTCAGCGCGGTGACTACATCGCTCCGCTGCTCCGTCAGGAAGGAATATCGCTGACTCACCTGTTCATATTCGGCAATCGCACCGACATTGACATCGCCGATTTCCTTCAGTTCCTTCCGAAGCTCCCGGCTCTCTCTGACCGATGCGGTCATCGCGAAATCCTCCTTCCGAAGCTCCTTTGCCTGGGCGTAGGAAATCTCGAATTCCTCCCAGAGCTTATCCTTCATGTTGTCCAGCTGCGTTTCATTTCTGGCCTGACGGATCTCCATCTGATATTTCTGATCCCGGACAGAATTGATGGTTTCCTCCGCGCCGGTCAGCTCTTCTGTTACAAGCTGCAGCCGCTGCGCGATCTGCGCTTTCTCCCGGCTGATGGCGGCTCCGTTCTCCTCCAGTTCCTTCCGTTCCTTTTCCAGACGCAGCACCTGGGTATCGCTTCCCCGGTAGCCTGCCGTCAGTTCCCCGCGTTCCTGCCGCAGGGCGATCAGCTGCTGCTCTTTTTCCTTCGACTGTTTCCGCAGTGCGGTCAGATCTCCGCCGATCCGTTCCAGCATTCCGGCGTTGTTGGACGCTTTTTCTTCCCATGTACGGACGTCTATTCTCGCCTGCGTAATGGCGTCGTTGGCGTCTGCGACCTCGCCGCGGCGCGCCTGATGCTCTGCTGTGAGGTCCTCCACCCTCTTGCCGATTTTCTCGATTTCAGACTCTGCGGCCTGGCTCTCCGTCATCATTCTGGAGATCAGCTCGTCCATATCCGCAAGCTCCTTCCGGATCTGAAGAAGCTCCGCGCTGTTCTTTTCCATACGCTCCCGGGCGTCGGAAAGCTGATTTTCTCCGCCGGCGATTTTCTCTCCGGAGGTGGCGATCTGAAGCTCCAGTTCCCGCATTTCCTGTTCCGCGTCCGCCGCGCCCTGCTTAAGCTCTTCAAGCTCGTCCAGAGTCTGCTGAAGCTCCTGGACTTTTTCCTCCAGTGCGTCGGTGTGATGCGTTATATTCTGTTTCAGCCGCTCAATCTCATTCTTTCTTTCCAGGAGATTAGCGGACTGATTTTTGTATTTTCCACCGGTAATCGCGCCGCTGGCATTGATGATCTCCCCGTCCAGCGTGACGAAGCGGATCCCCTGCCGGCTTCCCCTGGACATGGCGATCGCCGCGTTGAGATCCTCCACCACCGCGACACGTCCCAGCAGATACTCAAAAATCTGCTGATACCGATCATCGAATTCGATGAGATCCACGCCCATCCCGCGATAGCCCTTCTGCCCGCTGATATGCGCATCCGGCCGGACTCGCCTCCCGCGGATGGAGCCCACCGGAAGGAACGTCAGCCGACCAGACCGGTTCACCTTCAGCGCGGTGATCGCTTTGCGGGCGCTGTCATCATCGGCTACGATGATATTCTGCATCGCCGCCCCCAGCGCGGTCTCAATGGCGGTTTCGTACCCGCGGGGAACCTCCATCATTTCGCCGACCACGCCCTCAATTCCCCGGATTCCGCAGCGCATGATATATTTCACGGCCGTGTTATAGCCCTCGTAGTTCTGTTCCATTTCCTCGATGGTGCGAAGACGGGCCTCCTCCCGGTTATTCCGGATCCGCAGCTCCTCTGCTGTGCCGCGCAGACTCCGCTCCTTCTCTTCCAGTTTCCGGCGGCGGAGGATCTTCTCGCTGTTTTCCGCAGCAAGCTCCTGCTTCCGCTCTTCTGCCCGGCTCAGGCCCTCACGCGCCTGCTCCAGCATTTTCCGATCCTCTGCAGTCTCTTCCTCCAGCTTCTGGTTCTCGTCCGCGATCTGCCGCGCTCTGGCTTCCAGCGTGCCCTTATAGCTTTCATAGCTCTTCGCCTCGCTGCGCTTGGAGGCGGCCTCGCCGTTCAGCGAGATAATCTTTTCATTGCTGTCGTCGATGATTTCCGTGAACCGGCTTGTCTCGGAGGTGATGGAATTATACAGCAGAACCTTCTCCTCCAGACGTTTTTCCGCCTGTCCGCGGGCGTCCTCGATCTCCTTTTTCCGGGACTTCAGTTCCTCCGCCTCCTGGCCCAGCCGATCGATGCGGACCGTCAGGTCGTCGATTTCACCGTCCAGCCGGTCCTCCTCCCTGGCAAGGTTGGCCAGTTTCTCCCGGTTCAGCTTGCTTTCCCCGGTGATGCTGTTGATTTCCTCGATGGTCCGGACCATTTTTTCGTGGTTCTGTTCGGAAACCGTATCCAGCGCTGCGCTGCGTTTCTGCAGCTCCTGAGACTCCCGGTCACTGCCGCGCTTTTTCTCCCCGGCGCTGCGGAGCTGCTCCTCCAGCTCCTGAATTTCCTGCCTGTACTGCCCGCTGCGGGCCTCCGCGTTTTCTATATTCCGAAGCGTGATGTTAATCTCCAGATCCTGGTACCGTTCCTTAAGTTCCAGATAGCGCTTCGCCTTTTCGCTGTCCTCCTTCAGACCGCCGATTCGTCCTTCGATTTCCCCGACGATATCGTCGATCCGCTCCAGATTGCTCCGGGTGCCGTCCAGCTTGCGAACCGCCTCCTGCTTTCTGGTCTTATACGCCACGATCCCCGCCGCTTCCTCAAAGATTTCCCGGCGGCTCTCCGGCTTATTGCTGACAATGTCGGAGATCTTTCCCTGACCGATAATCGAATAGCCGTCCACGCCTATCCCGGTATCCATGATGAGTTCCCGGATATCCTTCAGCCTGCACGGGTTGTTGTTGATCAGGTATTCGCTTTCGCCGCTGCGATACATCCTTCTGGTGATCGCGACTTCCTTATATTCAATATCGAGAAGACCTGTGCTGTTATCTATCACCAGCGTCACTTCCGCCATTCCCCGGGGCTTGCGGCTCTCCGTCCCGTTAAAAATGACCTCCTGCATCTTGCCGCCCCGCAGGGCCTTCGGGCTCTGTTCGCCCAGCGCCCAGCGGATTGCGTCGCTGATATTGCTCTTGCCGCTTCCGTTGGGCCCCACAATGCAGGTGATTCCCTCGTGAAAATCGATTACCACCGGCTCGGCGAAGGACTTGAAGCCATGCATCTCCAGTCTCTTAAAATACATTAAATCAATCCTCCGTTCAACGTGGCTCTTGCCGCGTTCTGTTCCGCTTCCTTCTTGCTTTTGCCCGATCCGGAGCCGAGGGTTCTTCCGTCACACGTCAGATGCACATAAAAGGTTTTGTCGTGATCCGGCCCCTCTTCACGATCCAGAACATAACAGATGTCCGGAGCCGTGCCGTCCTTTTGCAGAATTTCCTGCACCTGCGTCTTGAAATCAGTAAACAGTCTGCCCTTCATGGCGTCCTCGATGATGTCTGAGAATTCTCTGAGAACAAAGTCAGATGCGGCGTCGTATCCTCCGTCCAGGAAAATCGCGCCGATCACCGCTTCCACTCCGTCCGCCACGATCGATTCGCGGTGCCTTCCGCCGCAGTGATCCTCGCCGTTTCCCATATTGAAATACGCGCCGATCCCGATCCGTCCTCCTACCTTTGCCAGGGAATGTTCACACACCACAGCCGCCCTCGTCCGGGTCAGTCTTCCCTCTCCCACATTCTTCATCCGCCGGTACAGCTCTGTGCCTGCAATCGCGTCGAGGTACGCGTCGCCCAGAAACTCCAGGCGTTCATTACTCTCAGTCGGATCCAGACCCTCCTCACGGCAGTATGAGCTATGAGTAAGGGCTTTGTTTAAAAGCCCTTTGTCACGAAACTCATATTGAATTTTCCGTTCAAATTCTGTGTTATTCATGATTCTCTGCGTTCTCGCCTTCCTTCGCAACAATTTCCGCCATCGCACTCCCGATAGTTTCGACAACGTTTTCATTCACATACGGAACAGCCTTCAGAATCGTCTGTTCCACCGCCCGGGCGTCCGACGAACCGTGCATTTTCAGCAGCGCGCCCTTCACTCCCAGAATCGGCGCGCCTCCGTACTCGGCATAATCAAACTCCGACTTAATCGCCCGCAGCTGATCGCTGAGCAGCAGCGCTCCCATCTTGGAACGGGTGCTGGTCATAAACCTGGACTTCAGTTCCCTCAGAACCATCAGCCCCATGCCCTCCGTAAGCTTGATGATGACATTTCCGGTGAAACCATCTGTGACGATCACATCGCAGACCGCATCCTGCAGATCTCTTGCTTCGATATTGCCGATGAAATTCAGGCTGCTCCGGTCCAGAAGCTCATAGGCGGCCTTCGTGAGCGCCGTTCCTTTGTGGGCCTCCGAGCCGTTATTGACCAGACCGACGGTGGGGTTCTCCCGCCCCAGAACCTTGTCCATGTAAATGCTTCCCATGATGCCGAAATCCAGAAGGTTTTTCGGCTTGCACTCCGCATTCGCCCCGGTATCCACCAGAAGCGACGGCTCATGACCGATGACCGGATATACCGTTGCGAGCGCCGGGCGGTCGATGCCGTCCACTCTGCCGAGAATAAAAAGCCCTCCGGCCAGCAGTGCTCCTGTGCTCCCGGCCGAGATGAACACGTCGCCTTCACCGTCCCGGACCATCGACATTCCGATGACAATGGAAGAATCCTTCTTGCGGCGCACAGCCCTGACAGGAGACTCATCATTGGAAATCGTGTCACCCGCGTGAACGATGCGGATCCGGTCTCCCCGATAGCCGTATCTGTTCAGAAGCTGACGGAGCAGTTCCTCCTGCCCGATCAGCACAATTTCATCGGAGATCTGCCCCGCTGCGGCGATGGCACCTTCCACCACGCATTCCGGCGCGTGATCTCCTCCCATTCCATCTAACAAAATCCTCATGCCTGATCCTTTACAGAACGGCCGCGCCACACCGGTGACGCAGCCGTCATCATTTCATGAATTATCCTATTTCGCTTCCGCTTCCTTCTCCTTCGCCAGTTCCTTCACGATCTTATCGATTCTTCTGGCAACCTCGCGGAAATCGTCTTCTTTATATCCTCTGGTGGTCATCGGAGCGGTTCCGATCCGGACGCCGCTTGTCTGCATCGGGCTGCGCTGATCGTTCGGAATCGCATTCTTGTTCAGCGTAATTCCGTTCTCGTCGCATCTCTCCTGCAGATCCCGGCCGCTGAACGGGAACTCCGACAGATCCAGCAGGAACACGTGATTGTCTGTTCCTCCGGTCACGACTTTATAACCCAGCTTGATGAACTCGTCGCACAGAGCCGCGCAGTTCAGCACGACCTGATGAGCGTACTCCTTAAACTCCGGTTTCAGGGCTTCCTCCGCGCAGACCGCTTTTCCGGCAATAATATGCTCCAGCGGGCCTCCCTGCGCATAGGGGAATACAGCGCTGTCGATCTTCTTCGCGAATTCCGGCTTTCCGAACACCAGACCGCCTCTGGGACCGCGCAGCGTCTTATGCGTGGTGGTGGTGACGATGTCCGCGTAGCCGAACGGCGACAGATGTTCTCCGGCCGCAACCAGACCTGCGATGTGAGCCATGTCTACCATGAAGTAGCATCCGACCTCCTTCGCGATGTCCGCAAAAGCCTTGAAGTCGATGATTCTGGAATATGCGCTGGCACCGGTCATAATCAGCTGCGGCTTGTACTCCAGCGCCTTCTTCCGCACGTCCTCCATGTCGATGTAGCCTTTGTCGTCCACATCATAGAAAATCACGTTGTACAGCTTGCCGCTGAAGTTCACGGAGGAACCATGGGTCAGATGTCCGCCGTTGTCGAGGCTCAGGGACAAGATCGTGTCTCCCGGGCTGATCAGCGCCTTGTATCCCGCGAAGTTCGCCTGGGAGCCGGAATGCGGCTGCACGTTCACGTGATAATCCGTATGGAACACCTCTCTCCATTTGTTGCAGCAGTATTCCTCCAGCTCATCCACGAACTCTGTTCCGCCGTAGTATCTGCCTTTGTTCCCGGAGGTTCTCACGTAAGGGTATCCTTCCGCGTACTTCCAGGAGAGACAGCTCCCGCAGGCCGCCAGCACTGCCTCCGAGCAATAGTTCTCGGAAGCGATCAGCTCGATATTGTTCTTCTGCCTGTTGTACTCCTTCTCGATGAGGGATCCCACCGTCGGCGAGTACTTCTTAATAAATTCATAGTTTTCGACATTGTAATTGTTATCGTCTTTTCCGTCTCTGTTAAACATTTGCTACTCCTCTTCTCCATAGACAGGCAAATACCTGAAGACCAGAATCTGCAATAAAAACTTATGTTTTATTATATCAAACGGCCGGCCGACTGACAAGTTTTTATGACCGCATGCGGCGGATATTATGGCGATACCGCCGCGAAATCACGGCCGTATACCGCAGCCGCGCTCCGTTCAGGACCGCTTCCGCGCAAAGCAGCTGAGCCTGTAAACATATTTCATCAGCACGGCGACCACAACAAAGCCCAGTCCGATGGCCAGAGCCACCACGAGGGCGGTGACTCCGTTGGTCTGTGCCATATGATAGTGCTGACGGACAATTCCGTACATCATGTTGTACAGGTTGCGGCCCGGAATCAGGGGAACCGCGGCGGCTGTCAGGAATATCGTGGCGGGAGCTTTGTTCACTCTGGCCATGACCTCGGCGTAGAGAGCGACAAAGATAGATGCGATGAAATTGGACCAGAAGTATGTATCGAGAGCGTCATAGGCGGCGAGAAAGACGCACCAGGTCAGAAGGCCGCCTATGCCCGCATAGAGGATCTGCTTTCCGCGGATCTTCAGCATGACGGCGAACCCGATGGAGCCGATGAAGGCAGCGCCGATCTGAATCAGTTCATTCGTGCTGTTCATATGTGAAGAACACCTCCCGTAAGGACGATCGCCATCGCGAATCCGCAGGCGATGGCCGCCGCGACAATCAGTGCGTTGGTCAGCCGGAGCATGCCGGAGGCGATGTCGCCGATCAGCATGTCCCGTATCGCGTTGGTCATGGCGATGCCGGGAATCAGCAGCATGATACCGCCCATCATGATTTTGTCCGCGCTCGTTCCCACGCCCGCGTGAACCATCAGAACCGCCGCGATGCCCGCCAGAAACGATGTGATGAAGTTAAAGACAATCTGGTTGTTCTCCCGCGGCGTCAGAAACCGGGTGATCAGAACGATGACGACGGCCATTCCCACCGCCGCGACGCCGTCCTTGGCGCTCCCGCCGAAAAAGACCGTAAAGCCCGATGCGGCGCAGATGCACCCGAAGAGTCCCAGCCACCCGGGCTGCTCCTTCCGGTTCATCACCTCGTCCAGCTTCTTTTTCATGTGGTCCACATCCGGCTTCACGACGCAGATATAGCGGGAGAGGTCGTTCAGATAATCCAGCCGGTCGAAATTGACGTCATTCCGTTCAATACAGCGGATATGCGTCAGAATCTGCCCGTCCGGCGCCTCCACCGTCACCTGCAGGTTGGAAACGATGATGAACACATTGATGCGGTCGCATCCGTAGGCGCGGCACATCCGCTGGATGCTCTCCTCCACCCGGCTTACCTCCGCGCCTGCCACCACCATTTCCTCTCCGATATCGAGAATCGTCTGCAGCAGCTTATCATAGCTGATATTTCTGTTCTCCAGATTTTCCATAACTCACTCCTGATCTTCCCGGAGCAGCCGGATCACATCTCCCCGCAGGGCGCCGATCAGATACAGTGAACCGGTGAACAGAATCAGGTCCCGGCCGTCCTTCCCGGACATCGCCAGCCGGACGGCCTCCTCCGGCTCTGCCGCCGTCTCACAGGCGGCGCCGAGCCTCCGGAGCTTCTCTGCCAGTTTCTCCGCATCAAGCTTTCTGGGATTCGGCGGCTCCGTGGCGATAAACTGATCAGTAATTTCCCGGAACTCGCTCAGAACATCATCCACCGCCTTGTCGGCCAGAATCCCCGTCACCATCAGGATCCGCTTTCCCCGGAAATGCGTGAGCACCGTTTTCTTCAGCGCCGCCGCACCGGCGGGGTTGTGGGCGCCGTCCAGAATCACATAGGGCGACCGGCTCAGAACCTCGAACCGCCCGATCTGGCGGGCCCTCTTCATGCCCTCTTTGATTTCCCGCATCGTCAACTCCGGCAGAACGCCCTGCTCTGCCAGCAATGTGACGGCGAAGAGCGCGCAGACCGCGTTCCGGATCTGATGCTCTCCCGGCATGCGGATCTCAACTCCCCGGTATTCCCGGTCCAGGATTTCCGCGTTGAAGGAGCAGCCCTCCAGCGTCTCCCTTACGACTTTTACCGGCACCCGCGCCGCATCGAACAGCGGCGCGTCCAGTTCATTGGCCCGTTTGCGGAACACAGCCTTCGCGTCCGGATCCTCAGCGCCGACGATGACCGGGCAGCCCCGTTTGATGATCCCCGCCTTCTCCGCGGCGATCTCCGGAATCGTTTCTCCCAGCCTGTCAGTATGATCCAGAGAAATCGATGTAATTATCGAGCACAAAGGCTTTTCGATGATATTGGTGGAATCGCCTCTGCCGCCGAGTCCCACCTCCAGAACCACGAAATCGCAGCCCTTTTCCCGGAAGAACACAAAGGCGACAGCGGTCACAATCTCAAATTCCGTCGGGGATTCCATTCCCTCTGCAACCATTTCGTCCGCCGCGGCGATTACTCTGTCCGCAGCATCTTCCAGCTCCTCGTCGGAAATATATTCCCCGTCCGCTTCGATGCGCTCGTTAAACACTTCCAGATACGGCGATGTGTAGAGCCCCGTATGGTAGCCGGCGGCCCGCAGAACCTCATAGACATAGCGACAGACTGAGCCTTTTCCGTTGGTTCCTGCCACATGGATGACCTCCAGCTCCTTCTGAGGGTCGCCCAGCTTCGCCATCAGCGCATTCATCCGCTCCAGCCCCAGGACCATGCCGAAACGCAGGTATTCATGAATCCGATCTACTGCCTTCATTTCCCCGCCTTCTTCTCTACGTTCGCCAGCTGCTGGCTCACCTTCTCCAGCATTTCCTCGTAACGCGCCTTCTTGGTCTTTTCCTCTTCGACCACCTTCTCCGGGGCCTTCGCGACAAAGCCGGGATTGGACAGCTTCTTCTCCGCCCGCTCGACTTCTTTTGTCAGCCGCTGTTTTTCCTTTGTCAGCCGTTCAAGCTCTGCATCGAGATCCACCAGTTCTTCCAGCGGGATGAAAATCTGTGCGCCGGCAATCACGGCAGACATGGCGTCCTCAGGCACGCCGTCCTTTGTTTCCGCAAAGGCAATCTCAGTGAGGTTCGCCAGTTCCCGGATATAGCGTTCACCCTCGCGGATGCGGCTGAGATCCTCTCCCTGCGCAACGATAACGGCAGTCAGCTTCCGCGACGGCGGCGCCCCGGCCTCGCCCCGGATGTTCCGGATGGCAGTAATCGCCTCCATCGCCGTATTCAGAATCGCCTCCTCTGCGGCAAAGTGTTTTCCCTCGCCGGCGGTCGGCCACGCCGCACTGATTAAATAACCGTTTCCTCCCCGGCTCTCCTCCTCCGAGTGCGGCAGGTAGCTCCAGATTTCCTCGGTGATGAAGGGCATGAAGGGATGCAGCAGCTTCAGCATATTCTTCATGGCGTAGATCGCGACGAAGCGGGCCGTCTTCTTGTCCTCCTCGTCATCACTCCAGAAGCGCTTTTTGATTATCTCGATATACCAGTCGCAATACTCGTTCCATATCAGGTCGTAGACCCTCTGGCCCGCCAGAGCCAGGTCGAATTTCTCCATCGTGTCGGTCACATAGCGGACCGCGTCGTTGATCCGGCTGATCATCCATTTGTCCTCATCGCGAAGTGCAATGCAGGAGAAGTTGTCGGTATCGGCGCAGGCCATTCCGCAGCACTCGCTGCAGCATTTCGCCATGGGCAGCATTTCACCGTCCTCATCCTGAATATTCATGATCAGGAAGCGGGCCGCGTTCCACAGCTTATTCGCAAAATTTCTCGCGGCGATGATGCGCTCGTCCTGATAACGCATATCGTTGCCCGGCGTAATTCCGGTAATCAGCATGAAGCGCAGCGCGTCCGCTCCGTATTTGTCAATTTCCTCCAGCGGATCGATGCCGTTGCCCAGGGATTTGCTCATCTTCCGTCCCTGCGCGTCCCGGACCAGTCCGTGGACGTACACGTATTCAAAAGGCGGTTCTCCCATGGCCTCGCAGCCGGAGAAAACCATACGGACAATCCAGAAGAAGATGATGTCGTAGCCGGTGACCAGCACGTTGGTCGGGTAGAAGTAGTCGAGCTCCGGCGTCTTCTCCGGCCACCCCAGTGTCGAAAACGGCCACAGCGCCGAGGAGAACCAGGTGTCCAGCACGTCCTCGTCCTGCCGCAGGTGACGGCCTCCGCATTTTGGACATACATCGGGATCCGTCTCGCTGACGATGATCTCGCCGCAGTCATCGCAGTACCAGGCGGGAATCCGATGTCCCCACCAGAGCTGACGGGAGATGCACCAGTCCCGGATCTCCCGGAGCCATCTCAGATAGGTTTTCTGGAACCGCTCCGGCACATGCTTAAGTTTCCCGGATTCCGCCGCCTCGATAGCCGGCTTCGCCAGCTCCTCCATTTTCACAAACCACTGATCCGACAGCATCGGCTCGATGACTGTATGGCAGCGGTAGCATTCGCCTACCGGAATCACCATGTTGTCGGTCTTCACCAGATATCCGGCTTCCTCCAGATCGGCGACCCACTGTTTCCGGCACTCGTAGCGATCCATTCCCGCATATTTTCCGGCGTTTTCATTCATCGTTGCATCCGGGTTAATGCAGGAGATAATCTCCAGATCGTGCCGCTGTCCCACCTCAAAGTCGTTGGGGTCGTGCGCCGGCGTGATTTTTACGGCGCCGGTACCCTTCTCCGGGTCGGGATACGGGTCCGCGATAATGGGAATTTCCCTTCCCACCAGAGGCAGAATCACCTTCTGTCCGATCATGTCGGCGTAGCGTTCATCCTCCGGGCTCACCGCGATCGCCACGTCTCCGAACATGGTTTCCGGCCGGGATGTGGCAACAACCATATCTCTGCCGCCCTTCTCTGCCGCCGGATAGCGGAAATACCAGTAGAGCCCGTTTTTGTCCTCGTGCTCCACCTCCGCGTCCGACAGCGATGTTCCGCAGCTGGGGCACCAGTTGATCAGCCGGTTTCCTCTGTATATCAGTCCTTTTTTGTATAATCTGACAAAGAACGTCCGGACAGCTTTGCTGCAGCCCTCATCCATCGTAAAGCGCTCTCTGCTCCAGTCGCAGGAATCTCCGAGCTTCCGGCACTGACGGGTGATCCGTCCGCCGTACTCCTCTTTCCAGGCCCAGGCTCTGCGCAGGAATTCCTCGCGGCCCAGATCCTCCTTTTCCAGACCTTCTTCTTCACGGATTTTGTTGACGACCTTCACCTCCGTCGCGATGCTGGCGTGATCGGATCCCGGAAGCCAGAGCGCACTGTAGCCCTGCATCCTCTTCCAGCGAATCAGCACGTCCTGCAGGGTCTGGTCCAGAGCATGCCCCATGTGCAGCTGCCCCGTAATGTTCGGGGGCGGCATGACAATCGTAAACGGCTTCCGGTCCGGATCCACCTCCGCCCGGAAAGAACCGTTCTCCTCCCACATTTTATAGATGCGGTCCTCAAAATCCTTTGGATCATAAGTCTTTGCCAGATTTTTTTCCATATAGCTCCTAACTTCCTTTCTTTTGTAATGTCTTCTGTAACTTCCCTTGTGACGTCGGCAACCTTCGCGACTGCCCTCGCGGCTGCCTCTGTAACGACCTTCGCAGTGCCCTCGCAGCTGCCTCTTTTCCGGCTGCGGTCTCTCCTCCTGCAAAAAATGAAAATCCCTTGCACTCCGATGCAAAGGACGAAATAACTCCGCGGTACCACCTTTGTTCCAGGCCGCCTGCGCAAGCCTGACCCTTCATTATCGCTGCTGAGACTCCAAAGCAACCTTCCGCGAACGCCTTCTCCCGGACCTCTCAGCCTGTGGATCCGACTCTCTGTAGAGCGCTCTTCCGCGTACTCCTCTTCTTCTCCGTCTCTATAAAATTGCTTTTATTATTTTACCATAATCTGTTGCGGATGCAAGAACAAAATACGATCCGCAGCGGCGGGCCGCATGGTGCTGCGTGGTGCTGCGTGGTGCTGCGTGGTGCGATGCGGAGCGATCCGCACTCGGGAGAGCCCACTCCACACTCGAGGGAGTTCTCCCTGCACTCGAGGGAAGCTCACTCCGCACTCGAGGGAACTCGCGCCTCTTCCCATGTCTCTCCCGGATCTCTTTTTGTTCTGCCGAAAGAAAAACAGGTTTTGTGGGTTAATAATTAGTGTCTGCTCATTAAGTCCCCGTCGGACTTAACGGGCGCTGACGGCAGTTTGTCAGCAGCGCCGCGGCGCACCATCCAATGGAAGGGTGCGCCGGCAGACACTAATTGATGCTTGTGCTCAGGGATTCGGCCGTTTCCGAATCCCACTGCCGCAAGGTTTTCGGATGAAACGCTTGAAAACCTTGCGGCAGGCTACCGAATATGCTCTTTGTATTATTGATATTTCAAGCATATTCGATAGCTGAGCACGCATTAATTAACCTACAAAACCTACAAATCTTTCTTTTTCTGCAAAGGCTTTCCGGAGGGACTGCTGCCCGCCTGCCCGGAACCCGCCACGCTGTACAGAAAATTTTTCATGCACGCCGCAGAGTGCGGGCAGACTACAAATCAAAATTATTTTTCCTGCTCTCCCGGCCCTGCCTTCGGTCCCTGCTCCTTCTTATGAAGTACCTGATTACCACGATGACAACGACGACAAAAATCACGAACATGATATAAACCGGAATCATCTGCAATACAAACGGACTCATCTTCATACCTCCTCAAAACTCTCACAATTCTCACAGCTCCCCGGCGTTTTCAGGGTCTCACGTCTCCCGGCTCTCCCGGCTCTCTCAGTTCTCCCGGGTCCCTCAGTTCTCCCGGGATTCCCGGAACCTTGCCGCGCCCTGCGAAAACGACACGGAACGGTACGCATTAATTATACAACGATTTGAAAAAAAAGCAATTGTTTACAGAAATATCTCACCTTTCCATAATCCCCGTTTCCCCGTAGTCTCCGTAATCGTCTTTCCGCAATGATCCGCGTTCCGGCAGTTCCCTTATTGGATTTCCTCCTCAATTATTCCGATTTTACCCAAATTCATTTGTTTATATTTAACAAAAATTTATTTTATAGTTGTTGACAAGTTACAACATATGCTGTACTATATTGATAGTTAATCGGAAGCGATTAAAAAATTTAACAGCCCTCTCCGTTTTTCGAAGTATACTGGCGCCCCCGGGTGCCAGCCTTCAAAAACTTCATGCAGTTGCCTGTGGTCTCCGGCCGTTCATCCGACGCGCCGGAGCCGCGGCAAGTGCACCATAGACTGTTATCATCGGAAGTATTTGCTTCCTTAATGATAAAACGACACGAAAATGCCATAATAAGTCGTTCTATGCGCAGTTGTTCTGATGAGGTACTTTCGGCAATATGCCGGCACATTTAGATACTCCTGAATAGTTGATTTGATTGATTATACAAACTACCTTCCTCATCAGACAATTGGCGGTAGAGAAAATCACACACGCTGCGGCGTGTTTCTTTTTTTACCGGAAGATATTGGCCTGGCGACCGGCGGGCGCAGCGGAGCCGGAGTCATGGCAGGACATCCCGCGCATGCAAAGAGCGCCGGCCGGAAGGCGTTCTCACGAACTCATTTCCGTACAGCGCTCTTCTTTTGAAGGATTTGTTTTATCTTTCACCGCTAATGCGGAATCAGGCGTCATCATATGCTCTCTGATTCACTTCTATTTTATTCAAACAATTCATTAAAACTCAAAAAAACTCACATCGCGGGGAAAAATACGTTTTTTTCGTGCCTTCACAGTTCCTCACGCGTTCGCGGACCTGTCGCCGGGCTCTCCGGAGTACTGCACACGATGCGTTCGCAAATCGGCGCCGGGCTCTCCAGAGTATTGCACACGACTTGTTCGCGGCGTCACCGGATGGAGTTTCCGTAGAGAATCAGCCCCTCCATGAAATGGGAAATACTGACCCTGCCGCCGCTTTTGCTTTTTCCCTCCAGGAAATCCATCTCGTCCCGTACCGACTTGAAATCAAAAACGTAATTTCCGTATATCTGGAAGACCTCGCTTTCATAATCAGCAAGCGCCGCGCTGGCCACATTCGTCAGACCCTTTTTCATGGCGCGGCGGATGCGCTGTTCCAGGTTTTTTACCGAATCGCCCCGTTCCTCCGCCACCCGGCTCAGAATTACTTTGTCGTAGCCGCAGCCGCAGTCCCTCATACAGACGTAGACGTCCCGGATCTCCCGGGTTCCCTTCTCGCCCAGCATTCCGAGCATATTGAAGATCATGTCCAGACTCTGAAGCTCCTCGTTCACCGGAGACTCCTCCGGGAGCGTATCCTCAGCGGGCTCCTTTTTGTTCCCGCCCTCACCGAAAAGCTCGCGGAGATCCTCCATGATTCTCCTCATTTTAATTTTCTCCGCAACATTGCCGAGGACCTTTTCCACCTCGGTAATATTGACCGGCTTGTGGATGAAGAACTCCACGCCCGCCTTATAGGCGTTGCCGATCATCTCTTTGTCCGTGACCTTGGAGAGCATAACAAAGGCAGAGCCGCTTCCGCTCTTCCGCAGCCGCTCCACCAGAGAAATCCCGTCCATCTCGCTCATCAGCAGATCCACAAGCACGATATCCGGTCTCTCCTCGAGAATCTCCTCCATCGCAGCCTCCGGATCCGTCGAATATCCGCACACCTCGCCGATCTCACGGCTCCGTATGGTGTTTGCAAGCGATTTGACCGTCGCGATATTATCATCCACTATGTAATACTTCATTGCGAGTCCTCTTCCATCTGCTTCGCCGGAATCAGCAGCGTAAATTCAGTGAACTTTCCCGGCCTGCTGTCCACGGCGATTGTTCCATGAAATACGTTTTCCACATAATCCCGGACCACATTCAGTCCAAGCCCCCGCTGGATATACCCCGTATCCCTGTTGAATTTTGTAGAATACCCGTCCAAAAAAATCGTGTCAAGGTCCTCCTTCTCGATGCCGGGACCGTTGTCGTAAACCGTGATGCGATAATACAGCGCTCTGGCTTCCCCGCGGACATCATGAATCTCGCGGACCTCGGCGCTCAGAGTAAGCATGATTCGGCCCTGTTCGGTCCCGATAGCCTCCGCAGAGTTAGTCAGCAGATTCCGGACGACCGACATCATCTTGAAGCTGTCGTGCACCTTGAAATCCACCTGGCCGCGGACCGTGACGGACGCACGGTATCCTCTCCGCCGGATCAAATTCATGACATTAGCCTTCTCCAGCTTGCAGATTTCGCTCATCAGCATCGACTGATTTCCAATCTTATCCAGATAATCCTCCTGAAGAACAGAAATCACGTTCTGATAATCCGCCTTGACCTCATGCGTATTCTTGGCGATTTCCAGAATCTGAGTCGTGAAGCGATGAGGGACCTCCGGATCCGCTCCGGCTTCCTTATAGAGATTATACGCCTTTTTCATAACTTCTTCCACATCAGATTCGTTTTTTTCCATCAGGCGCATCTCACTGTCCACAACCGAAGCCTGAGTCAGCAGCCGTTTGTACACCTCGTCGTGTTCCCGCCGCACCAGAAAGCTTGAGTAGGACTCGATCGCCACCAGCACCACCAACACCAGCGCGGTACGCACGAGGGCGATGATTCCCAGATAAGTCAGAATTTCCACCGTGAACAAAGAATGCCCCGCCAGGATACTCCGTATCGTCATCTCTCCCACATTGCCGAAAAAGTCACAGAACGGAATGACAAAGGTAAAGTTCCGCAGCGTCTTGGGGCCGTCAATCAGGAAGCGGTAAATCAGCGTGTACAGAATTCCGTAGGTGAAAAAAAAACCCATGTCCGGCAGCACCGTTTCCAGCGTGTACTGCAGTCTCCCGTCCTGGACATATGTCAGAATCAGACGGAACATCGGCGAAAAAATTCCGGACAGCGCCGCGATATACATCGGAGACAGATCCTCATAGCAATAAATGAAGATGCCCATAATCAGCACCGACATCGCGACGATGAAACCCTCCGTAATAAAATTGAAGCGGATCAGCGCCGACATCGACACAAATAACGCAACCGATATTGTTTTCAAGATCTTTTCTCTGTTCATAATTCTCCCACAAGCCTGCCCGTAAGGCAGTACTCTGCGACGCCGGCCATCCGTTCCCCGGCCGTTCTTCATTCGCTCTCCGGCCGTTCTTCACCCGCTCTCCGGCCTCGCCCCGAAAGCAGAAATACTCCTCAGGCCCCGACTCCGGGACCTGAGGAGTTCATTCCGTTACCTGCACTGATTACCGCTGCAGAGGTCTTTCCTGCAGTAAATCCGCTCCCCGCCGATATAGGTCTCTTCCACGCAGACCTCATCGATTTTCATCGGATCCACGGTAAACAGATCGTCCGACAGCACCGCGAAATCCGCCGCATATCCGGGCTTCAGCATGCCCAGACCGGCGAAGCCGGAAACCTCCGCTGATTCCTTTGTGTACAGGATCATCGCAGTTTCAATGTCGAGCCGCTCATCCTGGCCGATATCCGTCCCGTCGCAGGCGTAACGCGTCACCGCCGACTTCAGATTGGAAAACGGGTCAGACGGCACGGCCCACGATGTTGCGGGCGCGTCCGTGGACAGACAGAGCTTCACGCCGCGGTCCAGCATCGTCCGATGCGGATAGATGTGTCTGAGCCTCTCCGGATCCATATTGTTCTTATAGGTCTCGATTTCACAGTGCTCGAAGATGGGCTGACTGGCAAAGCCGAAGCCGCGCTCCGCAGCCCTGGCGACAGCCCTGTCCGACGGCTCAGTCAGATGCTCCACCCTCAGGCAGGGCGCCTTTCCGTCAGTCCAGTCCTTCTCCGGGTAGACCCTGTCGATCACCCGGTCGATGGCCCGGCCGCCCATGGCGTGGACAGAAAGCTGACAGCCCGTCCTTTTACAGAAGTCCAGCGCCCGTTCCATGCTATCGTCCGAATAGACCGGGAAGCCGCATTCCTCCGTTCCCAGGTAAGGCTCCGAAAGCCATGCGGTCTTTCCGCTGATGCTCCCGTCACCGATTAATTTCAGACCGGCGATACGGATCTGCCGGTTCCGGTCCATCAGCTCCGGCGTAATGTCGAACGAAGGATCGTCCATAAAATAGTCCCACATATAATAGAGTGCGACTCTCTGACGGAACCCCCGCTTCACTGCCTCCTCGTAGAATTCGTAATTACCGCCCTCGTGGAGATTTCCCATGTCCGTGACGGCGACGATTCCCTGAGAGGTCAGGAGATTTCCCAGATCGATCAGCGACGCCACCGTACTTTCCTTTGTCTCCGGCGGCATGAACGGAAGCACCAGGTCCCGGGCGTTTTCCTTCAGCACGCCGGTGGGTTCGCCGTGTTCGTCCCGTTCGATTTCTCCGCTCTGCGGGTCAGGCGTGTCACGGGTGATTCCCGCGAGTTCGAGCGCTCTGCTGTTCACACAGCGGATATGCTCGCAGCTGCGGGTCAGGAACACCGGAAGATCCGGCGACCCCTTATCCAGATCGTAACGGTTGGGCGAACGATGCTCTGCAAATTTGCCCTCATCGTATCCCCAGCCCTTGATCCAGTCTCCCTCTGACTTCTCCGACCGTACCCGGGCGATTTCCTGAATCAGCTCCTGAATGGAATTGACTTTCGGCGGAAGGCAGGCGATCTGCCTGCTGAAATCCGCCAGCATGACCGGATGCATATGCGCGTCCACAAATCCCGGAATCACGGTCCGGCCGCCCAGGTCGATCCGGGGATATTCCCCGGCGGGGAGATCCTTTTCCGCTCCCGCGAACAAAACCTTTCCTCCGTCACAGAGAAGCGCCTCTGCGTACAGGGCCTCCGGCCTCGAAGCATCCGAGGTGAAGATTTTTCCGTTGACAAATGCCCTTTTCACGATTTAGTCCTCCATCATCACCGCGCCCTTGCAGCTCGGTCCAACCATCCTGGAATAGCGATAGAGCCATCCGTGCCGGATATTCGGCTCCCGCGGCGTATACTCCGCTCTGCGGGCGGCGAATTCCTCGTCGCTGACGCGGGCGTTCAGCTTTCCGTTGGGAATGTCGATCTCAATGATGTCGCCTTCCCGGAGCAGACCGATGTTTCCGCCGGCTGCCGCCTCCGGGCAGACATGTCCGATAGAAGCTCCGCGGCTCGCTCCGCTGAAGCGCCCATCCGTGATCAGCGCCACCGTCTTGTCCAGCTTCATACCGGCAAGCGCGCTGGTGGGATTCAGCATTTCCCGCATACCCGGGCCGCCCTTCGGTCCCTCGTAGCGGATGACGACCACATCGCCGTCCACGATCTTTCCTTCGTAGATGTCCTTAATCGCATCCTCCTCACAGTCGTAGACTCGCGCAGGACCCTCATGCACCAGCATTTCCGGAGCGACGGCGCTTCTCTTGACGACGCTGCCCTCCTGAGCGATATTTCCCCACATCACTGCGATACCGCCGGTTTCCGAATAGGGGTTGTCAATCGGCCGAATCGCGTCTGTCCTGATACAGGCGTTCCTGATATTCTCTGCCACGGTATGACCGTTTGCCGTAAGGAGATCCGTTTCAATCAGGTTCTTCTTGTTCAGCTCTGCGAGTACCGCCTGCACGCCCCCCGCCTGATTCAGATCATGCATATGCGTCGGGCCTGCCGGCGCCAGATGGCAGAGATTCGGCACCTTTCCGCTCATCTCATTGAAAACCTCCATGCTGAGCTCGACTCCCGCCTCATTGGCGATCGCCAGCAGGTGGAGAACCGTATTGCTGGAACAGCCCAGAGCCATGTCGCAGGCGAGAGCGTTCCTCAGAGATTTCTCGTTGACGATCTGGCGGGCAGTAATATTCTTCTCCACCAGATTCATAATCGCCATGCCGGCATGCTTCGCCAGCATGATACGTCCGCTGTGCACCGCGGGAATCGTTCCGTTCCCCGGAAGCGCCAGCCCGACCGCCTCGCAGAGACAGTTCATGCTGTTTGCGGTGTACATGCCGCTGCAGGACCCGCAGCCCGGGCAGACATTCTGCTCGAACTCGGTCAGTCCTGCATCGTCAATGATGCCGGCCTTGCGTGCTCCAACTGCTTCAAACATTTTAGATAACGAAGTTTCCACGCCGCCTACCAGGCCGCTCATCATCGGACCGCCTGAACAGACGACAGCGGGGATGTCGATCCGGACGGCCCCCATGACCATTCCCGGAACGATTTTGTCACAATTGGGCACCAGCACCAGCCCGTCGAACTGATGGGCGTTCGCCATCGTTTCGACACTATCTGCGATAAGTTCACGGCTTGCCAGGGAATACTTCATTCCCACATGGCCCATAGCAATCCCGTCACAGACTCCGATTGCCGGAACCATGATGGGCGTGCCGCCGGCCATGCGCACGCCGGCCTTCACAGCCTCTGTTATTTTGTCCAGGTGCATATGCCCCGGAACAATTTCACTGTGAGCCGAGACGACACCGATCAGCGGTCTCTCCAGCTCTTCCTTTGTGTAACCCATAGCGTAAAAAAGGCTTCGCATGGGAGCCCTTTCTACGCCTTTGGTTACATTATCACTTCTTCTAGTCATAATATAACCTCTCAGTTTCTCATTTCTGTTTTCTATACTGCTTTACTGCTTTCACTGCCGCCCGCATTGCCGCTGCCCCTTGCAGGCCGCGGTCCGCACGGCGGCACGACGCCGCGGCGCTCTCCGCTACTGCAGCCAGCTCATCATGGAGCGCAGGTCTCTGCCGACCTCGTTGACCGGATGCTCAGCCTGGATCTTTCTCATTGCCAGGAAGTTCGCCTTGCCGCCGGCCTTGAATTCCTTGATGAAGTTGGAAGCGAAGGTTCCGTCCTGAATATCAGACAGCACCTGCTTCATGCCTTCTCTGGACTCCTTCGTGATGATCTTCGGTCCGGTGATGTAATCGCCGTATTCCGCGGTGTTGGAGATGGAGTATCTCATCATGTCGAAGCCCTTCGCATAGATCAGGTCGATGATCATCTTCATCTCGTGGATGCACTCGAAATACGCCATTTCCGGAGCATATCCGGCCTCGACCAGTGTCTCCCAGCCGGCCTTCATCAGCTCGCAGACGCCGCCGCAGAGGACTGCCTGCTCACCGAACAGGTCGGTTTCCGTCTCTTCTCTGAATGTCGTCTCAATGATTCCGGATCTGCCCGCACCGATTCCGGAAGCGTACGCCAGTGCGATATCCTTCGCCTTGCCGGAAGCGTCCTGATAAACCGCAATCAGGGACGGAACGCCGGAACCCTGCGTATACTGCTCTCTTACAATGTGTCCGGGGCCCTTCGGCGCAATCATGATAACGTCCACATCTGCGGGAGGAACGATCTGCTGGAAATGAATATTGAAGCCATGTGCGAACGCCAGCGCGTTTCCGGCGTGCATATGCGGCGCGATTTTCTCTGCGTAGATGTCCGCCTGCATCTCGTCCGGCGTCAGAATCATGACGATGTCTCCGGCCTCCGCCGCATCCTCGATGTCCATGACCTCCAGTCCGAAATCCTTCGCCTTTTTCTCATGCTTGGAGCCCGGTCTCAGGCCGACGACAACCTTTGCTCCGCTCTCGGTCAGATTCATCGCGTGGGCGTGACCCTGGCTTCCGAATCCGATGATCGCAATGGTCTTTCCTTCTAAAACACTAAAGTTGCAATCTGCGTCATAATACTTCGTTATCATTTTTCTGTCTCCTTTTGTTATATATTAAGATATATTTTTTATACAAATTGTAATCCGGCGGCTCCGCCTATTCCAGACCGTGGTCGGTCTGCAGATTCCGCTCCACGGCGGTCACGCCGCTTCTGCAGAAGTCCACGACATCGAACTCGTCCATCAGATCCATGAAGCCGTCCAGTTTTTCCGGCGACCCCGTGACCTCGATAACCAGCGATGTGGTGGTCAGATTGATGATGCTGCCGCGGTAAACCTCGACGATATTCTTAATCGAATCCCGCTGATCCGGCATCGCGTTCACCTTGACCAGAAGGAGCTCGCGGTACAGGGTTTTCTCCCGGTTCAGCACAGACACCGACTTCACCACTTCCATCTTGGCAATCTGCGCGACAATCTGATCTGCGACCTCCTCTTCCACGTTGAACACCATGGTAATCCGCGTGATGTCCGGATTCCCCGTGGAGGATACCGTAATCGTATCGATATTAAAGCCGCGTCTTCCCAGAACGCTGGCGACTCTCGTCATGACATTCGGCAGATTATCCACGAGAACGCTGACGATTTTCTTTTTCATTTCCTTTGCCATCTCCGCGTCCTCCTATTCCACGATGATATCTTCCACAGTCTTGCCGCCCGGAATCATGGGAAGCACCCGTTCCTCCGGCTCGATCACACACTCGATCCAGGATGGTCCGTCCTGCTTCATCGCATCCGCCATGGCCGCCTTCAGCTGTTCGATGTTCTCTGCCCGATAGCCGTGAGCGCCGAAGCCCTCCGCCACCTTGACGTAATCCGTCTTTCGGTGCGGCACCGTACTGGAGTAACGTCCGCCGTAGAAAATCGTCTGCCACTGGTAAACCATGCCCAGCACGCTGTTGTTGAAGATTACCGTGATCACAGGCAGATTCTCGCTGACCGCCGTGCAGGCCTCGTTCATGTTCATGTGGAACGAACCGTCGCCGGTGATGTGCACCACCCGGCAGTCCGGCTGTCCCATCTGCGCGCCGATCGCCGCGCCGTAGCCGAAGCCCATCGTTCCCAGACCCCCGCTGGTCAGGAACTTTTTCGGTTTGCGGAACTTCAGATACTGCGCCGCCCACATCTGATGCTGACCGACATCAGTCACATAAATGGTGTCGTCGTCACACATGGTGCTGATGGTCTCCAGAATCTCCTTCGGATCCATCCCGTGATTCAGCGTTCTCCTGACACGCTCCTTGGTCCGCCATCCGCAGACACGCTCATGCCATTCGTAATGCTGCGCCCTGTCCACATATTCCAGCATCCGTTCGAGGACCTCCTTCACATCGCCGACACAGCACTTATCAATATGAACATTTTTGTTAATTTCGCTGGCGTCGATATCAATCTGCAGAATCCGCGCTCTTCTTCCCCATTTCTTAGTGTTCAGAGCCACCCGGTCGCTGAACCGCGCGCCGAGCGCGATAATCAGATCGGCCTGATCAATGGCCCGGTTCGCGGCTACCGTGCCGTGCATTCCCACAAGGCCCAGATTGAGTTCGTTGTCGTAGCTGACGATTCCGGACGCCATCAGCGTATGCACCGCGGGAATGTCCGCTCTGGAAATCAGCTCATTCACCGCCTCACAGGCGTTGGAGGAAATACAGCCTCCCCCGATGTACGCTACCGGCTTCTCTGCGTTGTTAATCAGCCGGACCGCCTCCGCCAGTTCTTCCTTTGTAGGAGAGGGCTTCGGATCCAGAGGCAGCGGCGGCTTATTGGTAAACTCCGTTTTTGCAGCCGTCACATCCTTGGTGATGTCTACCAGCACCGGCCCTTTTCTTCCGCTGTTCGCGATACGGAACGCGTTGCGGAGAGTCATCTCCAGATCATCCACGTCGTTCACGAAATAATTCATCTTCGTAATCGGAATGGTGATTCCCGCGATATAAATCTCCTGAAAAGCGTCGCGGCCGATCAGACTGTTGTCCACGTTCGATGTGATCGCCACCATCGGAATGCTGTCCATGTACGCAGTGGCGATGCCGGTCACCAGATTCGTCGCGCCGGGACCGCTGGTGGAGAAAACCACGCCCGTTCTGCCCGTCGCTCTGGCATACCCGTCCGCCGCGTGGGAAGCGCCCTGCTCGTGCGCAGTCATCACGTGTCTGATGCGGTCGCTGTATTTATACAGTTCATCGTAGATATTCAGAGCCGCTCCTCCCGGGTATCCGAAAACGGTATCGACCCCGTGATCCAGCAGTACCTCCGCTACGATCTGTGCCCCTGTCAGTTTCATACTACCTCTCCTGATTATTCCTTAAATTCCGCCTTTCCTTGAGGCGCAACTCTATTATAGAGCATCGCTAACAAATGTCAACCACTTTTTGTAACCAAACACAAAAAAATATTTCATTTTCTAATTTCATACACAATTTTTACCGATTCGCTGTTGACAAACAGTTTGGTATACATTATATTATTGTTACAACCAAATGTAAACAAGTTTTGCCAAGACGGGAATAAACCGGTTCCAGGTTTCTCACAGAGAGCAGCAGTACGGTGAAATGCTGCAGAAACACGCCGGCGTCTCACCCCCGAGCATGCCAGACGAGCGGGCTGTGCGTTGATGGACGCAGCAGTCAAAAAGAGTGGTACCGCGGAAACTTTATTATAATGAACGTTTTCGTCTCTTTACGGTTAGATCAGATGGATAATCGCAAAGAGGCGATTATTCGTATTCAGGAGGATTTTGAAATGAAAAACTACGACAAGTACAGAATCGGTTATTTCGCCCCGCCGGTCAATGACTACGACTGGGTGAAGAAGGATCACATCGAGAAGGCTCCCAGATGGTGCAGCGTGGATCTCCGCGACGGCAACCAGGCTCTGATCGTTCCGATGAACCTGGAGCAGAAGCTGGAATTCTTCACCTATCTCTGCGAAATAGGGTTCAAGGAAATCGAGGTGGGTTTCCCCGCAGCGTCGGATACGGAATTTGAATTTCTGCGGACGCTGATCGAGCAGGATATGATTCCGGACGACGTGACCGTACAGGTACTGACGCAGTCACGGCGCCATATTATCGAAAAGACCTTTGAATCTCTGATCGGAGCGAAGCACGCCGTGGTTCATCTCTACAACTCCACCTCCTTTGCCCAGAGGCAGCAGGTATTCCGCAAGGATAAGGAAGAAATCATAAAAATCGCCACCGACGGCGCGGAGCTGATGAACGAGATCGCCGCCAGATACACGGACACCGATTTTGAATTTGAATACTCCCCCGAGAGCTTCACAGGTACAGAACCGGAATTCGCTCTGGAGATCTGCAACGCCGTCATCGATATATGGAAGCCGACGCCTGAGCATAAGGTCATCATTAACCTGCCGGCGACCGTGGAAATGTCCATGCCCCATGTGTTCGCCAACCAGGTGGAATACATGAGCAAAAATCTGCACAGCCGTGACAGTGTGGTTCTGTCCCTGCATCCCCACAACGACCGGGGAACCGGCGTGGCGGACGCAGAGCTGGGGCTGCTCGCAGGCGGCGACCGCATTGAAGGCACCCTGTTCGGCAACGGAGAACGCACCGGAAACGTGGACATCGTCACGCTGGCCATGAACATGTTCACCCACGGCGTAGATCCCGGGCTGGATTTCTCCGATATGCCGAGAGCGGTGGAGATGTTCGAGAAATTCACGGATATGACGGTCGATCCCCGCCGGCCCTACTGCGGCTCCCTGGTGTTCGCAGCCTTCTCCGGCTCTCACCAGGATGCGATCGCCAAGGGTATGAAATGGAGAGCGGAAACCGACCCGAGCCGCTGGACGGTTCCCTACCTGCCCATTGATCCCCACGATGTGGGGCGCCAGTATGACGGCGACGTTATCCGCATCAACAGCCAGTCCGGCAAGGGCGGCGTCGCCTACATCATCAACCGTGACCACGGCTTCGATATCCCCAAGGCGATGCGCGCCGAGGTCGGATATATGATGAAGGGAATTTCCGACCATACACACGAGGAGCTGTCCTCAGACGAGATCTTCGACATCTTCTCCCGGGAATACGTCAACTTCTTCTCGCCCCTGGACATCACCGACGCCACCTTCAGCTATTTCTCCTCCACAAAGGAAGAGGGGGAAAACACCGTCGCAGTCCGGATGCGGGTGGTCATCGACGGTGAAGTCTATAACATCGATGCGGAAGGAAACGGTCGTCTGGACGCCGTCGCCAACGGTCTGAAGAAGACGCCGTACAACTTCGACTACCGGTTCATCACCTATACGGAGCACGCCATCAGCACCGACTCCAGCTCCAAGGCCGCCGCTTACATCTGCATTGCAGACAAAGACGGTCACGAATACTGGGGCGTAGGAACACAGTATGACATCACGCTGGCCGCGGTCAACGCGCTGGTCAGCGCCCTGAACCGCATGAATAAGAAAGAACATATGGTCAAATAGCACGGAATATTATATAATAATAATTGTATGTTCCGGCACGCGGCCGTTTCCGAAGGCCCGCGCGGAGCACATACGAGTACGAAGAAAGGAATCACTCAATATGGGAATGACAATGACACAGAAGATCCTCGCCGCTCACGCGGGACTGGATCATGTGGCGGCGGGACAGCTGATCAACGCCCGGCTGGACATGGTGCTGGCAAACGACATCACCGGTCCGGTATCCATCAATGAGTTCGATAAGGCAGGGTTTGACAGCGTCTTCGACAGGAGCAGAGTTTCTCTCGTCATGGACCACTTCACCCCGAACAAAGACATCAAGAGCGCGGAGCAGTGTAAAAAATGCAGGACCTTCGCCAGACGCTTCGACCTGGAGAATTTCTATGACGTAGGCGAGATGGGAATCGAGCACGCCCTTCTCCCGGAGAAGGGACTGGTCTGCGCGGGAGAAGCCATCATCGGCGCAGACTCCCACACCTGCACCTACGGCGCTCTGGGCGCGTTCTCCACAGGCGTGGGCTCCACCGATCTGGCGGCGGGCATGGCCACCGGCGAAGCCTGGTTCAAGGTTCCGCCGGCGATCCGGTTCAACCTGACCGGCCGCCTCTCCGAATATGTCAGCGGCAAGGACGTCATCCTGCACATCATCGGACTGATCGGCGTAGACGGCGCCCTGTATAAATCTATGGAATTCACCGGTCCGGGAGTCGCCTCCCTCTCTATGGAGGACCGCCTGTGCATCTGCAACATGGCCATCGAGGCCGGCGGAAAAAACGGCATCTTCCCGGTGGACGACATTACAAAGGAATATATGAAGGGTCGGGTCAGCCGTCCCTACACCGTATATGAAGCCGACGCTGATGCGGAATACGAGCAGAGCTTTGAAATCGACCTGTCTCAGATCCGTCCCACCGTCTCCTTCCCCCACCTGCCGGAGAACACCCGTACCATCGATGAAGTCGGAGACATCCCCATCGATCAGGTCGTCATCGGCTCCTGCACCAACGGGAGGCTGTCGGACATGAAGGCGGCCGCTGAAATTCTGAAAGGGAAGCATGTGGCGAAGGGCGTCCGGGCCATCATCATCCCGGCTACCCAGCAGGTCTATAAGGACAGCATCCGCGCCGGATATATCGACATTTTCCTTGACGCGGGCTGCATCGTCTCAACGCCGACCTGCGGACCATGCCTGGGCGGTCACATGGGGATTCTGGCTGCCGGCGAACGATGCGTCGCGACGACCAACCGTAACTTTGTCGGCCGCATGGGAGACACCACCTCCGAGGTTTACCTCGCCAGCCCGGCCGTTGCCGCAGCGTCCGCTGTCGCAGGAAAAATCAGCGGACCGGAAAGGAGCAGATAGAAATGGAAGCCAAAGGATTCGTTCATCGGTACGGAGATAACGTCGATACCGACGTGATCATCCCCGCCCGCTACCTGAACACGCAGAACGACAAGGAACTGGCGAGCCACTGCATGGAAGACATCGACCGGGATTTTGTGCACAAAGTACACGCCGGCGACATCATGGTGGCCGGCGAGAACTTCGGTTGCGGCTCCTCCCGGGAGCACGCCCCCATCGCCATCAAGGCAAGCGGCATCAGCTGCGTCATCGCCTCTACCTTCGCCCGCATCTTCTACCGCAACGCCATCAATATCGGCCTTCCGATTCTGGAATGTCCGGAGGCAAGCGAAAAAATCCGGGCGGGAGATGAGGTCTCCGTGGATTTCGATACCGGCGTCATTACCAATATCACAAAGAACGAGACATACCAGGCGCTGCCCTTCCCCGCATTCATTCAGAACATCATCCGGGCGGGCGGCCTGATGAACAGCATCAGAAACAGAACGGAGGAAAACGCAGAATGAACTATAATATCGCGGTGGTCAGAGGTGACGGAATCGGCCCCGAAGTGGTGGCGGAAACCATCAAGGTACTGGAAAAGGTCGGACAGAAATTCGGACACAGCTTTCACTTTACCGATGTTCCGGCAGGCGGCGCGGCTATCGACGCAGTCGGGGAATGCCTCCCCGCAGAGACAGTCCGGATCGCGAAATCAAGCGATGCGGTACTGCTGGGCGCTGTCGGCGGACCCAAATGGGACAACGTACCCGGCGATCAGCGGCCGGAGAGAGCGCTTCTGGGGCTGCGCAAGGAACTCGGGCTGTTTGCCAATCTCCGTCCCGCCATGGTTTTCGATCAGCTGGCGGACGCCTCTCCGCTGAAACCGGAAATCATCAGCGGCGGGCTGGACATCGTCGTCGTACGCGAACTGACCGGCGGCATCTATT
This sequence comes from Hornefia porci, assembly GCF_001940235.1. Classification (NCBI taxonomy): domain Bacteria; kingdom Bacillati; phylum Bacillota; class Clostridia; order Peptostreptococcales; family Anaerovoracaceae; genus Hornefia; species Hornefia porci. The sequence continues at coordinate 9,235 of NZ_MJIE01000001.1, read as the reverse complement.
TCGGTGAAAAAGGACATAAGGACGGCGGCGATATGGGCCCGGCCGCCTATGATGTGGAGCAGTATGCGAAGGGAGAGGTCCGCCGCATCGCGAAAGTCGCCTTCGATATGGCCATGAAACGCAGCAGAAAGGTCACCTCCGTGGACAAATCCAACGTCCTGGAGAGCTCCCGGCTGTGGCGCAGAGTCGTGGCTGAAGTTGCTGAAGACTATCCCGGGGTGGAACTGGACAATCTGTATGTGGACAACGCTGCCATGCAGCTGGTCCGCAACCCGCGCCAGTTCGACGTGATTGTGACCAGCAATATGTTCGGCGATATCCTTTCCGATGAGGCCAGCCAGATTACCGGCTCCATCGGCATGCTCCCCTCCGCGAGCCTTGCGGACGGGAACTTCGGAATGTACGAGCCCGTTCACGGCTCCGCTCCGGACATCGCCGGCACAGGGCAGGCCAACCCCATCGCCACGATCCTCTCCGGTGCGATGATGCTCCGCTACACCTTCGGCCTGGGAGAAGAGGCGAAATCCATCGAGGACGCCGTGAACCGGTTCCTGTCCGACGGATACCGCACCGCGGATCTCTGCGGCGGCGCACCGGAGGCCGTGACCACGACGCAGTGCGGCGACCTTATCGCCGCCAATATCTGAGTTTGAAGGAACCCGAAAGAATGATGCGGAAAAGCGTGAAACCCGATATAAAAATACAAATCAACGCCAGACAGATCAGAAGAATGCTCCTGTTCATTCTTCTGATTCTTTTCGTTTTCAATCTGGTTCATTTCAATCTGAAAGCCGACGTTCGGAATTCAACGGTGAAGGAGAATCTGAAGCTCATTTCCTCCTACGATTTCTCCAGCGTTTCCGCTGTGGAGAAAAAGCTGGAGGCAGAGGGCTCCAGCACCGCTCCTGTGACGGTCACACGCTCCGGAAAGGAAAACGGTCTGTCCAAGGCTAAATACCGCCAGATCTTTGACGGCTGCGCGGTGATCGGCGACTCCATCACGGAGGGGCTGACCACCTACGGCTTCCTCAGTGACTCTCAGGTATTCTACAAGGTGGGCGGTTCCGTCATGCACGGCGACGCACAGTTCCGGTCCGCGGCGAAAACTTATCCGAAAATCGCCTTTTTCACCTTCGGCATGAACGATATGGGAAACTACCGGGGCAACGCAGAAAACTTTGTAGCCCGCTACGAAACGCTGCTGAAGGAATTCCATAAAACGTCGCCCTCCACGAAGCTGATGATCAACAGCATCTCCACTCCGTCCGCGGCGGCCCGGAAGAAGAACAAATCTCTGAGAAATTACCGGAAATTCAACTCCGCTCTGCGCAAAATGTGCCGGAAGATGAATCTCACCTATATCGACAACAACTATATTCTGGAAGAAAATCCGAAATTCTATGGCTCTGACGGAATCCATGTGAGTTCGGGTTATTATGTCATGTGGCTGAACAACATGATCCTGAAAGCGGGGCTGTAATGAACAGAATGACCGGATTTCAAAAGAATATCGGAGAACGGCTCCGCCGCCTGAACGCAAGCGATGTCACCAAGATCGTCCTTTCTGTGGTGCTGATTCTTTTTCTGGCGGCGGTCTACCACCGTTCCAGCGCTCCGGACGTGCCTATGGACTCCGTCGAATCCGCTCTGCGGAAGGGAACCGGCCTCTCCTCCATGCAGAAATGCAGCAACCGTCAGCTGATGCAGTTCATGGGACTGGATTACTCTGACTACGATTCCTACATCTATTACAAGAGCAGGGAGGCTCTCGGGGTGCAGGAGGTTCTGGTTGTCCGCGTTTACCGGCGAGACGACCTGACCGCGGTGGAGGACGCCATCGACAGGCGCGTCGCAGATCAGACAAGGACCTTTGAAGGCTACGGGCCGTCTCAGGTCGCCATGCTGAAAAACGCCATCATATACAAACGCGGAAACTATATTTTCTATTGCGTGGACAAAAATCCTGACCGGTATGAGGAGGTGTTCCGTCATGCTCTTTAGCAGTATCGTATTCATCTTCTGCTTCCTGCCGATCCTTCTGGCCGTGTATTTCCTCGTGCCGAAAAAATATCTGTTCGCCCGGAACATCGTTCTGCTGCTTTTCAGTCTCGTCTTTTACAGCTGGGGAGAGCCGGTCTATGTGTTCCTGATGATTTACAGCGCCTTTTTCAATTATTTCATGGCGCATCTGATCGCGCAGGACAGGCGAAAGGGCGGCTCCGGGAAGCGGGACTTTCTGTTCGCGCTTGTGATGAACCTCTTCATCCTGTGTTTCTTCAAATACTTCGGCTTCCTGATGGACACCGTGAACGGAATCTTCCATTCCCATATTTCCTATACCGCGCTGTCCCTGCCTATCGGTATTTCATTTTACACCTTCCAGGCGCTGTCCTACATCATCGATGTGTACCGGGACAAAGTGAAGCCCCAGAGCAGCTTTCTGAACTTCGCTCTGTACCTGGCGCTGTTCCCGCAGCTGATCGCCGGTCCCATCGTGAAGTACATCGACATTGAGAGTCAGCTGTCATACCGTGAAACGAATCCGGAGAAATTCGGCCAGGGCGCGACGCGCTTCATGCTCGGTCTCGGAAAGAAGGTGCTCCTGGCCAACAACCTGGGCGCGCTGCACCAGCTGGTCCTGAACCTGCCGGACAGCCAGGCCTCGGTCCTCTCCTTCTGGATCGGCGCGCTGGCCTATACGCTGCAGATCTACTTTGACTTCAGCGGATATTCTGACATGGCCATCGGTCTGGGCCGTATGTTCGGCTTTGAGTTTCTGGAGAATTTCAACTATCCCTATATCAGCAGGAGCGTCACGGAATTCTGGCGCAGATGGCATATGTCTCTGTCCGGATGGTTCCGGGACTACCTCTACATTCCGCTGGGCGGCAACCGGGTTACGGTTCCCCGCCATATCCTGAATCTGCTGATTGTCTGGTCCCTGACCGGGCTGTGGCACGGCGCCAGCTGGAATTTTGTATTCTGGGGGTTATATTACGGAGTCGTGCTGATCCTGGAGAAGTATGTCTTCGGAAGCGCTCTGAAACAAAGCCCGGCGTGGGCTCAGCATCTGTACGCCATGCTGGTGGTTCTGATCGGATGGGTCTTCTTCTTCAGCAGCGATCTGTCCGCGGCGATCCATTATCTGGGCGTCATGTTCGGCGTCGGCCGGTTCGCCCTCGCCAATGTGAAAACGCTGTATCTGCTGCGCACGAATCTGATCCTCCTGATTCTTTCCTGCGTGCTTTCAGGCCCTCGCCCCATGGAGCGTTTCCGGCGCTTCGCGGAGGAGCGGCGCGTTCCGGCGGTGATCTGCATTTTCGCGGTTTTCATTCTGTCCGTGGCGTACCTGGTTTACAGTTCATATAATCCGTTTTTGTACTTCAGATTTTAAAAGACCCGGGAGGCGGTCACTATGCGAAACAGTTCCTACACCAGAATAACCGGTCTTCTGTTCATCGTCTGTCTGGCGGCGGTGTTCCTGCTGAATCTCATTCTGCCGGACAAAACCTTTTCCGCTGTGGAGAACCGGGTTCTTCAGGCGCTGCCGTCATTTTCGATCTCAAAATACATGGAAGGGCGCTATGAAACAAAGCTGGAAAACTATGTGAACGACCAGTTCCTGTTCCGGAACACCTTCATCCGGATTAAATCCGCCGCGGACGTTACAGAGGGAAAGCTGGAGGCCAACGGAGTATATCGCTGCAGGGATCATTACCTCATGGAGGAGATCAGCACGCCGAACAAGCACTTTGTCTATACAAAAAACGCCCTGCGCCAGTTCAGCCGTCAGTACAGCGATGTGAAAATGTATTTCCTGCTGGCGCCGAACGCCGCGAACATTCTTTCCGACAAGCTTCCGGCCACCGTGCGGATGGCCGACCAGAACAGCTATATGGACTCGTTTCTGTCTGATCTGCGCAGCTTCGGCTACACGACGATTGACGTTCGGGACGCATTCCGCAAGGCGAAGGAGGATACGCAGCTCTATTACCGGACCGACCACCACTGGACCAGCGACGGAGCGTATCTCGCGTACCGGACCGCCGCGAAGAAAATAAAGCTTGATACAAAGACCGCCTACGACGGCTACGCCGTCAAAAACGACTTCAGGGGAACGCTCTGCTCCAAGAGCGGATTCGTCAACGGACGGGACGACGCGATAAAAATCTATCTCCCCGACAGCCGTCAGAATTACCGCAATTCCGTGATCTACTACGCCGACACAAAGAAAAAGACAACCCACTTCTATCAGCTTGACAATCTGAAGAAGAAGGATGCCTATACCGTATTCGGCGGAAGCAATCATCCGATGTACACGATTCAGACGCCGGGGACAGAGGATCGCACCCTGCTGCTGATCAAAGACAGCTACGCCAACAGCTTTATCCCGTTTCTGTCCCGGAACTACCGGAGAATCATCGTCGTGGATCCCCGCTATTTCTTCGAGGATATCGGTGACCTCATTAATGCCTACAAAGTGGATGAAATACTGTTCCTCTACAACGCCAATACCTTCTTTCAGGATGATTCTCTGGAAATGATGCTCAGTGACTGATCAGGCTCTTCGCAGGCTCAGTCGTCCCAGCCCCGCAGACTCGCCTGCACCTGGGCGTACACCGTATCGGCCTTTACCGTATACTCGAACAGCATGCTGTCCGCCTCGTCATTAATCCTCTCAGCGCTCTCCCGATCCTTCATCGCTTTTGTATTGATGAACACATTCAGAGAAGCCCCCTGCAGAGCCGCCTTACAGAACACAACGCCCACGCCGGCGTCGCTGATTGCGAGCCGGCTTCCTTTGTTAGCAAATTCCTCGCACATGTCAATAGCCTCGCAGCATTTCCGCATGATCTCAAGAGGCGCCGCGCACGCATCCTGAAGCACGATGGCCATGACCCGCTCCTTTTCCCGTTTCTGCTCCTCCGTATCCCGCGGCATTCCGTAAGCCTTTGCCAGAGGTGCGAAGGCCTCCGCATCCCGTTCCACCAGGTTCAACATATCATGCTGAATCTTCTCGCAGCGATCCATCATGTCGTGCATTTCGTCCTCTACCGCCGCGTATTTTTTCTTGCCGACGGTCAGGTGACCGACCATGTTCCCCAGAGCCGTCCCGATCGCGCCCAGAAGCGCCGATGCGCTCCCGCCTCCCGGTACCGGCTCCTTACTGGAGAGTATTTCCACAAATTCTCTGCAACTGCTGTCTGTGATCATTATTATCTGATTCTTCCCTTCTGCTGTAAATCTGTCTGATGTGTGCCCGATCCCTGCAACGCGGGTTAAAACAGCCCGGTAATCCTTCCGGAGTTATCCACATCGATTTTCTCCGCCGCGGGTACCCTGGGCAGCCCCGGCATCGTCATGATATTTCCGGTCTTCACCACGATGAATCCTGCTCCCGCATCCGCTTTCGCCTCTGTCACCGTGATATGGAAGCCCTCTGGCGCACCCAGCAGGGACGGGTCATCCGAGAAGCTGAACTGGGTTTTCGCCACGCAGATCGGAAGGCCGCCGTAACCCAGTTTTTCCAACTGATCGATGGACTGCGCCGCCTTCTTTTCGTAAATCACGCCGTCTGCATGGTATACGCGTTTTGCGATGGTTTCAATCTTTTCCCGGATGGTCAGCTCCAGAGGATATGTAAAGCTGAAATGATTTTCTTCCTCCTCAATAAGACGGATGACCTCCTTCGCCAGGTCGACGCCGCCTTCGCCGCCCTTTGCCCATACCTGGCTGAGAACCACGTTGACGCCCAGCTCACGGCATTTCTCCTCAACGAGGTGAACCTCCGCCTGTGTATCCGTAGGGAACTCATTCAGCGCCACAACCGCCGGAATGCCGTAGACTTCCCGGATATTCTCAAGATGCTGCAGAAGATTAGGCAGCCCTGCCTCCAGCGCCTCCAGATTTTCTTCATTAAGATCCTTCTTAGGCACGCCGCCATGATACTTCAGCGCCCGTACTGTCGCGACCAGAACGCAGGCGTCCGGCCTCAGACCGCCCTTGCGGCATTTGATGTCAACGAACTTCTCCGCACCGAGATCCGCAGCGAAGCCCGCCTCCGTAACGACATAGTCTGCCAGTTTGAGCGCCATCTTCGTCGCCATCAGCGAATTGCAGCCATGAGCGATGTTTGCGAATGGTCCGCCGTGTACAAATGCAGGCGTATGCTCCAGAGTCTGCACCAGATTCGGTTTCAGCGCGTCCTTCAGCAGTGCTGCCGCCGCTCCCTGTGCCTTGATATCCGCCACGGTAACCGGCGCTCCGTCGTATGTATACCCCAGAATAATTCTGGAAAGCTTATCCTTCAGATCTTCTATATCGTGGGAGAGACAAAGAATCGCCATGACCTCGCTGGCCACTGTAATCTCAAATCCGTCTTCCCTCGGAACTCCGCTGGCCTTTCCGCCCATTCCGTCCAGAATATGTCGGAGCTGCCGGTCATTCATATCCACAGCGCGTTTCCATGTGATTCTTCTGGATCAATGTTCAGCGCATTTCCCTGCTGAATATGGTTGTCCAGCATGGCGGCGATCAGATTGTTCGCGGCGCCGATGGCGTGCATATCTCCGGTAAAGTGCAGATTGATGTCCTCCATCGGAACCACCTGGGCGTAGCCTCCGCCCGCCGCTCCGCCTTTGATGCCGAACACGGGGCCCAGAGAAGGCTCCCTCAGCGCCAGCATCACCTTTTTGTCCAGTCTGTGAAAAGCGTCTGCAAGTCCCGCTGATGTGGTGGTCTTTCCCTCACCCGCCGGAGTCGGAGAAATCGCCGTCACCAGGATCAGTTTACCGTCCGGCTCATTCTTTTTTTCTTCCAGGATGCTGTAATCGATCTTCGCCTTATAGTTTCCGTACAGCTCCACGTACTTTTCATCAATGCCCGCGTCCCTCGCGATGTTCAGAATCGGTTCTTTTTCCACTGCCTGTGCGATTTCGATATCGGTTTTGATTTCCATGTTTTTCTCCTTCCCGGTCAATAACCGGTATTTTTTAAAAAATTGCGCCGATGAATCGGGGTCACTCCGTGCTCCCGGATTCCCTCGTAGTGCGCCTTTGTACCGTAGCCTTTATTTCTCTCGAAGCCGTATCCGGGATACTCCTCCGCATACTTGATCATCCGTCGATCCCGTGTCACCTTGGCAACGATGGACGCTGCCGCGATGGATACGCTGCTGCTGTCTCCTCTGATGATGGAAGTCTGCGGCTTATCCAGAGCCTCCAGCCTCAGTGCGTCGATCAGCACGTGCTCCATGGTGCTCCCGTCTTTCTCCCGGAGCATCTCGTCTGCGGCAGCCGCCGCATCCAGCATGGCAAGCTTTGTGGCCTCCAGAATATTAATCTCATCGATGACCTCCGGCCCCCGGCGCCCTATCCCCCAGGCGACCGCCCGTTCCAGGATCCGACTGTACAGGTGCTCCCGTCTCTTCTCCGACAGTTTCTTGGAATCATCCACCCCCAGAAGGTCGAAATCCTGCGGGAGCACGACACAGGCCGCAACGACAGGCCCCGCCAGCGGACCCGGCCTACCTCGTCGATACCGCCGATATACCGGATCCCCTGTTCCCACAAGGCCTCTTCCGGAAGCCTCATTTCCCGGAGCCGCTGCCGCATGCGCTGCTCCCGTTCTTCTTTTTTCATAGTGCGCCCTCCGGTGTGATGTTTCCCGGTGCGGTCTCCAGTGTGATCCTTCCGATTCTGCCGCTGCGAAATTCATCCAGAACAGTCCGGGCGCACCGCTCATAGTCGATTCTCCTGCCCGGCAGAATGAATCCCCGTTTCTCCGCTATGCGCTCCATGGTCTCCAGCGGCGTCTCTCCCAGTTCCTCCAGTCGGTAGCGTTCCCGAAGCATCTCCGGATAACGGTTCTGCATATCCTCCAGAAAAGACAGCGCCAGATCCGCCGTATCCAGAATCTCGTCCCGGATGCTCCCGCAGTATGCGAGATTCAGCCCCCACGCGGGGATCCTCAAACTTCGGCCACAAAATCCCGGGCGTGTCCAGCAGCTGCATTCCGTTGGACAGGGTCAGCCACTGCTTTCCCTTCGTCACTCCCGGCCGGTCGCCGGTCCGCGCGCTCTTCTTTCCGGTCAGACGGTTAATCAGCGAGGATTTGCCGCAGTTGGGTACGCCCACGATCATTCATACGCATCGGCCGCTTGTAACGGGCGGACCCGATTTCTTCCTGCCTTGCGGACAAAGCCCCGTACAGAGTTTTGACCCCTTCGCCGCTGACACAGTTCATCTCCAGCGCCCGAATGCCGCCGGCGGCGGAAGAAGGCAGTCCAGTTCCGGTTCTCTTCAGGATCCGCCAGATCTTTTTTGTTCAGAATAATCACCCGGGCTTCTCCCCACCAGTTCATCGATGATGGGGTTCCTGCTGGAAACCGAATCCTGGCGTCGATGACCTCGATGACCAGATCCACCATTTTCAGATTATCACGGATCAGTTCCCGGGTCTTTTTCATATGACCGGGGTACCAGTTGATACTGTTCATTGCGATACTCCTGCTGTTCAAAGGACATCGGTCCTCATTAATGTCAATATCCGTTAAGCCGGCCCGGAACCTGTCGACCGGCAGTTTATATCTGATTATTGCGTCATTACTTCAGTACAGAAAAGGGAACCTTGCGGTTCCCCCATTATCTGCTTTCCTTTGATTTGATCTTCGCGGACTTTCCTGTTCTGCCACGCATGTAGTGGAGCCTTGCTCTTCTGACATCGCCCTTGCGAACGACCTCGATCTTCTCAACCCATGGTGAATGAAGCGGAATGTCTTTTCAACGCCGACGCCTGATGCGATTCTTCTGACGGTGAAGCTCTCTCCGATTTCCGCCGTTCTGACGCTTCAGCACGAAACCCTCAAAGACCTGAATTCTCTCTCTGTTTCCTTCTTTAATCTTGATGTGTACGCGAACGGTATCGCCGACACAAATTCCGGAATGTCCTTCTTCAGGTAATCCTGAGTCACAGCATCTATTGCATTCATAATGATGATATCCTCCTTCCCTCATAGACGTTCTTAAATGCCCTCGAGTTACTCTACGCATCCTGCAGGATGCATCATTCAGAGGAACGCCCGTAACCTCATAAGTATAGCATATCGCCGATGCCGATGCAAGGAAAATTTCATCTGCGGACGGTGTTTATAACCATGCTGGCAGGAGCTGTCATTTACCACTCTGTCGTTTCATTCAATTGATTTCGAATATCTCTTCGGCATACATGATACGGA